>JAZKIV010000016.1:0-191980 GCA_040384685.1 Pseudomonadota bacterium | reverse complement strand
CCACCCTCCTGCCCGACTACATGGTCCCCGCCGCCTTCGTGCAGCTGGACGCCTTCCCCCTCACGCCCAACGGCAAGCTCGACCGCAAGGCCCTGCCAGCGCCCGACGGCCAGGCGCTGGCAACGGCGGAATACGAAGCACCGCAGGGTGAGGCGGAAATTCTGCTGGCGGGCATCTGGGCCGAGCTGCTGCGCGTGGAGCGCGTCGGCCGGCAGGACGATTTCTTCGCGCTGGGCGGGCACTCCCTGCTGGCCATCGCGCTGGTCGACCGCATGCGGCAGGCCGGCCTCGAAGCCGACGTGCGCTCGCTGTTCACCACGCCGGTGCTGTGGCAGCTGGCCGCAGCCGCCAGGCTCGTGCAGGAGGTGCTCCTGTGAGCCAGGGCTTCGCCGAAGACACCGGCACGACCACCGACATGAGCCTCGCGCAACTGCTGGACCAGCTGCGCGACCGCGAGATCGTCCTCGCGCTGAAGGGCGACGAGCTGGCGGTGCGCGGCGAATCGCACGCGCTGGTGCCCGCGCTGCTGGCGCAGCTGCGCCAGCACAAGCCGGCGCTGGTCGCGCTGCTGAAGTCGGGCGCCTACGTCGCCCCGGTGCGCGCCGGCGACGGCGTCGTCGCGGTGCCGCCGAACCGCATTCCCCCGGACTGCAGCGCCATCACACCGGACATGCTGCCGCTGGTCACGCTCGACCAGATGCAGATCGACCGCATCGCCGCCATGGTGCCGGGCGGCGCCGCCAACGTGCAGGACATCTACCCGCTGATGCCGCTGCAGGAGGGCATGCTGTTCCACCACCTGATGGACGGCGAAGGCGACATGTACCTGGCGCCGCTGCTGGTGCCGTTCGCCAGCCGCGCGCAGGTCGACGCCTTCGTGCAGGCGCTTCAGGCGGTGGCCGCGCGGCACGACGTGCTGCGCACGGCGGTGCTGTGGGAAGGCCTGCCCGAACCGGTGCAGGTGGTGTGGCGGCGCGCCGAACTGAAGGTCGAGGAACACGCCATCGACGGCGATGACGTGGCGCAGCAGCTGCGGCACCGCTTCGACCCGCGGCACCACCGCATCGACATCCGGCGCGCGCCCCTGATGGCGCTGCATCTGGCCCACGACGCGGCCCAGGGGCGCTGGCTGCTGCTGATGCTGTTCCACCACCTGGCGATCGACCTGGCGGGCATGGCCGTGCTGCAGCAGGAGGTGCATGCGCACCTCACCGGGCAGGCCGCGCAGCTGCCGCCGCCGCTGCCGTTCCGCGATTTCGTGGCGCGGGCGCGGCTGGGCGTGCCGCAGGAAGAGCACGAAGCCTACTTCCGCGACCTGCTGGGCGAGGTGGGCGACTCCACCGCGCCGTTCGGCATCACCGACGTGCGGGGTGGCGGCGCGGCACCGGCCTCGGCCGCGCGGTGGCTCGATGCGGCGCTGGTGCGGCGCCTGCGGGCCTGCGCACGCGGCGCGAGCGCCAGCATGGCGAGCCTGTGCCACCTGGCCTGGGCACTGGTGCTGGCGCGCACCGCGGGCCGCGACGACGTGGTGTTCGGCACCGTGCTGTCGGGCCGCCTGCAGGCAGGCGTTGGCGCGGGCCGCGTGCTGGGCCCGATGCTCAACACCTTGCCGGTGCGCGTGCGCCTGGGCGAAGACGGCGCGCAGGAGGCCTTGCGCGAACTCCACCGCCAGCTCGCGCGGCTGGCCCGCCACGAGCATGCCTCGCTGGTGCTGGCGCAGCGCTGCAGCGCCGTCGCCGCGCCGGCGCCGCTGTTCACGGCGCTGCTGAACTTCCGGCAGGGCCAGGCGGCGGAGTCGCCCGAGACCGGCGGCGAGGGACGCACCAACTATCCCTTCAGCCTGGACATCGACGACGATGGCGCCGACGGTTTGCGGATCATGGCGCTGGTGCCGCCGCAGCTCGATGCGCAGCGCATCTGCGATCTCGTGCAGCGCGCGTTCGAGCAGCTGGCCGACGCGCTGGAGCAGGCAAGCGCCGCGCCGCTGCACGGCCTGGACGTGCTGCCGCCGGCGGAGCGCCGGCGCGTGCTGGTCGAGTGGAATGCACCGGAAGCCGAGGCCGCTCCCGGACAACGCCTGCACGCGCTGTTCGAGGCCCAGGCAGGGCGCACGCCGCGGGCCACTGCACTGGTGCATGGCGGCATGCAGCTCGACTACGCCGCGCTGAACGCACAGGCCAACCGCCTGGCCCACCATCTGCTTGCCCTCGGCATCGCGCCCGACAGCCGCGTGGCGATGTGCATGCCGCGCGGCATGCCCATGGTGGCGGCGATGCTCGCCATCCTGAAGGCCGGCGGCGCCTACGTGCCGCTGGACCCGGACTATCCGGCCGATCGCCTGCGCGCATTGCTGCAGGACTGCGGCGCCGTCGCGCTGCTGGTCCAGGGTGAGGTGCCCGACGCGCTGCGCCACGCCGACGTGCCGACACTGGACCTGGACACCGATGCGGCGCAGTGGGCGGACCAGCCCGCCGACAACCCCGCATGCGGCGTGCGCCCCGATCACCTCGCCTATGTGCTCTACACCTCGGGCTCGACGGGCACGCCCAAGGGCGTGATGGTCGAGCACCGCCAGGCGGCGCATCTGGTGACGGCGATGGCGCAGCGCTACGGCTTCGGCCCCGAAGACCGCGTGCTGCAGTTCGCCTCGATGGCCTTCGACGTGTCGGTCGAGGAGATCTTCTGCACCCTCTCCTCGGGCGCGGCGCTGGTGCTGCGCACCGGGGACTGGCTGGCCGGCGCCGCTCGCTTCTGGCCGCTGTGCCAGGCGCACGGCATCACCGTCGCCGATCTGCCGACGCGCTTCTGGGAACAACTGTCGCACGACCCCGAGGCGGCGATTCCACACGCCCTGCGCCAGCTGTTCGTCGGCGGCGAAGCGGTGAGCGAAGTCGCGCTGGCCCGCTGGTTCGCGCGTCCCGGCCACCGGCCGCGGCTGGCCATCGCCTACGGCCCGACCGAGGCCACCGTTAACGCCACGCTGAACGATGCCGGCGACGATCCCACCGGCTGGACGTCCATCGGACGGCCGGTCGACGGCACGCGCATCTACCTGCTCGATGCGCGGGGCCGCCCGGTGCCGGCCGGCGTTGTCGGCGAGCTGTGCATCGCCGGCGCCGGCGTGGCGCGCGGCTACCTGGACCGGCCGCAGCAGACGGCCGAGCGCTTCGTCGCGGACCCGTTCAGTGCCGCGCCGGGTGCGCGGATGTACAAGACCGGCGACCTGGCCCGCCACCTGCCCGACGGCAGCCTGCAGTTCGTCGGGCGCAACGACTTCCAGGTCAAGCTGCGCGGCTTCCGCATCGAGCTGGGCGAAATCGAAGTACGGCTGCTGCGCCAGCCCGGCGTGCGCGAAGCCGTGGTGCTGGCGCGCGCCGACCGGCCCGGCCATCCGGAAGACAAGCGCCTGGTGGCCTACTGGGCCGGCGACGCGGACTTCGGCGCGGATGCGTTGCAGGCGGCGCTGGCGGCCGAACTGCCGGCGCACATGGTGCCCAGCGCCTGGGTGCCGCTGGCCGCGCTGCCGCGCACGCCCAGCGGCAAGCTCGACCGCAAGGCGCTGCCCGCGCCGGGCACCGACGCCGCCACCGCTCTTGCCTACGAAGCGCCGCGCGGCGAAGCGGAGACCCTGCTCGCCCGGATCTGGGCCGAGGTGCTCGGCGTCGAACGCGTGGGCCGCAACGACGACTTCTTCGCGCTCGGCGGCCATTCGCTGCTGGCCATCCGGCTGACCGAACGCATGCGCCAGGCCGGCCTGGCGGTCGACGTGCGCACCCTGTTCGGCACGCCGACGCTGTCGGCACTGGCCGCGGCCACGCACGGCGGCAGCGGCCTGGTGCAGGTGCCGCCCAACGGCATTCCCGAAGGCTGCGAGGCCATCGCGCCTGAGATGCTGCCGCTGGTGGCGCTGGACGCGGAACAGATCGGGCGCATCGTCGCCGCGGTGCCGGGCGGCGCCGCCAACGTGCAGGACATCTACCCGCTCGCGCCGCTGCAGGAAGGCATCCTGTTCCACCACCTGATGGGCGACGCGGGCGACGTGTACCTGGAGACCACGCTGTTCGGCACCGACTCCCGCGAACGCGTCGACGCCATCCGCGCCGCGCTGCAGGCCGTGCTGGACCGCCACGACATCCTGCGCACCGCGTTCGCCTGGGAAGGGCTGCCGGAGCCGGTGCAGGTGGTGTGGCGGCATGCGCCGCTGCCCTTCCACGAGGAGCGGTTCGATCCCGTGGACGGCGACGTCGGCGGCCAGCTGCGCGCGCGCTTCGATCCGCGGCGGCACCGCATCGACGTGCGCCGCGCGCCGCTGCTGCAATTGCATGCGGCCCACGACGCGCAGCACGGCCGCTGGCTGCTGCTGCTGGTGTTCCACCACCTGGTGGCGGACCACACGACGATGACGCTGCTGCACGAGGAAATGCAGCTGCTGCTGCAAGGCCATGCCGACCGGCTGCCGAAGCCGCTGCCGTTCCGCAACTTCGTGGCGCAGGCGCGGCTGGGCATTCCGGCGGCGGAGCACGAGGCCTTCTTCAGCCGCATGCTGGGCGACGTCGACGAGCCCACCTCGCCGTTCGGCCTGGACGACGTGCGCGGCGACGGCTCGCGGCTCGCCACCGGCTGGCAGCAGCTCGATGGCGCTCTCGCGACACGGCTGCGCCGGCAGGCGCGCGCGCTGGGCGTGAGCACGGCGAGCCTGTGTCACCTGGCCTGGGCACTGGTGCTGGCGCGCGTCTCGGGCCGCGACGACGTGGTGTTCGGCACCGTGCTGTTCGGCCGCATGCAGGGAGGCGAAGGCGCCGACCGGGTGCTCGGCCTGTTCCTCAACACGCTGCCGCTGCGCGTGCGCATCGGCGAGGCGGGGGTGCGCGACAGCGTGCGCGCGGTGCACCAGCTGCTCGCGCAGCTGATGCGGCACGAGCATGCGCCGCTGCAGCTGGCGCGGCGCTGCAGCGCGCTGCCCAGCACGGCGCCGCTGTTCAGCGCGCTGCTGAACTACCGGCACAGCCCGGCGCCGCCGCCGGAAGTGCAGGCACCGTCGCGCGGCGTGCTGGACGAGGCCGGGGAACGCACCAACTACCCGTTCTGCCTGTTCGTGGACGACCAGGGCGAGGGGCTGCGGCTGACCGCGCAGGTGCAGCAGCCGCTGGACCCGCTGCGCATCTGCGGCTTCATGCAGCGCGCGCTGGAAGAGATCGCGCAGGCGCTCGACGACGCACCCGAGATGCCGGTGGACAGGCTCGACGTCCTGCCCGCGCCCGAGCACGCGCAGCTGCTGGCCGGGGGAAGCCGCGCCGCCACGCGGCCGGAGCACACGCCGGGCTGCCTGCACGAACTGTTCGAAGCCCAGGCGGCGCAGCGCCCGCAGGCCACCGCGCTGCTGCACGAGCGCGGGCAATCGACCTACGGCGAGCTCGACGCCTACGCCAACCGCCTGGCGCACCACCTGCGCGCCCTCGGCGTCGGGCCCGACACGCGCGTGGCCGTGTGCGCGCAGCGCGGTGCGCCGATGGTGGCCGCGCTGCTCGCCATCCTCAAGGCCGGCGGCGCCTACGTCCCGCTCGATCCGGCCTACCCCGCCGAGCGGCTGGCCTTCATGCTCGCCGACAGCGCGCCGCTGGTGCTGCTGACCCATGGCGAGGTGCCGGCGGAGCTCGAGAGCGTGCGCGTTCCCATGCTCGACCTCGAGGCCGATGCGGCGCTCTGGGCCGGCCTGCCCGCGCACCGGCCCGAGCCGCTGGCCACGCCGGCCCACCTGGCCTACGTCATCTACACCTCCGGCTCCACCGGCCAGCCCAAGGGCGTGCTGGTCGAGCACCGGCAGGTGGCGCGCCTGTTCGCCGCCACGCGCGGCTGGTTCGATTTCGGCCCCGACGACGTCTGGACCCTGTTCCATTCCTTCGCCTTCGATTTCTCGGTGTGGGAGATCTGGGGCGCACTGCTGCACGGCGGCCAGCTGCTGGTGGTGCCGCAGGCGCTGACGCGCAGCCCGGCCGCCTTCTACGCGCTGCTGTGCAAGGCCGGCGTGACGGTGCTGAACCAGACGCCGAGCGCGTTCCGCCAGCTAATGGCGGCGCAGGCCGACAGCGTGCTGGCGCACCGGCTGCGCACCGTCATCTTCGGCGGCGAGGCGCTGGAGCCGGCATCGCTCAAGCCCTGGTTCCAACGCCCGGCGAATGCCGCCACGCAGCTGGTCAACATGTACGGCATCACCGAGACCACGGTGCACGTGACCTGGCGCCCGCTGTCGGCGGCCGACCTGGAGCAGCCCGGCGCCAGCCCGATCGGGCAGCCGATCCCGGACCTGCGGGTCTACGTGCTCGATGGGCAGCGCCGGCCGGCGCCGGCCGGCGTCGCGGGCGAGATGTATGTCGCCGGCGCCGGCGTGGCGCGCGGCTACCTGAACCGCCCGGAGCTGAGCGCCGAGCGCTTCCTGGACGACCCGTTCCACGGCGGGCGCATGTACAAGACCGGCGACCTCGCGCGCTGGCTGCCCGATGGCGAGCTGGAATTCCTGGGACGCAACGACTTGCAGGTGAAGGTCCGGGGCTTTCGCATCGAGCTGGGCGAGATCGAAGCCGCGCTGGTGCGCCAGGCGGGCGTGCACGATGCGGTGGTGCTGGCGCGCGAGGACAGCGCCGGCGACAAGCGCCTGGTGGCCTATGTGGTGGCCGACGAAGGCATCGACGCCGAGGCGCTGCGCACCGGGCTGCTGGGTGCGCTTCCCGACTACATGGTGCCCGCCGCCTATGTGCGCCTGCCGCAGATGCCGCTCACCGCCGCCGGCAAGCTCGACCGCCGCGCGCTGCCCGCGCCAGACGGCCAGTCCTATGCCGCCACCGCCTACGAGCCGCCGCAGGGCGAGACCGAGACGCTGCTGGCGGCCATCTGGGCCGAGCTGCTGCAGGTCGAGCGCATCGGCCGCCACGACGACTTCTTCGCCCTCGGCGGCCATTCGCTGCAGGTGATCCGGATGATCGAGAACATGCGCCGCCACGGCCTCTCGGCCGACGTGCGCGCCCTGTTCGCAGCCCCCACCCTGGCGGCCTTCGCCGCCGCCACCGAAGACATGGAGATCAAGCTATGAACGCAGCCGAAGTGCTCGACTATCTGCAGGACCAGGGCGTGGTGCTGTCGGTGCAGGAGGACGACCTGGTCGTGCAGGGCAAGCGCAACGCGCTCAGCGACCAGGCGCTGATCCAGCGCATCCGCGACAACAAGCCCGAGCTGATCGCGCTGATCCGCAACGGCGGCCAGCGGCCCGCGCGCGCGGCGCAATTCGTGGTGCCGCCCAACGCGATTGCCGCCGGTGCACGGGCGATCACCCCGGCGATGCTGCCGCTGGTCCGGCTCACGCAGGCGCAGGTCGACCGCGTGGTCGCCACCGTGCCGGGCGGCGCCGCCAACCTGCAGGACATCTACCCGCTCGCGCCGCTGCAGGAAGGCATCCTGCTGCACCACCAGACCGCGGCGCGCGGCGACATGTACATCGAGACGGCCGTGATCCCGTTCGAGAGCCGCGCGCAGGTCGATACCTTCGTGCGCGCGCTGCAGGCCGTGGTGGACCGCCACGACGTGCTGCGCACCGCCTACGTCTGGGACGAGCTGCCCGAGCCGCTGCAGGTGGTGTGGCGCGCGGCGCCGCTGGCCGTGGAGCAGCTGGAGCTCGACCCGGCGGACGGCCCCGTCGCCGAACAGCTGCAGCGCCGGTTCGATCCGAAGCACCACCGCATGGACCTGGCGCAAGCGCCGCTGATCCGGCTGCACGTGGCGCACGACGCCGCCAACGGGCGCTGGCTGATGCTGAAGGCCACCCACCACCTGTGGGGCGACCACACCACCAACGAGCTGCTGCACGAGGAGGTGGTGGCGCACCTGATCGGCCAGGCCGGCCAGCTGCCGCCGCCGCTGCCGTTCCGCAACTTCGTGGCGCAGGCGCGGCTGGGCATTCCGCGCGAGGAGCACGAGGCCTTTTTCCGCAAGATGCTGGGCGACGTGGACGAGCCGACGGCGCCGTTCGGCCTGGCCAACCTGCAGGGCCAGCTGTCGGAGGTGGCGGTGCTCACCGAGCAGGTCGACGCCGCGCTCGCCAAGCGCCTGCGGCTTGCCGCGCGCGCCGCCGGCGTGAGCGTGGCCACGCTGTGCCACCTGGCCTATGCGCTGGTGCTGGCGCGCGTGTCGGGCCGCGACGACGTGGTGTTCGGCACGCTGCTGTTCGGCCGCATGCACGGCGGAGAGGGCGCCGACCGCGTGCTGGGCATGTTCCTCAACAGCCTGCCAATCCGCATCCGCGTCGACGCGGCCGGCGTGCGCGAAGCGGTGGGCGCGGTGCACCGGCTGCTGTCCGAGCTGCTGCGCCACGAGCACGCGCCGCTGGCGCTGGCCCAGCGCTGCAGCGCCATCGCCGCGCCCACTCCCCTGTTCAACGCCTCGTTCAACTACCGCTACAGCGCCACCACCCAGGCGCCGGAGCGCCAGGCCAACCCCTACGCCGCACTGGGCGTGGCCAGCGGCGACCACCAGAGCGAGCTGCCGCTGATCATGGCGGTGGACGACATGGGCGAGGCGCTGGAGCTGACGGTGCACGTGGACACGCGCGCCGACGCGCACAGTGTCTGCGGCCTGATGCAGTCCGCGCTGGCGCAGCTGGTGGACGCGCTGGAGAAGGCGCCGGCGACGCCGCTCGACACGCTGGACGTGCTGCCGGCGGCCGAACGGCAGCGCCTGCTGGCGCAATGGAACGCGACCGGGCTGCCCTTCGCCCGCGGGCAATGCCTGCACGAAGCCTTCGAGGCGCATGCCGCGCGTGCGCCGGACACGGTGGCGCTGGTGCAGGGCGACGGCAGCCTGGCCTACGGCGCGCTCAACGCGCGGGCCAACCGGCTCGCGCACTACCTGGGCGATCTCGGCGTCGGGCCGGACACGCGGGTCGCCATCTGCGCCGAGCGCGGCTTCGGGCTGGTTACCGGCCTGCTGGCGGTGCTGAAGGCCGGCGGCGCCTATGTTCCGCTGGACCCCGACTACCCGCGCGAGCGCCTGAACTTCCTGCTGCACGACAGCGACCCGACCGTGGTGCTGCTGGACGCCGTCGGCGCCAAGGCGCTGGGCGACGGCGTGGCGTACCGCTGCGTGGAGCTGGATGCGCAGGAGCCGCCCTGGGCCGATGCGCCCGACGCCAACCTGCCGCCCGCCTCGCTCGGCCTGACGTCCGATCACCTGGCCTACGTGATCTACACCTCGGGCTCCACCGGCCAGCCCAAGGGCGTGATGGCCACCCACAGCGGCCTGGCCAACCTGGCGGCGGCGCAGGGCGCGCTGTTCGGCCTGTCGCCCGCGAGCCGCGTGCTGCAGTTCGCATCCCAGAGCTTCGACGCCTGCGCGTTCGAGCTGGTGATGGCCTTCGTGCCGGGCGCCACGCTGGTGCTGGCGCCCGCCTCGCCCGAGCGCTGGTCCGGCGAAGCCCTGGCCGGGTACATGGAACGGCACGCCGTCACGCACGCCACGCTGCCGCCGGCGCTGGCCGCCACCATGCCGCTGCCCTCCCCCGGCAACCCGGTGCTGCCGCGGCTGGCCACGCTGGTGCTGGCGGGCGAAGCGCCCAATCCGGTGGTCGTGGCCGCCTGGGCGCGCGATCGCGCCGTGTTCAACGCCTACGGCCCGACCGAAACCACCGTATGGTCGGCCGCGCACCGCTGCACCGGCGAGGAAGCCGACGTGGTGCCGATCGGCCACCCGGTCGCCAACACCCGCATCTACCTGCTCGACGCGCGCGGGCGGCCGGTGCCGCTGGGCGTGGCCGGCGAACTCTGCATCGGCGGTGCCGGCGTGACGCGCGGCTACCTCAATCGCCCCGAGCTGACCGCCGAACGCTTCGTCGACGACCCGTTCGCTTCCGAACCCGGCGCGCGCATGTACCGCACCGGCGACCTGGCGCGCCGGCAGGCCGACGGCAGCCTGGTGTTCCTCGGGCGCAACGACTTCCAGGTGAAGATCCGCGGCTTTCGCATCGAGCTGGGCGAGATCGAGGCGCGGCTGGCCGAGCACCCTTCGGTGCGCGAAGCGGCCGTGCTGGCGCAGGAAGGCGAGGACGGAGAGAAGCGGCTGGTCGCCTACTACACCGAATCGCTGCCCACCGACGACCTGGACTGGAACCAGGTGTTCTCCAACATCCTGGGCGGCGACCAGCCCGCGGACGATTCCGACAACCGCGAGATGGCCAGGCAGCTGCGCACGCACCTGGCGGCGCTGCTGCCCGACCACATGGTGCCCTCGGCCTACGTGCGGCTGGATGCGCTGCCGCTCACGCCCAACGGCAAGCTCGACCGCAAGGCGCTGCCCGACGCCGGGGGCGCCGCGCAGGCCGAACGGCGCCACGAGCCGCCCGAAGGCGAGCTCGAGCAGATCGTGGCGCGCGTCTGGTCGGAGGTGCTGAAGCTGGATCGCCTGGGCCGGCACGACAACGTGTTCGAGCTGGGCGCGCATTCGATGCTGCTGCCCACCGTGGTGGGCATGCTGCGGCGCGACGACCTGCGCATCAACGTGATGGACATCTTCCCGCACCCGACGGTGGCCTCGCTGGCGGCGCACCTGAAGGCGCAGGCACTGGAGCGCGTGCTGGACGACCTGCACGACAGCATCGTGGCAGTGCGCAAGGATGGCACGCAGCGCCCGCTGTTCCTGCTGCACGAGACGCACGGGCTGGACATGTACTTCCCGGTGATCGGCCAGCACATCGGCGCCGACATCCCGGTGTACGGCCTGCCCGGCATGCCGCTGGACGGCCCCCAGCTGCAGACCCTGCCGGAACTCGCCGCACGCATGGCCGGGATCATCCGCACCGTGCAGCCCGAGGGGCCGGTGCGGCTGGCCGGCTGGTCGTTCGGCGGCATGCTGGCCTACGAAATCGCCGCGCAGCTGCGCGCGCGCGGCGAGGAGGTCGAATTCCTCGGCCTGCTCGACACCGTGGCCGGGTCCGACGAACCCGCGCCGGTGCGGCCCACCACGCCGCACGGCATCCTGCTGTTCGCCTGCGAGGCGCGGGCCGGCGAGTCGCCGGAGAAGCGCCAGGCCCTGGACGCGCTGGGGCCCCTGGCCGGCGACATCCCCTACGACGACCTGTTCGGGCGCTGCGCCGCCGCCGGGCTGCTGCCGCACTTCATCTCGCGCATGAACGCCACCGAAGGGCGCCAGTACCTGGCCCGGCTGGTCGCGCACGAGAACGCCATCAACAGCTACCTGCCGCGCCCGCTGGACGTGCCGGTGCATCTGTTCGTAGCCGAGGAGGAGATGCAGAAGGCACAGGAGGCGGGAGACGGGGACTACGAGTTCTTGGGGTGGGACCGGGTCCTGCCTCCCCATAGCATCCGGAAGATTGCCGTCAAGGGCAACCACCGGACCATGGTCGAAGTCCACGCCGACGCGCTCGGCCGGGCCATGACCCTTGCCTTGAAGACAGTTCCAGCAACCAACCAGTGAAAAGGTTCAAGACATGAGCAATCCCGCAAACGAAGACTTCGACGCCATCGTGATCGGCGGCGGCCCCGGCGGCTCCACGGCCTCGAGCTTCATCGCCATGCAGGGGCACCGGGTGCTGCTGCTGGAACGCGACCGTTTCCCGCGCCACCAGATCGGCGAGTCGCTGCTGCCCTCCACCGTGCACGGCATCTGCGCCATGCTGGGCCTCACCGAGGAGATCAAGAACGCCAACTTCCCGCGCAAGCGCGGCGGCACCTTCCGCTGGGGCAAGAGCCCGACGCCCTGGACCTTCGCGTTCTCCAAGAACCCGGACGCGCCCGGCGGCTTCGCCTACCAGGTGGAGCGCGCCAAGTTCGACAAGATGCTGCTGGACAACAGCCGCCGCAAGGGCGTGGACGTGCGCGAGCAGCACACGGTGGAGAAGATCTTCTTCGAGGACGGCCGGGCGGCGGGCGTCCACTACGTCGACGACCAGGGCAACAAGCGCACCGCCACCGCGCGCTACATCGTCGACTCGGGCGGCAACGGCGCGCAGTACCACAACGACGACATCGGCAAGCGCGTGTACTCGCAGTTCTTCCAGAACGTGGCACTGTACGGCTACTTCGAGCACGGCAAGCGACTGCCGCCGCCCAACGAGGGCAACATCCTGTGCTGCGCGTTCCGCGACGGCTGGTTCTGGTACATCCCGCTGTCCGACACGCTGACCAGCGTGGGCGCCGTGGTGTCGCGCGACGCCTCCAAGATCATGCACGGCGGCCACGACGAGGCGTTCAAGCACTTCGTGGATGCCTGCCCGATGATCAAGGAATACCTGGCCGGCGCGAAGCAGGTGACCGAGGGCACCTACTCGGGCCTGCGCGTGCGCAAGGACTACTCGTACTGCAACACCGCTTTCTGGAAGCCGGGCCTGGCGCTGGTGGGCGACGCGGCCTGCTTCATCGACCCGGTGTTCTCCTCGGGCGTGCACCTGGCCACCTACTCCGCGCTGCTGGCGGCGCGCTCCATCAACACCTGCCTGAAGGGCGCGGAGCCGGAGGACGCCTGCTTCGCCGAGTTCGAGCGGCGCTACCGCCGCGAGTACGGCAACTTCTACCAGTTCCTCACCGCCTTCTACGACATGCACCAGGACGAGGACTCGTACTTCTGGCAGGCGCGCAAGATCCTCAACACCGACGAAATCGGCAACGAGGCCTTCGTGCGGCTGGTGGCCGGCGTGTCGTCGGAAGAAGAGCCGCTGTTCAAGTCGGCCGAGTACTTCCAGGCGCGCGCCGGCTTCGGCGACTGGTTCCAGGGCATTTTGTCGAACCAGAAGGTCAAGCCCGACGTGGCGCCCGAGTTCGACAAGTCCAAGTTCGACCCGGCCAAGTTCATGCAGGGCTTCACCAGCGAAATCTCGCAGCTGCAGATGCAGGCGGCCTTCGGCGGCGAGCGGCCGAAGGAGCTGCCGATGGTGGCGAACGGGCTGGTGCCGTCGCAGGACGGCTTCCATTGGGAAAGTGCGGCGGCCAAGGTGGCGCTGGCCTAAGGAGGCACAACCCATGTCCGACCGGGAATTCAAGTCGCTCGCCTGGTGGCCCACCTCGATCCTGACCATCGAGCAGAGCAACGCCCGCGCGCTGAACGACGGGCTGCGCCGCATCATCCTCGAGATGGAGCGCGAGATCGTCAGGACGGGCAAGCCGCTCAAGGTGGCCGGCCTCGAAGAGGGCCTGAGCACGCTCTGGCTCGAATACAACGTGCTGAACTGGGATTTCGACGAATGCCGGGAGCTGCGCCGCCTGGTGCTGGACGGCTATGACGCCTTCGTCGAGACGCTCGGCATGGCCGGCGACCCGGGCATGGAGATCACCGGCATCTCCTGCTGGGCGAACATCCTGCGGCCCGGGCAGTCGCTGACCCTGCACCACCATGACCCGGCGTTCGCGAGTGCGCACTACACGGTGACCACCGGCTGGGAAGACGGCACGCAGCTCGACTCCGCCGAAGCGGGCCACACCATCTACTACCGGCCCGGCTTCATGGACCGCAGCCACGGCGGCAAGGCCAACGGCGTCAGCAGCCTGTGGGACGACGACTGGCGCATTTCCCGTCCGCCCAGGCCGGGCAACATGATCTTCTTCCCGAGCTACCTGCGCCACGAGGTGCGCCCGAACGTCGGCACCAACGAGCGCATCTCCATCGCCATGGACATCTTCGTGAAGAAGCAGGAGCTGCCGATGTACTTCGGCGGGCCGCGCTGGTTCGTGCCGGCCGCCGCCGAGGACGAGGTCGTCCGCAAGGTGATCTGAGCGTGGACGAGCGCGCCGCCTACGACCAGCAGGCACGCCGGCAGGCGCTGCCGACGGTGGCGCTGGCGCTGGAGCTCGGCGTGTTCGAGCGCGTCGCCGGCGAAGCCCACACCGCCGCCACGCTGGCAGCGGCGCTGGGCGTGTCCCCGCGCGCCTGCGAGGTGCTGCTGTCGGTGTGCGCCGCGCTCGGCCTGCTGCGCACCGCGCCGGACGGAACGCTGGCCTGCACCGGGATGGGCAGCACCCACATGCTGCGCGCGTCGCCGAAGTACCGCGGCCCGCCGGTGCCCGCCGACGACCACGCGCTGCTGGCGCTGCGCCGCGCGGTCTGCGAACCCGGGCAGGCGGCACACGAGATCGCCGTCAACATGGAGGCGCTGTCGGACGAGAACGCGCGCTGGTTCTCGCAGCAGATGGGCAAGCTCTCCGCGCCCGCGGCCGCCGCGCTGGCGCACAACCCGGTGTTCGCCGGCATCGGCGAACTGCTGGACGTGGGCGGCGGCGCCGGCGCCCTGTGCTGTGCGCTGGCCGCCGCGCATCCGCACATGCGCTGCACGGTGCTGGACCTGCCGCCGGTGTGCAAGGTCGGCGCCGAGGCCATCGCGCAGCAGGGCCTGTCGGACCGTGTGGCCTGCTTTCCGGCGGACATGTTCAAGTCGGCCTGGCCCGAGGGGCGCGATGCCGTGCTGTTCAGCAACGTGTTCCACGACTGGGAGCTGGACACCTGCGCGGACCTGGCGCGCAAGGCCTTCGCCGCGCTGCGGCCCGGCGGTTCGATCCTGCTGCACGAGATGCTGCTCAATGAAGACCGCGGCGGGCCGCTGGCCGTGGCCTGCTGCTCGGTCACGCTGCTGCTGTTCGAACGCGGCCGGCAGTACACGGCCGGCGAGTTCCGCGAGATCCTGGCGCAGGCCGGTTTCGTGGACGTCCAGGCCACGCCGACCTACGCCTACTACTCGCTCGTGCAGGCGCGCAAACCGCCATCCTGAAGGAGACCCGCACCATGTCCACCGCAACGGCGTCCCGGCTCGACGTCATGAATTTCCTCAACGAGATCGCCGGCGACCATCCACAGGCCCTGTCGTTCGCTTCGGGCCGGCCGGCCGAAGCCTTCTTCGGCGCGCAGGAATACATGCAGCGCATCCCCGAGTTCGTGCGGCACCTGCAGGAGCGGATGGGCGGCAGCTTCGACGACCGGTTCAAGCAGCTGGCGCAGTACGGCCGCACCAACGGCATCATCAACGAGCTGATCGCCGCCCAGGTGCTGCGCGACGAGGGCGTCGCCGCCGACGCCGGCCGCGTGGTGGTGACGGCCGGCTGCCAGGAGGCGATGGACCTGTGCGTGACCACCCTGTGCCGCGACCCCGACGACGTGCTGCTGGTGCGCAGCCCGACGTATATCGGCATCACCGGCGTGGCCGACATCAACGGCATCGAGATCGTGCACTTCTCCTGCGAGCCGGAGGACTCCATCGCCGAGGCCCTGACTGCGGCCATCCGGGAGACCCGGCAGCGCGGCAAGCGCCCCCGCGCCCTGTACCTGGTGCCCGACTTCGACAACCCGACCGGCACGGTGCTCTCGCGCGCCGAGCGCGAGGACATCATCGCGATCAGCGCGGCCGAGCAGGTGGTGGTGCTGGAGGACAACCCCTACGGCATGTTTCGCTACGAAGGTGAGCCGCAGCCGCGCATGGCGTCGCTCGACCGGCACGGCTGCGTGGTCTACCTGGGGACCTACGCCAAGACGCTGTGCCCTGCGCTGCGCGTGGGCTTCATGATCGTGCCGCCCACGCTGTTCGGCGACGCGGCGGCGGCCGAGGCGCTGGTCGGCACCATCTCGCAGGCCAAGAGCTTCATCACGGTCAACACCAGCCAGATCGCGCAGGCGGTGGTCGGCGGCGTGCTGCTGGCCGAAGACTTGAGCCTGGCGCGCCGCATCGTGCCGGCCATCGACTTCTACCGCAGCAACCGCGACGCGATGCTGCAGGCGCTGGAGTCCGCGTTCGGGGCGGACGGACGCATCGGCTGGAACACGCCGCAGGGCGGCTTTTTCCTGGTGCTGTCGCTGCCCTTCGCGTTCGGGCGGGAAGAGGCCGAGACCTGCACGCGCGACTACGGCGTGATCGTGATGCCGCTGTCCTTCTTCGCCCTGAACGACCGCGAATCGCACCGCGTGCGGCTGGCCTTCAGCAACTCGGACCCCGAGCGCATCCGCGAAGGCGTGGCGCGCCTGGGCCGCTTCGTGCAGCGCAGGCTGGAGAGCTAGGAAGGTGCCGCCTCGGTGGCGGCGATGGCGCCGGTCCACCACTTCGCGAGCGCCCGCACGTTGGCGTCCTTCAGCACGGTCATGTGGTTGCCCGGCCCGATCCACAGGCGGGTCTGCGGCGCCCAGGCCTGCCAGCCGGCCAGGCAGGCGAGCTGGTGGCGCTGGTTGTCTTCCGCGCCGAAGCGCGTGTCGGCCACCAGCACCAGCCGGACCAGGCCGTCGTAGACGCCGGGCGGGCGGTAGCTGGTGCGCAGCGCCGTCGCGAAGGTGCGGATGGGGCCAATCAGCACGTCGGGCCCGGAGCGCGCGGGCAGCAGGCCGGCGCGGGCCATGGCGCCGTGCAGCTGTTCGCGCATGGCCGCAGGATGCAGGCGCGCCAGCGCCGCTGGGTCCACGCGCAGCGGCTGCCCCGCCGCCATTTCCAGTACCTCGACGAAGCGCGCCAGCGCTTCGCCGGCCCCGTGCTCTTCGCCCGAGAAATCGGCCCTCCCGTCGGGCGCCTCGCTGTCCACGATGGTCAGGGACGCGACCGGATGGCCCGAGGCCCGCAGCAGCTGCGCCATCTCGAACACGATCCATCCGCCGAACGAATGCCCGAACAGGTGCAGCGGGCCGCGCGGCCGCACCCGCTCGATGGCCCGCACGTAGTTCGCCGCCGCCGCGCGCACCGTGGAATGCGGTACCAGTTCGCCGTCGGTGCCGCGCGGCTGCAGGCCGTGCAGCGAAAACTCGTCTCCCAGGGCGTTGGCCAGCGCAGCGAAGCCGACCACGCTGTCGCCGGCGCCCGGCACGCAGAACAGCGACGCGGCGCCGGGCGCGCGGCTGGTGCGGATCGCGACTTCGGGCCGGTAGCCCGACTCCGTTGGCCGCAACGGCCGCGCGGCCGCCCGCAGCAGCAGGTCCGCCAGGGCATCGGGGCCGGCAACCGGCGAGACGCGCAGCATGGCGCGCGGCAACAGGCCGCCCCAGCCCAGCATCGGGTCGGCCTGTGGTTCGTTGTCGTGCACGAACAGGTCGACGGGGATGGAGATGCGCTGGGGCAGGTAGTTCTCGCGTGCCTGCGGCCCTTGCGGGCACGGCGTGTCGATGAGGGCCACCAGTTCCACCGGTTCGTCCAGCCCGATCAGCTGGATCGCCGTCTCGTACGCCAGCAGCCCGCCGAAGCCCCAGCCTGCCAGCCGGTAGGGGCCGGCCGGCTGCGCGCTGCGCACGGCCTGCACCAGCTTCGCGGCCATGCCCTCGACCGTGGCCGGCGACACGCCGTCCGGCCCCACGACGCACACGCGGTGCACCGGCAGCCGGCCTTCCAGCCGCGCGGCCAGCAAGGCGGGCTGCCCGTCGTCTTGCGGGGCCTGCTGCACCAGGAACAGCGGCCTTCGGGGAACTTGCATCGGATGATCGGCATCGACACTGGACACGGCCCCAGCCTAGCCGCCGGCCCTGTTCGCGGCACTACGAGAAGGCGTAGTGCCGAGCCACCATGCACGCGTAAGATGGTGCTTCGCATATCAGCGGTCAGGGCGGCTCGATTCCATGCGCAGTTCCACCTCGTCATTGGTCAGGACGCTGTTGTTCGTCCTGATGGCCCTCGTGGCCACGGCGCCGGCATGGGCGCAGGCCTCGCTGACGCTGCGCAAGATCAAGGAAACCGGCGTCATCTCGATCGGCTACCGCGACGGTTCGATCCCGTTCTCCTACCTCGACGGCACGCAGCAGCCGGTCGGCTACGCGATGGACATCTGCCACCTGATCGTCGAGGAAGTGCAGCGGCGCCTGAAGATCGAGAACCTGCAGATCAAGCTGACGCCGGTGAACTCTTCCACCCGCATTCCGATGGTGGCCAACAACACCATCGACCTCGAGTGCGGCACCACCAGCAACACGCTCGAGCGCCAGAACATGGTCGCCTTCACGGTCACCACCTTCCTGGCGAGCAGCCGGCTGGCGACCAAGCGCGGCTCCAACATCAGCGACTTCGAGGACCTGCAGGGCAAGACCGTGGTGTCCACCGCCGGAACCACCAGCATGGCGCGCCTGGTCGAGCTCAACCAGCAGGGCAGCCTGCGCATGCGCATCCTCGCGGGCAAGGACCACGCGCAGTCGTTCCGGCTGCTGGAGACCGACCGCGCCGCCGTGTTCGTGATGGACGACGTGCTGCTCTACAGCATGATCGCGATGTCGCGCGAACCCTCCGGCTACATCGTCACCGGCAAGCCGCTGTCGGTGGAGCCGTACAGCATCGTGCTGCGCAAGGACGACCCGGAATTCAAGAAGCTGGCCGACGACACCATCGTCAAGCTGTTCAGGAATGGGGGCATCCATGCGCTGCACCGCAAGTGGTTCCAGACGCCGATCCCGCCGCGCGGCATCAACCTGGAACAGCCCATGAGCGAGGCGTTCAAGAAGCTCATTCACCAGCCCAAGGATTCGGGCAACCCGGCCGACTACATCAGCTCCTCGAACTGACTGTCGTCGCCGGCATGGCTGCGGAAGCTGTCGATCTTGATGCCGTGGCGGTTCATCTTGTCGTACAGGGTCTTCTTGGCGATGCCCAGGGCTTCGGTCACCTGCTGGGCGCGCCCCTTGTGCTGGCGCAGCGCCTGTTCGATCAGCGCTTTCTCCACCATGTCGATCTGCAGCGGCAGGGTCAGCGGCCGCGTGCTTTGCGGCAGGCCGCTGTCGTCGGGCGCCAGCAGGCCCAGCACCATGCGATCGGCGACGTTGCGCAGTTCGCGCACGTTGCCCGGCCACTCCGAGGCCATCAGCTGGCGCATCATCGGCTCGGGCACGGTGATCGCGTCGCGCCCGTAGCGGGTGGCCGCGCACATGACGAAATGATCGAACAGAACGGGGATGTCCTCGCGCCGCTCGCGCAGCGGCGGCAGGTGCACCACGGCGACGTTCAGCCGGTAGTACAGGTCACTGCGGAACTTGCCCTGGTTGCTCAGTTTCAGCAGGTCGACCTTGGTCGCCGCGACCACCCGGAAATCGACGCCGACCTCCTCGTTGGAGCCCAGCCTCTCGACCTTGCGCTCCTGCAGCGCCCGCAGCAGCTTGACCTGGAAAGCGAGCGGCATGCTCTCGATCTCGTCGAGCATCAGGGTGCCGCCGTTGGCATGCTCGATCTTGCCGATGCGGCGCTTGCTGGCGGTGGTGAAGGCGCCCGCCTCGTGGCCGAAGATCTCGCTTTCGAACAGGGTCTCGGGGATGCCGCCGCAGTTGATGGCGACGAAATTCCCCTTGCTCCTGCGGCTGTGGTCGTGCAGGCAGCGGGCGACCAGCTCCTTGCCGGTGCCGGTCTCGCCGATGATCAGCACGTCGGCCGAGGTGTCGGCCAGGTTCAGGACCGTGCGCCGCACGTCGTTGATTGCCGCCGAGTGGCCCAGCAGCACCGACTTGATGCCCTGCTTGTCCGTCAGCTGCTGGCGCAGGCCCTCCACCTCCAGGTGCAGCGCGCGCTTCTCCATGGCGCGCCGGGCGGTCTCGATCAGGCGCTCGGTCGGGAACGGCTTCTCGATGAAGTCGTAGGCCCCCAGCCGCATGGCCTGCACCGCCAGCGAAATGTCGCCATGCCCCGTGACCAGGATGACCGGGACGGCGGCATCGACCTCGGCGACTTCCTGCATCAGCTGCAGCCCGTCCTTGTCGGGCAGGCGCACGTCGCTGATGACGATCCCGCGAAAGCCCGGCCTGAGCATGCGCATGGCCTGCTCCGCCGAGCCGTAGGCGTGGACCTCGAACCCGGACAGCTCCAGGCTTTCCGCCAGGTTGATCCGCACCGAGGGGTCGTCCTCGACGAAGACGATCTTGAATCCGTCCTGGGCTGGCTTCGCTCTAGGCATCGGCAGTCTCCCTCTCTATTTTCAGCTCGAACTCGAACGCCGCGCCGCCGGCGAGGTTGGAGGGCTGCAGGCTGCTGCCGAACTCCCGCACGATGCCCGCGGACAGCGCCAGCCCCAGCCCCAGGCCCTGGCCGGGCGGCTTGGTGGTGAAGAAGGGCTCGAACAACCGGTCCAGCACGCTCTGGGAGAAGCCGGTCCCGGTGTCGGCGATGCGCACCCGCACCTTCTGCGCGTTGCGCGTGGCGGTGACCGTGATGCGGCGCACCGGTGAATCCTTCATCGCATCCATCGCATTGCCCAGCAGGTTCACCAGCACCTGCTCGAGCCGGTAGCCGTCGCAGGACACGCGCAGGCATTCCTCCACGTGCAGCTCCACCTCCACGCCTTCCTCCTGGATGCGCGAGCGCAGCAGCTCCAGGGCGTTGGCGATGGCGCCGCCCATGCGCACCGAGGACGGGCCGGCCGGCTGCTTGTAGGCGAACGATTTGAGCTGCGCGGTGATGCGCCCCATGCGCTCGGTCAGCTGCGCGATCGATGCGAACTTGTGCTCGACGTCCTGCAGCCGGCCGACCTGCAGCAGCCGCAGGCCGTTGTCCGCCAGCGCGCGCAGCGCGGTCAGCGGCTGGTTGATCTCGTGCGAGATCGCGGCGGACATCTTTCCGAGCAGCGCCAGGCGGCTGACCTCCACCAGTTCGGCCTGCGCGCGGCGCAGGTCGGCCTCGGTGCGCACGCGTTCGGCGATCTCCTTGATCAGCGCCGAGTTCGCCTCGCGCAGCTCGCCGGTGCGCTCCCCCACCCGCAACTCGAGTTCGTCGTTGGCGCGCTGCAGGGCTTCGCGCGTGGCCAGCCGGTGCAGCATCGCGCGGCGGCGCTGCAGCAGGTGCAGGCCCAGCAGGCCGATCAATGCGCCGCAGGCCATCGCGCCCAGTGCCGTGTTGCGCGCTTCGCGCTGGACCGAGGCCACGCGCGACAGCGTGATCAGGCGCCAGCCCGGCCTCGCCATGTCCTGCTCCAGGCTGATGAACTGCGCCTCGCGGGCCGGCAGGGCCTCGTCCTTCAGCCGCACCAGCTGCGTTCCGTACTTCAGCTCGCGTTCGACCGTCCACTGCAGCGGCTGCAGCGAACCGGCGGGATAGCGGTTGGCGCTCGCGAGCGTCACGCGGTCCTCCGCCGACAGCGTCCGCAGGCTCTTGTAGCGCCACGACGGGTTGGACGAAATGATCACCACGCCGTTGCCGTCCACCACCAGCACCCGCTCGTTGGGCGTGCCCGCGGCGGACTCGATCCAGGCGCTTTCGATCGGCTCCAGGCTGATGCGCACCGCGAGCACCCCCAGGACCTGGCCGCCGCGCGCGATGGCGCGCGAGAAGTAGCTTTCGGGCGCGCCGCGCGCGGTGCCGACCACGAAGGTGCGGGCCTGTCCGTCGCGCATCGCCTTGGCATGGAAGGACTCCGCGGACAGGTTCCTGCCGATCAGGTTGACCGGCTCGTACCAGTTGCTGGAAGACAGCACCGCGCCCTGCGCGTCCAGCAGCATCATCCCGAGCGATCCGGAGCGCACGTTGAGATTCAGCAGCTTGCTGTTGAGCTTGCCGACCAGCACAGCGTCGCCCGGGCGGTCCAGCAGTTCGAACACCTCTCCGCTCATCTCCAGGATGCCGGGCAGGTTCTCGTATTTACTGAGTTCGCTCTCCAGGCTGACGGCATACAGATCGAGCTGGTGGTTGGCGGTGTCCGCCAGGCGCATGTAGCCCGCGTTCGCGCTCCACCGGTATGCGACGATGCCGCTCACGATGGCGAGCAGGGCCACCAGGGTCCAGCCCAGGACGCCCTCGAGAAACTGCACGGCAAGTCGTTTGCGTAGGGAAGCCAATCGTTTTCGCGTTGGAGCTCGCAGACGGCATGAGGACGGGTCGCCGGGGGCACGCCTGCCACTCGCATGCAGCCTGCATTCTGACGCGCAACCGCGCGCCGCCGATTATTTTTATGCCGGCGGCGCGCCTTGCTGTTCGAACTCCGCAACATGGATTTCCTGCCCATGTCGTCACGGCACTTCGTGCTGCAGCATCGCGCGGGTTTTGTCGAGTAACAGGCTGTATATCTCTCGTATCCCTTCTTAAACAGGTGGTTTGCCGTTGCGTGGAAAGGCACACGGCCCGCCGGCCGATCGTGCAGGTTTAGGTTCATCGCCGCGAGTGCTCCAGAGAGCACGCGAGAGGAGGACGCGCTGGCACGCAAGCTGCAACTGGCAAGGGCGAGGTGAAAACCTCGAGTGACAAGTTCGCGAGAACGAAGTCCCCCGCAACCGGCGTGTCACACGCGCTCCATAAAGTAACCCGATGCCAGGCGAAACATTGCTCAACAGTGTGGCCCGCGAGAGCGGCGGCGACACGAACAGGATTGCACCAATTCGATGCGAACGATCCGGTGTCAGGCTGTACGAGGATGCCGACCTCGTCCCGCTGGACGTTCCGCACCAGGGCACCGTGTCGCACCTCGTGCGCGACCTTCTCGCGGCAGGCGGCTCGCGGCAGCGGCAGCAGATCCTGCGCAACGAGCTGGAGGGGATCGGCTTCAACTGGATGGGCTACCACACGATGCGGCGGTCCGCCGCCGGCGCGCTGCACCGCTCGTCCATCACCACGTATTCGCCGCCCGGATGGATCAAGCACTATTTCGACCAGCACTACGACGACATCGACCTGCGCCAGCGGCCCTCGGCCAATTCCATCCTGCCGGCGGTCTGGGACGCCGAGTCGCTGAGCGAGGAGATCGAATCGAGGCCGTGCTGCGCCAAGTCGCGACGGTTCGTCAAGGACCTGCGGGAGTACGGCATCTGCAGCGGCATCTCCTTCCAGGTGTCCTCTTCGGGCAGCAGCGAGCGCATCATCATCAGCCTGGCGTCGGACCTGGCGAACCGGCGCTGGATGGGCGACCAGATCCTGGGCGACGCGCTGGTCCTTTGCCTGAGCTTCCATGACTACATGGCGCAGCACGTGGTCCTGCCCGAGGCCGACGCGCAGCCGGAGGAGGGCCTGGGCGCCGACGTGCCGAAGGGCCTGCCGCCGCTGCAGGCGGCCGTGCTCGGGCACGTCGTCAACGGCCTGACGGACCACCAGATCGCCAAGCGGCTCAATGTCTCGTCGCACACCGTCGACTACCACCTGCGCAAGCTGCGGCAGCGGTTCGCGGTGCGCAACCGCGTGCAGCTGGTGAACGCCGCATCCGGTCTGCTGGGGGGCGCCCCGGCCTGACTGCCTCCGGGTGCCCTCAGCGCCCCCAGCGCACGGGCCAGGTGTGCCCCTGCTCCTCGGCCGCGGCGACGAAGCGCCGGATCACGGCGCTGCCGTCCAGTCCCTGCGCGTCGAGCTTGGCGACTTCGGCCGCCGACCACGGCGCCAGCCGTTCGGCCCAGGCGCGGCGCTGGTCCGGCGCGAAACTGCTGACCACCATTCCGTGCGCTGCGACTTCGCGCACGTGCGCCTCGTAGCGCTCGCGCGTGCGCTCGGCGACCAGGCGCTCGAAGTCGGCGGCGGTCTCGGCGACGATCGCCCGCACCTCCACCGGCAGGGCGTTGAATCTCTCGTTGTTGACGGTGAGGACCAGGATCACCTGCGAGCCCAGCCCGGTGCGCACGAAGTGCGTCATGCCGGTGGCGTACAGCTTGAGCGACGTGGCCAGCGACACGAAGCCGATCGAGGCGTCGTATTTCGGGTTGGCCGAAGTGTGCTCGTGCTGGCCCTGGGTGGTCACCGGCGTCGCGCCGAGCGCGGCGATCCACGGATGGTTAGGCCCCGAGCCGGACACCTTGTGCCCCGCCAGGTCCTTCGGTTCGGCGACGGCATAGGTGGCCAGCAGGTCGTACGGCTCCAGCGGCATCAGCGCCAGCAGCTTCTGCTTGTGGTCGACTTCGATGGCCTGCGACAGCCGCGGCACCTGCCGGTAGACGGCGCGCGTGGCGCGCAGCGCGACCTGCGGGTCGGTCGGGCTGAACGGCGCCAGGAACATGAAGTTGTTCAGGCGCAGCTTCTGCCCCTCGTGGCAGACGCAGAACAGGCCGAAGTCGATGGCGCCGGTGCGGGTCCCGTCCAGGATTTCGTTGGCCTTGGCGAGCGAGCCGCTGTAGTGCTCGGAGATCTCCAGCACGTGGCCGGTGCGCTCCTTCACCCGGCGCCGCAGCTCCGGCACGAAGTAGTCGTGCGCCGAATCCACGTATTCGATGCCGGGCGCGTTGCCCGAGGCGAGCGTGAGCTTGAACACGTCCGCCCGTGCGTCCTGCGCGGCGAACAACAGGACGGCGGCGGCCAGGAATGCCGGCGGGAACATGCGTGTGCGCATGGAACTTCTTTCTCGGTGACGGGGTTTCAGCGGGGCACGGCGCGCAGGAAGGCGAGGATCGCGGCCGCGCTCTCCTGCGGCTGCTCGACCAGGTTCACGTGGCCGCAGCGTTCCTGGACCAGCAGCCTCGCATCGGGCAGCTGCGCCGCCAGGATGCGCGAGAACTTCGGCACGGTGAGCACGTCCTCCTCGCCGCACATCACCAGCGCGGGGCGGGTGATCGCCGGCAGGCGCGCCGTGAACTTCGGCTCGGCTTCCTGCCCAGGTTCGCAGCGGCCGAAGCGCAGCACGGCGCGCAGGTGCTCCAGGTAGATGTCCTGCTCGTTCTGCTGGATCGCGGCGAGCACGTTCGCCGCCGCCGCGCGGCCCTGGGGCGTTTCGAAGAAGGTGCGGCCGAACAGCGCCGTGGTGGCGAAGTCGGCCAGCAGCCGCGTCATGCCGATGGTCTCGATGAGGTCGATGCGCACCCGGTAGTTCAACTCGAGCAGGCGGTCGATTTCCGAGAAGGTCGCGGCCAGCACGAGCGACCTGGTGCGCGGCAGGTAGCGGTCGGCGAAGGCCAGCGCCACGCATCCGCCCAGCGACGAGCCGAGCACATGCGCGCTGCCGATCTCCAGGTGGTCCAGCACCCGGGCCACGTCGTCGGCCCACAGCTCCATGCTGTAGGCCTGCTTCGGCTTGGAGGATTGGCCGACGCCGCGCAGGTCCACGCGGATCACCTGGTACTCGCTTGCCAGCGCGGGCGCGATGCCCGCGAAGAATGCGCCGGTCGTGCCCAGGCCGGGGATGAGGACGATGGGTTCGCCCTCGCCCACGGTGTCGTAGTACAGCTGCGCGCCGTCGGCCTGGATCAAAGGCATGCGGTGCTCCGGTCTTCGACGGCGTAGCCGTAGCGCCTGGCCCACCCCAGGCTGGACCAGGTGTCCCGCGACGGGTCGTACTCCAGGCCGACCCAGTGCGCATAGCCCTTGGCTTGCAGCCTGCGCAGCAGGAAGTCGAGGTCGATCTCGCCCACGCCGGGTTCGCTGCGCACCGGCGCGTTGCCCACCTGCATATGGCCGATCAAAGGGAAGTAGGCGTCGAGCAGGTCGCTGAGCGCGCCCTGCTCCTGCATGCGCAGGTGGTAGGTGTCGAACACGACCTTCAGGTTCGGCCGGTTCACCTCGCGCACCACGCCAGCGGCGTCGGCGATGGTGCGCAGCACGAAGCTCTTGCCGGGAAAGCGCGCGTCGCACACGCCCTCCAGGCACAGCGTGAGCTCGCTGCCCCGGGTCTGGTCGCACAGGTACTCGAGATTGCGCGCCAGCACATCGATGCAGGCCGCACGCTCCGCGCCGGCGGGAATCGTGCCGGGCGCGACCTGCATCGAATACGAATTGAGCTCGAATGCGTACTCCAGTCCCTTGTCGGCAGAGCGGCGGAATTCGTCGCCGCGGCCCGGCTGGCCGGCCAGGCCGTAGTTGCCGGACGCCCAGTCCGACGGCGTCACCGCATAGATGAAGCGCTGCCCGTTGGCGTCGAGCAGGGACTTGAGCTCCCGCTTGGGCAGCTCGTACGGGAAGTGCCACTCGACCGCATCGAAGCCGAGCGCCGCCGCCGCGGCGAAGCGCTCGCGGATCGGCAGTTCGGTGAACTGGTGGTGGAAGTTGGGTGCCAGGCGGATCATGTGTTCTTTCAGGAGCGGATTTTTCCGCCGCGCGCGATGAAGGTCATGTCGACGAAGTTCGATCCGGTGCGCACGCCCGGCTGGTAGCTGACCTTGTAGCCGCCCAGGTCGACCTCGCCCAGGGTGTCGAAGGCGCGCGTGACCGTGGCGCGCGACACGCCGCCGCCGCGCGCGGCGCGCTGCAGGCCGGTCACCAGCAGCTTGGCTTCCAGGAAGCCTTCCAGCCCGTAGATCGAAGGGACGGTTTCGGAGCCGCCGATGGCCGCGGCGTATTCGCGCACGACGGCGTACTTGGAATTGGTCGGCCCGGGCACGACTTGCGACACGCCGATGCCCACCGCCCGCTCGCCCAGCTCGGCGATCAGCTGCGAGGTGTTCACCGCCGACACCGAGAACATCGCGGGCAGCTTGCCCAGCGGCGCGTGGGCGCGGACCATTTTGGCCAGCGTGGCCGCGCCCACCGACAGCACGGCGCAGTCGCAGCCGGACGCCAGCAGCGCCTGCGCGCCCTGCGCCGCGTCGGAGCCGTCGGTCTTGAGCGTGACGGTCGCCACCGGCCTGGCGCCGCGCTCCTTCAGCGCCGCGAGATAGCCGGTTTCACCCAGCGTCCCCAGCGGCCCTTCCTGGCGCACGATGCAGATGCGCGAGAAGCCCACCGTGGTGATGTGCCGCACGATGGCGGCGGTCTCCTCGGCGAAGCCGGGGCGCATCGGGAAGATGAAGTGGTGCGCGGGCGTGCGCAGCGAGAAGCCGGCGGTCGCCGCGATCAGCGGCAGCTTGCGTTCCGGAAACTCCTGCAGGCTGGCCGCCAGGCCGGGCCCCAGGGTGCCGAACATCGCGTGGACCTGCTCGCGTTCGTCCAGCGTGGCGATGTTCTGCTTCAGGCGCGCCGCGTCGTAGGCGTCGTCCAGCGTGATCAGCTGGATGCGCTGGCCGGCGATGCCGCCCTGCCGGTTGATGCCCTCGAAGAACAGGTCGGCGCCGGCGACGCGCTGCTGGCCGTATTCGGCGAACGGGCCCGACAGCGGCAGCGAACGCCCGATGCGGATCTCGGCGGCGGCGCGGCCGACGGCCGGGACGCCCAGCATGGCCAGGCCCGCAATCCCCGACAACGCGCCGCGGCGCGTGAGTGTGTGTCCCATCGCATGTCTCCTGTTGACACCTTGCGATGCAGTCTAGGAGCCGCGATGCACGCGCGCCAATACTGTCTGGGCATGGCCGGCATGCC
Organism: Pseudomonadota bacterium; assembly: GCA_040384685.1. Classification (GTDB taxonomy): domain Bacteria; phylum Pseudomonadota; class Gammaproteobacteria; order Burkholderiales; family Burkholderiaceae_C; genus Ramlibacter. The sequence continues at coordinate 164,874 of JAZKIV010000016.1, read as the reverse complement.
GCGAACAGGCGCGGGCCGGTTGGTCAGGAACGCACTTTTCCGCCCGCGCCGATGAAGGTCATGTCCACGTAGGTGGCGCCGGTGCGCACGCCGGGTGCGTAGCTGACGTGGTAGCCGCCGAGGTCGACGTCGCCCAGGGTGTCGAAGGTGCGCGCGATCGATTCGCGCGTCAGCACGCCGCCGCGGCTGGCGCGCTGCAGCCCCGTCACCAGCAGGCGCGCCTCGAGGTAGCCTTCCAGCCCGTAGATCGACGGCTCGCCCTTGCCCGCGGCCTGCAGTGCCTGGAGGTAGTCGCGCACCACCGGGAACTTGGTGTTGCTGGGGCTGGGCACCACCTGCGAAATGCCGATGCCCTCGGCGCGCTCGCCCAGTTCGGCGATCACCAGGTTGGCGTTCACCGCGGACACCGAGAACGCCGCCGGCAGCTTGCCGAGCGGCGCATAAGCGCGCACCACGGCGCCCAGGGTCGGGGCGCCCATGGTCAGCAGCACGCACTGGCAATCGGCGGCTTTCAGCTCCGCCGCCACCTGCGCGGCATTGCCGCCGTCGATCCTGGCGACCAGGGTCGCCAGCGGCCTGATCCCGGCGCGCGCCAGCGCTTCGGCATAGCCGTCGCGGCCCAGGGTGCCGAACGCGTCGTCGCCGTGCAGCACCGCGACGCGGGTGAAGCCGCGCGTCAGCACGTGCTGCACGATGGCCGCGGTCTCCTCGGCGAAGCCGGGGCGCATCGGGAAGATGTAGCGCTGCGGCACCTTGCGCAGCGAAAAACCGGTGGTGGCCGCGATCAGTGCCAGCCTGCGCTCCGCGAACTCGTGCATGTTGGGCGCCAGCGCCGGGCCCAGGGTGCCGAACATCGCCAGCACGCGCTCGCGTTCGTCCAGCGCGGCGATGTTGTTCTTCAGCCTGGCGGCGTCGTACACGTCGTCCAGCGTCGGCACCTCCACCGGCCGGCCGTCGACGCCGCCGCCCGCGTTGAGCTGCGCGATGAACAGGTCCGAGCCGGCCACGCGCATGCGGCCGTAGTCGCCGTAGATGCCGGACAACGGCAGCGAGCGGCCGATCCGGATCGGTTCGCCCTTGGCGCGGGCGTGCAGCGGCAGCGCGGCCGCGCCCGCCAATGCGGCGACGAAAGTGCGGCGTGAAAGCAGCGAGTGCATGAAGGTTCTCCAGGAAGAGCATCGGCCGCGACCCGTTCGCCGCCTGTCCTTCCATTGAAGACCGCTCGCCCCGCGCGGGGCCTGGGCAATTCCCTGCGGCCGCTAAGCCGTTTGCCTAGCCGATGTCCAGCACCACGTTGCCGATCACCCGGCCCTGCTCGATCAGGTCGTGCGCGCGCGCCACCTCGGCCAGCGGCAGCCGCAAGCCGATGGTGTGCCGCAGCGTGCCGGCGCGCAGCAGCGCGTCGAGCTCCGATAATCCGGCGTCGCGGTCCTGCGCGGTGATCTCGTAGATGTAGAAGAAGCGCAGCGCGACCGAGTTCTGCATCAGCCACAGGCTGGGCAGCGTCGCGTCGTTCTTCGACATGCCGTAGACCACCACCGTGGCGTGCGGCCGCAGGATGTGCGGATAGAGCGCCGCGTTGCCCGACAGGTCCATCTCGATCACCGCGTCCACGCCCGCGCCGCCGGTGGCTTCCTGCACGCGTGCACCGACGTCCTCGCCGCGGTAGTCGATCACGTGGTCGGCACCGGCCGCGCGCGCGTGCGCCGCCTTGGCGGCGTTGCTCACCGTGGCGAGCACGGTGGCGCCGCGCGCCTTGGCCATCTGGATCGCGTAGTGGCCTACCGCGCCGGCGCCGCCGGCCACCAGGATGCGCATGCCCGGCGCGGCCTGGGCCAGGCGCACCGCCTGCATGGCGGTGAGCGCGGGAATGCCCAGGCACGCGCCCTCGGCGTCGTCCAGCGCGTCGGGCATCGCCACCGCCTGCCGCGAGGGCAGCGCGATGAACTGCGCCGCCGTGCCGTGCGGGCGCTTCCACTGGCCGTTCCAGACCCAGACCCGCTCGCCGACGCGGCTGGCCGGCACGCCCTCGCCCACCGCGTCGATGCGGCCCGCGCCGTCGCTGTGCGGAATGATCACGGGCGCCATCAGCGGCCGGTTGAAGCCGCCCTTGCGCACCTTCCAGTCGGACGGGTTGACGCCCGAGGTGCGCAGCCGCACGCGCACTTCGCCCGGCCCGGGCTGGGGTGCCGGCTGCTCGCCGACCTGGAAGACCTCTTCGGCGGGTCCCTGCCGTGTGTAGAACGCTGCCTGCATGCTGCTTCTCCGGTGTTGTTCACGCGGAAGATAGCCCCGCACCGGCGGCGCGGGAAATGCTGTCTCGGCATGCGGGCCATATGGCCCCAGCCGTGCAACGGGAACTCAATGCGAGATACGCGCGAGCTGCCAGTGCTTCGCGGCGATCTGCTCGTAGGCCACTTCGCGCAGCATCGCCTTCATGCGCTCGCCGGCCGTGGACAGCGGCTGCTCGCGCGCCTGGATCAAGGTCCAGACCACGTGCAGGTCCTGGATCGGCGCGATCGACACCAGGCCTTCGCCCAGCAGCTTGTAGCCCGAACAGAACGGCAGCGCGGCGTAGCCCATGCCGGCGCGCACCGCGGCCAGTGTCATGTGCGGCGTGTTGGTTTCCAGCACCACGTTCAGCGGCAGCTTGCGCTCGGCCATCGCGGTTTCCAGGATCAGCCGCAAGGTGTTGGGGCGGCTGGTGACCACCAGCTGATGGCGCGCCACTTCCTCCAGGTCCACCGGCGTGCCGGGGTCCAGCTTCGCATCGGCCGGCCCGATCAGGCACAGCGGCTCCTGCAGGAAGGCCGAGGTTTCCAGCGTCGCCAGCGGCTCGATGCTGGTGACGATGGCGATGTCGGCCTTGCCCAGCTGCACCATGGACCAGGCGTTCAGCACGCCGCTCACGCCCTCGATCACGCGCAGCAGCACGTTGGGATGCGCGGCCTTGTAGCGCGTCACCACCGGCAGGGTCACCAGGTCGAACATCGACGGCGGCATGGCGATCACCAGCTCGCCGCTCGGGTCGTTGAAGCCGTCGCGCACCTCGTGGCGCACCCGCTCGAAGTGGCGCAGCAGCGCGACCGCGCGGTCGCGCAGCAGCATGCCGGCGTCGGTGAGGGCCACGCCCTTCTCCGAGCGCTGGAACAGGGTGACGCCCAGCTCCTCTTCCAGCGTGCGGATCTGGCGCGACAGCGCCGGCTGGGCGATGTGCAGGAACGAGGCGGCGCGGGTGACGCTGCCGACCTCGGCGATCTGCAAGAAGAACCTCAGCTGCCGGATGTTCACGCCTGGCCTCGTTCAGCGGTACGACCGGTGCACGATAGCACCGCCCGCGCCGTCAGCGGATCGGGGAGAACGCGGTGCCCTTCACCAGCCGGGTGTCCTGGCTCGCGAACAGGGGCACCACCTGCGCCACGTAATCCATCCATTCGGGCAAGGCTGCCAGCCGTGCGCGGCGCAGCTCGCGCTCCTCGTAGGAGTCGTAGCCCCACAGGTACACCACCTGGTTCAGCGGCCCGATCTCGGTGGAAAAGCAGGCGATCAGGTTGCCCAGCACCTCGCGCTGGATCGCCAGGCCGCGGCTTTCGAACAGCCGCAGGTAGTCCGCCACCCGCGCCGGCGCGATCTGGTAGGTGCGCATCTCGATCAGCATGGCCGCTCTCCTTGTTTTCTTCAGCGCCCGCCGGACACGTCGACCAGTGCGCCGTGCACGTAGGACGATTGGGGCGAGGCCAGCCACAGCGCGGCGTCGGCCACCTCCTGCGCGGTGCCGGCGCGGCCCAGCGGCACGGTCGGCCCGACCTTGTCGACCAGTGCCTTGCCGCCGTGCGCCGAATGGATGGCGGTGTCGATCAGCCCCGGCCGCAGCGCATTCACGCGGATGCCCTGGCCGCCCACTTCCTTGGCCAGCGCCAGGGTGAAGCTGTCGATCGCGCCCTTGCTGGCGGCGTAGTGCGCCTCGCTCGGCATGCCGCCATGGCGCGCCGCGGCGGACGACATGTTGACGATCGCACCGCCCGTGCCGCCGTGGCGGCGCGACATGCGCTTGACCGCCTCGCGCGCGCAGTAGAAGGCGGAGAACACGTTGGCCTCGAAGGCGAACTTGAGCGTGGCCGCGTCGATCTCCTCGATCGGCACCACACCGCCGATGACGCCGGCGTTGTTGACCAGCACGCCGACGCGACCCATCGCCGCATCCACCTCGGCGAACAGGCGCGCCGCACCCTCGCTGGTGGACACGTCGGCGGCGAACGCGCGGGCTTTGCCATCCTCCGCCTCGATCTGTGCGACCAGCTCCTGCGCGGCCTGCGCGCTGCTGTTGTAGTTCACTGCCACCGCATAGCCGCGGCGCGCCGCCTCCAGCGCGATGGCCGCGCCGATGCCCCGGCTGGCGCCGGTGACAAGGAAGACTTCCGACACGTTGCTCTCCTTGGGAAATGAAATGCGTCACCCGCCGGGCTGCCGGCCCAGGCGCTTGGCGAGGCCGGCGCGGAAGGCACGCCACAGCAGCTGGAACAGCGGCAGTGCCTTCGCCTCGGCGGGCGGGGGCATGCTGGCCAGCTGCGCTTGCAGATTGGCGGCGAACTGCGTGACGATCTGGCCCGCCACCGCCTGGATCAGCCCGGTGCCGCGGCCGTACTGCGCAATCGCGCCCGCCAGCTCCAGCTCGGTCGTGACATGGACCTGCGTCTGCGATGCGCCTGCCGGCGACAGTGCCAGCGTGACGGTGGCATTGGCCGTGCCCCGGCCCTTGTTGTCGCGACCCTTGCCGGCCAGCACCGCGACGTGCGCGGCCTCGTCGGCCGAAGCGATCTCGACGTCGCCGTGCATGGTGAGCTGCACCGGGCCGAGCTTGACCGTGCCCAGCAGGCGGAACTCGCGTGCGTTCACCATCTCCGTCAGCTGCACGCCGGGAATGCAGGGCACCACGGTCGGGATGTCCAGCAGGATGCGCCAGGTGTCGGCAATGGGCCGCGGCACGGAAAAGCTGTTGTCGATTTTCATGAGGGCTCCGCCGCGCCGCCGGTGGCCGCGGCAATCAGTTCCACGATGTCCTGCGGCGACAGCGGGTGCCTGCGCACCACGGCGCCGTACTCGCGCAGCGCGTCCTCCACCGCGGCGATGACGGCGGCGGCGGCCGGAATCGTTCCACCCTCGCCCGCGCCTTTCGCGCCCAGCGGGTTGAGCGGGCTGGGCGTCTCGACGTGGTCGAGCCGGATGCGCGGCATCTCGCCGGCCATCGGCAGCAGGTATTCGCCGTAGTTGGTCGACAGCGGCTGGCCGTTCTCGTCGTACACCATGCGCTCGAACAGCGCGTTGCCGATGCCGTGCACCACGCCGCCGATGATCTGCCCCTCCACCAGCAGCGGGTTGAGCATGCGGCCGCAGTCGTGCGCCACGGCGTAGGCCACGACCTTGACGCCGCCGGTCGCCACGTCGATCTCGACCTCGGCCACGTGCGTGCCGCTGGCCGTGGCCGGCGCGCGGATCACCTCGTAGCCGGTGGCTTCCAGTCCCGGCTCGCCGGGCAGCGCGACGCCGGGCGCACCGGCCAGCCGCCGGGCCAGCTCGCCCAGCGACAGGGCCGTGGCCTCGCCCAGGCGGACCACACGGCCCTCGCGCAGGTCGAGTTCCGCAGCCGGGCACTCCAGGATGCGCGACGCCACGGCGAGCGCCTTGGCCCGCACCTCGCCCGCCGCCTTGTAGGCCGACGAGCCGGCGGTCACCGCGATGCGGCTGCCGAAGGTGCCCAGGCCGTGCGGGAATTTGCCGGTGTCGGCGGACTCCACCGACACCTGGTCGGGCCGCACGCCCAGGGCATCGGCGCAGATCTGCGCCAGGATGGTGGCGTGGCCCTGGCCCTGCGCCGCGGCGCCGGTGACGACCTGGATGCCGCCCGAGGGCAGCACGCGCACCGTCACGCCCTCGAACGGGCCGACGCCGGTGTCCTCGATGTAGCTGGCCACACCGATGCCGCGGCGCAAGCCCTGCTCGCGCGCGGCCGCCCGGCGCTGCGCGAAGTCCGCGTGGCCGGCCAGCGCCAGCGCCTTGTCCAGGCAGGCTTCGAAGTCGCCGCTGTCGTAGGTGGCCATCGAGCCGTCGCGGTAGACCATGCCGGTCTGGTAGGGGAACTGCTCGCGCCGCACGTAGTTGCGCCGGCGCACCTCGGCCGGGTCCATCTCCAGCGCCCGCGCCACCCAGTCGACGCAGCGCTCGATGACGAAGGCCGCATAGGGCCGGCCCGCGCCGCGCACCGGCGTGGTCGCCACCTTGTTGGTGAACACCACGTCCATCGCCAGGTCCACCGCGCCGATGGCGTACGGCCCGGGGAACTGCCACACCGTGCTCTGCGCCAGCAGCAGGCCGTAGGGCACGTAGGCGCCGTTGTCATGCACCGCGCGGCCGCGGATGGCGGTGATGCGGCCGTCGCGCGCGGCGGCGACTTCCAGCTCCCACCACTGCTCGCGCTGCTGCGTGGTCGCCAGGAAATGCTCGCGCCGGTCCTCCACCCATTTCAGCGTGCGGCCCAGCCGCATGGCCGCCAGCGGCACGGCCACCTCCTCGGGATAGAAGATCGCCTTGGGGCCGAAGCCGCCGCCCACGTCGGGCGCGATCACGCGGATGCGCGACTCGTCCCATTCCAGGTGGGCCGCGAGGAAGCGGCGGATCATGTAGGGCGACTGTGTCGAGGTCCACACGGTGAGCGGCTCGGCGTCCTCGGGCGGCGCGGCGGCCACGGCACGCCCTTCCATGGAATGGCAGCCGCCGCGGTGCATCTCGATGCGCTCGCGCACCACCACGCCGGCGGCGGCGAACGCGGCATCCACGTCGCCGAACTTCGCCGTCACCGTGCCCACCAGGTTGTCCGGCGCGCCCAGGTGCGCCAGGCCGGCGCCGGCCGCCAGCGCCGCGCGCGCGTCGCTGGCCACGGACAGCCCGTCGTAGTCGACCTCCACCATCGCCACCGCGTCTTCCGCCACGTAGCGGCTCGTGGCCACCACCATCGCAACGGGCTCGCCGACGTAGCAGACCTCGTCCACCGCCAGCGGGAATTGTGTGCGCGGCTGCACCAGCTGCGGATGCGGCACGGTGACCGGCATGCGCTTGGCCGCCAGCGGCCCGAGGTCGGCGGCGGTGAACACTGCAATTACGCCGGGCAACGCCTTTGCTTGCGCCATGTCGATGCCGGCAATGCGCGCATGCGCGTGGCTGCTGCGCACGAACGCCACGTGCAGCACGCTGGGCAGCCGCAGGTCGTCGAGGTAGCGGCCCTGGCCGGTGAGCAGCCGCGCGTCCTCGACGCGCTCGGCCCGGGCGCCGGTGAAGGTCTCCCGCGTCGGCAGGCTGGTGTCGCGGGCGTTCATGGCGCGGCAGCTTCCCGCAGCGCGGCGGCCGCGAACAGCACGGCGTCCACGATGCCCTGGTAGCCGGTGCAGCGGCAGATGTGGCCCGACAGCAGGTCGCGCACCTGCTCCTCGTCAGGCTCCGGGGTGTCCCGCAGGAAGGCGGTGACGGACATCAGGATGCCGGGCGTGCAGAAGCCGCATTGCAGCGCATGGAACTTGCGGAATGCCGCCTGCAGCACGCCGAGTTCGCGGCCCGGCCCCGCCAGGCCTTCCACGGTGGTGACGCGGCAGCCGTCGGCCTGCACCGCCAGCATCAGGCAGGAGCGCACCGGCGCGCCGTCGGCGATCACCGTGCAGGCGCCGCAGACGCCGTGCTCGCAGCCGATGTGGGTGCCGGTCAGGCCCAGGTCCTGGCGCACCAGGTCGGCCAGCAGCAGCCGGCCGGGAACCCGCGCCTCGCAGGGCGTGCCGTTGACGTGCAGCGTGATGGGATGGAGCGTGTTCATTGGGGCGTGTCCTGTGCGGCGCGTGCCGCCGCGATGCCGAGCGCGCGCGCGACCAGCGTGCTTGTGAGCTCGCGCCGGTAGTCCGCGCTGTAGTACGCGTCGTCGGCGCTGTCGAGCGCGTGCGCGTGGCGCGCGGCCGCGGTGAAGGCATCGGCGGACACGGCCTGTCCCCGCAGGTCCGCTTCGGCGGCAGCCAGGCGGACCACGGTGGCGCAGACGCCGCCGACGGCAATGGTTACCTGCGCGATACGCGACCGCGCATCCAGCGTCAGCACGGCGGCCACGCAGGCGATGGCGAAGTCGCCATGGCGCCGCGCGAACTCGACGAAAGCCTGGCCTTGCCGCGGCGCCAGCACCGGCAGCGAGATGCGCGTGAGCAGTTCGCCCTGCGCCAGGTCCGGGGTCATGTAGGCCAGCGGCCATTGCGCGAACGGCACCTCGCGCGTGCCCTGCGGCCCCTGCACGGTGAGCACGGCGTCGAGCGCGGACGCGACCACCGGCAGCTCGGCGGCCGGGTCCAGGTGGCACAGGCTGCCGCCGATGGTGCCGCGGCTGCGCGTCTGCACGTGGCCGACGTGGGCCAGCGCTTCGGCCATCAGCGGGCAATGGCGGCGGATGGTGCCATCGGCCAGCAGCGCGGCATGCCGCACCATGGCGCCGACCTCGATGCGGCCATTCGCCACGCCGATGTGCACCAGCTCGGGAATGCGGTTGACGTCGACCACGTGTGCCGGCGAGACGAAGCGCATGTTCATCATCGGCATCAGCGACTGGCCGCCGGCCAGCACTTTCGCGTCGTCGAGCGTGCCGATCGCCTGGATCGCTTCGGCCACGCTGCGCGGTGCGTGGTAGGTGAAGGGTGCGGGCTTCATGCGGGGAGGTCAGAACGCCACATGCGCCGAGCCCTTGAGCTGCAGCATCTCGCGCGCCTCGCCGGGCGTGGCAATGGCCAGGCCCAGCGCTTCGAGGATGCCGCGCACCACGCGAACCTGGTCGGCGTTGGTGGCCGCCAGCCGGCCCGGGCCCAGCCAGATCGAATCCTCCAGGCCGACGCGCACGTTCGCGCCCATCGCCGCCGCCTGCGTGGCGATGCGGAACTGCGCAGCGCCCGCGCCCAGCACCGACCAGAGGTACTGATCGCCGAACAGCCGGTCCGCCGTGCGTCGCATGTGGATCACGTCTTCCGGGTGCGTGCCGGTGCCGCCCAGGATGCCGAACACCGACTGGATGAACAGCGGCGGCTTGACCAGCCCGCGGTCGAGGAAATGCTTGAGGTTGTACAGGTGCGCCGTGTCGTAGCACTCGAACTCGAAGCGGGTTCCATTCGCGTAACCGGTCGCCAGCACCTGCTCGATGTCCTGGAAGGTGTTCTTGAACACCAGGTCGCGCGTGCCTTCCAGGTGCCGCCGCTCCCAGTCGAACTTGAATTCCTTGTACTTGTCCAGCAGGTGGAACATGCCGAAGTTCATCGAACCCATGTTGAGCGACGCGACTTCCGGCTTGAACACCGCCGCCGGCCGCAGCCGCTCGGCCACCGTCATGTGCGGGCTGCCGCCGGTGGTGAGGTTGATGACGGCGTCGGTCTGCTCTTTCAGCTGCGGCAGGAAGCTCGCGAAGGCCTCGGGCGCCTGGTCGGGCTGGCCGGTGGCGGGGTCGCGCGCATGCAGGTGGATGATGGCCGCGCCCGCCTGTGCCGCTTCCACCGAATGCCGCACGATGTCTTCCGGCGTCACCGGCAGGTGCGGCGTCATGGACGGCGTGTGGATGGCGCCGGTGACGGCGCAGCTGATGATGACCTTGTTGCGTTTCATGGCGTCTCTTGTTGCGGGATCACCGGCACCAGCAGGTACGCCGGATGCTGGGGCCCGGTGTGCAGCGTGACCTTGCCGCCGAACACCGCCGGCGGCCGGTCGCGCGCGTCGTCGTGCAGGAACGGCCCGCAACCCTTCATCGGGTTGCGGATGTTGGAGAGTTCAGCCGGCGGGCCGGCGAATTCGTAGTCCTTGCCGCGCACCGTCAGCGCCAGCCGGTGGCCCGGCGGAATGACGATGCTGGTCGGCCAGATCTCGATGTCCAGCGCGTAGACCTCGCCGGGCGCGAGCGGCTGCACCTCGTCGTGCGGGTGCCAGGGCCGGTACGGCCGCGACCTTTCCGCGTCGAGCTTGCGGTGCGATGCGCGCAGCCAGCCCTGGGCGATCGGCGTGTGCGGGTCCAGCGCACCCTGGAACACGGTTTCCTTCAGGTCCGGCGTGAACAGCCGCACCACCAGGAACAGGTCGGCGTCGGTGGTGTCGCACGACACGTACAGGCGCGCGGCCAGCGGGCCGGTGATCTCCTGTTCGCGCTGCGAGGGCGGCAGCATGAAGGTCGCGCCGTCGCCCAGGCCGCCGTAGGAGAGCTGCCGCTCGCCGGCCGGCGGCCTGCCCGCCAGCGACATGTGCTCGGGGTCGAGGTACAGCCGCCTCCACTCGGTGCGGGCCAGCGGCCATTCGTGCTCGTCGCGCGCGACGAAGCGGTCGACGTGGCGCACCTGCAATTGCACGGGCGCGGCGCGGTCCCAGCCGTTGTCCTCGCCCTTGAGGAAATGGCCGAAGAAGCGCTGCTGCAGCGCCACGCCGTAGTCGGTGTAGAACTCGGTCCAGTGCGCGCGGCCATGCACCTCCAGCCACTTGCGCGGCGACTTCGCCTGCACGAAGGCTTCCACGTTGCCGCGCAGGTGCAGGCCGTTGCCGCCCCAGTTGGCGGCGCTGAGCAGCGGGATGTCGATGGCGTCCCAGTGCGCCGAGCGGTCCTCGAAGTAGTCGTCCCACAAGCCGTGCGAGAGTGCCTGTGCGCCCAGGTCGCAGCGGTTGGCCGCCAGCTCCGCGTCGGGCAGCGTCTCGGGGCCGCACACCAGTTCGCCGGTGACCACGCTGCGCGGGCCGCGCTCGCCCAGGCCGTGCTGCACCGAGGTGACCTGCTTGCCGTACCAGTTGGCGAGGAAGGTGCAGTAGATGCCGCCGTGGTGGCTCACGTCGCGGTAGAAGTCCGCCGCGCCTTCCCACACGCAGATGGCCGCCAGGCTCGCCGGCCGGCGCGACGCCGCGTGCCACTGGTTCATGCCGTAGTAGGAGATGCCGTTCAGCCCCACCTTGCCGCTGCTCCAGGGCTGGGCCGCCGCCCATTCGATGGCCTGGCAGAAGTCCTCGCTCTCGCGCGGCGACCACGGTTCCAGGTAGCCGGGCGAGCGGCCGGCGCCGCGGCCGTCCACGCGGACGCAGACGTAGCCGCTCGGCACCCACTTCTCCGGGTCCACCACTTCCCAGTTCTGGTACCGGCCGCTCGAGCCCCGCTCGACTTCGGGGAACTCCTCGACCATCTGGCGCCACGCGCTCGGGTAGCCCTGCTGGAACGACAGGCCCTTGGCGTAGGGGCCGTAGCTGAGGATCACCGGGTACCGGCCGGCCCGCGGCGGGCGGAACACGTCGGCGCGCAACACCACGCCGTCGTCCATGCGGATGCCCACGTCCCAGTCGATCGTCATGCCGTCCGGCTCCATCTGCTGCGTGCTCCTGTTCAACATGGAGCGCAAGCCTAAGGACGATGGCCGCGGCGCGGGAAATACTATCTCGGCATGGTCGGCATGCTGCGCGGAAGGCGCGTACATGGGGACCATGCCGAGATAGTATTACGTGCCCCCGCCGCATCGCTCCTAGACTGCACCGCATACAACAAGGCAGTCTGGAGACAACGATGCAACACTGGAATCGGCGCGATTTCATCGGTGCCGCCGGCGGCGCGGCGGCCCTCGCCGCGCATCCGCTGCGCGCTTCCGCGCAGGACGCCAACCGCCCCGTGCGCGTGGGCCTGCTCACCATCAAGACCGGGCCGCTGGCATCGCCCGGCAAGCAGTTCGAAGACGGCATCACCGTGCTGTTCGATTCGCGCAAGCGCACCATCGCCGGCCGAAAAATCGAACTCATCGTGGCCGACACCGCCGCGCAGCCGGCGCAGGCGCTGACCAAGGCGCGCGAACTGGTGGAGCGCGACAAGGTCGACGTGGTGGTGGGCCCGCTGGCCGCCTTCGAGGCGATCGCCATCGGCGACTACATCCGCGCATCGGCGGTGCCGACCATCATTGCCGCCGCCGCGGAAGACCTGACCCAGCGCAAGGCCAGCCCGTGGATCATGCGCTCCTCGGGCAGCCCGGCGCAGTTCTCCTACCCGCTGGCCGACTACGCGGCCAAGACGCTCAAGCTCAGGCGCATCGTCACCATCGCCGACGACCTGGCCTACGGCCACGAGGCGCTGGGCGGCTTCATGCGCGTGTTCGAGGAGAACGGCGGCAAGGTGGTGCAGCGGCTGTGGGCACCGTTCAACTCCACCGACTACGGCTCCTACATCTCGCAGATCAAGGGCGACGCCGACGCCGTGATGGCCGGCTTCGCCGGGCAGAACGCGGTGCGCTTCATCCGCCAGTTCTCCGAGTTCGGCCTGAAGGACAAGACCCGGCTGCTGTCCACCCTGACCATGACCGACGAGAGCCTGCTGCGCACCATGGGCGACGAAGCGGTGGGCATCGTCTCCAGCGGCCCGTACACCGCCACCGTGCCGACGCCGGCCAACAAGGCGATGGTCGAACAGATGATCAAGGCCACCGGCAACGTGCCCGGCTACTACGTGAGCGCCGGCTACACGGCCGGCCTGGTGATCGAGCACGCGCTGAAGGACCTGGGCGGCAAGTTCGCGACGCGCAACGACCTGATGCGCGCCTTGCGCGCCGTGCGGATGGACGACGATCCGCGCGGCAAGGTGAGCTTCGACAACTGGGGCAACGTGGTGTCCGACCAGCAGGTGTTCCGCGTGGCGAAGGGCCCGGACGGCAAGCTGCGCAACGAGATCGTCAAGACGTATCCGCAGGTCAGCCAGTTCTGGACCTACCCGCCCAAGGAATTCCTGGCCAACCCGGTGTACTCGCGCGACTACCCGCCGGCGCGCAACCTCGGCTGACGGCCGGGACGCACAAAGGACTTCACATGGGCGGCTGGATCTTGCTCACCGTGAACAGCGTCACCTTCGGGGGGCTGCTGTTCCTGCTGGCCGCGGGCTTCTCGCTGATCTTCGGGCTGATGCGCATTCCCAACCTCACGCACGGTGCCTTCTTCATGCTCGGCGCCTACCTGGGCGTGACGCTGCTGCGCCTGGGCTGGGACTTCTGGTGGGCAGCGCTGGGCGCGGCGGCGCTGGTGGCCGCGTTCGGCGGCGCCGTCGAGCGCCTGCTGCTGCGCCGCCTGGCGGGCCAGGAGCTGGCGCAGGTGCTGGTGACCTTGGGCATCTCGCTGATGGTGGCCGACCTGTGCCTGGTGGCCTGGACCGGCGACCCGATCTCGGTGCCGCCGCCGCGCGAACTCGCGATGTCGGTCGCCCTGCCCGGCACCCGCTTTCCGGCCTACCGGCTGGTGGTGGTCGCCATCGCCGTGGCCTGCGCCGCGGCCCTGTGGCTGCTGCTGGACCGCACGCGGCTGGGCGCGCGCATCCGCGCCGGCGTCGACGACCCCGGCATGGCGCGCGTGTGCGGCATCCGCGTGTCGCAGCTGTTCACGCTGGTGTTCTGCCTGGGCGCCGGGCTGGCCGGGTTCGCCGGCGTGATCGGCGCGCCGATCCTCTCGGTGTACCCGGGGCTGGACGCCGACATGCTGCCGCTGGCACTCGTCGTGGTGATCCTCGGCGGCGCGGGCAGCCTGCCGGGCGCGCTGGTCGGCAGCTTCCTCATCGGCGCGCTCTACAACTTCGGCCAGGCCATGTTCCCGGAGCTGGCCTATGTGGTCCTGTTCGCGCCGATGCTGCTGGTGCTGGTGCTGCGGCCCCAGGGCCTGTTCGGAAAGCTGGCGCCATGAAGCGGCTGGCCATCGGGTCGCTCGGGCTGCTGGCGCTGGCCGCGGTGCCGCTGTGGGCGGGCAACAGCTACTACGTCGACGTGGTGAGCCAGATGCTGATCTGGGCGGTGTTCGCCATGGGCCTGAACGTGCTGTCCGGCTACGGGCGGCTCACCTCGCTGGGGCATGCGGCGCTGTTCGGCGTGGCCTGCTACGTCGGCGGCCTGCTGGTGGGCCAGGGCATGGGCCATGCGGGCGCCGCCGTGCTGGCGCTGCTTGCCACGCTGGCCGTGACGGCCGTGGTCGCGGTGCTGGCGCTGCGCAGCACCGGCATCAGCTTCCTGATGATCACGCTGGCGGCCGGGCAAATCCTCTGGGGCGTTGCCTACCGCTGGGTCAGCGTCACCGGCGGCGAGAACGGCGTGAGCATCCCGGCACGCCCGGCGCCGTTCGGCGCCGCGCTGGAAACGCCGGCCGGCTTCTTCTATCTCGCGCTCGCGGTGTTCCTGGCCGCGCTCGTCGCCACCGCGCTGCTGGTCCGCTCGCCGCTGGGCGCCGCCCTGCGCGGCACGCGCGACCAGCCGCGGCGCATGTCGGCCCTGGGCTTCAACGTGTGGGCGATCCGCTTCACCGCCTTTCTGTATTCCGGTTTCTGGGCCGGCGTGGCGGGCCTGCTGTTCCTGTACTACAACAAGTTCGTGAGCCCGCATGCGCTGGCGCTCGCCACTTCGGCCGAAGCCCTGCTGATGGTGATCGTCGGCGGCGCCGGCACGCTGCTGGGCCCGGTGGCCGGCGCGGTGATCGTGGTGGCGATCAAGAACGTGGCCAGCGGCTACATCGAGCGCTGGAACTTCCTGCTGGGCTTCATCTTCGTGGCCATCATCATGTTCATGCCGCAGGGGCTGGTGCCCGGCATCGCCGCGGCGCTGCGCCGGCCGAAGAAGGAGGTGCCATGACCGCGCTGGAGATCCGCGGCCTGGGCAAGGCCTTCGGCGGCCTGAAGGTCACGCAGGACGTGAACCTGGCCGTGCAACCCGGCGAGCGGCGCCTGATCATCGGCCCCAACGGCGCGGGCAAGACGACGCTGTTCAACCAGATCGCCGGCGAGATCGCGCCGGACACGGGCTCGATCCGCCTGTTTGGCCGCGAGCTCACGCGGCTGCCGGTGCGGCAGCGCGCCCACCTGGGCCTGGCGCGCACCTACCAGATCATCACGCTGTTCCCCGACGACAGCCTGCTGCACAACGTGACGCTGGCGCTGCTGGGCCTGTCGCGCCGCCGCTGGAACGCCTGGCGCAGCCTGGCGGGCCAGGCCGACCTGGCGCAGGCCGCGCAGGCCGCGCTGGAGCAGGTCGGCCTCGCGCACCTGGCGCAGCGATGCCTCGGCGAGACCTCGTACGGCGAGCGGCGCCGCGTGGAGATCGCGATGGCGCTGGCGCAGCAGCCGCGCGTGCTGCTGCTGGACGAACCCTTCGCCGGGCTGTCGATCGACGAGCGCCGCGACGTGCTGAAGCTGCTGCTGTCCATTCCGCGCGACATCACCATCGTGATGATCGAGCACGACATGGACGTGGCGCTGGAGTTCGCCGAGCGCGTCACGCTGATGCACTACGGCCAGGTGCTGGTCGAGGGCACGCGCGGCGAAGTCGTCGACCATCCGACAACACGCGAGGTCTATCTTGGCCACTGATGCCTTGCGCCTGCACGGCGTGGACGCCGCCTGGGGCGACAGCCGCGTGCTGGAGCAGGTGAGCTTCACCCTGGCCGAAGGCCGCGTGCTGGGCCTGCTGGGGCGCAACGGCGCGGGCAAGTCCACCTGCCTGAGCGTGGTGGCCGGCCTGCTCGCGCCGCGCGCGGGCACCGTCACCCTGTTCGGCCAGGCGATCGGCGGGCGCGCGCCCGAGGCCATCGCCGCGGCGGGCCTGGCGCTGGTGCCGCAGGGCCGGCGCATCTTCAAGAGCCTGAGCGTGCGCGAGAACCTGGTGGTGGCCGCGCGCGCGCCGCGCTACGCCATGCGCAAGACCTGGGATCTGGACGCCGTGTACCTGGCCTTTCCGCGCCTGCGGGAACGCCAGCACCAGGTCGCGGGCAGCCTGTCGGGCGGCGAGCAGCAGATGCTGGCGATCGCGCGCGCGCTCATGACCAATCCGCGCGTGCTGCTGATGGACGAGCCGTCCGAGGGCCTGGCGCCGCAGATCGTCGCCGAGGTGATGGCCACAGTGCGCAGCCTGAAGCAGCAGGGCCTGACGCTGGTGCTGGTGGAGCAGAACGCCGACGCGGTGCTGGCCCTGGCCGACGACATCGTGGTGCTCAACACCGGGCAGGTGGTGCTAGCCGGCACCTCCGAGGACATCGCCCGCGGCCGGGCCGAGCTGCACCGCCATCTCGGCGTGTTCTGACTTTTTTCCACTCTTTTTCCTCACACGACAATGCAAAAGCAATTCCCGCGCCTCAGGCGCACGGCCGCCGCCTGCACGTTCACTCTCGCCATGCTCGCCCTGGCCGGCTGCCAGACCATGCCGGCGGTCTCCGCCGATGCGGCCGGCTGCCCGATTCAGGGCCCGCACGAGACGGCGCGCGTCATCGACGGCTTCGCCGCGCCCGAGAGCGTGCTCGTCGCCGGCCGGCGCGTGTTCGTCTCCAACATCGGCGCCAAGCTCGATCCGCTCGCCAAGGACGGCGACGGCTTCATCAGCGAACTGGACCGCGCCGGCAACGTCGTCAGGCTGCGCGCCTTCCCGGCCGCGGGCGGCGCGCCCCTGCATGCGCCCAAGGGCATGGCGCTGGCTGCGCGCACGCTGTACGTGGCCGACATCGACCGCGTCGTCGGCTTCGACCTGGCCTCCGGCGCGCAGGTGTTCGAAGCCACCGCGCCGGGCAAGGAGCCGGCCCTGCTGAACGACCTGGCGGCGGAGAACGACGGCACCCTGCTCGTCACCGACACGCTGCGCGGCACGGTGGCGCGGCTGGACATCGCGAGCGGCCGGTTCACCGTCATCGCCAGCCACATCGCCGGCGCCAACGGCATCGCCGTCGATGCGGCGCGGCACCGCGCCTGGGTGGTGGGCATCGGCGCGAAGTTCGATGGCGGCGACGTTCACGAAATCGCGCTGCAGGGCGCGCCCGCCGCCGGCGCCACCCACGGTTCCCTGCGCATCGCGGGGCCGCACGGGCTGTTCGACGGCGTCGCGTTCCTGCCCGGCGGCATGGTCGCCATCTCCGACTGGCGCGCGCTCGATGGTTCGAAGCCCGGCGACATCGCGCTGTACGCGGCGGAAGGAACCCGCATCGGCACCGTGCACACCAGCGTTCCCCTGCTGGGGCCGGCGGATTTCCACTACGACGCCACCTGCCGCCAGCTGTGGGTTCCGGGCTCGCTGTCGAACCAGGTGCAGGTCGTCAACCTGCCCTGACGCAAGGCGGCATGGCGGCGATGCCCACACGGCATTTCCCTGTATGGCAGGCCGCTGCCTATCATCGAATCGCAGGCCGCAGAGCCTGCTTGCAGCATAGAAAGAGAGAGACAAGATGACGCGTTTTCCACGCCGGAACATCCTCGCGGCAGCCGGTGCCGCCGCCTGCGCGCTGGCGCTGCACGGCCAGGCGCTGGCGCAGGCCGCGCCCGCCGCCAACCCCATCAAGATCGGCTTCAGCATCGCGCTCACGGGCGGCTACGGCGGCTTCGGCAAGTCGGCGCTGCTGGCGCGCCAGATCTGGCAGGAAGACGTGAACGCGCGCGGCGGCATCCTGGGCCGGCCGGTGCAGCTGGTGTACTACGACGACCAGACCAGCCCGGCCAACGTGCCCAGCATCTATTCCAAGCTGATGTTCGTCGACAAGGTCGACCTGCTGCTCGGCCCCTTCGGCGCCATCCTGCAGCGGCCCATCATGCCGCTGGTGCAGCAGCAGGACCGCCTGGTGTTCGCGAACTTCGCGTTCGGCACCAACGACGAAGCGAAGTACGACAAGTTCTTCGAGGCCGCGCCGTTCGGCCATGGCGTGGGCGCGTACAGCGGCGCCTTCGTCAAGCTGGCGCACCAGCAGGGCCTGAAGAACCTGGCCGTCATCTCGGCCGACACCGAAGCCACGCAGCAGCTGGCGGTAGGCGCCAAGGAGATCGCCGCCGGCCTGGGCATGAAGGTCGTCTACGACCAGAAGTATCCGGCCAACCTGGTGGACTTCTCCTCCATCCTGCGCACCATCCAGTCGACCAAGCCCGACGCGGTGCTGGTGGTCTCGCTGCCGGTCGAATCGGCGGCGCTGGTGCGCTCGGTCAACGAGCTGGGCGTGGGCAGCGGCGTCAAGCTGTTCGGCGGCGCCATCATCGGCCCGCAGCTCGCGCCGCAGCTGGAGGCGCTGGGTTCGCAGCTGAACGGCATGGTGACCTACCAGGTCTACGTGCCCGAGAAATCGATGGCGGCGCCGGGCGTGGCGGAGTTCTTCGCCAAGTACACGCCGCGCGCCAAGCAGGCGCAGGTGGATCCGCTCGGCTTCTACCTGGCGCCCACCAACTACGCCATGGGCCAGGTGCTGGAGCAGGCCATCACGGCGACCAAGACCACCGACAACAAGGTGCTGGCCAAGTACATGCACCAAGCCGAGTTCTCCACCGTGGCCGGCAAGATCAGCTTCGACGGCCACGGCTACTGGGCCAAGCCGCGCATGGTGCAGGTGCAGTTCCAGGGCCTGGTCGACAAGAACCTCGAGCAGTTCCGCCAGCCCGGCAAGCAGGTGATCGTGTGGCCGCCCGAGCTGGCCACCGGCACGCTGCGCACGCCGTTCGAAGCCGCGCGCAAGTAACGCGATGAGCCTGGACCTGTTCGGCGCGGCCCTGCTGGCCGGCGTGCTGCTGGGCGGCTTCTACGCCGCCGTGAGCCTGGGCCTGCAAGTGGCGTTCGGGCTGCTGGATGTGCCGCACATGGCGCACCCGACCTTCCTGGTGGTGGGCGGCTACGGCGCCTGGCTGCTGAACCAGCGCGGCATCGACCCGATCGCCGCCGGCCTGCTGCTGGCGCCCCTGTTCTTCGTGGCGGGTGTCGTGATCTACCGCCTGTACTTCGCCACCTTCGAGCGCCGCGGCGCGGACACCGGGCTGCGCGGCCTGACCTTCTTCTTCGGGCTGGCCTTCATCCTGGAAGTGCTGCTGACCCTGGCGTTCGGCGCCGACCAGCGCACGGTGGAGGCGGCCTACATCGGCCGCAGCGTGAGCCTGCTGGAAGTGCGCCTGCCGCTGCGCATGCTGGTGGCCTTCGGCGTCGCGATGGCGGTGGCTGCCGTGCTGGTCGCCTACCTGCAGCGTTCCTACCTCGGCCGCGCGATCCGCGCGGTGGCGCAGGACGGCACCGGCGTGGCCCTGGTGGGCGCCGACCCGGTGCGCGTGAAGCAATGGGCCTTCGGCATCGCCACGGCCACCGCCGCCATCGCCGGCGCGCTGCTGATCATGGTCTCGCCGATCGAGCCCAGCCTGGGCCGCGCCTACATCGGCAAGGCCTTTTCCATCGTGGTGCTGGCCGGCATGGGCAGCATCGGCGGCACCGTGCTGGCGGCCATGATCCTGGGCATCGCCGAGAGCGTGGTGCTCACCTCCTTCGGCGCCTCGTGGGCGCCCGCCGTCGCCTTCACCATGCTGCTGCTGGTGCTGGCCGTGCGTCCTTCCGGCCTGTTCGGCCGCGCCTGACCATGCAACGCCCCATCCAACGCCCCATGCAGCGTCATTTGGCACCGGCCTGCGCCCTCGCCTTCCTGGCCCTGGCCTGGGCCATCACGCAGGGCGTGGCCAACGAGTATGTGTTCTTCGCCGGCTTCGTGATCCTGCAGTACGTGGTGCTCGCCACCGCCTGGAACGTGCTGGGCGGCTACTGCGGCTACGTCAACTTCGGCAGCGCCGCCTTCTTCGCGGCCGGGGCGTACGCATCCATCTTCCTGATCAAGAGCACCGCCGCGCCGGTGGGCCTGCAGGTGCTGGGCGGCCTGGTGGTCGGCGCGCTGCTCGGGCTGGGCGTGGGCTACGTGGCGCTGCGGCTGCGCGGCATCTACTTCGCCATCGCCACCATCGCGCTGGCAGTGGTGCTGGAGACCGTCATCCAGCACTGGGACTACGTCGGCGCGGCGCGCGGCTACACGGCGCTGCGGCCGGCCGGCGCGCCGGGCTTTTCCTCCTACAACCGCTTCCTGTTCTTCGCCATGGCGGTGCTGGCGCTGGCGGCCGTGATGGCGGCGCGCTTCATCCAGACCTCGTGGATCGGCCGCGGCCTGCACGCCATCCTGGACAACGAGGACGCGGCCGAATGCTCGGGCGTGCCCACGCTGCGCCTGAAGCTGCTGGCCGCCGCCGTGTCCGGCGCGCTGATGGCGATGGCCGGCACCCTGCAGCCCTACTACGCCAACTTCGTCGAGCCGACCGCCGTGTTCAACCTCAACTACGCCATCCTGGCGCTGGCCATGCCGGTGGTCGGCGGCACGCGGCACTGGATGGGGCCGGTGCTGGGCGCGCTGCTGCTGGGCGGCATGCAGCAGGTGGTGACGGTGACGGTGTCCTCCGAGCTGAACGTGCTGATCGTCGGCGTGCTGCTGATGGTGTTCGTGATCGCCGCGCCCAAGGGCATCCTCGGCGGGCTGGAGGCGCTGGCGCGGCGCCGGCGCGGCGCGCCAGCGGCGGCAGTTTCGGGAGCGGGCCATGCATGACCTGCTCGCGGTGCGCGGCCTGTCGCGCAGCTTCGGCGGCTTCAAGGCGCTGTCGGACGTGTCGCTTTCGGTGCGCAGTGGCGAACGCCTGGGCCTGATCGGCCCCAACGGCTCGGGCAAGACCACGCTGATCAACTGCATGGCCGGCACGCTGGCACCCAGCCAGGGAGCGGTGCTGTTCGACGGCCAGGACATCTCCGCGCTGCCGCCGCACCGGCGCACCCGGCTGGGCATCGCGCGCAGCTTCCAGATTCCCAAACCTTTTTCCACCATGAGCGTGCTGGACAACCTTCGCATTCCCATCGAATACGTGGTGCACCGCGGCGGCGGCCACGGCGCCGAGATCGAAGCGCAGGCCCAGGCGCTGCTGGCGAAGTTCGGCCTCGCCGCCAAGGCCGGGGTGCCCGCCGGCCAGCTGAGCCAGGTGGAGCTGCGCAAGCTGGAACTCGCCCGCGCCATGGCCGCCCGGCCGCGGCTGCTGATCTCCGACGAGGCCATGGCCGGCCTGTCGTCCTCCGAGGTCGACGAGGTGCTGGATATCCTGGACCGCGTCAGCGCCGAAGGCGTGGCGGTGCTGATGATCGAGCACATCATGCGCGCCATGATGCGGTTCTCGCAGCGCGTGGTCTGCCTGGAGGCCGGCCGCATCGTCGCCGAGGGCGCTCCCCAGGACATCGTGCGTGACCCGCGCGTGCGAAAGGCGTACCTCGGTGAGTAGCCTTCACGTCGACAAGCTGGTGGCCGGTTACGGCGCGGTGCGCGCGCTGCACAACGTGTCGGTGAGCGTGCGCACCGGCGAAACCGTGGCGCTGTTCGGCACCAACGGCAACGGCAAGAGCACGCTGCTCAAATGCATCATGGGCCTGGTGCCGGTGCAGCAGGGCAGCGTGACCCTGCGGCTCGACTCGGGCGAGGCGGTGCCGCTGCACCGGCTGCAGACGCAGGACATCGTCGACCTCGGCGTGGCGCTGGTGCCCGAAGGCCGGCGCCTGTTCCCGCGCATGACGGTGGCCGAGACGCTGCACCTGGGCGCCTACCGCAAGGTCGCGCGCGCGGCGGCGCGGCGCAACATCGAGCTGTGCTACGCCACCTTCCCGGTGCTGGCCGAAAAGCGCCACCAGCTGGCCGGCACCATGAGCGGCGGCCAGCAGCAGATGCTGGCGATCGCGCGCGCGCTGATGTCGTCCCCCACACTGCTGCTGGTGGACGAGCCGTCGGTGGGCCTGTCGCCGCTGCTGGTCAGCCAGACCATCCAGAAGATCGCCGAGCTCAAGGCCTCGCACGGCCTCACGGTGCTGATGGCGGAGCAGAACTTCCACCAGACGGTGCGCATCGCCGACCGCGGCTACGTCATCGTGCACGGCGAGATCGCGTTCGAGGGCGACAGCGTGGAAGCGCTCACCGGCAACGACACCATCCAGTCGCTCTACCTCGGCCAGGCCTGAGCCGCTGGGCCGCACACACACAACGAATCCGCGAAGGAGCACAGAACATGGCATTGGCAGGAAAGAAGATCGTCCTGGTCGGCGGCGCGTCCGGGCTGGGCCTGGCCACCGCCAGGGCGGCGCGGGCGCAGGGCGCCGACGTGATCGTGACCTCGGTCTCGCAGCAGCAGCTGCGCGAGGTCATGGACAAGCACGGGTTCAAGGGCGGGTTGCTCGACGTCACCCGGGAGGACGAGGTGTCGGCCTTCTTCGGCGACGTCGGCGCGTTCGATCACCTGGCGATTTCGGCCGGCGACCCGTTGAAGAAGACGCCGTTCCTCAAGCAGACCGCCGAGGGCGCGCGCAAGGACTTCGAGATCCGCTTCTGGGGCGCGCATTGCGCGGTGCGCCACGCCGCGCCCAACATCCGCCCCGGCGGCTCGATCACGCTGACCTCCGGCCTGGCGGGCCGGCGCGCCACGCCCGGCATCGCCGTGCTGGGGGCGGTGTGCGGCGCGGTCGAATCGCTGGCGCAGGGCCTGGCGGTGGAACTGGCGCCGATCCGCGTCAACGTGGTCTGCCCCGGCGTGGTCGACACCGGCATCTGGGACGCCCTGCCCGATGCGGCGCGCAACGGCTTCTACGCGGACACCGGCAAGGCACTGCCGATCGGCCGCGTCGGCCGCCCGGAGGAACTGGCCGAGGCCTACCTGTACCTGATGCGCAATTCGTTCAGCACCGGCGCCATCGTGGTCGCCGACGGCGGCGGGCTGCATGCAGGGCCGCACTGAATGGATGGTTCGCAGATGAGCGCCTGCGCAGACTTCCATGCCAGGTCCCTGCGCGACAGGGAAGCGTTCTGGCTCGAACAGTCGCGCCTGGTCGACTGGGACACGCCGCCCGCCTTGGCCTGCGACGACAGGCGCGCGCCGTTCACGCGCTGGTTCGGCGGCGGCACCACCAACCTGTGCCACAACGCCGTCGACCGGCACCTGGCGGATCGCGCGGACCAGCCGGCGCTGATCCACGTGTCCACGGAGACCGGGGGCGAGCAGACGCTGAGTTTTGCCGAACTGCATGCAGAGGTGCAGCGCATGGCGGCGGCGATGCGGGAACTGGGCGTCGCCCAGGGCGACCGCGTGCTGATCTACATGCCGATGGTCCTGGAAGCGGTGGTGGCGATGCTGGCCTGCGTGCGCATCGGCGCCATCCATTGCGTGGTGTTCGGCGGCTTCGCCTCCGGCGCGCTGGCATCGCGCCTCGAAGACGCGACACCCCGCCTGGTCGTCAGCGCCGACGCCGGCTCGCGCGGCGGCAAGGTCATTCCGTACAAGCCGCTGCTGGACGCGGCCATCGAACTCTCGTCGCACAAGCCGCCGGCCGTGCTGCTGGCCGACCGCGGCCTCGCGCCCATGGACCTGCATGAGGGCCGCGACCACCTGTGGTCCGCGCTGCGCGAGCGGCACCTGCACGCGCGCGTGCCCTGTACGTGGGTGGACAGCACGCACCCGAGCTACATCCTCTACACCTCCGGCACCACCGGCAAGCCCAAGGGCGTGCAGCGCGACACTGGCGGCTACGCGGTGGCGCTGGCCGCCAGCATGCAGTCCATCTACGGCGGCAAGGCAGGCGAGACGTTCTTCTCCACCAGCGACATCGGCTGGGTGGTGGGCCACAGCTACATCGTCTACGGTCCCCTGCTCGCGGGCATGTCCACCATCCTGTACGAAGGCCTGCCCACGCGCGGCCTGCACGGCGAACCCGACGGCGGCATCTGGTGGCGGCTGGTGGAGACATACAAGGTGTCGGTGATGTTCAGCTCGCCCACCGCCGTGCGCGTGCTGAAGAAGCAGGACGAGGGCCTGCTGAAGAAGCACGACCTGTCCAGCCTGCGGGCGCTGTTTCTTGCCGGCGAGCCGCTGGACGAGCCGACGGCGCAATGGATCTCCCGGGGCCTGGGCAAGCCCGTGATCGACAACTACTGGCAGACCGAAAGCGGCTGGCCGATCCTGGGACTGGCGCACGGCGTGGAGGCCATGCCGGCGAAGTTCGGCAGCCCCGGCGTGCCGGTCTACGGCTTCGACGTGAAGCTGGTCGACGAGGCGACCGGCGAGGAACTCACCGCCCCCGGCAGCAAGGGCGTGCTGGCCATCGCCGGGCCGACGCCGCCCGGCTTCATGCAGACGGTGTGGAACGACGACGCCCGCTTCGTGCAGACCTACTGGCGCGGCATCCTCGGCAAGACCTTGTATTCCACCTTCGACTGGGCGGTGCGCGACGCCGACGGCTACTACTTCATCCTGGGGCGCACCGACGACGTCATCAACGTGGCCGGCCACCGGCTGGGCACGCGCGAGATCGAGGAAAGCCTCTGCGGCCACGCGGCCGTGGCCGAGGCCGCCGTGGTCGGTGTCGCCCATGGGCTCAAGGGCCAGGTCGCGGTGGCGGTGGTGGTGCTGAAGCAGGCGGCGCGGACACCCGAGGCCGAGTTCGCCTTCAAGAGCGAGCTGGCGCGCGCGGTCGACCTGCAGCTGGGCGCCATCGCCCGGCCGGAGAAGATCGTGTTCGTGCAGGGCCTGCCGAAAACGCGCAGCGGCAAGATCCTGCGGCGGGTCATCCAGGCGGTGCTGGAAGGGCGCGAGCCGGGCGACCTCACCACCATCGAGGACGCCTCGGTGCTGCGGCAGATCGCCCCGTGATCGCCGACATCGAAGACCTGCGCCTGCTCGCGCAGCGGCGGGTTCCCCGCATGTTCTACGACTACGCCGACAGCGGCTCGTGGACCGAGTCCACCTACCGCGCCAACCAGGCGGACTTCGACAAGATCCTGTTTCGCCAGCGGGTGGCGGTGAACATCGACGACCGCAGCACCCGCGCAACCATGGTCGGCCAGGAGGTCGCCATGCCGGTGGCCATCGCCCCCACCGGCCTCACCGGCATGCAGCACGCCGACGGCGAGATCCTGGCGGCGCGCGCGGCGAAAAAGTTCGGCATCCCGTTCACCCTCTCGACCATGAGCATCTGCTCGATCGAGGACGTGGCCAAGGGCACCGACGGCCACCCGTTCTGGTTCCAGCTGTACGTGATGCGCGACCGCGCCTTCATCGAAAGCCTGATCGAGCGCGCCAAGGCGGCCAACTGCTCGGCCCTGGTGCTCACCCTGGACCTGCAGATCCTGGGCCAGCGCCACAAGGATCTGAGGAACGGCCTGTCGGCGCCGCCGAAGATGACCATCCCGAACATCATCAACCTGATGACCAAGCCACGCTGGTGCCTGGCCATGCTGGGCACGCCGCGGCGCCAGTTCGGCAACATCGTGGGCCATGTCAAGGGCGTGGAGAACATGGGTTCGCTGTCGGAGTGGACCGCCAGGCAATTCGACCCGCGGCTCAGCTGGGACGACGTGGAGTGGATCAAGAAGCGCTGGGGCGGCAAGCTGATCCTGAAGGGCGTGCAGGACCTCGAGGATGCGCAGCACGCCGTGAACAGCGGCGCGGACGCGGTGATCGTGTCCAACCACGGCGGCCGCCAGCTCGATGGCGCGCCCTCCTCGATCTCCGCGCTGCCGGCGATTGCCGACGCGGTGGGCAGCCGCATCGAGGTGCACATGGACGGCGGCATCCGCTCGGGCCAGCACGTGCTGAAGGCCGTGGCGCTGGGCGCCAAAGGCACCTACATCGGCCGCGCCTTCCTGTACGGGCTGGGCGCCATGGGCGAAGCAGGCGTGACGCGCGCGCTGGAGATCATCAGGAAGGAACTCGACCTGTCGATGGCGTTCTGCGGGCGCACCGACATCCGCAGCGTCGACCGCGGCATCCTGCTGCCATGACATGCCCGACGTCGCCATAATGAGAAATGAGCGTGCAGTGGCTGGCCGAGCATGTCGATGTCGATGTCGCAGGCGCCGGGATTTTCGTCCGGCGCGCAGGCCAGGGACAGCCTTTGCTGCTGCTGCACGGATTTCCGCAGACCGGCGACATGTGGAGCGGTGCGCGGCAAGCCTTGCCCGCACGTTCACGGTCAGACGACCAGTTCACCGACGAAGTGGACAACTGGTAGCCCGTACAGGGGCAGTAGTCAAGGGGGGATCACCGGGAGCTTACCCACCGCGTGCCAACGAACAAGCCTCTCGGACCACGAGTCCAGAAGCGGCTTTTCTCGAGCGGCGCTGTTCATTCTTGAGCTGACGCAAGATCAAATTTTCCGACAACGCCCTCCAGCAGAAAGGGTGCGTCAATTCGGCGTGTTCTCTCGCTGGCTGAAGGACAAACAGCCAACCTGAGTGTCAAGCCCGCTTGCTGCGCCAGCTAGATTGCCTTGTGCCCCGCTGCTGCGGCGAGCCTGTACCAGTCTGACTTGGACAAGGACAGGCCGGTGGCCAGCACGATTGCCTCCAGGTTTCTCGGATTGAAGGTGCCGACCACAGGGATCAAACAAGCAGGATGGCGCAGGAGCCATGCCAATGCGATGCTTGCCACATCCGAGACGCCGTACGTATCTGCCATTTCGTTCAGCGCCCGCAAGAGCTGCGGATCGAGATCCTTCACCAGGCTGGACGTGAGCGCCCCGCCGGCCAGCGGCGACCAAGCCATGGTAGCGATGCCCGCCATCTGCAGCCTGAGCACCTCGCCCTGCACGATTGGCGCGGGCGCCAGAAGCGACAGCTCCACCTGATTGACGCGAATCAGGCCCGGAAAACGGCTTGCCAGGGCGAGGGTCAACTCCACATCGAAGTTGGAGACACCCCAGTGAGCGACCTTGCCGGCAGCGACCAACGCGCCCATGGCGGCGAACGTCTCTTCGACGTCCATCAGAAGATCGGGCCTGTGCAGCAAGCACAGGTCAATCTGCTCAACCCGCAGCTGCTTGAGCGACCTGTCCACGGACCAATGGATATGCTCTGCGCTGCTGTCGTAGTACACCTCCCCAATGCCTGAGACAAGCGAAGGCGTCGCGATGCCGCATTTGGTGATGATCTGAACTTGGCGGCGAAGCGATGGGTTCTGCACCAAGATGCTGCCAAAGCGCTCTTCGGTCTGCGCCTTCCCGTAGACGGCCGCGTGGTCGAAGGTTGTGAGACCCAGGTCGAGGCAGTGTTCGATCCAGCGCGCCAGCTGCTGGTCTGAGTCGATGAGGTGCGCGCGCCACATCCCTACCGCCGGGCGCGACACCGACAGGCCGGGCGCAAGTTCAACTCGCGGAACGCTGGTCTGCATTTCGCTTGGCCTCCAACATAGCCGAATAGGTCGCCCGCTCGACGGGGAAGCCAACGAATCCGAGTGTCCTTTGCGCCTCGGTGATCCGCGCCTGCGCGGGAGGCTCCGGGGCGTCGGCTTCAAGCCTGATTTCGACTTCCAGAAAAAACCCCAAGCCGGGCACGTTGTCGAGGTGAATCTCGACGCCCTCGAAGTCATAGAAGCAGCGCTCCTTGGTCAGGCTGGCCTTGATGGGCAGTGCGGCCTCCAGTACCGCGTGCAATTGGTCGGGCTGATCGGTGTAGAACCGCTTGGAGACCGCGAGTTTCAACCCCGCGACATCAGGCCGTTCGTACCAGATGAGCTCCTTCTGGCCCGGCTGTGATTGCCGCAGCTTCAAAAGGCCCTGAGGCACCTGGTAGAGCACATCCTTTTGCGTCACCGTCTGAACGAGGCGACAGCGTTCCTTAAGTGTTCGGCGCACCGACTCCAGCGCGCCGCCTGGAATGCGTAGCTTGACCTCGACGACGCGCTCTAGCATCCCGCAGCCATTTCTCGCACGCAGTGAAACTTTAGGTCTCGGCGAGCGATATCGGCAATGAAGGTCTCCAGGTCCGCCTGGGTACAGTAGTGCGTTCCCTTGGGGCCGGCGCTTCCGATGTTGTGGCCGCAGAAGACCGCCACCCGCTGCGCTTGCTGCGCGGCACGCAGTATGGCGTCGGTGTCCGCGCTCGAAACCTTGGTCCCAGTAAGGTCCAGGGAGCCGGCGACGTTCACGACCCGCACGGTGCCCGGCTCGTACAAGCGGTCCTGCAGAAGCGGACCATCCCAGCGGTAACGCAAAATGTCAAAGCGCTCCAGAAGCAAGGGATCGAGCATCGTGACGAACTCGTGGTGAGGATAGGCAAAGCTTGTCACCTTGAAACCCCTGCTTCGCAGGAAGGCCAGGCCCCTGTCCACTTCCTCATTCATATACTGCTCCACGGTTCGGGTCAGCAGGTAAGAGGCGGCCTTCGCATGCGAGGAGGTGTGCGAGCCGATCTCGTGTCCACGCTTCTGCAGGTCCAGCAGCTTGTCGATCTGGCGGGGGGTCAAGCTTTCCATCCTGGCCACGTAGAACGTGGCACGCGCGCCGTAGTGTTCAAAGATGGGGGCCGCAGCGCTCCACTCGTCGACGAACCAGTCGTCGTAGCTCAGGCAAACACCGCCGCTGCTCATATCGCATCCCTTTGAATTCGGAAAATGTCGCAAAGCACGGTGACGACACGCTCCAAGGCGTCGTTCACCAGAAAGATGATAGGTTCCTGCGCCAAGAACATGTCCCGCGCCTCCAGGAACTCCTCGACCTGTCGCGTTCCCAGCGTGCTGGACGAGTCCGTGTCGCAAACGCCGCCGTTTCGTTGTACGTAGCGCTGAACCAGCGTTTCGCCCATGGGCGCCGGCGGCATCATATAGACGATAAGTCCGGATTCGCCACCGGCGGCAAGGATTCGCCGCAGCTGCAGCGGGCTCTCCTCGATCAGCAGTGGCCGCCCGGTTGTCAGTGCCTGTCCCCAAATCTCCCGGGCAACAGCATACCAACCGCGGCCGCGCAGGAAACGGGTGTAGAGGTAGTTTTCGGGGTGATCTCGGATCGCGCCATCCGGCACGAAAAAGTAGTCCTTGCCCTCCACTTCGCCTGGGCGAGCGGGCCGGGAGGTGCTCTTGAGGACTGGAGTGCATCCAGCCTGCACCAGCCGAGCGCGCATGGAGGTCTTGCCCACTGCTCCGGGCCCGGCTACGCCTAGCACCTGCAAGGAGCCCCGCTTGTCGCTTTGGAGGCTCCATGCCCTCAGGCTTGAGACTTCCAGCTCATACGGGTCGGCCGAGGACGCCGGTCCCTGTCCGACTGACAGGACCGCCTGCCGCCACCGCACATCCAGGTCGGCGACTTGCGGGGCGAGCATCTGCATCACGCCAGTCCTCCCAGCAGTTGCGCCAGCGGCGCAAGCTCGGGGAGGCGGACCACGGCCTGCCGACAGTAATCGAGCACACGGTCCAGATGCGCCAAGTAGGCGGGCTTGCCGTCCCGATAGGCCAAGCGGCAAAGCACCCCGGCAATCCGCAGATTGCGTTGCGCGCTTGTCCAATCGCAATCGCGGCGGAACTCTGAGAAGCCGCGATCCCAGCGGACTCGCCTTGCTGGGTGGCCCCAGAAGTACGCAATCGCCTCCTCTTGCTGCGGGACTGACCAAGTCCACCGGGCATCGGTCGCCAACGAAACGAGGTCGTAGGTGTAGGGACCATCCACGGCGTCCTGAAAATCCACGTTCCCCGGCACCGGTGAGCCGGCCGAGCAGATCAGGTTCGGGGAGTGAAGGTCCCGGTGCACGAAGCATCGTTCCTGCCTTGCGACCTGCTGCGCGATGCGGTCCAGAGCCTCAAGACAGGTGGATGAGACCTCCCCCGCGCCGAGGTGGTGTTGCCAGTACCAATCGATGAAGATATTCAGCTCCTTACGCAGGTCGGCACGCTCGTAGGCGGGCAAGTCCTGAGTCGGCGTGCCTTGCATCAGCAGAATCTCGCTGATCGCCGCCTGCCACATGGCCCGGAACTGCGGCTGGCTCACGCCCTGGGTGAAAGCCTGCGTGTAGGTATGGCTCCCGAGGTCGCTCAGGACCAGCGCACCCAGTCGTTCATCGCCGGCGAAAATCTTGGGAACGCGCACACCCTGCGCCGCCAGGAGCCGGGCCACCTTGATGTAGGGCGCGCAGTCTTCCAGCCCGGGCGGCGCATCCATCACCACATAGGTGGCGCCGCCCGCGTCCTCTACCCGGAAATAGCGGCGGAAACTGGCATCCGAGGACGCCGGCCGCAGCGTGGAAACGTTCAGCTGGAGAGAGTCCAGCGCTCCCAGCCACAGCGACAGGCGCATCAGGCGCGCGTCATGATCCGTCCCGGCCTGCACCGCGGTGGATGCGTTCATAAGAACTGGAATCCTCCCTGAGCCTTGTAGGTTCGGAACGCCTCTAGGGTCGCCGCCATGTTTGCAAGCATCTCAAAGGCTCGCCAGCCTTCCTTCGCCACCCAGCGCAGCTCCAGGCTTTCCGCGTCGTGCTGCAGTTGCCCGGAGAACTCGGTCACATGAAAGAGAAGGACCTGGAAATGGCAGACATCGCCGTTCGGAAAGGTGATGGTCTCGATCTCAGGGTTAGATGAGTAGCCAAAGACTTCGGCCTTTGAGACCCGCAAGCCGGTCTCCTCCAGGATTTCACGGGCAAGGACCTCCTGCGCCGCCTCCCCGAACTCAAAATTGCCGCCCGGAAGGCCCCAGATCCCGAAGTCGGACCTTCGCTGCAGCAGGAGTTGCCCCTTCGTGTCCTCGATCACGGCGCGAACGCCTGGAACGAGCAGAGGCAGAGAGCCCACCACCTTTCGCAGTTGCCCGACGTAAGAAGTCTCGAAGTCGCTCATCGCCCCTCCAGCTCCCCGCGTATCTCGGAGCAAATGCGTTGTGAAGCCTTGCCGTCAGCATGTGCATGGGTGAAGTCACGCACCTCCTTGCGCCTGGGCTCGTCGTGGTCGGGGTTGTCCAGCGCCCGATCCAGCGCGACCAGGAACTCGTCCCAGGTCTTCACCTTAGGGCCGGGGGTCGCCCAGTCGTAGGGCAACATGAAGCCGCGGCGCATCTCGTACTCCACGGCGTCGTACGGGATGAAGACGATGGGGCGATCCAGCAGCAGGTAGTCGAAATAGATGGAGGAATAGTCCGTGATGAGGACGGCAGTGTTGGCCAGAATCTGCTGCACCTCCCCAAAGCGGGCTCCGTCATCGTGAATGATGTTTCCTAAGCTCTCGAACGTGGCTGCTCGCTCAATGTAGTGGAACCTCACCAGCAGCACGGCGGATCGCTCCCCCAGCCAAGCGTTCAGGTAGGCCAAGTCAACGCCCTCGAATGGAAAGAGCTTGGCGTCCTCAGCACCGTCGCGCCAGGTGGGCGCATAGAGGATCACCTTGGCGCCGGCAGGCAGTTCAGCCGCAAGCGGGCGGGCGGGTTGGCACAAGGGGTCGTTTCGCGGGACACCGCTGATCCAGATGTCATCGATGTTCATCTGGAAGCAAGCCGCGAAAGCCAGCTGCTCGAACTTGGAGGAGGCCACCATCTTCGAGTAGTGCTGCCTCTCCCAGTGCCGCTGGCGCTCGAAGGAGTGCCGAGCTTGGTAGCCCACCCGCTTCAAGGGAACGCCATGCCAGAGGTTAACCACCAGTTTGGTCCGGCGAGACAGCACATAAGGGAAGAAGGCGTTGGCGACCATGCCGTAGGCGATTACGACGACGCCGCTTCCAAAAAAAGCCTGAAGCGCATCCCACGACCAGGCGTACATCGCCGTCTCCTGCCCATAGCGGCGGACGAGCTTTTCGGCGAGCGATTTGTCAAAAAGCATCAGCTTGGCGCTCACCGAGGGCTCGTGCTGCCTCACATGCTCGAAGAGATACAGCAGGTTGCCCGTCAGTTCCCGGTTCTGGTTCATGAAGATCCACCGGTGCTTCTCGGCGCGAAAGAAGCGCTGGACTACCCAGTTCAGAAGGGTCAGTGGAAGCCGATAGGCGACCGCTCTGAAGACGCTGAAGAGGCTGTCGACGGGCCGCAGCTGGCGTTTGTACTGGTGCATGCGAGTTCTTGGCGGTGGGCACAGGTCAGGCGAGCAAACTAGATATGGGCGAAGACGTCTAAGCCCTCCAGCCGCCGCACGAATGGAGTGGCGGCGCCATCCGGCAGCTTGAGCGTCTGGCTCTCTGCAGCGCTCAGGTCCTTCTCCCCTCGCTTCCAGATCACGGTTCGAAGGTCCGGATCCCACTGAAAGGCGCGGTCATGCCTGGCGGGCCCCCGCACGAAGAGAGAGACCGTCTCGCCGTCGGGGACAGTGTCCGACAGGATCTTCGGGTTGCAGGTCTGGATGTAGCTCTGGCCCTTGCCGAGGTGGTGGCTGTAGATGTTATCGATGGAGCCGAGCTTGCCGCGCAAAGCTCCCGGCACCTCATCCACGTCCATGGTGCGCTGCGGAGCATAGACCAGCTCCTTGGGAAAGAGGTCGTCCGCGCAGGTGTAGACGGTGCGGCGATAGCCGCCATCCAGGATTCTTGCGGCGAAGTCGAAGCGGTGGGAGTGGATGATCCGCGGCGCCGTGGGCTTCCAGAAATGCAGACGGAGCCGGAAATTCCCCCTGGGATGGTCCCAAAGCACGAAGCGCGTTCGCACTTCATCGGTTTCATGCAGCTTGGAGCGTTTTGGACACCGCAGGGCCGAGTCCAGCAGCTCGTTGAACTGCTCCCTGGACTGCAGAACTCGGTCGAACATCTTGTCCAGCTGCTGCAGGCAGCTGGCGAGGTTGTCCCAGTCGAAGTCCGGGATGCCGGCGAGGCAGGTCTCGAGTTGAACGGCTTTTCCCATGCTTAGCCTCCATAACGTACGGGTCTGCTACCCATGGCGGGTGGAATCGAAACCAAGGCAATGGCGCCGGCAACAAGCGCGGCCAGGGCCATCACGGCGAAGCAGTACTGCGCGATGAGTGGGTACAGCAGGCTGCTGACCAGCACCAGGCTGCCCATTAAGAGCCCATTGGCCAGGGCTCCGTAGGTGCCGATGAGGGAGCCTCGGATGCGTTCGTCCACTGCACGGCTATTCACGTAGCTCATGAAAGCCGTGTTGTTCACTCCGATAGTGAAGGCCTGCAACACCTGCGCAACCGCCAAGACCGCGAACGAGGTGGAGAACGCGAAGATGGTCCAGCGCACGGCCGTGAACGTGGCCGAGAGGGCCAGCATCTGTTGTGGACCGAGTCTCAGCCGGTCCAGGGGAGCCGAGAGCGCCGCAATCTCGAAGGCGATGCCCAAGCTCCACAGGAGCGCGACCTCATGGGTCTGCCAGCCATGGGTCAGGAGGTAAAGACCGCCAAAAGAATAGAGGAAGGCGTTGCTCGCCTGACACAGGGACCCAGCGAAGACCGGGCCCGCATGGCCCTTCAGGCTGCGGAAGTCCGACAGGCCACCCACCGCGCGCTTGGCGGTGACAGGGCGCCCGATGAAAAGACAAAGCAAGCAAGCCGCAAGGAAGCATCCGGCGATCCAGCTGTTCAGAGACTCCAGGCCGGTGGAGCCCGCAGCCCAGCCGAAGACCACGCCGCCGACGGCGAAGCCGGTGGACCCCCAAAGGCGCATGCGCCCGTAGCTTGCGCCAGTGCGCAGGACGATGTCGGCCGCGACCCGCTCGCAAATCGGGTACATCCCGGGCTGTACCAGGTAGACGGCGGCGATGATGACGATCGCAACCTGCCAGCCGGCGAGCGGCAGCGCGAGGTACAGGAGCGCCGTGCCCAGCGCCATGACCCGCAGAAGCACCAAGGGGTCGATCCGATCAGAAAGTCGCCCGACGTAGGGGTTGACAATAGCTTTGGAGAGGTAACTGAAGGCGAGTAGTCCGCCCGCGATGGCCATGGGGATGCCCTTGGCTACCATCCACGGCGTGAGGAAAGGAACGATCATTCCCTGGGGCAGAAAAAGGAAGAAGTAAAGGAACCTGGAATCGGAGGCAGTCACGTGCGATGCTCCCAGACGGCAAGGTCGTCTTCGGTCGCCAGTGGTGCCCTGCCCTCCCGATTGAAAGGGATCAGATAGGTGCATAGCACATAGAGGTCGAGGTCCGGCTCGGGCAGCGAGAAGCCCTCCAGATGCGCCGCGAACTCCTCGGCACGGAACTGGGCCTGGCCGTTGCGGGCCGCTTTCACGTAGTGCAGCACCGCCTCCCGCCGGGCACGCAGCTGGTCATCGCCCTCGCTGGCCACGCCCAGCTTGTCCGCCAGACGCCGGACAGCGCGGTTCAGCTCCAGTTGCATCTTGCGGCGCGGAACCTTCGGCGTCGAGGGCTTGAGTGCCGGCTCAGTGCCCGTCAACGCGAGCTTCAGGGCGTTAAGGACCCGCTGACGCTCGGCCCACGGCAGGCTGATCGCGAGTTCGCGCACGAAGTCGGCCGGCTCTTCCGAGGTGTGTAGGAAGTTCAGAAGCCCGTTTGGGCTGCCCAGACGGCCGCGCAGAGTGGCAGACGCCGGGGCACTGCTGGCCGAGCCCTTGAGGCGCTTCAAGCGGACACTGACGGGCACTTGGCCCCTGCGCCCCACCACAGCCAGCAGATAAGAGCGGCTGGGGCACGCATATCGGGTCTGGATGACCAGCCTGTCGATCGTGGCTACAGAGATGTTGTAGTGCCAGATCGATTGCAGCAGCCGCGAGTCGTAACAGACCAGCGCCGTGGCGGCCACGGCCATGTCGAACTCCCCGAGGATAGCCGGCACCGCCAAGTCCCTGGAGGTGGCAAGCGCCTCCGGCTTGAAGAGGATGAGCGCCACCCGCTCCAGCATGTCGAACACTTCCGCTCCCCAGGCCGCAGAGACGTGGTGCCAACCCTCCCGGAAATACCCGTCCTCGACATAGGCCTCGCGCTTGGCTCGCACGACCGTCAGACACGAGCACGCCGCGTCCAAAGGAATGATGGGCAGCGAACTCCTCATATGAAGACGTCCAATACCTCGACCTCCCGGATGTACGAGAGCAGATCGATGCCCTCGCGCTTCAAGTCCGCCAGGGACAGAACGACTTGGTTCATCCGATGTCGGGCGCAATAGAAGGAGCAATGCTCGGTGGGATCCACCTTCGCCGCCGCCTCCCTGCGCTCATCGCTGATCCAGAACACATTGAATGGACCATCGTAGACTGTGCCAAGCTTAAGATCTTCCCGCCCCCGGTGGTAGGCGCAGGGATAGATGCCGCTGGGCGTAACGGTCGTGCGCAGCTCCATGGTCGGGCAGGTGTGGTAGGTCTTCACCTGGCTAGTGGAAGTGTTTCGCTCCATGTGGAAGATGGAAGCCGTGGTGACGACGTCGAATCCATCCCCGCACAGTGAAGTCGCCTTTTCCAGCTCCTCCCTCACGACGTCGGCAGTGCGGCCGGCAAATGGGATGAGGGAATGGTGCATGTCCAGCATGGGCTTGAGCTCGAAGTAGTCGCAGCCGATGGACTTGGCCAAGCGGGCGGCCTCATATACCTCAGAGGCATTGGACAGGAGTTTCCCGCCCTCCAACCGGTTCATCAGCACGAAGCTGTAGCCCAGGGCGCCCTGCTTGGCCTTTGCGAGATCCTCCATCCCCTTGACGATCAAGTTGAACGAGTTCTTGATCTTGTTGGGGCGAAAGATGAGGAAGGTTTTCTCGCTGCCGGCGTCCATGGACACGCGCGTCCAATGGCAGCATTCTGCCAGGGTGCCCAGGTGCCGAGGGATGAGACTCCCGTTGGTGGTCAGGCCCACCGACATCCCCAGTTCGTAGGCTTGGCGGATGGGCTTGGGCATGCAGGCGTGCGCCAGGGGCTCGCCACCGCCGATGAAAACGATGCCCTGCACGCCAGCGGCGGCGAACTCTCGCATGAGCTCATCGATGCGCTCGCTGGGAATCTTGTCCTTGTTCAACAGGTCCGCGCTGATGCACTCCGGACAACTGAAATTGCAGGCGGTAGTTGGATCGAAGTCCACGACCAGCGGGGCCCGGGCGTTACCCGCGACGAGGTCTCGCAGCGCATCGCGCCCGCCCTGCCGGAAGAGTTTGCCCAGATAGTCGAAGCGCGGATTGCGCAGCTTGTCCAGCAGGTAAGCCCCGCGATCGGCGGCTGAACGCTCGATTTGCATCATCTTTCCCCCTGAAAAATCAAAACACCATCTCGTTCTTGCGCCGATCTCGCCAGCGCTCGATTTGCTAACCCAGAACGGCGTGCGCAGACTTCGTAGACGCCGCTGGCTGCGGCGCCATTCGTTCCTCGAATGCCGATTCGTAGACCTCCTCGAACATCGCCGAGGACGCCTCGCTCAAGACCGAATACCTGTTGGGACGCATAGCGGCTGCGATTGCGACTGCCCGCAGGAAATTCGGCTTTGAGATACCCAGATGGCGCGGATGGAGATACGCGACCTTGAATTCGTCTAGGGTTTCCATCACCTGCGGCTCGATGCCTGGCAAGCCGCAGGCGAGCCGAAGGTGATGACAAAAGACTGTCCCGACGCCGACTTGGATGCCGTGCGTCCCATGGCCTAGCCCCAGGAAGTCCAAGGCATGGCTGACCAGGTGCTCGGCGCCGCTGCACGGCACGGAGGTACCGCACATGAGCATCGCTTTGCCCGACAGCGCGAGCGATTCGGCCAGTACCGCATGGGACGTCCGCTCCGCGCAGTTCTGGGCCGTCAATCCCAGAAGGAGTCGGTAGGCGGTCCGGGAGAGCTCCTCGGATGCCACATTACGCGTGTGCCTACCGGCACCCGCCGCCAGGGCCACGTCTAGGAGCGCCGAAGCATTCGACAGACCGTCAAAGATCCCGGAGCAGGTAAGGTGCCGCGGCGCTTGAATGGTGAGTTCGGTATTCACAACTACCGCATCTGGCGCCGCGTAGCCTTGACTGTTCTTGCGTCCGGTATGGGAGTCACGCAGAACAGCGATCGGCGAAGCAATCGCATCGCTGGATAGCGCGGCCGCCAGGACCACGTGGGGAAGGTTCAGTTCGAACGCAACCACCTTGGATACGTCGACGACACTGCCCCCACCCACACTCAAGACTGCCGTCGCTGCGTGTTCTTGTGCCTGGGAGGCGATGGAGCGGACGCTGGCTAGCGTCGGCTCTTTCGTGGTGGCCTGCACCACGAAGATTGCACGTCCCACGATGCGGGCATGGGCCTCTGCCAGCTTGAGGGTGGGTCCGGCACCGGAGATACACAGCACCCGGGACCTCGATCCGCTTAGCGCAACCAGGTGGGCGATAACACAGGCGGCAGCAGCCTGCTCACTCTCGACGACATTCAGAATTGGCGTTCGCATGGAGATGCCTTTCGTGCCATTCAGTCCGAACGCTTGATCCGGTTGATGATCGCGGAGGTGCTCTCGCCGCGGTAGTACGGGATATAGCGCAATTCGACCCGCTGGCTGCGCAGATAGTCTTCGTCCAAGCAAATCTGCTTCATGTAGGAGCTATGCTCCCAGTCGTCCCCGTGCACGACTATGCGGATGCCGTACCGCTCGATGTATGGACGCGCATTGGCGCCGTGGGCGATGACAGCGTCGTCCACATGCCTGCAGCTACGAACGACGTGCAGCCTGTCTTCCTCATTGATGCTGGGGCGGCGCTTGTAGCGTGCGGTGAACTCGTCCCCGTTGATCACGACAACGAGCCGGCTGCCCAACTCCCTGGCTTGGCGAAGAAGTTCGACATGACCTTTGTGAAAGAGATCAAACACGCCGATCGCGAGGACGGGCATGTCTCTGTCGATGGATGGCCCTTGATTTCGCACTGCTGCTCCCTTTTCTGAGGACAGTTTTATGACAAGTGTGTGGCAGAGGCAATCGGTTCGTTGTAAGTGAGAGTGAGCACCTTCCATGCCCTATGCAAATCTCGTCGAACTTGAGGGTGACTGCCTTCTCACTCCTGTCAAAGTTAACAGGGGAGAGCCCTGCATGGTCAGGACATTCAAGACAATCGCGCACGCCCGAAGGTCTGCTGCAACAGCGACAACGCGCGATGCACAGCGTCCCGGTCGGTGCACCATGCCTCTCAAACTATCTGCCGCGTATTTGACCCACATGCAAGTCCAACTGACTACGCAGTTTGAGCCCGTAGATTAGAACTACTGGAGGCAATGTTCACTTTCCACTTCCTGGGCCAGGGAGAAGCTGCGTGGTCAAGCCCTTGCATACTTTGTCGAGCCGGGCGCGGCGATTAGCGTGGTGTCCACGATCGTGCGTGCTCAGCCGGAAGCCTTGCGCCTGCAGGCGCGCCCACGCCTCTAAGATACGCTCTCCCAACTCATGCTGTTCGGCAGGTGGTGCAACTTGCAGACAGTGATCTCGTCAGTCCACCCGCCGGCGCCTAGGACCATCGTTGATCTTCGGGTAGTGCGGTTCGACCAATGCGCACGCCAACCGGCCAGGGCATCTGCTTTATTCCCCCCCTCTATCGTTGCTGCAGCACTCGCCCTCGACGCGCCGGAGTCCGTGCGCCAGCTGGCTGTCCTTGATGTGCCGCCGACGGCCGTCTGCTGGGAACGGGCGGATGCGCAATTCACGCTGAGGTGCTGGCCGTGGAGTCTGCTCGCGCAGGATGAGCCGCTGCCGGAACAACTGCTCATGCATACCGGCGACGCGATCGTCAACAGCGCCCTGTCGGGTTGGGGAACTCCCGCGCACGTGTTCCCGGAAGCCGGGCGGCAAATCTACCGCGACTCCCTCAAGGACCCGACACACGCGCACGCGATTTGCGAAGCCTGCGGTACGAAGGCGCATCGGGTGTGTTCTGCCTGTTCGCCTCGACGGGCTATTCAAGCAAGAGCACCAGTGAGGGGGCTGCATGGTTTCGCGACACCGAAGGAATCTGCTCGGCATCGCCGAGATCGTGCAATAGCCCTTTTCGCGGCGAATGGGAAGAAAAGACGCGGGCAACCCTGCCCGCATCCTTCCACGCCGCTCAGCGCTGAACGACCTCGGCAGCGACCTTCGCCGGCGCCGCCGCATACCGCTCGAACTGCATCGCGTACTGCGCACGCCCCGACGTGAGCGCCCGCAGGCTGCCGATGTAGCCGAACATCCCGGCCAGCGGCACCAGCGCGTCGATCACCGCCGCGTTGCCGCGCTGCTCCTGGCCCCGCACGGTGCCGCGCCGGCGCAGCAGGTCGCCGATGCAGTCGCCCACGTGCTCCATTGGGGTCACCACCTCGACGGCCATCATGGGCTCCAGCAGCTGCGCCCCGGCCTGCACGAAGGCCTGCCGCGTTGCCGCCGCCGCGGCCAGCTCGAAAGCCAGCGCCGATGAATCGCGCTCGTGGAAACCGCCGTCCACCAGCGTCGCCTCGAAGTCGACGACAGGAAAGCCGCCCACCACGCCGCTTTGCGCCGCCCGCCGCACGCCCTGCTCCACCGCGGGAATGAACTCCCGCGGAATCGCACCGCCGACGATCGCGCTGGCGAAACGGATGCCTTCGCCGCGCGCCAGCGGCGCGAAGCGCAGCCGCAGTTCGGCGAACTGGCCCGGGCCGCCGGTCTGCTTCTTGTGCACGTGGTGCACTTGCGCGGCCCGCGTGAGCGTCTCGCGGTAAGCCACCTGCGGCCGGCCGACCTGCACCTCCACGCCGTGGCGCGCGCGCAGCTTCTCCACCGTCACCTCCAGCTGCAGCTCGCCCATACCGGACAGGATGGTCTGCCCCGTCTCGGTGTCCTGCCGCATGCGCAGGCTCGGGTCTTCGCGCAGCAGCGCGTGCAGCGCCTTGGCCAGCGACTGCGCGTCGGCCCGCGCCCTGGGCTCGATCGCCACGTCGATCACCGGCTCCGGCACGCGGATCGATTCCAGCTGCACCACGTGCCTCGGATCGCACAGCGTGTGCCCGGTCAGCGTGTCCTTCAGCCCGACGACTGCCGCGATGTCACCCGCGCGCAGTTCATCGCGCTCGATGCGATCGTCCGCGTGCACTTCGTACAGCCGCGCGACGCGCTCGGTCCGGCCGGTGGCCGTGTTGAGCACGGTGTCGCCCGGCCGCAACCGGCCGCGGTAGACACGCACGAACACCATCGC
The DNA here is from genome assembly GCA_040384685.1 of Pseudomonadota bacterium. Lineage (GTDB taxonomy): Bacteria > Pseudomonadota > Gammaproteobacteria > Burkholderiales > Burkholderiaceae_C > Ramlibacter. The sequence goes on along the minus strand of JAZKIV010000016.1, from coordinate 125,228 downwards.
CCCGTAATCGTCGGTGACGACCTTGAAGGCGAGCGCTGCCAGCGGCCCGTCGGCGTCCGATTGCGGTTCACCCTCGGCGCGGCGGATGTCCTCCGGCGCCGGCAGGTAGGCCACGACGGCATCGAGCAAGGGCTCCACGCCACGGTTCCTGAAGGCCGACCCGGCCAGCACGGGAACCACGGAACCGAGCAGCACGGCGCGCCGGATGCAGGCGCGCAGCAGGTCCACGGCCACCGGCTGCCCGTTCAGGTAGGCCGCCAATGCGGCCTCGTCGTACTCGACCACGGCCTCCAGCAGGCGTCCGCGCCAGCGCTCGGCGAGCTCGCGCAGATGCACCGGAATGTCGGTCTCGCTGTACGGCTCGCTGGCGTCGTCGCGCACCCACACCAGGGCGCGCATGGCCAGCAGGTCCACCACGCCGCGGAACTCGCCCTCGGCGCCGATCGGCAGCTGCAGCGGCAGCACCTTGGCGCCCAGGCGCTCTTCCATCATGGCAAGCACGCGCAGGAAATCCGCTCCCGTGCGGTCGAGCTTGTTGATGAAGGCGATGCGCGGCACGCCGTACCTGTCGGCCAGGCGCCAGTTGGTTTCCGTCTGCGGCTCCACGCCGGCGACGCCGTCGAACACGACCACGGCGCCGTCCAGCACGCGCAGCGACCGGTTCACCTCGACGTTGAAGTCGATGTGGCCGGGCGTGTCGATCAGGTTGATCCGCGTGCCTTTCCAGTGCACCGTGACGGCCGCGCTGTGGATGGTGATGCCGCGCTTGCGTTCCTGCGGGTCGAAGTCCATGCGCGCCGTGCCGTCGTGCACCTCGCCCATGCGGTGGCTTTCGCCCGTGTGGAAAAGGATGCGTTCGGTGGTGGTGGTCTTGCCGGCGTCGACGTGGGCGATGACGCCGATGTTGCGCAGGTTCCTGGGTGTCGTGTTCATGGCGAATCTTTCTTGCTTGACTTGAGGGTGAGCGCAGCCCTCAGGTCGATTCGCCTGAAGGGCTAGCGCGGGGGATGCGGGCGGCCGGAGCGCCGGCGCACGGGGTCCACGCTCCGGCGGTCGGAAATCGTGGCGATCAACTTGTCGTAGGTGCGCATGGGGGAGCCTGAAAAAACGAAACCCCGGAGGGCGGATGCCTGCCGGGGTCGGGATTCTGCGCCGATGGCAGAGCCCTTGTCGAGGGTCAGGTCAAGGCGCAGGGCTCGAACGGCTGCAGCGCCTTCACGTCGTCCACGTAGCAGAAGATGTCGGGGATGCAGCCGTCCACGGTGAACTCCGCGGGCGCGTGCGTGGCAGGGCGCCGGGCGCCGTGCTGCGCGTGGCTGGCCCAGGCATCGCGCTCCCATTGCGCGAACGGCACGAAGGTCCAGGCGCCCCGGCGCGCCGCCTTGCGCAGCGCGTAGCCGGTGTTGATCGGCGCCACGCTGGCCGTCGCCGCGTACCGCCCCAGCAGTGCCTGCAGGTCCACCGCCAGCACCCGCTGCGCCCGGCGCCCGCAGGCCGCACGGTGCCGGTTCAGCCGCTCCAGGTTCCACCAGAAGAACACCTTGCGGTTGACCAGCGCATACCAGTCGCACGGCGCCATCGACGGGTCCAGGCAGCCGGCCAGCGCGGCCGGCGGCATCGGCCGCTGGTCGCGCAGCATGCGGCCGTCGGGCAGCACCAGGTTGTCGCCGCGGTACTGGCCCGGCGCGCGCAGCGGCCGCGGCACCGCCGGGCGTTCCAGCAGGGCCTGCGCGGGCCATAGGCCCTCCTGCTGGATGAAGGGCCAGTTGGCCTCCTCCGCCAGGTGGTAGACGAACCTCACGCCGCGGCGGCGGCCTGCGGTGCGGCAGCCGCCTTGAGCGCGGCCTGCACCTGCACCAGGTCGACGAAGGTGTCCTTGGCGGCGACCAGGCCCTCGGCGTCCACCGTGACCAGGTCGATGCAGTCGAACTGGACCTGCCGCGTGCCGCCGCCCGCGCCCGGCAGGCGCGCCGTGAGCGCCCAGTCCAGCACCCAGTGGCTGGAGCCGGTGAGCACGCGCTTGACCACGAAATCCATCTCGGGCCATTGCGCGAAGAAGCGCGCGAAGCGCTCCTGGATCGCCGCGCGGCCCACCACCGGCTGCTCGCCGGAATGCAGCTGGAAGCGCGACTGCTCGGTGTGCAGCCGGCCGATGGCCTCGACGTCGCGCGAGCGGAAGGTCTGCGCGTAGCGCTGGAACAGCGCGTCGGCGGTCATGGGAGCACTGGTGGACATGCGGGTCTCCTGGAAAGGGGTTTCGGGATACGGTCGATTGCATTACTACCAACCGATCGGTAGTATATGCATCAAACCAACTCACCACAACGGAAAGAACGGCATGGACAGCACAGCGGCATTCGTCACCGGTGGATCCGGATTCCTGGGCGGCCACCTGATCGAGGCGCTGGCGCGGCACGGCGTGCCGGTGCGCGCGCTGGCGCGCAGCCAGGACAGCGCCGCGCGGGTGCGCGCGCGCGGCGCCGAGCCCGCCTTGGGCGACCTGGACGACGTGTCCGTGCTGCGCGCCGCCATGCGCGGCTGCGGCACGGTGTTCCACGCGGCGGCCTGGCTGCCGGACCACGACCGCGACCGCGCCTGGCGCGTCAACGTGCGGGGCACGGCCAACATCCTGGCCGCCGCGCGCGCGGCCGGCGTGCGCCGCGTGGTCTACGTGAGCGGCACCGGCGTCACCATCGGCAGCGGCCCGGTGGTGGACTGGGACGAGGCGCGCGGGCGCGGCAAGCCGGTGGGCGTGCTGAGCGCCAGCCGCATCCGCTGCGAGGAAGTGGTGGAGGCCGACCCGCCCGACCTGGAGAAGGTGATCGTGCGCTTCCCCTACCTCTGGGGCAACGGCGACACCTTCCGTCCTGTGGTGGCGGGGCTGGTGCGCAGCGGGCGCTTCCGCTGGATCGCGCGCGGCGAGCACAAGGTGTCGGTCTGCCACATCGACAACGCGGTGCACGGCCTGCTGCTGGCCGCGACACAGGGCGTGCCGGGCCGCACCTACTGGATCGCCGACGACCAGGCCATGCCGCTGAAGGATTTCGTGCAGGCGCAGCTGGACGTCGACGGCCTGGCCGCGCCGGCCACCTCCATGCCGTTCGGGCTGGCCAAGCTGCTGGCCGAACTGCTGCCGCGCGCCATGAAGCTGGCCGGCATCCACAGGCGCTCGCCGCTCACGCCGACCACGGTGCGCTTCCTCGGCCAGCAGATCACGGTGAACACCGCGCGCGCGCGGCGCGAGCTGGGCTACCGGCCGGTGATCGGCTGGGAGGAAGGACTGCGCGGGCTGCGGCCGCTGGCGGCGTTGCGCGCCGCGAAGTAGTCTGCGATGCGGCCGGCCACCGGCTGCACGGCCGGTCTTGCCTGCATGCGCCGCTGCCAGTCCAGCAGGCGCGTGCAGTCCGGCGGCACCGGCGTGCCCAGCTGCGCGGCGAACAGCTGCGCCAGGAAGAAGGCGATGTCGGCGTAGCTGAACCCGCCGGCCTGCCACGCCCGCCCGTCGGCCATGCGCATTTCGGCTGCCTCGTGGTAAGCGGCGATGCGTTCGCGCGCGGCGCGCGCCAGCTGGTGCGCCGCATCGTCCGGCCGCGGCTTCATGCGCTGGATCACCTGCGCGAAGAACACCTCGTCGGACTCGTGCTCCAGCAGCCGCGCATGCGCGCGGTCCGCCGGCCGCGCCGGCCACAGCGGCGGCTCGGGATAGGCGTGCTCCAGGTATTCGAAGATCTGGGTGGAGTCGTACAGCTGCACATCGCCGTCCAGCAACACCGGCACCTGCCGCTTGTGCGGGTTGACGCGCAGCACCTCCGGATGCCTGGGTTCGTAGCCGGTGCCATCCACGTACGGCACCAGCTCCAGCACGAACGGCAGGCCTTTCTCCGCCAGCGCGACTTCGGCTTTTGCGCCGAACATGCTGATCGGGCCGCTGTACAGCTTCATCGCGTCACAGGCCGCTGCGCGCGCGGCGCAGCAGCTGCAGCCAGCCGGCAGGGCGGCCGAGGAAGGCGCGGCGCAGCCTGGCGGGGTTGAAGTACGCAACGCGCTCCACCGCGTAGCCGTCGCGGAACAGGAAACGGTCCACGTTGTGCCAGGTGAACGGGCGGCCGGCAACGGTGGCGGTGAAGCTCATCTCGATGAACACCACGTCGGCGCCGGCGCTCCAGCGGTGCACCCGCGCGGTCAGGTCCGGCAGCAGCGCGAAGGTGCGGCGGAACGCCTCGGTGGCGGCCGGCTTGCCCTGCGTGGGCTTCAGGCCCGGCGCGACCAGCCGGATGTCCGGACCCATGATGTCCATGAAGCGGTTGACGTTGGCGCGGCCGCCGCGCCACAGCTCTTCGAAAGCCGCGACCCAGTCGGCGTAGTCGCCGCGCCGGCCGTTGCGGGCATCCACCACCACGCTCATCGCCGCGCCTCCAGTTCCTGCTCCAGCAGGCGGCGGCCGGCACGGGTGGCGGCGTTGCGCAGCTCCGCGTGCATCGCGCCGCGCGCTTCCTGCAGCGCGCCTTCGTCGTCGAACAGCTGGCGCCGCAGGTTCAGCGACAGCTCGTAGCCGTGCAGCCGGAACGCCATCGCGCGCACGTCGGTGCCCTGCTCCAGGTGGCCGGCATCGCAGGCTTCCTTCAGGAAGAACTCCAGCCCGCCGATCCATTCCTTCACCATCGCGGCGATGCTGTCGCGCACCGGGCCGCCGCGGCCGTCGAACTCGGCCGCCACCGACGCGAAGAAGCAGCCGCCGGGCACGCGCACGATGTGTTCCACCCAGCGGTCCAGCAGCCGCGCCATGCGCTGCATGCCGGGCGCGTCGGCGTGCGCCGGCTCGATCACCGCCTGCAGGAAGGATGCGCGGCCGGCCTTGAGCGTGGCCAGCTGCAGTTCTTCCTTGCTGTTGAAATGCCCGAGCAGGCCGGCCTTGGTGAAGCCCGAGATGTCCGCCACGCGGCCGATGGTCAGCGCCTCCAGCCCTTCGGCCGTCGCCACGCCGACCGCGAGCTCCAGCACCTGCTGGCGCCGCTGGTGGCCGCGCGCCATGTGTTTGGGCATGTTCTCGTTCATGCGCTGTCCGTGGAGAGTTGCCGAAGCGCGGATTGTCGCGCCAGATGGCGCTTGCGCCGCCAGGCGAGCAGGCGGTCGCGCAGCGTCATGCGCAGCAGCGCAAGCTTGGGCGACGCCGACAGCTTGGGCTCGCCGCCGTTGGCCAGCCGCTCCATCTGCTCGTGGTGCCACCACAGCTCGGCCAGCGGCGCCATCGGGCCTTTGGGCAGGCGCAGCGGCACCGAGATGGCGCGGGCACCGGGATCGGACATCAGGCGGCGCGGCAGCCGGGGCTCCAGCGCGAGCGGGCGCGCCAGGCCGACCAGGTCGCAGCTGCCGTCGGCCAGCGCCTGCTCCATGGCCGCGGCCGAGCGCAGCCCGCCGGTGACGATCAGCGGCACGCGCGTCGCGTCGCGCGCGCGGCGCGCCATTTCCACGAAGTAGCCCTCGCGGCGCAGCGTGCTTTCCGGCAGGCCGTGGCCGAACGAGGCCGGCCGCTCGAAGGTGCCGCCGGAGATTTCGATGAAGTCCAGGCCGAGCGGGTCGAGCAGGCGCATCACCTGGGTGGCCTCCTCCGGCGACATGCCGCCCTTGACGAAGTCGCCGGCATTGAGCTTGATGCCGACCGCGAACGAAGCCGACACGCGCGCGCGGATGCGCTCGACGATCTCGATGATCACGCGCGCGCGGTTCTCCACGCTGCCGCCCCAGCGGTCGGTGCGCTGGTTGACGTGCGGCGACAGGAACTGGCTGAGCAGGTAACCGTGCGCCGCGTGCAGCTCCACCCCCGAAAAGCCGGCGCGCTCGGCCAGCCAGGCGCTGCGCACGAAGGCGTCGATGACGCCGCGCACGCCCGCCTCGGACAAGGCCTGCGGCACGGCGAAGAAGCGCTTGTTGGGCAGGCCCACGGCCGACGGCGCCACCGGCTCCTGCGTCACCGTGCGCATCGCCTGCCGGCCGGGATGATTGAGCTGCACCACCATGGCGCCGCCGCGCGAACGGCCGGCCGCGGCCCAGGCCTGGAACGCGTCCAGGCCGCGGCCGTCTTCCAGGATGGCGTTGCCGAAGCCTTCCAGGTGCTGGCCGTCGACCACCACGTTGCCGGTGAGCAGGAAGCCGGCGCCGCCGTCCGCATAGCGCTGGAACAGGCGCACGAGCCGCGGCGAGGGAGTGCCGGCGGGATCGGCCATGCGCTCGGTCATGGAGGACTTGGCGATGCGGTTGGGCACCGTCAGGCCGCAAGGGAAGGTGAAGGGTGAGGCAAGCATGGTTCAAATAATAGCAACCGATCGGTCGGTAGTCAATTGCACCGAAAGCGCCTTTCGAATTTGACTACCGATCGGTCGGTTTCTATCATTGCTCCGACACTCACCCCGGAGACCCCATGTCCATCGTCCTCTACGGCTTCCCCCTTTCGGCCAACACGCACCGCGTGCGGCTGCTGCTGTCCATGCTGGGCATCCCTTACGAGGAACGCACGGTGAACCTGGTCACCGGCGAGCACCGGCAGCCGGAGTTCCTGGCCCTGAACCCGGTGGCGCAGGTGCCGGTGCTGGTGGACGGCGGGCGCACGCTGTTCGACAGCCAGGCGATCCTGGTCTACCTGGCGGAAAGCCGTGCCGCCACCCAGTGGTGGCCCAGCGACCCGTACGAGCGCGCCCGCGTCGCGCAGTGGCTGTTCCTCAACGCGAACGAAATCAACAACGGCATCGGCTACGCACGCAACCATCTCGCGTTCAGGGTGCCGGGCGACCCAACTATTGCGCTGGCACGCGCCAGGGCGGTGCTGAAGGTGCTGGACCAGCGCCTGTCGGAGCACGACTGGCTGGAACTCGGACGGCCGACGCTGGCGGACATCGCGTGTTCGACGCTGGTCTCGGTGGCGGACGAAGCCGGGCTGGACCCGGCCACCTGGCCGGCGGTGCAGCGCTGGCATGCGCGGCTGGCCGCGCTGCCCGGGTTCGTCGCGATGCCGCGGCTGCGGCCGCGGTGATCCGCACCCGGCCCCAAAAAGACAAAAAGCCTTGATTTCTCAAGGCTTTTTGCTGCTGTCTTTGGCGGAGCGAGAGGGATTCGAACCCTCGATGCAGGTTTTGGCCCGCATACTCCCTTAGCAGGGGAGCACCTTCGGCCACTCGGTCATCGCTCCGAAGAACCCGCATTATGCCCGAACGCGGCCCGCGCCCGGGCCTTTGCGGCCCAGCTTACGGGGCGGCCGGCGGCTGGTCGAGCCCGAAGGCGCGGTGCAGCGCGCGCACCGCCAGCTCCATGTACTTCTCGTCGATCACCACCGAGGTCTTGATCTCGCTGGTGGAGATCATCTGGATGTTGATGCCTTCCTCGGCCAGCGCGCGGAACATCTTGCTGGCGATGCCCACGTGGCTGCGCATGCCGATGCCCACGATGCTGACCTTGCAGATGCGCGTGTCGCCCTCGACCCGGTCGGTGCCCAGCTCGGGCACCACCTGGGACTTCAGCACGTCCAGCGTGCGCGCATAGTCGTTGCGGTGCACGGTGAAGCTGAAGTCGGTCTTGCCGTCGTGGCTGACGTTCTGGATGATGACGTCGACTTCGATATTGGCGTCGGCCACCGCGCCCAGGATGTGGAAGGCGATGCCCGGCTTGTCCGGCACGCCCAGGATGGAGATCTTGGCCTCGTCGCGGTTGAACGCGATGCCCGACACGATGGCTTGTTCCATTTTCTCGTCTTCCTCAAATGTGATCAGCGTGCCCGAGCGCGCCTCCTCGTCGATCGGGATGTCCCAGGGGGTGAAGCTCGACAGCACGCGCAGCGGCACGTGGTATTTGCCTGCGAACTCGACCGAGCGGATCTGCAGCACCTTGGAGCCCATCGAGGCCATCTCGAGCATTTCCTCGAAGCTCACGCTGCGCAGCCGCCGCGCTTCGGGCACCACCCGCGGGTCGGTGGTGTAGACGCCGTCGACATCCGTATAGATGAGGCACTCGTCGGCCTTCAGCGCCGCCGCCACGGCCACGGCCGAGGTGTCGCTGCCGCCACGGCCGAGCGTGGTGATGTGGCCCTTGTCGTCGATGCCCTGGAAGCCGGTGATGACCACCACCTTGCCGGCCGCCAGCTCGGCGCGCACGCGCGCGTCGGCAATCGATTCGATGCGGGCCTTGGTGTAGGCGCTGTCGGTCAGCACGGGCACCTGCCAGCCGGTGAAGCTGATCGCCGGCACGCCTTCGGCCTGCAGCGCGATGGCCAGCAGCCCGACCGACACCTGCTCGCCGGTGGCGGCCAGCATGTCGAGCTCGCGGCAGACCGCGTCGCCGGGCGTGCCGGGAAACAGTTCCTTGGCCAGGCCCAGCAGGCGGTTGGTTTCGCCGCTCATGGCGCTGGGCACCACCACCAACTGGTGGCCGGCGCGGACCCATTTGGCGACCCGCCTGGCGACGTTGCGGATGCGCTCCGTGGAGCCCATGGACGTGCCGCCGTATTTGTGAACGATCAATGCCATCGGAGTGGAGGATGCAAGGTGGGCTGCGGCGCGAAAGAAGGAGATGGCCAGGAAGGCCGGCGCACGCAAGACTGGCAGAAATTATACCGATGGGCTATAGGCCAATTTGTCACCAATCCTCTCGACTGTTCCGTCGGCCACCTTGATGCGAATGCCGTGGCCGCGCGTGGCGCAGGCGGCCAGCTGGTCCAGCAGCTCCTCCAGCTGCGCGGTGCTGGCCGCCGCGCCGTGCGCCGTGCGCAGCCAGTGGCGCAGCAGGTTGGCCTGGCGGGTGCGCGGCAGCGTGCGCAGCGGCGCGATGGCCGGCGCATCGCCCATCTGCGCGAGATCCTGTGCGGCGAGGTCCGCCAGCAGTTCCTGCGCCTGCGCGGCGTGCCGCGCCGACCGCGCGAAGGTCTCGCGGAACTGCGGAAAGGCCTGTTCCAGTGCGGGCAGCAGCTGCCGGCGGATGCGGTTGCGCGTGAATGCGGTGTCGGCGTTGCTCGGGTCCTCGACGAAGGGCACGGAGGCGTCGCGCAGCCACTCGCGCAGCGTGGCGCCAGGAATGTCGAGCAAAGGCCGCTCGAAGCGCATGCCGTGGCGCTCGAAGCGCCGCGGCATCGCCGCCAGCCCGGGCAGGCCGGCGCCGCGGCTCAGGGCCAGCAGCAGAGTTTCCACCTGGTCGTCGGCGTGCTGGGCCAGCAGCACCGCGTGCAGGCCGTGCGCCTGCGCGGCCTGCGCCAGAGCGCCGTAACGGGCGCGGCGCGCGCTGTCCTCGGGGCTGTCGCCGGGTGCATGGCGGGCGTCGACGCGCAGCACATGCAGCGGCACGCCCAGTGCTTCGCAGGTGGCGGCGCAATGCCGCTCGAAATCGTCGGCCGCCGCCTGCAGGCCGTGGTGCACGTGGATCGCATGCACCTGGCCGGGCCAGCGCGCGGCGGCGGCATGCAGCAAGACGGTGGAATCGGCGCCGCCGCTGTACGCCACAGCAAGCGGCAGCGGCAGGCTCAGGGCCTGCAGCGCAAGCTCAGCGGGCTTCGGCCTTGGTGTCGGTGAAGCGGCCATAGCTTTGCAGCCGCTCGTAGCGCCGGTCCAGCAGCTCGCGCACCTTCAGGTCGCCGACCTGGCGGAAGGCGTCGTTCAGCGCGCGCTTGAGGAAGGCCGCCATCTGCTTGTGGTCGCGGTGGGCGCCGCCCACCGGCTCGTTGACGATCTTGTCCACCAGGCCCAGCGCCTTCAGGCGGTGCGCGGTGATGCCCATGGCGTCGGCCGCTTCCTGCGCCTTCTCGGAGGTCTTCCAGAGGATGGAGGCGCAGCCTTCGGGGCTGATCACCGAATAGATCGAGTACTGCAGCATCACCACCTGGTCGCCCACCGAAATCGCCAGCGCGCCGCCGGAGCCGCCCTCGCCGATGACGGTGGCGATGATCGGCACTTCCAGCTGCGCCATCTCGTAGATGTTGCGGCCGATGGCTTCGGACTGGCTGCGCTCCTCGGCATCGATGCCGGGATAGGCGCCGGGCGTATCGACGAAGGTGAACACCGGCAGCTTGAACTTCTCGGCCGTCTTCATCAGGCGCAGCGCCTTGCGGTAGCCCTCGGGGCGGCTCATGCCGAAGTTGCGCGCGGCGCGCTCCTTGGTGTCACGGCCCTTCTGGTGGCCCAGCACCACGCAGGCGCTGCCGTTGAAGCGCGCCAGGCCGCCGACGATGGACTGGTCGTCGGCGAAATGCCGGTCGCCGTGCAATTCCACGAAATCCGTGAAGATTTCGTTGATGTAGTCCATGGTGTAGGGCCGCTCGGGGTGGCGCGCGATCTTGGTGATCTGCCACGGCGTCAGCTGGCCGTAGATGTCCTTGGTGAGCTGCTGGCTCTTCTTGGACAGCTGGTCGATTTCCTCGGAAATGTCCACCGCCGACTCGGTCTGCACGTAGCGCAGCTCGTCGATCTTGGTCTCCAGCTCAGCGATGGGCTGCTCGAAATCGAGAAATGTTCTTTTCGCCAAGATAAATGCCTCCTCGCCGTGTCCCGGCCTAGTACGCAACCGGCAGGGGGTCCAGCGACCGCCAAATATACCAAGTCGCCACGCTGCAGTAGGGGCTCCAGGCGGCCGCCACCTCGCGCGCTTCGCTGCGGCTGACCGGGTCGCCGGAAAAATAGTTGCGGCTGATGCCGGCGATCAGCCCGACGTCGTCCAGCGGCAGCACGTCCGGACGCATGAGGTGGAAGATCAGGAACATCTCGGCCGTCCAGCGCCCGATGCCGCGGATGCCGACCAGCTCGGCAATGATTTCCTCGTCGCCCATGTCCTGCCAGGCGTCCTCGTGGATGGCGCCGGAGTCGAAATGCAGCGCCAGGTCCACCAGGTATTCGATCTTGCGCGCCGACAGGCCGGCGGCGCGCATGTCGTCCACCTTGAGCTTGAGCACGCTGCCCGGCAGCATCTTGCGCGGCAGCTTGGCGAACTTGTCCCACACGCTCTGGGCGGCTTTCACCGAGATCTGCTGGCCCACGATGCTGCGCGCCAGCGTGGTGAAAGCGTCGCCGCGCGACTGCAGGCAGGCGTCGCCGAACTGCGGGATCAGGCGCTTCATCACGCGGTCGCGCCGCGCCAGGTACTTGCAGGCGTCGCTCCAGTAGGGCGGCGTCATCTGGACGACCGGATCGGCGCCGCTCACGAGGCCGCCTCCCAGGTGGTGCCGGCGGGCGAGTCCTTCAGCACGATGCCCTGCTCCGCCAGCTCCTTGCGGATGCGGTCGGCCTCGGCGAAATCCTTGGCCTGCTTGGCCGCGGCGCGCGCCGCGATGCTGCGCTGGATCGATGCCTCGTCGAGCACCGCGCCGGCGCGCAGGAAGGCCTTGGGGTCGCCTTGCAGCAGGCCCAGCGTGCCGCCCAGCGCCTTCAGCAGGCCGGCCGCCTGCGCCGACTTGTTGCGGTTCACTTCGGCCGCCAGGTCGAACAGCACGGCCATCGCCTCGGGCGTGGCGAAGTCATTGTCCATGGCTGCCTTGAAGCGCGCGGCATACGGGTCGTTCCAGTCGATCGCCGCATCGGCCGGCGGCACCCCGTCGAGCGCCGTGTACAGCCGCCGCAGCGCGCCGCGTGCGTCTTCCAGGTGCGCGTCGCTGTAGTTCAGCGGGCTGCGGTAGTGCGCGCGCACCAGGAAATAGCGCAGCGTCTCGGCGTCGAACTGCTTCAACACCTCGCGGATGGTGAAGAAGTTGCCGAGCGACTTCGACATCTTCTCGTTGTCGATGTTGACGAAGCCGTTGTGCATCCACACCCTGGCCAGCGGCACGCCGCTGGCACCCTCGCTCTGCGCGATCTCGTTCTCGTGGTGCGGGAACTGCAGGTCGGCGCCGCCGCCGTGGATGTCGAAGGTGTCGCCCAAGAGCGCGCACGCCATCGCCGAGCATTCGATGTGCCAGCCGGGCCGCCCGCGCCCGTAGTCGCTGTCCCATTGCGCATCGGGCGGCTCAGTGGGTTTTGCGGATTTCCACAGCACGAAGTCCAGCGGGTCTTCCTTGCCGTCCAGCACCGCCACGCGCTCGCCCGCATGCAGCTCGTCCAGCGACTTGCCCGAGAGCTTGCCGTAGCCGGGAAAACGCCGCACCGCGTAGTTCACGTCGCCGCCCTCGGCGCGGTAGGCCAGGCCCTTGCCTTCCAGCTTGCGCACGATGTCCAGCATCTGCGGCACGTAGTCGGTGGCGCGCGGGTCGTGGGTGGGCCGGGCGATGCTTAAAGCGTCGAAGTCGCGGTACATCTCGGCGATCATGCGGTCGGTCAGCGCGCGCACCGGCTCGCCGTTCTCCACCGCGCGGCGGATGATCTTGTCCTCGATGTCGGTGATGTTGCGCACGAAGGTCACGCGCAGGCCGCTCGCCTCCAGCCAGCGGCGCGCCACGTCGAACGCGATGTTGGAGCGCGCATGGCCGATGTGGCACAGGTCGTACACCGTGATGCCGCACACGTACATGCGCACGTGGCCGGCTTCCAGCGGCGAAAACTCCTCCAGCGCACGCGTGAGCGTGTTGTAGATGCGCAGGCTCATTGGTCAGCAGTGGCGCATCGGAAGGCGCTCTTGGGGGATTGTCGTGTTCGGGGGTCGGCGGGCGCCGCGCAAGGGTCCGCAGCTACAATCCGCCGCAGTATATCGGCCCCCGCCGGGCCATGCCACATGGCCCCGCCAAGAGATTCCATCATGCTCCTGTTCCCCCGACTCCCGGCGTTCGCACGCGCGGCGGCGGTCGTTGCCGCCCTGTGCTGCACCGCAATAGCGCACGCCGACGACGAGTACGCGCAGGTGCAGCAGCTGATGCGTTCTGGCAAGCTGGCCGAGGCGCTCGCCAAGACGCAGCAGGCCATCGCGGCGCGCCCCAAGGACCCGCAGATGCGCTTCCTGCAGGGCGTGATCCACACCGAGGCCGGCCGCCCGGGCGAGGCCATCGCCACCTTCACCGCGCTGACGCAGGATTATCCCGAGCTGGCCGAGCCGTACAACAACCTGGCCGTGCTGTACGCCGGCCAGGGCCAGTACGACAAGGCGCGCGCCGCGCTCGAGCAGGCGCTGCGCGTGAACCCCAACTACGGCGTCGCGTACGAGAATCTGGGCGACGTGTACGCGCGGCTGGCCGCGCAATCGTACGAGCGGGCGGGCCGGCTGGAGCCGAAAAGCCCGTCCGTGCCGGCCAAGCTCACGCTGGTCCGGCAGCTGTTCACACCAAGGAGTTGATTTGCTGGAGATCGCATTGAAGCGCCGGGCCGCCGCGGCCCTGGTCGCGCTCGGACTGGTCGCCGCCGCCGTGCCCGCGCTCGCGCAGGACGCGCCGAAGGTGCGGCTGTCCACCAACATGGGCGACATCGTCATCGAGCTGTATCCCGACAAGGCGCCCAAGACGGTGGAGAACTTCCTGCTGTACGTGAAGGACAAGCATTACGACGGCACGGTGTTCCACCGCGTGATCGACAACTTCATGGTGCAGGGCGGCGGCTTCGACGCCAGCTACGTGCAGAAGCCCACGCGCGCACCGATTCCGCACGAGGGCCGCGAGGCGCTCGCCAAGGGCGGTGCGCGCAACGTGGTGGGCACGGTGGCGATGGCGCGCACCGGCGACCCGAATTCGGCCAGCGCGCAGTTCTTCATCAACGTGAAGGACAACGCCTTCCTCGATCCCGTCCTCATCCCGCCCGGCGACCCGGTGCCAAAGTTCGAGTACCAGGGCCGCGTGTACGAGAACGTGCCGCGCCAGCAGCTGATGAGCGCGCCGCAGCTGTACGGCTACACCGTGTTCGGCAAGGTGGTGAGCGGCATGGACGTGGTCAACAAGATCAAGGCGCTGCCCACCGGCGCCGCCGGCCCGCTGCCCAGCGACGTGCCGAAGACCCCGGTCATCCTCAATTCGGCCACGCTGCTGAAGTAACGCACAACAAAGGAAGGAATCCCCCAATGAGCAATCCCAAAGTCGAACTGCACATCGCCGGCCACGGCGTCATCACGCTCGAACTCGATGAGCAGAAAGCGCCCAAGAGCGTCGCCAACTTCCTCGCCTACGTGAAGAAGGGCCACTACGACAACACCGTGTTCCACCGCGTGATCGACGGCTTCATGGTGCAAGGCGGCGGCTTCGAGCCCGGCATGAAGCAGAAGCCCACCGACGCGCCGGTGGACAACGAGGCCAACAACGGCCTGAAGAACGACAACTACACCGTGGCCATGGCGCGCACCCAGGCGCCGCACTCGGCCACCGCGCAGTTCTTCATCAACGTGTCCGACAAGAACGGCTTCCTGAACCACACCGCGGAGACGGCGCAGGGCTGGGGCTACGCGGTGTTCGGCAAGGTGGTGGGCGGCAAGGACGTGGTCGACCGCATCAAGGCGGTGAAGACCGGCCGCCGCGGCTTCCATGACGACGTGCCGGAGCAGGACGTGGTCATCGAGAAGGCCGTCGCCGTCTGACGCCGCGTGGACGCGGCCGACATCCCCGCGTTCCAGGAGCTGCAGGCGCCTGCCGGCTGGCGCGCCGTCGATTTCATCTCCGACCTGCACCTGCAGGCGGGCGAGCCTGACACCTTCGATGCCTGGCGCCGCTACATGGCGGCGACGCGCGCCGACGCGGTGTTCATCCTGGGCGACCTGTTCGAGGTCTGGGTCGGCGACGACGCGGCCCGCGAGCCCGGCTTCGCCGCCGAGTGCGGCGCCGTGCTGCGCGACGCCGCCGCCGCCCGCCCGGTGTATTTCCTGCACGGCAACCGCGATTTCCTGGTCGGCACCGGCTTCCTGCGCGACTGCGGCGTGACGCTGCTGCAGGACCCGGTGGTGCTCACGTTCGCCGGGCAGCGCTGGCTGCTCACGCACGGCGATGCGCTGTGCCTGGCCGACACCGGCTACCTAGCGTTTCGCGACAAGGTGCGCCAGCCCGCGTGGCAGCAGGCCTTCCTGGCGCAGCCGCTCGCACAGCGCCAGGAAATCGCGCGCGGCCTGCGGCAGGAAAGCGAAGACCACAAGCAGGCCACGCGCGTCTATGCCGAGGTGGACGCCGATGCCGCGCGCGGCTGGCTGCGCGCCGCACGGGCGCCGTTCATGCTGCACGGGCATACGCACCGGCCGGCCGGGCACGACCTGGGCGACGGCCTGCGCCGCGTGGTGCTGAGCGACTGGGATGCCACCGCCCATCCGCCGCGGCTGGAGGTGCTGCGCCTCACGGCCGGTGGCACCCGGCGCCTCGGCATCGACGCATGTTCGGCTGGCTGACCAGGCGCAAGCCACGCGCCCGGGAGATTCCGGATGCGCTGTGGGCGGCGGCGCTGGCGCGCTACCCCTTTCTCGCCGAGCGCCCGGCGGCCGAGCGCGATGCCTTGCGCGCGCTGGCCGGCCAGTTC
Source organism: Pseudomonadota bacterium (assembly GCA_040384685.1). GTDB lineage: Bacteria > Pseudomonadota > Gammaproteobacteria > Burkholderiales > Burkholderiaceae_C > Ramlibacter. Next base: position 109,857 of record JAZKIV010000016.1, on the reverse strand, counting down.
CTTGCGCAAAAGGAATTCCACGGTGCCGGCGGCTTCACCATCACCGATGAAGTCGCCGTTTCCATCGCCGCGCAGGCGGTGCTGCCGGTGCTGCACCTCGGCCTGGGCTGGTACGACGATTTCGTCGGCGTGGTGGTGCACCGAGACGAGGTGGTGGCCCGGCGCACCCTGGTGGACGACAGCGGCGTGGTGCACGAGTACGAGGAAGTGCTGGCAGGCGAAGCCATGCAGGACGGCCCGGTGATGCTCAGCTGGCGCGACGTGGCACAGGCCGGCGCCAGCGCGGCCGAGGGCTACAACGTCGTGGTGCACGAGTTCATCCACAAGATCGACATGCGCGACGGCGCGGCCGACGGCAGCCCACCGCTGCCTTCGCGCAAGGCGCGCGAGCGCTGGCTGGCCGTGCTGCAGGCCGAGTACCAGGCGTTTCGCGAGAAGGTGGTGATCGCGGATCGCTTCGGCGGCGAGCCGCCCTGGCTGGACCCGTACGGCGCGAGCGCGATCGACGAATTCTTCGCCGTGGCGGGCGAAGCCTACTTCGTGAACCGCGCGCGGTTCACGAAGGAGTTTCCGGCGCTGGTGCCGCTGTTCGACGGCTTCTTCACCGGCAAGCGCACTTAGCGCTTCAGCAGCACCTTCAGCGCGTTCTGCAGCCTTCTCGCCGCCTGCGCGTCGTAGCCGGTGGCCAGCACGCGCGCCGTGTCCTCGCCCCAGGTCTGCGCGGGCGAGGGATCGTTGCGCTTGGTCAGCAGCAGCAACTGCAGCATGCGCCGCGCGCTCAGCTGCTCGGCCGGCGTCGGCACCTCGGCCGCGATTTCCAGGCGCAGCAGCGCGTCGCCGGCGTCACCAGCGGCCGGTTTGCCCACGGCGTGCACCCAGGCCGCGCGCACCGTCGCCGGCACCGCCCGGCCCAGCTCCTGCACGCTCGGCACGTCGTCGGCCGAGCGATGCTCCCAGGCGCCGAGCAGCTGCGTCAGCGCCTCGCCGTGCGCCTGCGCCGCCAGCTTGCGCAGCGCGGCCTGGGCGTGCTCCAGCGCATCGCGCTGCGCGCGGAACGCCGCATCGCCCAGGCGCGGGCCGCGCTCCTCGCGGTCGCCGAATCGGCCGGCACCACGGTCGCCGAAACCGCCGCGGTCCCCTCCACGGTCGCCGAAGCGGCCGCCGCCGCCGGGCGCGCCCTTGCGGTCGCCGAAGCGGCCGCCGCGCTGGGCACCTGCCGGCTCGGCACGCTGGCCGCCCGGACGGTCGTCGCCGCGGCGCGCGGCGATCACCGGCTTGGGCGGGGCCTTGGGCGGCGCTGCAGGTGCCGGCGCTTCGGCTGTCGCGCCCGACGCATCTTCCGTTGCGCCTTCCGCGCCTTGCGCCGCGCTGTCGTCGCCTTCGGCGGCCGGCGCCGGGGCGGCAGGTGCCTGGCCAACGGCGGGCTGCGGCTTGCCGGCGGCCGCCGGCGCGGCGCGCGTCGCCTGCTCCAGCGCGGCCAGCGCGGCGCGGATCTTCTGCGCGTCGCCGCTGGATGTCGCAGCATCCAGCGCCTTGGAGGCGTCCAGCACCGCGCGGTCGTGCTCGCTCAGCGACGATGCCGCCTTTTCGCGCTCCACCGTCTTGCGCTGGAAGGCGTCGTCGATCGGCTTGCGGAACGCATCCCACAGCTTCTGTTCGTGCTTGCGGTCCAACGGCGCCGACTGCGCCTCCACCTGCCAGCGCTGCTGCAGCGCCTTGACGGCGTCGATGCGCAGCTGCGGCGCGGCGCCCAGCACCTTGGCTTCCTCGATCATCGCGTTGCGGCGGTCGATGCTGGCCTTCTGCGCCGCGGCCAGGGGCGCGCCGGCCGCATCCATGGCCTTCTTCCATTGCGGCTGCAGCTCGGCGAACGCCTTCTCGCTCAGGTGGCCGGCGTCGCGCCAGCGGTCGCTGAACTGGTGCAGCGCGCGGTTGACGGCCTTCCAGTCGCCGTCGGCCGGCTCGGCATGCGCCTGGGCCCAGGCGTTGACCTCCTCGATCAGCGCGAGCCGCTTGCCGCGGTTCTCGGCCGCTTCGGCCTTGACCTTGTCCAGCCAGGCCTGCACCACTTCATAGGCGCGGTTGCAGGCCTCGTCGAAGCGCTTCCACAGCGCATGGTTGGGCGGGCCGCCCTGGTCCACCTGCTTCCACTGCTCGCGCAGGTTGCGCAGGGTTTCCTGCATTTTTCGCCCGCCGTAGCGCGGCTTGAGCACCACATCGGCGGCCGGCGCGGCCTGCTGGCGGCGCCCGGATTTGCGGGGCGGCCTGGTAGCTGGTGCGCCCACGGCCGGTGCTTCCGCAGCTGGTGCCTCCACAGCCGGCGTCTCTGCGACCGACGCATCGGGGGCCGGTGCCACAGCACCAGTCGCGTCAGCGGCGGCAACTTCTTCGGGCGCTGCCGCTGCGGCAGGCGCCGCAGTTGCGGTGCCAGCCTCGGCCTGATCGTCCGCGGCGGCCGGCGGCGCTTGCTCCACCGGGCTCCCGGTGCCCGCGGCCTCGGCGGCGGGCGCTTCGCCGGCAGGTGCTTCACCAGCGGTGTTTGCGGTCTCCGCGGCAGGTGCAGCGGCTTCGGCTTCCTCGGCAACACGGCCCCTGCCCTTGCCACCCACCGGCACCGCTTCGAACAGCGCCTCGGCCTGCGCCACCAGTTCCTGGCGCAGCTGGTCGGCGCGCCAGCGCTGCCAGCCCTCGAGTTCGGTCGCAGCCGCGATGGCGGCGTGGGCCTGGTTTTCCAGCTTGTCGTCGATCAGCCTGCCATGGTCCTTCAGCGCGTTGCGCAGCGCGTTCGCCGCGCCGGCGCTGGCCTTGCCGTGGCCCTGGCCGACTTCCTGTTCCAGCTTCGCCAGCGCTTCGGTGACCGCCTGCGTGGCTTTCTCGCGCAGCTCGGGCGCGATGCGCGGCTTGGCGGGCTTGGGCGCGGCCGGTTCCACCGCCACGCCGCGCGCCTGGCGCAGCTCGTCGGCCCACACCGGCACCGGCGGCAGCGGCGCCTCGGCGCTGTCAGCCGCGGCAGCCGCCTGCGCCACCGCGCTCTGGAAGGCGTCCCACACCACCTGCAACTGGCTGCGCGAGGCCTCCAGCAGCGGCGGGAATTTGGTGTCGACGCTGGCCCAGTTGCCGTCGTCGGTCAGCGCCTGCGCCTGCGCCTGCCACTCGCCGATGTCGGTGCCCAGGGCCTCGGCCGCGGCCTGCGCCTCCTTCCACGACTTGGTGGACAGCACCTCGATGCGCTGCGCCAGCAGCACCGCGGCTTCCCGCTGCACCTGCACCCGGTGCTGCAGGTCCTCGATGCCCTTCACGCGCTCGGCCAGCTCGGCCTTCAGCGCGGCCAGTGGCTCGCGGCTGAGCGGCGCGCCGGCCTTGGCGGCGTCGCGCTGCCAGGCCAGGGCATCGGCGATGTTCAATTTGGATTGGGCCAGCAGCGCGCGGGCTTTTTCGGCCCATTCGGCGGCGATCGCCTCCTGGCCCTTGGCGCGTTTGAGTTCATCCAGCTTTTCGCGCAGGGGCCGGGCGGCGCCCTTGTCGCGCGCGCTCAGCTCGCGGAACACCTCCTGCATCTGTTCCAGGCTGGGCTGGGTCGCCAGCCAATCGCGGACGCGGGAGGCGCGCTCGCCGGATGTCGGCGCGGAGAACGCCCCGCCGGTCAGTTGGTCCAGCGAGGAGGTGTCGGGGGATTTCAGGGTGCTCACGGGCAATGGTGCTTTTTGAATAGACAAGCCCCCAGATGGGGGCAAGCCGCTATTCTCGCCGCTAATGCGCGGAGGCGGTGCGCGGCCCTGTCCGCAGCGTTTTTGCGCAGCACAAGTAAGTAGCCCGGCAGACGCCTGAAGCACCTGCCGGGCTGGGCTGCCGGCACGAGGCCTGCAACCGGAACGCAACGGGGAGCGCCCGTCACGCGGGAGGCAACGATTGCCTCCACAAGGGGCCGGGGCTGCCGCAGTTGCCTGCGGCCCTACCGGCGGATGCCTGATCGCTCAGGCCTGGCAACGATAGTGCGCCGCCGCGCGCTTTGCCAATCCGACTTTTCAATGGTGCGGCAGCGCGCGATAAGCGGCCTTGGCTTGACGGCGAAATCAAAACGCCCATGAGCTAGGAGGTTGGCGGCCAAATTCCGCAACCAAATGCAAATATTGATCTAAGTAGGAAGATTGATATTCTTGACCTTGTATGAGCAGGCCTCCTAGAATTCGCCCGGTTCCTGGCACACGTACCGGGGACGTCTCTTAACCCGCTGCCGAACCCGGCTAGGTCGAAACCGCCGCGGGGCTTCTTTCGAAGAAGCGCCTGCCGTTTCGACGGCGTACCAATCAAAACGAGGAGTCGTGCATCCCCTGCCCTTGCGGCAAGCGGTGCACGCCCGCGCGTAGAAAGGAAGTGCTATGACAGCGTTAGGAAAACTGGCCAGCGGCCTGCGGAATTTCACCGCCGACGTCGCTGAAGGTTTTTTCGAAATCACGCACAACGGCTTCGCCCTGCTGGGGCTGCTGGTGGTGTTCTGCGCCATCACCCTGGTGGCGCGGCCGGATCTGCGCCAGACCGGCGAGTCGCGGCTCATGACCTGGCTGCACGCGCGCCAGGTGCAGGCCCTGGGCCTGGTGCCCGACCTGGAAGCCATCGACCGCGCCACGGCGCTGAACCCCAAGGAACTGCCCAAGCAGCAGGCCGCCGTCGCCTACTGGCTCAGCAAGAAATACCGCGTGGCGCCCGAGCCGCTCAGCGCCCTGGTGGCGGAAGCCTACGAAACCGGCACCCGCCTGAAGATGGACCCGACCCTGATCCTGGCCGTGATGGCGGTGGAGTCGGGCTTCAACCCGTTCGCCCAGAGCCCGGTGGGCGCCCAGGGCCTGATGCAGGTCATGACCGGCGTTCACAGCGACAAGTACGAGAACTTCGGCGGCAAGCTGGCCGCGTTCGACCCGGTGACCAACCTGCGGGTCGGCGTGAGGGTGCTGCAGGAATGCATCCAGCGCGCCGGCTCGGTGCAGGCGGGCCTGAAGTTCTACGTCGGCGCGGCCAACCTGCCGGAAGACGGCGGCTATGCCGAGAAGGTGATGGCCGAGCACACCCGCCTGCAGCAGGTGGCGACCGGCCGCGCCGTGCCGCTGGTGACGCCGGCGCCTCCGCCGGCGATTCGCGCCGTGGCCCCCGCCAAGCCCGAGCCGGCGGAAGACGAGAAGCCCGCGGCCATCATCTCCTGACCCTCCACACCGGGGGGCCATGCGCCGCGTGGGCTAAACTAGCGGCGTACGCGACTGGCGATAGGCGGCCGGCAGCAGTTCCGGCGCCGAAGTGGATCCTCAGCGGGAGTTCGTCTCCCGCCCAACCACTGGGAAGCGTGCCGCCGGCCACCCGTGCCGGCGTTCAGCCGTTCGCCTGGGCAGCCCCTGTTTCGACACAGGGACCATCCGCCAGAAGGACTGCCGCATGTACCAACGCAATATCCTCATCGAACAGACCGACCCCGAGATCTGGGCCGCCATCCAGGCCGAGAACAAGCGCCAGGAAGAGCACATCGAGCTGATCGCCAGCGAGAACTACGCCTCGCCGGCCGTGATGGCCGCCCAGGGCACCCAGCTGACCAACAAGTACGCCGAGGGCTACCCCGGCAAGCGCTACTACGGCGGCTGCGAGAACGTCGACGTGGTCGAGCGACTCGCCATCGAGCGCATCAAGCAGGTGTTCGGCGCCGAGGCCGCCAACGTGCAGCCCCACTCCGGCGCGCAGGCCAACGAGGCGGTGTTCCTGGCCTTCCTGAAGCCCGGCGACACCATCATGGGCATGAGCCTGGCCGAAGGCGGCCACCTCACCCACGGCATGCCGCTCAACATGAGCGGCAAGTGGTTCAACGTGGTCAGCTACGGCCTGGACGCCCAGGAAGCCATCGACTACGACGCCATGGAGCGCACGGCGCACGAGCACAAGCCCAAGCTGATCATCGCCGGCGCCTCGGCCTATTCGCTGCGCATCGACTTCGAGCGCTTCGCCAGGGTGGCCAAGGACATCGGCGCGATCTTCATGGTGGACATGGCGCATTACGCCGGCCTGATCGCCGCCGGCGTCTACCCCAACCCGGTGCCGCACGCCGACATCGTCACCTCCACCACCCACAAGAGCCTGCGCGGCCCGCGCGGCGGCATCATCCTGATGAAGCCGCAGCACGAGAAGGCGATCAACAGCGCCATCTTCCCCGGCCTGCAAGGCGGCCCGCTGATGCACGTGATCGCCGCCAAGGCGGTGGCCTTCAAGGAAGCGCTGGAGCCGGAATTCAAGGTCTACCAGCAGCAAGTGGTGAAGAACGCCCAGGTGGTCGCCGAGACCCTGACGCAGCGCGGCCTGCGCATCGTCAGCGGCCGCACCGAAAGCCACGTGATGCTGGTCGACCTGCGCCCCAAGGGCATCACCGGCAAGGAAGCCGAGGCGGTGCTGGGCGACGCGCACATGACGATCAACAAGAACGCCATTCCCAAGGATCCCGAAAAGCCGATGGTGACCAGCGGCGTGCGCCTGGGCACGCCGGCCATGACCACGCGCGGCTTCAAGGAAGAGGAAGCGCGCATCACCGCCAACCTGGTGGCCGACGTGCTGGAGAACCCGCGCGACGCTGGCCACATCGCTGCGGTGCGCGAGAAGGTCAACGCCTTGACCCGCCGCTTCCCCGTCTACAAGTAAGGCCATGCCGTCATGAAATGCCCGTTCTGCGCCAACGCCGACACCCAGGTGGTGGAGACACGCATGGCCGAGGACGGGGATTTCATCCGCCGGCGGCGCCAGTGCGCCCATTGCGAGAAGCGCTTCACCACCTACGAGCGGCCGGACGTCAATTTCCCCGCGGTGGTGAAGAAGGACGGCCGGCGCATCGACTACGAGCGCGCCAAGCTGCTCGCCTCCATGAACCTGGCGCTGCGCAAGCGCCCGGTCAGCACCGAGCAGATCGATGCGGCGGTCGAGCGCATGGAGGAAAAGCTGCTGAACCTGGGGGTGCGCGAAGTGCCCAGTTCGCGCATCGGCGAGCTGGTGATGCGCGAGCTCAAGAAGCTGGACAAGGTGGCCTACGTGCGCTTCGCCAGCGTCTACCGCAGCTTCGAGGACGTGGACGAATTCAAGACCGTGGTCGACGAGATCCGCAGGTAGCGCGCGGATTGGCTCAGGCGCAGCTGGCCACCGTGCTTTTCTGGGTGCGCGGGCGGCCGAAGGCGTTGATCACGATCTGGCGCGCGCCGGCCACGCCCGCCGATTCGCGGCACATGGTGATGGTGCCGGCCTGGAACGCGCCGGACACCGTGCGCGCCTCGCCGTCGCGGTCGAACGAGATGTAGCGCGCCACGTTCTGGTTGCCGCTGGCCAGCAGGCCGCGCACGCTGCCGTCGCCGGACCGGATCAGCGTTTCGCCGGCGTCCCGCGCGCCGTTGTTGTTGGCGTCGAAGAACACGATCCAGCCCTGCTCCCAGCCGCCCGCCGCGGCGCAGCTGCGCTTGTCGGCCGACTTGCACAGCGCCACCCGGCCGGCACGCTTGATCGCCTCGCTGCGGGCGAGCTGCAGGTGCGCGAGCAGGTCGGACTGCAGCGCGTTCAGCCGCACCGTGTCGGCCATGGCGCCGAACGACGGCACGGCCAGCGCCAGCAGGACGGCGACCACCGCCATCACGACCAGCAGTTCGGGCAGGGTGAAGCCGGCGTTGCGGCGGGTCGGGCGGCGGGCTTGGGTGTGTGCGGTGTCCATGCCTGAACGATAGGCACGGACGCGATCCGGTTCAGCGAACAAGCCGGCATGCGGAAGGTGGAAATGTCACAAGCCGGCCCGCGAGGCTCAGGGGCAGGTGGAGGTCGTCGCCGGCGTGTTGGTGATGGCCGGATAGCGCTTGACCGCCACCCGTCCGGCGGCCAGCTGCAGCACCCGCTTGGCCTTGCCGGTTTCCTTGCACAGGATGATGTCCTTGGTCGCGGAGCCGATCACGCCGGGCAGGAAGTTCAGCGCGTAGTCGGCCGCCGCGGTGTTGCAGACACCCGTGCTCTCGGTGCCGGTGCAGAAGGTGACATCGGTGCCGAAGGGCTTCTGCTCCAGCAGGATCTCGTCGGTCGCCATCGCGCTGTCGCCGTTGGCGTCGACCCAGACGAACCAGCCGTTCTGCCAGGTGCCCGCGCTGGCGCAGCTGGGCGTGCCGCTCGGCTCGGTGGCGCGCGCGCGCCGGCAGATCTGCACCGTGGCGTTGCGCTTGATGGCTTCGGACTTGGCCGTCTGCACGGCGCCGATGAAGCTGTTGGCGTACGAGGTGACCTTGTTGCTCAGCGCCGCGTCGGTGAACATCGGCACCGCCAGCCGCAGCAGCAGCGCAATCAGCCCGATCGTGACCAGCAGCTCGATCAGCGTGAAGCCGACAGCGGCGCGCCGCGATGGATGCCGGGGCGGCGCGTGCATGGCGCTCACTTCTCCAGGTACCAGTACAGGCGGCTCTTGTGCCGGGTGTTGTCGCTGGAGCCGGTCAGCTGCTGGCCCTGCTGCGACGAGGACACCTGGTCGGAGCCCAGCGCGCAGCCGATGCACACGGGCACCGTGGTCGTGCCGCTGCCGCTGTTCGTCGCGTAGTCGTGGTTGCTCACCGTCACGTTCACGATCACCGGCGACGCCGCCAGGCCGCCGGCGCTCAGGATGGAAGTGCGCCCGGTGCTGTCGGATGCGGAGGCCGAGAAGCAGCCCTGCGAATTGTTGTACTTCACGCAGTAGGCCTTGGCGTCGCCCAGGTTGGTGGAGCACGAATTGGTGGTCGTGCTGGCCGGCTTGTGCGTGCTGAAGTAGGTCTGTCCGCCGTAGGTGGCCGCCAGCGTCACCACCTGCTCGCCCGTGGCCAGCGCCAGGTACCAGCCCTTCTTGGCATCCAGGTCGCTGTCGCTCGGGACGGTGGTGGAAATCGGCCCTTGCAGCGACGCCAGGCAGATGACGTTCTGGCTGCAGTTGCTGGCTTCGCCGCTCAGCCAGTTGTTGTCGGAAGGCTTGTCCTTCACCATGAAGAAGTAGTTGGCGATGTTGCCCGAAGCCGTGTAGTAGTCCACCGGCTTCTCGCGGTCGCCGGAGCCCAGCAGGATGTTGTAGGTGGTGTTGTCGGTGGTCACCACGCTGGGCTGCCACATGAACTTGCGGTTGGCCGTGCAGTTGGCGGCGGTGCTGCAGCCCAGCGCCGCGATGCGGGTCATCGACCAGTCGCTGGAGCTGCTGCCGGTGAACGTGAGGCGGTACAGCATGCCGCCCAGGTCGGGAATGTAGGCGTACTGCGCCTTGCCGTCGGAGTTGACGATCGCCGCCTCGGCCACCACGCCGCGCGCCACGCCGCCGCTGGGCGCGACCGTGTCGAAGCTGCGGACCACCGCGCCGGTGAGCGCGTTCAGGATGTAGACCTTCTTGCCCTTGGACGACGAGGTGCAGTTGTGGTTGGCGCCGGTGGTGCTGCGCGCGTCGTAGTCCTCGCAGGTGTCGTAGCCGCCGCCCATGATGATCAGGGGCGTGCTGCCGCTGCCGTAGTTGGAGGCGTAGAAGGTTTTCACCGGCGCCCAGCTCTGGCCCATGTCGGACATGCTGCTGGTGCAGTCGCTGTCGGTCAGGCTGGCGCTGGCGCAGCCGGACTTCCACAACAGCGCCGGGTTGCCCGGCGTGGTCACGTCGAAGGCGTACACCGCGCGGCCGCCGCGGCGCATGGTGGCGTAGATGTAGGTTTTGCTGGCGCTGCTGACGGTGGTCTTCAGCGAAGTCAGCACGCCGTCGATGCCGTAGGGTTTGGCGGTGGCGCTGGCGACCGTGCTGTTCGGGAACGTGATCGCCGGGTCGTTCTCGTACAGGCGCTTGATGTTGCCGTAGAACTCCGGCGGCATGAAGGACCACAGCTCCTGGCCCGGCGTGTAGGTGTTGCTGTTGGAGGTGATGCTGGCCGTCTGGTTGCCGTTGACGGCGTGCAGCATGCCGTCGTTGGCGCCGTAATAGACCACCACCTGCACGTCCGAGGAGTCGTTGCTGCCGTGGTTCACCGCGGTCGGCCGCGAGTGCACCACGTCGCCGTGCGCCGATGCGCGCATCACCGTCGTGGCCATGCCGAGTTCCGGAATGCCGTTGCTGTTGTTGACGTTCTGGCCCTTGGCCCAGCTCACCAGGGTGGTGCGCGCCGCATCGGTGGAGACACCCAGCTGCGTGTTGCTGACGGCCGAGGTGTCGAAGGTCACGATGCCGGCGCTGTTGCAGCTGCCCAGGCCCGAGGCACAGGTCTTCACCGTGCGGGTGGAAGGCGTGATCGAGCGCAGGTTGTAACCCTGGCCGCCCTTCTCGACGATGTTGCCGTCGGGATAGTTGGAGTACTTGGAGTCGGTGACCGTCGTGCAGGTGCCCTTCGGGTCGTTGGTCCAGTAGCTGTCCGCCGTGGCCGGGGTCCAGAAGCTGCGCGCGCACTCCGTGATGAAGCCGGTATTTGTGTTCACCGCGGCCTTGCCGTCGGAGTCCAGCGTCTGCAGCACGCCGTTGCGGTAGCCCAGCTGGTACTGCTTGAGGTTGCCGGGCCAGCGCGGCGCGAAGTCGCCGTCCGGGCGGAACATGCCGATGAAGATCTGGTTGAGGTACTCGCCCTGGGTGTTCTGGCTGGCCGGAAGGCTCACCGCGGAGAACACGCTGTTGACCGAGAGGATTTCCGTCAGCGCCTCCTTGAACGCGTCCACCAGCTGGTCGTAGTTGTTGGTGGCGTAGTACTTGCCGCCGCCGACACCGGTCGAGCCGAGCATGGTCAGGTGGGCCGCGTACTCGGCGTTGCAGGTGTCGCCGAGGATGCCGATGGCGTAGGTCTTGGCCACGCCGTTGTTCTTCATGTAGCGCGCCCAGTTCAGCGCGTAGATGCCCTTGCCTTCGTCGGTCTGCAGGGTGGAGGTGCCGCAGGAGGTGGCGATGGTGCCGTTGATGACGGCTTTCTCGGCCGTCGTGGCCACCGGGTTGGCGTTCTTGTTGCTCGAGTCGGCGTTGCCCGACAGCGGCTTGAGCGGGCTGCTCGCGGCATTGGTTCCGTCGCCCGGCGTGGCGTTGTTGCGGTAGGCGTTGCCGACGAAGATGATGTAGTTGTTGCCGCAGCCGCCGGTGGGCTGCGAGCCGGAATAGCTCTTGCCCGACACCCCCGTCTTGCCCTGGTAGTAGGCCCAGGACTCCTGCATGGTGGCGCCGCTGGCGGCGTTGTTGCCCTTGATGTTGGCGTCGCCGTTGCCGGAGGTCATCCAGCTCCTGATCCAGCTGAGCATGTTGGTCTGCACAGTGCTGTTGAAGCCCGACATCTTCATCAGCAGGCAGCCGCCGGTGCCGCCTTCGCAGAACGAGGAGTAGCTGCCGGTGCCGCTCGAGGGATCGAAGGTCTTCAGGCCGTTGGCGTTGAAGCCCATGACGCCGATGTTGAGCGTGACGCTGGAGGTGGTCACCAGGGACTTGATGACGCTGTAGAGGGCGCACTGCTCGACCGCGCCGGAGGTCTTGTCCAGGTTGGTGAAATCGGCCGCGTTGCCGGTGCCGTCCGTCTTCACCACGCCGGCGGCGGAGATGTTGCAGCGCATGGTGGTCACGTTGGCCGAGAAGTTGGCCCCGTTGTCCAGCACCAGCAGCACGTTGGCGGAGCCGGTCGCGTTCTTGTTCGCCCAGGCGAACAGGTCCACGTCCTCGGCCTTCGGCGCGGTGACCGACAGCAGGAGGGCGAACAGCGCGAACGCCCTAGCAAAGAAACCAGACTTCATTTTTTTCTCCTGTCGTCCAACGCGTCTAACTGCACCAGGTATTCGCCGTCGACGAATTGACCGGTATGCGCACGCCCTCGCGGACCGTCACCTTGGCGCCGGTGTTCGCATCGGTCACGATCGCGCGGATGTCCCAATCCACGATCACCGTGCCGCAGGCCGACACGGTGGATGTCGTGGTGCCCTGGTAGGACTGCCCGCAGCCCGAAGCACTCGGGTTGTTGCAGTCGATCACGGTGCAGGTGCCCACGGTCTCGCGCCGCATGCAGGTCGGCGCCTCGGTGTTCACCGTGTAGTCGGTGGTGCCGTCCTTGTTCAGGTCGACGCTGAAGGTCTGGGTGGACAGCGATGCGGTGGAAAACGAGCTGATCAGCTGCTCGATCGCCTGGTTGGCGGCCGCGGTCGCTTCGTCGCGCACCTGCATGTTGCCCACCGACTTCAGGTTGGAGGAACTGAGGTTGAAGGCGTTGACGACGATCAGCGTGATCAGCACCACCATGATCAGGCCGACAATCAGCGTGATGCCGCGCTGGGGGCGCGCTGCGCGAACGGATCTCATTGGGTAACCTCCGCGCGACGCGCTGCGGTGCGAGCCCCTTCGGGCGGCCGTGCGGGGCTCATGAGGCCAGCTCCCGTCGCATGGAAATATTGGTCAGGCGCACGGCGCGCGTGTAGAGGTGCCGCCGGTAGTCGCAGGTGTTGACCGTGCCGGCCTGGCAGTTGCCGGGCGTGGCCAGGGCGGTGCAGCCGGTGCCGGTCGCCGCCGAGCCCAGCAGGCAAACGCCGCCGCCGCCGGTGTCGCCCAGGGTGTAGGTCTTGCCGTCGCGGAAACTGGGCGTCACCGTGTTGGCGCGTACCAGCACGTACAGCTTGACGGCCGTCGCGTTCGCCAGCTGCAGGGTGGTGCAGCCGCCGGTGCCGCACTGGGTGAAGGTGTCGGGATTGCCGTCGCCGCGGTTGGTCGGGTTCTTGCGGTCGGCGGCGTCCGCCCAGTTCACGATGTCGGCGAAATCGGTCAGCGCCACCGCCGTCCCGGCGCGGTTCTTGGCGTCGATGCCCAGTTCCACGCGGAAGCCCTCGATGCCTTCGATCAGCGCCTCGGCGCCGGCCCATGCCATGCTGGTGCCGACCAACTTGAAGCTGCGGCGCATCAGGGTGGGAACGCCGTCGCCCGAGGCGACCGAGTAGTTGCGCACGAAATAGACGTGCCACGACAGCTTGTAGGCCGGCGCCAGGTCGTTCTTGCCGGTGCCGCGCGCCGTGGCTCCCGCGCTGCAGCCGCGGTTTCGCTGGGTGAAGTTGGACAGCGAGGCGTCGCTCGCCGCGGCCAGCATGTAGTACGGGAACACGGTGAAGTAGCCGGACGAGCTGTCGGTGCAATTGCCGTACTGGAAATAGAGGGCTCCCGCCTCCGCCGTGCAGTCCTCGTCGGACGACGAGCCGACGGTGCAGGGCGCGGCATGGGCCACGAACACCACGTGCGTGTTGGGCTGCAGGTTCTGCAGCCAGGTGCTGCCGCAGGTGCCGATGGTCGGCGCCGTGCCGCTGGAGTCGACCGCGTACACCTGGATCGGCATGCCCACCAGCCGCTGGATGTAGCCGACCGAGGTGGAGCTGGACGTCATGGTGGTCCAGTTGGTGGTCGAGTAGGACAGGCACGGGTCGGGCGCGGCGTTGGGCGCGTCGCTCTTGTAGGTGCGTCCCGGCGCCGGGTACGACAGGTCGTCGAAGGCCGGCACGAAGCCGCCCCAGTAGCCCGCGTGCGACAGGTCCTGCTCCAGCAGCTGCATGGTGAAGCGGCCGTTCTCGATGATGCTGGTGTTGCGCGCCAGCTCGCCGTTGTTGCGGTTGACGTTGATCAGCAGCGCCGTGAGCGCCGTCATGACCAGCATGCCGAGGGCCAGGCCGACCATCAGCTCGATGAGCGTGAAGCCGGCGTCCCGGCGCAGGCGCATGCTCATGTCAGCGACCCGATCCGCACCAGCGTGGTGACCGTGCGGCGGCACAGGTCGTTGATGCACTTGAGGCCACCGTTGTACTGGTCGAGGCCGCAGGTCACCGACGAGGGCGGCGCCGAAATCGGCGTCATGCCCTGCCAGGCCACGGTGATCATGTAGTCGCTGCCGCTCAGTGCCACGCAGCCGCGCGCGCCGATCATGGCGCCGCGGCAGCCGGCGCTGCTGCTGTTGTTGCAGGTGCCGCCCTCCGTTTCGCCCGCGCCCTTGAGCGCGTTGCACCACTCGGACAGGTCGCGCTGGGCGGTGGAACTGCTGCTGCTCACCGTCGGGCAGGTGCTGCTCGGGTCGTAGGAGATGCTGTTATAGCTGCTGACGTTCAGCCGGTTGGTGGCGATGCGGCTGGCCATGTCGCTGAGCAGCAGCAGCGCCTGGCTGCGCTGGTAGGCCTCCACCTCGGACAGCTGCATCCGCGCCTGCAGGCCGGCCATGCCGAGCAGGCCGAAGGCGATGATGATCACCGTCACCAGCACCTCGATCATGGTGGTGCCGCGCTGGCGGCGGGTCATGGAGCGAAACGGGTGTGCCATGTGCGTTGCCTCTTGCGGATCACCAGTACACGCGGGTCAGCTCGGTCGTCGTGCAACCGGTGCAGCCCTTGGTGCCGTCGCTGTTGAGCGTCAGGGTTCCGGCCGGGTCGTTGGCCTGCGAGCCGCTGGGGGCGAAGGTGATGGTGAATGCGGGCGGCGTGCTGGCGGTGGTGACGTCCGCTCCGTACCACTTGCTCACCTCGGCCTGCAGCGCGAAGCCGGCGCTGGTCATGGTGCCGTAGGCGGCGTAACTGCGGTTGGCCAGCAGGTATTGCTGCTGGCGGTTGGCCAGGTCCATCATCTGGGCCTGGGCGGCGCGCCGGTTGGCCTTCTGCACGTAGGAGGCATAGGCGGGAAAGGCGACGCGCGCCAGGATGGCGATGATGCCCACGACGATCATCAGCTCGATCAGCGTGAATCCCCGGTTGTTCCACCCTTGTCGCATGCATGCTCCTGGACACCCGCTCTTGCGGTAGGCTGGACTCTAGTGAGCCCGTCTGGCTGCGGCATCCGGGGACCGACGACCGGTCGGCTGCGGTGGCCGAATGGATGGACTTTTTGCCCATTTCGCGGAATCCTTCTCAAAATGCCCCCTTCATGACCGACAGCGATCCCTTCATGCAGCAAGCCCTGGCGCTGGCGGTCCGGGCCACCGGGCTGTCGGAGCCCAATCCGCGCGTGGGCTGCGTCATCGTGGCGGCCGATGGGCGCACGCTGCTCGGGCAGGGCCACACCCAGGCCGCCGGCCAGGCGCATGCCGAGGTCATGGCGCTGCGCGACGCCGCAACGCGCGGGCAGGACGTGCGCGGCGCCACCGCCTGGGTGACGCTCGAGCCCTGCTCGCACCACGGCCGCACCGGTCCCTGCTGCGACGCGCTGGCCGCCGCCGGCATCGCCCGCGTGGTGGCCTCGCTGGCCGACCCCAACCCGCTGGTGGCGGGCCAGGGCTTCGCGCGCCTGCGCGCCGCCGGTGTCGCCGTGGAGGTCGGCCCGGGCGCGGAGGCCTCGCGCGAGCTGAACATCGGCTTTTTCAGCCGCATGGTGCGCAAGACGCCCTGGGTGCGGATGAAGGTCGCCGCCTCGCTGGACGGCCGCACCGCGCTGGACAACGGCCAGAGCCAATGGATCACCGGGGAAGCGGCGCGCGCCGACGGCCATGCCTGGCGTGCCCGCGCCGGCGCGCTGCTGACCGGCATCGGCACGGTGCTGGAGGACGACCCGCTGCTGGACGTGCGCCTGGCGCCGGTGGCGCACCAGCCGCCGCTGGTGGTGGTGGACAGCCGGCTGGAAACGCCGCCGGCCGCCAGGCTGTTCGAACCCGAGCGCCGCATCTTCATCTACACGGCGGCCGACGATGCCGCGCGCCGCCCAGCCCTGGAAGCGCGCGGCGCGCAAGTGGTCGCCCTGCCCGGCCCCGGCGGCAAGGTCGACCTGGCCGCGATGCTGGCCGACCTGGCCGGCCGGGAAGTCGGCGAGCTGCACCTGGAGGCCGGCCACAAGCTCAACGGCTCGTTCGTGCGCGAAGGCCTGGTGGATGAGTTCCTGGTGTACCTGGCGCCCAAGCTGCTGGGCCAGGGCCGCGCGATGGCCGACTTCGGGCCGCTGGCGGCGCTGGAGGCCGCGCCGGCGCTGGATTTCCACGCGGTGGAGCGCATCGGCGCCGACCTGCGGGTGCTGGCCCGCGTGCATGGGCGGGGCCGCTTTTAGGGACCGCTTCCAATCCCTGCGAAAATAGCGCCATGTTCACCGGCATCATCACCGGCGTGGGGCGCATCGCCGCCGTTCACGATCTCGGCAGCGGCGGCGACTCGACCGCCACGCAATTCGGCAAGCGCCTGACGGTGCAGGCACCCGCGGGCTATCTGGACGACGTCGGGCTGGGCGACAGCATCGCCCTCAACGGCGCCTGCATGACCGTCACCACCTTCGACCCCGCCGCGTCCAGCTTCACGGTCGACGTCTCGGCCGAGTCGCTGGACAAGACCGCCGGCCTGGCCGAGCCCGGCCCCATCAACCTGGAAAAGGCGCTGCGCGCGCACGACCGGCTGGGCGGCCACATCGTGGCCGGCCACGTCGACGGCGTGGGCACCGTCAGCCGCGTCGCGGCGGTCGGCGAAAGCACCGAGCTGCGCATCCTGGCGCCTTTATCGCTGGCCAAGTACCTGGCTTACAAAGGCTCGATCACGGTCAACGGCGTGAGCCTCACGGTGAATGCCGTGGCGGACACCGCCGAAGGCGCGCAGATCAGCATCAACCTGATTCCCCACACCATGGACAACACCGCGCTGCATGCGCTCGAACCCGGCAGCCGGGTCAACCTGGAAATCGATCTGATCGCGCGCTACGTCGAGCGCATGCTGGGCGCCGGCGTGCCCTTGAAGGCCGCCCCATGACCCCGGTGCAGCTGTCCCCCGTGCAGGAGATCGTCGAGGAGATCCGCGCCGGCCGCATGGTGATCCTGGTCGACGAGGAAGACCGCGAGAACGAGGGCGACCTGGTGCTGGCGGCCGACCACGTCACGCCGGAAGCCGTCAATTTCATGGCGCGCTTCGGCCGCGGCCTGGTCTGCCTGACGCTGACCCGCGCGCGCTGCGAGCGGCTGCAGCTGCCGCCCATGGTGGCGCGCAACGGAACCAAGATGGGCACGGCCTTCACCGTGTCGATCGAGGCCGCTGAGGGCGTGACCACCGGCATCAGCGCCGCCGACCGCGCCCGCACCGTGCAGGCGGCGGTGGCGCGCGACGCCAAGGCGAGCGACCTGGTGCAGCCCGGGCACATCTTCCCGCTGCAGGCGGTGGACGGCGGCGTGCTGGTGCGCGCCGGCCACACCGAAGCCGGCTGCGACCTGGCGCTGATCGCCGGCCTGACGCCGGCGGCCGTGATCTGCGAGGTCATGAAGGACGACGGCACCATGGCGCGGCTGCCCGACCTGCAGCTGTTCGCCGCCGAGCACGGCCTGAAGATCGGCACCATCGCCGACCTGATCGAGCACCGCAGCCGCAACGAAACGCTGGTCGAGCGGCTCGGCCAGCGCACGCTGTCCACCGCCTACGGCGACTTCGTCGCCCGCGCCTGGCGCGACAAGCCCAGCCAGGGCGTGCACCTGTCGCTGGTGATGGGCAAATGGGCGCCGGGCGAGACCGTGCCGGTGCGCGTGCACGAGCCGCTGTCGGTGCTGGACGCGCTGGAGGTCCACCGCTCCATGCACTCCTGGAGCCTGGACGCCAGCCTGAAGCACGTGTCGCGCGAGGGCAAGGGCGTGGTGGTGCTGCTCAACTGCGGCGAAAGCGCGCAGCAGCTGCTCGACCAGTTCGACGGCATCGCGCGCGCGGCGCAGGCGCCCGAGCGCGGCCGCATGGACCTGCGCACCTACGGCATCGGCGCGCAGGTGCTGCGCGAATGCGGCGTGCAGCGCATGCACCTGATGGGCACGCCGCGGCGCATGCCCAGCATGGCCGGCTACGGCCTGGAAATCGCGGGCTACATCTCCCCGCAATAACGACGACAACACAAGGACACCATGTTCGGAGCGGACAAAGGCAAGGCCGACAAACTCGACGGCAAGGGACTGGTCATCGGCATCGTGCAGGCGCGCTTCAACGAAGGCGTGACCGACGCGCTGGCCGAAGCCTGCCGCGCCGAGCTGCTGCGCCTGGGCGTGGACGCCGACGACATCGAGCACCTGCGCGTGCCCGGCGCGCTGGAAGTGCCGGTCGCCCTGCAGGCCCTGGCGGAAAAAGGCGGCTACGACGCGCTGATCGCGCTGGGCTGCGTGATCCGCGGCGAAACCTACCACTTCGAGCTGGTCTCCAACGAATCCGCCGCGGGCGTGACCCGGGTCGCGCTGGACTACCAGCTGCCCATCGCCAACGCGGTGCTGACCACCGAAACCCTGGAGCAGGCGGTGGCCCGCCAGGACGAAAAAGGCCGTGACGCGGCGCGTGTCGCCGTCGAAATGGCCAATCTGCTGGAAGAGATCTGATGAGTGAAGAACAAGGCCAGGCTCCGGCGGCCGCGCGCGGAGCCGGCGGCGCATCGCCCGGCACGCGCAAGTCGTCGGCCAAGCCGGCGCGCAGCCGCGCGCGCGAATTCGCCCTGCAGGCGCTGTACCAGCACCTGGTGGGCAAGCAGGACGCCGCCGCCATCGACCAGTTCACCCGCGGGCTGTCGGGCTTCCACAAGGCCGACTCGGCGCACTACGACGCGCTGCTGCACGGCTGCGTCGAGCAGGCGGACGCGCTGGACGCGCTGATCGTGCCGCTGCTGGACCGCAAGCTGGCGGAGATCTCGCCGATCGAGCACGCGGTGATGTGGATCGGCACCTACGAGCTGCTGCACGCGCCCGACGTGCCCTGGCGCGTGGTGCTCAACGAATGCATCGAGCTCGCCAAGGATTTCGGCGGCACCGACGGCCACAAGTACGTCAACGCGGTGCTGCACGGCCTGGCCCCCAGACTGCGCCCGGTCGAAGTGGAAGCCGACCGCGCCACAGGAAAACTTCGCCCATGACCATCAGGATTGCCCAGCGCGCCGAGCGCATCGAGCCCTTCTACGTGTTCGAGGTGGCCAAGGCGGCCAACCGCATGGCGCGCGAAGCCGCCGCCAGCGGCCGGCCGATGCTTTACCTGAACGTCGGCGAGCCGGACTTCACCGCGCCACCGCTGGTGCAGGAAGCGGCTGCCCGCGCCATCCGCGACGGCACCACGCAGTACACCCAGGCCACCGGCCTGGAGCCGCTGCGCGAGCGCATCAGCGCCTGGTACATGCAGCGCTTCGGCGTGGCGGTGCCGGCGCGGCGCATCGTGCTCACAGCCGGCGCGTCGGCCGCCCTGCAGCTGGCCTGCCTGGCGCTGATCGACACGGGCGACGAGATCCTGATGCCGGATCCGAGCTACCCGTGCAACCGCCACTTCGTCAGCGCCGCCGAGGGCCGCGCCGTGCTGGTGCCGACCACTGCCGAAGAACGCCACCAGCTGAGCGCGGCCAAGGTGGAGGCGCACTGGGGTGCGAAGACCCGCGGCGTGCTGCTGGCCTCGCCCTCCAACCCCACCGGCACCTCGATCCACCCGGACGAGCTGCGCCGCATCCACCAGGTGGTGCAGTCCAGGGGCGGCATCACGCTGCTCGACGAGATCTACCTCGGCCTGAGCCACGACGACACCTTCGGCCAGACCGGCCTGGCGATCGACGACCAGGTCATCAGCATCAACAGCTTTTCCAAGTACTTCAACATGACCGGCTGGCGGCTGGGCTGGCTGGTGGTGCCGGAGGCGCTGGTGCCGGTGGTGGAGCGCCTCGCGCAGAACCTGTTCATCTGCCCGAGCACGGTGGCGCAGCACGCGGCGCTGGCCTGCTTCGAGCCGGACAGCATCGCCGAATACGAGCGCCGGCGCGCCGAGTTCAAGGCGCGGCGCGACTGGTTCATCCCGGCGCTGAACGCCATGGGCTTGCAGGTGCCGGTGATGCCCGACGGCGCCTTCTACGCCTGGGCCGACTGCACGCAGGCCGCGGCGAAGCTGGGTGTCTCCGGCAGCTGGGACTTCGCCTTCGAGGTAATGAAGCGCGCCCACGTGGCCATCACGCCCGGGCGCGACTTCGGCACGGCGGAGACGGCGCGCTTCGTGCGCTTCTCCACCGCCAGCTCGATGGCGCACCTGCGCGAATCCGCCGCGCGGCTGCAAGACATGCTCGAACGCGCATGAGCTTCGCATTCCCGGTGCGCGTGTATTGGGAAGACACCGACGCCGGCGGCATCGTGTTCTACGCCAACTACCTGAAGTTCTTCGAGCGCGCCCGCACCGAGTGGCTGCGCTCGCTCGGGCTGGAGCAAAGCCGGCTGCGCGCGGAGCTGGGCGGCATGTTCATCGTGATCGAAACGGCCGTGCGCTACCTGCGCCCGGCGCGCCTGGACGATGAACTTCTGGTCACCGCGACGCTCGAAGCCGCAGGCGGCGCGTCGCTGACCATCGCGCAGCGGGCATCCCTGAAACAGACCGAGGCGCCGCTGTGCGAAGGGTCCATCCGCATCGGCTGGGTCGACACGGAGCGCCTCAAGCCGGGCAGAATCCCGCCCATCATCCTGCAAGCGATCAACCACACCCCATGAACCAGGACCTGTCGATCCTCCAACTGGTGCTCAATGCGAGCTGGGTGGTCCAGC
Organism: Pseudomonadota bacterium; assembly: GCA_040384685.1. Lineage (GTDB taxonomy): Bacteria > Pseudomonadota > Gammaproteobacteria > Burkholderiales > Burkholderiaceae_C > Ramlibacter. The sequence goes on along the minus strand of JAZKIV010000016.1, from coordinate 89,410 downwards.
TCGTGATGCTGCTGCTGGTCGCCGTGTCCATCACCAGCTGGGCCGCCATCTTCCGCAAGCTGTTTGCGCTCAAGCGCGTGAAGACGCTCAACGAGGACTTCGAGCGCGAGTTCTGGTCGGGCACCAGCCTGAACGACCTGTTCGCCGCCGCCGCGCAGAACGCCAAGAGCTCCGGCCCGATGGAGCGCATCTTCGCCTCCGGCATGCGCGAATACCAGAAGCTGCGCGAGCGCCGCATCTCCGACACCGGCACCCTGCTGGACGGCGCGCGGCGCGCCATGCGCGCGAGCTACCAGCGCGAACTGGACGCGGTGGAAACCAACCTGTCGTTCCTGGCCTCGGTCGGCTCGGTGTCGCCCTACGTCGGCCTGTTCGGCACCGTGTGGGGCATCATGCACGCCTTCACCGGGCTGGCCAGCCTGCAGCAGGTGACGCTGGCCACCGTGGCGCCCGGCATCGCCGAGGCGCTGGTGGCCACCGCCATCGGCCTGTTCGCCGCCATTCCGGCGGTGGTGGCCTTCAACCGCTTCGCGCGCGACATCGACCGCGTGGCGATCAAGCTGGAGACCTTCATCGAGGAGTTCTCCAACATCCTGCAGCGCAACCTGGGCGCGCAATCGGCGTCCGGGCACTGAAGGGAAAGCCGAGATGCCCGGCGTCGTCCAACGCGGCCGCGGCCGCCGCACCATGAACGAGATCAACATGGTCCCGTTCATCGACGTGATGCTGGTGCTGCTGATCATCTTCATGGTGACGGCGCCGCTGATCACGCCCAGCCAGATCGACCTGCCCAGCGTCGCCAGGACCAAGCCGAAGGACCAGCAGGTGCTGCAGGTGATCATCGGCAAGACCGGCGCGCTGGAGCTGAAGGACAAGGACAAGACCGTGTCGGTCGGCATCGACGACATCGTCGCGCGCGCGAAACAGGCGCAGGAAGGCGCCGCCGAGGGCAGCACCGCCGTCGTCATCGGCGCGGACAAGAGCGTGACCTACGAGAAGGTCGTCGAAGTCATGAGCGCGCTGCAGAAAGCCGGCGTGCAGCGCGTCGGCCTGCTGGTGCAGCAGGCGAAGTAACGGCAGGCCGTGCCCACCGCATCCGACCGCCTGGAGTTCGCGCCGCCGCCGCAGCCCGGCATGCTGCGCGCGGTGGTGCTGGCAGTGGTGGCGCACCTGCTGCTGCTGCTGGCGCTGACCTACAACCTGCGCTGGAACCGCGAATCGCAGGACCTGGCGGCCGAGGCCGAATTGTGGTCCAGCGTGCCGCAGCAGGCCGCGCCGCGCGAGCTGCCGCCACCGCCTCCTCCCCCCACTCCGACCCCGACGCCCCCGGTGCGCCAGCCGGTCGCGCGCGCCGAGCCCAAGCCGCCGCCGCCCGCGCCGCGCGAAGCCGACATCGCGCTGGAACGCGAGAAGAAGCGCAAAGCCGAGATCAAGCAGCGCGAAGAGGAGCAGGCGCGTGTGGAGCGCGAGCGCCGCAGGAAACTGGAAGCGCAGCTGGCGCAGCGCAAGCTGGAAGAGCAGCGAGAAAAGGAAAAAGAAAAAGACCAGAGAAAACTGGAGGCGCAGCGCAAGCTCGAGGTGCAGAAGAAACTGGAAGCCCAGCACAGGCTGGAGGAACAGAAGAAGCTGCAGGCCACGCAGCTGGCCGCCGAGAACCGCAAGAAGGAAGAAGAGAAGAAGCGCAGGCAGCACGAGAAAGAGGAGCAGGAGACCCGCCGCGTGGCGCAGCTGCGCGAGGAGAACCTGCGCCGCATGCAAGGCATGGCGGGCGCCACCGGCGGCGGTACCGAGCGCGGCAGCGGCGCGCAGTCTTCCGGGCCTTCGAGCAGCTGGGCCAGCCGCATCCGTGCACGCGTGCGGCCCAACATCGTGTTCAGCGACGACATCGCCGGCAACCCGATGGCGGAAGTGGAAGTCCGCATGGCGCCAGATGGCACCATCACCGGCCGCCGGCTGGTCAAGTCCAGCGGCAGCCGTTCGTGGGACGAAGCCGTGCTGCGCGCGGTCGACAAGACCGAAGTGCTGCCGCGCGACGTGGACGGGCGCATCCACTCGCCGGTGATCATCGAGTTCAAGCCGAAAGGCTAAGAGGCTTTTTAGCCCCCTCTCCCGCTTGCGGGAGAGGGTCGGGGTGAGGGTGTCGGCGAGGACATTCGCATACTCATCCCTCAACCGCCTCCGCGTGGCGCAGGCGGTCAAAGCGCGGAGCTCAGAGCTTGTCGAGCGAGCGCTTTGCCAATTCCCGCTCCTGCTGTGCGCGCTTGAACCAGGCTTTCGCCTCGTCGAACTGGCCCAGGCTGGCCAGGCATTCGCCAACCTGCCGAAGGCTGCGGCCCAGGTTTTCGTGGTCTACGCGGCCGTGCACGTCGCCCTGCTCGGCCCCCTTGACCGCGCGCTCGAACCAGGCCTTCGCCTCGTCGAACTGGCCCAGGCTGGACAGGTAGCCACCAACCTGGTGTAGGCTACGGCCCAGGCTTGCGCAGTCTACGCGGCCGTGCACGTCGCCCCGCTCCTTCTCCTTGACGGCACACTCGAACCACACTTTCGCCTCGTCGAACTGGCCCAGGCTGGCCAGGCAGTCGCCAACCTGGTGCAGGTTGCTGCCCAGGCTTTCGTGGTCTACACGGCCGTGCACGTCGCCCTGCTCAGCCTCCTTGACGGCGCGCTCGAACCAGGCCTTCGCCTCGTCGAACTGGCCCAGGCTGAACAAGCAATCACCAACCGAGTACAGGCTGATGCCCAGGCTTTCGTGGTCTACGCGGCCGTGCACGTCGCCCTGCTCGGCCTACTTTACCGCACGCTCGAACCAGGCCCTCGCCTCGTCGAACTGGCCCAGGCTGGACAGGCAATAGCCAACCTGGTGCAGACTGCTACCCAGGCTTTCGTGGTCTATGCGGCCATGCACGTCGCCCTGCTCGGTTTCGTTGACAGCGCGCTCGAACCAGGCCTTCGCTTCGTCAAACTGGCCCAGGTTGGACAGGCAGTTGCCAACCAAATGCAGGCTGCTACCCAGGCTTTCGTGGTCTACGCGGCCGTGCACGTCGCCCTGCTCGGTTTCCTTGACAGCACGCTCGAACCAGGCCTTGGCGTCGTTAAACTGGCCCAGGCTGGACAGGCAGTTGCCAACCAAATGCAGGCTGCCACCGAGGCTTTCGTGGTCTACGCGGCCGTGTACGTCGCCCTGCTCGGCCTCCGTTACCGCGCGTTCGAACCAAGCCTTCGCCTCTTTGAATTTGCCAATGGAATACAGGCCTTCACCCACCGACCACAGCTCGTTCGTCGTATTGACATCGGCGCGATCCCAAACGGCAGGATCCAGCTGATAACCGAGGATCGCGCCGCTTAGCAGTTCGTCCACGGGCGTCTCGGCCAACTCTCGAGCGATCATGATCAGCCTGTCCCATTGGCGCTGCCTGACCTTCGCAAGCTTGTCTGTCATCTCGACGTCGTTGCGGGATCGCCGCAGCAGGAACGCCCCGAGCAATTGGTGCACGCGCAGCTCGGCCCCACCATCGAGCAAGTGCAAGTCCAGGCAAACGTCGAGGTGCTTGTCGAATTCCCTTCGTCCGCCGGGATACTCCAGCTCCAGGTGGTGGAACAGTTCCTCACGAACGATGCGCTGCTGCTCCAGGAACGCTGCCGCGTACAACAGCAGTCTCACCCGGGTATCAAGCGTCCCTAGCACGAGCTCGAAGCTTGCGCTCGCGTCCTTCGACATGTCCAAGGATGCCGCGTCGAGCCTGCCCCTGCGTTCCTCGTAAGCCAGTGCCTGGGAAGCCGGCACGAGCTGGACAGGCAGGCCATCGGCCAGTGCGGTCAGGCGCCCGCCGAAGCGCTGGAGGACAGTGGAGCCGGCAAGCTTTTCAATGAGCTGGAGCGAGTCGCCTTTGGACAATCGAGGCACCTCGAGTGCAGCCCACTCGCTCGCAAACTGCTCATTGACGGTGGTGACGATCGCGTGGCATGGCATACCGCTGCGTGGCAGCCACGCCTCGATGGCCGGCCTGTTCGCCGGGTTGTCGAAGATCAGCAGCACCGGGGCGGCGTGCAGCGCCAACATCGTGCGCTCGCAACGATCGCTCAATGAGAGATCTGGCGGGAAGTCCAACCCGAGAGCGGTGGCGCCGATCCTGGCCAGCTCGACCTGCTCCGCTCCTGCGGTGAAGATGAATCGGCCGCCCGAGTACCGTTCGCGATAGCGTCGGGCGTACTCGCGTGAGAGTTCGCTCTTGCCTACGCCCGGCGGGCCATGCAGCACCAGAACACGCTCGGCGTCCGGTTCGGACAGCGCTCGCGCAATGTCCTGGAGCAGTTCGTCTCGCCCTATAAAAGGCAGGTTGCTGCGTGCGATGATATTAGTGGTATTGCGGATGGGCACCGAGGCCTGCACGATTGGAGCGGGATTGGCCGGCGCCCCGGCGAGCGCCCGTGGGCTCGGCCACCGGCGCTCGAACCCAGGATCGTGGGGAAACACGCTCGGATCGATCGTCCACACTTCGGTCGGGCTGTCCTCGTACCGAATCGGGAACACTCGCAGCGAGCCTTCTGCTTCCAGAGTCACATACAGCGCGCGGTTGGGCCACTTGCGCGTTTGGTACGCGGCGCCGGCCGCCAATTGCAGCGTCGTGCCGGTGAGCGACGCCACGAGTTCGACATCCGTATCGTGCAGGTGCCCTCGCAGGACGGCATCGACACTCCGGAGCAGGGCCGCCTTGACGTTCGATCGCTCGACATCGCTCAACCAGTCTAGAGGGTGATGCATCAGGGCGATGCGGAATTCGGCATCGAGGTCCGCCAGTGTCTGCAGCGCTTGGTCGACACATCGGCGCCCGAGCATCAGCTTGGCGTGATCGTGCTCGTCCTGGCTGAAGAAGGCAGTGTTCAGGCCCATCACCGCGATGCGACGGCCCTTGCGCTCCACGAGTTCGACGAAGCCACAGCTCGATGTGCCGGACATGCTTCGCACGCCGGAGAAATACGCCTCGTGCCATTCGACGAAGGCATGCATCTTCTGGCTCAGATGCGGCTTGGGGACGTCGGGCGCGAAATACGCATCGCTGTCTTCACGCGAACCAAGGGTGCGTGCCAAGCCGATGCCTTGTTTTCGATCCACATCGTGATTGCCCGGTACAACGAACAGGCTCTTGCGGTCCAGGCCGGCTGCATCGAGCAAGGCATCGAAGAAGTGTGTTGCCTGCTCGTACTCCGGTTTCCTCCCTTTGTCGGCGATGTCGCCGGTCGCGAAAATCAGGTCGCATTGCCGTCCCTTGCCCCGGTACGAGCGCACCGACCGCACGAGTGCCTGCAGCACCTTGTCGCTGTCGTAGGTGTCGCCGGCTCCGAAATGGAAGTCGGATACATGCAACCAGCACAGGCTCATCGGAGTGCCCCCTGAGACGATCGTTGCATGATACCGATGCGCTCGTCACGGTTGCTCTCCCTCGCTCCCACTCGCCGCGGCGAAATGCGCCGCCAGGTGCTCCACGAACGCCCGCACGCGCGCCGAGCGCTGGTGCCGCTCCGGGTACACCGCATGGATGTCGGCCGGCGGCGCCTGCCAGGTCTCCAGCACCGGGCGCAGCCTGCCGCTCGCCAGGTAGCGCGCCACGTCCCATTCGGCGCGCAGCACGATGCCGTGCCCGGCTAGCGCCCAGTTCACCGCCACCTCGCCGTCGTTGGTGCTCAGGCCGCCGCGCACCTTCACCGTTTCCATCCGCTTGCCGGACCGCAGCCGCAGCACGCCGTAGGCCTCGTCGCCCTGGCGGATGGCGATGAAGGCATGGCGCGCCAGCTCGTGCGGCTGGCGCGGCGTGCCCTGCCGCGCCAGGTAGGCGGGCGACGCGCACAGCAGGCGCCGGTTGGGCGCGAGCCGGCGCGCCACCGCGCGCGCTTCCGGCGGTTCGCCGAAGCGCACGCAGACGTCGAAGGCGTCTTCGGCCAGCGGCGGCGGGTTCACCGACAGCTGCAGTTGCGCCTCCACCCCCGGGTAGCGCTGCACGAAGCCGGCGACCAGCGGCGCCACGTGCAGGCGGCCGAAGCCGAGCGTCGCGTTCACCCGAAGCAGCCCCTTCGGCTCGGCGCGGGCGCCGCGGATCTCGCCTTCCACCTCCTCGATGTCCGCCAGGATGCGGCGCGCGTGCTGCAGGTAGGTCTCGCCCTCGGCCGTCAGGCTCAGGCGCCGCGTCGTGCGGTGCAGCAGCGACGCGCCCAGCCGCGCCTCCAGTTGCGCGAGGCGCTTGCTGACCGCCGGCGTGCTGACCTGCAGCTCGCGCGCGGCCGCCGACAGGCTGCCGCCGCGCGCCAGCAGCTGGAAGAACTGCATGTCCGACGACGAGGTTCCGGCAACGGCCATTGTTGAATCCTGGGTTAACAACGGCTTGAATTTTGCGCGTTTCTTTGCACCCTGGCCGAGCCTACATTGGGCCCCGAAGGAGCCACATTGCGAATGAGCATGAAGACCTACAGGATCGCCTGCATCCCCGGCGACGGCATCGGCAAGGAAGTCATCCCCGCCGGCCGCGAGGTGCTGCAGGCGCTGGCCGCCGGCGGCGCCGGCTTCGGTTTCGAATTCACCAGCTTCGGCTGGGGCGGCGACTGGTACCGCGCGCACGGCGAGATGATGCCTGCCGACGGGCTGGAGGCGCTGCGCGGCATGGACGCCATCCTGTTCGGCTCGGCCGGCGACCCGCAGATCCCCGACCACGTCACCCTGTGGGGCCTGCGGCTGAAGATCTGCCAGGGTTTCGACCAATATGCCAACGTGCGGCCGACGCGCATCCTGCCGGGGATCGACGCGCCGCTGAAACGCTGCGCGCCCCACGACCTGGACTGGGTGATCGTGCGCGAGAACAGCGAAGGCGAATACGCCGGCGTCGGCGGCCGGGCCCACCAGGGCCACCCGATCGAGGTCGCCACCGACGTGAGCATGATGACGCGTGCCGGCGTCGAACGGATCATGCGCTTCGCGTTCCGGCTGGCGCGCTCGCGCCCGCGCCGGCAGCTCACCGTGGTCACCAAGTCCAATGCGCAGCGCCACGCCATGGTGATGTGGGACGAGATCGCGCTGGAAGTCAGCCGCGAGTTTCCCGACGTGGCCTGGGACAAGGAACTGGTGGACGCCTGCACCGCGCGCATGGTGAACCGCCCGGCCTCGCTGGACACGCTGGTGGCGACCAACCTGCATGCCGACATCCTGAGCGACCTGGCCGCCGCGCTGGCCGGCAGCCTGGGCATCGCGCCCACCGGCAACATCGACCCGGAGCGCCGCTACCCGTCGATGTTCGAGCCGATCCACGGCTCGGCTTTCGACATCATGGGCCAGGGCCTGGCCAACCCGATCGGCACCTTCTGGAGCTGCGTGATGCTGCTGGAACACATCGGCGAACGCGAGGCCGCCGCGCGCCTGATGGCTGCCATCGAAGCCGTCACGGCAGAACCGGCGCTGCACACCCGCGACCTGGGCGGCAACGCCACCACGGCGCAGGTCACGGCTGCCGTGTGCAAACACCTCGCGCACTGAATCCGCAGGACAACCAAGGAGACAAGAGCATGAACCGCATCCTCGGCACCCTCGCGCTGGCGCTGATCGCGCCCGCCGCGTTCGCCCAGGGCCAGGCCCCCGCCTGCCCGGAGAAGAACGTGCAGTACTGGCAGGCCTTCCCGCCCGGCGGCGAATCCGACCTGTCGGCGCGGCACCAGCAGATCGTGCTGAAGAAGAAGTGCCCGGCCGTGGAGACCATCATCCAGTACAAGGCCGGCGCGGGCGGCGCGCTGATGTGGTCGCAGATGAACCAGCTGCCCGGCGACGGCGTCAACGTGGTCGGCGTGAACCTGCCGCACATCGTGTTCCAGCCGATCGAAGGGCAGGTGCAGTACAAGACCCAGGACGTCACGCCGGTGTTCTGGTTCCACTTCACGCCCGACATCCTGGTGGTCAGCGCCAAGAGCGGCATCAAGGACTTCCAGGAATTCGTCAAGGCGGCCAAGGCGAACCCGGGCAAGCTGAGCCTGGCCGGCTCGGGCCAGTTCTCCGCCAACCACGCGGCGCACGCGCGCATGGACGCCGCCTTCGGCATCCAGACGCTGTACGTGCCGTTCAAGGGCACCGGCGACCTTGCCACCTCGGTGCTGGGCGGCCAGGTGGACGGTGCGATGACCTACACGCCGTTCGCCATCGCCAACAAGGACAAGGGCGTGCGCCCGCTGGCGGTGGCGATGGACAGACGCCACCCGCTGATGCCTGACGTGCCCACCTTCAAGGAACTCGGCGTGGAGTGGGTCGACGGCGCCTACCGCGGCATCGGCGTGCCGAAGTCCACGCCGCCGGAGGCGCGCAAGCGCCTGTCGGACATGTGGCGCGCGCTGAACAACGACCCCGAGATGAAGGAACTGGCCGCCAGGAGCGGCTTCGAGCTGGTGAACGTCGGCGCCGAGGAGATGGACGCCTTCATGCAGTCCAAGACGAAGATCTACACCGAAGGCGCGGCGCGCATGGGCTTGGGCAAGAAGTAGAGGCGAGGGGGCCGCGCGCCACGGACTACCAGACGGTGTAGGGCGGCATGCCGCCATACACCGCGCTGAACTCGAACGCGTTGCCCTCGAACACGAAGCCCGGCACCTCGATCCTGCACCACAGCGCGCCGGCGTAGGGGCCGCTGCCGGCGATCAGCGACATCTGGACCTGCACCGTGTTCCCGACCGCATCCCGCGTGGACAGCTGCAGCGGCACGGTGTAGTTGTTGCCGTGGAAATCGACCGTCTTGCCGGCGATCTCGCACCGGATGCTGTCGAAGCTGCCATTGGTCGCATAAACCAGCAGGAAGTTGAAGGTCCATTGGGGGCTGGCAGGCCAGCTCAGCCTGACCACGCTGCCCGGCACCGTCCCGGCGTTCGGGACGGCCTGGGGCGGGTAGCAGTCGAGCGTGCCCGGACCCTGCGCGTACAGGCTGGACACCGGCACCGCCTGCGCAGGGGAGGCGCCGGGCAGCGGCAGCGCGTCGCCGGGCACCGGCATGCTGGAGGCCATGGCCACGTCGGACATCGGCGGCTGCAACAGTGCCAGCGTCGACTGGGCGGTGTCGCGCATGCCGTCGCAGTGGAACACCAGGCCGCCGGCTTCGCACGCCACGCTGCCGGCGTCGGCGTCCGTGCCGCAAGAGGGGACCAGCTGCACCTGTACCACGCTGCTGCCGGGCACCCGGGGCGAGCGCAGCACACGCTGCATGTTGCCGTCCAGGCAGATGTCCAGCCCCCAGGTGATGCCGCACAGCTGGAAGATGCCCGCGCCGTCGTAGCCCACCTGCTGGTTCGGGCGGCCGGGGCTCACCGCCCCGACCAGCACGCCACCCGGATGGGCCGCGGAGGCGATGGCGACGATGTTGGACTGCAGTTCCTTCATCACCATGCCCGCACCGCTGTCGCCCGGACTGGCGACGCCGCCCTGCTGCACCAGGCAGAAGTTGCTGGTCTCGTTGGCCGCCAGGGTTCCCGCGACGGTGCCGAAGACGAACATCCAGTCGTTCCACTGCGCGCCGCCCGCCATCTGCTGCAGGGTGGTGATGGCCAGCCGCACGTCGTCCAGCTGGTAGGCGCCGGCTGTACCACGGAAGAAGAACTCCGGCGCCATGAAGACCTTCAGCGTGGTGCCCGGCGGCTCCGGCGGCGAGGCCTGCGGCAGGCTGGCCGCTGCGGCCTCCATCGCGCGCAGCATGAGCTGGCAGCGCGCCTGCACGTCCTGCTGCGGATTGCCCAGTCCTAGGCAGGTCTGCGAACCGTCCGCGTTGAGCTGCGGCGCGGTGTCGATCACGTAGCCGATGAACTGGATGCTGCTGTAGGCCATGGATTTCCTTTGCGGAGCCGTGGCGGTTCAGGCGGTGCGCCGCCGCGCGGCGCCGTGCACCAGGCCCGCGTAGACGCCGATCCGCCAGGCGTCCATGGTGCCGGAGGACGGCACGCAGCCGATTTCCACATGGACCATGGCCTGCCCGCCGTCGGCCACGGAAACGGGAACGGGTCCCGGCGCGCCGTCCATGGGGATGGTGCTCGCGCCGCCCGGCGCGGCGACGTGCGATCTCACCAGGACCAGCGGCGCAGGCTGGCTGGCGCAGGTCACGACCGCCATGTCCGCCTCGTAGCCTTCCGGCAAGACCAGCAGCGTCTGCTGCCCGCTGCGCAGCGCGGCGCCCACCGTGCAGCGCGCCGGAGGCGGCGGCCGCACCTCGGTCACGCCGTACCGCGCGCACAACTGCGCGTAGTTGTCCGGGGTGACGTCCTTGAAGGTCTCGATGCCCAACTGGCGCAGCGGCACCGGTTGCAAGCCATCCAGCTGGTCCGGCCCTGCGGCCCCGGTGTCGTCCATGGAAATCCCTCCCGAAGCGCGGGGGTCCGCGCTGGCCGGGGCATCATAGTCCGGCAGAGCTGGCGCTCAGGCGCCGGTCGCCGCCACGTTGTCCAGGAAGCCGGTCACGCTGTGCAGCCGGCCGTCGCCGGCCAGCACGGCGACGTCGGTACCGTGCGCGACCGGTCCCGTGACGCCGTTCACCGTCAGCGCCCAGGAGAAGCGCACGCGGTCGTGGTGGCCCTGCGGCTCGCCGTGCAGGTGGAAGTGCGCGCCGGGGTAGTGCTGCTGCACGCCGGCGATCAGCGCGTCGAGGCCGTCATGGCCGGCGACCTCGGCCATCGGGTCGACGTAGGTCGCGCCGTCGGCGAAGGCTTCGCGCACCAGCGCGCGGCGGCGCTGCGGGTCGGTTGCGTTCCAGGCGGCCAGGTAGCGGGTGGCGATTTCGGTGGGCGTGGGCAGGACGGTGTTCATAGTGTGCTTGTTTCGCTGGAAGTTGGGGGCGGGTGCCCTGGTTGGCACCTCATTTGTCCCACCTTCGGAGCGCACGGTCCATGACCTCGCTGGTTATGCACGGCCGCACCGGGCGGAGCCGTTAAGCAATGCCTAGCGTGAACGTAACCGGCGACTTGCGAGAGTAAGCACCGAAGCCGCGGGACGCCATAAGGCGTTGACGGACCAGTTAGCTGCGCCGGGTCCTACGGCGACCGCATGCTTGCGGTAGCGCGCCATTAACCTCCTCCTCCGGCTTCGTGAATACTGGGATGAACATCTCTGAGTATTTCTGAACGGGCTCGATATCCGATAGTGATCCCAGCTGCTCTAGATTAAGGCCCGAGAGCCGCTCCAGCACCGCACGGGTGACTCCCTCACAGTAGTTTTGAAAATGCCCTGCGACCATATCCAATTCTTGGAAGAACGCGCCCATCCCGGCTTGCGCGTTTCCTGGAGCAATTGTGTGGAAGACCGCCACGTTCGCTACCAATTCCGCAGCCTGATGAAAGCTGTTGCCTCTATTGACTCCGATCACTAGCTCAAAAAAGGGTTCCTGGGATGCACGCTCCCAAGACGCTCCAAGAGTTGCTGCGTCATAGTGAAAGGCAAATGAATTGCGAACCGCAAAGATCAGGTTCTTGGATCCGAAGTACTTCTTGAGCTCATCCAACGAGGCGAGCGCCGCTGGATGAAGCGACTTGGCGACATCCTGCCCTAGCTTGCTCGCGAACCAACTTTTCGCAAGTGCGCCCCATGCTTCTAATAGCTTCCCGGCCAGTAGTGGTGCATAGATCATTCCCTGCGCGCTTGCCGCGTTACCTTCGATTTGCGTCGTGCCCGGCGAATGCGCCGCGGCTAGGCACCAGCTAAATGCCTTATACAACGAAGAGATTTCGTTGTTGATGTGGCCGACCAAGAAGAATAGATTTCGCTCTTCGGCGGAAAGTTTGGTCAACTCCGCAGCCGGCAAAGTGATTCGTCGAATCTTCATAGTTGATCCTCGGCCGCATCGTGAACAATCAAGCAGCTAACCGTTGAGGCAACTGGCGCCTACTCAAGGTGGCCGCGCCAGCGGCTGGACACCGTTGGACGTCCGTGTTGACTGCCTTGTTATGGGGCATTTTTTGGCCGCTAGTCGCCCAAACGCTTGGTGATACACAACATAGAACACAAATGCCAGTGCAACGCCAACGCCACTCCAAACGTTGCCGATGTATGGAAGAAGCGAAATGAGCAAAGCCATTGGCAAGATGCCCACAAGGCTGGACCATGCCACGCTGACTCGCCTACCGCACCCAGGGCAACGGGTCGAAGTGGCTGGACCGAGCGCCAACTTGCGCCAGAAGCTGATGCTGTTCTTGCCGCAATGCGGGCACTTAGTCTTTTGCGCCATAACGTTCGAGGTGAGGCGGGGCCGACGGCGAAGCGCCGGGCCCGCCGGACGGATGATAGACAAAGCCGGTAGGCGGGCCCGGTGCTTTGCCGTTGGGCCTCGCCTCGACCGAGGGGTTACGCGTCTGCTGTCGGTGGGAGTGCATCAAGCACCTTCTGGTACTTGTGTGTAATGCGCTCTAGGCGGGTGATGGCCTTTCGACTGACTGCGGTTTTGTAGTCGACCATGCCATGCACGACTTCATTGCGAAGTCGTCGCAGTTCGTCAATCTCCTTCGCGTCGCCGGCGTCGAAGACCCCAACCTTCATCATTTCGTTCATGGCCATCATCGGCGGACGGGTTCGGCCGCCTAGTGTTGACAGCTTGTCCGCGTTTGCTTTGCTAAGTGAAGCTGTCGTCCGCTCGAAGGCGACCCACGCAGCTAGGAACTCGCCAAGCAGTTGATGCTGGTCTTCGGGGTCGAACGCAAGCGTTGTGTCGAACAAGCCCTCGAACAGGAGTTTGGCGAGTTCAGAGTAGATCTCAACCTTGTCGCGATCGACCGTTAGGCCGTTTCCCTGGTGATAGAGCTGATTCCTGAGCCGATGGAACCACTCGATCTCGCCCAGGTCGATTCCAGAGACCTTGCTCGGGGCATATTGTTCAAGGGCATCCAGGAGCTTGGGGAAGCTTTCGCTGAACTCCGCGTACTCTTTGCGGGGGACGTTGATGCCGCTGATGCGCTTGGGCAGCCCGAGGTACGTCTTGATCGTGAGCTCTACGGCGTTGTCAACACTCAGAAGCGCCAAGCGGCGGTTCTTGTCGCTGTCCTTTCGGAGAAGACCGATCCCGTGCTCCAGGATCTCTCTCGGGCCTGCGGCCCACGGTTGCGTAGCCATGTGGAGTAGGAGGGGGGCGGTTCAGACGCCTAACGCAAAAATGACCGGACAACAACACCGTGCGGCGAAGCCGCCTTCTGCTGTTGTTGATCCGTGTCGATTGACATGTTAGAACCCATGACCAAGCGATCATTGCTCTGGAACATAGGTGTTCTTCGGACTATTCGCACACTCAATCGACAAGTGCGCTTTACCTTTCGAGGACGCGAACTCGACAGGCGTTCCCGCAGTAGATGCGACGAACGACAACGTTCTCTCGCCTCGGGGAAGAAGGGAAAAGGGAGCTGTCGGGTCTCCCCTCTTGGAACCTGGAAGCGAGTAATACCACCACCCACTATCCCACGTCATCCGGCAATCTCGGGCGAGGACGTCAGACTCATTCCTCACTACCATAGTGGCATTTACAGCATGCGGCGTCCTGGGATCGCCTCTCCCCGTCGAAATATTGGTTCCCGCATTCGGCAGAAAACGAATCGCATACTTAGTTACCACTACGTTCGCGGAACCGTGTCCAAGTAACGGAGGGATGTAGGAGTTGCTAATCCACCCCAAAAAGTAGGCGACGATGAGACCCGACAGCACTCGGACGGTGACCTTGCCAAAAAGATCAGCGAGAAACGTGCGGGCACGTTCCCACCGAGACGGTTCGGTTGATATGCCGGGCGTGGCGGATTTCATGCGTTCTAACGTAGAAATGACCGGCGGACAGTAGGCCCGCGAAAGCGGGCCGATAGGACGCCCGCGTCGATTGCCAAGTTAGACCTCATAGCCACCCCAAACGCATGTAGCTCATATCGACTTCCTCGTGTCGAAGCCACCAGCGAATTGCCCGCGGCCAGTACGGAAAGACTGGTCCTTTCACGCTGGGACTCTCGTCCTCGGAGCTAAGCAACGTCGAAACGTGCGTTGGCCGCATCCGACACAGGTCGCGAAAGAAGTACCCCACGAACTTGTGCGTGGACTTAAGCGCCTTCAAAGCGTCCTCAGAGTATGCGAACGCTGGAATGCGCGGCAAGCCAGTCGCCTTCATGCGTGGCGAGGTTGCCGTTGAACTCTCTTCGGACCACTCAAGCCACTCGTATCTCTGTGCCTTCGGATGGACGAACGCATCCCGAAACTTCCGGAGCTCTCCATAGAGTTGATACTCTACGCGCGACCTATCGATTGCACGCCCTTTGTACTTCATGTGGAGGAAGAGATCCAGCTTCGCTGCGGTGGACATCCGATCCACTTCTGCCGCGAACTGCGCTGGCAATTGCAGCAAGTCAACGCAGCAATTGGCACAGGCCTCCACGTAGAGGACAGACGAAACGATTGAGGCTCGCGCCAGCGTGTTACGGAAGTCATTGTCATCGAACCGCTGCGCCTCCATCGCAAGCCGAATGCTGTCTGTGAGCAGCGTCATGACACTGCGTTCGACGGCCACCGGAGGCACGGCCTTTGTCATGAGGTCTAACGTTTGACATGAGGGGTGGCCACAAGCAAGCGAAGCTTGCTTGTGGACGTCCCCTCGATGGAAAGGTTAGGCGTCATGGTGCTTACTCGCCCGAAAAGATGGCTCGTTCAAGCTCGGCAACAACGTGTTCCATTCCGCCGCGAGCGTCTGCGTACTTGATGTCCGAGAGAATGGCTGGCATTTGGCACTCGTCGAGTCGAATAGGGAGAACACGAATCGATTGCTGCGACAACTGCCGCATGAGCGCAGAAGAAAACTCCCGTTGTACCCACGGCCTAGTAATGGCGTGCTGCGACAAGAGAACGACTAAATGTGAAACGGTGCCAAGCGCGCTGTCAATCCTCTGGACTATCGAATCCCCGATTCTTATCTCCCACTCATCGAACCAAACCGGGGTGCCTCGTTTAGTCAATGCTGATGCAAGATCGCGCGCTGCAGGCTTGTCTTCGGATGCGTGGCAAATGAAAACGTGGACTTCCGACCGAGCCATTCGCTGATACCCCTCAACGAAGGGGGCTATGGCATCTCGTACGCGCGCATCTGGCTTGCTACCAAAGTTGATATTGATAAAGACCTGAGCAAGAACCCCACTGGAAACGAGACGAGTTGAAAACTCCGGATAACGAGCGTATCCATCCGCGTTCGGCTCTAAGTCTGGGAAGGCGCGCCGGAGGCGAGACAACAAACGGGACCGTTCATGCAATTGTCCCCTGAATGATGCTCCTCCGTAGACTGACAAATCGTTATCTTCGCCCCCCCCCAGTATTCAGAGCGTAGCACTCCATATCGCAAATACCGGACGGCTCCGGGAGGCCGAGAACTTCGAGGTGCGATCGAACTGGAACTTCGCACATGCGTAAATCGCCCAGTTCATCGACGTGAATCTGAAACCTATCCACGACTGGATTCTTTCGGTAGACCCTGTCACCAATCTTGATGCTTGGATTCACGCTCATGGCTCTCGGGGACGGATTGTTCCTGACGCCTAACGTGAAAATGACCGGACCACCAACATTCGCGGCGAAGCCGCCTTCTGCTGTTGTGGGTCCGTGTCGATTGACATGTTAAGTCTCGCTTCCGACACCGCTCGGTCTCAGGTTGTTCACGCGGACGAACTCTCGCCAGAGGACGACGCACTTTCCAGCGAGTTCTAGCAGCCGAAACTTGTGCCCCCCAGCAAGCACGACCATATCGCCTTCACGCCCGTCTCGGGGCCAGTACTCAAAGACGATTGAGAATTCGCCGTCAACGCTGGCGCGACTCAACTCCATATGCTTGAATCCGTTGGCGATGTCGCGACATATGCCCATCTCAACGTTGTCTCGAAACAGCGCCTCCAGAGGCGCTTCGGCCCCCGCACACGTGGCTTTGATCCAGTCGCGGAGATGGAGAGCCTGCTGAAACACCACCAGCACGAAGTCCATTTCGTCTTCATTCCGATTATTGCGTGCCGCCGAGCACGCACGCTCATAGAAGCGGACCATGCAAGAAAACTGTCCTTCCCAGCCCTCGACTTGTTGAAGAGTCAGCCCGATGCCCATGGTGAGACTTAACGTAATGTAGACCGCACGACCCGCCGGATAACACCAAGCGTTTGATGAGGCGAATTCGGAGAGCCCGACGCAAGTCTTTGAAATCGCTTGATTTTCATCCGGTGGGTCACTCCCGTTCTCGATGCCAATCATCCACCAAAACCCGCAAGCTGACGAGTGCCGGATAACACCGCGGGATAACACCTCCGTGCAAGGCGCGACGTGAGTCCTACCCAGCCTGCACCTCAAGCACGAGGCATCCGACCCGACGATGACTGGTGCTTCGCGCTAAATAACAGGGGGCCAACACCCGCGGCAACGCTGCGCCGCAGCCGCAGCCGCAGCCGCAGCCGTTCAGACCTTCACTCATACACCACCTGCGCCGCCCCCTTGTCCGCCTGCGCCATCCAACTCGCCAGCGCCGCGTCGCTCGGAAAGAACTTCGCCTGCTCCCCCAGTTGCAGCTCGGCGACGATCGGCCCGAAGCCGGCCTCGCGCTGCAGCAGCAGGCGCACGTTCAGGCCGCGCACCAGCTCGCCCTGCTCCGACAGTTCGCGCTTGGGCGGGAACTCGCGCAGCAGGCGCGGAATGTCCGGCGCCGTGCCGTTCACCGCCACCCGCAGGTACTTGCCGAAGCGGCAGCGCGCCGTCGCCAGGTCCCAGACCTGGTTGACGTTCAGCCGGTAGCCGCCGGAGAAGCGGTCGGGCTGCAGCTTGCCCATCACGATCACCAGCTCGTCGTCCTTCAGCCAGGCGCGGTGCGGGCCAAACACACCCTCGTCGGCGGTGGCCTCGATCACGTCGGTGTTGTCGTCCAGCTTGAACAGCGCCAGCTTGCCGCGCTGGCCGTTGATCACGCGCCAGTCGTTGACGATGCCGGCCAGCAGCTGCGGCTCGCGCGTGTCCACCAGCTCGTCGATGCGGCGCTTGACGAAGCGGCGCACCTCGGCGGCCGACTCGTCGAACAGGTGGCCCGACAGGTAGAAGCCGATCGCCGTTTTTTCGTGCGTCAGCTGCTCCTTCACGCCCCAGGGCGTGGCCTGCACCAGCTCCGGCTCCTGCGTGCTGGCCGCATGCGAGTCGCCCATGTCGAACAGGCCGCCCTGGTTGGCGTTGGCCTCGCAGGTGTTGCCGAAGTCGAAGGCGCGGTCGATGCTGGCCACCAGCGACGCGCGGTTGCGGTCGGGCAGCAGCAGGTCGAAGGCGCCGGCCTTGACCAGCGCTTCCACCGTGCGCTTGTTGATGCGCGTACGGTCCACCCGGCAGCAGAAGTCGTAGATGCTGGTGAACGGGCCGCCCTCTTCGCGCGCCTTCACGATGGCCTCGATGGCGGAGGCGCCCGTGCCCTTGATCGCGCCCAGGCCGTAGCGGATGGCCTTGTTGGAGATCGGCTCGAAGCGGTAGGTGCCGCGGTTCACGTCCGGCGCCTCGAAGGCGATGCCGAAATTCTTCTGCGCGTCCTCGAACAACACCTTGAGCTTGTCGGTGTTGTCCATTTCGATGGTCATGTTGGCGCAGTAGAACTCCGCCGTGAAGTGCACCTTCAGCCACGCCGTGTGGTAGGCCAGCAGCGAGTAGGCGGCGGCGTGCGACTTGTTGAAGCCGTAGCCCGCGAACTTCTCCATCAGGTCGAAGATCTCGTCGGCCGTCTCCTGCGGGATGCCGTGCGTGGCATGGGCGCCCGCGCGGAACCGCTCGCGGTGCTCGGCCATTTCCTCGGCCTTCTTCTTGCCCATGGCGCGGCGCAGCAGGTCGGCGCCGCCGAGCGAGTAGCCGCCCAGGATCTGCGCGGTCTGCATCACCTGCTCCTGGTAGACCATGATGCCGTAGGTCTCCGACAGCATGTCCGACACCGCGGGGTGCGGGTACTCCACCGTTTCGCGGCCGTGCTTGCGCGCCACGAACGAGGGGATCAGGTCCATCGGGCCCGGCCGGTACAGTGCGTTCAGCGCGATCAGGTCCTCCAGCCGTGTCGGCTTGGCGTCGCGCAGCATCCCCTGCATGCCGCGCGATTCGAACTGGAACACCGCCTCGGTCTTGCCGTCGGAGAACAGGCGGTAGGTGTGCGCATCGTCCAGCGGCACCGCCTCGAAGGTGAAGTCCTCGCGGCCCTTGTGGCGCGCGCGGATGAAGTCCTTGGCGAGCTCCAGGATGGTCAGCGTGGCCAGGCCCAGGAAGTCGAACTTCACCAGGCCGGCGGCCTCCACGTCGTCCTTGTCGTACTGGCTCACCGCCGACTCGCTGCCCGGCTGCTGGTACAGCGGCGTGAAGTCGGTCAGCTTGCCCGGGGCGATCAGCACACCGCCCGCGTGCATGCCGACGTTGCGGGTCAGGCCTTCGAGCTTCTGCGCCAGGTCCAGCAGGGTGCGCACCTCGTCCTCGCGCTGGTAGCGCTCAGCCAGCATCGGCTCCTGCTTGAGCGCGTCGGCGATGGTGATGTGCGTGCCGGGCTTGTTCGGGATCAGCTTGCTGATGCCGTCGCAGAAGGTGTAGCTCATGTCCAGCACGCGGCCGACGTCGCGCACGGCGGCGCGCGCGGCCATGGTGCCGAAGGTGGCGATCTGGCTCACCGCGTCCTTGCCGTACTTGTCCTTGACGTAGTCGATGACGCGGTCGCGGTTGCCCTGGCAGAAGTCGATGTCGAAGTCGGGCATGGACACCCGCTCCGGGTTCAGGAAGCGCTCGAACAGCAGGTTGTACTGCAGCGGGTCCAGGTCGGTGATCTTCAGCGCGTAGGCCACCAGCGAGCCGGCGCCCGAGCCGCGGCCCGGCCCCACCGGGCAGCCGTTGTTCTTGGCCCAGTTGATGAAGTCGCCGACGATCAGGAAGTAGCCGGGGAACCCCATCTTCAAGATGGTGCCGATCTCGAACTCCAGCCGCTCCTCGTAGCGCGCACGCTGCTTCTCGCGCGCGGCCTCGTTCGGGTAGAGCTGGACCAGGCGTTCCTTCAGGCCGTCGTGCGAGGCGATGCGGAAATACTCGTCGATCGGGATGCCGCCGGGCGTCGGGAAGTTCGGCAGCTGCGGCTTGTTCAGCACCAGCGTGAGGTTGCAGCGCTTGGCGACTTCCGCCGTGTTGGCGATGGCCGAGGGCACGTCGGCGAACAGCGCCTCCATCTGCGCGGCCGGCTTGAAATACTGCTCGCGCGTGAACTTGCGCACGCGCCGCTGGTTGCCCAGGATCTCGCCCTCGGAGATGCACACGCGCGCCTCGTGCGCCTCGTAGTCGTCTTCCTTGGTGAACTGCACCGGGTGGGTCGCCACCACGGGCAGGTTCAGCCGCGCGGCCAGCTGCACCGCGGCCGCCACGTGCGCCTCGTCGTCGTTGCGCCCGGCGCGCTGCAGCTCGATGTAGAAGCGGTGCGGAAACGCGCCCGCCAGTTCCAGCGCGACTTCGCGCGCGCGCGTCTCGTCGCCCTGCACCAGCGCCTGGCCGACCGGCCCGGCCTGCGCGCCCGACAGCAGGATCAGGCCTTCGCCCAGCTCGCGCAGCCATTCGGGCTTGAGCGCGGCCTGCGCCTTGACGATGTTCTGCGTCCAGGCGCGCGCCAGCAGCTCGCACAGGTTCAGGTAGCCGTGGTGGCTCTGCACCAGCAGCACGATGCGCGACAGGCCGGCCGGGTCCTTGCCCAGGCCCTGCACCAGCGCCTCGCAGCCCAGGATGGGCTTGACGCCGGCGCCGCGCGCGGCCTTGTAGAACTTGATGGCGCCGTAGAGGTTGTTGAGGTCCGTGATCGCCAGCGCGGGCTGCGCGTCGGCGGCCGCGGCCTTCACGATCTCGTCGATGCGGTTGGTGCCGTCGACGACGGAAAATTCGGTGTGCAGGCGCAGGTGGACGAACATGGCCGCGATTGTAGGAAACTGGCCTGCCCCAAATCGCATTTCTACAATGCGCGGGTGGCAGAAATCCTCAATGTCTCCGCTTACAAATTCGTGGCGCTGGCCGACGCGCCCGCGCTGCGTGAGCGCCTGCTCGCGCAGGCGGCGGCGCTGGCGCTGAAAGGCACCATCCTGCTGGCCGAAGAAGGCATCAACCTGTTCCTGGCGGGCCCGGCGGAGGCGGTGCGTGGTTTTCTCGCGCAGTTGCGGCAGGACCCGCGCTTTTCAGGCCTCGAGGTCAAGGAGAGCTGGTCCGATGCGGCACCGTTCCAGCGCCTGCGTATCAAGCTCAAGCGCGAAATCATCCGCATGAACCACCCGGCGATCCAGCCGCAGGCGGGGCGTGCACCGGCGGTCGACGCGGTGACAGTCAAGCGCTGGCTCGACCAGGGGCATGACGACGAAGGCCGGCCGGTGGTCACGCTCGACACGCGCAATGCGTTCGAAATCGACTATGGCAGCTTCCAGGGTGCCATCGACTGGCGGCTGTCGAAGTTCAGCGAGTTTCCGGATGCGCTGCTTGAACACAAGTCAGAGCTCGACGGCAAGACTGTGGTGAGTTTCTGCACTGGCGGGATTCGGTGCGAGAAGGCCGCCTTGTTCATGCGTGAGCAAGGGCTTGAGCACGTGTGGCAGTTGGAGGGTGGAATCCTCATGTACTTCGAGGAGACCGGAGGTGCGCACTTTCGCGGGGACTGCTTTGTGTTCGATGGGCGTGAAGCGGTGGATTCTGCTCTGGGTGCAACGAAGGCATAGCTGTCGTTGCTTGGGTGGCGATGCGCCGCGGCAGGCGGTACCCGGCAGGGGCTCATACTGTGGCGGTCGGCGCTGAAGCGCCGACTCCGCTGCGATGACCGGTCCGGGGCCGGCACGGCGGAACTCGCTGCGCGCCGCAAGCGGCGCTCCGCTCAAACAGCCGCCGTGAGTCAGTTCACGAAGCGCGCAAGCGCGCCCGGCCCCGAACCGGTCATCGCAGCCGCCACAGAAATCGCCCCCACCGGGCACCGCCTGCCGCGGCGCGCGTGTCGTAGTGGTGCGGGTACCGGGTCGTCGCGCGCCAACACTGCGTCTGCAAGCCGCGTGCGGGCGGGTCGTGGCGCGCAGTTGGGCATGGCGCCTGCGTCGCATGGGAGCGAGGCTGGCGCGCTTCAGCGCGCTTCGTGAACTGACTTGCGGCGCCTTGTTTGAGCGGAGCGTTTGCTTGCAAACGCGCAGCGAGTTGCGCCGCACAGCCTCGCTCCCGTGCGACGCAGGTTTACCCGCGCCTTCAGGCGCGGGACGCCATGTCCGCGCGATACGGCCCGCCCGCACGCGGCTTGCCGCGAGGTCTCACGAACGAAGAAGGAACCTAGGAACGCGGCTCAGGTGGCGTAGCAGGCGTCGGCGGCAACGGAATGAACTCAGGGTCGCCAGCAACATGACCCATCCGCTGCGCCTCCCAATCCGCACTCGCCTGAAGAATCCGCTCCTTACGGCTCGACACGAAGTTCCACCACAGATGGCGCGGCGCATCCAGCGGCTCGCCACCGACGACGACCAACCGCGCACCCTGCGGTGAACCGATGCGCGTCTCACTCGCAGGCAACACAGCCATCGTGCGAAGCGCGAGTGTCTCGCCGTTCACCACCACGTCCCCATCCACCGGATACACCGCCAGTTCCGGCGCCAGCGCAGGCAGCACGAACTCGCCGCCCGCAGGCAATTGCACATCAAGGTACACCGTCTGCACCACCGCAGGCACCGGCGACTTCACACCGAATGCCTCGCCCACCAGCACCCGCACCTGCGCGGAGCCCACCGTCACTTGCGGGATCGCATCGGCCGGCGTGTGCGAGAAGAACGGCTCGTCCTCCTCGTGCGCCATCGGCAATGCGGTCCACAGCTGCAGGCCGTGGTTGACGAAAGGCACGTCGCGCAGGTGGTCCGGGCGGCGCTCCGAGTGCACGATGCCGCGGCCCGCGCTCATCCAGTTCACCGCGCCGGGCGCGATCAGCTGCTCGGTGCCCAGGCTGTCGCGGTGCATCATCGCGCCCTCGAACAGGTAGGTGACCGTCGCCAGCCCGATGTGCGGATGCGGCCGCACGTCGTGGTTCACGCCGGGCTGTTCCGTCACCGGCCCGAAATGGTCGAAGAAGATGAAGGGCCCGACATTGCGCCGCTGCGCCGCGGGCAGCAGGCGCCGCACAACGAAGCCGCCGCCCAAATCCTTCTCGTGTCCCGCCAGCCGCAGCAGCGCATCCATGGCATGTCCCTTCGTTTGCGTTTTTTCAGCGCTTGAAGCGCGCCGTGACGTCGGCCACGCGCTGGCCGAACAGGCGCGCGGTGTCCAGGTCGCCGGCGGACATCGCGTCGGCGCCGGCGTCAGACGGCGACTGCGCGATCGCACCGCTGTACGACACCAGGTAGTTCGGGTCGTCGCGCTTCGCGCCCTTGGTGTTCGCCGGCATCAGGCCCTGGCTCACCCACAGCATGCCGTGCTGCATGGCCAGGGTGAACAGCGCGGTCAGCGTGTTGAACTTGTCGCCGTTCATGCCCGCGCTGTTGGTGAAGCCGGCGGCGATCTTGTCCTTCCACTCCTGCGCATACCAGGGCTTCGACGATGCATCGGCGAACTTCTTGAACTGCCAGCTCGGGCTGCCCATGTAGGTGGGCGTGCCGAAGACGATGGCATCGGCCGCCTTCAGCTGCTCCCAGCCGCCCGCGGGCAGGTTGCCGTCGGCGTCGATGGCCAGCAGGCGCGCCTGCGCGCCCTCGGCCACGGCCTGCGCCATGCGCTGCGTGTGGCCGTAGCCGGAGTGGTAGACGACGACGATGTCGGTCATGTGGCCCTCACGCCCGGGCGCCGCGGCCGCCGCCCACGCTCAGCCGGCCGGGACCGAACGCCGCCAGCACCAGCAAGCCGCCCAGCACCGCGATGTTCTTGTTGAAGGCCTGCTTCTGCATCATGACCATGGCTTCGGGCACGGACCAGTAGTTGTGGAAGATCGGCGTGATCACCGCCACGAAGATCGCCAGCCCCAGCGCGGCCCAGCGCGCCTGCCAGCCGACCAGCAGCAGCAGGCCAAGCCCCAGTTCGGCCACGATGGCCAGCGCGGCACACACCTCGGGCAGCGGAATGCCCTTGGAGGCGATGTAGCCCGCGGTGCCCGCGAAGCCGGCGATCTTGCCCCAGCCGGCGGGGATGAACAGCCAGGCGACGAGCGCGCGGCCGACCAGGGCCAACATGTCTTGGGTGGATTGCGAAGGGGTCATGGAAGCGTCCTCTCTTGGTTGACAGAAAAAAGAATAATGCGGCCGGTCAGTCGGCCAGGTCGAACACCAGCACCTCGGCCTGCTGCCCGTTGCCGAGCACGAGCTGCGGCTCACCGTCCAGCATCGCCGCATCGCCGGCCTGCAGGCGTTTGCCGTTGACCTCCAGCGCGCCGCGCACCAGGTGCACATAGCCCTTGCGGCCGGGTGCCAGCGCCAGAGTAGCCTGCTCGCCGCCGTCGAACAGGCCGGCATGCAGGCGCGCGTCGGCGTGGATCAGCACCGAGCCTTCGGCGCCGTCGGGCGAGGCCACCAGCCGCAGCTTGCCGCGTTTCTGCGCATCGTCGAAAGTTTTCTGCTCGTAGCTCGGCGCGATGCCGGTCACGTTCGGCTCGATCCAGATCTGCAGGAAATGCGTGGTCTGGTCCTGGGCGTGGTTGAACTCGCTGTGCTGCACGCCGCTGCCGGCGCTCATGCGCTGCACATCGCCGGGCGGGATGCCCTTCACGTTGCCCAGCGTGTCCTTGTGGGCCAGCTCGCCCGACAGCACGTAGCTGATGATCTCCATGTCGCGGTGGCCGTGCGTGCCGAAGCCGGTGCCCGGGGCGATGCGGTCCTCGTTGATCACGCGCAGGTTGCCGAAGCCCATGTGCCCGGGGTCGTAGTAGCCGGCGAACGAGAAGCTGTGGTGGGACTTCAGCCAGCCGTGGTCGGCGTGGCCGCGGTCCTGGGATTTGCGCAGGGTGAGCATGCTGTCGCTCCTTTCGTGGGTGCGGTTGTCGTCTCGGATGCAGCCAATGTAGGTCCGCCGGGGCACAGCGCGCCCCAGCCGGCTTTGATGGCATCATTCAAAAACTTTGAACGCAAACCCGCCCGCATGCAAACCCACCGCGAGGTCCTGACCCCCGACGCGCTCGGCCTGCTGCAGGCCGTGTCCGCCGCCGGCAGCTTCGCCGCCGCGGCGCGCTCGCTCGGGCTGGTGCCCAGCGCCGTCACCTACCGGGTGCGGCAGATCGAGGACGCGCTGGACGTGCTGCTGTTCGACCGCAGCTCGCGCCAGGCGCGCCTCACCGCCGCCGGCGCGGAGCTGCTGCGCTCGGGCGAGCTGCTGCTGCAGGAGATCGACGCCGTCGCGCACCGCGTCAAGCGCGTGGCCACCGGCTGGGAGGCGCAGCTCACCATCGCCATGGACACGGTGGTCTCCTGCTCCACCGCCATGGAGCTGGCCGAGGCCTTCTACGCCATGGCGCCGACCACGCGGCTGCGGCTGGTGCACGAGGCGCTGTCCGGCACGCTGGAGGCGCTGCTGTCGGGCCGCGCCGACCTGGCGCTGGGCGTGACCATGGAGCCGGGCAACAGCGTGGGCATCCACAGCCGGCTGCTGGGCGACCTGACCTGGGTGTTCGCGGTGGCGCCGCACCATCCGCTGGCCCGGGCGCGCGAGCCGCTCGGCGACGAGCTGCTGCAGAAGCACCGCGCCATCGCGGTGGCGGATTCCACGCCGCGCGGCGCCGGCCTCACCGTCGGCCTGCTGGGCGGGCAGGACGTGCTGACCGTGCCCACCATGCAGGCCAAGCTGGACGCCCAGCTGCGCGGCCTGGGCGGCGGCTTCCTGCCCGAGCCCATGGCCCAGCCCTACCTGGACACCGGCCGGCTGGTGGCGCGCCAGGTCGAGCGGCCCACGCGCATCGCGCGCATGAGCTACGCCTGGCGCACCGGCACGCCGGGGCCCGGCCGCGCGCTGCAATGGTGGCTGGCGCAACTGGAGAGCGAAACCACGCGCGACGCGCTGCTGTTTCGCCACCGCAACGCGTAAAGGCGGGAAGGGATGCCGTACCGCGGCCGCTTCGCGCCCTCGCCCACCGGGCCGCTGCATGCGGGCTCGCTGGTCGCCGCGCTGGCCAGCTGGCTGGACGCGCGCGCGCAGGGCGGCCGGTGGCTGGTGCGCATCGAGGACGTGGACACGCCGCGCTGCGTGCCGGGTGCCGATGAAGTCATCCTGTCTCAATTGGCCGCCTGCGGATTGCATGCGGACGAACCGCCGGTGTGGCAATCGCGGCGCACCGGGCTCTACCAGGCTGCGCTCGATTCCTTGGTGCAAGACGGCCTGGCCTACGCTTGCGGCTGCTCGCGCAAGGACATCGAAGCAGCGCTCGCCGCGCAGGGCCGCACGCGCGAGCGCAACGCGGAGCTGGTGTATCCCGGCACCTGCAGGGACGGCCTGCACGGCAAGCCGGCGCGCGCCTGGCGCTTCCGTGTCAAAGAGGGCGTGGTGCATTGGAGGGACAGGCGCCTGGGCACGCAAACACAGGACGTCGCACGCGAAGTCGGCGACTTCGTGCTGAAGCGCGCCGACGGCCTGTTCGCCTACCAGCTGGCCGTGGTGGTGGACGACGCCGGCCAGGGCATCACCGACGTGGTGCGCGGCGAAGACCTGGCCGACAACACGGCGCGGCAGCTGCTGCTGCTGCACGCGCTGCAGTTGCCGGTCCCTCGCTACCTGCACACGCCGCTGGTGCTGGGCGCCAACGGCGAAAAACTGTCCAAGCAGAACGGCGCCCAGGCGATGGATGTGGCCGATCCGCTGGCCGCGCTGCGCCGCGCGGGCGCGGTGCTGGGGCTGCGTTGCGACGGCGCGCGCACGGCGGCCGCGTGGCTGGCCGAAGCAGTCGCGCAGTGGCCGACAATCCAGCCATGAGCGACAACGAGAACACGCCGCAGAGCGCGCCCGAGGGCGCGCCGCGCCGCATCCGCAGCTTCGTGCGCCGCGCCGGCCGCACCACGGTGGGCCAGTCCAAGGCCATGGAGACGCTGGGGCCGCGCTTCGTCATTCCGTACAGCCCGCAGCCGCTGGATCTGGCCCAGGCGTTTGGCCGCGCCGCACCCACCATCCTGGAGATCGGCTTCGGCATGGGCGAAGCCACGGCCCACATCGCCGGCCTGCTGCCCGAGCGCAATTTCCTGTGCTGCGAGGTGCACCAGCCGGGCATCGGCGCCCTGCTCAGGCGCATCGGCGAACAGGGGCTGGCGAACATCCGCATCGTGCCGCACGACGCGGTCGATGTGCTGGACAACATGCTGGCGCCCGCGTCGCTGGCCGGCGTGCACATCTTCTTTCCCGACCCCTGGCACAAGGCGCGCCACAACAAGCGCCGGCTGGTGCAGCCGCCGTTCGTCGCCAAGCTCGCGCAGCACCTGGCCGTCGGCGGGTACCTCCATTGCGCCACCGACTGGGAGCCGTACGCGCAGCAGATGCTGGAGGTGCTGGGCGCCGAGCCACGGCTGCGCAACACCGCCGCCGGCTATGCGCCGCGGCCCGACTACCGCCCGCTGACCAAATTCGAGAACCGCGGCCTGAAACTGGGCCATGGGGTGTGGGACCTGGTGTTCGAAAAGATCTAGAAAGAGCCGTCATGCACGGCACGCATCAGCTCATCCCGAATCGGCGGGCACGCACCATGCTTGTCATCTTGCCGGGCAGGCATCGCTGGGATAAGGTCAGCCGGTTGGGCACAGCAAGGGGTACGGTATGAGCAGCACACGCAGGATTTTCGTGCAGGCGGGCATCGCCGCCGCACTGGCGGGCGGCCTGCTGCCCGCTGCCCGGGCCCAGGCCCGGCGCAAGATCGTGCTGGGCCAGTCGGTGCCGCTCACCGGCGCGGCCAGCCAGATCGGCGTGGCTTTCGCGGGCGGCGCCAAGCTGTACGTCGACACCTTCAACGGCCGCAAGAACAACCCGGGCTGGACCTTCGAGCTGCGCCAGCTCGACGACGGCTACGACGCCGCGAAAGCCGCCGCCAACGCCCAGAAACTGCTGGCCGACAAGGCCGACCTGCTGTTCGGCTTCGTCGGCACCGCCTCGTCCGATGCCGGCGCCGAAGTGGCGGCCAAGGAAGGCGCCCTCTTCTTCGCGCCCTTCGCCGCCTCCGACAAGCTGCACGACCCCGGCCAGACGCACGTGTTCCACGTGCGCCCCAGCTTCGCCGACGAAGCGGTGAAGATGGTGCGCCACTGCGCCACGCTGGGCCAGACCCGCATCGCCGCGCTGGCCGAGGACGACGCCATGGGCCGCGCCGGCCTGGCCGCCATCCAGCAGGCGCTGGCCGAGCAGAAGCTGCCGCCGCTGGTGGCCTCGGCCTTCGTGCCGACCAACAGCGAGCAGGTCGACGCCGCGGTCGCCACGCTGTCGAAGGCGCAGCCGCAGGCGGTGATCCAGGCGGCGCTGTACAGCAGCACGGCGGCCTTCATCCGCAAGATGCGCAAGGCCGGCTACGTGGGGTCCTTCCTCAACTTCTCGGTGGTCGGCATCGACCCGCTGTTCACCGCGCTGGGCAAGGAGATCGGCGGCGTGGTGGTGTCGCAGGTGGTGCCCTCGCCGCGCAGCCCGGCCACGCCCATCGTCAAGGAGTACCTGGAGGCGCTGGACAACTCCGACCAGACCGCGTCCTACGAGAGCCTGGAAGGCTTCATCGCCGCCAAGGCCCTGGCCGAAGCGGTGCGCCGCGCCGGCAAGAACAGCGACAAGGCCGCGCTGCAGAAGGCCATGGCCTCGATGACGGATTACGACGTGGGCGGCTTCCGGCTCAACCTGCGCGCCGGCGTGCGCGACGCGGCGCGGGCGATCGACCTGGTGACGATCACGGCCGACGGCAAGGTCTTGCGTTAACGCTGGAACGCTTCGCCCAGCAGCTGCAGCAGCCGCCCGTACGACTGCGCCCGCGCCTGCGGATTCGCGCCCACGTGCACGCCCTGCCCCGGGTTCACGCCGTTGGGCACGTCGTGGCGCAGCCGCACCTTGCCCACCGGGTTGTCGAAGTCGTGGTAGCTGCCTTCGTACAGGTTCACTTCGGCATTGGCCGCGCGGCCCAGCTCCACGCAGGGGCCGGGCGCGGTCCAGTCGTCTTTTTCGCCCAGCATCAGCACCAGCCGCGTGCTGGGGCGGTAGCCCGCCTGCAGCGCGGCGCTGCAGCCCGGGTAGAACGCCACCGCCACCGCCGGCCGCACGCCCTGCGCCGCGACGTCGCCGCGGCGCGCATCGGTGCTGCCCAGCACCGCGCTGCCGCCGTGCGACCAGCCCAGCAGGGCCACGCGCTGCGACGGTGTCCACGGCTGCGCGGCGGCCCAGGCGATGGCCGCCAGCGCGTCGGCGCGGCGATGCACCTGGCCGACGGCGCGCTGCCCCGTGCGCTGCGTGCACAGCTCTTTCTCGCCGCGCGGCGTGAGGCTGTCGGGGAACACCACCGCGTAACCCTCGGCGACCAGCAGGTCCGCCATGCCCTGGTGGCGCGCGTTCAGCTCGCCCTTGCGGGCGCCCTGCACGGCGAACAGCCCGCCGCAGCCGTGCAGCGCCACCACCGTGCCTTTGGGCGGCGCGATCGGCAGGAACACGTGGGCGCTCAGCAGCGTGCCGTCCAGGCTCTTGAAGTTCGCCAGCGTGGGCGAGGCCGCGAACGCGGCACCCTGCGCGGCACACCAGGCCGCGGCCGCCAGGACGAGATGGCGTGCCCGCATGTGCCTCAGATCCGCTCGGCCACCCAGGCCTGCACCGACTGCAGCGCCGCCGGCAGCTTGCTCGCGTCGGTGCCGCCGGCCATCGCCATGTCGGCCTTGCCGCCGCCCTTGCCGCCCACCTGCTGGGCGACGAAGTTCACCAGCTCGCCGGCCTTGACCTTGCCCATGCAGTCGGGCGTGACGCCGGCGGCCAGCTGCACCTTGCTGCCGTCCACCGCCGCCAGCACGATGGCCGCGCTCTTGAGCTTGTCCTTGAGCTTGTCCATGGTGTCGCGCAGCGTCTTGGCGTCCGCGCCTTCCAGCCGCGCGGCCAGCACCTTGATGCCCTTGACGTTGACGGCCTGCGCCATCAGTTCGTCGCCCTGCGAGGAGGCCAGCTTGCCTTTGAGCTGCGCCACTTCCTTTTCCAGCGTGCGCACCTGGTCCAGCACCTGGGCCACGCGGGCCTGCAGTTCGGCCGCCGGCGTCTTCAGCGCGCCGGCCACCGTGCCGACCGTGTTTTCCAGCTGCTGCAGGTAGGCCAGCGCGTTGGCGCCGGTCACCGCCTCGATGCGGCGCACGCCTGCCGCCACGCCGCCTTCGCTGACGATCTTGAACAGGCCGATGTCGCCGGTGCGCGACACGTGGGTGCCGCCGCACAGCTCGCGGCTGTTGCCGATGTCCAGCACGCGCACGGTGTCGCCGTACTTCTCGCCGAACAGCATCATGGCGCCGGTGGCCTTGGCCGCGTCGATGTCCATCACGCGCGCCTGCGTGGCCTGGTTGGCCAGGATCTCGGCGTTCACGCGCTGCTCGATGTCGCGCACCTGCTCCGGCGTGACCGGCGCGTTGTGGGTAAAGTCGAAGCGCGTCTTGTCGGCGTCGACCAGCGAGCCCTTCTGCTGCACGTGGCCGCCCAGCACGTCGCTGAGCGCCTTGTGCATCAGGTGGGTGACGCTGTGGTTGCGCATGGTGGCCTGGCGCCGGAACATGTCGACCTTGGCCGTGACGTGGTCGCCGACCTTCAGCGTGCCGGCCGCCAGCGTGCCGTGGTGGCCGAACACGTCGGCCTTGATCTTCTGCGTGTCGTCGACGTCGAAGCGGCCGCCCGCGCCCTGCAGCACGCCGGCATCGCCGACCTGGCCGCCGCTCTCGGCGTAGAACGGCGTGGTGTCCAGCACGATCACGCCGGTCTGGCCGCTGTTCAATGCGTTCGCCGGTGTGCCGTCGACATAGATGGCGACGACTTTCGCCTCTTCCTGCAGCCGCTCGTAGCCGGTGAACACGTTGCTCACGCCGGCGTATTCCAGGCCGCGGTCCATCTTGAACTTGCCGGCCGCGCGGCCCGCCGCCTTCTGCTTGTCCATGGCGGCGTTGAAGCCGGCCTCGTCCACGGTGACGCCGAGTTCGCGGCAGACGTCCTGCGTCAAATCGAGGGGAAAACCGTAGGTGTCGTGCAGTTTGAAAGCCACTTCGCCGGGGAGCATTGACACCGTTCGGGCTGAGCCTGTCGAAGCCCCTTGCAGCCCTTCGACAGGCTCAGGGCGAACGGAGGTTGAGGCTTCAGGGCGAACGGGTGCCAGCGCCGCGTCCAGGATCTCCATGCCGTTTTCCAGCGTCTCGTAGAAGCGCTCTTCCTCCGCCTTCAGCACTTCCATGATGCGCTGCTGCGCCTTCGCCAGGTGCGGGTAGGCCTCGCCCATCAGCTTCACCAGGTCGGGCACCAGCTTGTGGAAGAACGGCGTCTTCCTGCCCAGCTTGTAGCCGTGGCGGATGGCGCGGCGGATGATGCGGCGCTGCACGTAGCCGCGGCCTTCGTTGGACGGGATCACGCCGTCGGCCACCAGGAAGGCGGTGGCGCGGATGTGGTCGGCGATCACGCGCAGCGACGGGTTGCCCAGGTCGGCGGTACCGGTCTCGCGCCCGGCCGCCGCGATCAGCGCCTCGAAGATGTCGATCTCGTAGTTGCTGTGCACGTGCTGCAGGATGGCCGCCAGCCGCTCCAGGCCCATGCCGGTGTCCACGCAGGGCGCGGGCAGCGGCTTGACCGAGCCGTCGGGCTGCATGTCGAACTGCATGAACACGTGGTTCCAGATCTCGATGTAGCGGTCGCCGTCGGCGTCCGGGCTGCCGGGCGGGCCGCCGGCGATGTGCGGGCCGTGGTCGTAGAAGATTTCCGAGCAGGGGCCGCAGGGGCCGGTGTCGGCCATCATCCAGAAGTTGTCGCTGGCGTACCTGGCGCCCTTGTTGTCGCCGATGCGCACCACGCGCTCGGGCGGCAGGCCGATCTCTTTCGTCCAGATGTCGTAGGCCTCGTCGTCGTCGATGTAGACGGTGGCCCAGAGCTTGTCGGCCGGCAGCTTGTACACCTGGGTCAGCAGTTCCCAGCCCCACTTCAGCGACTCGCGCTTGAAGTAGTCGCCGAAGCTCCAGTTGCCCAGCATCTCGAAGAAGGTGTGGTGGCGCGCCGTGTAGCCCACGTTCTCCAGGTCGTTGTGCTTGCCGCCGGCGCGCAGGCAGGCCTGCACGGAAGCCGCGCGCACGTAGGGGCGCTTGTCGGTGCCCAGGAACACGTCCTTGAACTGCACCATGCCCGAGTTGGTAAACATCAGGGTCGGGTCGTTGCCCGGCACCAGCGGGCTGGATGCGACCACCGTGTGGCCCTTGTCCTTGAAGAAGTCCAGGAAGGTCTGGCGAATGTCGGCAACGGTGAAACGGGGGGTCATAGCCCCCCATTTTAGGGGAGGGGTAGTCCCGCCTCCCGCAGGAACGCGAACACCGCCCCGTCCATGCAGAACGCCACGTTGAAGCGGATCCACGGGCTGGGCGCCAGGTCGGTGGTGAACAGGTGGCCCGGGCCCATCATGATGTCGTGTTCCGCGGCCTTGTACGACAGCTCCGCCGCATTGGGCATGGCCGGGTGGCGCGCCCACAGCAGCATGCCGGCCTTGGGCTCGCAGAACAGCTCGAAGCCCAGCGCCAGCAGCTGCTCGGAGGTGTGCTGGTGCGCCTCGGCCAAGCGCTCGCGCACGTGCTTCAGGTGCTTGCGCCAGCGCCCGTCGACCAGCGCGCCGTAGGCCAGCCGCTCGGTGAATTCCGACGAGGTCAGGCCCGACAGCATCTTCAGCTGCGCCATGTCCTCCAGCAAATCGGCCTGCGCCGCCATGTAGCCCACCCGGATGTTGGGCGAGATGGTCTTGGAGAAGCTGCTGATGTAGACCACCCGCTGCAGCTGGTCCAGGCTCGCCAGCGAAGGCCGCGGCTCGGGGTCGAGGTCGACGTAGATGTCGTTCTCGACGATCACGAAGTCGTATTTCTCGGCCAGCTGCAGCACCCGGTGCAGGTGCGCCAGCTGCGCGGTGGACCCGGTCGGGCTCTGCAGCCGCGGGTGCGTGAAGAACACCTTGGGCCGGTGCTGCTTGACCTGCGCCTCCAGCGCCTCCAGGTCCCAGCCCTGCGGGGTGCGCGGCGCGCCGATCAGGCGCGCGCGCAGGAAGCGCAGCGACGACAGCAGGTTGGCGTAGCCCGGCTCGTCCACCAGCACCGGGTCGCCGGCGCGCACCAGCCGGC
Source organism: Pseudomonadota bacterium (assembly GCA_040384685.1). Classification (GTDB taxonomy): domain Bacteria; phylum Pseudomonadota; class Gammaproteobacteria; order Burkholderiales; family Burkholderiaceae_C; genus Ramlibacter. The sequence continues at coordinate 57,133 of JAZKIV010000016.1, read as the reverse complement.
GCGCCGCCAGGTCCAGCGCCTGGCTGGAACCCTGGGTCAGCAGCACCTGCTCGGCGTTGGCCACCACCTGGTGCTCGGCCAGCAGGTCGCGCACCAGTTGCCGCAGCGGCGGGTAGCCCTTGGGCTCGCCGTAGCCGCCCAGGTCGACTTCCTCGGCGGCCAGCGCGCGCAGCCCGCGCCGCACGCCCTCGCCGAACAGCCAGTCGTTGGGCAGCCAGCCGCAGCCCGGCTTGGCCTTCAGGGCCCGGTTCTCGAAGATGCGGCGCATGTACCACATCGCGTCGAAGGTGTAGTTGCCGCGCGTGCTGGTCTGCGCCAGCGCGCCGGTGGCGCGGCTGCGCACGAAGAAGCCCGAGTGCGGGCGCGAGGCGAAGAAGCCGAGCGCCACCAGCCGGTCGTAGGCGTCCACCACCGTGTAGACGCTCACCGCGTGCGAATGCGCGAACTGGCGGATCGACGGCAGCTTGGTGCCGGCGCGCAAGGTGCCTTCCTCGATCAGGCGGCGAAAACCTTCCACGATCTGCGCGACGAGCGGGGTGTGCGATTGCGGATCGAGGGCGAACATCGGGTTAGGGCCTGTTCACACTGTTTTTGCCAGTGCGAACGCAATGAAAACCGCGCCAATCTAGGCGCAGGACGACGCCAAGGCTGGCCGCCTTGGCTAGGAGTGCAACGACGAGTGGCGCGGTTTTCATCGCGTTCCCTTCGGGTTGCGGCCAAAAAGGCCATGCGCCGCGTTGCGAAGCCTTGCCGGACATTGAGTCCGGCTGCGTTTCGCGCCTTGCGCATGACCTTTTTGGCTGCAACGCATCTGGCAAAAACAGTGTGAACAGGCCCTAGCGTACAGGTCGCGCCACCTGCACAGTGCATCGGACGGCGCGCGCGATCTGTATATGTTACCGAGCGAACCTCCTGCCTACAGTCCCTCCATTCCGGAGCCACGCGCCTCCGGACGCAGCAAAGGAGTGACATGCAAAGAGAACCGCACCTGACCAACGCCGCCCTGCTGGCGCGCCGCAACGCGGCCGTGCCGCGCGGCGTGGGCCATGCCCACAACATCTTCGCCGCCCGCGCGGCCAACGCCGAAGTGTGGGACGTGGAAGGCCGCCGCCTGATCGATTTCGCCGGCGGCATCTCGGTCCTGAACACCGGCCATCGCCACCCCGAAGTCATCGAGGCGGTGAAGGCGCAGCTGGACCGCTACACCCACACCGCCTTCCAGGTGCTGGCCTACGAACCCTATGTCGAGCTGGCCGAGCGCCTGAATGCGCTGGCGCCGGGCCGCTTCGAGAAGAAGACGCTGCTGCTCACCACCGGCGCCGAGGCGATCGAAAACGCCATCAAGATCGCGCGCGCCGCCACCGGCCGCCCGGGCGTCATCGCCTTCGGCGGCGGCTTCCACGGCCGCACGCTGATGGCGCTGGGACTGACCGGCAAGGTCGCGCCGTACAAGGCCGGCTTCGGCCCGTTCCCGGCCGGCGTGTTCCACGCCACGTATCCGGATGCCGCGCGCGGCATCTCGGTGGACGCGGCGATGGAGTCGGTCGAGGCGATCTTCCATCACGACATCGAGCCAGCGCAGGTCGCCGCCATCCTCCTGGAGCCGGTGCAGGGCGAAGGCGGCTTCCACGTGGCGCCGCCCGCGCTGTTCCAGCGCCTGCGCGCGCTGTGCGACGTGCACGGCATCCTGCTGGTGGCCGACGAGGTGCAGACCGGCGCCGGCCGCACCGGCACCTGGTTCGCCTCGGAGCAGATGGGCGCCGCGCCCGACCTGATCGCGCTGGCCAAGTCGATGGCCGGCGGCTTCCCGCTGTCGTCCGTGACTGGCCGCGCCGAGATCATGGACGCGCCCGCCGCCGGCGGCCTGGGCGGCACCTATGCCGGCAGCCCGGTGGCCTGCGCCGCCGCGCTGGCGGTGCTGGACGTGTTCGAGAAGGAGCACCTGCTGGCGCGCGCGGTCACGCTGGGCCGGCGTTTGCAGGCGGCCTTGCGCACGCTGGCCGAGCGCCACCGGTCCATCAGCGAGGTGCGCGGCCTGGGCGCGATGGTGGCCTTCGAGCTGTCCGAGGACGGCGACATCCACCGGCCCGACGGCGCCCTGGCCAGGCGCGTGGTGGCGCTGGCCGCCGAGCGCGGCCTGATCCTGCTGACCTGCGGCAGCGCCGGCAACGTGGTGCGCATCATGGTGCCGCTGACGGCCAGCGATGCGCTGGTGGACGAAGGGCTGGGCATCCTGGCTGATGCGCTGAACCATGCAGCCTGAACTGCTGCACAAGCCCTTCGACAGGCTCAGGGCGAACGGCGTGTCTGCCGCTCCCGTTCGGGCTGAGCCCACTTCCGTTCGGGCTGAGCCTGTCGAAGCCCCCGTGCCCCCGCTGGTGCGCTTCGCCAACGTGCAGAAAACCTACGACGGCACCACCCTGGTCGTCCGCGACCTCGACCTCGACATCCGCCGCGGCGAGTTCCTTACCCTGCTCGGCCCCTCGGGCTCGGGCAAGACCACCACGCTGATGATGCTGGCCGGCTTCGAGTCGCCCACCGCCGGCGAGATCAGCCTGGCCGGCACGCCGATCACGCGCACGCCGCCGCACAAGCGCAATTTCGGCATGGTGTTCCAGAACTACGCGCTGTTCCCGCACATGACGGTGCAGGAGAACGTGGCCTACCCTTTGTCGGTGCGCAAGGTGCCGCGCGCCGAGCGCGAGGAGAAGGTGGCGCGCGCACTCGACATGGTGCGGCTGCACACGCTGGGCGCACGCCACCCGTCGCAGCTGTCGGGCGGCCAGCAGCAGCGCGTGGCGCTGGCCCGTGCCCTGGTGTTCGAGCCGCAGCTGGTGCTGATGGACGAGCCGCTGGGCGCGCTGGACAAGCAGCTGCGCGAGCACATGCAGCTGGAGCTGAAGGAACTGCACCGCCGCCTGGGCGTGACCTTCGTCTACGTGACCCACGACCAGTCCGAGGCGCTGGCGATGTCCGACCGCGTGGCGGTGTTCAACGACGGCATGGTCCAGCAGGTCGACCGCGTGGACCGCCTGTACGAAACGCCGTCCAACCGCTTCGTGGCCGGCTTCGTCGGCGACAGCACCGTGCTGGAGGGCACGGTCGCCGGCAGTTCCGGCGCCGGCTGCCTGGTCGGCCTGGACAACGGCGTGCGGGTGAGCGGCGTCAACGTCAACGCCGCCCGCGTGGGCGACCGCGTGGTGTGCTGCATCCGGCCCGAGCGCGTGGAGCTCACCGGCGTGCTGAACCAGGCCAACACGTTCGAGGCCACTGTGGCCGACGTCATCTACTTCGGCGACCACATGCGCCTGCGCTGCACCGTCGCCGGCCAGGCCGACGCCATGGTGAAGCTGCCGTTCGGCCGGCACGACGTGCCGGCGCGCGGCGAATCCGTCTTCCTCTACGCGGCCGAAGCCTTTCTTCGGGTCTACCGCTGACCGTTTTTGTTGTTCCAACCAGGAGAGAGAGCATGAAACCCACCGCATTCCTCGCCACCGCGATCGCCGCCGCGGCGCTGGCCCTGCCGGCGCTGGCGCAGAACCAGATCACCGTGGTGAACTTCGGCGGCGCCAACGGCGCGGCGCAGAAGAAGGCCTACGTCGAGCCGTTCGAGAAGGCCGGCACCGGCAAGATCGTCAGCGTCGAATACAACGGCGAGCAGGCCAAGATCAAGGCGATGGTCGAGGCGAAGAAAGTGGTCTGGGACGTGGTCGAGGTCGAAAGCCCCGACATCGCGCGCGGCTGCGACGAGGGCCTGTTCGAGAAGCTCGACTGGTCCAAGGTCGGCGCCAAGGGCGACTTCCAGCCGGCCGCCGTGCACGACTGCGGCATCGGCGCCTTCGTCTGGTCCACCGTGCTGGCCTACAACGCCGACAAGCTGCCCAAGGCACCGCAAAGCTGGGCCGACTTCTGGGACGCCAAGACCTTCCCGGGCAAGCGCGGCCTGCGCAAGGGCGCGCGCTACAACCTGGAGTTCGCGCTGATGGCCGACGGCGTGAAGCCGGGCGACGTCTACAAGGTGCTGGCCACCAAGGCCGGCGCCGACCGCGCGTTCAAGAAGATGACCGAACTGCGCCCGCACATCCAGTGGTGGGAAGCCGGCGCGCAGCCGCCGCAGTTCCTGGTGGCCGGCGACGTGGTGATGACCACCGCCTACAACGGCCGCATCGACGCCGCGCAGCGCGAAGGCCGCAACCTGAAGATCAGCTGGGGCGGCAGCATCTACGACCTGGACTACTGGGTCATCCCCAAGGGTGCGGCGAACAAGGACCTGGCGCTGAAGTACATCGCGCTGGCCTCCTCGCCGGACGCGCAGGCCGAGTACGCAAAGCACATCTCCTATGGCCCCACCAACACCAAGGCGCTGGCCAAGCTGAGCCCCACGGTGCTGGCGCAGCTGCCCACCTCGCCCATCAACGCGAAGGACGCGGTGCAGATGGACAACAAGTTCTGGGCGGACCAGGGCGAAGAACTCGAGAAACGCTTCACCTCCTGGGCAGCGCAGTAACCGCGAAGCGATGTCCGCAGTCCTTCCCGCCCTCCCGCTGGCGCGGGCGCTCGCCCGGCGCGAGCGCTCGGCGCGAGCCCGCGCGCTGGCGCTGACCCTGCCGCTGTTGCTGTTCCTGGTGTTCACGCTGCTGGTGCCCATCGGCGCGCTGCTGATGCGCGCGGTGCAGAACCCGGAAGTGGCGCAGGCGCTGCCGCGCACCAGTGCGGCGCTGGGCGGGTGGGACCGCAAGGGCACGCCGCCGGCCGCCGCCTATGCGGCGGTGGCGGCAGACCTGGCCTCGCTGCCCGACGGCGCCGACGCCGGCGCGCTGGCGCGGCGGCTCAACACCGAAGCGGCCGGCGCGCGTTCGCTGGTCATGGGCACGTATCGCGCGCTGCCGTTGCCGGCCGGGCTGTCGGCCGAACAGGCGCGCGACAAGCTGCTGCAGATCGACGCGCGCTGGGACGATCCGAAGTACTGGCAGGCGATCGCCCGCAACGCCTCGCCCTGGACCGCCAACTACCTGCTGGCCGCGGTCGACCTGCGCCGTGATGCCGACGGCGGCATCGAGCGCATGCCAGAGGACCAGCGCGTGTTCGGCCGCATCCTGCTGCGCACCTTCGAGATCAGCGCGGTGGTCACGCTGTTCTGCCTGCTGCTGGGCTACCCGCTCGCCTGGTGGCTCTCCACCCTGCCGGCGCGCCGCGCCAACCTGCTGATGATCCTGGTGCTGGTGCCGTTCTGGACTTCCATCCTGGTGCGGGTCGCGGCCTGGGTGGTGCTGCTGCAGCGCGAAGGCCTGGTGAACAAGGCGCTGATGGCCACCTCCGTCATCGACCAGCCGCTGGCGCTGCTGTTCAACCGCGCGGGCGTGATCGTGGCCATGGTGCACATCCTGCTGCCGTTCATGATCCTGCCGGTCTACAGCGTGATGAAGTCGGTGCCGCCGACCTACCTGCGCGCCGCGGTCTCGCTGGGCAGCCCGCCGCTGGCCGCCTTCTTCCGCGTCTACGTGCCGCAGACGCTGCCGGGCATCGGCGCCGGCGGCCTCCTGGTGTTCATCCTGTCGATCGGCTACTACGTCACGCCGGCCCTGCTGGGCGGCGCCGGCGACCAGATGCTCAGCTACTACATCGCGCAGTACACCAACGTCGACGTGAACTGGGGCATGGCCTGCGCGCTCGGCACCATCCTGCTGGCCGCCACCCTGGTGCTGTACGCCCTGTACCGCCGCGTGGGCCGCGCCGAACTCAGCCTGGGATAAGCATGGTGACCTTTCCTCCCTACGCCACGCTCGCCGACAAGGCCGGCTGGTGGCTGGTGCGCATCTTCTGCGTGGGCGTGCTGGCCTACCTGCTGCTGCCGATCCTGGTGATCGTGCCGCTGTCGTTCTCCAGCAGCAGCTTCCTGGCGTATCCCGTGCCGGGCTGGTCGCTGCAGTGGTACCAGAACCTGTTCACCTCGCCCGACTGGATCCGCGCGGCGAAGAACAGCTTCATCGTCGCGCCAGCGGCCACGCTGGTCGCCACCGTGCTGGGCACGCTCACGGCGGTGGGGCTGGCGCGCCAGGACTTTCCCGGCAAGTCGCTGCTGATGAGCCTGCTGATCGCACCGATGGTGGCGCCGGTGGTCGTGGTGGCGGTGGCCTGCTACCTGTTCTTCGCGAAGCTGGGCTTGGCCGACAGCTACACCGGCCTGATCCTGGTGCACGCCGCGCTCGGCGCGCCCTTCGTGGTGACCACGGTGCTGGCCACGCTGCAGGGCTTCAACCACAACCTGGTGCGCGCCTCGCTGAGCCTGGGTGCGCATCCGCTGCCGACCTTCTTCCGCATCACGCTGCCGGTGATCGCGCCGGGCGTGATCTCGGGCGCGCTGTTCGCCTTCGCCACCTCGTTCGACGAAGTGGTGGTGACGCTGTTCATCGCCGGCCCCGAACAGGCCACCCTGCCGCGCCAGATGTTCACCGGCATTCGCGAAAATATCAACCCGACCATCGCCGCCGCGGCCACGCTGCTGATCCTGTTCACCACCGCATTGATGGGTGTGCTGGAGTGGCTGCGCGGGCGCCGCGCCTGACACCGCACACCATGACATCTCCTCTCGCCCTGCTCAAGGACCCCAGCCTGCTGAAGACCGACGCGCTGGTCGACGGCGAATGGGTCGCGGCCGCCGGCCGCTTCGCGGTGCACGACCCGGCCACCGGCGCCAAGCTGGCCGACGTGGCCAACCTTGGGCCCGCCGAGGCCGAACGCGCCATCGCCGCCGCCAACGCCGCCTGGCCAGCCTGGCGCGGCAAGACCGCCAAGGAGCGCGGCAACATCCTGCGCCGCTGGTACGAGCTGCTGATGGCCAACCAGGACGACCTGGGCCGCATCATGACGGCCGAACAGGGCAAGCCTTATCCCGAAGCGAAGGGCGAGGTGGCCTACGGCGCCAGCTTCGTCGAGTGGTATGCCGAGGAAGCCAAGCGCGTCAACGGCGAGACCCTGCCGCCTTTCGACAACAACAAGCGCATCCTGGTGATCCGCCAGCCGATCGGCGTGTGTGCCGCCATCACGCCGTGGAATTTCCCGCTGGCGATGATCACGCGCAAGGTGGCGCCGGCCCTGGCCGCGGGCTGCCCGGTGATCATCAAGCCGGCCGAGCTGACGCCGCTGACCGCGCTGGCCGCGGCCGAACTGGCGATGCGCGCCGGCATCCCGAAAGGCGTGCTCAACCTGCTGAGTGCCGACGGCGCCAACAGCATCGCCATCGGCAAGGTGTTCTGCGCCAGCGACACGGTGCGCCACATCAGCTTCACCGGCAGCACCGAGGTCGGCCGCATCCTGATGGCACAGAGCGCACCGACGGTGAAGAAGCTCAGCCTGGAGCTGGGCGGCAACGCGCCCTTCATCGTGTTCGACGACGCCGACCTCGATTCCGCCGTGGAAGGCGCGATGGCGTCCAAGTACCGCAACGCCGGCCAGACCTGCGTGTGCGCCAACCGCCTCTACGTGCAGGAAGGCGTGTACGACGCCTTCGTCGACAAGCTGGCCGCCAGGGTGCGGGCGATGAAGGTGGGCAACGGCTTCGAAGACGGCGTAGTGCAGGGCCCGCTGATCGAGCCCGCGGCGGTGGAGAAGGTGCAGCGCCACGTGGCCGACGCGCTCGCCAAGGGCGGCAGGGTGGTGGTCGGCGGCAACAGGCTGGAGGGCCAGTTCTTCGAGCCGACCGTGATCGCGGATGCGCGGGCCGACATGCTGTGCGCCAGGGAAGAGACTTTCGGCCCGCTGGCGCCGGTGTTCAGGTTCAGGACCGAGCAGGACGCCATCGATGCGGCCAACAACACCGAGTTCGGCCTGGCCAGCTACTTCTACAGCCGCGACGTGGGCCGCATCTTCCGCGTGGGCGAAGGCCTGGAGTACGGCATGGTGGGCATCAACACCGGCCTGATCTCCACCGAGCACGTGCCCTTCGGCGGCGTGAAGCAGTCGGGGCTCGGCCGCGAAGGCTCCAGCCACGGCATGGAGGAATACCTGGAGATGAAGTACCTGTGCCTGGGGGATGTGCTGAAGTGAAAGCGGGGTCATTCACCGCAGAGGCGCAGAGGACACAGAGACTCGCAGAGGAACCACCAATTTCTCTGCGGCCCTCTGCGATCTCTGCGCCTCTGCGGTGAAGGCTGCTGGTTTTCATGCGGCGCCCTCGATAGATGCAGCCAGCGTGCCCACGCGCGCCGGCGACAGCGGCACGCGCGGTGCCGGCGGTGTCCAGCCGAACAGGAATTGCGCCGCCGCGCCGCACACACGCCCCTGGCACGCACCCATGCCGCAGCGGGTGTGCAGCTTGGCTTCGGTCCATCCGGTGCAGGCGGCCAGCGCGGCGTGCGGCACGTCTTCGCAGCGGCACACCAGCGTGTCCGCGGCGGGCAGTTGCCGGAGTTCGGGACCCAACGCGAAACTCCGATGCAGCCGGTCGGCGAAGGCCTGCCAGCGCGCGCGCTCGAGTCCGAGCTTGTGCGCGGCGGCGCGGTCGCCGGTGGCCGCATGGCCGGCGATCGCGCCCTGCACCAGCGCCGCTTCGCTGCCGCCGATGCCGGTGCATTCGCCCGCCGCGTAGATGCCGGGCATCGAGGTCGCCTGGAGCTCGTCGACCTCCAGCGCCGGCATGCCTGCCGTCGGCTTCGTCATGCATCCCAGCAGCCGGCCCAGTTCGACGTTGGGCACCAACCCGAAGCCGCAGGCGACGCGGTCGCATGCGAGGACGCGGCGCTTGCCGCCTTCGAGCAGTTCCACCGACTCGACCTGCCCCATCCCATGCGCCGCGACCACGCGCGACGCCGTGCGGTAGTGCGTGTCGGCCAGCCCGACGGCCTGGCGGGCCTTGGCGGGCCAGCGCCACAGCTGCGCCGCGAACGCGGCCACGCTGCCCAGGCTGGCTTGCTCCGCAATGCGCAGGACGCGCGCGCCCGCCTTGCGCGCTGTGGCCGCGGCGGCCAGCAGCAGCGGGCCGCTGCCGGCGACCACGATGCGCTCGCCACGCACCGGCAGGCCCGCCTTCACCAAGGCCTGCAAACCGCCCGCGCCTGTCACGCCGGGCAAGGTCCAGCCGGGAAAAGGCAGCAGCAGTTCGCGCGCGCCGGTGCACAGGATCAAGCGGTCATAGGCCTGCACCCAGCCGCGCTGCGCATCCTCCAGCAGCAGCGTGCGCGGCTGCTGCGCCGTCGCGACCACGCGCGTGCCGCACAGCACCCGCACATTGCCGTGGCGCGCCAGCGCCTCGCGCATGCGCAGCGCGACCGGCGGCAGCTGCGCCTTCGGGCCGTCGCGCCAGATCTGCCCGCCGGGCGCGGGGTTGTCGTCCAGCACCGTGATGGCCGCGCCGCTCGGCGCGGCGGCAAGCGCCGCCGCCATGCCGGCCGGTCCCGCGCCGACGACCAGGATGTTCATCGCCGCGTCCCCGTGTCCACGCGCATGCCTTCCACGCACACCGTCTGGCAGGCCAGCCGCTGGCGCCCGTCCACCAGCAGCCGGCATTCCTGGCAGATGCCCATGCCGCAGACCGGAGCACGCGCCTCCCCGTGCACCGAGATGCGCGACCACCCGCCGCCCAGCAAGGCCAGCGCCGCTGCCACGCTGGTGCCAGCGGGCACGCGCGCGGAACGGCCGTCCACCACCACCTTCACGTCGCCGCTCATTGCGTCACCTCCATGAAGCGCTCCGCGCTGTACGGCTCGCTGTCGAACGGCAGCGACGCTCTTGTGAGCTGCGCGGCCAGCAGGCGCGCCGTGGCCGGCGCTGTGGTCACGCCCAGGCCTTCATGCCCGAGCGCCAGCCAGACGCCGTCGCGCCGCGGATGCGCGCCGATGACCGGCAGGCCGTCCGGGGTGGCCGCGCGAAAGCCGGTCCAGCTGCGGATGACGTTGAGGTCGGCGATCCCGGGCAGGTAGTCGAGGCTGCGCCGCAGCATGCGGCCCAGCATGTCCGGCTCCACCGCGGGGTCCGTCGTGTCGAACTGGCGCGACGAGCCGATCATCAGCTGGCCGGTGGGGCGCGGCTGGACGTTGAAGGCGACCGACGCCCCGGCGGCGTGGTGCGCGCTCTTCACGTAGCCCAGCTCGACCAGCTGGTGGTGCACGGTGCCGGGATAACGGTCGGTGATCGCGAGATGCCCCTTCTTCGGCCGGACCGGCAGTTCGGGACACAGCTGCGCCGCCTGGATGCCTGCCGCCAGCAGCACCGCGCCGCAGTCGCGCCACCGGCCGTCCGCCAGCCGCACGCCATACCCGGCGACTTCGACGACGGTGGCCGTCTCGCGGGCGATCGGGCGCGGCGCATGCGCGAGCAGCCAGCGCGCCGCGTTGGGTGCGTACAGCGCGCCGTCGCCCGGCACGCGCAGCCCGCCGGCAAGGCCGGCGCGCAGGGTTGGTTCCGCCTCGGCCAGCGCCGCTGCATCCAGCAGCTCGCAGGCAACGCCGCCCTGCCGCAGCCGCCGCAGCTTGTCTTCCGCCGCGCGCATCTCCTCATCGTCGGTGGCGATCCACAGGGTTCCGCAGCGCGTGAACGCGCAATCGGCATCCATGCGCGGTGCCCACGCGTCCCACAGCTTCAGCGATTCGCTGCACAAGGCCATCTCGGCCGGGTTGTCGTCCATCAGCACCAGATGGCCCATGCCGGCGCCGGTGGCGCCGGCCAGGCCGGCGTCGAGCACCAGCACGTCCAGGCCCGCGCGCGCCAGTTCATGCGCGCACGCAGCACCGACGATGCCGGCGCCGACGACGATGACGTCGGGCTTCACGAAGCGGCGATGCCCCAGGCGAACGGGTCGGCCTCGTCGATCAGCAAGGTGGCTTCGGCGCTCATGTGGGCGCGGCCGCGGATCGTTGGGATGACCTGCCCGTCTTCCAGCGCGTAGCTCGCCTCGAACAGGCTGCCGATCACGCTGGACTGGCGCCACACTTCGCCCGGCGCCAGCAGGCCGTCGGCCGCCAGGCAGGCGATCTTGGCGGAGGTGCCGGTGCCGCAGGGCGAGCGGTCGTAGGCCTTGCCCGGGCACAGCACGAAGTTGCGGCTGTCCGAGCCGGAATCGCCGTGCGCGAACAGCTCGATGTGGTCGATCTCCGCGCTGTCGCGGCCGGTGATGCCCGCAGCACGCAGCGCCTCGCGCACCGCCCACGTGAACGCGGTCAGCGCTTCCAGGTTGTCGGCGGCGATGCGCTGGCCGTGCTCGCCCACCAGGAAGAACCAGTTGCCGCCCCAGGCGATGTCGCCGTGCACCGTGCCGTGGCCCGGTACCTGCACCGCGACCTGCTTGGCGTGGCGATACGCCGGCACGTTGCGCACGCTGACGGAGCCGTCCTCGTGCAGGGTGGCGGCCACGGTGCCGACCGGCGTCTCGATGCGGTGCACCCCGGGCGCGATGCGGCCCATGTGCGCCAGCGTCGCCACCAGGCCGATGGTGCCGTGGCCGCACATGCCCAGGTAGCCGGTGTTGTTGAAGAAGATCACGCCGGCCGCCGCGCCGGCCGCGACCGGCGGGCACAGCAGCGCGCCGACGATCACGTCGCTGCCGCGCGGCTCCAGCATGGCGGCCGCGCGCCAGCGGTCGTGCTCCGCCGCCAGCAGCGCACGGCGCTCGGCCATGGAGCCCGCGCCGAGATCGGGGAAGCCGCCGGTCACCACGCGCGTGGGCTCGCCGCCGGTGTGGGAGTCGATGACCTGGATGCGTTTCATGGTGCCCAGATAATATCTTACTGATATATTTATGGAATAGCCACTTGCTGCCGTTCATCCACCTGGAGCCCCTCATGACCCTCCCCCGCTGGCAAGGCGTGTTCCCCGCCGTCACCACCAAGTTCCACGCCGACGAAAGCATCGATGCCGAAGGCACCATGCGGCACATCGACTTCCAGATCCGCAACGGCATCCACGGCATGGTGACCTGCGGCTCGCTCGGCGAAGCCAGCACGCTGTCGCTGGAAGAAAAGCTGGAAGTCACCGGGCACGCGCTACGGGCCGCCGAAGGCCGGGTGCCGGTGCTGGCCAACGTGTCCGAAACACGCACGAAAGAAGCCCTGCGCTTTATCGAGGGCGCCAACAAGCTGGGCGTGGCCGGCTTCATGGTCATGCCCTCGGTCATCTACGCGGCCGATGCGCGCGAGGCGATGCTCAACGTGCGCACCATGGCCGACGCGGCGCAGAAGCCGGTGATGGTCTACAACAACCCGGTGGCCTACCGCGTCGACCTGAAGCCCGAGCACATGGCCGAACTGGCCGACTGCAAATGGCTCACGGCGATCAAGGAAAGCAGCGACAACATCCGCCGCATCACCGACCTGCGCAACACGGTGGGCACCCGCTACCAGCTGTTCCTGGGCGTGGACGACCTCGCCTTCGAAGGCCTGGCGCTCGGCTGCGACGGCCTGCTGGCCGGCGTCGGCTGCGCCTTCCCGCGCGAGACCGTGGCGCTGTACGACCTGATGAAGGCCGGCCGCTTCGCCGAGGCGCTGCCGCTGTACCAGTGGATGACGCCGATGCTGCACCTGGACGTGTCGGCCAAGCTGGTGCAGAACCTGAAGCTGATCGACCTGCTGGTGGGCGTGGGCACCGAGCACGTGCGCCGCCCGCGCCTGCCGCTGGCGGGCGCCGAGCGCGCGGCGGTCGAGGCCATCGTGCGCAAGGCGCTCGAAACGCGCCCCGAGCAGTACCGCTCCGTTCCCTGAGACTTCATGCCGCCCACCGACCTTGCCCGACCCAGGCTGCGCGCCGCCGACGTCGCCTACGGCGCGATCGAAACGCTGATTTCGACCATGCAGCTGGAGCCGGGCAGCCCGGTGGTGGAAGCCGAGATCGCCGAGCGCATCGGCATGGGCCGCACGCCGGTGCGCGAGGCCCTGCTGCGCATGGTGTCGATCGGGCTCATCGTGCAGCAGCCGCGGCGCGGCCTGCTGGTGTCCAACATCGCCCTGGCGGAGCACCTGGACCTGATCCAGACCCGGCGCGTGCTGGAGCACCTGATCGCCGCGTGCTCCGCGCGGCGCGCCACGGCGCAGCAGCGCAAGGACATCGTGCGCTGCGCCGAGAAGATGACCAGGGCCGCCGCCCGCGCGCGGCTGGACGACTACATGGCGGCGGACCAGGAGCTGGACCTGGTGAACCACCAGGCCTGCCGCAACGCCTCGGCCGTCGGCGCGGTGGTTCCCTTGATCGTGCAGTGCCGCCGCTTCTGGTATGCCTACCAGCACGAAGGCGACATCGCCGCCGGCGCCCAAGCCCACCTGCGGCTGGCCGAGGGCATCGCCACCGGCGACGAAAAAGCCGCGGTCGCCGGCGCGAACCAGCTGCTGGACTACCTCGAACAGTTCGCGCGCCGCGTGATCGACAACTAGCGAAGACTCCCGCATGGACGAACTCCTGGAGATGTAGTACCTTCGCTTGCGAAAAATGCGGCAGAGGCGCGAACGCAGGAGAAGCGATGAGGCGGATGGAGACGGTGGACGCCATGGGCAAGGCGTGCCGGGTTGTTTTGCTGACGGATGCGGACCTGGTCTTCTGCGTTCCCTACATGCTGCTGTCCTGGATCTACCGGGGCCTGCGCAAGCTGGCCTTCGCCGCGATCAAGGTGCCGGTGGGGTTGCTGTTCATCGCGTTCAGCCGCGCCAACCTGGACCTGGCGTCGGCGTTCGTGCTGTTCCCCGTCCTCATCGCCGGCGCGAGCTGGGTGGCGCAGGCGTACGGCCCCTACTCGTGGCCGGCCTTCTTCGGCGCCGTGCCGGTGCTGCTGCTCGGCGCCATGCTGCTGGCCAAGCTCCTGGTGCACTACTACCACATCGAGGACATGCGCGGCCGCGTGCGCCCCGGCGGCCGCATCTCCGCGCGGGAAGCCCGCAGCTTCGACCGCATCCGGCGCGATGCCGCCGGCCTGGCCGGCAGCCTGCGCCACCCGAGCGACGCACCGGTCCTGTACCTCGGCCAGCTCAAGGCCATGCTCATGCTGCCGGCGCTCTGCGCCGCCCTGCTGCTGCCGGCGGGCTGGCTCCATTGGGCGCTGGTCGTCTTCGTCGCGCTGTTCGCCTTCAACGATTTCGAGCGCTGCGAGCACGTCGCATCGCATGCGCCCCATGGCCGGCTGCTGCCGCCCGGCGCGCCGTGGTGGGCGCGGCTGGCGGAGGCCGGCCGCAACGCGGCTTCCACCTTGTTCGGCTGGTTCCCGGGCCAATACCACGTCACGCACGCGCTGCACCACCACGTGGAGAACAACGGCCCGGCCGACTGGCAGTCCACGCTGCGCTACGACCGCTCCAGCGTGCTCGATTTCATGAAGGCGGCGACCTGGCTGGGCATCAACTCGCTGGTGCCGCTGGACACCATCCACTACCTGGTGCAAAGGCGCCGCTACCGCATCCTGTGGCTGCTGCTGCGTGGCCTGGCCCTCTATGCCGCGCTGCTGGCCGTGGTGGCGCTGGCCGAGCCGCTGCTGTTCGCCATCCTGCTGGCCGAACGCCTGTTCTGGGGTGTCCCGCTCTATGCATTCACCGGCGCATGGCACGGCCTGCACGATCCAGCGCATCCGCAGGACCCGCGCGCGTCCAACCACGACCTGATGCACCTGGCGCACCACACGCGCCCGCGGGTGCACCTGCTGGACGACGAGGGCCTGTACCAGACCCTGCAGCAGGTGGAGTCGTCGCACCTGGTCGTGCTGCTGCGCCCGGAATTCAGCGTGCCCCGGGGGCCGGCCGGCTTCTGGCGCCTGCAGGGCCTGCTGTGGCGCAAGGACTTCGGCGAGGCCGCGCAGGCGCTGGTCGCGCACGACTCGCTCGCCGAAGGGGAGAAGAGCTCGGCGTTCACCCTCAAGCCCGGGCTGGTGAACCGCGGCATCGGGGCGGACCGGATGCGGGCGCTGACCGCGAGCGCCTTTCCCCAGCCGCGCGGCGCCATGCTGCAGAGCCTGGACCGCAAGCTCTCCCACCTGGCGGGCGCACTGGTGCGCAACTGGCACGCGCCCGTGGGCGTGCCGCGGCCCAGGGCCGCCACATGAACCGGACCGGCTGCTGAACTACGTTTAGCAAATCGCACGCCGCGTGATCGGCAACTGGGGGTTTTGGCGCATATACTGAACGACATGGTTCAGTATTCCCGGACCGGCTTCGATGCCTCCTTCGCCGCGCTTGCGGACGCCACCCGACGCGGCGTCCTGGAGCAGCTGGGGCGTGCGGACGCCTCCATCACCGATCTTGCCGGCAGGTTCCACATGACCCTCACGGGCATGAAGAAGCACGTCGGCGTGCTGGAGCAGGCGGGGCTCGTCGTCACGGAGAAGGTCGGGCGCGTGCGGACCTGCAAGCTCGGCCCGCGCCGGCTGGAAGAAGAGGCGGCATGGATCGAGACCTACCGCCAGCTCTGGGAAACACGCTTCGACGCGCTGGACCAGGTTGTCGACGAACTGAAACGCAAGGAGAAAACCGATGGACGCAAGAAGAGAAAGTGACGCCGCCCCCATGAACGACAAGACGACCGCGCAACGCAAATCCGACCGTGAAATGGTCGTGACGCGGACCTTCGACGCCCCGGCACGCATCGTGTTCGAGGCGTGGACCAAGCCCGAGCTGTTCAAGCGGTGGTGGGTGCCGAAGTCGATGCCCATGACCCTGCTGTCCTGCGACATGGATGTCCGCGTCGGTGGCGGCTACCGCCTCGAGTTCGGCACCGGAGACTCGAAGTCCATGGCGTTCTTCGGCAAGTACACCGAAGTGACGCCGTACTCGCGCCTGGTCTGGACCAACGACGAAAGCGATGAAGGCGCAGTGACCACCGTGACCTTCGAGGAACAGGACGGCAAGACGCTGGTGGTCCTGAGCGAGCTCTATCCCTCGAAGGAAGCCCTCGATCGCTCCATCGGGGCGACGGAGGGACTGCCCGAGCAGTTCGGTCAACTGGACGAGCTGCTCGCCACCCTGGGCACGCCGTAGACGCGAGGTAGGCAGGCGCGCCTGCCCTGTGTATCCTTTGGCGTCCACCAAGGGAGCAACACAATGAGCACGCTGAACATCGCCGCCTATGGCGAGGGCATCATGTACGTCCCCACGCTGCAGACCAACATGGCCGCCATCCAGTCGGCCGGTTGGACCAGCGTGATCCTCGGGCTGTTCCACATCGGCAGCACGGGCGACATCGGCTTCAACGACACCGCCATCGTTTCCGGCGGCAGCTACGTCGGCGACAAGAGCTGGCCCGGGCAGCTCACGCAGCTGCTCGCGCCCGGCAACGGCAACACCATCCAGACACTGCTGGCCAGCGTGGGCGGCGGCGGTGTCTCCGACTTCAGCAACGTCCAGTCCATCTACCAGGGCAACGGCAACTCCTTTGCCGGCACCGCACTGGAAACCAACTTCCAGGCCTTCTTCAAGACCTTCCCGGCGATCACGCTGATCGACATGGACGTGGAAGACAACTACGACCAGCCGTCCTTCGTGGCGTTCTGCCAGATGCTGGCCGGCATCGGCTACGGCATCACCTTCTGCCCCTATGCCACCTGGGAAACATCGTTCTGGACCGGTTCGCTGCAGGCGCTGAACACCAGCAACCCGGGCGCGGTGAAGTGGTGGAACCTGCAGTGCTACGACGGCGGCAACGGCAACGACCCGGGCGAGTGGGCGAAGGAAATCACGGCTGCGATTCCCGGCTTCGACACCACCGGCTTCATCCTGGCCGGCGACTGGAGCCGCTACCTGGACAAGCCGAAATCCGGCCCCGCCACCTGGTACTGGAACGGCGACTGCCCGCCCGCCATGCAGGCCCTGATGGCCGGCTACAAGGGCGAGCCGAGCGTGGGCGGCGGCTTCGTCTGGACGCTGGACCAGATCATCGGCTACGCGGCCAGCCAGCAGCAGAAACCCGACCCCGCACCCTGCGGCAGTGTCGACATGGCCAGCTACGTGCAGGCGATTTCCAACGGCCTGGGTTGAAGCGCAGCCGCGCTCATTGCACTTCCGGCTCAGGGGCGGTATTCCCAGATGTCGCCTTGCTTCATGGTGATGCTCGGGCTCGTGTACAGCAACGTAGTGCCGTCGGTGTCGTAAACCTTCAGCACGCCAGTCTCGATGTTGTTGCCGGGCACCATCATGACGATCGCGTTATCGGGTCCGTTGCTCTTCATCCAGGCAAGCGTGGTACTGGTGTTCTGGAAAACTGCCTTCTTCTGCAGCCAACGCGCGTAGATCGAATTGCGGCTCAACTCGTAGGGAAGGCCCTGGCCGGAGCATTGCGTCCCGCCGTCGGGCAGCGGCCCTGCGCCGTACAGAAGCCCGTGCAAGCGCGTGCCGTCGGTCACCAGTCCTGCCGACACGATGCACCGGTCATTGCCCAGCACGGGTTGCGTGGTTGATGCGAAAAGCAGTTGCGTCGCCGCTGACGCGGTGGGGCTGGTGCCGATGCTGTACCAAACGTTCTCGTTGTTGTAGTGGTAAGCCCAGACATATTTCCCGTTGATCTTCTTCAGGTCGTTGACGCCACGCTGATTGGACTGATCGGCCACTGGTAGCAGCGCGCCCTGGTAGGTGAAGTTCTTTCCGTCCGTGCTTGTGGAATAGCGGACAACCGAGTCCTGAGCCTTCCAGTAGAGATACCAAAGGCCGCTTTCTGTGTGGATGACATTGGTCCCATTGACGTCCGCAGTCTCCCAGGCCGGATAGTTCGCCATCGTCAGCCTGGTCGTCAACGTGCCCGCTGACGGTGTCCACGAGGAGCCGTCACCCGAAAGCGAATACGCCGGCTTGTTCCTGTTGACTCCATAGCTGTCGGAACCATTGATCCAGGTCGTGTAGATCAGTTCGATGGAGCCCGAGGCCGGTTTGACGACGGAAGTGTTGTTCACGTGCGTAAACGCACCATGGCTGATGATCAGCTGATGCGCGCTGGCGGTGGTGAACTTGTCCGTCGTGCTGACCATGGAAATCTCGTCGTTGACGCCGACGCAAGGGCCGTCCCAGCCGCCGAAGTAGACGTTCCACGTGTTTCCACCCATGTACAAGGCGCTGGCGCCGTAGATGTTCTTTACCGACGGTGAGCAGGACGGGTTGTCCTTGCCGACCAGGAGGGGATTTCTCTTGTCGTAGTTCCACACCGCCATCTTGTTGGAGTCGAATGCGCCGGAGCCCATGTTGCGGATTTCAATTTCGCTGGCAGAACCGTTGTTCCCGATGTAGGCAAGCTTGCTGTAGGCAGCGTCGTATCCGACCGCTACCTCACCGAGCTGGAAATAGTAGTTGCCGGCGTTGTCGGGCCGCAGCGCGCTCGCCGAAACAAGAATCGAATACGTATTGACCGCCGCGGGAAGCGGAAGGACGACATAGTCGGCCCGTTGCGGAGAGGGGAAATTCGTTTGGGTCACTGCCGTGACCCATTGCGAGCCGTTGTACCAGGAGACACTAAAGCTCGACGGGAACGCGTAGATCTGACCGTTGTAGGTGCGCGGGTACAGCTTGACGTAGTTCACCAGGCGCGTAGTGTCGAGCGTCACGGTCATCCACTCGTTGTGGTTCGGGTCGGAGTAGGCATTGCTCGTCCATTGCGTACCGACATTGCCGTCAATCAGTGCGGATACAGGCCAAAGTTGCGAAGAGGCATTTGCTGAAATCAATGTCCATTGCTGTGCTTGTGATGTGGCACACCACAAGACGCACAAGCCGATGAAGAGCCTTCTGATGGCGCGAGCGAGACAATTCATGAAACCCCCTGAGATGTGAGCTGTCGCATTGACTCAAAGGACTCTGCACCCAGCCTGCGCGGCTTGACTTTTGAGAGACTGAAAACGAATGCAACTTCACGCAGTCATGCGTGGTTGCAGCTAAGCAGACAGCAATGCGGTGCAGCTGAGTTTGTGGTTCTTTATCAATGTACTATGGTACATTCGTACCTGAACAACACACCACCGTGCCTGACCATGCCCAACCGCGCTGCTGACGACGAAGACAAGGCCATTCCCGTCGAGCGCATCCAGACAGGCGTGCGGCTGGAGAAGAAGCTGGTGAAGGTGCTCAAGGCGCTGTCCGAACACAAGGACATGACGCTGGGCGAGCTGCTCGAAGGCATCGTGCTGCATGCGCTGGAAGGCAAGCAGCCGTTTTCGCGCGACACGCTCGCCCTGGTCGCCAAGCTGCGGGAGATCTACGGCCTGCAGCTCGATGCTTCGTCCAGCCACCGCCTGAAGGACAAGAAGGGAGCGTAGGCCGTCGGTGCTGGTGTCCATGCGTGTTCATCCACAAACAACCCATGGAGCCATCGATGCCTCTTCACATCCGCAACCAGCGGGCGCTGCGCCTGCCGCTGCCCGCCGACACCGCTTTTCAGCTGCTCACGCCCAAGGGCGAGGAACGCTGGATCGCCGAATGGCGGCCCCGCTACATCCGCCCGGCCGATGGCGAGACCGAAGCCGGTATGGTCTTCACCACCGGTGAAGGCGAGGAATTCACCATCTGGCAGGTGGTGGACTTCGATGCCGCGGCGCGCAAGGCGCGCTATGCGCGCACCACGCCGGCATTGCGCACCGGCATGGTGACGGTGGAAGCCACCGCGCTGAACGACAACGAGACCGAGGTGCTGGTGCGCTACGAAATGACCGCGTTGTCGCCGCAAGGCGAAGCGTCGCTGCGACAGTACGAAGGTGAGGCCTTCGCGGCCATGATGGCGCAGTGGCGCGAGATGATCCTGGCTTGCGAGCGGTAAAACGAATGGTTACGATGGCCCGGTCCTGCCGGGCTGTCGCCCGGATCGTCCAGCCACTTCGCCGTCGCCGCATGCAGTCCTCCCCCGCCGCTCGCTCGCTGTCCCTCCCCTTCCCGCAACGCGCTTTTCACTGGCTGGCCTTCGCGCTCTGGAGCATCGCCTGCCTGTGGCTGCTGTGGCCGCAGCAGGCGCACGCGCAGCAGCAACAACAAAAGCGCGTGGCGCTGCTGATCGGCAATGCCGGCTACCAGGCGGCGCCGCTGCGCAACCCGCCCAACGACGTGCGCGAGATGGAGGCGGCGCTGCGCGGCATCGGCTTTCGGGTGCAGACGGTGCTGAACGCCAACCAGAACCAGATGAAGCGCGCGGTGCGCGACTTCGGCGACATGGCGCAGGGCGCGGACATCGCCTTCGTGTACTACAGCGGCCACGGCACGCAGGCGAATGGCGAGAACTACCTGCTGCCGATCGGCGCGGCGATCAACAAGGAATCGGACTACGAGGTGGAGGCGGTGTCCGCCAACGCGCTGATGCGGCAGATCGCCGGGGCGCGGCCGAAAGCGGCCGTGGTGGTGCTGGACGCCTGCCGCGACAACCCCTTCGCTGCCGTCACCCGCAGCACGGCCAAGGGCCTGGGCCGCATGGATGCGCCGGTGGGCACCATGGTGGCCTTCGCCACCTCGCCCAACACCACGGCCAGCGACGAGGGCCACTACGCGCGCGTGCTGGCAAAGCAGCTGCGCACGCCGGGGCTGGAGCTGTACGACGTGTTCCGCAACACCACGGCCGAAGTGCGCAGGCTGACGGGCGGCAAGCAGGAGCCGCGCGTGAGCGAGGTGTCGATCACGGACCGGATCTATCTGGCGGGTGAAGGTGTGGGGGTGCCGGTGGCGGCTGCGCAGGTGCCGGCGCCGGTGGCTGCCCCCGCAGCGCCGCCGCCCGTGCAGGTGGCGACGGTGTATGCCACGCCCACGCCGGCTCCCGCGCAGGCGGTGCCGGGTTCAGCGCCGCGCAGCTTCACGATGTCGAGCCTGAACGACCTGTTTTTCGGCGTGGTGGCGTCCGTCAAGGGCACGTACTGGCGCCAGGGCCCGAACCTGGTGGTGGCGGTGGAAGAAGGTTTCCTGCGCGCCACCAAGCGGATGGGCGGCCAGCCGCTGTGCGGATTGCAGATGGGCGTGTCCACCTGGGAAGCCGACGGCAAATGGAAGATGCAGCAGCTGTCCGAGATCGCCCCGCTGGACGCCGCCCTGGCGATGGGCCAGGAGCTGCCGCTGGCGCGCACCGTGTTCAGCGTCCCCCTGCCCGCCGGCCTGCCGCTGGAGAAGACGCGACTGAGCTTCGCGATCAAGAGCCCGGGCAACGGTGGGGCATGCAATACGAGCATGTTTGCGCATACGGAGGCGGGGGTGGTGCGGTGGTGAGGCGTGCAGGTCCCGAGACCCAAGGCAAACCGCGTAGAATTTGTCGCATCCTGCGGGCGTCGTTCAATGGCAGGACCTGAGCTTCCCAAGCTCAAGACGTGGGTTCGATTCCCATCGCCCGCTCCACACCCCCTCTTCTCCCTCCCCAAAACGCAAAAGCCCAGCGCCATCACAGCGCCGGGCCTTTTCACCAAACCTGACTGGCTAGCCAGTCCGTCCGCTTACATCCGCGGTTCCCCATTCTGGTTGACCGCGATCGTCCTGCCCGGGTCGGTGGCGGTCTGCACGCGGTGCTGCACACCGCGGTAGTCGTAGGTCACGTCCCAGTACGTCGGCACCGTGCTCGCCACGTTCTCGCAGCGGCGCACGTCCTGCGTGCTGGGGTAGTTGCCGTCGCTGCGCCCGACCTGGGAGCCCACCGCCGCGCCGGCGACTGCGCCGCCCACGGTGGCGATGTCCTTGCCGGTGCCGCCGCCCACCTGGTGGCCGAGCACGCCGCCCAGCAGGCCGCCGACGATGGCGCCGCCGACATTGGCACCACCGCTGCTGCGCGCCGGCTGGCTGACCTGCTGGCGCTCGATCCAGCAGCGCTCGCTGGCCGCGCCGACCACGGCACGCGCCGACGTCACCGGCGCTTCGAACACGCGTTCGTTGGCGCGGCGGCGGTAGTCGTAGTTCGGGGCGGCCACCGGCTCGGGCGCTTCATTGTCGAAGCGGCGGTTGCCGTTCACCGGGCGCACCGAGGAGATGCGGTCCTGCAGGCCCAGGCCGGCCAGCGATTCGTAGCTGCCGCGGCGCAGCACCACGCAGCGTCCGCGGAAGCCCGCGTCCTCGCACACTTCCCAGCGGCCACGGTCCACCACCACCGACGAGGCGCGGTCGTTGAAGCCGTTGCGGGCGAAGTTGGGGACCGTGCTGCTGGTGGTGAAGGCGCGGCCGCGGTAGCCCTCGCCTTCGTAGAACGTGACCTGGGCGCTGGCGTGGCCCGCCAGCACCAGCAGGGACGCCGCCAGCAGCGTCTTGCAGTGCGTGTTCATCGTCATTGCCTGCTTACTTCATGCGCATGTCGTTGCCGACCGAGGTGACGCCGCTCACGCCCTGGGCCACCTGCACGGCGCGGTCGATGTTGGCGCGCGAGCTGACGAAGCCGCTCAGCTGCACGCGGCCCTTGAAGGTTTCCACGTTGATTTCGGCGGACTTGAGCGTCGGCTCGTTGAAGATCGCGGCCTTCACCTTGGTGGTGATGGCCGTGTCGTCCATGTACTGGCCGGTGCTTTCGTGCTTGGGGGAGGAAGCGCAGCCGGACAGGGCGCCGACGGCGATGGCGGCGAACAGGATACTGGTGCGTGCGAAATTTGTCATGGGGATGCCTTCATCAAAAGAGTGAGGCAGCGGATTCCGCCATGTTCTCGTTCTGGTGACGGATAGTGGCCTGCTCAGCTTCCGCCGCTTGTAGGGGCCTGGCCCGCCCTTGTTCCTGACCGAGCCCGAATCCGCGTAGGACAAGGGCCCGCGTACATACGGTTGTGTTAGAACAGTTGACCGGCTCACAGCCACCACGGAGCCCCCATGACAACGCTCTCACGTTTCATCACCGACAACATGGAAGCCATCGTGCGGGAGTGGCAGAGCTTCGCCATGACGATGGAGCCCGCGGCCTCCACCATGAGCGCGCTGGCCTTGCGCGACCACGCCAAGCTGATCCTGCTGGCCATCGCCAAGGACCTGGAGTCCGGCCAGAGCGCCCAGGCGCAGTCGGCCAAGTCCAAAGGCCTGGCGCCTCTGGCGGCACGCGAAACCGCGGCCGCCACCCACGGCGCGCTGCGCCACGTGAGCGGCTTCGACCTGAACCAGCTGGGTGCCGAGTACCGCGCCCTGCGCGCCAGCGTCATCCGCCTGTGGACCCAGCACCAGCCGGCCGGCACCGACGCTGCGGTGTTCGAGGAGATGATCCGCTTCAACGAGGCGGTGGACCAGGCGGTGGCCGAGTCGACCTACCGCTATTCCGCCGAACTGGCGCTCTCGCGCGACACCTTCATGGCGATCCTGGCGCACGACCTGCGCAGCCCCCTGAGCGCCATCACCATGCTGAGCCACCTGCTGGAGCGCACCGCCACCACCGACAACACGCGCAAGCAGGCGGTCCAGATCCAGCGCAGCGCCAAGGAAATGGCCGGCATGATCCGCGACCTGCTGGAGTACACCCGCACGCAGCTGGGCAAGGGCATGCCGGTGGCGCCCAAGGCCTGTTCCTTGTCGGACCTGTGCCGCGACGCCGTGGAGGAGGTGCGCTCCGCGCACCCGGAGCGGCAGCTGGAGCTGGACGTGCCCGACGGCCTGGCGGCGACGGTCGACACCGCCCGCCTGCGCCAGGCGCTCTCGAACCTGCTGAACAACGCGGTGCAGCACGGCGACCCGGATGCGCCGGTCCGCCTGACCCTGCGCGCGTCCGCCGAGGAAGCCACGCTTCAGGTGCGCAACTTCGGCGAGCCGATCCCGGCGGAGTCGCTGCAGGTGATCTTCGATCCGCTGGTGCAGCTGTCGCCGCGTTCGGCCGCCAGGCTGGAGACGCCGTCCACCAACCTGGGGCTGGGCCTGTTCATCGCCCGCGAAGTGGCGTTGGGCCACAAGGGCACGCTGGAGGTCGCCTCCGACCGCGAGAACGGCACCGTGTTCACGATGCAGCTGCCGCTGCATCCTCCGGCGTAGCCGGCTCCTCGCGCGCGCCGAACCACTCCAGCACCTCGTAGCGCGCCGGGATGCCGGCGGCCGGCAGCACCGACCACACCAGCGCGAATTCGCGCGCCGCCCAGCGGATGGGCTCGGTGCGGGCCGGCGGCTGCGCACCGGCGGCGTTGCGCGCCAGCGTGACGTGCGGCTTGTAGCCGCGCAGCTCGGGCTCCAGCCCGGCATCCACCACCGCATGGGCGATGCGCGCGTGCAGCGCGCGCAGGCCGGGGTTCTCGGCGGGGCGCAGCACGGCGACCTGGTTGGGCCAGGGTTCCGGCGCGCCCAGCGCGAGCTCCAGCGGATGCATCGGCACCTCGCGCAGCGCCTGGCGCAGCTGCTGTTCCGTGGCCGCGCCGACCTCGCCGATGAAGTACAGCGTCAGGTGGTAGCGGGCGAACGGCACCAGCCTGGCCTCGTCGGGCCACTCCCAGGTGGTGCAATGGCGCTGCAGCTGGGCCTGGATGGCGCGTTCGGGCATCAGGCCGACGAACAGCCGTTTCGGTGGGGATGGCAGGGGCATGGCGGCAGTGTCCTTGTTCTGTCTTGGTGGATTTATGTCTTTTGTGTCAGTGAAAGTCGCGACTGTTGCCGAGTGCGGCATCCAGCCGCCCCAGTAGCGGCGTCAGGTCGCGCATGCGCTCGGCCACCAGGTGGCAGACCTGGCCGCCGCTGTCCACGTCGCGCTGCCAGGTGCCCCACACCGCCAGCAGGCGGGAACGCAGCAGCGCGTCGCGCTGCGCCTCGCGCACGTGCCGCCAGACGATCACGTTGACCGGCCCGGTCTCGTCTTCCAGCGTGACGAAGATCGTGCCTTTGGCGGTCTGCGGCTGCTGGCGCACGGTGACGATGCCGCAGGCGGCCACGCGCCGGCCGTGCGGCACGGCGGCCAGCTCGGTCGCGTTGAGCAGCTGCATGCGCGCCAGCTTGGGGCGCAGCAGCGCCAGCGGATGGCGGCGCAGCGTCAGGCCGAGCGAGGCGTAGTCGAAGACGATTTCCTCGCCCTCCTTCGCGGCCGGCAGTTCCAGCGGCGCCTCGTCGACCGGCGCGTCGCGCAGCAGGGCCGGCGCGCGCTGCTGCGCCGTGGCCTCCCACACCTGCTGGCGGCGGTGGCCGGCCAGCGATTTCAGGGCGTCGCCGGCGGCCAGGGCCTTCAGGTCGCGCGGGTCGAGCCGGGCGCGCAGCGCCATGTCCTCGACATTGGCGAACGGCGCCTCGGCGCGTGCCACGGGAATGCGCTTGCCGGCGTTCTCGTTCAGGCCGCCGACCAGGCGCAGGCCGAGGCGGACGGCCGGCTGCGAATCGGAAGATAAATTGGGGTCAGACTCCAATTGTTCGGTTTCGAGCGTGCAGTCCCAGTCGCTGCACGACACGTCGGGCGGCAGCACGGCCACGCCATGGCGCTGCGCGTCCTGGATCAGCTGGGCGGGCGGGTAGAAGCCCATCGGCTGTGCATTGAGCATCGCGGCCAGGAAGCAGGCGGGCTCGTGGCATTTCAGCCAGCTGCTCTTGTAGGCCAGCAGGGCGAAGCTGTAGGCATGGCTTTCGGGAAAGCCGTATTCGCCGAAGCCTTTGATCTGTTCGAAGATGCGGTGGGCGAATTCCGGCTTGTAGCCCTTGCGCAACATGCCACCGATCAATTTATCGCGGTGCTTGTCAACGCCGCCCTTGCGCTTCCAGGCCGCCATCGCACGGCGCAGGCCGTCGGCCTCGGCGGCGGTGTAGTCGGCGGCGAGCATGGAGATCTGCATCACCTGCTCTTGGAAGATTGGGATGCCCAAGGTGCGCTTCAATGCCGCCTCAAGGCGCGGATGCTTGACGTCCTTTTCATCGGCGGAGCGTTCGTATTCGATCTCTTCCTTGTTGGCGCGGCGCTCACGCGCCTTCAGATAGGGATGCACCATGCCGCCGGAAATCGGCCCCGGCCGCACGATGGCCACTTCCACCACCAGGTCGTAGAACGTGTCCGGCTTCAGCCGCGGCAGCATGGACATCTGCGCCCGGCTTTCGATCTGGAAGACGCCCACGGTGTCGGCGCGCCGGATCATTTCGTAGGTCGCGGGGTCTTCGTTCGGAATGTCGCGAAGGCTCCATGGCATGCCGCCGCGCAGCGAATTGCGGAAGTCCAGGCAGCGGCGCAACGCGGTGAGCATGCCCAGTGCCAGCACGTCCACCTTCATCAGGCCCAACTCTTCCAGATCGTCCTTGTCCCACTGGATGACCGAGCGGTCTTTCATGCTGGCGTTCTCCACCGGGACCAGCCGCGTCAGCTGCGTCTGCGTAAGCACGAAGCCGCCCACGTGCTGGCTCAAATGGCGTGGAAACCCCATCAGGTCCCAGGCCAGTTCCAGCCATTGGCGCGCCTGCAATCCGGTGATGGCGCTCCCGCTCTGCTCGGCCATCTTCACCAGCCGCTCGGGCGCCAGCTTGTCCTCGAACCAGTAGTGGTCCTTGGCGAAGGCGTCGATCAGCGCCTCGGGCACGCCCAGCGCCTTGCCCACGTCGCGGATGGCGCTGCGCGTGCGGTAGCCGATCACCACGGCTGCGATGGCAGCATGCGCGCGGTCGTACTTCTCGTAGATGTACTGGATGACTTCCTCGCGCCGCTCGTGTTCGAAATCCACGTCGATGTCGGGCGGCTCGCCCTTGCGCTCTTCGCTGATGAAACGCTCCAGCAGCGGATGGGAGTGCTCCGGGTCGGCAGCCGTGATTCCGAGGCAATAGCAGACGACCGAATTGGCCGCGGAACCACGTCCCTGGCACAGGATGCTTTTGCTTTCGGCAAAACGCACGATGTCCTGCACCGTGAGGAAAAACATCTCGTACTTGCAGGCAGAGATCAGCCTCAGTTCCTTGACCAGGAAGCGCTTGATTTGAATGGGCACGCCTTTCGGATACCGCTTTGCCATCCCTTCCAGGACAAGCTGGCGTAACCGCTGCGTTGGGGTCATGCCCTTGGGCACCGTCTCTTCCGGGTAGTTGTATTTGATTGACGCGAGATCGAACGTGCAGCGCCGCGCCACCTCCAGCGTGGCGGCCAGCAGCTCGGGCGAAAAGGTTTTAGCCAGGTTCGAGCGATGCCGCAGGTGCCGCTCCGCGTTGCCTTGCAGCGCGAAGCCGCAGTCGCCCACGCACTTGCCTTCGCGCACCGCGGTGATCACGTCCTGCAGCGGCTTGCGCGAGCGCACGTGCATATGCACGTCGCCCGCAGCGACCAAAGGCACCCCCGTGCGCGCCGACGCTTCCTGCAGGGTGGCCAGCCACAGGTCGTCGTCCAGCTGGTGCGGCAGTTCCACCGCCAGCCACAGGTGCGCGCCGAAGAATTCCTTCAGGTGCGCCAGCCGCGCGCACAGCGCCCGCAGGCCGGCCTCGTCGGCCACCCGCTCGCGCCTGGGCGCGACCAGCAGCTCGCAGCCCTGCTGCAGCAAGCCGAAGTCGCTGATGTCCCAGCCCACGCGGTAGTCGCCCTTGACGGTATCGGCATCGGTGCGCGCGGCCGTGATGAATTCGCACAGGCCGCCCCAGCCGCGCAGGTCGCGCGCCAGCGCCACCAGGCGCAGCTCGCCGAAATCGAACTCGCTGCCGAACAGCAGCTTGAAGGGGCGCAGCCGCCTGACGCCGGGCTCGGCCGCCTGCAGCCGCTCGATGAAGTGCCGGTAGTCGTTCCAGCCCGACCAGGCACGCACCACGCCGGCCACCGAGCATTCGTCGGTGAGGGCCAGCGCCTCGTAGCCCAGGTTGTAGGCGCGGCGCACCAGCTCCTGCGGATGCGAGGCGCCGCGCTGGAAGCTGAAGTTGCTGATGCAGTGCAGCTCGGCGTAGCCGGGCAAGGCGTCGCCGCGCGCGGACAGGACCGGCGGGATGTCCTTGTCCTCGTCGAGCACCGGGCCGGACTTGGCGTGGCTGTCAGGCATAAAGGCCCTGCAGGTACCAGCGGTCCCGGCGTTCGTGCTCGGGGACCGCGTCGTCCTTCAGCGCCCGCTCGCGGAAGATCCAGACCAGGCCGGCCTCTTCGCTGCGCGCGATGAAGTAGTCACGCAGCGCCGGGCCGCCCTCTTCCCACCAGGCGGTTTCCACGCGGTAGAGGCGTGTGATCAGGCGCAGGCGGCCCATGTAGTGGGGGGAATCGCCTTGCACGGGCAGGAGCTGGGGTTGCGGGAGCAGCCAGGGGGGATAGATGGCGTCGCCTGAGGCGCCCCTCACCCCTGCCCTCTCCCCGGAGGGGAGAGGGAGTTTTGCAGGAACCCACGCCTGCATCCCCTCCGGCCGGTGCTCCTCGCACATCCGGGGCACCAGCACGTTGTGCTCGCCCAGCCGCGCGCTCAGCCGCTCGATGAACTGGTGCAGCTTTTCGCCGGGCCGGTTGTCCTCGGGCAACAAACTGGTGCTGCGGCCACCCCAGGGCACCGTGTCCAGCGAGCGCAGCCGCAGGTGGTTGGCCGGCGCGCCCAGCGACACGCGGGCCAGCTGCTCGTTCACCATCCGGCGCAGGTGCGCCATCTCCTGCGTGGGCTGCGCCGTGCGCACCTCCAGCCGCTCGGTCGGCGGCAGCGGCTTGCCGTCCAGGCGGCGCAGGTCCAGCGTCCATTCCAGCTCGAACGCCAGCACGCCGCGGTTGCGCGCCTGCAGCCACACCTGCAGCTGCGACAGCAGCCGCTGCCCGGCCCACATCAGCTCGGGCGCGCTGGTGGCCAGCGCCGGCAGCTCCACTTTCACGTCGAAGGATTCGGGCAGCTCGATCCACATATAGCGCTCGGGCCGCTCGCCATAGGCGCAGTCCAGCGCCGCCAGCAGTGCCGGCCCGAAGCGCCGCGCCAGCCCGCCGCGCGGCAGCGCGCGCAGCTGCCCCCAGCCGCGGCAGCCGATGCGCTCCAGCATCGGCAGGTGCTCGCGCGCGGCGGCCAGCACGTCCAGCGGCAGGCCGTCGGGCACGTTCGCGGGCGGTGCTTCGCCGCGCAGCTTCAGGCGCAGCAGCGCCAGTGCGACCAGCGCCGTGGCGCCGGCGGCCCAGGTGGCGGGCGCCAGCACCTCGCCGGCCTTGAGCAGCTGCCGCAGCAGGCGCCGGCGCCCGCCCCACAGCTTCTCGCTGGCCTGCACCTCCAGCAGCAGCGCGTCTTCCGCCCACGCCACCTGGGGCGTGAACTGCAAGGCGCGCCAGCCCCAGGCGGTGCGCTCGTCGTCATGCGACGGCTGCAGTGCGATCCAGTACATGCGATCGTTCCTTGGGCATGGGTTGGGGAATGGCGGCCTTGCTGCGGCGCGCCTCGAGCAGGGCCGCCAGGCGCGGCGGATGCGCGGGCAGCGCCAGCGGCGTGTCCAGCGGCGGGCCGCGGCGCTTCAGGATGCGCACCTGCATGGCGTCGACGCCGTCCACCTGCAGCCGCAGCCGCGCCGGCGAGGATTCGTTTTTCGCCTGCAGGGTGCGGAACACGAACAGCAGGCGCGCATGCTGCTGCGCCGCGATGTGCAGCCGGCGCAGCTCGGGCCCGCGCGCCTGCGGCAGCCAGGCCATGACGGCGGCCACGTCGGCGCAGCGCAGCGCCTGCTCGGCGGCCCACAGCCGGGCCTGCGGCTTGGCGGCCTGCACCCGCAGCAGGCGGGCCGGCGCCAGGCCTTGCGCCAGCAGGCTGGGACAGAAGGGTTCGTGCGGCGCGCCGACCAGCACCACCGGCCCGGGCTGCTGCCCGGCCGCCTGCGCCAGGGCCGGCAGCAGCAGCTGCCAGGCATGGCGCGCGGCCTGGTCCTGCAGGATCTCGATCAGGCTGCCCAGCGGCCAGCCGCCGCCCGGCAGCTGCGCATCCAGCGCGGCATGGCCGGTGGGCACCGCCGTTTCCTGCGCGGCCAGGTCCCGCAGCCGCCACACATCGGGCAGTTGCAGGTCGGAAACAAGGCGCAGGCGGGCGGCGGCGGACACGGTGGAGGAGGTGGTTTACTGTTCATTTATACAGTAAATCCCTGCCCGCGCGGCAACCGTCTGTACCCCTGCTGCCTAGCTCATGACAAAGGTCCTTCGCCGCTCCAGCAGGGCCACAGTCACCGCCTGGGCATGCAGGCGCAGCTCGGGTACGGCCGTGGCTTCCCACAGCTGGGCCTTGAGCAAGGGCCCGACGTAGCGCAACCCCTCGGTTTCCCGCCCATCCGCGCCGGCCACCCGGTAGCCGCCGCCCACGCGCAGCCCGATGCCCAGCGGGTCGGCGCTGATGCGGCCGTCGGCCAGCAGCTGAACCATCAGCGGGTCGGTGGAATGGCGCAGCTGGCTGCACGGCCCGGTGCAGTTGATCACCGCACCGAAGCGCTGCACCTGGGCCTGGCGGCCACCGCGCGGCAGCCAGCGCGCCTCGGGCAGGCCATCGGCGCCCGGGCGGATGTCTTCCAGCCGCCCGGCCAGCGCCGCCAGCTGCCCGCGCGCCAGCGCCTGGGCGATACGCCCGGCCGGCTGCGGCGCGGCGCGGTGGCGGTGCGTGTCCCAGTACGGCGCCAGGTGCCGCAGGAACTGCCGGCGGCCGGCGGCCGGAAGCTGCTGCCACAGGCGCGGCGTGTGGCCGCGCAGCCCGCCGATCACGTCGCGCCAATCATGGCCCTGGGCCTCGGCCCAGCGGATCAGGCCGCGCACCGCGTGCACGCAGGCGCGCGCGCTGGCCTCATTCAGCAGGAAGTCGTCGGGCACCAGGTCGGCCGCGGGCGGGCGCTCCTGCGCGCGGTGCGGCTGCGGCAGGAGGCCGCGGCGCGACAGCATGACGATGCGCCCGCTGTGGCCGCGGTCCAGCAGCTGCAGCGCCACGTCGTAGGCGGTGAGGCCGGTGCCGACCAGCAGCACGTCTTCATCCGGCGCCGCGCAGCGGGCCAGCCGCCCGTCCCACGGGTCGCCCACCAGCCGCGCGCCCGACCAGTCGCAGGGCGACGCGGTGCGCGGCGCCAGCGGCGCGAAGTTGCCGAGCGCCAGCACCACCTGCGCGGCCTGCAGCGGCTCGCCGCCTTCCTGCAGGTGCAGGCGGAACGGCGCGCCCGCTTCGGCCGGCGCGTCCAGCCGCACCACGCCGCCGCTCACCATGTCCAGCCGCAGGCGCGGCCAGGCCGCCTGCTGGGCTTCGCGCAGCGTGTCTTCCAGGTATTCGCCATACAGGTTGCGCGGCACGAAGTCGCTGGGCTTGTACGGCAGCCCGCGCGCGGCCAGGTACCGGGCGAAGCCGCCCTCGTCGGCCGGGTCGATCCCCATGCGGCCGGCCGGCACGTTCAGCATGTGGCTGTCCGAGTTGGTGCCGTAGGCCAGCCCGCGACCGAAGCGCTGGCCGCGGTTGACCATGCAGATGCGGCCCTCGCCCGGCATGCGCCGCAGCAGCTGCACGGCCACCGCGATGCCGGAGAAACCGGCACCGACGATGGCGACGTCGCAGGGGGCCATCAGGCTCGGGCGGCCCAGGCCGCGAAGTGCGGGTTGTCGAAGCCGGGCTTGCCGTAGGCGAGCGGCCGGCCGTCCAGGTCGCACACGCGCCCGCCGGCCGCGGCCAGCACCGCGTGGCCGGCCGCGATGTCCCATTCCATGGTGCGGCCCAGGCGCGGGTAGACGTCGGCCTCGCCCTCGGCCAGCACGCACAGCTTGAGCGAGGAGCCGGCCTGGGCCACGCGCGCCACCTTGCGGCCGGCCAGGAAGCGTTCCAGCGCGGCCTCGTCGCCGTGCGAGCGGCTGGCCACCACCACCAGGCCGTCGGCACCGGGCGGGCGGCAGGCGATCGGCTCGCGCTGGCCGCCGGCGGTGACGCGGAAAGCGCCCAGGCCGCGCGCGCCGGCGTACAGCCGGTCCAGCGCCGGGGCGTAGACCACGCCTAGCACCGGCTCGCCGTGCTCGATGAGGGCGATGTTGACGGTGAACTCGCCGTTGCGGCTGATGAATTCCTTGGTGCCGTCCAGCGGGTCGACCAGCCAGAAGCGCTCGCCTGCTGACACCTTTTCGCCGGCCGACACCGCTTCTTCGGCAACGATGGGGATGGTGGGCGCCAGCGCGCGCAGCCCCTTCACGATGGCCGCCTCGGCCACCGCATCCGCCTGGGTGACCGGCGAGGCATCGGCCTTGTGGGTGACCGCGAAGTCCTGGGCGTAGATCCCCATGATGAGCTCGCCCGCCTCGCGGGCCAGGGGGATCAGCTGCTCCAGCAGGTCGGCATGGCTGTTGGGTATCATCCCGCAACTATACTTTGAGTGTACATATTTCAAAAAATGTTTAATATATGCCGATGACTTCGGATCGCAGCCAGGGAGGCTTGTCCGTGCCGCAGCTGAATGCGCGCCGGCGCGAAGCCGTGCAGCTGCGGCTGCAGGGCATGACCCTGGCCGAAGTGGCCGAGCGCACCGGCCTGAGCGTGCCCACGGTGATCGCCGCGCACAAGGCGTTCCGTGCCAACGGATGGGCTGGCGTGGCGGTGCAGCCGCGCCTGGGCCGCCCGAAGAAGGCCGGCCCGCACACGGCCGAGGACCCGGCCGTGGCCGCCGCGCTGTGGGAAGCGATGCAGGCCGGCGGCGAAGACGGCCCGCTGTGGACCACCAAGTCGGTGGCCGACTGGCTGGCCGAGCAGCACGGCCTGGTGTTGAGCGCCGGTTCCATCCAGCGTTTCTGCGAGCGCGCCGGGCTGGAACTGCATCCCGGCCTGCCTGGATTGCCCGATATTCCCGGGCTGCCGCGTGCCGACGGCAACCGCGCCGCGCGCTTCGCCGCCGCCGTGGTGCCGCTGAAGGAGCGCGATCTCAGCCTGCTGGCGGCGCGCTCGGCGCGCGGCCAGCTGTTCTGGCGCGTGTGCGCCCGCTCGCCGGGCGCCGCCGGCTACATCCATTTCTTCTCGCGCCTCGCCGAGGCCGCCGGCCAGCCCGTGCTGGTGGCCTGGCGCGGTGCGCGAACGCTTGCCGCCGTGCCCGCCCTGCGGGACTGGCTGCAGGCGCAGGCCGGGCGCATCGCGCTGCACGAGCCGCCGCCATCCGATTCCGGGCCGCAGGCCACAGTACCACCCGTCGCGCGCGCGACGACGCCACCAGGGAGCAACCACCACATGACACTGACCCATCTGCAACGCCTGGAGGCCGAGAGCATCCACATCATGCGGGAGGTCGTGGCCGAAGCCGACAACCCGGTCATGCTCTATTCCATCGGCAAGGACAGCGCCGTGATGCTGCACCTGGCGATGAAGGCCTTCTACCCGGCCAAGCCGCCGTTCCCGCTGCTGCACGTGGACACGCGCTGGAAGTTCAAGGACATGTACGCCATGCGCGAGCGCATGGCGCGCGAGCTCGGGCTGAAGCTGCTGGTGCACATCAACCCCGAGGGCGTGGCCAAGGACATCAACCCGTTCACCCACGGCTCGGCCATCCACACCGACGTGATGAAGACCGAGGGCCTGAAGCAGGCGCTGGACAAGTACGGCTTCGACGCGGCCTTCGGCGGCGCCCGGCGCGACGAGGAAAAGTCGCGCGCCAAGGAGCGCATCTTTTCCTTCCGCACCAGCCAGCACCGCTGGGACCCGAAGAACCAGCGCCCCGAGCTCTGGCGCCTGTACAACGCGCGCAAGCACAAGGGCGAGTCGATGCGCGTGTTCCCGCTGTCCAACTGGACCGAGCTGGACATCTGGCAGTACATCTACCTGCAGAACATTCCCATCGTGCCGCTCTACTTCTCCGCCGAACGCCCGGTGGTGGAGCGCGACGGCACGCTGATCATGGTGGACGACGAGCGCATGCCGCTCAACCCCGGCGAGGTGCCGGTGATGCGCAAGGTGCGCTTTCGCACGCTGGGCTGCTACCCGCTCACCGGCGCGGTGGAGTCCGAAGCCGACACGCTGCCCGCGATCATCCAGGAGATGCTGCTCACGAAGACCTCGGAGCGCCAGGGCCGGGTGATCGACCACGACAGCGCTGCCTCCATGGAAAAGAAGAAGCAGGAAGGGTATTTCTGATGGCACACGTCTCCGACCTCATCGCCAGCGACATCGAGCAGTACCTGCGCTCGCACGAGCACAAGCAGATCCTGCGCTTCATCACCTGCGGCAGCGTGGACGACGGCAAGAGCACGCTGATCGGCCGCCTGCTGTACGAATCCAAGGTGCTGTTCGAGGACCAGCTGGCCGCCGTGGAAGCCGACTCGCGCAAGTGGGGCACGCAGGCCGACAGCATCGACTTCGCCCTGCTGGTCGACGGCCTGGCCGCCGAGCGCGAACAGGGCATCACGATCGACGTGGCCTACCGCTTCTTCTCCACCGACAAGCGCAAGTTCATCGTCGCCGACACGCCCGGCCACGAGCAGTACACGCGCAACATGGTGACCGGTGCCTCCACCGCCGACGTGGCGGTGCTGCTGGTGGATGCGAGGAAGGGCGTGCTCACGCAGACGCGGCGCCACAGCTACCTGGTGTCGCTGCTGGGCATCCGCCACGTGATCGTGGCCATCAACAAGATGGACCTGATGGAGTACAGCGAAAAGACCTTCCGCTCCATCGTGGCCGACTACCAGGCGTTCGCCGCCAGCATCGGCCTGCAGAACGTGACCTTCATCCCGATGTCGGCCTTCAAGGGCGACAACATCATCGAGCAGAGCCCGCAGATGCCGTGGTACCGCGGCACCACGCTGATGGGCTACCTGGAGACGGTGGAGATCGACGAGCAGCGGCTGCAGAAGGGCCCCTTCCGCATGCCGGTGCAGTGGGTCAACCGGCCCGACCAGGGCTTCCGCGGCTTCGCCGGCACGGTGGTGGGCGGGCGCGTCAAGCCGGGCGACCGCATCCGCGTGCAGCCGAGCGGGCGCGAGAGCACGGTGACGCGCGTGGTCACCATGGACGGCGACCTCGACGACGGCGTGGCCGGCCAGTCGGTCACGCTGACCCTGGCCGACGAGATCGACATCTCGCGCGGCGACCTGATCTCCACCGCGCAGGAGCCGGCCGGCGTGGCCGACCAGTTCGAAGCCACCATCGTGTGGATGCACGACGAGGCGCTGCTGCCCGGGCGCAACTACGTGCTGAAGATCGGTGCGCGCACGGCCTCGGCCTCGGTGATGGAGATCAAGCACCAGGTCAACGTCAACACGATGGAGCACATGGCGGCCAAGACGCTGGGGCTGAACGCCATCGGCGTGTGCACGGTCAGCCTGGACCGCCCGATCGGCTTCGACTCCTACGCCGACAACCGCGACACCGGCGGCTTCATCCTGATCGACCGCATGACCAACAACACGGTCGGCGCGGGCCTGCTGCACTTCGCGCTGCGGCGCAGCCACAACATCCACCTGCAGCACGTCGACGTGACGCGCGACGCGCGCGGCGCGCTCAAGGGCCAGAAGCCCTGCGTGCTGTGGTTCACCGGCTTCTCCGGCGCGGGCAAGTCGACCATCGCCAACGCGGTGGAGCAGAAGCTGCACGCGCTGGGCCGCCACACCTACCTGCTGGACGGCGACAACGTGCGGCACGGCCTGAACAAGGACCTGGGCTTCACCGACGCCGACCGGGTGGAGAACATCCGCCGCGTGGCCGAGGTGGCCCGGCTGATGGTGGATGCCGGCCTGATCGTGCTGACCGCCTTCATCTCGCCGTTCCGCTCCGAGCGGCGCATGGCGCGCACGCTGGTGGGCGACGGCGAATTCATCGAGATCTTCGTCGACACGCCGCTGGACGTGGCCGAGGAGCGCGATCCCAAAGGCCTGTACAAGAAGGCGCGGCGCGGCGACCTGAAGAACTTCACCGGCATCGACTCGCCCTACGAGGTGCCCGAGCAGCCCGAGCTGCGGCTGGTGACGCCGTTCATGGCGCCCGAAGCGGCGGCCGACCAGGTGATCGCGCTGCTGCGAAAGCTGGGCCGCATCGGGTGACGACAGGCCGGCAGCTGCGCCCCGACGACCTGCTGGGCGACTCGCACGACGTCGCCCAGCTGCTGGTCGGCGCCGTGCTGCTGGTCGATGGCGTCGGCGGGCGCATCGTGGAGACCGAGGCCTACGACCGCGAGGACCCGGCCTCGCACAGCTTCTCCGGGCCGACGCCGCGCAACCGCGTGATGTTCGGCCCGCCGGGGCGTGCCTACGTCTACCGCTCCTACGGCATCCACTGGTGCCTGAACTTCGTCTGCCGCGAGGACGGCCACGGCGCCGGGGTGCTGATCCGCGCCATCGAGCCGCTGGCCGGCATCGGGCGCATGCGCGAGCGCCGCGGGCTGGACGACGTGCGGCTGCTGTGCTCCGGCCCCGGCCGCCTGGGCCAGGCGCTGGGCATCACTCGCGAGCTCGATGGCTGCCGCCTGGACCGCAAGCCGTTCAAGGTGCTGGCGCGGGAAGAACCGGTCTCCATCGTCGCCGGCCCGCGCATCGGCATCACCAAGGCGGCCGAGGTACCCTGGCGCTATGGCCTGGCCGGTTCGCGGTTCCTGAGCCGGCCCTTCCCTCGCGATGCATCGCGCGATGCTTCGCGCGATGCGGTTATCATTTCGCCATGACCTCGCACCTGCCCGCCAATGCCGCCATCGCAAGGATGGCGCTGGGCCTGTGCCTCTTCTGCGCCGCTCCCCCTCCCCCGCCTGTCGTGTCCCTGGGCTGATCGCCCGCCTTCCGTTCCTCCGCCGTTGTCGCGCGCGGAGGTCCTGAACGTTTTTCGACAGGCTTTTTCATCATGACTTCGCATTCCAAGGCCGTGGCCGCTTTCGGGCCCACGGCGCTGTTCCTGCTGCTGTGGAGCAGCGGCGCCCTGTTCGCCAAATGGGGACTGGCGCATGCCGCCCCCTTCGTGTTTCTTTCCCTGCGCTTCGCGCTCGCATTGGCCGTGCTGCTGGCCTGGGCCGCGCTCAGGCGCCGCCCCATGCTGCCGAGACCCGGCACGCGGCTGCGCGTGGCCGCCACCGGCCTGCTGATGGTGGGCGTGTATTCGGCGTTCTACTTCCTCGCGCTGGACCGCGGCCTCACGCCGGGCGTGCTGGCCACGCTGCTGGGCGTGCAGCCGCTGGTGACGCTGGCGCTGACCGAGCGGCCGCTGGCGCCCAGGCGCCTGGCGGGCCTGGCGATCGCGCTGGCGGGCCTGGTGCTGGTGGTCTACGACAGCCTCACCGCCGCGCGCTTCGGCGTCGCGGGCCTGCTGTTCGCGCTCGGCGCGCTGGCCTCGATCAGCGCCGGCACGCTGATGCAGAAGCGGCTGGACCAGGCGCCGGCCGACGTGCTGCCGCTGCAGTACGCGGTGAGCCTCGCGCTGTGCCTGGCGATCGTGCCGCTGTTCCCGGTGCAGGTGCAATGGACCGCCGGGCTGGCCGGCTCGGTGTTCTGCATGGGCGTGGTGATCTCCGTGGTGGCGACGCTGCTGCTGTACCGGCTGATCCGCGCCGGCAACCTGGTCAACGTCACCAGCCTGTTCTACCTGGTGCCGGGCGGCACGGCGCTGCTGGACTACCTGGTGTTCGGCAACCGCATGGCACCGCTGGCGCTGGTGGGCATGGGCGCGATCGTGCTGGGGCTGGTGCAGGTGTTCCGCACGCCGGCGGCGCCCCGGGCGTGACGGCGCGCATGGCGCCTGCGCGATAGCGCTTGGCGCCTCGCCTGCGGCGAGCGCGCCTAGCATGCCTGCATGGATGTCGACACACTTCTCGTTCACTCAGGCCGCGCTTCGGCGCCCGCGGTGCAAGCCGTCAACCCGCCGCTGGTGCGCACCTCCACCGTCGTCTTCGACACGCTGGAGAACTACAAGCAGGCCCAGCGCGGGACCGTGTTCGACGGCCCGCGCTACGGCCGCTCGGGCACGCCCACCACCTTCGAGCTGCAGCGCGCGATGGCCGCGCTGTGCGGCGCGCAGGCTTGCATCGCCACCAGCTGCGGCCTGTCGGCGATCACCGCGGTGCTGAGTGCGTACGCGGGACCGGGCAGGCACCTGCTGCTGAGCGCCGGCGTGTACGGGCCGGCCCGCAATTTCTGCGAGAAGGAACTCGCGGCCACCGGCACCGAGGTCGAGTTCTTCCCGCACGACGCGGACGTGTCGGCTTACCTGCGCGACACCACCAGCCTGGTGTGGATCGAGGCGCCGGCTTCGCTCACCATGGAGATGCTCGACGTGCGCGCCATCTGCGCCGCGGCGCATGCGCGCGGCATCCCGGTCGGCGCGGATTCCACCTGGGGCACGCCGCTGTTCTTCGACGCGCATGGCCTGGGCATCGACATCTCGGTGCATGCGGCCACCAAGTTCATCAACGGCCACTCCGACGTGATGCTGGGCCTCATCACCGGCGCGCGCGACGCGCTGGAACGCGTGCGCGCCTATTGCGACCGCAGCGGCACGCATGCCGCGCCGGATGCCTGCTGGCTGGCGCTGCGCGGCATGCGCACGCTGGCCCTGCGCATGCGCAGGCACGAAGCGTCGGCACTGGCCGTGGCGCGCTGGCTGCTGCAGCAGGCGCCGGTGCGCCGCGTGCTGTTCCCGGCGCTGGAGTCCGACCCGGGCCATGCGCTGTGGCGCGCGCAGTTCTCCGGCGCGGCCGGCCCCTTCACGATCGAACTCGCGCCCTGCAGCGAGGAGGCGTTCGCGCGCTTCATCGACACGCTGCGCCTGTTCAGCCTGGGCACCAGCTGGGGCGGCTTCGAAAGCCTGGTCATGCCGGCCGTGCCGCACCACCTGCGCGCACTCGGCGGGCCGGCCGACGCGCCGCGGCTGGTGCGGCTGCACATCGGGCTGGAGGATCCGGGCGACCTGTGTCAGGACCTGGCAGACGCTTTCGCGGCGTCCGCCGCCTGGGAGCGGAACGCGTTCGGTGTGCAGCCCAGCAGCTCGCGAAACGCCGCCACGTAGGCGGCGTCGCTCGCGAACTGCAGCTGGCGCGCCACCGCCTTGATGGGCCGGTCCGCGTTCAGCAGGTCCAGCGAGGCGATCACGCGGGCGCGCTGCCGCCAAGCGCGAAAACTCATGCCCATTTCCGCGGTGAAGTGCCGGGTGAAGCTGCGTTCGGACATCGCGGCCTCGCCGGCCAGCCGCTCGATCGGCCAGTGCCAGCCGTGGCTTTGCAGCAGCAGGGCCAGCGCGCGGTGCAAGCGCGGGTCGGCCGGCATCGGCAGCGACGTGGGCAGCGCCGGTGTCTGGCGCAGCGCCTGCAACAGCAGCGTGGCCATCGCTTCACGTGTCGGATGGTCGAACTGCGCGTCGAACAGGCCCAGCACCAGCTCGCGGATCAGCGGCGAGGCGGCCACGGCGTGCACCTCGCCCAGCTGCCGCGCCGGCATGCAGCGTTCGACCAGGGCCGGGCGGAAGTACACGGTGCGCATCTGCGTGGCCGACAGGGTGCGCACGGTATGCGGCTGCCCGTGCGGAATCCACAGCGCGCGCTGCGGCGGCACGGTCCACCGGACGTTCGCCGTTTCCACCAGCATCACGCCGCTGGTGCCGAACACCAGCTGGCCGCTGCCGTGCTGGTGCCGCGGCAGCACGGCGCCCGCCGCATGCGTCTTCGCGAGCGTCGCCCACAGGCCATGGTCCTGGCGCCGGGGCGTGTCGGGATCGCTGTGCGGCGTCGGCATGCCGCGATCGTAGCGGCGCCGCTTCGCTTATTGCTGGCTGACGTAGGTCTCGCCGCCGCGCAGCTCGGTGATCATGGTCTGCGCGCGAGGCGCCGGCGCCGCCGACGTGAGGCTGCGCTGCGCCGGCAGGCCGCTGGGCACCACCGTCACCGAGGGCCGCACCGCGCCGGCGGCGGCTTCGGCCGGCACCACCACGATCCGGTCGCCCAGCGGGGTGTAGGGCAGGTGCATCGCGGTCGCGGTGGCGCGGTCGGTCAGCAGCGGCGAGGATTGCCGCACGATCAGGCGCTGCGGCGCCGCGCGGCTGCGCGTGGCCGGTGCCGGGCCGGCACCCATCGCCGCCGTGTTGGGCACGGTCGCGGCGGGATTGGGCATCGACGCCACGCTGCCGGGACGCGCCAGCTGCGCGACGCCGAGCGCGCCGCAGTTCGCGGTCTGCTCGAACACCATGCTGGCGCCGGGATAGCGGCGCTGCAGGGTTTCGTGCAGCGGGCGGCTCATGTCCACCGGCGGCTCCACGCCCTGGTACAGAACGCGGTTGCCGGCGTCGTAGACGGTGTAGCAGGCCATGGCCTGGCCGGCTGCGAGTGCGAGGATGCCGATGAGCGCAAGCTTGAGTTTCTTCATGATCTGCTCCGCCGGGCAGGTGGCCCGGCAATAGGCAGATCATCGGCAGCGCAAGCCCGGCGATTCGCAGGCGAACGCTGCGCCGGGTTGTCAGCCGCGTTCGCCATTGGGCCGCCCGCGGCGGCCGACGCTCAGCGGATCAGCTCGACCCCGGTCTTGGACTGCAGCAGCTCGAAGCTGACTTCGGGCGCCAGCTCCACCACCTTCAGGCCCTGCGGCGTCACGTCCATCACGGCCAGGTCGGTGATGATGCGGTCGACCACGCCCACGCCGGTCAGCGGCAGGGTGCACTCGGGCAGGATCTTCAGGTCCTCGGTACCGTCCTTCTTCTTCGCCACGTGCTCCATCAGGATGATCACGCGCGGCACGCCGGCCACCAGGTCCATGGCGCCGCCCATGCCCTTGATCATCTTGCCGGGGATCATCCAGTTGGCCAGGTCGCCCTTGGCGCTGACCTGCATGGCGCCCAGGATCGACAGGTTGATCTTGCCGCCGCGGATCATGGCGAAGCTGTCGTGGCTGCCGAAGATCGACGAGCCCTTGATGGTGGTGACGGTCTGCTTGCCGGCGTTGATGAGGTCGGGGTCGACCTCGTCCTCGTACGGGAAGGGGCCGATCCCCAGCATGCCGTTCTCGCTTTGCAGCCAGACTTCCTTGTCGCCGGTGTGGTTGGCCACCAGCGTCGGGATGCCGATGCCGAGGTTGACGTAGAAGCCGTCCTGCAGTTCCTGGGCCGCGCGCGCGGCCATCTGGTCTTGGGTCCAGGGCATGGTGTTGATCTCCTGCTTAGGCGTTGCGGGGACGCGTGGTGCGCTTCTCGATGCGCTTCTCGGGCGAGGGGTTGTGCACGATGCGGTGCACGTAGATGCCCGGCAGGTGGATGTCGTCCGGCGCGAGCTCGCCGGTCTCGACGATGCGCTCGACTTCCACCACGCAGACCTTACCGGACATGGCCACGGCGGGGTTGAAGTTGCGCGCCGTCAGGTTGAAGCGCAGGTTGCCCGAGCGGTCGGCCACGTCGGCCTTCACCAGCGCCACGTCGGCCACCAGCGAACGCTCCATCACGTAGGTTTCGCCGTCGAACTCGCGCAGCTCCTTGCCTTCGGCCACCAGCGTGCCGACGCCAGTCCTGGTGAAGAAGGCCGGAATGCCGGCGCCGCCGGCGCGCAGCTTCTCGGCCAGCGTGCCCTGCGGCGTGAATTCCAGCTCGAGCTCCTTGGCCAGGTACTGGCGCTCGAACTCCTTGTTCTCGCCGACGTAGGAGGAAATCATCTTCCTGATCTGCCGCGTCTCGAGCAGCTTGCCCAGGCCGACGCCGTCGATGCCGGCGTTGTTGGAGATCACGGTGAGGTCGCGCACGCCGCTGTCGCGCAGCGCGTCGATCAGGGCCTCGGGGATGCCGCACAGGCCGAAACCGCCGACGGCGAGCAGCTGCCCGCTCTTGACGATGCCGTCGAGCGCGGCCGCGGCGCTGGGATAGATCTTGTTCACACGTGTCTCCTGCTGAATGCCGGGCTGGCGGACCGGATACCCGCTACGATACTACTTACCTTGTTAAGTAGTTCCCCGTAAAGGTTAGCCCGATGGATGTCGATTACGCCCTTGCCTTCGACCTTGCGCCGGTCGGCTTGTGCGTGTCGCGCAACCGCACGATGGTCGACTGCAACCGCCAATTGTGCGAGATGTTCGGCTTTTCGCGCGAATTGCTGGTGGGCCAGTCGTTCCTGATGCTCTACCCCAGCGCCGACGAGTACGAACGGCTGGGCGCGCGCATGGCGCCGATCCTGAACGCCAAGGGCCATTACGCCGACGACCGCATCATGAAGCGCGCCAGCGGCGAGGTGTTCTGGTGCCACGTGAGCGGCCGGGCGCTCAACCGCGAGGCGCCGCACGAGGCCGGCATCTGGTCGTTCGAGGACCTGAGCGCGCAGCGCCCGGTCAAGGCCGAGCTGACGGCACGCGAACGCGAGGTCGCCGCGCGCCTGCTGGACGGCATGACCTCCAAGGAAATCGGCAAGGCGCTCATCATCAGCCACCGCACGGTGGAGATCTACCGCGCGCGGCTGATGCGCAAGTACCGCGCGAACACCACCGCCGACCTGGTGCACAAGCTGATGGCGGGGAGCTGAGCGACGACGGGGCAGGCGCCGGCTCGCGCCTTACAGGCCGAGTTCCGACAAGCCGGCGTGATCGGCCGGCCGTGGCCCCGGCGGCCAGTGGAACTTGCGCTCGCTCTCCTGGATGGGCTGGTCGTTGATGCTGGCGATGCGGCGGCGCATGAAGCCGGATTCGTCGAATTCCCAGTTCTCGTTCCCATAGGAGCGGAACCAGCTGCCGGAGTCGTCGCGCCACTCGTAGGCGAAGCGCACGGCGATCCGGTCCCCGTGGAAGGCCCACAGCTCCTTGATCAGCCGGTAGTCGAGCTCCCTGCTCCACTTGCGGGTGAGGAACTGCACGACGGCCGCACGGCCCGACAGAAACTCCGAACGGTTGCGCCAGACGGTGTCCGGCGTGTAGGCCAGGGACACGCGTTCCGGATTCCGCGTGTTCCAGGCGTCTTCGGCCAGCCGGACCTTCTGCTTCGCCGCCTCGGCATCGAAAGGCGGAAACGGAGGCCTCGGCTTTTCCTGCTCGCTCATATCGTCTCGACGCGCGTCAGTAGCTCTTGTAGGGCAGGAATTTGCCCGACAGCACGATGTTGACGCGGTCGCCCTTGGGGTCGGGCTCGCGCGCGATATTCATCGAAAAGTCGATGGCGCTCATGATGCCGTCGCCGAACTCCTCGTGGATCAATTCCTTGATGGTCGTGCCGTACACATTGACGAGTTCGTAGAAGCGGTAGACCAGCGGATCGGCGGGCACCTGGGTCGGCAGCGAGCCTTTGTACGGAACGACCTTCAGCCACGTCTGCTCCTCGGCGGACAGGCCGAAGATATCGCCGACCACCTTGGCCTGGTCGTCGTTCAGCGTCATCTGCCCGAGGCACGCCGCGGTGGTCCATTCTTTCGACAGGCCCACCTTCCGGGCCACGTCGGCCCACTGGATTCCCTTGGCCACCTTGGCCATGATGATTTTTTCGGTCACGTCGTTGCGGTTCATGCGGCTCATCCTCTACGAATGGAAACTTGCACAGGTGGGGGGTGGTTGGAAGCAAGCGCCGCCGGGCGGGAGTCGTTCGCGGCCCGCGCGCGCATCATGAGGAAGTCGACGATGTGGTTGCGCAGCTCGTAGTAGCCGGGCAGATGGTGCAAGCCGGCCCGCGTGCGCGACTTGGGCAGCGGGTTGACCACCTCCTCGGCGATGCCGGCGGGCACGTAACCCTGGGCGGCTTCGGCCCCGTTGCTCATGAGCAGGATGCGGTCTGCCAGCAGGATCGCCTCGTCCACGTCGTGCGTGATCATGAAAACGGTCTGCTGCGTCTGGCTCACGATGCCCATCAACTCGTCCTGGATGGTGCCGCGGGTCAGGGCGTCGAGCG
Source organism: Pseudomonadota bacterium (assembly GCA_040384685.1). GTDB lineage: Bacteria > Pseudomonadota > Gammaproteobacteria > Burkholderiales > Burkholderiaceae_C > Ramlibacter. Next base: position 13,677 of record JAZKIV010000016.1, on the reverse strand, counting down.
CGCCGAAAGGTTCGTCCAGCAGCAGCATCCTGGGCTCGATGGCGAAGGCGCGGGCGATTCCCACGCGCTGCTTCATGCCGCCCGACAGCTCGGACGGCTTCTTGTCGATCGCGGCCGACAGGCCGACCATGGCGACGAATTTCTTCACCTGCGCGTCCACCTGCGCCTTGCTCCATGCGGGCCAGCGCGACTCCACCGCGAACGCGATGTTCCTGCGCACGGAGAGCCAGGGCATGAGCGCGTGGCTCTGGAACACCACGCCGCGCTCCAGGCTGGGGCCGGCGATCTCGAGGCCATCCATGAACATCTGGCCCGAAGAGGCTGTCTCCAGGCCCGCGAGCACGTTCAGGATGGTCGTCTTGCCGCAGCCGGAATGGCCGATGATGCAGACGAACTCGCCCTTGTCCAGGGTGAAGGAAACGTCGTCGAACACCGGCTTGCCGGGCGCGAACGATTTGGACAATTTCCGGATGCCGAAGAAAGCCGGCGAGGCTTCGCGTTCGGCTTCGTGCGCGCCCCGCTGGGTCCTGCGGTCGGCAGGACGATGAACCACGGCGCCGGTTTCATTGAGCATAGGTCACCCACTTTTGGAAGCGTGCGAAGGCCAGATCCAGCAACATGCCGACCACGCCGATCACCACAATGGCGAAGATCACGTTGGTCAGCGACAGGTTGTTCCATTCGTTCCAGACGAAATAGCCGATGCCCGTCCCGCCCACCAGCATCTCGGCGGCCACGATCACCAGCCAGGCGATGCCCATGCTGATGCGCATGCCCGTCAGGATGGTGGGCGCCGCGGCGGGCAGGATGACCCGGAACGCTTTGCGCATGCGCCTGACTTCCAGTGTCCGGGCGACATCCAGCCATTCGCGCCGGACCGAGGACACGCCGAAGGCGGTGTTGATCAGCATCGGCCACACCGAGCAGATGAAGATCACGAACACCCCCGAAATGGAGGAGTCCTTGATGGTGTAGAGCGCGATGGGCATCCAGGCCAGCGGAGAGATCGGCTTCAGGACCTGGATGAAGGGATCGAGCGCCTTTTGCAGCAGCGGCGACATGCCGATGACAAAACCCAGCGGGATCGCCACCAGGCACGCCAGCACGAAGCCCAGCGCCACGCGGCCGAGCGAATACCCCAGCTGGATGGCGATGCCCTTGTCGTTGGGCCCGTTGTCGTAGAACGGGTGGGACAACTGCTGCACGAATGTGCCCCCGACCTGGCCAAGCGTCGGAAAGCCCGTGCTCTTCCTCGCTTCCGGGTTCTTGCCCATCATCTTGTCGTATTCGGCCTGCTCGGACGCGATGGTGCTCACGGTCGCCGTCGCCGCGGCGGGCAGCGTCGCCACGTGCCAGGCGCCCAGGAACACCGCCAGCAACAGCAGGGAAACCAGTGCCGCCCTGGCCCGCAGCGTGTTCACGCCAGGCCGATCCTGTTGATCGCGAAGCTCCTGGCGTACTCCTCCGGGTTGGCCGCATCGAAGGTCTTTCCCATGACCTTGATCTTGCGGCTGAGCGTATCCGGCGGCCGCCACCCGGCCAGCGCCATCTGCTTTTTCGCATCGGTGAGCATGAAGACCTTTTCCGCGATCTGCTGGTACTTCACGTCTCCCTTGACGTAACCCCAGCGCTTCATCTGCGTGAGGATCCACACCGCCATGCTTTGCCACGGTACCGGGTCGAAGTTGGCGCGATCGGGGACGTTCCTGATGTTGCCCAGGCCATCGGCGAACTTCCCGGTCAGCACCTGCGCGATCACCGTCTCGGGCTGGTTCAGGTACTGGGCGGGTGCGATGAGCTTGGCGATCAGTTCGCGGTCCTTGGGCTGGCTGGCGATGAACGAGGCCGACAGGATGGCGCGATAGAGCGCGGCAAACGAATTGGGGTTCTGCCTGATGAAGTCCTCGCTCACCCCGAAGGCGCAGCACGGGTGGCCATCCCAGATTTCCTTGGAAAGGATGTGGATGAACCCCACTTCGTCGAACACCGCCCGCTGGTTGAACGGGTCCGGCCCCAGGAAGCCGTCGATGTTCCCCGCGCGCAGGTTGGCCACCATCTCGGCCGGCGGCGTCACGCGGATCTGCACGTCGGTGTCCGGATTGATGCCGAATTCGGCCAGGTAGTAGCGCAGCAGGAAGTTGTGCATGCTGTACTCGAACGGCACGGCAAACTTGAAGCCCTTCCAGGTCTTGGGATCGCGCCTGTCCTTGTGCTTGATGTGCAGCGTGATGGCCTGGCCGTTGGTGTTCTGGATGGTGGCCACGTTCATCGGCATCTGCGTGGAGCCCAGGCCCATCGAAATGGCCAGAGGCATCGGCGACAGGAAGTGCGAAGCGTCGTGCTCCTTGTTGAGCATCTTGTCGCGGATCAGTGCCCAGCCTGCCGTCTTGTTCAGCTGCACGCTCAGGCCCTGCTGCCGGTACAACCCCAACGGGTCGGCCATGATCAGCGGCGAGGCGCAGGTGATGCTGATGAAGCCGATTTTCAGGTCCTTTTTCTCGGGCACCCCCCGGTCCTGCGCCATGGCTTCCAGCGCCGACAGGGGCACCAGCGATGCGATCGCGGCCCGCGCCGTGCTCGCGCCCACGGCCTTGAGAAAACCGCGCCGCACGCTGTCCACCGGAAACAGCGCTTTCATGACGGCCGTTTCCATGAAGTTGTGCGAAAGATCCTCTTGCGTCTTCGCGGCGCCTTGAGGGTGCTCGCCCGGCGCATGGTCCTGGCCGCAGCCGCAGCGCATGGCCAAGGGCCTGTCGGCATCGTAGGCGTGGGAATATTCTTTAGTTTCTTTGGATTCCATCGAGTGACCTTTTTGGTGCGATTTGCACCTAAAAGGGTCACTCTACGGAACGATGCACCACAGTCGCAACCGCTGCACACGGACCTACCCTGTCAAGGTTGACAGGGAACGTCGGCAAGATGTTTCAGTGGCGAAACAACCCTCGAAACTGAGCAGTAAAGTCGGATGAGCTGTAGCGAGAAAATATTTGCCGCAGGAAATGCGGCCCTGGATATGCGTGCTTAAGAGTGATTTCCAGGGTTTTCCCTTGACCTGTCAGGTCTACGCACAAAAAAGTGCACAGGGCACGCTCAGTTGCCGCCGGCCATGCCTTCGTCGCGGCGCGCCGGGCCGGACGGAGCCGCCTGCGCATCGCCGGTGGCCGCAGCCGGCCGGCTGCAGTCGCCGTCCGGGCAGCCGGCGTGGCGCTGGACCGTCTCCTCGAAATCGGGCTCGGTGTCCCGCACGCGCGGGCGCACCGGCGCTTTCCGGATCGCGGGTGGCCCGCCCATGGCGGCTGTCACGGGCTCGGAGGGTTCGCCGCTGGCCTTGTCCGCCGACGCGAGGCTCCTGCTCACGGCCGGTGCGGGCCGCAGGGCTTCGTAGTCCGCGCGTTCGGCCAGCAGCACGCGCGGCACTTCCAGCGGCGCCTCGGGCGGCGCCAGGGCGCGCTCCACGCTCGCCAGGCTGGCGGCGGCCAGCCGCGTCCTGCCGTTGTCCAGGCCCAGTCGCGCACCATACAGGGCGACGCTGTCGGACAGAAGCGCCTGCGCGCGCTTCAGGGCTTCCGGCCGCGCGGCGGCATCGATGGACGCCGCGGTGACGTAATGGCTGCCGAGCTGGTACTTCGCCTCGGCCAGCTCCGCGGCGTCGTTCGGCCCGGCCATGCGGCAGGAGGTCATGAAGGCCACCTCGGCGTCGCGCGGCCGGCCCTGGGTCGCGGCGTCGCGGCCGACCACCACATAGGCCGCGGCATCGGCGGCGGTGGCGTCGCGCGGATCGGCCGGCAATGCGAACAGGCCGTCGCCCTTGGGCGCGGGCGCCAGCACCGGCGCGAAGGCGCAGTTGGCGGCCTGGGTTGTTGCGACGGCCGGCGCCGTTGCGGCCTGCTTGTCGGCGGCGGGATGCTGCGCCAGCGGGTCGCGCACGCCCAGCAGCACACCCGCGCCGATGACCGCCCCGACCAGGAGGCCGCCGACGAAAATCATGCCTTGGTGCTGCGGAACTTTCATGCCTCCAACATAGCCCAGCTGGGGCGTAGGAGTGCACCGCCGTCACAAATGTTGCATACGGCCGAGTTGCGGATTTGCTAGGCAAATGACGGTAATCTCACGGAATGACGAACCGCTACCCCCATCCCGAACTCAAGGACCTGCCCGAAGACATGCGCGCGCGCATTCTGGAGGTGCAGGAAAAGTCCGGCTTCGTGCCCAACGTGTTCCTGGCGCTGGCGCGCCGGCCGGCCGAGTGGCGGGCGTTCTTCGCCTACCACGACGCGCTGATGGCGCCCGAAACGGTGGGCCGTGAAAGCGGGCTGACCAAGGGCGAGCGCGAAATGATCGTCACCGCCACCAGCGCGGCCAACAGCTGCCTGTACTGCGTGGTGGCGCACGGCGCCATCCTGCGCATCTACGAAAAGAAGCCGCTGGTGGCCGACCAGGTCGCGGTGAATTACCGCAAGGCCGACATCACGCCGCGCCAGCGCGCCATGCTGGACTTCGCGATGAAGGTCTGCCTGCGCTCGCACGAGGTGGAGGACGCCGACACCGAGGCGCTGCACGCGCACGGCTTCTCCGACGAGGACGTTTGGGACATCGCGGCCATCACCGCCTTCTTTGGCCTGTCGAACCGCATGGCCAGCTTCGCCGACATGCTGCCGAATCCGGAGTTCTACCTGATGGGCCGGGTGCCGCGGGAAAAGAAGTAGCGGCCGGCGCAACGCCACTAAGTCACAGGAACAGGGCTTGACGGCCCTCCCCCCGCGCCGATACTGGGCCGCGCGCGCACTGCGGAAGAGCTGCCCGCGCCACAGGAGGGGACATGATCCACAGAAGAACCGCTTTGAAAGCGGTGGCCGCGGCCGGCGCTTTCGCCGCGTTTTCCGGCTCGGTGCCGGGGCTGCGCGCCTTCGCGGCGCAGGCGCCGCGCGTGCGCCGCAGCGTCAACACCATGGCGCTGGACGACCCCGATCTGTCCACCTACCGCGACTTCGTCGGCCTGATGCGCGCGCGGTCCGCCAGCCGCCGCGTGAGCTGGGTCGGCTTTTGCAACCAGCACGGCAGCGCCACCGAGTTCCTGAACTGCCCGCACGGCGACTGGTACTTCCTGCCATGGCACCGCGCGTTCCAGCAGATGTACGAGAACGCCGCCATGGTGCTGATGCGCAATCCGCGCTTCGCCATGCCGTACTGGGACTGGACCGCGCTGCGCGACATGCCGGCGGCGTTCACCGACAAGACCTACAAGGGCAAGCCCAACCCGCTGTACGTGCCGGGCCTGGGAGACGACGCATCGAAGGCGCGCAACGCGCTCACCGGCGACAACGCGCTCACCGACGAGAAGGTCGGCCCGCAGCTGATGCAGGGCATCTATGCCGAGACCGACTACGAGGCCTTCGGCACCAGCCGCAACCCGGAGCAGACCGACACCGACGGGAAATGGGTGCCGGCCGGCGGCGGCGTGCAGGGGCCGCTGGAAGCCTCGGCGCACAACAGCGTGCACGGCAGCATCGGCGGCTACATGCCCGGCACCAATTCGCCGCGCGATCCGGTGTTCTTCATGCACCACGGCAACATCGACCGCATCTGGGCACGCTGGCACGCGCTGGGCCGCCAGGACTCCACTGACCCGCTGTGGCTGGGCATGGCCTTCAGCAACCACTTCGTCAGCCCGCAAGGCAGGCTCTACACGCGGGTGGTGAAGGACTTGCTGAGCATCGAAGCGCTGGGCTACACCTACGACGACATGCCCCGGCCGGAGACCCAGGTGGTCGACCCCGAGCGGCTGGGCAACCTGGCCGCCCTGTTCCAGCCCGCGCGCAAGTCGCAGGCGCCGCGCGCACGCGTGGCCAACAGCGCGGCCGCCCTGCCCACCGCGCCGCTGAGCCTTGCCGTGCCGATGGCGAAGTCGGCGGTCGAGCCCGCCGTCGCGCCCGTCACCGAAGGCAAGGCGGCGCGCGAGGTGGTGGCGCTGATCCGCGACATCCGGCTGGGCGACGGCGTGCGCGCGGTGCGGGTGTTCGTGAACCTCGACAGCGTGAGCGCGGACGTGCCGGAAACCGATCCGCACTTCGTCGCGCGGCTGGCCTTCCTGCGCCACGGCAGCGGCGCCCACAGCGCGCACAAGGCCCTGCCTTCGGCGCTGGTCAACCTGACGGCGGCCCTGCGCAAGCTGGCGGCAACGGAGGGCCTGGCCAGCGACAGGATCACCATCCAGCTGGTGCCCGTGCCGGAACCGGGCGCCGCGGCGTCCACGGTCGAGGCCGTGCCCGGATCGATCGAGATCGCGGTGATCTGATGCGATGCCCGCGCTGGACCGCCGCGCCGGTGCTGGCCGCGCTGTGCGCCGCGCCGGCATGGCCCGGCGGCGCCGGCGCGCCCGAGGCCGCGGTGGCGACGGCGCAGGCGCCGGCGCGCCATTGCACGGCCCATCCGGCGGCCACCCTGCGCGCCTTGCGCCAGGGCCGCCAGCGGCTGGTGCTGGTGCTGCGGGCCTTCCAGCCGCCCACGGCCGGCAGCGGCGCGCTGAACATCTCCCTGCTGGCCGCCGACGGACAGCGCCACCAGCTCGCGCAGGTCACCGTGCATCCGCTGCGCGCATTCAGCGCGCGCGAGGCCGCGCGCGCCCAGCGCTTCCTGCTGCCGGCGGGCGATGCCATGCCGCTGCCCGAAGCGGGCCAACCGCTGTGCATCGAGGTCGGGTTCGCGTCGGCCGATGCTGCGGGTGGAGCCGGTGCAGCGGCCGAATTCACCATCGAAACCATTCCCGCGCCGGGCGCCGGCAACCGCTGACACCATGACCACCACATCCTTTCCCCGTACGCAGCGCATCGGCATCCTGGTGTTCGACGGTTTCGAGCCGCTGGACGTCTGGGGTTTCATCGAAGCCTTTTCCATCGCGCGCTTCATCGGCACCGGCTACGAGAACCCGCCGGCCTATCCGTTCGAGATCGTGCTGGTCTCCAACGAAACGCGGCCCGCGGCGGGCGCGGTGCCCACGCCGGTGAAGAGCATGAACGGCCCGCGCGTCGCGCCGGACTATTTCCGCGACGAGGCGCTGAAGCAGCCGCTGGACGTGCTGATGGTCCCCGGTGGCGACGGCGTGCGCGCGCTGCTGCAGGCCGCCGACCCGGCGCCGCTGCAGGCGCTGCTGGCCTGGGTGCGCGACATGGATGCGCGCGTGCCGATCCTGGCCTCGGTGTGCACCGGCGCCGCCCTCCTCGCCTCCAGCGGCGTGCTCGACGGGCACCCGGCGGCCACCAACCACCAGGCCTTCGGCTGGGTCGCGGGGTTCGGCCCGCGCGTGCTGTGGGACAACGTCGCGCGCTGGGTCGACGCGGGCCGCTACGTCACCTCGGCGGGTGTCTCGGCCGGCACCGACATGGGCTGGTCCCTGGTGCAGCGGCTGGCCGGCCGCGCGGTGGCCGAGGCCGCCGCCATCGGCGCCGAGTACGACTGGCACCGCGATCCGCAGCAGCCGATCTTCTATCCGCAGCAGGCCGCCGTGCCCTCGTCGGGCGCGGCCTGAGCCGCCTTCAGTCCTCGATCACGGTGCGCATCCACGCCGGCATGGGCGTGGACTTCTGTTTCGGGAAATCCACCCACACGGTGGTCGCGCCGCCTTCGGCGTAGATGGTGTCCGGGTCGTCGGTGCGCGCCAGGGTGGCCCAGCTCTCGAAGCTGCTGCGCCCCGGGTCGCTCACGTACATCTTCAGCAGCACCTCGCCGGGGTACTCCAGCTGCTTGCTGAAGGTGCAGAAGGCGTTGACGACCACCGGGCCCTCGCCCTGCGGGTCAGGCGCGCAGCCGATCGAGCGCATCCAGTCGATGCGGGCGGTTTCCAGGTAGCGGAAATACACGGTGTTGTTGACGTGGCCCATGGCGTCCATGTCGCCCCAGCGGATGGGAATCGCCATTTGGTAGACCAGCTTCTTCTTCTCGGGAAGTTCGAACTTCATCGGTGCGCCTTGATGGATGCGAGGATGCCCAGGGTGAACAGCACGCAGGCCGCCGCCTGGGCCCAGGTCGGCCAGTGGCCGTCCCAGGCGAAGGAATAGGCCAGTGCGAACAGCGTTTCGCTGACCACCAGCTGGCCGCACAGGCTGGCCGACAGCCGCTGGCTGGCGATGTTCCACAGGATGGTGGCGAGCCAGGCCGAGCCGACGCCGGTGGCCGCGCACAGCAGCGCGAACAGGCCCAGGTCCGCGCGGCCGGCCAGTTCGCGCGCGTCCGAGCCGGCGACGGCCCACAGCAGCAGCGCGCCCAGGCCGGTAGCAACGCCCAGCCAGTTGGCCCAGTCGGTGGCGTTGACCTCGGGGTGGCGTTTCAGCCAGGCGGCGTTGAGGATGGCGAAGGCAGTCCAGCAGGCCAGCGAGCCGATGGCCAGCAAGATGCCGCGCCAGTAGTGCGCGCCGGCCGCCCCATCGCCGCCACCACCGCCGCCGTGCTGCGTGCCCATCATCAGGCCCAGCCCGCCCAGCGTGAGCAGCAGGCCCGGCAGCAGCGCCGACCAGCGCAGGCCGGCCGGCTTGCCCAGCAGCATCACCCAGATCGGGATGGTGCCGATGATCAGGCTGGGCACCTCGGAGCCGGCGTCGCGGATCGCCAGCACTAGCAGCAGGTAGTAGCCGGTGAAGCCCAGCACGCTCATGCCGAGCGCGGCGCCCATCTGGCGCAGGGTCGGCCGGCGGCGCGTGCGCAGGCCCAGCAGCATCACCGCGGCCGACACCAGGCCGTAGGCGACGAAGCGGCCGGAGGACAGGTCCACCGAGGAGAAGCCGCCCACCATGCGCGGCGCGACGAAGACGAGGCCCCACAGGGCGCCGGCCGCCAGGCCGGCCAGGATGCCGCTCAGCACCGCGGACCGGGCCCTAGACCCCGAAGCCGTCGTCGGCGGTGATCACCGCGCCGTTGACGAAGCGGCTCTGGTCGGACGCCAGCAGCACGATCAGCGCGTCCAGGTCCTCGGGCTTGCCCACGCGCTTGCGCGGCAGCATGTCGATCAGCTTCTTGCCCTGCTCGGTGGTCCAGTGGTGGTGGTTGATCTCGGTGTCGATGTAGCCGGGGCACAGCGCGTTCACGTTGATGCCGTAGCGGCCCCACTCGCCCGCCATGGCCTTGGTCATGTGGATCACCGTGGCCTTGCTCATGGAATAGACGCCGATCTGCGGCACCGGGCGCAGCCCGGCCAGCGAGGCGATGTTGATGATGCGCCCGCCGGTGTAGCTGCCGGGCGCGGCGCCGCGGGCGCGCGCCAGCATGCGCTTGCCGACCTCCTGCGCCACGAAGAACGCGCCCTTGGCGTTGACGTCGAACACGAAGTCGAAGTCCTCCTCGGTGACGTCCTGCAGGCGGTGCGTGCCGCCCACGCCGGAGTTGTTGACCAGGATGTCGATCGAGCCGACCTCGGTCTCGGCGTGCGCCACGGCCGAGCGGATGCTGTCGACGTCGGTCACGTCCAGCTCGATCACGTGCGCGTCGCCGCCCTCGCCCTCGATCTGCGCGCGCAGGTCCTTCAGCCGCTCCAGCCGGCGCGCCGCCAGCACCACGGCGGCGCCGGAGCGCGCCAGCACGCGGGCGAACTGCGCGCCCAATCCGCTGGAGGCGCCGGTCACGAAAGCGACGCGTCCGGACAAATCGATGCTGTAGGCCAATGGAATCTCCTGCTGGAATATGGAATGCCGGGGAACGCCGCGGGCCGGATGGCAGCCCTAGAATTGCCACCGGGCCGCTTGCCGCGACAACACGAACCAATTATCAGCCACACCATGAACCAACAAGAGATCCTGGCCCAATACGGCCCCCGCGAAGCGATGGAGTACGACGTGGTGGTGGTCGGCGCGGGGCCCGCGGGGCTGGCCACGGCCATCCGCCTGAAGCAGCTGGCCGCCGAGCACGAGCGCGAGGTCTCGGTGGTGGTGCTGGAAAAAGGCTCCGAGCCGGGTGCGCACATCCTGTCGGGTGCGGTGATGGACCCGCGCGCGCTCAGCGAACTCATCCCCGACTGGAAGGCCAAGGGCGCGCCGCTGAACCAGCCGGTGACGGAAGACGCGATGCTGTTCCTGTCGGAGACCGGTTCCTTCCGCGTGCCCAACTTCGCCCTGCCCTGGGTGTTCCAGAACCACGGCAACTACATCGTCAGCCTGGCCAACGTCACGCGCTGGCTGGCGCAACAGGCCGAGGCGCTGGGCGTGGAAATCTTCCCCGGCTTCCCGGCCGCCGAAATCCTCTACAACGAGGACGGTTCGGTGCGCGGCGTGGCCACCGGCAACATGGGCGTCGGCAAGGACGGCGAGCCGACCGAGGCCTTCCAGCTCGGCATGGAACTGCATGCGAAGTACACGGTGTTCGCCGAGGGCTGCCGCGGCCACCTGGGCAAGCAGCTGATCGCGAAATACAAGCTCGACGCCGGCCGCGACCCGCAGGCCTACGGCATCGGCGTGAAAGAGCTGTGGGAAATCGACCCCAAGCGCCACGAGCCGGGGCTGGTGCTGCACTCGGCCGGCTGGCCGCTGCCCAACGACACCTATGGCGGCGCCTTCCTGTACCACATGGAAAACAACCAGGTCGCGCTCGGCTACGTGGTCGGCCTGGACTACGCCAATCCCTACCTGAGTCCGTTCGACGAGCTGCAGCGCTGGAAGACCCACCGCAACATCCGCTGGTACCTGGAAGGCGGCAAGCGCATCTCGTACGGCGCGCGCGCCATCACCGCCGGCGGGCTGCTGTCGCTGCCCAAGCAGGTGTTCCCGGGCGGTGCGCTGGTGGGCGACGACGCCGGCTACCTGAACGCCGCGCGCATCAAGGGCAGCCACGCCGCCATCAAGACCGGCATGCTGGCGGCGGAAGCCGCGTTCGAGGCGCTGGGCGCCGGGCGGCAGCACGACGAGCTCGCCGCCTATCCGGAAGCCTTCGAGAAGTCCTGGCTGTACGACGAGCTGAACCGCACGCGTAACTTCAAGGCCTGGTTCAAGAAGGGCCTGTGGCCCGCCACGCTGATGAACGGCATCGAGCACAAGCTGCTGGGCGGCCGCATGCCCTGGACCCTGCACCGCGACAAGCCGGACCACGCCTACCTGAAGCCGGCGGCCGACTGCAAACCCATCGCGTATCCGAAGCCGGACGGCAAGCTCAGCTTCGACAAGCTGTCCTCGGTGTTCATCTCCAACACCAACCACAGCGAGGACCAGCCCGCGCACCTGACGCTGAAGGACGCCTCGGTGCCGGTGGACGTGAACCTGCGCAAGTACGCCGGCCCCGAGGCGCGCTACTGCCCGGCCGGCGTGTACGAGTTCGTGCCGGCCGAAGGCGGCGGTGAGCGGCTGCAGATCAACGCGCAGAACTGCGTGCACTGCAAGACCTGCGACATCAAGGACCCGACGCAGAACATCGTGTGGGTCACGCCCGAAGGCGGCGGCGGGCCGAACTACACCAACATGTAGAAGCCCGCCGTTCGGGCTGAGCCTGTCGAAGCCGTGCCTCAGGGCAGCTGGCGCAGCGTGACGGTCCAGCCGTCCTTCAGGCTCTTGACCCAGGCGTCGGCCACGCCGAAGTTGGGGCCTTCCACGAACAGCAGCTTGCCGGTGTTGCTGGTGGGCTTGTAGTACTGCCGCGCCTCGGCCGGCACCTGCAGCTCGCGGTACTGGATGTCGCTGGACCACTCCATCTCGTACACCCGCCACTGGCTGGCCGTCGGGCCCGCCAGCCGCAGCCACTTGTAGCGCTGCATGGCGGCCTCGGCCGACATCGGGCCGTCCAGCACGCGGTAGCGGTGGGTGGACACCGCCACCGTCTTGGTCGCCTTGGTCACCGCGGCGTTGCCGGTGCCGCCGGTGGCATTGGTCAGCGCGAAGCGCACCGTGCCTTCCTTGCCGGGCTGCAGCGGGAAGAAGGTGCCGGAACATTCGATCTCCGACGCCGTCATCTCCATGCTCTGGGTCGAGCCGGCCAGCACGCCGCTGGTCCAGCGGCCGTCGCTGTGCGTCCAGCTGGGCCCGGCGGGCGTGACCACCTGCGCCCACTCCCGGTTGAAGTCGGTTTCGGAGAATTCGGGCTGGGCCAGCGACAGGCCGCCGCCCACCGAGCGGAAGCGGCTCACGTTGCGCATCGCCTTGCCTTCCAGCCCCTGGATGGACCAGGTGCCTTCGACCACGTTTTCGAAGCGCTCCACCACCTGCGCAACCGGCCCGGTGCAGCGCAGCGCTTCGCCGATGTCCTTCTCGTACCGGTTCAAGGCGGACGGCAGCGAGCGCATCAGCGAGGCGGTGGAGACCGCCGCCGCCTGCGACGGCGACGCCGGCCGCGCCAGCGCCACCTGCGTGTCGGAGGCGCGCGGCGCGCCCGCCGGCGCCAGCGAGGCCAGCGCCACCTTGGCCGCGGAGGCGAAGCGGCCCTGCGGGTATTCGTTCAGGTAGGCGCGATAGCCGGCTTCGCTGTTGGTGCGCGCCGCCGCGTCCCAGGCGTACTGCTCGGCGTCGGCCGAGGGTCCGGCCGGCTGCGGCATGCGCGCCGCGGCGGCGCCGGCGGCCGAGGCGACCAGGTGCACGCCGACTTCCAGGTCGCCTTCGCGCGTGGGGTTCTGCCGCCCGCCGGTGGCTTCGCGCACGCTGCGGCGCACCGCGTCGAACTGCGCCAGCACCGGCTGGCGGGCGTCGCGCAGCTGCTGCGCCAGCGCCTGCGCGTACGGGCTGTTGCCCGGCTTGCCGTCGTCGGCGGTGCTGCCTTCGGTGGTGGCGTAGGCCACCAGCAGGTTGCCGCCCGACACGCCCATGCGCGTCAGGCCCTTGGTGGCCGAGCGGGTGCGGCGGGTGAAGGGGCTGTCGCGGCAGGCGTCCAGGATCAGCAGGCCGACGCGCGCGCCGCTGCCCTGCAGCGCCTCGGCCAGGTCGGCGGCGGCCAGCGCGTCGCGCCGCACGTCGTCCTCCTCGGCGATGCGCGCGTCCACCGGGATCAGGTAGTTGCCGCCCGGACCGCGCATGCCGTGGCCTGAGTAGTAGACGACGATGGCGTCGGCGCCCTTGGCCTTGCGCCCGACCTCGCGCACCAGGTCGAACATCTGGCGGCGGTTCAGGTCCTTGTGCTGGATCACCTCGTCGAAGCGCAGCTCATTTTTGAACACGCCGGCCAGCAGCGCCGCGTCGTTGTGCGGATTGGCCAGCCGGCTCTCGCCCTCGTAGGCGGCGTTGCCCACCAGGATGGCGATGCGCTTGCCGCCCTGCGCCTGGGCCGGGCCCAGGCACAGCAGCACCAGCCCGGCGAGCAGCAGCCATTGCCGCATCCAGCGCGCGGCCACGGCGCCGCGCGCGTTGTTCTCGTTTGTCCTCATACGCCCCACACCTCGAATCGGCAAGAGTCTGTCAGCACCAGGACGCGGTGTAAAGCCGGACGTCAGATTGCACCCCCAGGTTTGCCCGCAGGCGCAAAGTTGTACGACAACTTTCTGGCAGAATGCCCGGGCATCTTTCATATGACCATTGAGGAGACAGCAGTGAAGTTGACCCGACTCGTTCTCGGCATGGCGCTCGGCCTCGGCCTCGCGGCCGGCGCGATGGCCCAGACCACCATGAAGATCAGCATCTCGGTGGCGCAGAACTCGCACCAGGGGGTGGCGATCGATACCTTCGCCAGGGAAGTGGAGAAGCGCACAGCCGGCCGCTACAAGGTGCAGACCTTCTACAGCGG
>JAZKIV010000015.1:0-82860 GCA_040384685.1 Pseudomonadota bacterium | reverse complement strand
TTCCAGCAGGTCGGCGGCATCGACTGCAAGCCGATCACCGGCGAGATCACCTACGGCCTGGAGCGCCTGGCCATGTACCTGCAGGGCGTGGACAACGTCTACAACCTGCAATGGACCGACGGTCTCACCTACGGCGACGTCTACCACCAGAACGAGGTGGAGCAGTCCACCTACAACTTCGAGCACAGCGACGCCGAGTTCCTGTTCACCGCCTTCGGTGCATATGAAAAACAAGCCAGGCATCTGATGGAACAGCAGCTGGCGCTGCCCGCCTACGAGCAGGTGCTCAAGGCCGCGCACACCTTCAACCTGCTGGATGCGCGCGGCGCGATCAGCGTGACCGAACGCGCCGCCTACATCGGCCGCATCCGCAACCTGGCGCGCGGCGTGGCGCAGAGCTATTACGAAAGCCGCGAGCGGCTGGATTTCCCGATGGCGCCGCGCGAGTGGGCGGCTCAGATGCAGAAGAAGGCGGCTTGAAGATGGCTGCAATCGCAAAGAACCTGCTGGTGGAATTGTTCGTCGAGGAATTGCCGCCCAAGGCGCTGGAGAAGCTCGGGCAGGCCTTCGCAGGCGTGCTGTTCGACCAGCTGAAGGCGCAGGGCTTGGCCGCACCGAACGCGCAACACACGGCCTTTGCCTCGCCGCGCCGCCTGGCCGTGCACGTCACCGAGGTCGCCGCGCAGGCGGCCGACAAGTCCGTCACGCAGAAGCTGATGCCGGTGAGCGTGGGACTGGACGCGGCGGGAAATGCGACCCCCGCGCTGCTGAAGAAACTGCAGGCGCTGGGTGCGGACGCTTCTGTCGTTCCGGACCTCAAGCGCCAGATGGACGGCAAGGCCGAAGCCCTGTTCTACGACAGCACGGCCAAGGGCGTGACGCTGGCCGAAGGCCTGCAGAAGGCGCTGCAGGACAGCCTGGCCAAGCTGCCGATCCCCAAGGTCATGACCTACCAGCTGGCCGACGGCTGGACCGACGTGAAATTCGTGCGGCCGGCGCACGCGCTGGTCGCGCTGCACGGCAGCGAGGTGGTGCCGGTGCAGGCACTGGGCCTGCAGGCCGGGCGCACGACGCATGGCCACCGCTTCGAGGCGGCGTCCGCGCGCATCGAAATCCCGGACGCTGACAGCTACGCGCAAACGCTGGAACGCGACGGCGCTGTCATCGCCAGCTTCCAGGCACGCCGCGCCGAGATCGCGCGGCAACTCGCCGACGCGGCCGAGCGTGTCGGCGGCGGCGTGCGGCCCATCGACGACGCCGCGCTGCTGGACGAAGTGACGGCGCTGGTGGAGCGGCCCAACGTGCTGGTCTGCGAGTTCGAGCGCGAATTCCTGGACGTGCCGCAGGAATGCCTCATCCTCACGATGAAGGCCAACCAGAAGTACTTCCCGCTGCTGGACGCGAACGGCAAGCTCACGAACAAGTTCCTGGTGGTCAGCAACATCCGCCCGGCCGATACGAGCGCCGTGGTCGGCGGCAACGAGCGCGTGGTGCGCCCGCGCCTGGCCGACGCCAAGTTCTTCTTCGACCAGGACCGCAAGAAGCCGCTGGAGTCGCGCGTGGCGGGCCTGGCCAAAGTGGTCTACCACAACAAGCTGGGCACCCAGGGCGAGCGCATCGAGCGCGTGCGCGCCATTGCCAAGGTGATCGGCGCACAGCTGGGCGACGACCTGCTCGTGCAGAACGCCGACCGCGCGGCGCGTCTTGCCAAGGCCGACCTGCTGACCGACATGGTGGGCGAGTTCCCCGAGCTGCAGGGTATCATGGGCGGCTACTACGCGCGCCACGACGGCCTGGGCGAGGACATCGCCTTCGCCATCGAGGACCACTACCGCCCGCGCTTCGCCGGCGACACGCTGCCGCGCAACCGCGTCGGCCTGGTGGTGGCCTTGGCCGACAAGCTGGAAACGCTGGCCGGCCTGTTCGCCATCGGGCAGCTGCCCACCGGCGACAAGGACCCGTTCGCGCTGCGCCGCCACGCGCTGGGCATCGTGCGCATGCTGATGGAGCAGGACCTGCCGCTGGCCGTCGGCGAACTGGTCGCCCAGGCGCTGGGCCTGTTCCCGCAGGCCGATGCCAAAACCGGCGAGCTGCTGGCCGACTTCATCTACGAGCGCCTGGCCGGCATGCTGCGCGAGCAGGGCTACAGCGCGCAGGAAATCGACGCCGTGCTGGCGCTGCGCCCGCAGCGCCTGGGCGACGTGGCCAAGCGCCTGGCCGCCGTGCGCGCCTTCGCCGCACTGCCGGAAGCGCCCGCACTGGCGGCCGCCAACAAGCGCATCGGCAACATCCTCAAGAAAGCCGACGGGCAGGTCGACGCGCATGTGAGCGAAGTGCTGCTGTGCGAAGACGCGGAAAAAGCGCTCCATGCGGCGATGGGCCAGGTCGGGCCGCAGGCGCATACGCAATTCGAGGCGGGCGACTACACCGGCTCCCTGCAGACCCTGGCTGCGCTGCGCGGCCCGGTGGATGCGTTCTTCGACGGCGTGATGGTCAATGCCGAGCAGATGGACCTGCGCCTGAACCGGCTCGGCCTGCTGGCGACGCTGCACCAGGCGATGAACCGGGTGGCGGATCTGTCGCGGTTGGCAAGCTGAAGAGCGGACCGGATAATCGATCGCGTGAACCGGCAGCAACAGATCGACGACTTCCTGTTGGAAATGCACCGGCTGGCCGTGACCCGCCTGCGTGCGGATCCGGCGCGGCTGGCGGATGTCGCCGCCCTGCTGCAGCGCTGGCGCACGCTGAATGGCGAAACCCGCTCGGATGCGTACCGCGACGAGTGGGGCCAGCTGATCGCACTCGGTGTCGAGGCCATCGAGCGCGAAGCATGCGCAAATACGGACCATGCTGCCGCGTTGCGAAGCGTCTCGCCGCTGTCCGTGCTCGTCAGCCAGCGCGAGCGCGGCGAAATGCTCCGCGCCTCGCGCGCTTCGCCATGAAGCGATCCGAAGTGGAGCTTGTACTGCGGCCCGCCGCTGCCATTACCCAGGAGCATTCGTTCGTGGTGGTCGGCAGCCAGGCCATTCTGCTGCCCTATCCGCATGCGCCCGAGGAATTGCTGGTCTCGCGCGAGCTCGATCTCCTGCTGCAACGCATCGACCAGCTCGACGCAGCGGTGCATCCTGTCGCCGTGATCTCGGAATGGGCGCGCCGCCGCGCCTCGGAGGCCTTGTCCGCATGAAACTCGCCATCCTCGACCGCGACGGCACCATCAACGCCGACAGCGACGAGTTCATCAAGTCGCCCGACGAATGGCAGCCGCTGCCCGGCGCGCTGGAGGCGATCGCGCGGCTGAACCACGCGGGCTGGCACGTGGTGGTGGCGTCCAACCAGTCGGGCCTGGGCCGCGGCCTGTTCGACGTGGCCACGCTCAACGCCATCCACGCCAAGATGCACAAGTCGCTGGCCGCCCTCGGCGGGCGCATCGACGCCGTGTTCTATTGCCCGCACAGCCCGGACGAGGGCTGCCGCTGCCGCAAGCCGCTGCCGGGCTTGTTCGAGCAGATCGGCGAACGCTTCGGCGTGGACCTGAAGCAGGTGCCGGTGGTCGGCGACACGGTGCGCGACCTGCAGGCCGGCGCCGCGGTCGGCTGCCCGCCGCACCTGGTGCTCACCGGCAAGGCCGCCGCGCTGCGCGGCCAGCCGCTGCCGGCCGACTTTCCCGCCGGCACGCGGGTGCACGAGGACCTCGGCGCGTTCGCCGACTGGCTGGCCAAGCGCGCGCCGCCGCCGGCGAAACAGGCCTGAGCGCGCGCTCGCTACCATTCGCCCCGCCATGGCTTTCCTGCGCTCGACTCTTCACGCCCTCTGGATGCTGGTGACGGTGATCCCGTGGGCCATCATCATGCTGGTCGCCTCGCTGTGGCGGCGCGGCGTGCCGCTGTACTGGATGGCGGTGCGCTGGCTCAGCTGGGCGGTGCACGGCGCGCGGGTGCTGTGCGGCGTGCGCTGGCGCGTGCACGGCATGGAGAACCTGCCGCAGGGCGAGCGCAGTCCCGCCATCCTGCTGGTCAAGCACCAGTCCACGCTGGAAACCTTCCTGATGCCGGTGCTGATGCCGCATCCGCTTGCCTTCGTCTTCAAGAAGGAGCTGCTGCACGTGCCGTTCTTCGGCTGGGCCATGGGCCGGCTGGACATGGTGCACATCGACCGCAACCAGCGCGCGCAGGCCTTCAACAAGGTGGTGGCGCAGGGCCGGCGGCTGCTGGAGCAGGGCATCTGGATCATCATGTTCCCCGAAGGCACGCGCATTCCGCGCGGCCAGCAGGGCACCTACAAGAACGGCGGCACGCGGCTGGCGGTGGAGACCGGCGCACCGGTGATCCCGGTGGCCGTGACCTCGGGCAAGTGCTGGCCGCGCAAGGCCTTCGTCAAGCGCGCGGGCGTGGTCGACGTGTCCATCGGCCGGCCCATTCCCAGCGCCGGCCGCACCGCCGACGAGCTGATGCGCGAAGTGGAAATGTGGATCGAAGCCGAGATGCGGCGCCTCGATCCCGAGGCCTACGGGGCGCCCGCCGACGCCGCCGCAACGCCGCCGCCCTGAGGCGGACTTTTTGCGCGGAACGGGGACCGCATGGGGCGCTACACTGCCCCGCATGCGGTCCCCGTTTCAGCTCCTGCTCGATCTGTTCGACGAGCCGAAGCCGCCCCCCGCGCCCCTGCCCGCTCCCGCCGTCGCCGCGGTGCCTTCGCCGGCGCAGCCGCCGGCCGTGGAGCTGGACACGGTGCTGGCGCCCCAGAGCTTCCGCCATCCCGCGGCCAACCGCGAGCTGCTGCTGGACGGCATGCACGTCGCCTACGAATTCCGCCGCGCCAAGCGCCGCAACATCGGCTTCGTGGTCGGCCCCGACGGGCTGACCGTCAGCGCGCCGCGCTGGGTTCCGCTGGCCGAGGTGGACGCGGCGCTGCGCAACAAGGCGCGCTGGATCGCCGCCAAGCTGCAGCAGGCGGGCGAACGCCGCGAGCGCATCGAGGCCGCGCGCATCGCCTGGCGCGACGGCGCGACCTTTCCCTTCCTTGGCGAGCCGGTGATCGTGGTGCTCGATCCGCGCCACGCGTTCCAGGAGGCCGGCTGCATGCTGCACGCGGCCGACGATGCCTTGCCCGGCGTCGCCCGCCACACGCTGCACGTGGGCGTGGCGCAGAACGCCGAGCCGGCGCAGATCCGCGACGCGGTGCAGGCCTGGCTGATGCGGCAGGCTAAGCGCGTGTTCACCGAGCGGCTCGACCATTTCGCGCCGCAGCTCGGCGTGCAATGGCGCCGGCTGTCCCTCAGCAGCGCCGGCACCTTGTGGGGCACGGCGCGCAACGACGGCTCGATCCGCCTGAACTGGCGGCTGGTGCACTTCCGCCTGCCGGTGATCGACTATGTGGTGGCGCACGAGCTCAGCCATTTGCGCGTGATGGACCACAGCCCGCGCTTCTGGGACACCGTGCGCGCGGTGGTGCCCGAGTACGCGTCGCTGCGCGCGCAGCTCAAGGAAGAGGCGATGCCGCCGTGGTGAGCCGCGCCGTCGCCGGCGGCTGGCTGCCGCGGGCGCGGCTTACACTGGCCCCTCCGCGGCGAGGCGGCGCGGATCGAAAAGGAGCCATGCTGTGCAAGGCAGGCTGAGTCTGCAGGAGCGGCTGGTGCTGCTGGTTCTGGCAGCCGTGCTGCCGCTGGCGGTTCTGTCCGTGTGGTTCGCCGCGCGGGAGGACGAGGCGAGCGCGGCGCGCGCGAAGTCGCAGCTGAAGTTCACCGCCTCGGCCATCGCCAGCTACCAGGACCGCACCGTGGAATCGGCCCAGCACCTGCTGGGCGTCATCGCCTCGGTGCCGCAGCTGCGCCAGATGCAGCGCGGCGCCTGCGACAGCTTCTTCGAGGACCTGCGCGGCCGCTATCCGGTGTACGCCAACATCGGCGTGCTGGACGCCGGCGGCAAGGTGATCTGCAGCGCCAGTGCGAGCGCGGGCGTGGTCCCCGTGCGCGAGCGTTCGGCGTTCGCCCAGGCGGTGTCGCAGCGGCGCTTCGCCGTCGGCGACGCGCACTTCGGCCGCCTGAGCGGTCGCTGGGTGCTGCCCTTCGCGAACCCGCTGATGGTGGACCAGGCCGTGATCGGCGTCGCTTTCGTCACCCTGGACCTGGAGCATGCGGCCAACCTGCTCGCGCGCATGGACCTGCCGACCGGCGCCCAGGTGATGGTGACCGACCAGCGCGGCCAGATCCTGATGGAATATCC
The DNA here is from genome assembly GCA_040384685.1 of Pseudomonadota bacterium. Taxonomy (GTDB): domain Bacteria; phylum Pseudomonadota; class Gammaproteobacteria; order Burkholderiales; family Burkholderiaceae_C; genus Ramlibacter. The sequence continues at coordinate 76,639 of JAZKIV010000015.1, read as the reverse complement.
GCGCGGCGCCACCTCGCCGTTCGGGCGCATGCTCGCGCAGCCGGAGCTGCTCGCCGCCGCCGCGCAGGCCAAGGCGGTGGTCGGCGAGCTGACCGATGCGGGCGGCAAGCGGCGGATTTACGCGGCGGTTCCAGGCCAGGGAGTCGGCGGCGAAAACCTCGTCTCGATGGTCAGCCTGGACCGCCACGAGGCCACCGCGGGCGCGCACGACCAGCTGGGCGACCTGCTGCCGATGGTCGGGCTGACCCTGCTGGCCGGCCTGGCTGCCGCGTGGTGGGTGGGCGGGCGCGTGATCGTCAAGCCGACCAAGCAGATCCTGGGCGCGGTGCGGCGGCTGGAGCAGGGCAAGCTGGATGCGCGGGTGCCGCTGCAAAGCCGCAGCACCCGCGGCGAATTCATGCGCATCGGCGCCGCGTTCAACCTGATGGCCGAGTCGCTGCAGCTGCGCCAGGCCGACCTGGAGGCGGAGCTGGGGCGCAGCCGCAGCGCCTATGCGGTGCTGGATACGGTGCTCAACAGCATGCAGGAAGGCCTGGTCGCGGTGGACCGCATGGGCCAGCTGATGATGGTCAACCGCGCCGCCGAGCACCTGTTCCCGCTGGAGGGCGCCAAGGTGATGCCCGAGGACTGGCCGCGCCACTTCGGCCTGTACCGTCCCGGCACGCAGGCGCTGTTCGAGCCGCAGGACATGCCGTTCGCGCGCGCCATGCGCGGCGCCCGCGGCGAGCTGCTGGTGCTGGCGCGCAATGCGCTGATCCCGCAGGGCCGGCTGCTGCGCTGCAGCTACCAGCCGCTGTACCGCGACGACGGCATTTCCGGCGCGCTGGTGGTGTTCACCGACGTCACCGCGCTGGAGCGCGCCGAGGCCGACCTGGTGCTGCTGCGCAACGCGGTGGCGCGGCTCAACGACATCGTGCTGATCACGCTGGCCGCGCCGCTGGATTCCCCGGGGCCGCGCATCGTGTTCGTCAACGAGGCGTTCGAGCGGCTCACCGGCTACTCGGCGCGCGAGGCGATCGGCCAGACGCCGCGCATGCTGCAGGGGCCGGACACCGACCGCGCCACGCTGGACCGCATCCGCGCGGCGCTGGCGCAGGGGCTGCCGGTGCGCGAGGAGCTGGTCAACCACACCAAGCAGGGCCGGCCGTTCTGGGTCGAACTGGACATCGTGCCGATGGCCGACGAGGCCGGCCAGTACACCCACTGGATCGCCGTGCAGCGCGACGTCACCGCGCGCAAGCAGGCCGAACAGGCGCTGCTGGCGGGTGAGCGCGAGCTGCAGGACTTCAGCCGGATGCTGCAGCGCTCCGCCGAAGCGGCGCAGGCAATCGTGCGCCACCAGGTGATGCAGCCGACCATGCAGGAGGTGGTGGAGCAGGCGCGGCGCGTCATCGGCGCGCACCAGGCGGTGCTGAGCCTCACCACCGACCAGGACTGGGCGCAGGTGGTCACCGCCTTGTCGCTGTCGGACAAGTACGCCAAGTGGCGCGCCGCCGAGATCTCGCCGCCCGACGGCTCCGGCATCTACGCCCTGGTCTGCGAAACCAACCGGCCGCTGCGCCTCACGCAGGCCGAGCTGACGGCGCATCCGCGCTGGCGCAATTTCGGTTCGTTCGCCGCGCGGCACCTGTCGCTGCGCGGCCTGCTGGCGGTGCCGCTGGTCAACGGCCGCGGCGAAAACATCGGGCTGCTGCAGCTGTCCGACAAGTTCGAGGGCGACTTCAACGAGCGCGACGAATACGTGGCGATCGAGCTGGCGCAGCTGGCCTCGATCTCGATCGAGAACGCGCGCCTGTTCGAGCAGATCCGCGAGCTCAACGCCAACCTGGAGTCGCGCATCGTCGACCGCACGGCCGAACTCGCGCGCCAGGAAAAACGCTACCGCGCGCTGGCCGAGCAGGCGCCCGAAGTGGTGTGGAACGTCGACCCCGATGGCCAGGTCACCTACCTGAACCGCGCCTGGTACGAGCTGGTCGGCGGCACCCCGGCCGACTGGCTGGGCGAAGGGTGGCTGAGCGCCATCCATCCCGAGGACCTGGCGCAGATGCGCGAGGGCTGGGCACGCTCGCGCGCGCGGCTGGAGCCGTTCAACGGCATGCGGCGCATCTACGGGCGCGACGGCGCCTGGCACACCACGTTCTACCGCGCCGCGCCGGTGCTGGACGAGCAGGGCCGCGTGGAGTTCTGGGTCGGCATCGACTCCGACATCACCGAGCTGAAGGCCATCGAGGCGGCGCTGCGCGACACCAACGCGGAACTGGAAGCGTTCTCCTATTCGGTGTCGCACGACCTGCGCGCGCCGCTCGGCGCGATCGGCGGCTTCAGCAAGGCGCTGGCGCAGCGCATCGCCCCGGTGGTGGACGAGAAGGCGCGCCACTACGTGGCGCGCATCGAGGCCGGCGTGGTGAAGATGGAGGAGCTGATCGAGGCCATGCTGGCGCTGTCGCGCGTGACGCGCACGCCGCTCAGCCATGGCGCGGTGGACCTGAGCGCCATCGCGCGCGAGACCGTCGACAGCCTGCGCATCCAGGCGCCGCAGCGCGAGGCCGACGTCCAGGTGCAGGACGGGCTGCAGGTGCAGGGCGACGCGCGGCTGCTGCGCGTGCTGCTGGAAAACCTGCTGGGCAATGCCTGGAAATTCACCGCGGGCGCGCAGCCGGCGCGCATCGAGGTCGGCCGGGCGGACGACGGCGTCTTCTTCGTGCGCGACAACGGCGTGGGCTTCGACATGGCCTATGCCGGCAAGCTGTTCACCGCCTTCCAGCGCCTGCACACCGAGAGCGAGTTCCCCGGCACCGGCATCGGGCTGGCCACGGTGCGGCGCATCGTGGCGCGCCACCGCGGCAAGGTGTGGGTCGAGTCGGTGCCGGGCGTGGGCACGGTGTTCCACTTCACCCTGGGCGGCGCGCCCGAAGGCGAAGCCCCCGCCGGCCTGCCCCGCGCCGGCTGAAGGCCGGCCCGGTCAGGCCGCGAAGCGCCAGACGCCTTCGGCGTCGCGCGTGCGCTTCAGCCGCCCGGCATGCCACAGCAGGTGCAGGTGGGCCACTGCCTCGCCCATGGCGAAGGTGGTCTGGTGCAGGTCGAGCGGGCGCTTGAACAGGATCGGCAGCACGTCGGCGGCACTGCGCGGGCGCTCGGCGCAGGCCTCCATCACCTCGGCCAGTCGCGCGTCGTGGTGCTCGTGCAGCTGCTCCACGCGCCGGTGCATGCCGCGAAACGGCTTGCCGTGCGACGGCAGCACCAGCGTTTCGGCCGGCAGCGCGCGGAACTTGTCGATGGAGGCCAGGAACAGCGCCAGCGCGTTCGATTCCGGTTCGACGTCGTACACGCTCACGTTGGTGGAAATGCGCGGCAGCAGCATGTCGCCGCTGATCAGCACGTCCAGGTCCTCGCAGAACAGCGCGATGTGCTCGGGCGCATGCCCATAGCCGGAGATGCAGCGCCAGCGCCCGCCGCCGATGGCCAGCACGTCGTCTTCCAGCATGCGCCGAAAGCTCGGCGGAACGGCAGGCACCATGCCCGGGTAGTAGTTGGCGCGGGCGCGGATCTTCTCGAGAGCGTCCGGGTCGCTCAGGCCGTGCGAGGCGAAGAAGCGCGCCGCGCTCTCGCCGCCGAAGCCGGTGGTGCTCTGCGAAGCCATGCGCGCGGCGTTGTAGTCGGTGGCGCTGATCCACAGCGGCGCGTTCCAGCGCTCGCACAGCCAATGCGCCAGGCCGATGTGGTCCGGGTGCATGTGGGTGACCACCACGCGCAGGATCGGCAGGCCCTGCAGCGCGTTGGCGAACACCGCCTCCCATTGGGCCTTGGCCTCGTCGCGCGTGATGCAGCAGTCCACCACGGTCCAGCCGGCGCGGCCGTCGATCTCGTCGCGCAGCAGCCACAGGTTGATGTGGTCCAGCGCGAACGGCAGCGCCATGCGGATCCAGTGGACGCCGGGCGCGATCTCGATGGTGTGTCCAGGGGCCGGCAGCGTGTCGCCGAGGGGGTAGTGCAGCTCTTGTTCCTGGAGGTTCATGCGTGGGCCTGCTGGTTGACGTTAACGTAAACGTCAGATGTAATGACCCATTGTAGGGAACCCCACATGACCCGTTTGTCCGTTGCCGTCGCGCAGGCGACCGTTTCCGCGATGCCCACCAACACGACGTACACCATCAGCGATCTGGCGCGCGAGTTCGACCTCACCACCCGCGCCATCCGCTTCTACGAGGACATGGGGCTGCTGCAGCCGGAACGGTCCGGTCCGGGCGGGCGCAACCGGGTCTACAGCAGCCGCGACCGCACCCGCCTGAAGCTCACCCTGCGCGCCAAGCGCCTGGGGCTGTCCCTGACCGAGGCCAAGGACATCATCGACATGTACGACAGCCCGCGCGACACCGGGCCGCAGCTGCGTAAATTCCTCACGGTGCTGGCCGAGCACCGGCAGCAGCTGGAAGAACAGATGGCCGAACTGCAGGCCAACCTGGACGAGGTGAAAACCCACGAGCGCGAAGCGCGGGCGCTGCTCGGGAAATTCGAGAAAAGGGCCTGAACTGGTATAGTTGACGTTTACGTAAACGTCAACTTCGGGAGTTGCCATGGCCGTGTCGTCTTTCGAACCCGCTGACGCCGGGTTCGCCGATCGCGTGCGCGCGAGCTTCGAGCGCCAGGGCGCGCTGAAAACCATGAATGTCACGCTGACGGCGGTGGAGCCGGGCCGCACGGTGATGGAGCTGCCCTGGTCGCAGGAAGTGACGCAGCAGCACGGCTTCGTGCATGCCGGCGTCCTGGGCGCGGTGATGGACACGGCATGCGGCTATGCCGCCTTCAGCCTGATGCCCGCCGACGCGGCGGTGCTCACCGTCGAATACAAGGTCAACCTGCTGGCGCCGGCGCGCGGCCAGCTGTTCCGCATCCAGGGCGAGGTGCTCAAGCCGGGGCGCACCATCACGGTGTCCGAAGGCCGCGCCTGGGCGCTGGACGGCGGGAAAGAGAAACTCGTTGCCACCATGACCTGCACCCTCATGGCCGTGTTCGGCCGTGAAGGCGTGCAGCACTAAGGAGACACCATGCAATTACCCGGCCTGAACTTCCAGCTCGGCGAGGACATCGATGCACTGCGCGACGCGGTGCAGGCCTTCGCCCAATCCGAGATCGCACCGCGCGCCGCCGAGATCGACCGCAGCGACCAGTTCCCGATGGACCTGTGGCGCAAGATGGGCGACCTCGGCGTGCTGGGCATCACCGTGCCCGAGGAGTACGGCGGCGCCGGCATGGGCTACCTGGCGCACATGATCGCCATGGAGGAGATCTCTCGCGCCTCGGCCTCCGTCGGCCTCTCGTACGGCGCGCACAGCAACCTGTGCGTCAACCAGATCAAGCGCAACGGCAACGAGGCGCAGAAGAAGAAATACCTGCCCAAGCTGATTTCCGGCGAGCACGTGGGCGCGCTGGCCATGAGCGAGCCCGGCGCCGGCAGCGACGTGATCAGCATGAAGCTCAAGGCAGAGGACAAGGGCGGCTACTACCTGCTCAACGGCAACAAGATGTGGATCACCAACGGCCCCGATGCCGACACGCTGGTGGTCTACGCCAAGACCGAGCCCGAGCTGGGCGCGCGCGGCGTCACCGCCTTCCTGATCGAAAAGGGCATGAAGGGTTTCTCCATCGCGCAGAAGCTCGACAAGCTGGGCATGCGCGGCAGCCACACCGGCGAGCTGGTGTTCCAGAACGTCGAGGTGCCGGCCGCCAACGTGCTGGGCACGCTGAACGGCGGCGCCAAGGTGCTGATGAGCGGGCTGGACTACGAGCGCGCGGTGCTTGCCGCCGGCCCCATCGGCATCATGCAGGCGGTGATGGACAACGTGGTTCCCTACATCCACGACCGCAAGCAGTTCGGCCAGAGCATCGGCGAATTCCAGCTCATCCAGGGCAAGGTCGCGGACATGTACACCGTGCTGCAGGCCGGCCGCGCCTTCTGCTACACGGTGGGCAAGAACCTCGACATGCTGGGCAGCGAGCACGTGCGCCAGGTGCGCAAGGACTGCGCCTCGGTGATCCTGTGGTGCGCCGAGAAGGCCACCTGGATGGCCGGCGAGGGCATCCAGATCTACGGCGGCAACGGCTACATCAACGAGTACCCGCTGGGCCGCCTGTGGCGCGACGCCAAGCTGTACGAGATCGGCGCCGGCACCAGCGAGGTCCGCCGCATGCTGATCGGCCGCGAGCTGTTCGCCGAAACCATGTAACCCAGGGCTTCGCCCTAGGTGGTTTTACAGACCCGCCACTTGCCCGTCTCCTGCCTGAGAATCGCCACATGACCGTCATCCAAGACCTGTTCGTCCACAACCGCGCCTGGGCCGCGGAGATGGAGCGCACGCGTCCGGGCTTCTTCTCCGGGCTCACGCAGCAGCAGCGCCCCAAGTTCATGTGGATCGGCTGCTCCGACAGCCGCGTGCCGGCCAACCAGATCACCGGGCTGGAGCCGGGCGAGGTGTTCGTGCACCGCAACGTCGCCAACATCGTCGTCCACTCCGACCTGAACGCGCTGTCGGCGATCCAGTTCGCGGTGGAAATGCTCAAGGTCGAGCACATCATGGTGGTCGGCCATTACGGCTGCGGCGGCGTGCAGGCGGCGCTGCACGGCACACGCATCGGGCTGGCGGACAACTGGATCCGCCACATCCAGGACGTGCGCGACCGGCACCGCGGCCTGCTGGAGAAGATGGGCGACGAACACCGGCTGGACGCGCTGGTGGAACTCAACGTGATCGAGCAGGTGGTCAACGTCTGCGTCAGCACGGTGATGACCGACGCCTGGGCCAAGGGCCAGAACGTCAGCGTGCACGGCTGGGCCTTCGGCGTGCACGACGGCCTGCTGCAGGACCTGCGCATGACCGTGTCCAGCCACGATGCGATCGAGCCGGTGTACCGCGCCGCCATCGAGGGTGTGACGGCCAAGCGCCGCTAGGGCTGGAGGCGGCAGCGATGTTCCCCCAGCGCCTGGACTCGCCGCAAGCCTACGACATCGCACGCGCCATGCGCGACGGCTTCGACCGGCATTACCGGCTGTTCCGCACCGAGTCCGCGCGCGCCAAGCACCGCTTCGAAACCGCCGACTGGCATGGGCAGCAGCGCGCCCAGCGCGAACGCATCGAGTTCTACGACCTGCGCGTGCGGGAAGCCGTGACGCGGCTGGAAAAGGAATTCAAGGCCGGCGCCCTGCCGATGGAGGTGTGGCAGCAGATCAAGCTGCACTACATCGGCCTTTTGATCGACCACCACCAGCCGGAGCTGGCCGAGACCTTCTTCAACTCGGTCACCACCAAGATCCTGCACCGCACGTACTTCCACAACGACTTCATCTTCGTGCGCCCGGCGGTCAGCACCGAATACATCGAGAACGACGAGCCGGCCGCCACGCCGACCTACCGCTCCTACTACCCGACGCGCGAGACGCTGCAGGACACCATCGTTCGCATCGTCGACAACTACCGCCTGCAGCGCGGCTTCGACGACCTGCAGCGCGACGCCGGCTTCGTGCTGGAGGCGATGAGCGCGCGGCTGCACCAGGTGAAGCTGCGCGCCAACTTCCAGATCCAGGTGCTGTCGTCCCTGTTCTTCCGCAACAAGGGCGCCTACGTGGTCGGCAAGATCATCAACGGCTTCAACGAGCTGCCGTTCGCCATGCCGATCCTGCACAACCGCGGTGGAAAACTGGTGATCGACGCCTGCCTGTTCGGCGAGGACGACCTGCAGATGCTGTTCAGCTTCGCGCGGGCCTACTTCATGGTGGACATGGGCATCCCGGCGGCCAGCGTGCAGTTCCTGCGCTCGCTGATGCCGCGCAAGCCGCGCGCCGAGATCTACAACGCGCTCGGCCTGGCCAAGCAGGGCAAGACGCTGTTCTACCGCGACTTCCTCTACCACCTGAAGCATTCCAGCGACAAGTTCCGCATCGCGCCCGGCATCAAGGGCATGGTGATGCTGGTGTTCGACCTGCCCTCGTTTCCGTTCGTCTTCAAGGTCATCAAGGACTTCTACCCGCCGCCCAAGGACACCTCGCGCGAGCAGATCCAGCGCAAGTACCTGCTGGTCAAGCAGCACGACCGTGTCGGCCGCATGGCCGACACGCTGGAATACAGCGAGGTGGCGTTCGCGCGCGACCGCTTCGAGGACGACCTGATCGAGGAGATCCGCAAGTTCGCGCCGAGCCAGCTGGAGATTTCCGACCGCGACGGCGACGGCCACGACGAGGTGGTGATCAAGCACCTCTACATCGAGCGCCGCATGATCCCGCTGAACATCTACCTGCAGGAGGCGTTCGACGCCGGCAAGAGCGCCGACCCGGCCGCCGCCGCCGCCGCGCGCGAGCAGATCGAGCACGCGGTGGTGGACTACGGCAACGCCATCAAGGACCTGGTGTCGGCCAACATCTTCCCCGGCGACATGCTGTGGAAGAACTTCGGCGTCACGCGCAACGGCAAGGTCGTGTTCTACGACTACGACGAGATCGAATACATCACCGACTGCAACTTCCGCAAGGTGCCCGAGGCGCGCACGGAAGAGGACGAAATGTCGGGCGAAACCTGGTATTCGGTCGGCCCGCACGACGTGTTCCCGGAAACCTTCGCGCCGTTCCTGCTGGGCAACCCGGCGGTGCGCGAGGTGTTCATGAAGCACCACGCCGACCTGCTGGACCCGGCCTTCTGGCAGGCGCACAAGGAGCGCATCGCGGCCGGCCACGTGCACGACGTGTTTCCGTACGAGCGCGAGAAGCGCTTCGTGCGCCGGCAGGCCGCCGCGGCACGTCCTGCCGAGCAGGCGGAGGCCGGCGCATGAACGCCGCCACGCGCGACGCCTGGGAACTGGCGAGCTTCATCGTCACGGCCCTGGGCCTGCCGGTGGCCATCCTGTTCTTCGCCTGGGAGCAGCGCAAGGAGCGCGACAACGAAGAGGAAGAGGCGTACCAATTGCTGAGCAATGCCTACAACGACTTCCTCAAGGTCGTGCTGGCCCACCCGGACCTGCAGCTGCGAACCAACGAGCCGCTGGCCGATCCAACCGCGGAGCAGCGCGAGCGCATGCTGGTGATTTTCGATATGCTGATTTCCCTGTTCGAGCGCGCCTACCTCGTGGCCTACAAGCCCCGCATGAGCGAGACCGAGGCGCGGCGCTGGAACAGCTGGGACGACTACATGCGCGAGTGGTGCCATCGCGAGGACTTCCGCAACACGCTGCCTCTGCTGCTGCGCGGCGAGGACGCGGAATTCCAGGAATACATCCGCCGTGTTGCGCAAGAGGAACGCGGCTCTCTCATTCTTCATCACACCAGCTGACCAAAAGGAGCTTTCCATGTCCGAATCCATCGTCATCGTCGGCGCTGCCCGCACCCCCATGGGCAACTTCCAGGGCGACTTCGCTTCCCTGTCCGCATCGGACCTGGGCGCGGCCGCGATCAAGGCCGCCGTCGAGCGCGCCGGCATCCCCAACGACGCGGTCGGCGAGGTGCTGATGGGCAACTGCCTGATGGCCGGCCAGGGCCAAGCGCCGGCCCGCCAGGCGGCGCACAAGGCCGGGCTGCCGCGCAGCACCGGCGCCATCACGCTGTCCAAGATGTGCGCCTCCGGCATGCAGGCCGTGATGTTCGCCCACGACATGCTGCTGGCCGGCACGCACGACATCCTGGTGGCCGGCGGCATGGAGAGCATGACCAACGCGCCCTACCTCCTGCTCAAGGGCCGCGGCGGCTACCGCATGGGCCACGACCGCATCTTCGACCACATGACGCTGGACGGCCTGGAAGACGCATACGAACCCGGCCGCGCCATGGGCACCTTCGGCGAGGACTGCGCGGCCAAGTACGGCTTCACGCGCGAGCAGCAGGACGCCTTCGCGAAGGACTCCGTGCTGCGCGCCCAGCGCTCGGCCGTGCCCGGCGGCGCCTTCGCCGCGGAAGTCACCCCGGTGGCGGTGAAGGACCGCGCCGGCGAGCGCGTGATCTCGCTCGATGAAGGCCCGGGCAAGGTCAAGGTCGACAAGATCCCGCTGCTCAAGCCCGCCTTCAAGAAGGACGGCGGCACCATCACCGCCGCGTCCGCCTCGTCCATCAACGACGGCGCCGCCGCCATGGTGCTGATGACCGAATCCACCGCCAAGCGCGTGGGCGCCAAGCCGCTGGCGCGCATCGTGTCGCATGCCGTGCACTCGCAGGAACCCAACTGGTTCACCACCGCGCCGATCGGCGCCACCCAGAAGGCGCTGAAGAAGGCCGGCTGGAAAGTGTCCGACGTCGACCTGTGGGAAATCAACGAAGCCTTCGCCGTGGTGCCGATGGCGCTGATGCACGACCTGAAGGTGCCCTCCGACATCGTCAACGTCAACGGCGGCGGCCTGGTGCTGGGCCATCCGATCGGCGCTTCCGGCGCGCGCATCCTGGTCACGCTGGTCCACGCCATGCAGGCGCGCGGCGCCAGGCGCGGCCTGGCCACGCTGTGCATCGGCGGCGGCGAAGGCACGGCCATGACCGTCGAGCTGCTGTAACGCCATGGCCACGGTTCTGGTCCTTGGCGCCTCGCGCGGCATCGGGCTGGAATTCGTGCGCCAGTACCGGGCCGAGTGGGACCGCGTCATCGCCACCGCGCGCGACGACGCGGGGCTGAAGCGCATCGAAGCCCTGGGCGCGCAGGCGCTGCGGCTGGACGTGACCGATCCGGCCAGCACCAGCGGCCTGGCCTGGCAGCTCGACGGCGAGAAGATCGACGTTGCGCTCTACGTAGCCGGCGTCTACACCAGCGCCGGCGCCACCGAGCCGCCGACCCGGGAAGAGTTCGACCGCGCCATGCACACCAACGTGCTGGGCGCCATGCAGGTGATTCCGCAGGTCGCGCCGCTGGTGGAAGCCACCGGCGGCAAGTTCGCCTTCATCACCAGCAAGATGGCGCACTTCGACAGCGTGGACTCCAGCCTGGGCTGGGTCTACCGCGCGAGCAAGGCGGCGCTCAACATGGCGGTGGTGGCGGCCCAGTCCGACTATCCCAAGGCGATCATGGCCGTCATCAGCCCGGGCTGGGTCAAGACCGACATGGGCGGCCCCGGCGCCACGCTGGAAACCGAGCGCAGCGTGGGCCTGATGCGCGAGACCGTGTCGCGCCTGAGCTTCACGCACCAGGGCGCTTTCCTCAACTACGACGGCCGGCGCTTCAAGAGCTGGTAGACAACGAGAACGACTTCCCCATGCTGCTGACCCAAGACCAGGAAATGATCCGCGACGCGGTGCGCGCCTACGCGCAGGAACAGCTGTGGCCCAACGCCGCGCGCTGGGACCGCGAGCACGTGTTCCCGCGCGAAGCGCACCAGGGGCTGGCGGCGCTGGGCGCCTACGGCATCTGCGTGCCCGAGGAATACGGCGGCGCCGGGCTGGACTACCTGACCCTGGCGCTGGTGCTGGAGGAAATCGCCGCCGGCGACGGCGGCACCAGCACCGCCATCAGCGTGACCAACTGCCCGGTCAACGCCATCATGATGCGCTACGGCAGCGACGCGCAAAAGAAGAAGTGGCTCATGCGCCTGGCCGCCGGCGAGTTGCTGGGCGTGTTCTGCCTGACCGAGCCGCACGTGGGCAGCGACGCCTCGGCGCTGCGCACCACGGCGGTGAAGCAGGGCGACGCGTACGTCATCAACGGCGTGAAGCAGTTCATCACCAGCGGCAAGAACGGCCAGCTGGCGGTGGTGATCGCGGTGACCGACAAGGCCGGCGGCAAGCGCGGCATGAGCGCCTTCCTGGTGCCGACCGACACGCCCGGCTACACCGTGGCGCGGCTGGAGGACAAGCTGGGCCAGCGCTCCAGCGACACCGCGCAGGTCAACTTCGAGAATTGCCGCATCCCGGTGGAGAACCGCGTCGGGGAGGAAGGCGAGGGCTACCGCATCGCGCTGTCGGCGCTGGAAGGCGGGCGCATCGGCATCGCCTCGCAGAGCGTGGGCATGGCGCGCAGCGCCTTCGACGTGGCGGTGGCCTACGCCAAGGAGCGCGAAAGCTTCGGCACCGCCATCATCAACCACCAGGCCGTCGGTTTCCGGCTGGCCGAATGCGCGATGAAGATCGAGGCGGCGCGCCAGCTGATCTGGCATGCCGCCGCCCTGCGCGACGCCGGCAGGCCCTGCCTGAAGGAAGCCGCCATGGCCAAGCTGTACGCCAGCGAGATGGCCGAGCAGGTCTGCAGCGCCGCCATCCAGACGCTGGGCGGCTATGGCTACGTCAACGACTTCCCGGTGGAGCGCATCTGGCGCGACGTGCGCGTCTGCCAGATCTACGAGGGCACTTCGGACGTGCAGAAGATCATCATCCAGCGGGCGCTGTAGACGCCCACCCGAGGAGGAGACACCCATGCCCATCACCAAGGGATTCCGCGCGCTGGTCGACGAGGCCATGGCGCAGGTGACGACCTATTCGGTCCAGGACGTCAAGGCGCGCCTGGGCAGCGACCCGCGGCTGCAAATCGTGGACATCCGCGATGTCCGCGAACTGCAGGCCGAAGGCACGGTGCCCGGCAGCTACCACGCGCCGCGCGGCATGCTGGAGTTCTGGGTCGATCCCGAGTCGCCGTACTTCAAGAAGGTGTTCGCCGACGACAGCAAGGAGTTCGTGCTGTTCTGCGGCGCCGGCTGGCGCAGCGCGCTGGCCACCAGGAGCCTGCGCGACATGGGCATGGCCAATGTCGCCCACATCGAGGGCGGCTACACCGAATGGGTGAAGCAGGGCGGGCCGACCGAGACGCTGGAAGAACGCAAGGCGCGCAAAGGCTGATGGCCGCGCCGGCCGCCGGCCTGCCGTGTCCCTGCGGCCGCGGCGATGCCAAGGGGCGCCCGCTCGCCTTCGAGCAGTGCTGCGGCCGCTATCTTGGCCATTTCGACACCGCGCCCGCGCCGGATGCCGAATCGCTGATGCGTTCACGCTATTGCGCCTACGTGCTGGAGGATGAACCTTATCTGCTGGCGACATGGCACGGCAGCACGCGGCCAGCCCATGTCAGCCCCGAGCCCGCCACCAAGTGGCTGGGACTCGACGTGCGCGCGCACCGGCAGGCCGATGCCGATCATGCGGAAGTCGAGTTCGTCGCCCGATACCGCATCGCCGGGCGTGCGGCGCGCATCCACGAGCGCAGCCGCTTCGTGCGGGAAGACGGGCGCTGGTTCTATGTGGACGGGGACATGTGCTGAGGCGTTTCTTGTCGAGGCGGCGCATCGTCGCGGGGACCACGCTTTTCGTCGTGCTGCTCGCCGTCTGGTCCACCATGATCGAGCCGCGCTGGATCGCCCGACGTGAACTCGTCGAACCACTCGCGAACTGGAACGCCGCGCGGCCGCTGCGAGTCGCGGTCGCCGCCGACTGGCACATCACGCGCCACGCGTTCTGGCGCGTCACCACACTGGAGCGGGCGCGTGCTCTCGTGCGCGAGATCAACGCCGCGCAACCCGACCTGGTCCTGCTGCCCGGCGACTTCATCGCCGACCGCGACTTCCGGCCCGAGCAGGAGCCGACCGCCGAGGACGAGATCGCCGCCGTGCTGGGCGGCCTGCGGGCGCCGCTCGGCGTTGTCGCGGTGCTCGGCAACCACGACTGGTGGCATGGCGGCGCGCGCTTCGCCGCCGCCTTGCGCAGGCGCGGCATGGTGGTGCTGGAGAACCAGGCGGTACAGGTGCGCGGCACGCCGCTGTGGCTGGTGGGGGTGGGCGACCATTCCACCGGCCATTCGGACCCGGCGCGCGCGCTCGCGCAGCTGCCGCCGCAAGCGGTCACGCTGGCTTTGATGCACGATCCCGCCAGCCTGCTCGCGATGCCGCCGCTGCGCGGCATCGCGGTGGCGGCGCACACGCATGGCGGGCAGATCTACCTTCCGGTCATCGGCGCGCCCGTGATGCCCGGCGCGGCACCGCGCGCCTGGGCCTACGGCTGGATCACCCACAACGACAACCGCATGTACGTGACCAGTGGGCTGGGCGTCAGCATCCTGCCGCTGCGCCTGAACATGCGGCCGGAATGGGTGATGTTCACGCTCGGGCCGCAGCCGCCCGCTTGATACGATGGGGCCATGTTGTCGAACCTGATTGTCCCGAATGAAACCGATGCCGCGCTTTGACGCCGTCCTGTTCGATTGCGACGGCGTGCTGGTGGACAGCGAGCGCATCACCAATGGGGTGCTGCGCGAGATGCTGGGCGAGCTCGGCTGGCAGCTCACGGTCGAGGAGTGCATGCGCATCTTCGTCGGCAAGGCGGTGAAGGACGAGCGTGCGCTGATCGAGCAGCACACCGGCAAGCCCTTCAGCGAGGACTGGCTGGCCGAGTTCCGCGAACGCCGCAACCGTGGCCTGATGGAGCGCGTGCAGCCGATCCGCAACGCGGTGGAGGTGGTCGAGCAACTGCACCAGCGCCACCAGGGCCGCATCGCCGTCGCCTCCGGTGCCGACCGGCCCAAGGTGGAGCTGCAGTTGCGCAAGACCGGCCTGATGCGCTTTTTCGAAGGCCGGGTCTTCAGCGGCCACGACCTGCCGCGCTCCAAGCCCGCGCCCGACGTGTACCTGGCGGCTGCGGCAGCGCTCGGCATCGATCCGGCGCGCTGCATGGTGGTGGAGGACACGGTCACCGGCGTCACGGCCGGCGTGGCGGCCGGCGCCACCGTGTTCGGCTATAGCCCGCCGGAAGCGGGACACGACGCGCCGGATGCGCTGCGGCGCGCCGGCGCGTCGGTGATCTTCACCGACATGGCCGAGCTGCCGGCGCTGTCACTGCGCGCGTAGTTGCATTTCACGCCGCGGCGGCAATGCGCTCGATGCGCGGCTTGGCAATCGCGAGGTAATCCGCCGTCTTCAGCGCGATGGAACGGTCCAGCCGCGCGGCGTTGAAGTACAGCGTCGGCCGCTCGGCCAGCGCCGGGTCGGCGACCAGCTCCAGATCGTCGTCGAACGTGAACGGCAGGATGGTGCCGGCCACACTTTGCGCCAGGCGTTCGGCCACGGCCGGATCGGCGAAGCGCGCGAAGGTGCCGCCCTTCAGCCGCTGGATGGCGGCGATGTCCACCTTGCGGTCGCCGGGCACCACCGCCAGCACGAAGCGCGTGCTCTTCTTGCCGATCTTCACCATCACCACCATGCACTTGGCCGCGTCCGCCACGGCGTGGCCGCGCATCGCGCTCACCAGGTCGGTGCGGCCTTCGGGCGCATGGTCGATCAGGGAATACGCGGCGCCGTGCGCATCCAGCAGGGCGACCAGGCGCGCGTAGGCGTCGACGGCCGGCGCGTCCTGCGGTTCAGTCATCGCCCACCGCCGTGACGCCGCGCCCTTCGATCATCAGCATGGCCGTGGGCTCCGGCGCGCGCGTGCGGTGCAGCACGCCCTTGGGCACGGTGTAGCCCTGGTTGGGTTTCAGCTCCACGGTCTCGCCTTCGATGTCGACGAACAGCGTGCCGCGCACCACGTAGAAGAACTCGTCTTCCTTTTCGTGCTTGTGCCAGTGGAATTCGCCGTGCACCACGCCCAGGCGCACCACGCAGTCGTTGACTTCGCACAGCGTGCGGTTGGACCAGCCGGGCGGCGCGTTGTCCACCAGCTGGTCGACGTCGATGTGCTTGAGGAAACCGAACTGCACGTCGGTCTTGATGTCGTAGGGGTAGGGTGAGTCTTGCTTCATGGTGGCTTGGGTCTCAGGAGGGAAAGATCGCGAACACCCGCGCGGGGAAGCCCGCGCCGGCCTTGGGTTTGGGCCAGCTGGCGACGACGAGCGCGCCGGCCTCGGGCACCTGGTCCAGGTTCGCCAGCAACTCGATCTGCCAGGCGTCCGTGTCCAGCACATAGCGCTCGAGCGACACGTCGCCGCGGCTCACCGCCGCGCCGCTGTCGGTGTCGGTGGTCTCATGGCCGAAAGCGAGCGCGCCGCGCTCTTCCCGCAGCATTCGCAGCACTTCGGCGCTCCAGCCGGGGAAGTGCGCGATGCCGGCGGCGTCGCGGTTGTGCATGCGCGCGTGCGAGGGCCAGCGCTGCGACCAGCCGCTGCGCATCGCGACGAAGGCGCCCGGCGGGATGCGGCCGTGCCGCTCTTCCCACTGCTGCACGTCGGCGAGTCCGATGCAGTAGTCGCTGTCGCGCGCGCAGGCGGCGCTGGTGTCGATCACCACCAGCGGCAGCACCATCTCCGTCACCGGAATCTCGTCGAGGAAGCGGCGGCCCGGCACGAAGTGCGCGCCTGCATCGACGTGCGTGCCCCACTGGCCGACCAGCTGGTACTGGTGTGCGAGAAAGCCGTGGCCCCGCGTGCCTGTGTCCGGCGCGTGCGCGTACAGCGTGGTGCGCTGCATGGGCGGGAAGGCCTCGCAGTGCGGGATGTCGCCGTCGAACGCATGCGTCAGGTCCACCCAGCGGCCGCGTTTCAGCACGTCCAGCACCTCCCAGTACGGATGTGCCGCGCTCAAGGTTCCACTCCCGCGACTTCCAGGATGGACGCCACCTGGGCGCGGAAGGTGTCGGCCGGGAACAAACCGTCGAACAGCGCGCTGCCGACGGTGAAGCCCCACACGCCCGCCGCCTGCATGGCGGCGATGCGTTCGTTGCTGTCGATGCTGCCGGCCGCGATCACCGGCACCGGCACGGCCTGCACCACGGCGCGCGCCAGCGCCGGCACGTCGCCGTCGAAGCGGTAGGCCAGCAGGTCCAGGCCGTGCACGCCGGGAATGGCGGCCAGCGCGCGGGCGTCCTCGATGATCTCGGCCGCGTCGCCGACCAGGCGCGTGGGATGGCCCACCGTGTGGCCGGCGAACGGGAAATAGCGGACCGGCCGGCCGCGCAGGATGCGCACCGCCTCCTGCGCGTGCCGCCCGCCCAGCACGTAGTCCACGCCCAGGCGCGCCGCCGCTTCCAGCGAGGCGAGTTCCGCCTCGCGCGTGCTGCTGACCACCTCCAGCAGCGCCTGCCGGCCGTCGGCCTTGATCAGCGCGACCAGCTCGGCCAGTTCCTCGAACGGCAGGCCGATGTCCTTGAAACCGACGTGCAGCAGCGGGCCGCCGCGCAGGCGCCGGTACACCTGCAATGCGTCGGCCACCGTGCGGTCGCTGTGCGTGAGCATGAGGATGAAGTGGCTCATTCGGATGTTGTCCTGTTGCTCAGGTCGTGCGCCATGCACAGCGCGGTGCGCAGGCTGGACGGATCGGCGATGCCTTGCCCCGCGATATCGAACGCGGTGCCGTGGTCGGGGCTGGTGCGGATGAAGGGCAGGCCGGCCGTGAGGTTCACGCCGTCCTCGATGCCCAGCAGCTTGATCGGGATCAGGCCCTGGTCGTGGTACTGCGCCACCACCAGGTCGAAGCGGCCGCGCCGCGCCTGCATGAACACGGTGTCGCCCGGCAGCGGGCCGGTGGCGTCGATGCCTTCGGCACGCGCGGCGGCGATGGCGGGCGCGATCACCGCGGCGTCCTCGCCGCCGAACAGCCCGCCTTCGCCGGCATGCGGGTTCAGTCCCGCCACCGCGATGCGCGGATGGGCGATGCCCATGGCACGCAGCGTGCGGTGCGCGAGCCGGATGATGCGCAGCTCGCGCGCCGTGTCGATCTGGCGGATGGCGTCGGCCAGCGAGCAGTGCACGGTCACCAGCATCACGCGCAGCGCGGTGTTCAGCAGCATCATGGCCGTGTCGGGCGCGCCGGCGAATTCGGCCAGCATCTCGGTGTGGCCGGGGTAGCGCACGCCGGCGGCGGCCAGGGCCTCCTTGTGCAGCGGCGCGGTGCAGATGGCCGCCACCTCGCCCGCCATGGCCAGGCCGATGGCGTGGCGCACGGCGTCGAAGGCGGCGCGGCCGGCGCGCGCATCGACCTTGCCGAACGGCAGGTCCGGCGGCAGGTCGCCGATGTCGATGACGTCCAGCGTGCCCGGCTGCGCGGCATGCTGTTGCGGCGTGCGAACCATACGCACCGTGAGTGACGGCGCCCAGCGGGTGCAGGCCTGTTTCACCGCCGCCGCCGGCCCGACCACCACCGCATCGATGCGCGCCGCGACCTCGGCGTGGGCCAGCGTCTTCACCACGATCTCCGGCCCGATGCCGGCGGCGTCGCCCAGGGTGACGGCGATCGGCTTGCGTGGCAGGGAAGGGACGGAGGGGCTGGCGTGCATGGCGCGGGTGCTTCAGAATTGGTTGCCATGGTGGCCCGAATCGCGGCCGTTTTGAAGAACCAAAGCGTGCCGAAAGCGGCCGAACCAAAAACCAGGAGAACACGGTGGACGTCCTGCTGTCCGGCCTGCGCATCGAGCGCGCGGGTCACGGTTCGATGGCGGCGCAGCTGGCGCGGCAGATCCGCGCCGCCATCCACGAAGGCCGGCTGGCCGCCGGCGAGAAGCTGCCGCCCAGCCGCGACCTGGGTGCGCAGCTCGGGCTCGGCCGCAACACCGTGGTGCAGGCCTACGAGCAGCTCGCGGCCGAAGGCTGGCTGGTCGGCATGGGCCGGCGCGGCACGCGGGTGGCCGAAAGCCGCCCGGCGCCGTCCGCCGAAACACCCAAGCTGATCCGCCGGCTGACGCAGCCCATGTCCGCGCAGGTGGCGCCGGCGTTCGACTGGCGCCTGGGCCAGGCGGCGGCCGTGCCGCTGCCGCTGGAGGTGTGGCGCGCCGCCACGCGGGAGGCCGGCCGCAGCCTGCCGCCCAACGGCTACGGCGACCCGGGCGGCGACGCGACGCTGCGCGACGCCATCGCCGGCTGGCTGGCGCAGCACCGCCGGCTGCACGTGTCGCCCGAGCAGGTGGTGGTCACGCAGGGCGCCTCGCAGGCCATCGAGCTGATCGCGCAGCTGCTGCTGCGCCCCGGCGACGCCTGCTGCGTGGAGAACCCGGGCTACGTGCGCGCCGCGCAGGCGTTCGCGCGGCATGGCGGGCAGGTGCGGCCGGTGCCGATCGACGCCGACGGCATGGACGTGCGCGAAGCCTTCGCCGGCGCGCGCAAGCCGGCGCTGGTGCACGTGACGGCCGCGCACCACTACCCGCTGGGCGTGCGCATGCCGGGCGCGCGCCGCCGCGAACTGCTGGCGCTGGCCGCCAGGCACGGTGCGGTGGTGATCGAGAACGAATACGACCACGAGTTCGTGCATGCCGGCCCCAACCACGCGCCGCTGTTCGCCTCGGCGCCGCAGCAGGTGCTGCTGGTCTCCACCTTCGCCAAGGCCATCAGCCCGTCGATGCGGCTGGGCTTCGTCGTCGCCGAGCCCGGCATCGCCGGCCGGTTGGCCGAGCTGGTGGCGCGCGACAAGCAGCACGTGTCCTGGCCGGTGCAGCGCAGCGTGGCCTGGCTGATCCGCCGCGGCGAGCTGGACCGCCACCTGCGGCGCGTGCGCCGCCACACCGCGCAACTGCGCGCGCTGGTGGTGGAGCAGCTGAGCGCGCGGGACACGCCGCTGCGCTTCGCCGGCGAGGACGGCGGGCTGCACCTGGTGCTGCGCATGCGCAGCGCGCGCGACACGGCGCGCCTTGCCGAAGCGCTGCGCGCGCGGGGTGTGGCGCTGGAGCTGCTGGACGACTTCAAGCTCGCGAAGACACCCGACCACGGCATCCTGATGGCCTACGGCCACATGGGCGAAGCCGATGCGCTTACCGCCTGCGCGACACTGCGGGAAGCGGTCGCGGCCTGCGCGGCACGCAGATAATCTGCCGCAACCTGCAAGACCACACAAGGACACCGCATGCCCACCCAGCAGACCCTGGAGCGCTTCATCGCCACCGTCGAGCGCAACGCCCACATCGAGGCGCTGCAGGAGTTCTACACGCAAGACGCCAGCATGCAGGAGAACGGCGCGCCGCCGCGCGTCGGCCGCGACAAGCACATCGCCAACGAGGAGCGCGTGATGGCGCGCGTGAAGAACCTGGCGAGCGAGTGCGTGCGCCCGGTGTTCGCCAACGGCGACCACGTCGTGATCCGCTGGATCTTCCGCTTCGAATGGCAGGACGGCTCGGTGACGCGCATGGAGGAGCTCGCGTACCAGCGCTGGGACGGCGAGCGTGTGGCGCAAGAGACCTTCTTCTACGACCCGGCGCAGCGCGCGCCGGTGAAGCCGCAGGCCTGACGGCGGGGCGGGCCGGCGTTCCGCACAAAAACTCATCCGGCAGCTGAGCAATTCGCGTTTGTCCCGCGCCATCCGGCGCCTGAGGATGTCCCGGCACGCCTGTGCGCGCGTGCGCATCCCCAACACCGGAAGGACAACGAGATGAGACAAGCCTGGATCGCTTTTCCCCGCCGCGCTTGCGCGGCGCTCGCTTTCACCGCGGCGCAGGCCGCGTGCGCCGCCGACCTCACGCTGGCGCAGGTCGACTGGTCGCGCGGCGAGATCGCGCGCGAAGCGGCGCAGAGCTACGCCGGCGCCAAGGCCTGCGTCGACCTGGCCAATGCAAGCGGCGGCGTCGCCGGCCGCCGGCTGCGGCTGGTGCGCGTGGCTGCGGCGCACGCGAAGGAGGAGCCGGCGCAGCTGCTCGCGCGCGTGGTGCAGCAGGAGCAGCCGCTCGCCATCCTCAACCTCACCGGCGCCGACTACGTGCGCGCGCTGCTGAAGAGCCAGCAGCTCTATGCGTCGGCCGTGCCGGTGGTCGGCGTGTCGCCGGGCGCGGAGAGCCTGCGCGCGCCCTGGAACCCCTACGTGTTCCACCTGCGCGCCGGCGACCGCGCGCAGCTCGCGCGCATGCTGTCGCACCTGGGCACGCTGGGGCTGGCCAACGTGGCCGTGGCCTACGAGGACGACGAGTTCGGCCGCGACGGCCTGCGCCACGTGCAGGAGCTGGCCGGCGCGCAGGGCGTGGCGGTCAAGGCCGCGTTCGCGGTGCCGGCCGCGCGCGCCGATGCCATTGCAACGGTGGCGAAGACGGCGGCCGCCTCCGGCGCGCAGGCGCACCTGCTGGTGCTGCGCGGCGAGGCCGGCGTGCGCTACCTGGCCGCGCTGCGCCAGCACGCCGGCGCGACGCCGGTGTACGGCATGTCGTACCTGTCGGCCGGCGAGTCGGCGCAGGGCGATGGGGGCAAGGCGCCGGCCAGCATCGCGCTGGCGCAGATCACGCCCAACCCGGCGGCCGCGGCCACGCCGCTCACGCGCGAGTACCTGCGCGCGATGAAGGAGTTCGCGCCGCCCGGCGAGCGGCCCTCGCCCGAGTCGCTGGCCGGCTGCATCGCGGCGCGCACCGTGGTGGAGGCGCTGCGCCGCATGGGCGGCGAGCCCACGCCGGCACGCCTGACCGCGCAGCTGTGGAACCTGCGCGCCGACCTCGGCGGTTTCGTGCTGGACCTGACCGGCAGCAACGTCGGCTCGCACCTGGTGGACATCGGCTGGGTCGATGCCGGCGGGCGGCTGCGCTTCTAGCCACCGCAAAAGAAAACTCATCCCAGCGCTGAAGAAATCCCGTTTGTCGCGCACCGGCCCGCTGCCTAGCATCCGGACCACCGCAAACAAGCATGCAAGGGATTCCATGACAACGGTTCTGCACATCGACGCGAGCGCCCGCCAGGGCAGCTCGCGTGAAAGCAAATACGGCTCGCACACGCGCCGGCTCAGCGCGCGCTTCGTCCAGCGCTGGCGCGCCGCGCGCCCCGACGACACGGTGGTCTACCGCGACGTCGGCCAGGAGCCGCCGCCGCCCGTCAGCGGCGAGTGGATCCACGCCGCCTTCACGCCGCCCGAACAGCGCGAACCCTGGATGCACCAGGCGCTGGCCGTGAGCGACACGCTGGTCGACGAGCTGCTGCGCGCCGACCTGATCGTGGCGGGCGTGCCGATGTACAACTTCAATGTCCCGGCGCAGTTCAAGGCGTACATCGACAACATCGTGCGCGTCGGCCGCACCTTCGGCTTCGACCGCAGCCGCCCGGGCGAGCCGTACTGGCCGCTGCTGACCGAACAGCGCAAGACGCTGGTGATCCTGAGTTCGCGCGGCGATTACGGCTACGGCGCCGGTTCGCGCATCGCGCACATGAACCACGTCGAGTCCTCGGTCAAGACGGCGTTCGCCTACATCGGCGTCACCGACGTGCATGGCGCGGCCATCGAGTACGACGAGTTCGCCGACGAGCGCCTGAAGGATTCCATCGCCACCGCCGAAGCCGCGGTGGACGCGCTGGCGGCGCAGCTGGCGCGGCGCTGACGCGCCAGCCCGATTCCCCCTCTCGATTCCATTCCCTGCCGAAGAACAAAAGGAGACAAGCATGAAGATGTCCAAACGCCGATTCCTCACGACCGTGGCCGTGCCCGGCCTCGCGGCCGTCGCACTGCCGCGCGCCTTCGCGCAGAAGGTGCCGTACAAGATCGCGATCGCGCTGCCCGGCAGCATCACCGACAACGGCTGGAGCCAGGCGGCCTACGATGCGCTGACCACCGCCAAGGCAAAGCACGGCATCGAGTTCGCGTACACCGAGAAGATCAAGGAGCCCGACCACGTGGAAACGCTGTCGGACTATGCGCGGCGTGGCTACAAGCTGGTGATCGCGCACGGCGGGGAATTCCAGGACGCGGTGAACCGGGTGGCGGCGCGTTTTCCGGGCACCACCTTCGTCGTCAACAACGGGCTGGCGACAAGCAGGAACGTCGCCACCGCGGATTTCTATTTCAGCCAGCCGGCCTACCTCATGGGTTATGTGGCCGGCAAGATGAGCAAGACCGGCAAGGCTGGTTTCATCGGCGCGCAGAAGTTCAAGTTCACCACCGACAGCCTGGCCGGCTTCGAGGCCGGCTTCAAGCGTGCCCGGCCCGACGGCAAGGTGGTCGCCAGCTGGACCGGCGACTGGGAGGACGTGGCCAAGGGCAAGGAGGCGGCGCTCGCGCAGATCAGCCAGGGCGTGGACGTCCTGTGGCCGACCATGGATCGCGCCACCGTCGGCGCGCTGCAGGCCGCCAAGGAAAAGCGCGTGTACGCCGTGGGCCTGTACTACGACGCGATCAAGAGCTGGCCCGACATCATCCTGCAGTCCGACATCCTGGACGTGCGCGGCATGATGCTCAACTACATCAAGGTCGCCATCGACAAGGGCCTGGAAGGCCGCAACTACAAGTTCGACCTGAACACGCCGGAGGCGGTGCGCATCGGCAGCTTCCACCCGGCGGTGCCGGCGGCGGTGGCGCAGGAAGTGGAAGCGCTGGTCGCCGAGATGAAGGCCGGCAAGCTCAAGCCGCAACCGCTCTGAGGCGCGCCATGAGCTACCTCGCCCTGCAAGGGGTGTGCAAGAGCTTCGGCGGCTTCAAGGCGCTGGATGGCGTGACGCTGCGCGCCGACAAGGGCGCGGTGCTGGCCGTGCTGGGCGAGAACGGCGCCGGCAAGACCACGTTGATGAATGTGCTGTACGGCCTGTACCGCCCCGACGCCGGGCAGATCAGCGTGGGCGGCCAGCCGGTGGTACTGGCCTCGCCGCGCGACGCGATCCACCACCGCATCGGCATGATCCACCAGCACTTCCACCTGGCCGGCGCGCTCAGCGTGGCGGAGAACGTGCTGGTCGGCCTGCAGCCGGGGCTGCGCCGGCTGGACCTGGCGCAGCACGTGCGCCGGCTGGAACGCATGTGCGCCGACTACGGCTTCGAGGTGGACCTGCGCGCGCCGGTGTGGAAGCTGCCGATGGGCATGCGCCAGCGCGCGGAAATCCTGAAAGCGCTGTACCGCGAGGCCGAGATCCTGGTGCTGGACGAGCCGACCAGCGTGCTCGCGCCCGACGAGATCGACGCGCTGCTGGCCAGCATCCGCCGGCTGAAGCAGGCCGGCACCACCATCCTGTTCGTCACGCACAAGCTGGACGAGGTGTTCGCCGCGGCCGACGGCGTGGTGGTGATGCGCCACGGCAAGGTGGTGGCCGACATGCCGGCGGCGCAGACCAGCGCGCGCGAGCTGTCGCGGCTGATGGTGGGCCGCGAGGTGGCGGCCGTGCCGGCCGGCAGGAGCACGCTGCCCGGCGAGGTGGCGCTGCGCATCGAAAACCTGCGCGCGCGCAGCGACCGCGGCGTGGCGGCGCTGGACGGCATCGGCCTGCAGCTGCGCGCCGGCGAGGTGCTGGGCATCACCGGCGTGGACGGCAACGGGCAGAAGGAACTGGCCGAGGTGCTGGCGGGCCTGCGCGCCGCCGACGGCGGCAGCATCGCGCTGGCGGGCCGGGACATCACGCGCGCTTCCATCCGCGCGCGCGTGCACACGCACCGCATCGGCTTCGTGCCCGAGGATCGGCATGCCACCGGCCTGGTGCTGAGCCAGCCGGTGTGGAAGAACTTCTTCCTGCGCAACTTCTACCGCCGCCCGCAGGCGCGGCGCGGCGTGCTGGACCACCGCGGCATGCGGCGCCGGGCCGAACAGCTGGCGCGGCAGTACGACTGCCGGCTGCGCGGCATCGAGCAGCCGGCGGCGGAGCTCTCGGGCGGCAACCAGCAGAAGATTATCCTGGCGCGCGAGATCGAGGCCGGGCCGTGCCTGCTGGTGGTGATGCAGGCAACCAAGGGCCTGGACATCGGCGCCATCGAATTCGTGCAGCGCAAGCTGCTGGAGCAGCGCGACGCCGGCGTGGCCGTGCTCTACATCTCCACCGAACTGGAGCACGTGCTGGAAGTGGCCGACCGCGTGGCCGTGATGTACCGCGGCCGCATCGTCGGCACGCTGGAACGCGCGCAGGCCACGCAGGAGCGCATCGGCCTCTTGATGTCCGGGCTGGCGGAGGCCGCGCCATGAACGCGCTCCTCACCTGGGCCGCGCGGCTGCGCGTGGTGTGGGCGTGCCTGCTGGCGCTGGCCGTGGGTGCGCTGCTGATCGCCGCCAGCGGCGTCTCGCCGTGGCTGGCCTACCGCGCGCTGTTCGCCACCGCCTACCTCGACTACTGGGGCTTCGCCAGCACGCTGGTGAAGACCTCGCCGATTTTGCTGGCGGCGCTCGCCGTCGCGGTGCCGCTGCGCGCCGGGCTGTTCAACATCGGCGCGGAAGGGCAGATCTATGCCGGCGCGCTCACCGCGACATTGGCCGGGCTGTTCCTGCCGGAACTGCCGGGCGGCATCGGCATCGCCGTGGTGATGCTGGCCGCGATGGCGGGCGGCGCGCTGTGGGCGGCGATTCCGGGCTACCTGAAGGCCTACCGCGGCGTCAACGAAGTCATCGTCACCCTGCTGCTGAACTTCGTGGCGATCCAGCTGGTGAGCTACGCCGTCAGCGGGCCGCTGCTGGCGCAGGGCGCGCCGTACCCGTACTCCGAGGAGCTGGCGCCGGCGCTGCGCCTGCCCATCCTCATGCCGCAGACCGATGCGCACATCGGCGCGCTGTTCGGCCTCGGCCTGGCGGTGCTGCTGCACTTCCATTTCCGCTTCACCGCGCATGGGCATGCGCTCGACCTGGTCGGGCGCAACGCGCAGGCCGCCGCCTATGCGGGTGTGGCGGTGCGGCGCGAGCTGCTGCTGGCGATGATGGCCGGCGGCGCGCTGGCGGGCCTGGCCGGCGGCATCGAGGTGCTGGGGCTGAAGTACCGGCTGTTCCACCTGTTCAGCCCCGGCTACGGCTTCGACGGCATCGTGGTGGCCTTCATGGCGGCCGGCAACCTGGCATGGCTGCCACTGGGCGCGCTGCTGATGGGCGGCTTGAAGGCCGCCGCCAACGGCATGCAGCGCGCCGTTGGCGTCGAAGGCACGGTGGTCGACGCGATCCAGGGGCTGGTGGTGATCTTCGTCGCGGCCAGCCAGCATGCGTCGCTGCGCCGGTGGTTCGCGCGGCCGTCGCGCGGCCCGCGTGTGGCCAAGCCTGAAGCGCCCGCCGCCGTCACCGTGCAGGAGGCTGCGTGATGGACACATTGCTCGACTCCACCGCCGCCGCGGCCTTCGTCGCCGCACTGTGCCGCGGCGCCATCCCCGTGGCCTATGCTGCGCTCGGCGCCAACGTGGCGGAGCGCTCCGGTGTCTACAACGTGGGCCTGGAAGGCAGCCTACTGGCCGGTGCGTTCGGCGCCGCGGCCGGCACCTTCTTCAGCGGCTCGCCTGCCGTCGGCGTGCTGCTCGGCCTGCTGGCGGGCGTGCTGGCCGGCCTGCTGCAGGCGGCGCTGACGGTGTGGCTGCGCAGCGACCAGCTGGTGGCCGGCATCGCTGTCAACCTGTTCTGCATGGGGTTCACGGCGTTCGCCAGCCGCATGGTGTTCGGCGCGCAACAGGGCTCGCATTCGCTCACCGGCTTCGCGCCGTGGCCGCTGCCGGGCCTGTCGCAGATCCCGGTGCTCGGGCCCAGCCTGTTCAGCCAGGACGTGCTGGCCTATGCGCTGGTGCCGCTGACGGCGTTGCTGATCTACGTGCTGTACCGCACGCATGCGGGCCTGGCGCTGCGGACCGCCGGCGAGAGCCCGCGCGCGGCGGATTCGGCCGGCGTGCCGGTGCTGCGGCTGCGCGCCGTCGCGGTCGTCATCAGCAGCGTGCTGGCGGCACTGGGCGGCGCGCACCTGGTGCTGGCGCAGATCCATGTGTTCACCGAAGGCATGAGCGGCGGCCGCGGCTTCCTGGCGCTGGCCATCGTGATCCTGGGGCGCTGGCATCCGCTGGCGGTGGTGGCCGCCGCCCTGTTCTTCGGCCTGTGCGACGCCTTGCAGCTGTCGCTGCAGTTCTCGCAGCCGCAGATCCCGTTCCAGCTGCTGCTGATGCTGCCCTACCTCGCGTCGATCGCGGCGCTGGTCGGGCTAGGCGGACGCGCCCGCGCGCCGGAAGCGGTGGGCAAGCCGTACGACCGCGAAAGCCGCTGAACCACAACCGACACGAGGAGACAAAGATGGACTGGGTCAACAGCAACTACCGCAGCAACGCCGACATCGACGGCAGCAATCCCACGCTGGAGGGCCGTGTGCTGCCCGGAGGCCGGGCCGAACCGGGACGCCTCTACACCTTGCCCGCACGCCAGGGTTGCGCGGTGCGGCTCGCGCGTGGCCAGCGGCTGAAGATCGTCAACCCGCACGGCACGCAGGTGTGCGACTTCTGGGCCTTCCATGCCGATGGTGCGCATGAATTCATGTCGATGGAGCACGTGCGCGCCTGGCTGAGCAAGACGATTCCCGCCGTCGGCGACGAGCTGGTGACCAACCGCCGCCGCCCCATCCTGCGGATGGTGGAAGACAGCTCGCCGGGCATCCACGACACGCTGATCGCCGCTTGCGACCTGCCGCGCTACCGCACGCTGGGCGTGCACGGGTATCACGACAACTGCTCGGACAACCTGCGCATGGCGGCGCGCGCCATCGGCTTCGCTGTCACGGAGGTGCCGGCGCCGTTCAACATCTGGATGAACAACCCGGTGGCGGCAGACGGTGCCATCGGCTGGCTGCCGCCGCGCGCGCGGCCGGGCGACCACGTGGTGTTCGAGGCCTGCATGGACTGCGTGGCCGTTCTGTCGGCCTGCCCGCAGGACCTGGTGCCGGTGAACGGTGCCGAGTGCGAGCCGGTGGAACTGCAGTTCGAAGTGCTGCCATGAAGGAGATCCTCTGCGCCTACAGCGTCGACTTCGATGCCGTGGCGGGCTGGCTGGGCTCCTACGGCGGCGAGCGCTCGGTGTGCGACGTGTCGCGCGGCTTCTTCGCCGGCGAGGTCGGCGCGCAGCGCATGCTGAAGCTGTTCGCCTCGCGTGGCATCGCCACCACCTGGTTCATCCCGGGCCACTCCATCGAAAGCTTTCCCGAGGCTTGCGAGGCCGTGGTGGCGGCGGGCCACGAGGTCGGCCTGCACGGCTACAGCCACGAGAACCCGACGGCGATGTCGCGCGCGCAGCAAAGCGACGTGCTGGACCGCTCGATCGCGCTGATCGAGCAGCTCACCGGCAAGCGGCCCGTGGGGCACAACGCGCCATGGTGGGAGTTCAGCGCGGACACGCTGGACCTGCTGCTGGCGCGCGGCATCCGCTACGACCACAGCCTGATGCACCGCGATTTCGAGCCTTACTACCTGCGCCGCGGCGATGCGTGGACGCCGATCGACTACAGCCGGCCGGCGGCCGAGTGGATGAAGCCGGTACAGCGCGGCGCGCCGACGCCGCTGATCGAGATCCCGGCCAGCTGGGACCTGGACGACATGGAGCCGCTGCTCTACATCAAGGCCTTCGCCAACAGCCAGGGCTATGTGGGCGCGCGCCAGGTGGAACAGATGTGGCGCGACCAGTTCGAGTACGTCTACCGCGAATACGACTTCGCCGTGTTCCCGATGACGGTGCACCCGGACGTGTCCGGCAAGCCGCAGGCGCTCTTGATGCACGAGCGGTTGATCGACTTTTTCCTCGGCCATCCGGGCGTACGGTTCTGCACTTTCGAGGAGATCGCGCGGATCTATGCCGGGCGCGTGCCGATGCCAACCCTTGCCTGAGGTGGGACGGATCGAGGCGCTGGCGCAGAGGTATCGCAGCGGCGACACGACGCCAGAGGACGTTGCGCGTGCACAGCTCGCGCTTGCCGCAGGCAATGACGCGCACAGCATCTTCACCCAGCTGACGCCCGAACTCGCGCTGGCGCAGGCGCGCGCCAGCACCGAACGCTGGGCGCGCGGCACGCCGCTGGGGCCGCTGGACGGCGTGCCGCTCACGGTCAAGGACCTGTTCGACCTGGAAGGCACGGCCACCACGCGCGGCTCGCGCGTGACGGGCCGCGCGCCCGCGCAGCGCGACGCGGCCTGTGTCGCGCGCCTGCGCGCGGCCGGCGCCGTGGTGCTCGGCAAGACCAGCCTGAGCGAGTTCGCCTTCTCCGGCCTGGGATTGAACCCGCACTTCGGCACGCCGGTGCAGCGGGCACCGCGCACGGGTGCCACACACCTGGTTGGCGGATCGTCCAGCGGCGCGGCGGCGGCGCTGCGCGCGGGCATCGGCTGCGTGGCGCTGGGCAGCGACACTTCGGGTTCCGTCCGCGTGCCGGCCGCGTGGTCGGGCCTGGTCGGCTGGCGGCCCAGCCAGGCACGCTATCCGCTGGACGGTGTGGCGCTGCTGGCGCCCAGCCTGGACACGGTCGGCGTGCTGGCATCCAGCGTCGCGGACGTGCTGGCCATGGATGCGGTGCTGCACGGCGAGCAGCCGCAGCTTGCCGACACCGCACCGACCTTCGTGTTCGCCGCCAATCTCTGCGGCGGTAAGGTACAGCATGAGGTGCGCGACAACTGCGCACGCTTCATGGCGCGTGTTGCCGATGCTGGTTTCGCGTGCGAGGAAGCCCGCGTTGTCGCGCTGGAGCAGGTGATGGATGCCTTCGCCGCGCACGGCACGCTGGTCGCCGCCGAAGCCGCGCACGAACTGCGCGCGTTCACCGAACCGGCCGTGGCCCGGCACGTCGATCCCTTCGTGCAGCGCCGGCTGGCGGCGGCGCGCGAGATGCGCGCGCACGACCTCATCGCCTTGCAGCAACTGCGCCATCGCCTGCTGCAGGAAGCCGCCAGCGTTCCGCAGGACGTCATCTACGTCTTTCCCACCACGCCCGCCACCGCGCCGGCGCTCGCCGCGCTGCACACGCCGGAGCGCATCGCGGCCGCCAACGCGTCGGCCCTCAGCCATACAATGCCCTGCAGCTTTCTGGACATGCCCGGCATCGCGCTGCCCAGCGGCCATGACGGTGCGGGCCTGCCGACCAGCGTGCTGCTGTGCTGCCCGCGCGGGCGCGACGCGCTGCTGCTGTCGGCGGCGCGCAGGCTGGAAGCGCTGGCCTTGTTCAACCCCTGAAGCGAAGCGAGGTTGGGGCGATGGCGGAACGCAGGCGCATGCCGCCGCTGAACGCGCTGCGGGCCTTCGAGGCCGCGGCACGGCACCTGAGCTTCAAGGAAGCCGCGGCCGAGCTGTTCGTCACGCCGACGGCCGTGAGCCACCAGATCCGCCACCTGGAAGAACTGGTCGGCCTCAAGCTGTTCGAGCGCAACGGCAAGTCGATCGCACTGACGCGCGCCGGCGAGCGTTTCTTTCCCGTGCTGCGCGACGGCTTCGACCGCATCGCGCAATCGGTGGCCGACCTGCAGCGGCAGGAGGACACACTGGCCATCTCCGTCACGCCCGCCTTCGCCGCCATGGTGCTGATCCCGCGCCTGTCGCAGCTGCGCCAGCTGCACCCCGGCATCACCCTGCGCGTGGAAGCCAGCGAGCGGCTGGTCGACCTGCGCAAGGCCGAAGCCGACCTGGCGGTGCGCTACGGCACCGAGCGCGCGCGGCCAGTGCAGTCGCAGGTGCTGTACCGCGACCGCTACATCGCCGTGGCGTCGCCCGCCTGGCTGGCGCAGCGTGCGCTGCCGGTGGCGGCCGAGGCGCTGGCCCAGACCGACCTGCTCAACTACACCTGGAAGAACGGCACGCTGCAGGGCCCGACCTGGGCTGCCTGGATGGCGGTGGCCGGCATCCGCGGCTTCGACGTCGGCCGCTGCATCGGCTTCAGCGAGGAGAGCCACGCGATCCAGGCCGCGCTGGACGGGGCAGGCGTGGCGCTGGCCAGCACCGTGCTGGTCGGCCCCGAGCTGCGCGCGGGCCGCCTGGTGCAGGTGCATCCGCTGGGCCTGCAGGGGCTGGCCTACCACGCGGAATATGTGGAGGACCATCCGCGCCTGCCGACGGTGCTGAAGGTGGTGAACTGGCTGGCGGGCCTGGCGGCGGAGAACCCGGAGACGCCGCCCGACGCTGCCGGCGCTACGGATGCAGCTTCAGGCCGCTGACGATCTTGTCGAAGGCCTTGCTGTCGGCGCGCAAGGCGATGCCGGCGATGTCGAGGTCGGCCGTCGGAACGCTCTTCACGCCGGCGCGGTTGGCATGGTCGCAGCGTCAACACGCGCCCAGCTGCCGAACAGTCACAGATCGCGGCGATTGTTTGCAGCACAGATGCCGGCACCGTCGGAAAGCGGGTCCGGAAACGGCGTGCCCTTGCGAAGCCGCGGTGCCAGGATGGCGCATGCACCATGCACCGCTGGACACCATCGACTGGCCGCAGCTCCACGCCGAGCTGGACCACCAGGGCTTTGCCCTTCTTCCCTCCTTGATGGCACCGGCCGAGTGCGAGCGCATCGCCGGCCTGTACGCCGACGACGCGCCGTTCCGCAGCCGCGTGGTGATGGCGCGGCACGGCTTCGGGCGCGGCGAATACAAGTACTTCCGCTATCCGCTGCCCGACCCGGTGGCGGCGCTGCGCGGCGCGCTGTATCCGCGGCTGGCACCGATTGCCAATGCCTGGCACGAACGCATGGGCCTTGCCAGCCGCTTTCCCGCCGGGCATGCGGAGTTCATCGACCGCTGCCACCGCGCCGGGCAGGCGCGCCCGACGCCGCTGCTGCTGAAATACGGGCCGGACGACTACAACTGCCTGCACCAGGACCTGTACGGCGAGCATGTGTTTCCGCTGCAGGTGGTGGTGCTGCTGTCGCAGCCCGGCCGCGATTTCAGCGGCGGCGAGCTGGTGCTGACGGAGCAGCGCCCGCGCATGCAGTCGCGGCCGATGGTCGTGCCGCTGGCCCGGCAGGGCGACGCGGTGGTGATCGCCGTGCACCAGCGGCCGGTGCAGGGCACGCGCGGCAGCTACCGCGTGAACCTGCGCCATGGCGTGAGCCGGGTGCTGGGCGGCGCGCGCCAGACGCTGGGCATCATCTTCCACGACGCCACCTAGGGACTCCCCGGTCACAGCGGCGCGCGCCGCGGGCTAGGATGGTAACGGCCGTTACCAATCACCGGAGGCGCCCATGCAAGCTCTCTACCATCCGCCGGCGCAGTCGGCCCACCAGGTCCATGTGTTCGACATGGCGGCCACGCCCTGGCAGGCGACGGCCAACCCCGGCCTGTGGCTGAAGCCGGTGCGGCACGACAACGCGCTGGGGCTGTACCTGGGCCTGGTGCGCTTCGACGCCGGCACGCGCAGCGGCCTGCACCAGCACCAGGGCGTGGCCACCAGCTTCGTGCTGGACGGCGGGCTTACCGACTACCACGGCGCCATCGGGCTGCACGAGGCCGGCATCAACGTGAAGGGCTCCACGCACGACGCCGTCGCCTACCGGCCGACCCTGCTGGCGTCGCGGCTGGAAGGGCCGGTGACCTATCCGCCCGAGAGCGACATCAGCGGCGTGCACGCCGGATCGCGCCACGCCGCCATCCGCAATCCCGCGCCCGACGTCGCGCCGGAGATCAATGTGCCGGTGGATGCGCAGGTGCACGACGACACCGGCGTTCCCGGCGTGCGCCGGCAGATGGTCTTCGACTACGCACGCACGGGCAGCGACCACCGCATGGTGCAGCTGACGGTGCGGCCGGAGACGGCGTTCTCGTTCGTCGCCGGCGCCTTGACCGAGTTCTGGGTGCGCGGCGGGCTGCTCTCCGTGAATGGCCAGCCGGTGCATGCGGACTGCTTTGTCGTGTGCGAGGAGGGGGCGGAGGTGGAGGTGCGCTCGCCGTATGGAGCGCTGCTGATTGCCTGGGCGGATGGGCGCGAGCGCGGCGCCGGCAACCTGTTCGGCTTCTAGCGCGCGGCGGGGCGGGCGAACTCCTCCACGATCCAGTTCCAGACCTCGCGGATCCCTGGTGCGTCCTGGCGGCCCTCGGCAGCGGCAAGGTAGCAGTTGCCGGTCGCCATGACGGGACCGAACGGCTGGGTGAGGGTGCCGCTGCTTCTCTCGGCTTGCGTCAAGGTCAGGCTGAGCAGGCCGACGCCGAGTCCGGCGACGGTGGCGCTCATGGCCTGCCCCTCGTCCGAGAACGACAAGGCTTCGTGCGAGGCCACCCATTCAGCCGGGCGCGGGATGCCGGCCTGCTTCGCCCAGCGGGTCCACACCGCCGGCGCCCTGGCGTTCGCGCCCCAATCGAAATGGATCAGGGGCTTGCCGTCCAGGTCCTCGGGTTTGCGCAGTTTCAAGCGGGGACTGCACATCGGCGCATAGCGTTCTTCGCCGAGGTGGTGGGTCGCGAGGTTCGGCCACTGCCCGTCGCCGAAGCGGATGGCTAGGTCCGCCTCGCCTTGCACCAGGTCGCAGACCCACTCGCCGGCATGCACCCGCAGGGAGACGCCGGGACAGGCGCCGTGCAGGGCGCTGAGCCGCGGCAGGATCCACCGCGCGGCAAACGCCGTCGTCGCCGACAGGGTCACCGCCTGGCGCGATGCGTCCCGGCGCGCGGCCCGCACACCGGCGGCGATGGCGTCCAGGCCATGGCGCACGGTGTCGAACAGGCGCGCGCCAGTGGGCGTGAGCACCAGCTGGCGCGGCTTGCGGACAAACAGGACGGCGCCGAGATCGTCCTCGAGCGAGCGGATCTGGTGGGTCACGGCGGTGGGGGTCACGTGCAGCTCCGCGGCGGCGCGCTGCACGCTCCGGTGCGCGGCAACGGCCTCGAAGGCGCGCAGCGCGACCAGCGACGGCAAGGCCCTGGAGGCGCGGACGGACGAATCGATTTGGTTCATGAGGCCAGAAACTCTCAGTTGTCCGGCCTGCCACGCCCATCTACATTGCGGGCGCGGCATGTGCCGGATCACAGGAACATACATGAATCCAGTTCAGTTATCGAACCCCGATGGCCTTTACGACCCGGTGCCCAACGGCTATTCGCACGCCGCGGCCGTTGCGGCCGGCGCCCGCCTGCTGCTGCTCTCGGGGCAGGGCGGCGAGGACGCGAGCGGGCAGTTGCCGGAAGGGTTCGCGGCGCAATTGCGCAAGGCACTCGACAACGTGGTGCTGGCGCTGGCCGCGGCGGGCGCGGGCCCGCAGCACGTCGCCAGGCTGCTGGTCATGGTCGTGGATCACGACGAGGACAAGCTGCGGCAGCTGGGAACGGAGCTGGACCGCGTCTGGGGCCCCCGGATGAAGCCGGCGTGCACGCTGGTGCCGGTGCCCCGGCTGGCGCTCGACGGAATGCTGGTGGAGATCGAGGCGACAGCCGCGATGCCCGGCTAGCCCTGTTCGCGCACAGCCCCGATCAACTTGTCCAGCGTCCTGCCCAGCTGCTCCAGCTCCGCTGTCCGCACGCCGCTGAACAGCTCGGCTTCGCGCTTCTTCGCCGCCACGCCGATCTTCGCGAACAGCCGCTTGCCTTCCTTGCTCAGGGTCAGCCGGCTCCTGCGCTGATCGTCCGGATCGGCCTCGCGCAGCAGCCGCCCGCGCCGCTCCAGCGCGCCCAGCGCGCGGCTCACGCTCATCTTGTCCAGCCCGGTGGATTCGGCCACGTCGGTGGCCGCCACGCCGGGATGGGAGGCCAGCAC
This sequence comes from Pseudomonadota bacterium, assembly GCA_040384685.1. Lineage (GTDB taxonomy): Bacteria > Pseudomonadota > Gammaproteobacteria > Burkholderiales > Burkholderiaceae_C > Ramlibacter. Next base: position 42,488 of record JAZKIV010000015.1, on the reverse strand, counting down.
CACCATCACGCGCCATTCGTTCAAGGACAGGTGGTGCTGCTTGCCCACCGTCTCCAGGAACGGCCGGGCGGTCAGGTTGACCACCCGCACCAGCTTGAAGAAGACCGAGGTGTCGAGCGGCAGCGGGCCGGCCATGCGTGCGGTCCGCCTGCTCAGGCCTTGCGCGTCTTGGCCACCACCTCTTCCACCTTGCTGACGAAGCCGGGGTTGGTCTGCGCCTTCCAGCGCGCGTAGGTGCGGCGCGTGGCCACCTGCCACACCTGCATCTCGGCCGGCGTGGGCACGTGCACCTGCACGCCCAGCGCCGAGACCTTCTGCACGTCTTCCTCGAACAGCTTGCGCACCAGCGCGATCTGCTGCTTCGCCGCGTCCTGCGCGGCCTCGCGCACGATCTTCTGGTCGGCCGGCGTCCAGCTGGCCCACACCGGCTGCGCGATGGCGAACAGCAGGATGTCGTTGCTGTAGTTCCACTTGGTCACGTACTTCTGGCCCAGCGTGTGGATCTTGGCGGCCAGGAACACCTCCAGCGGGTTCTCCTGCGCGTCCACCGCGCCCGAGGCCAGCGCCGGCTGCGCGTCGGCCCAGCTCATGAAGGTGGGGTTGGCGCCGAAGCTGGTCATGATCTCGCCGTACATCGGGCTGCCGACCACGCGGATCTTGATGCCCTTCATGTCGTCGGGCTTCAGCACCGCGCGCTTGCTGTTGCTCAGCTGGCGGTAGCCGGTTTCGCCCACCGCCAGCGGCTCGGCGCCGGCCTTGCGCACCATGTCGAAGTACTCGGCCATGAGCGCCTGGTTGCCGATCACCGCGTCGTAGGCCTTGTGGTCCGGCAGCAGGAAGGGCAGGGTGAAGGCCGACAGCTCGCGCACCGTGCCGCTCCAGTTGATCGGCGCGCCGCACAGCACGTCGATCACGCCCTGGCGCATGGCGGAGAACTCGCGGTCCTGCTGGCCCTGCACCAGCGAGGCGCCGGGATACTGCTTGATGTTGATGCGCCCGTTGGTGCGCTCGCGCGTCAGGTTGGCGAAGATCTCGCCGCCCTTGCCCCAGGCGAAGGCCGGCGGCACCACCGTGCTCATCTTGTACTCGGCCTTGTAGGCGCCTTGCGCAGAAGCGAAGCGCGGCAAAGCCAGCGCCGCGGCGCCGGCGGAGATCACGAGGTGTCGACGTTGCATGCGGGTCTCCTGGGGCTGCGTTGGAATCAGTAACCCAGCCGGCGCGGCAGCCACAGCGCCAGCTCGGGGTAGAAGAAAACGGCGGTGATCATCACCAGGAAGCTGACGATGAACCACAGCACCCAGGGAATGGTGCTTTCGATCGGCACGCCGGCCATGCGGCAACTCACCATCAGGTTCACCGCCAGCGGCGGCGTGAACTGCGCCTTGGCCACCACCAGCGTCAGCAGCACGCCCAGCCAGACGAAGTCCCACTGGAAGGCCTGCGCGATCGGGTAGAGCAGCGGCACGAAGATCAGGAAGATCGACACGCCGTCGATGAACATGCTGATGGCCAGCAGGGCGAGCAGCACCAGCGCCAGGGTGCCCAGGCTGCCGAGCCCCGCCGCCTTGACCCAGTGCGCCAGCGGATCGGCCACGCCCAGCGTGTTGATGGCGTAGCTGAACACGCCGGCGCCGGCCAGGATCAGCATGATCACGGCGGAGATTTCGGACGCTTCGCGCAGGATCGGGTACAGGTCGCGCCAAGCGATGCTGCGGTGCACGACGATACCGACGAACAGGCCGTAGGCCACCGCGACGGCCGCCGCCTCGGTCGGCGTGAACCAGCCGACGCGCATGCCGCCCAGGATGAGGAAGGGCGCCGCCAGGCCCCAGGCCGCGCCGCGCAGCGAGGCCCAGAACGGCGGGCGCGGCAATGCTGCTTCCTCGGCGCCGAAGCCGTGCTTGCGCGACAGCCAGATGGCCGGCACGACCAGCGCAATGCCGGCCATCACGCCCGGTATCATGCCGGCCGCGAACAGAGCGGGCACCGAGGCGCCGGGCACCAGCACGCTGTAGATCACGAAGGCGATGGACGGCGGGATCAGGATGTCGGTGGCGGCCGCCGCGCCGACCACGGTGGCCGAGAACGAGGCCGGGTAGCCCGCGCGCGACATGGCGGCGATCATCACGCCGCCCACCGCCGCCGCGTTGGCCGGGCCCGAGCCGCTGATGCCGCCCAGCACCATGGCCACCAGGATGGCGACGGTCGGCAGCATGCCGGGCCCGCGGCCGACGCAGGCGATGGCGAAGGTCACCATGCGCTGCGCCACGCCGGAGCGGTCGAAGATCGAGCCGACCAGTACGAACATCGGCAGCGCCAGCAGCGGGTACTTGGCCACCGCCGAATAGAAGTTCTGCGGCGCGGCCAGCAGCCCGAAATACTGCGAGTCGACATTCGCCGCGACGATGCTGACCGTCGCGCTCAGCACCAGGCCGACAGCGATCGGCACGCCCGCCAGCAGCAGCGCAACGAAAGACAGCAGCAGCACCGCGGCGATCAAGCGACGCCCTTGTCTTTGCTTTGCAGCGTGCGCCAGAACACCATCGCCGCGCGGCCGGCGATGGCCAGGCACAGCGGCGGAATGAAGACGCCGTACCACCAGAGCGGCACGCCCAGGCCCATCGAGGTTTCGCTGTAATGCACCTGGTCGGACACCCAGCGCAGGAACAGGGCGGTCAGCAGCCCGAAGGTCAGCGCCGTCATCGCCGCGCCGAACAGCTTGAGCGCGCGGCGCGGCCGCTCTTCGCCGTCCGGGCCTTTGCGGTTCAGGAAGAACTCGATGCGGATGTGGCGGTCGTCGCGGCCCACGGCGCTGGCGCCGGCCAGCGCCAGCACGACCATCAGGAACACGGAAATCTCTTCGGTCCAGGCCAGCGATTCGTCGGTGAGGTAGCGCGTCGCCACGTTCACCAGCGTGATCACCAGCAACAGCGCCATGCTGGCGACGGCGATGCGCTCTTCCCAGGGTGGGCGCCGCGCTTCGGTCATGCCGCGGGGCCTTGGCCCAGCATGGCGCGCGCGGCGGTGGCGATGGCTTGCGCGGTCACCCGCGATTGGGCTTCCAGCACCGGCGCATAGCCCACCGGGATGCGCGGTGCGCCCAGCCGCCGCACGCGGCAGCCGGTGGCCTCGGCCGCGGTGGCGGCGATCTCCGCGCCGAAGCCCGCCACCTGCACCGCCTCGTGCGCCACCAGCAGGTGGCCGGTGCGCCCGCACGACTCCAGCACCGCGTCGCGGTCCCAGGGCCACAGGGTACGCAGGTCCAGCAGGTCGACCTCGATGCCGTCCTGCTGCAAGTCCTCGCACGCGGATTCGCACAGCTGCACCTGCCGGCTCCAGCTCACCAGGGTGAGGTGCTTGCCGGAGCGGACGCGGCGCGCCTGCCCGAACGGAACCTGCAGGCCGGGATCGACCGGGCCCTTGGTGCCCCACAGTGTCTTGTGCTCCATGAACACCACCGGGTCCTCGCCCGCCAGCGCGGCGCGCAGCAGGCTGTAGCTGTCCTGCGGCGTGCCGGGGCAGGCCACCACCAGGCCGGGCATGTGGGCGAACCAGGCTTCCAGCGACTGCGAGTGCTGCGCGGCCGAGGCGTCCCAGATGCCGATGGGCATGCGCGCGACCAGCGGCACGCGGCCCTGGCCGCCGAACATGTAGCGGTTCTTCGCGGCCTGGTTGACGATCTCGTCCATCGCGCACAGCGCGAAGTCCACCACCCGCATTTCCACCACCGGGCGCAGTCCGGCCAGCGCCATGCCGACGCCGGCGCCCATGATGGCGGCCTCGGAAATCGGTGTGTCGATCACGCGCTCGGCGCCGAAGCGCTGCTGCAGGCCGGCGTACTGGCCGAAGATGCCGCCGCGGCCGACGTCCTCGCCGAGCACCACGACGCTGGCGTCGGTTTCCATCGCGTGCTGCACGGCCAGCGCGGCGGCCTGCGCGTTGGTCATTTCCACGGCCGCGGTGTTCAGAACCATTGGCCGGCTCCGGTGGTCTGCACTTGTTCGAAGGCTTCTTCCGGCGCCGGCCAGGGCGCGGCATCCGCGGCCGCGACGGCGGCGGCGATCTCGTCGCGCGCGCCGGCCTCGATGTGGTCGAGCTCCGCCTGGCTGCCGCCGGCCGCCAGGTACGCTTCGCGCCCACGCGCCAGCGGATCGGTGCGCAGCGCCGCTTCCAGCTCGGCCGGGTCGCGGTAGCGGGCCGGGTCCACCGACACGTGGCCCTTGACGCGGTAGGTCGCCGCATGCAGCAGCACCGGTCCCGCGCCGGCGCGCACCTGCTGCACGCAGTGCCGCGCCGCGCGGTACACGGCCGCCACGTCGTTGCCGTCGACGGCCTGCACGGCGATGTCCATCGCCGCCGCGCGGGCCGAGGCGCCGTCGCCGGCCGTCATCGGGCCGCTGGGCGTGGTTGCGCTCCAGCGGTTGTCTTCGCAGACGAACAGCACCGGCAGATGGAAGATGCGGGCCCAGTTCAGCGCTTCCAGGAACGGGCCGCGGTTGATGGCGCCGTCGCCGAAGAAGCAGCAGGTGATCGCGCCGTCGCCGCGCAGCTTCTGCGCGTGGGCCGCGCCCACGGCGATCGGCATGCCGGCGGCCACCACGCCGTTGGCGCCCAGCATGCCGACCGAGAAGTCGGCGATGTGCATGGAGCCGCCCTTGCCGCCGTTGAAGCCGGTCGCCTTGCCGAACAGCTCGGCCATCATGCGGTTCGCGTCGGCGCCCTTGGCCAGCGTGTGGCCGTGGCCGCGGTGGGTGGAGGTCAGGTAGTCGTTGGGGTTCAGGTGGGCGCAGACGCCGGCCGGCACCGCTTCCTGCCCGGTGGACAGGTGCAGCGGCCCGCGCACATGGGCACGTCCGTCGGACGCGTTGCCGAAGGCGCTGACGCCGCCCTGGCTGGCGGCTTCGGCCGCGTCCTCGAAGGCGCGGATGCGCGCCATGGTGCGCAGCAGCCCGGCCAGGACGGGCAGGTCGAGTGGGGGAGCTTGCTCGGGCATGGGGCGTGAGGGGACTCTCTCACGCGGATCGTAACGATCGTGACTATCGCGGGCCCCCGGGTTTACCCAGGGGCGGCGCGCGGCGCCGTGCGCGCCGGCTTCTTACTGCGCCTGCTGGGATGTGCCGCCTTGCGCCAGCATCGGCTCGTTTTCGTAGGCGCCTTCGCAGGTCTTCAGGGAGATCTTGTAGACGCGGCCGTTGGCGGCGGCCTGCTGCAGCTTGGCCATGTGCTTGTTCACGCAGTCGGTTTCGGTCGGGACCGACTTCACCTTGGTGTAACCGGCGATCATGCCGCCGGCCATGCAGGCCACCGCGACGGCGGGGTTGCCCACCGCCAGCGTGCACAGGTTGGCGGCCGCGGCGGCGAACTGAATGCCGGTGAACTGCGCCGTGGCTTCGCGGCGCTGGTTCTCGTCGGGGATCTTGTCGATCTGCGCCTTGACCATCAGCTTCAGCGGAATGGTCATCAACCCCAACGGGTTGGCTTCCGCGGCACCCATCGACAAACCCAGGGCGGTGGTGCCCAGGTCGGCGGCGATGCCCATGTTGGCGAGCTGGCTGCCGGTGGCCGGAGAGGTGTCCGGAGACTCGGCGCAGGCGGAGCCCGCGAAGACCAGGGCGGCGATGAAGGCGGCGTGTTTTTGCATGCCTCAACGTTAGTTTTCCGTCGAAGCAGCGCGCTAAGCCAAGTGCCTAGCGCGGCACAGGCTTGTGCCTAGCGTGGGTGAGGGATGGTGACTAGGGCGGTTAAGAAGACTGCTTAGGCGAGGACAGCGCCGCGGGCTGCGCCTCGGCATGGCGGAACTCGCCCGGCGACAGCCCCGTCCATTGGCGAAATGCCCGCGTGAAGCTCTTCTCGTTGCGGAATCCGACGGCCGCGGCGACCTGCTTGACCGGCTTGCCGCTGCGGTAGAGCAGGTCCTGCGCGCGGTCGCGCCGCACCTCGTCCTTCAGCTGCTGCAAGCTCGCGCCCTCCTCCTTCAGCTGCCGGTGCAGGGTGCGCGGCGACAGGTGCAGCAGGCCGGCCAGGCCTTCCGCGCTGTGCGCCTGTTCCGGGTGCGCCGCCAGCGCCCGGCGCACCTGCTCGACCAGCAGCCGGTCGCGCCGGTACTGCAGCACCGTGAGCGGCAGCGCGCGCTGCAGCATCTGGCGCAGCGCCTTCTCGTCGCGCCGCAGCGGCAGCGCCAGGTAGCGCGCGTCGAAACGGATCTCGGCGGGCGCCGCGCCGAAGGCGAGCGGGCCGGGGAACATGTGCTGGTAGGCGTCCGCGTGCGGCGGCGCCGGAAACGGGAAGCGCGCGCCCTGCAGCGGGATGCGCGAGTCGACGTACCAGCAGGCCAGGCCGTGCACGTTGCGCAGCACGAAGGCCAGGCTGAGTTCGCGCAGCTCGGCGGGAATGGCGCGCTGCGGGTCCTCGTGCACCAAGATTGCGGCGCTGCTGCCCGCCACCTGCAGTTCCAGCCGGATGGTGTCGGCGATCAGCGCGTGGTGGCGGCACCAGCGCCTGAGCGCCAGCCCCAGGTCGGGCGAGCTCAGCGAGGCGCGCGCCAGCATGCCGTAGCTGCCCCAGGGCAGGCGGCGCGAGAAGGCGCCCAGGCCCTCGTCGTCCAGCTCCTGCATGGCGGCGCCGGACAGCTCTTCCATTTGCCGGGCGGTGATGCGCGCATCGGGCTGCTGCAGGCGCTGTGGCGTGATCTGTACCAGCTTGAGCACCTGCGAAGGGTTGCACCCGGCCTGCCGGTAGGCCGCTGCGATGGCTCGCGCGAAGGCCATGGGCGTGACGGCGGCGGGCGACGCTCGGGGGCCGGCAGGACTTCGGTTGGGCATGGTGCAAGTCTGCGGCATGGTGGCGCGATTTGCAACTCCGTCGGCCACCCGCGCGCCGCCTTTGTCCGTAAGCTCGCGCTCTGGCGCGGCGGCGGTGTCCACCGCAACCGTTCAGCGCCGCAGCGAGGAGACACATGTCCGTTCTGGAAACCCAACTCAACCCACGCTCGGCCGAGTTCCAGGCCAATGCCGATGCCATGCGCACGCTGGTCGACGACCTCGGCGTCCAGGTGGCCGCGGCCACGCAGGGCGGCGGCGAAGCGGCCCGCGCCAAGCACACCGCGCGCGGCAAGCTGCTGCCGCGCGACCGCGTGTCCATGCTGCTGGACCCCGGCACGCCGTTCCTGGAGATCGCGCCGCTGGCCGCCTGGGGCATGTACGACGGCGCCGCGCCGGCGGCCGGCGTGATCGCCGGCATCGGCCGGGTCAACGGCGTCGACTGCATGGTGGTCTGCAACGACGCCACCGTGAAGGGCGGCACCTACTACCCGATGACGGTGAAGAAGCACCTGCGGGCGCAGGAGATCGCGCAGCAGAACCGCCTGCCCTGCATCTACCTGGTGGATTCCGGCGGCGCCAACCTGCCCAACCAGGACGAGGTGTTTCCCGACCGCGACCACTTCGGCCGCATCTTCTACAACCAGGCCAACATGAGTGCGCAGGGCATCGCGCAGATCGCGGTGGTGATGGGTTCGTGCACGGCCGGCGGCGCCTACGTGCCGGCGATGAGCGACGAGACCATCATCGTGAAGAACCAGGGCACCATCTTCCTGGGCGGCCCGCCGCTGGTGAAGGCGGCCACCGGCGAGATCGTGTCGGCCGAAGACCTGGGCGGCGGCGACGCGCACACGCGGCTGTCGGGCGTGGCCGACCACCTGGCGCAGAACGACATGCACGCGCTGGCGCTGGCGCGCCAGGCGGTGGGCAGCCTGAACCGCCGCAAGGAGCACGGCCAGCAGCTGCGCGAGCCGCGCCCGCCGAAGTTCGACACGCGCGAGCTGTACGGCGTGGTGCCGACCGACGTGCGCAAGCCCTACGACGTGCGCGAGATCATCGCGCGCATCGTCGACGGCTCGGAGTTCCACGAGTTCAAGGCGCGCTTCGGCACCACGCTGGTGTGCGGCTTCGCCCACGTCGAAGGCATGCCGATCGGCATCATCGCCAACAACGGCATCCTGTTCTCCGAAAGCGCGCAAAAGGGCGCGCACTTCATCGAGCTGTGCTGCCAGCGCAAGGTGCCGCTCCTGTTCCTGCAGAACATCACCGGCTTCATGGTCGGGCGCAAGTACGAGAACGAGGGCATCGCGCGCCACGGCGCCAAGATGGTGACGGCGGTGGCCACCGCCAGCGTGCCCAAGTTCACCATCATCATCGGCGGCAGCTACGGCGCCGGCAACTACGGCATGTGCGGCCGCGCCTATTCGCCGCGCTTCCTGTGGATGTGGCCGAATGCACGCATCTCCGTCATGGGCGGCGAGCAGGCCGCCAGCGTGCTGGCCACGGTCAAGCGCGACGGCATCGAAGCCAAGGGCGGCAGCTGGAGCGCCGAGCAGGAAGCCGCGTTCAAGCAGCCGCTGCTCGACCAGTTCGCCTACCAGTCGCATCCGTACTACTCCACCGCGCGGTTGTGGGACGACGGCGTGATCGATCCGGCCGACACGCGCCGCGTGCTGGCGCTGGGCCTGGCCGCCACGCTCAACGCGCCGATCCCCGAGCCGAAGTTCGGCGTGTTCCGGATGTAGGGGAGGCCGCGATGTACCCGACCCTCTACGACACGCCCGAACACGAACTGCTGCGCGAGCAGGTCGCGCGCTTCATCGCGCGCGAGGTCGAGCCGCACGGCCAGGCCTGGGAGGACCAGGGGTTCGTGCCGCGCGAGGTGCTGCGCCGCATGGGCGCGGCCGGCATGTTCGGCCTGATGTACGAGGGGGCGTACGGCGGCGCCGAGGCCGACGCCATGACCAACCTGGTGTTCGCCGAGGCGCTGTCGCAGTCCACCTTCGCCGGTTTCATCATCACCGTGCTGGTCCACACCGACATGGCCAGCCCGCACCTGCACCATGCGGGCAGCCCGGCGCAGAAGCAGAAGTACCTGCCGCGCGTGATCGCCGGCGAGCTGGTCACGGCGGTCGGCATCACCGAGCCGGGCGCTGGTTCGGACGTGGCCGGCATCCGAACTTCGGCGAAACGCGACGGCGACGACTGGGTGCTCAACGGCACCAAGATGTTCATCACCAACGGCGTGCACGCCGACCTGTACTTCGTCGCGGCCAAGACCGGCCCGGGCAAGCGCGAGGTGTCGATGTTCATCGTGGAGAAGGGCACGCCCGGCTTCAGCGTCGGCCGCGCACTGAAGAAGACCGGCTGGCTGTCGTCCGACACCGCCGAGCTCGTGCTCGACAACGTGCGCGTGCCCGCCGCCAACCTGCTGGGCGAGGAGGGCAAGGGCTTCTATTCGGTGATGAAGAATTTCCAGACCGAGCGCATCGCGCTGGCCGCCATGGCGGTGGGCCACTGCCAGCAGGCGCTGCAGCTCACGCTGGACTACGTGCGCCAGCGCCAGGCCTTCGGCGGGCCGCTGTGGGACCAGCAGGTGGTCCGCCAGCGCATCTCCATGCTGGACGCCAAGACGCGCGCGGCGCGGCAGTTCATGTACCACTGCGCCTGGCGCGTCACGCAGGGCCACGACATCGTGCAGGACGTGTCGATGCTCAAGGCGCTGACCGGTGAGCTGGTCAACGAAGTGGTGCAGGCCTGCCAGCAGTTCCACGGCGGCATGGGCTACATCCGGGAAACAGCGATCGAACGGCTGTGGCGCGACGCGCGGGTGCTGGCCATCGGCGGCGGCGCCACCGAAGTGATGCTGGAGGAAGTAGCCAAGCGCTACTGAGCCATGGAAACGGCGCAACGGCACATTGGGCTTGCAATGTGTAGAATTAATGTAATTCATACACATCGGTGCGAGCATGCGAACCAACATCGTGATCGACGACGACTTGATGCAGGCCGCCATGGAGGCGGGCGAGTTCAAGACGAAGCGGGAGGCTGTCGAGGAAGGCTTGCGCCTGTTGGCACGCCGTGCCGCATACCAGCGGCTGCGCGCGGCACGCGGCACACTGCACTGGAGCCTCGAGGGCGACTGGACGCAGCCGCAAGAGCAAGCCACCGCGCCGGTCGTGCAGGAGTCCCGGCCCGCGTACAAGCGCCAGCCCACGCGCAAGAGCAGGAAATGATCACTGCAGACGCCAGCGTCTGGATCGGCTTCCTCAACGGCCAGCGCACGCCTCAAACGCGTGCGCTGGAAGCGGCGCTGGACGACGACGCCAACGAGATCGTGCTGCTGGACCTCACGTTGATGGAGGTGCTGCGCGGCTTTCGCAACGAGCGCGACTGGCGCTACGCGCGCAGCCTGTTCGAACCGCTGCCTCTTTTCACCGCCGGCGGCGAGTCCACCGCCCTGGCCGCCGCCGCTCTGTACCGCGACCTGCGCCAGCGCGGCGTCACCGTGCGCAGCTCCATCGACCTGCTGGTGGGCGCCTGGTGCATCCGCAACGACTGCGCGCTGATTCACGCCGACCGCGATTTCGACGGCATGCGCGAACACCACGGCCTGCCCACCTGGAGCCCCGAACCATGAAGCACCTGGAACAACGCAGCGAAGGCCACCTCGCCACCGTAACGCTCAACCGTCCGGAGGTGCGCAACGCCTTCAACGACGAGGTCATCGCCGAACTCACGGCGGTGTTCAAGCAGCTCGGCGGCGACGCGTCGGTGCGCTGCATCGTGCTGGCCGCCAACGGCCCGTCGTTCTGCGCCGGCGCCGACCTGAACTGGATGAAGCGCATGGCCGGCTACACGCGCGAAGAGAACGTGGCCGACGCCGGCGCGCTGGCCGAGATGCTGCGCACGCTCTACGCCTGCCCCAAGCCGACCATCGCCCGCATCCAGGGCGACGTGTACGCCGGCGGCATGGGCCTGGCCGCGGCGTGCGACATCGCCGTTTCGGTGGACAGCGCGCATTTCTGCCTGAGCGAAACCCGGCTCGGCCTGATCCCCGCGACCATCGGCCCGTACGTGATCCGCGCCATGGGCGAGCGCGCGGCGCACCGCTACTTCCTCACGGCCGAGCGCTTCGACGCCGCGGAGGCGCTGCGCATCGGCTTTGTGCACGAGGTGGTGGCGGCCAGCGCGCTGGACGAGCGGGTGGAAGTGATCGCCCATGCGCTGGTGAACGCCGGGCCGGAAGCGGTCAAGGCCAGCAAGCGGCTGGTGCAGGACGTGGGCGGCCGCGCCATCACGCCCGAACTCATCAGAGGCACGGTGGAAGGCATTGCCGACATCCGCGCCAGCGCCGAAGGCCGCGAAGGCATCCAGTCCTTCCTGCAAAAACGCAAGCCCGCGTGGCTGCCGGATGCCTGAGCATGGACGCCGCGCTGGCCCACCTGATCGACGCACCGCAGCTGCTGGCGCTGGCGGCGGCCCTGGGCTGGGCCAGCGGCATCCGCCTGTACCTGGCGGTGTTCCTGGCCGGCATGGCGGGCTTCCTGGGCTGGCTGCCGCTGCCGCCGGGCCTGCAGGTGCTGCAGCATCCGGGCGTGCTGGCGGCCAGCGGCTTCATGCTGGTGGTGGAATTCTTCGCCGACAAGATCCCGCTGGTCGATTCGATCTGGGACACCGTGCACACGGTGATCCGCATCCCGGCCGGCGCCGCATTGGCGGCCGGCGCGCTGGGCGCGGACAGCCAGGCCATGGGCTGGATCGCGGCGCTGCTGGGCGGCACGCTGGCGGCCACCAGCCACACCGCCAAGATGACCACGCGGGCGGCGGTCAACACCTCGCCCGAGCCGTTTTCCAACATGCTGGTGTCGCTGGCCGAAGACGGCTTTGTCGTGTTCATGCTGTGGCTGTCCGCCACGCATCCGGTTGTATTCGCCATCGCGCTGCTGCTCACGCTGGCGGCCGCGGTGCTGCTGATGATCGTGCTGGTGAAATTCCTGCGCGCGGTGGTGCGCAGGCTGGCGCGCTTCTTTTCGGGCGCACCCGCGCCGCAAGGAAACTAGAGAATGTTCAAGAAAATCCTGATCGCCAACCGCGGTGAAATCGCCTGCCGCGTGGCCGCCACGGCGTGCCGCATGGGCATCCGTACGGTCGCCGTGTACTCCGACGCCGACGCCTCGGCCAAGCACGTGGAGTCCTGCGACGAGGCGGTGCACATCGGCGGCAGCGCGCCCAAGGACAGCTACCTGCGCTGGGAACGCATCATCGAGGCGGCCAAGGCCACCGGCGCGCAGGCCATCCATCCCGGCTATGGTTTCCTGAGCGAGAACGAGGCCTTCGCCGCGGCCTGCGCCGAAGCCGGCCTGGTCTTCATCGGCCCGCCGCCCTCGGCCATCCAGGCCATGGGCCTGAAGGCCGAGTCCAAGCAGCTGATGGAAAAGGCCGGCGTGCCGCTGGTGCCGGGCTACCACGGCAGCGACCAGGACCCCGCGCTGCTGAAGCGCGAGGCCGACCGCATCGGCTACCCGGTGCTGATCAAGGCCAGTGCCGGCGGCGGCGGCAAGGGCATGCGCGCGGTGGAGAAGTCCGAGGATTTCGAGGCCGCGCTGGCTTCCTGCAAGCGCGAGGCGATCAACAGCTTCGGCGACGACGCGGTGCTGGTCGAGAAATACGTGCAGCGCCCGCGCCACATCGAGATCCAGGTGTTCGGCGACACGCAGGGCAACTACGTCTACCTGTTCGAGCGCGACTGCTCGGTGCAGCGGCGCCACCAGAAGGTGCTGGAAGAAGCGCCCGCGCCCGGCATGACCGAGGCCATGCGCAAGCGCATGGGCGAAGCCGCCGTCGCCGCGGCGCGCGCCGTGAAGTACGTCGGAGCCGGCACGGTGGAATTCATCGTGGAGCAGCGTGAGACGGGCATGGACTTCTTCTTCATGGAGATGAACACGCGGCTGCAGGTGGAGCACCCGGTCACCGAAGCCATCACCGGGCTGGACCTGGTGGAGTGGCAGCTGCGCGTGGCCTCCGGCGAGCCGCTGCCGCTCGCGCAGGAACAGCTGCGCATTCGCGGCCACGCCATCGAGGCGCGCATCTGCGCCGAGAACCCGGACAACAACTTCCTGCCGGCCACCGGCACCCTGCGCGTCTACCGCAAGCCCGACTGCGCGGCTTTCGAGGTCGCGCCGGTGCGGGTGGACGACGGCGTGCGCGAAGGCGACCCGATCTCGCCCTTCTACGACTCCATGATCGCCAAGCTGATCGTGCACGGCGACACGCGCGAGCAGGCGCTGGCCCGGCTGGACGAGGCGCTGGCCGCCACCCACATCGTCGGCCTGAACACCAACGTGCAGTTCCTGCGCCACGTGCTGAAGACCGACTCCTTCGCCCACGCCAACCTGGACACCGCGCTGATCCAGCGCGAACAGGCCGTGCTGTTCCACCAGCAGCCGGTGGCGCTGCCGCTGGCGGCCGCCGCCGCGGTGGCCAAGACGCTGGCCGACGAGCGCGGCGCGCAGGACGCCGACCCGTTCAGCCAACGCGACGGCTGGCGCTCGCACGGCCTCACGCGCCGCCGCTTTTCCTTCGAGTTCGGCGGCGAGCACAGCGACGCGGTGCTCACCTACCAGCACGACGGCACGCTGCAGCTCGAGGTCGGCGGCACCGGCGCGCCGCTGGAGTTCGCCGTCGCGGCCGACGGCATCGACATCCGCTATGCCGGCCAGCGCGAGCGCGTCAGCGTCTACAGCCTGGGCGAAACCGACCACGTGTTCGCCCGCCGCGGCGCCGCGCAGATCGAATCGATCGACCTGCTGGCCCACGCCGGCGAAGCGCAGGCCGAGGGCGGCCGGCTGACCGCGCCGATGCCGGGCAAGGTGATCTCGTTTGCCGTCAAGGCCGGCGACAAGGTCAGCAAGGGCCAGCCGCTGGCGGTGATGGAGGCGATGAAGATGGAGCACACCATCGCCGCGCCGGCCGACGGCGTGGTCGCCGAGCTGCTGTACGCGCCCGGCGACCAGGTGGCCGAAGGCGCCGAGCTGCTGAAGCTCGGCAGCTGAGCGGAGGCGAATCCATGCGCATCGCTTTCTGCTGTACCGACGTCAAGGCCGCGCCCTGGCTGGATGAACTGCGCACCGCCATGCCGGATGCGCAGGTGGACGAATGGCAGCCCGGCGCGGCGCAGGCCGACCACGCCATCGTGTGGGCGCCGCCGCAGCAGTTCCTGGACGAGCAGCAACAGTTGAAGGGCATCTTCAACATCGGCGCCGGTGTCGACGCGCTGCTGAAGCTGCGGCTGCCGGCCAGCGCGTGCGTCGTGCGCATCGACGACGGCGGCATGGCGGTGCAGATGGCGGAGTTCGTCTGCCACGCGGCCATCCGCCACTTCCGCGAACTGGACGTCTACGCCGACCAGGTGGCGCAGGGCAAATGGGGTTTCCGCGCGCCGCGCCGCCGTGTCGATTTTCCGGTCGGCGTGATGGGCCTGGGTGTGCTGGGCGCGCGCGTGGCGCAGGCGCTGGCGCAGTTCGATTTCCCGGTGCTGGGCTGGAGCCGCACGCCCAGGGAATTGCCGGGCGTGCAGGGCTACGCCGGCGCCGGGCAGCTCGGTGATTTCCTGGCGGCCACGCGCATCCTGGTGTGCCTGCTGCCGCTCACGCCGGACACCGAGAACCTCCTGAACCGCGACACGCTGGGCAAGCTCAGGCCCGGCGGCTACCTCATCAACGTGGCGCGCGGCGCCCATCTGGTCGACGCCGACCTGCTGGAGCTGCTCGACAGCGGCCACATGGCCGGCGCCGCGCTGGACGTGTTCCGCACCGAACCGCTGCCGCCCGAGCATCCGTTCTGGCGGCATCCCAAGATCACCGTCACGCCGCACACCTCGGCGCGCACCCTGCGCGAGGAGAGCGTCGCGCAGATCGTGCGCAAGATCCGCGCGCTGGAGCGCGGAGAGCCTGTCGCCGGCGTGGTCGACCCGCAAAGAGGATACTGACGCCATGCAACTGCCCGCCAAAGTCAAGCTCGTCGACGTCGGCCCGCGCGACGGGTTGCAGAACGAGAAGGAGCCGGTGCCCGCCGAGGTGAAGATCCGCCTGGTGCACATGCTGCAGGACGCTGGCCTGAAGGAGATCGAGGTCACCAGCTTCGTCTCGCCCAAGTGGGTGCCGCAGATGGCCGACAACGCCGAGGTGATGGCCGGCATCCAGCGCAAGCCCGGCGTGCGCTACTCGGTGCTCACGCCCAACATGAAGGGCCTGGAAGCGGCGCTGGCCAGCAAGCCCGACGAGATCGTGGTGTTCGGCGCGGCCAGCGAGGCCTTCAGCCAGCGCAACATCAACTGCTCCATCACCGAAAGCATCGAGCGCTTCGCGCCGGTGGTGGAGATGGCGCGCGCCAACGGCATCCACGTGCGCGGCGCGCTGTCCACCGCCGTGGCCTGCCCGTACGAAGGCGAGATCGCGCCCGAGCGGGTGGAGATGGTGGCGAAGCTGATGAAGCAGATCGGCGTGCAGCACCTGGGCGTGGCCGACACCATCGGCGCCGGCACGCCGCGCAAGGTGCAGCGCGCGATGGAAGCGGCGCTCAAGCACTACGCCCTCGACGACGTCTCCGGCCATTTCCACGACACCTACGGCCAGGCGCTGGCCAACACGCTGGCCTGCCTGGAAATGGGCGTGTGGCAGTACGACGCCTCCTGCGCGGGCCTGGGCGGCTGCCCTTACGCCAAGGGCGCCACCGGCAACGTGGCGACCGAAGACGTGGTCTACATGCTGCACGGCATGGGCATCGAGACCGGCATCGACCTCGACAAGCTGATCGATGCCGGCAAGTACATCAGCGATTACCTGAACCGCAAGCCGAACTCGCGCGCGTCCACAGCCATCCTGAACAAGCGCGCGGGCTGAGGCCGCGGCGTCCGCGGGCTCACTTCACGGCTTCCGCGCCGGCGCGCGCCACCTGCGCGTCCTGCGTGGACAGGCCGCCCGACACCCCGATGGCGCCGATCACCTTGCCGCCGGAGAACAGCGGCAGGCCGCCGTCCAGCGGCACGATGCCGGGCGTGCCGAGGATGCGCAGGCCCAGGCCGCCCTGCATCACGGCGTCCTCGAACACCTTGGACGCACGGCGGAACTGCACGGCGGTGGTGGCCTTGCCGGTGGCCACGGTCACCGAGCCGAGCTGGGTGTTGTCCAGCCGGTGCAGCATGACGACGTGGCCGCCGGAATCGACGACCGAAATCACCATCGGCCAGCCGTTGCGCTGGGCCTCGGCTTCGGCGGCGGCCATGACGGCGCGGGCCTGGTCGAGGGAAATCGGTGCGCCGTAGGGCGGCGTGGGGGTTTGCGCGGGAGCGTTCATGTGGAGTCCTGCGATGGCAAGGGAAATGAAGGGAAGCAGGAAGTGCTTGCGGAGTAGCTGCACGAAGGTCCTTTCGTTGTTGTGCGTTGTCGCGGGCCGGATGATCCGCAAGCGCGCCGCGCCGATCAATGCGCCTGCGTGAATTGACTTTTCGGCCGGCTGAAAGATGAAGGAAAGATCCATGGAATTGCTGCGCGACATGGCGCTGTTCGTGCAAGTGGCGGAAATGAAGAGCTTCAGCCGCGCGGCCGAGGCGCTGGACATGGCCGCGTCGTCGCTGTCGCAGCGCATCTCGGCGCTGGAGAAGACGGTGGGCCTGCGCCTGTTGAACCGCACCACGCGCAAGGTGGAGCTCACCGCCGAGGGCGCCGGCTACCTGGAACGCTGCCGCCGCATCGTCGACGCGGCGCGCACCGCGCACGAGGAACTGGGCGACAACGCCGGCCAGCCGCGCGGGCTGCTGCGCGTGTCGCTGCCCACCTTCTTCGGCCTGGCCGTGCTCGGCCCGATGCTGCCGGAGTTCGCGCGCCGCTATCCCGAGATCCGCATCGATTTCGACCTGTCGCCGCGCCGCGCGGACCTGGTGGCCGAGGGCGTCGACGTCGCGATCCGCACCGGGGTGCTGCCGGATTCGGCGATGGTGGCGCGCCCCATTTGCAGCCTGCCGCGCGGGCTGTACGCGGCGCCGGCCTACCTGTCACAGGTGGGCCGGCCGGCCAAGCCGGAGGCGCTGGCGCAACACGAGTGCATCGTCGGCACCGGCGGCGCCCGCTGGACGCTCGCGCGCGACGGCCGGCAGGTCGAGGTGGCGGTGCGCGGGCGCTACAGCGCCAACAATGCATCGATGAACCGCGAACTGGCGCTGCGCGGCCTGGGCATCGCCATCCTGCCGCGGCGCATCGTGCACGCCGAGCTGCGCGCCGGGCGCCTGCGCGAGGTACTGGCACCCTGGAGCGTGCCGCCAACCGACATCTCGGCCGTGACCTCCACCCGGCTGCTGCCGGCGCGCACGCGGGTGTTCCTCGATTACCTCACCGAAGCGCTGGCCGTAACGCCTCGCCGATAATCGTTCGCATGTGCGGCTCCGAACTCCATTCGCTTCCCGAGGGTGTGCAGCGCGTCGCGCGCGCCCTGCAGGACAAAGACCATCCCCATGCGCCCGTCATGCTCGACGGTGCTGCGCGCACGGCGCAGCAGGCCGCCGACGTGCTGGGCGTCGCGGTCGGCCAGATCGCCAAGAGCATCATCTTCCGCCGCAAGGCCGACGACGCGGCCGTGCTGGTCATCACCTCCGGCGACCGCCGCGTGGACGAGAAGAAGGTGCGCGCGCTGGTCGGCGAGACCGGCCGTGCCGACGCCGACTTCGTGAAGAGCCGCACCGGTTTTTCCATCGGCGGCGTGTCGCCCATCGCGCATGCGCAGCCGCCGGTCACGCTGATCGACCGCGAACTGTTCCGCTTCGACGAGATCTGGGCCGCGGCCGGCCATCCGCACGGCGTGTTCCGCCTGCACCCGCGCGACCTCGAGCGCCTGACCGGCGCGCCGGTGGCCGACGTGGTGGAAGAGCCGAAACCATGAACTCCGTGCTGAAGCTGCTGCGCATGCGTGCGCGCGAGGCGCTGGCCGACACGGGCGACGGCGTGCTGTCGCCGTGCCAGTCGGTGTGCCGCATGGAGCCGGACACCGGCTGGTGCCAGGGCTGCCTGCGCACGCTGGACGAGATCACCGCCTGGAGCCGCATGGGCGACGACGGCAAGCGCGCCGTGTGGCGCGAGATCGTGCAGCGGCTGGCGACGAAAAACGACACCGCGATCCGCAGGGAGGATGCATGAAGCACATCACGTTCTATCTGGACTTCATCTCGCCGTATGCCTATCTCGCCTTCGAGCAATTGCCCGGGGCGCTCGAGGGCCTGAGCTACGAGGTGGAGTACCGGCCGGTGCTGTTCGCCGGCATGCTCAAGCACCACGGCCAGCTGGGCCCGGCGGAGATTCCCGCCAAGCGCGACTGGACCTACCGCCAGGTGAGCTGGCTCGGCCACCGGCTCGGCGTGCCGCTGCGGATGCCCTCGGTGCATCCGTTCAATCCGCTCGCGCTGCTTCGCCTGGCGCTGGCCTGCGGCAGCGACGGCAAGTCCAACCGCCACGCCTGCGAGAGCATCTTCCGCCACGTGTGGCAAGGCGGCGGCGACCCCAACGACCCGGCGCGCCTGGAGGCGCTGCAGGCGCAGGTCAACCCGCAGCGCGGCATCGCGGACGACGCGGTGAAAGCGGAGCTGCGGTCCAACACCGAGCAGGCGATCGCGCATGGCGCCTTCGGCGTGCCGGCCCTGCTGGCCGGCGACCGGCTGTTCTGGGGCCTGGACGCGCTGCCGATGCTGCGCGCCTGGCTGGAAGGCGACGCCTGGTTCACCAGCGGCGTGTGGGAGTCGGCCACGCAACCGGTGGCGGGCGCAGACCGGCGCGTCTAGGGCGCGGGCAGGCCCTGGCCTGCCGGGCCGATCGGTATCTCCAGGGTGAAGGTGGCGCCCCGCCCGAGCCCTTCGCTGTGCGCCGTCAGCGTGCCGCCCATGTCCCTGGCGGCCAGCGCGCAGCTGTGCAGGCCGAAGCCGTGCCCGCCGCGGCGCGTGGTGAAGCCGTGCGAAAAGATGCGCGTCAGGTTCTCCGGCGCAATGCCTTCGCCTTCGTCGACGACCCGCACCCGCAGCCGCGGGCCGGCGACGTCGATGGCCACCGTGAGCCGGCAGGACGGGGCGCCGGCAGCCCCCATCGCATGCAGGGCGTTGCTGACCAGGTTGACCAGGATCTGCACCAGCCGCGAGCGGTCCATCGGGACCGGGGGCGCGTCGCCGAACCGGCGGACCACTTCCACATCCGCCCGCGCCAGGGCATGGCTGTTGATCCGCAGCGCGTCTTCGACCAGGTCGCACATCCGCGCGGGCTCGAGGACCGTGGAGACGCCCGCATACGACTGCTGCGTGGCCACCACTTCCTTGATGTGGTCGATGTTGCGGCTGAGCTGGCCCAGCTCCTCGATCATCGCCCGCTGCTCCTCGGCCAGGGACTGCGCGGCGGCACCGAGATAGGCCGGCAGCAGCTTGCCTTTGGCGTCGCGCGTGAGAAAGCCCGCCAGGTCGGCCGCGTGCGCGTCCATCAGGGCAATGCCGCTGGCCAGGCCCTGTGCCCGGGAGGCGCGCAGCCGGGCGCTGACGAGCCCGGCCGAGACGTTCACGCTGTTGAGGACGTTGCCCACGTTGTGCAGCACATTGGTGGCGATCTCGGCCATCCCGGCCTGCCGTGCGTTGGCGACGGCGTCGCGCTGCGCGGCCTGCAGCGCCAGGGCCGAACGCCGTTGCTGCGCCACCATCGCGGCCAGCACGTAGCCGACCATCGACAGCCCGCCCAGCATCATCTGCAGCGAGAAGATCGAGACGAATGCCTCGTCGGGATGCAGCTGGCCGACGCGCAGCACCGCGGAGCCGACGGCCGCGATCGCGAAGGCGAACACCGCCAGCGGCATCAGGTCCACGGAAAAGCGGAAGGCGATCCACAGCAGCCCGAGAATGATCAGCAGCAGCACCGGCTCGTCGATGTGGCGCGACAGCGCTGGGCCCTGCCAGAAGTACGCGGCCACCATGAGCATGGCGATCGCGCAGGCGAGTTCGAGCGCGCCGGCTCTCGCCAGGGTGTGGGGGATGGTGCGGACCGCGTTCACCAGGAACGGCGCGATCAGCGCCACGCCGATGGCCATCGAGCCGAACCAGGTCGTCCAGTTGGTCCAGTAGTCGGCCTCGGGCACGATGCCGAAGGCGACGTAGCTCGTCACGCCCAGGAAGGCCGAGGCCAGGCCCGCAGTGCAGGTGGCG
The DNA here is from genome assembly GCA_040384685.1 of Pseudomonadota bacterium. GTDB lineage: Bacteria > Pseudomonadota > Gammaproteobacteria > Burkholderiales > Burkholderiaceae_C > Ramlibacter. The sequence continues at coordinate 22,448 of JAZKIV010000015.1, read as the reverse complement.
ACGCCGAAGCGCGCCACCTCGCGCACGCTATGGAGGGAAAACCGCCGGCCGCCGAATCCGACCATGAGCCAGCAGCACAACAGTTCGCCGCCGGCGTTGGACGTGGCGACCAGCAGGGCCGCTGCCCACGGCGTGCCGGCCGAGAGTTCGAACGCCAGCGCGCCGGCGAATGCGCCCAGCGCCATGCGCGGGCCGAAGATCAGCAGCGCGGCGACCGCGATGCCCGACGGCAGCCACACGGTGAGCACCGCGCCGTTGGGCGGCGCGGACAGGTTGGTCAGCAGGCGCGCGGTGAGGAAGTAGCACAGCGCCAGCGCCGCCGGCACGAGGGCCTTCACGGCGCCAGCCACTTCGCCAGCACGTGCTGCAGCTGCAGCGGATCGATCGGCTTGGGCAGGAAATCGTCCATGCCGGCATCGAAGCAGCGCCGGCGGTCCTGCTCGCCCACGTTGGCGGTCATGGCGATCACCGGCAGCCGGCCGCAGCCCGCCATGCCGCGCAGGGCCCGCGTCGCGGTGATGCCGTCCATCACCGGCATCTGCATGTCCATCAGCACCAGGTCGTAGCCGCGCCCGATCTGCTCCAGCGCCTGCTCGCCGTTCTCGGCCACGTCGACCGTCGCGCCCAGGTCCTGCAGCAGCTCGACGGCGACCATCTGGTTGATGTCGTTGTCCTCCACCAGCAGCAGCCGGGCGCCGCGGATCGCGTCGGTGGCATCCCGGCCGGATGCCGCGGCGGCGGGTTCCTGTGCCGCGACGGCGAACCCGACGTCCAGCCAGAAGGTGGTGCCCACGCCCGGCGCGCTGCTGACGCCGACCTCGCCGCCCATCATCTCCGCCAGCTGCCTGCAGATGGCGAGGCCCAGTCCCATTCCGCCGAAGCGGCGGGTGAGCGAGCCATCGGCCTGCTCGAACTTGCCGAACAGCCTGGCCACCTGTTCGGGCGCGATGCCGATGCCGGTGTCGGCGATGGCGAACCGCAGCGACGCGACACCGCCGTCCAGCGAGCGCAGCGAGGCCGCCATGGCGACCCGGCCCGACTCGGTGAACTTCACCGCGTTGTCGGCGAAATTCAGCAGGATCTGGCGCAGCCGCAGCGCGTCCCCGAGCACGCGCGGCGGCAGGTCCGGCGCGATGTCGACCGCCAGCGCCAGCTCCTTGCGGCGGCACTTCCCGGCCAGCAGGTCGGCCACGCCGAGCACCACCTCGTGCAGGTCGAACGGCTCGTGGTGCAGGCGCAGGCGGCCGGCTTCGGCCTTGGAGAAATCGAGCACGTCGTCGACCAGGCCCAGCAGGTGCGCGCCCGACGCCCGGACCTTGTCCACGTAGTCGCGCTGGCGGGCGTCCAGCTGCGTGCCCGCCAGCAGGTGCAGCAGGCCGCAGATGGCGTTCATCGGCGTGCGGATCTCGTGGCTCATGTTGGCCAGGAAATCGCCCTTGGCCTGGTTGGCCGCCTGCGCGGCGTCGAGCGCGACGCCGAGCTCCGAGGTCCGGTCGCGCACGGCGTCCTCCAGGCCCTTCTGCCGGGCCGCCGCGTCGCGCGCGAGCGACCACTTGGCGCACAGCGTGCGCGCGAGCTGGCTCACCTCGATCATGTCGAACGGCTTCTTCAGGACCAGCAGCCGGTCGCGCACGTCCAGGCGGGCGAGCACCTCTTCCCAGGGATGGTCCGAGTACGCGGTGCAGATCACCACCTGCAGCTCGGGGTCGGCGCGCCACAGCCGTTCGACCGTTTCGAGGCCGTCCCAGCCCGGAGGCATGCGCACGTCGACGAACGCCAGCGCATACGGCAGGCCTGCGCGCAGGGCGGCTTCGACTTTCTGGAGACCCTCCTGGCCCTGCAACGCTGTGTCCAGCGCGAAGTCCGTCTGCACGGCCGCGAGGGGCCGGCCGAACAGTTCGGCCTCGAGGACGCCGAGCGCTTGCGGGCCGGGGTCCGGGCACAGGATCTTGCGGAAATCGTCGTGGATCGACGGCATGTCGTCGATCAGCAGGACGCGTCGGTTGTCGAGGGCGTGGATCATGGGCGTCCCCGCCACTATGTTGCGACGCACCGCCGGTTTGCTTAAGCCAATGACCCCGCGCCGCTAGGAAATTCGCCTAATGCCACATCGCAAAATGAATCGCGCGGGTTTCCACCTAAGCGGTAAGCCCTGGTTCAGTTTCGCGCAAGCATGTGTTGGATTGGCGTCAGAAGGGGGTCAGAGCGCGGCCCAAGAATGCGCCCACGTGTTCCACCCAGGGGCGCGCAAACCAATCTTGGAGGCAATCCCTATGTCAACAGCAGCCGCACCTCGGCCGATGTCGGCGGAAGAGCGAAAAGTCATTTTCGCGTCGTCCCTCGGCACGGTGTTCGAGTGGTACGACTTTTACCTGTACGGCTCGCTTGCAGCGATCATCGCCAAGCAGTTCTTCTCGGGCCTGGACGCGGGTTCCGCGTTCATCTTCGCGCTGCTGGCATTCGCCGCCGGCTTCATCGTGCGGCCGTTCGGCGCCATCGTGTTCGGCCGCCTGGGCGACATGATCGGGCGCAAGTACACCTTCCTGGTCACGATCCTGATCATGGGCCTGTCCACCTTCATCGTGGGCATCCTGCCGACCTACGCCAGCATCGGCGTCGCGGCGCCGGTGATCCTGATCGCGCTGCGGCTGCTGCAGGGCCTGGCGCTGGGCGGCGAGTACGGCGGTGCCGCCACCTACGTGGCCGAGCACGCGCCGCAGGGCAGGCGCGGTGCCTACACCTCGTGGATCCAGACCACGGCGACCCTGGGCCTGTTCCTGTCGCTGCTGGTGATCCTGGCCTGCCGCGAGCTGATGGGCCCGGCCTTCGACGTGTGGGGCTGGCGCATTCCGTTCCTGGCCTCCATCCTGCTGCTGGCCATCTCGGTGTGGATCCGGCTGAGCCTGAACGAGTCGCCCGCCTTCCAGAAGATGAAGGCCGAGGGCAAGACCTCCAAGGCGCCGCTGACCGAATCGTTCGGCGAGTGGAAGAACCTGAAGATCGTGATCCTGGCGCTGGTCGGCCTGACCGCCGGCCAGGCCGTGGTCTGGTACACGGGCCAGTTCTACGCGCTGTTCTTCCTGACGCAGCAGCTGAAGGTGGACCCGGTCACCGCCAACCTGATGATCGCCGCCGCGCTGCTGATCGGCACGCCGTTCTTCATCGTGTTCGGCACGCTGTCCGACAAGATCGGCCGCAAGCCCATCATCATGGCCGGTTGCCTGCTGGCCGTGCTGACCTACTTCCCGGTGTTCAAGGCGCTGACCGAAGCGGCCAACCCCGACCTCGCCGCCGCGCAGGCCAAGAACAAGGTGGTGGTCACGGCCGACCCGAACGAATGCTCGTTCCAGTTCAACCCGACCGGCACCGTCAAGTTCACCAGCTCGTGCGACATCGCCAAGCAGGTGCTGGCCGCCGGTTCGGTGAGCTACGAGAACGTGGCCGCGCCCGCCGGCACCGTCGCCAGCATCAAGATCGGCGAGACCGTCATCCCCGGCTACACGGCCAAGGGCCTGCCGGCCGACGAGGCCAAGAAGAAGGACGCCGAGTTCAAGAAGTCGGTGGCGGACACGCTCAAGGCCGACGGCTATCCGGCCAAGGCGGACCCGGCCAAGATGAACAAGGTGATGACCATCGTCATCCTGTCCTACCTGGTGATCCTGGTGACCATGGTGTACGGCCCGATCGCGGCGATGCTGGTGGAGATGTTCCCCACGCGCATCCGCTACACCTCGATGAGCCTGCCCTACCACATCGGCAACGGCTGGTTCGGCGGCCTGCTGCCCACCACCGCCTTCGCCATCGTGGCGCAGACCGGCAACATGTACAACGGCCTGTGGTATCCCATCATCATCGCCGCCATGACGCTGGTGATCGGCACGCTGTTCGTGCGCGAGACCAAGGACGTGGACATCTACGCCCGCGACTGATCGCGGCGGGTACTGAGTGAAAGGCCCGCGGCTTCACGGCCGCGGGCTTTTTGCTGAATACCCATCCTCGCATCAACGGAGTTTTCAGCCATGTGGAAGATCGCCATCGGATTCGTCCTGTTCGCCGTCGTCGCCCTGTACGCCATCTCGAAGGCGGGCGACAAGGTCGACATGGGCGGCGAGAAGCACGGCGCGGATGCCGTGCACGCGCCGGAGCCGGCCGCGTCCGCCGCGAAGTAGGGGTTCCCCGGCCGGCAAAGACCCTTGGCAGGGGATGTCAGGAGTGTGTTCCTAGAATGCTCGGCCTCCTCCTGAAAGACCGGCCGTATGACACAGGGCTTGATCCGCATCCGCGGCGCCAGACAGCACAACCTCAAGAATCTCGATCTGGACCTGCGCACGGGTGAGCTGACCGTCGTCACCGGGCCGAGCGGCTCGGGCAAGTCCAGCCTGGTGTTCGACACGCTCTACGCGGAAGGGCAGCGCCGCTACGTCGAGACCTTCTCGGCCTATGCACGCCAGTTCCTGGACCGCATGGACAAGCCGGCGGTCGACCGGGTGGAAGGCGTGCCGCCGGCCATCGCCATCGACCAGACCAACCCGGTGCGGTCCTCGCGCTCCACGGTGGGCACGATGACCGAGCTGAACGACCACCTGAAGCTGCTGTTCGCGCGGGCGGGCCAGCTGTTCGACCGGCAGACGGCCAAGCCGGTGCGGCACGACAGCCCCGAGACCATCTACGCCGAGCTGATGGCGCGCACCGCGGGCAGCGACCCGCGCCTGGTGCTGACCTTTCCCGTCGAGCTGCCGGCCAGCACGACGGCCGAGGAGCTCGCGCAATGGCTGGCCGCCAGCGGCTTCACCCGCGTGCAGGCCGAACGCGAAGTCGCCACGCCGACCGGCCCGCGCAAGGTGCTGGACGTGGTGGCCGACCGCTTCCGCATCCAGGGCGTGGAAAAGGCCCGCGCGATCGAGGCGATCGAGGTGGCGCTGAAGCGCGGGGCGGGAAGGCTGACCGTCTATTCCGTTCGCCCTGAGCCTGTCGAAGGGCCTGCAGGGGCTTCGACAGGCTCAGCCGGAACGGGAGACGACATCTGGAAATTCTCCACCGGCCTGCACTGCCCCGACAGCGACATCCGCTACGCCGACCCGGTGCCGTCGATGTTCTCGTTCAACTCGCCGGTGGGCGCCTGCGAGACCTGCCGCGGCTTCGGCCGCGTGATCGGCGTCGACTACGGGCTGGTGTTCCCCAACGACCGGCTGACCCTGCGCGCCGGCGCGGTCAAGGTGTTCCAGACGCCGGCCTGGGCCGAGAACCAGGACGACCTGATGCGCCATGCCGAGGCTGCCGGCATTCCGCGCGACACGCCCTGGTACAAGCTCACGCCCGAGCAGCAGCGCTGGGTGATCGAGGGCACGCCCGGCTACAAGGACGGCAACTGGAACAAGCAGTGGTACGGCGTCAAGCGCTTCTTCCAGTACCTGGAAAGCAAGGCCTACAAGATGCACATCCGCGTGCTCTTGTCCAAGTACCGCAGCTACACGCCGTGCGAGGTCTGCGCCGGCGCGCGGCTGAAGCTGGAAAGCCTGCTGTGGCGCATCGGCGGCAAGGGCGACGCCGATGCGGTGCTGGCGCCGGAAAAGCGTTTCATGCCGCAAGGCGTGCTGTGGTCGCGCGACCAGCTGGAGGCGCTGCCGGGGCTGTGCCTGCACGATTTGATGATGATGCCGATTGCAAGGCTGCGGGCGTTCTTCGAGCGCATACAGCCCTCACCCCAGCCCTCTCCCGGAGGGAGAGGGAGTGAAACCGGACACCCTCTCCCGCTGGCGGGAGAGGGCAGGGGTGAGGGTGAGAGCCAGGCGCTGAAACTCCTCTTCGAAGAAATCACCACCCGCCTCAAGTACCTGGTCGACGTCGGCATCGGCTACCTCACGCTGGACCGGCAGAGCCGCACCTTGTCCGGCGGCGAGGTGCAGCGGATCAACCTCACCACCGCGCTCGGCACCTCGCTGGTCAACACGCTGTTCGTGCTGGACGAGCCCAGCATCGGCCTGCATCCGCGCGACATGGGGCGCATCACGCAGGCCATGCACCGGCTGCGCGACGCCGGCAACACGCTGGTGGTGGTCGAGCACGACCCGGCCGTGATGGTCGCGGCCGACCGCGTGATCGACATGGGCCCGGGCCCGGGCGAACGTGGTGGCGAGATCGTGTTCGACGGCACGGTCGACCAGCTGCGCGACGCCGACACCTTGACTGGCGCGTATCTCGGCGCGCGCAAGCACGTGGGCATGGGCTTCAAGCGCGCGGTGACGGCGGCGACGCCGCGGCTCATTCTCGAAGGCGCGCGCGAGCACAACCTGCAGAACCTGTCGATCGAGTTTCCGCTGCAGCGCATGGTGTGCGTCACCGGCGTGTCGGGCTCGGGCAAATCCAGCCTGATCCAGGACGTGCTGGCGCCGGCGCTGCTGCGCCACTTCGGCAAGGCCACGGAAACGCCGGGCCTGCACGACCGCATGCTGGGTGCCGACCACCTGAGCGAGGTGGTGTTCGTGGACCAGTCGCCAATCGGCAAGACGGCGCGCTCCAATCCGGTGAGCTACGTCGGCGCCTGGGACGCGGTGCGCGAGATCTTCGCCACCTCGCCGCTGGCGAAACAGCGCGGCTACACCGCGGCCAAGTTCAGCTTCAACTCCGGTGACGGCCGCTGCCCGACCTGCGGCGGCTCGGGCTTCGAGCACGTGGAAATGCAGTTCCTGTCCGACGTGTACCTGCGCTGCCCGGATTGCGACGGCAAGCGCTACCGGCCCGAGATCCTGGAGGTGATGATCGACCGGCCGCTGTCGGGCGACCTGCGCCGCCTCAACGTGGCCGACGTGCTGAACCTCACGGTCAGCGAAGCGGCGACGCTATTCGCCAACGACCGCGACGTGATCCGCGCGCTGCAGCCCATCGTCGATGTCGGCCTGGAGTACGTGAAGCTGGGCCAGCCGGTGCCGACGCTGTCCGGCGGCGAGTCGCAGCGGCTCAAGCTGGCGGGCTTCCTCGCCCAGGCCGCGCGCAGCGCCACCGCCAGCCGGCAGCCGACCGCGTCCAAGGGCACGCTGTTCCTGTTCGACGAACCCACCACCGGCCTGCACTTCGACGACATCGCCAAGCTGATGCGCGCGCTGCGCAAGCTGCTGGAAGCGGGCCATTCGCTGATCGTCATCGAGCACAACCTGGACGTGATCCGCGCCGCCGACTGGCTGATCGACCTGGGCCCCGAGGGCGGCGACGCCGGCGGCCTGCTGGTGGCCGAAGGCCCGCCGGAGGAATTGAAGCTGCACCCCACTTCGCACACCGCCAAGGCATTGCGCGAATACGACTTCACGCTGGGCGGTGCCGCGCACGTGGTCGAGGCGCGGGAAAGCAGCGCCCCGTTCGGGCTGAGCCTGTCGAAGCCCTCGCGAGCCCTTCGACAGGCTCAGGGCGAACGGGTGCCTCCGGTGAAAGCCATCCAGATCGTCAACGCCCGCGAGCACAACCTGAAGTCGATGTCGGTGGACATTCCGCACAACCGCTTCAGCGTCATCACCGGCGTGTCGGGGTCGGGCAAGTCCACCCTGGCGTTCGACATCCTGTTCAACGAGGGGCAGCGGCGCTATCTCGAATCGCTGAACGCCTATGCGCGCAGCATCGTGCAGCCGGCCGGCCGGCCCGAGGTGGACGCGGTGTACGGCATCCCGCCGACGGTGGCCATCGAGCAGCGCCTCTCGCGCGGCGGGCGCAAGTCCACCGTCGGCACCACCACCGAGGTCTGGCACTTCCTGCGCCTGCTGTACGTGAAACTGGGCGTGCAGCACTGCGTGAACGACGGCCACGCCGTGAGCCCGCAGACGGCCGACAGCATCGTGGCGCAGATCATGAAGCGCTACCGCGGCAAGCACATCGGCCTCCTGGCGCCGCTGGTGGTGAACCGCAAGGGCGTCTACACCGAGCTGGCCGACTGGGCGCGGCCGCGCGGCTACACGCATTTGCGCATCGACGGCGAGTTCCTGCCGACGACCGGCTTCCCGCGCATCGACCGCTTCAAGGAGCACACCGTCGAACTGCCGGTGTGGGCGCTGGACATCACGCCGGCCAACGAGGAGCAGCTGCGCGAGAAATTGGCCGTGGCGCTGGAGCACGGCAAGGGCGTGGTGCACGTGCTGGCGCAAAACGGCACGGCCAAGGTGGAGGTGTTTTCCACCCTGCGCGCCTGCCCGGTGTGCGCCACCAGCTACCCCGAGCTCGACCCGCGCCTGTTCTCCTACAACAGCAAGCACGGCTGGTGCCCCGACTGCGTGGGCACCGGCGTGAAGCTCACGCGCGAGCAGCGCAAGGTCTTCGACGACACGCTGCTCGCGGCCGACGAGAAGGGCCGCGAACAGACCTTCGCCGAGCCCGAGGTGGAAGACCTTACCGACGAGTCCTGCCCCGGCTGCCGCGGCGCGCGGCTGAACCTGCAGGCGCGCGCCGTGCGCTTCGACACCACCGGCATCGCGGAAATCGCGGCGCTGTCGGTGCGCGACGTGCGGCGCTGGGTGGAGAGCCTGCAGGTGAAGGACGTGCTGAGCACGCGCGAGCAGGGCATCGCGCGCGACCTGATTCCGGAGATCAAGAGCCGGCTGGAATTCCTGGAGGAAGTGGGCCTGGGCTACCTCACGCTGGACCGCGGCGCGCCGACCCTGTCGGGCGGCGAGGCGCAGCGCATCCGGCTGGCGGCGCAGCTGGGCTCCAACCTGCAGGGCGTGTGCTACGTGCTGGACGAACCCACCATCGGCCTGCACGCGCGCGACAACCAGATCCTGCTGAACGCGCTGCACAAGCTGGGCGGCAAGGGCAACACGCTGGTGGTGGTGGAGCACGACGAGGACACCATCCGCCGCGCCGACCACATCATCGACATCGGCCCGAGCGCTGGCAAGCGCGGCGGGCGTGTGGTGGCGCAGGGCACGGCGGCGGACATTTCCGCCGAGGCGGAGTCGGTGACCGGGCGCTATCTGCTGCATGCGATGCGGCATCCGGTGCAGCCGCGCCGCGCCATCGTAAACGGCGGCGAGCGGCTGAAACTGCGCGGCGCCAACCTGCACAACCTGCAGGACGTCGACGTGGAGATCCCCCTGCGCCGCCTGGTCGCCGTCACGGGCGTGTCCGGCTCCGGCAAGTCCACCCTGGCGCGCGACGTGCTGCTGCACAACGTGCAGGTGGCGGTGCAGCGCCGCTCCACCAAGGCGGGGCGCGATGCCGACGATGCCGGCAAGCGCATCGGGTGGTCGGGCTGCAAGTCGGTGGACGGCTACCAGACCATCGACCGCGTGCTGGAAGTCGACCAGACGCCCATCGGCAAGACGCCGCGATCCTGCCCGGCCACCTACATCGGCTTCTGGGACACCATCCGCAAGCTGTTCGCCGACACGCTGGAGGCGCGCGCGCGCGGCTACGGCCCCGGCCGCTTTTCGTTCAACACCGGCGAGGGCCGCTGCCCGCTGTGCGAAGGGCAGGGCGTGCGCACCATCGGCATGAGCTTCCTGCCGGACGTGAAGATCCCGTGCGAGGCCTGCCGTGGCGCGCGCTTCAACCCGGAAACGCTGGCCGTCACCTGGCGCGGCAAGAGCATCGGCGACGTGCTGCGCATGGAGACCGACGAGGCGGTCGAGTTCTTCGCCTCCATGCCCAACATCAGCCACCCGCTGCAGCTGCTGCGCGACGTCGGCCTGGGCTACCTCACGCTGGGCCAGCCCTCGCCCACGCTGTCGGGCGGCGAGGCGCAGCGCATCAAGCTGGTCACCGAGCTCAGCAAGGTGCGCGACGACATCACCCGGCGCGGCCAGAAGGCGCCGCACACGCTGTACGTGCTGGACGAGCCCACGGTCGGCCTGCACATGGCCGACGTGGAAAAGCTGGCGCGCGTGCTGCACCGGCTGGTGGACGGCGGCCACAGCGTGGTGGTGATCGAGCATGATCTGGACGTGATCGCCGAAGCCGACTGGATCGTCGACCTGGGCCCCGAAGGCGGCGGCGCCGGCGGGCGCATCGTGGCCGCGGCGTCGCCGGAAGACGTGGTGGCCCAGGGCACGCACACCGGCGTGGCGCTGGGGCCGGTGTTGGCGCGGGGCTGATCCGCAACGGGAAGAAGGAGCACGCATGGCCGTCCAGCCCTCGGGTCCGACCGGCATCACCCTGCTGGTGCTGCTGCCGCTCGTCGCGTGGCGGATCTACGCGCGCATCCGCCGCATGGTGGGCCGCCAGCGCGCTTCGCGCATCCGGCCGTGGATCACGCTGGCGGTGTTCCCGCTGGTCGTGCTGCTGCTGGGCCTCGCAGGGTGGCACACCCATCCGCTGCGGCTGGCATGGCTGGCCGGTGGGCTGGCCATCGGCGGCGCGCTGGGCGTCTACGGCCTGCGCAAGACCACCTTCGAGCCGACGCCGCAGGGCCTGTTCTACACGCCCAACGCGCACCTCGGCATTGCCTTGTCGCTGCTGCTGGTGGCGCGCATCATTTACCGGCTGGTGGAGGTGTTCGTGCTGCACCCGCCGGGTCCCGGCAGTAGCCCGGACGACTTCGCCAGCAGCCCGCTGACGCTGGTGGTGTTCGGCGTGCTGGCCGGCTATTACGTCAGCTACGCCATCGGCCTGGTGCGCTGGCGCGCCCGCGTGTTCCGCGCCAAGCACCTGCGCGAGGCGGCGCAAGCGGAAAATTCCCGGTTCTGAGTAACCGAGGCAATTGCCGACAAGGCGCCCGTGTGCTGTCCGACGCGCGTATGCGGCAGCGGCTTCCTACGCTCGTGCGTTCCATCGAACCGCATGAGGCTGTATGCAACTCCGTCATTCCTTTCCCGCCGTTGCGCTCGCAACGGCCGTCCTACTCAGCGCCTGCGGCGGCGGGGGCGATTTCGAGAACGACCCGCGCTCCAGCGGCAGGCCCGCCGCGCTGGCGGTGACCGCCGCGGGCGACACGCAGCTCAACGGCACCTACACGACCGCCGACCTGCAGCTGAATGACGTGGTGAAGTTCAACCCGGTCGGTGGCGACCCGGAGACCTGCCGCTTCCACTTCAGCGCCCTGCCGCAGGCGGGCAGCACCCGCGTAATGGACGGCGACCTACGCTACCTGCCGGGCACCAGCGCGCTGCGCGTGAGCTTCATCGCGGTCGACGCCATCGAATTCCGGCTGGACGGCACGACCAATGCCGTGGTCGACCGGGTGAACAACGTGGTGACCTTCAACAACGCCGTCTTCACCTCGACGCAGGGCACGGGACGCACCGTCACGCTGACGGGCACGCTGCCGTACCGCGGCGAGAACAAGCCGGAAGGCTGCTGAGCCGCGTGACGCAGCGCCAGGGCTGTAGCCTTGGCGACTGCCGGACCGGGTCAGTCCCGATGCAGGCGCGCGTCGCATGCGCTGCAATGGGCGGCTTCCAGGAGAGCCATCCATGCGCCGTCGTCAACTCATCCAGGCTGCCGCTGCGGGCACCGCAGCCAGCACCCTGGGCGTTTCGTTCGCCCAGGCATTCCCCGCCAAGCCCATCAAGCTGATCATCGCGTTCCCGGCCGGCGGCCCGACCGACATCACCATGCGCCAGCTGGCCGACAACGCCGGCAAGCTGCTCGGCCAGCCGGTGGTGGTGGAGAACAAGCCGGGCGCGGCCGGCAGCCTGCCCGCGCAGCAGCTGCAGAGCTCGCAGCCCGACGGCTACACGGTGGCGCAGATCCCGCTGGGCGTGTTCCGCCTGCCCTACACCACCAAGATCAACTGGGACCCGGTCAAGGACATTGCCTACGTCATCAACGTGACCGGCTATGCTTTCGGCATCGTGGTGCCGACCGACTCGCCGCTGAAGACCTGGACCCACTTCGTCGGCTGGGCCAAGGCCAATCCCGGCAAGCTCACCTACGGTTCCACCGGCGCGCTGACCAGCCCGCACCTGACCACCGAGCTGGTCGCGCAGCAACTGGGCATGCAGCTGCAGCACGTGCCCTACAAGGGCAGCGCCGACCTGATGCAGGCCATCCTGGGCGGTCACATCATGGCGGCGGCCGATTCCACCGGTTTCGCGCCCCAGGTGCAGGCCGGCAAGCTGCGCGTGCTCAACACCTGGGGCGACAAGCGGCTGGCCAAGTTCCCCGACGTGCCCACGCTCAAGGAGCTGGGCCTGAACATCGTGCAGAACTCGCCGTTCGGCATCGGCGCGCCGCGCGACACGCCGCCGGCCGTGGTGAAGCGCCTGCACGACGCCTTCAAGGCCGCGATGGAGCAGCCCAGTTACGTGCAGGCGCTGGACCGCTACGACATGGTGCCGATCTACATGAGTTCCACGCAGTACACCAAATTCGCGCAGGACACCTTCGCCAGGGAGAAAGCGCTGATCGAAAAGCTCGGCCTGGCCAAGACCACCAGCTGAGCGCCGCCTTGGCGTCGGCAGCGTCCGACGCCGATTGGCGAAGCGCCGGCGAGCTGTGCGCACGTGCCTGGGGCACCATGGCCGCATGGCCGTGCACAAGCCCCTGGTCTGGCTGCCCGCCTGCCACCGCAACCTCGACCTGTCGGATCCCGGCGGGTACACCGTGTTGGCCGACCGCTACGCGGCGGCGGCCACCGCCATGGGCCTGCAGCCGGTGCTGTTCCCCATGGCCGGCGCCACCGACGTGCCGGACCTGCTGCCGCTGGTCGACGGCGTGCTGCTCACCGGGTCGCCCTCCAACGTGGAGGCGCGCCACTTCGGCGCCAACGCGCTGCCCACCGACTTGCTGGACCCGCGCCGCGACGCGCTGACCATGGCGCTGGTGCGGGTGGCGCTGCAGGCGGCGGTGCCGCTGTTCGGCGTGTGCCGCGGGCTGCAGGAAATGAACGTGGCGCTGGGCGGAAGCCTGTACCAGCAGGTGCACGGCGAGCCCGGCTTCCTGGACCACCGCGAGCCGGACAGCGAAGATCTGGCGGTGCAGTTCGCCGAGCGCCACCCGGTGCGGCTTGCGCCGGGCAGCGCCTTCGTGCAATGGGCCGGCGGCGAGCGCGCGCAGGTCAATTCGCTGCACGGCCAGGGCATCAGGCAGCTGGGCCGTGGCCTGGTCGCGGAGGCGCATGCGCCCGACGGGCTGGTGGAAGGCGTGCGGGTGGAAGGGGCGCGCGCCTTCGCCTACGGTGTGCAGTGGCACCCGGAGTGGCGGCACGCCGAACATCCGTTCTACGAGCGCACCTTGCAGGCGTTCGGCCAGGCGTGCCGCGAACACTGCATGGCGCGCAGCTGAAAGCTCAGCGGGTAGCCAGGATCGCGTGCGCCACTTCGGCGAAGCCGGCGCCGCGCTCGCCCTGCGTGACGTAGCGCGGCGGATGCGTGAGCTGCGATGCGAAGCGGCGGATGTTGGCCACGCCGATGCTGTGCGGGAAGTGCTCGAACATCAGTACGTCGTTGGTCGAATCGCCGACGTAGGCCCAGCGCTCGATCTCGGCATCCAGCTCGCGCCCCAGCAGCTCGCGCACGGCCCAGCGCGCGCCCGACAGCTTGTTGTGGTCGCCGTACCAGCCGTTGACGTGGATCGAGCTGACGGTGGCGTTCATGCCTTCCTGCTCCATCAGCGCGACCACGCGGTTCACCATGGCCTGCGGCAGCTGCGTGTATTCGCTGTGGTCGATGGCGATGTCGGTCTCGCGGCCCGCGCTGTCGCGCGCCAGCTGCGCGCCGGGAATTTCCGCCACGATGCGCTGCGCCACCTGCTGCATGCGCCCGAAGTTGGCGGCGCGCAGCGCTTCGTCCTGTTGATAGAGCTTCTTCAATGGACCCGGGCGAGGGCACAGCGCCACCGCCCCGTTCTCCGCCACGATCGCATCCACCGGCCACTGCAGCGCGAACGGCTCGCTCCAGCCCACCGGCCGGCCGGTGATCGGAATCACGCGGATGCCGGCGGCGCGCAGCGCGGCCAAGGCCTGCAGCGCGTCGCCGGTGACCACACCCTCGGTGGTCAGCGTGTCGTCGATGTCGGTGAACACGCCCGCGATGCGGGCGCGGTCGGCGGCGGGCCAGTCGGCGAGCGGCAGCATGTCGTCGCTTCCTCAGCCGGCGTTGTGCAGGCTCAATCCTGCGTGCTCGCGCAGCGGATGGAAATGGATCTTCGGAAAGCGCTCCTGCGCGAGGCGCACGTCGTACGGCGAGGTGCACAGGAAGGCCAGCGCGTCGGCCGCATCCAGCGCCATCCGCTGCGGGTAGGCGTCGGTGAAGGCGCGCAGCTCGGCCGGCGTGTCGGCCGTGATCCAGCGCGCGCCGGTGTAGGGGCAGCTCTCCAGCCGCACGTCGCAGTCGTACTCGGTCTTCAGGCGGTGCTGCACCACCTCGAACTGCAGCTGGCCGACCGCGCCCAGCAGCATCGGCCCGCCGATCTCGGGGCGGAACACCTGGATCGCGCCTTCCTCGCCCAGCTGCGCCAGGCCCTGCTGCAGCTGCTTGGTGCGCAGCGGGTTCTTCAGCACCACCACCTGGAACAGCTCCGGCGCGAAGAAGGGCAGGCCGGTGTACTGCAGGTTGAGCGAGCCGTCGGTGATGGTGTCGCCCAGCTGCACGCCGCCGTGCGTGGTGAAGCCGATGATGTCGCCGGCATAGGCCTCGTCCACCGCTTCGCGCCGCTGCGACAGGAAGGTGACCACCGAGGTCGGGCGCAGTTCCTTGGCGGTGCGCTGCACCTTCAGCTTCATGCCCGGCGTGTACTTGCCCGAGGCCATGCGCACGAAGGCGATGCGGTCGCGGTGCGAGGGGTCCATGTTGGCCTGCACCTTGAACACCACGCCGGAGAAGGCGGCATCGTCCGGCTGCATGGTTTTTTCCTGCGGCTGCCGGTTGACCACCACCATGCTCCTGCGCGGCTGCGGCGCCGGCGCCAGGTCGACCAATGCGTCCAGCACTTCCATCACGCCGAAATTGTTGACGGCCGAGCCGAAGAACACCGGCGTCTGCCTGGCCGCGAGAAAGGCCGCGTGGTCCCATTCGGGCGACGCGCCAGCGGCGAGTTCCATGCTCTCGGCCGCGCCGTCGTACTCGGCGCCGAAGCGCCTGCGCAGTTCCTCGGTGTCGGACAGCGGCACGGTGTCGAGATCCTGCGGGCGCTTCTCGCTGCCCGACTCGAACACCGTCATCGCCTGCCTGCGCAGGTTCATGATGCCGCCGAAATTCTTGCCCTTGCCGACCGGCCAGGTCATGGGCACGCAGGGCATGCCCAGCTCGCGCTCGACCTCGTCCAGGATGTCCAGCGGCTCGCGCACCTCGCGGTCCATCTTGTTGACGAAGGTGATGATGGGCGTGTCGCGCTGGCGGCAGACCTCGATCAGCCGGCGCGTCTGCGCTTCCACGCCGTTGGCCGCGTCGATCACCATCAGCGCCGAATCGACGGCGGTGAGCACGCGGTAGGTGTCTTCCGAGAAGTCCTTGTGGCCCGGCGTGTCCAGCAGGTTGACCACGTGGTCGCGATACAGCATCTGCATCACCGACGAGGCCACCGAGATGCCGCGCTGCTTCTCGATCTCCATCCAGTCGGAGGTGGCGTGGCGCGAGGCCTTGCGGCCCTTCACCGCGCCCGCGATCTGGATCGCGCCGGAGAACAGCAGCAGCTTTTCCGTCAGCGTGGTCTTGCCCGCGTCGGGGTGGGAAATGATGGCGAAGGTGCGGCGGCGCCGGGTTTCAGTTGCGTACGACAAAATTCAATCCATTCAATTCTCGTCAAGGTGCGCCGGGATGTCGGAGGCCTGGTGGAGCACGCGGATGACCTGGATGTCGTCCTGCCGCTCAACGTAGAACACCGCGTACGGGAAGCGCCGCAGGGTCCAGAACCGCAGTTCCGTGCCCGGCCGCAACTGCCCATAACGCGGCGAGCCTGTGCCGGGATGCGCGCCGATGTGCTCGAACGCGGCATCGACCTCCCGCAGGAAGCGCTCGGCCAACTCCAGCCCCGCGGTTTCCGCGTACCAGACGGCGGCCTGCTCGATATCCTTCGAAGCCCGGCGCCGCCGCAGCAGCGGCTTCACGCCTTCTTGCCTGCCGAAGCGGCGGCGTCCTTGATCCGGGCGTGGAGGGCCTCAAGCTGTTGCGGCCACGGCTGCGGATCGATCGGCGACGCCAGCCCCTCTTCGATCAGCGCCTTGAAGCGCTCTTCCTTCGCCCGCTCCTCGTCCTTGCGCACGAGGTCGCGCACGTACTCGCTGTAGGTGCTGTAGCCGCGTGCCTTGACGCGCGCGTCGACGAAGGTCTTCAGGTCTTCCGTGAGGGAGATGTTCATCGTGACCGAGCTCATGCCGGCATTTTACCGGCTTGGCAAAGATTGCCAACGGCGTGCGGCGGCACCGTCACGTTCCGGGTGGCCCGCTCGTCATAGGGGAAAGACCCAAAGGAAAGGAATCCCCATGATGCAGATCGTGATCGTTGGCGGTGGCTATGCCGGAGTGGCCTGCGCCGCCCGGCTGGCCCATCGCGCCCGCGTGCAGCGCACGCCGGTGCGCATCCGGCTCATCAACCCGAAGCCCGTGCTGGTCGAGCGCATCCGCCTGCACCAGGCGGCCGCCGGCCAGCAACTGCCCGAGCGGCGCCTCGACAGGCTGCTCGGCCGTTGCGGCATCGAGCTGGTCAGCGGCTATGCCGAGGCGCTGGACCCGGCCGCGCGCACGCTGCGGGTCGGCGAGCAGACGCTCGGCTGGGACCAGCTGGTGCTCGCGCTCGGCTCCATGCCCGACGTGAACGCGGTACCCGGCGTGGCCGCGCACGCGTTCACGCTGGCGCCGGAGTCGGTGCCGGCACTGCACGCACGCCTGGCGGCCCTGCCCGATGGGGCGCGCGTCGCCGTGGTCGGCGGGGGGCTCACCGGCATCGAGTCGGCCAGCGAGATCGCCGACGCCTTCCCGCGCCTGCGGGTGCAGCTGGTGGCGCACGGCGTGATCGGCCCGGACTTCGGCCCGGCCGGGCGGCGCTACCTGTTGGACACGCTGGCCCGGCGGTTCGGCATCGCGCTGCACGAGCATGTGCGGGTGGACGCCGTCGGCGCCACGCGCCTGGAAACCGGCCAGGGCCCGCTCGCGTTCGACCTGTGCGTCTGGGCGGCCGGCTTCGCGCTGCCCGCGCTGGCGCGCCAGGCCGGGCTGCGCACCAATGCGCGCGGGCAGGTGCTGGTCGATCCGCAGTTGCGCTCGCTGTCGCATCCGTGGATCTACGCGGCCGGCGACCTTGCCGCGCCGGCCTTGCCGCCGGGGCAGGAACTGCCCATGGGCTGCAAGACCGCGATGCCGATGGGCGTGCACGTGGGCGACAATCTTGCGCGTGAACTCATCGGACAAGAGGGCAGCGCCTTCGACTATGCCTTGCTGTTCTATTGCGTCAGCCTCGGGCGGCGCGACGGCATCGTGCCGTGGGCCGATGCCGAGGGCCGGCTCACCGGCCGCGTCCTCACCGGCCGCCGCGCGGCCTGGTTCAAGGAAATGATCTGCCGCTCGACCTGGTGGGGGCTGGTGCTGGAAGCGCGCGGCCACCGTGCGGTGGTGTGGAAGCACACCGGCCACGCGTCGCAGTCGCTGGCCGCGGCGGGTTGACGCGATGAGCGCCGAGGTCGATCTCCTGCTGCAGCGCGAGCGCCGGCGCCTGTTTGCGCTGGCCTATCGCATGCTCGGCAGCGCGGGCGAGGCGGAGGACGCGGTGCAGGAAGCCTACACGCGCTGGTACGCGCAGCCGCGCGAGGCGGTGCAGAACCCGGCGGGGTTTCTCACCACCATGGTGGCCAACATCTGCCTGGACCAGCTGAAGAGCGCGCGCCGCAAGCGCGAGGAGTACCCCGGCGTGTGGCTGCCCGAGCCGGTGGCGGCGCTGGAGGACGGGCCCGAGGACGACCTGCAGCGGCTGGAATCGATCTCGCTCGCCTTCGTGTCGCTGCTGGACGCGCTGAGCCCGCTGGAGCGTGCGGTGTTCGTGCTGGTCGAGGTGTTCGACTACGCGCATGCCGAGGTCGCGGCCATGCTGGACCGCACGCCCGAGGCCTGCCGCCAGGCGCTGCATCGGGCGCGGCAGAGCCTGGCCGCGCACAAGCGCGCGGTCGCGCCGGCCGAACGCCACCGCGCCTTGCTGCTGTCCTTTGTCGCGGCAGTGAAGCGCGGCGACGTGGACGAGCTGGCGCGGATGCTGGCCGACGACGTGGAGTCGCGCGCCGACGGCGGCGGCTTCGTCAACGCAGCGGCGCGGCCGATCACCGGCGTGCGCGCCGTGTCGCGCCTGTTCGCAGCCGTCTCCAGGCAGGTTCCGCCTGGCCTCGCGGTGCGCATCGAGACGGTGAACGGCTGGCCGGCCGCGCTGCTGGGCGCGGACGGCGTGCTCTGGTCGGTGGTCCAGCTGCGCGCGGGCGACGACGATCGCATCCAGCGCATCGACAACGTGATGAACCCGAACAAGCTGCAGCGCGTCGCCGCGGCGTACGGCTTGCGCACGGCCACGGGAGCGCCCTGACGCCGAAAGCGCCGCTGAACGTGCCGGCGTGTTCGCGGCCCAAGCAGGAAGCGCCCGATCCCGACGACGCACCCGGCTGAGCACGGGTGCCGCATCGGCTAGAGTGGCCGCTTTGCCCGTTCCATGGAGCTGCTGCGGCACCGCGCTTTCTTCCGGCTCTGGCTGACCCGTTTGGCGGGCACCGCGGCCAGCCAGATCCTGATGCTGGCCATCAGCTGGCACATGTACCAGCTGACCGGCAGCGCCTGGGACCTGGGGCTGGTCGGCCTGCTGCAGTTCCTGCCCGCGCTGGCCGCCGCGCTGCCGGCCGGCCACGCGGCTGACCGCTTCCACCGCGCGCGTCTGGTGCAGCTGTCGCTGGCCGTGCAGTGCGTGGTGGCGCTGCTGCTGGCCGGCGCCAGCGCCGCCGACGGCGTGTCGCGCGGGCTGCTTTTCGCCTTTTCGGTGGTGCTGGGCGCGCTGCGGCCGCTGCAGATGGCGGCGCAGCAGGCGCTGATTCCGGCACTGGTGCCGGCCGGGATCCTGCCGCGCGCCATGGCCTTCAGCGCCGCCGGCGTGCAGGGCGCGATCATTGCCGGCCCGGCCATCGGCGGCGTGCTGTTCGCGGCCGGCTTCCCGGTGGTGTACGGCACCTGCGTGGCGCTGTTCGCCGCCGGCGTGCTGCTGTGCTTCGGCGTTCGCTACGCGCACGTGCCGCCGGCGCGCGAGCCGGTCACCCTGCGCACGCTCGCGGCCGGCATCGGCTTCATCGCCCACAACCGTGTGCTGCTGGGCGCGATCTCGCTCGACCTGTTCGCCGTGCTGCTGGGCGGCGCGACGGCGCTGCTGCCGATCTTCGCCGACGACATCCTGCACGTGGGCGCGACCGGCCTCGGCCTGCTGCGCTCGGCGCCGGCGGTCGGCGCGCTGGTGGTCGCGCTGGCGCTCGCACGCTGGCCGCTCGCGCGCCACGTCGGCCGCAAGCTGCTGCTGTCGGTGGCGCTGTACGGGGCGTGCATGCTGGTGTTCGGGCTGTCGACCCACCTGCTGCTGTCGCTGGCGGTGCTGGCCATCTCGGGCGGCGCCGACATGGTCAGCGTGGTGGTGCGCCAGACCCTGGCGCAGATGGAGACGCCGGACGCGATGCGCGGCCGGGTCGCCGCCGTCAACAGCATCTTCATCGGCGCCAGCAACCAGCTGGGCGAGTTCGAGTCGGGCGCGACCGCGGCGCTGATGGGGCCGGTGGGTTCGGTGGTGCTGGGCGGCTGCGGCACGCTGCTGGTGGCGGCGCTGTGGGTGCGCTGGTTTCGCGAACTGGCACGGCGCGACCGCTTCGCCGAATGACTTACGCGCCGAAGACCTTCGCAAGTTCGAACGGCGTCGTCACTTCCAGCTGGTCGTAACGGCACTCCGTCGCCGGCTTGTCCGGGCGCCAGCGCAGGAACACGGCGGCGTGGCGGAAGCGGTTGCCCTGCAGGTGGTCGTACTTGACCTCCACCACGCGCTCGGGCCGCAGCGCTTCCCAGCTCAGGTCCTTGCCGCCGCTCCAGCGGCTCACCGCGCCGGGCATCCGGGGCGGTTCCGGGTTCTCGCCCGGCATGCGCTGGTCGTCGCTGACATTGGCGCCGGCCCATTCGCGCCAGGGATGGTCCTTGAGCGCGTCCTTGCGCAGCGGCTCCAGCTCCTTCAGCAACTCCTCGCGCATCGCCAGGGTGAAGGACGAAGTCACGCCGACGTGGTGCAGCACGCCGCCGTCGTCGTACAGGCCCAGCAGCAGCGAGCCGACGGCGTCGGTGCGGTCCTTGTACCAGCGGAAGCCCGCCACCACGCAGTCGGCGGTGCGCGCGTGCTTGATCTTCAGCATGGCGCGCTTGCCGGGCTGGTAGACGGCGCTGTCGAGCTTGGCGATCACGCCGTCCAGCCCCGCGCCTTCGAAGTGCTCCAGCCACTCGACGGCCTGCGCGCGGTCGCGCGTGACCGGTGTGAGGTACAGCGGCGGCTTCGGCCGGCCCAGCAGCCGCTCCAGCCGCACGCGCCGCTCGGCCTGGGGCAGCTCCATGGTCGAGCGTCCGCCGGCGGCCAGCAGGTCGAAGGCGACGAAGCCGGCCGGCGTTTCCTTCGACAGCCGCGCGATGCGCGACGGAGCCGGATGGATGCGCTGCTGCAGCGCGTCGAAGTCCAGCCCGCGCGGGCCGGCCACCACGATCTCGCCGTCCAGCACGCAGCCCTTGGGCAGCATCTCGTGCAGCGCTTTTTCCAGCTCGGGGAAATAGCGGTTCAGCGGCTTCAGGTCGCGGCTCTGGATGTGCGTTTCGTCGTTGCCGCGGAACACGATGGCGCGAAAGCCATCCCACTTGGGCTCGAACAGGAAGCCGGGTTCTTCCGGCAGCGCATCGGCGATCTTCGCCAGCATCGGCTCGATCGGCGGGACCACCGGGCCATTCGTCTTCGCGGGTGCGGCAGGCGCAGCGGCGGCTCGTTTTTTCGTCGCCATCAATTCACGCAGATGCGGCCGGCCAGGCGTCCGCTTTCGACCATGGAGAAGCAGCCCGCGGCTTCGTTGGTGGCACGGCAGCGGCCGATCACGTCGGCACCGGGCGCGACCGCCGGGCCCGAGTACACGCAGCCGTAGATGCAGTCCTTCTGGCTGTCGCAGCGCTGGTTGGCGTCGGGTGCGGCGCGCACCGCCGGCTTGCGCTGCGCGGCGGGCTCGAACCGGCACAGCGGCATCGGCGAATCCGCTGGGCCCCAGGTGCCGCCGTGTTCGGTGCATTGCCGGGCCGTGGCGGCCGGCGACACGCGCGCGGTGCAGACGCCGCCCGCGGCCGCGCGCGGCTGCGCGGTCCAGCCGGCGCCCAGCCGCAGGCATTCCTCGCGCGTCCACTGCATGCGGCAGGACGACTGCCAGCCGTCGCCGCCCGGCAGCCAGTTGCCGCCCAGCAGCGTGCATTCCTCGCGCGTGTCGACATAGGCGCTGGCGGGCCGGGCAGGCTGCTGTGCCCAGGCCGGCCAACCGATGAGCAGTGAAACGAACAGTGACAGCAGCAGCCGGGCTTTCATGGGGCCGAGTCTAGCGCCGCCCGGGCTTCGATGGCACAATCGCGCCCATCCGAGGAGCGTTGCAGCGCCGCCGTCTGGTTCCCAGATGCGCCCGGCGCGAGGCTCGGAATCCCATCGCAACGACGCTCACCCACGTTTCCGTGTGGTGAGCCTGATCGCCTCCAGAACGTGGTTGACCAACCCAAGCTTTTGGAGCCTCTCATGAACGCCGTTCTCAAACCCGCTGCCGACCAGGACAGCGCCATCGCCGACCTGTCGCTGGCCGCCTGGGGCAAGAAGGAAATCCGCATCGCCGAAACCGAGATGCCGGGCCTGATGGCCATCCGCCAGGAATTCGCGAAGAGCCAGCCGCTCAAGGGCGCGCGCATCACCGGCAGCCTGCACATGACGATCCAGACGGCCGTGCTGATCGAGACGCTGCAGGCGCTCGGTGCCCAGGTGCGCTGGGCTTCGTGCAACATCTTCTCCACCCAGGACCACGCGGCCGCGGCCATCGCCGCCGGCCGCACGCCGGTGTTCGCCATCAAGGGCGAGTCGCTGGAAGACTACTGGGACTACACCCACCGCATCTTCGACTTCGGCGCCAAGGGCAGCGATGCCGAAGGCCCCAACATGATCCTGGACGACGGCGGCGACGCGACCCTGCTGATGCACCTGGGCAAGCGCGCCGAGAAGGACGCCTCGCTGGTCGCCGGCGACGGCCACAGCGAGGAGGAGCGCATCCTGTTCGCCTCGATCCGCAAGAAGCTGCAGGAAGACCCGACCTGGTACAGCCGCAAGTCCGCCCAGATCGTCGGCGTGACCGAGGAAACCACCACCGGCGTGCACCGCCTGAACGAGATGTCGGCCAAGGGCACGCTGCTGTTCCGCGCGATCAATGTCAACGACTCGGTCACCAAGAGCAAGTTCGACAACCTGTACGGCTGCCGCGAGTCGCTGGTGGACGGCATCAAGCGCGCCACCGACGTGATGATCGCCGGCAAGGTGGCC
>JAZKIV010000014.1:122052-138851 GCA_040384685.1 Pseudomonadota bacterium | reverse complement strand
ACCTACGTGCCCGGGCTCTCCCTGGGCCTGCGCGACCTGGTCTATCACAAGTAGGTCGGCGGCGGCGCGGGCGCTACAATCCCACCGGTCAGGAGAGAGTTCCCCCGGCGGGAGCCACCGAAGGCGCAGGCGCACAGCCGAACGCTCAGGTACCCAGGACTGACAAGCGCCCTTAGCGGGGCGTTTCCTTGCTGGAGAGAGGCCGCCGCCCAGGCGGCCCACCGAAGGAGCAAGCCCCTGCGAGGGGGTGAATCTCTCAGGTAAAGCGGACAGCAGGGGCCGCCCATGGTGGGTGCACGCGCGCTACCATGGTTTCGAACGCCCCTGGAGCCGCCGTGTCCGCCCAAGAACAAGAGCTACTCAAGACTCCCCTGCACGCCCTGCACCTGGAACTCGGTGCCCGCATGGTCCCGTTCGCGGGCTATTCCATGCCCGTGCAGTACCCCGCCGGCGTGATGGCCGAGCACCACCAGACACGCAGCGCCGCCGGCCTGTTCGACGTCTCGCACATGGGCCAGCTGCGGCTGGTCGGCCCGGATGCCGCAGCCGCGTTCGAGACCCTGATGCCGGTCGACGTGATCGACCTGCCGGTGGGCAAGCAGCGCTACGGCCTGCTGCTGACCGACGAGGGCACCATCATCGACGACCTGATGTTCGCCAACCGCGGCGACGACCTGTTCGTGGTCGTCAATGGCGCCTGCAAGGTCGAAGACATCGCGCACATCCAGTCGCGCATCGGCATGCGCTGCCAGGTCGTCCCGATGCCCGATCGCGCCCTGCTCGCGCTGCAGGGCCCCAAGGCGGTGGACGCGCTGCGGCGCCTGCTGCCCGGCGTGGCGAAGCTGGTGTTCATGACCGGCGAGCGCTTCGACTGGGAGGGCGCCGAGCTCTTCATCACGCGCAGCGGCTACACCGGCGAGGACGGCTTCGAGATCTCGGTGCCTGCGGCCAAGGCCGACGCCCTGGCGCGCGCCCTGCTGGCGCAGCCCGAGGTCAAGCCCATCGGCCTGGGCGCGCGCAACTCGCTGCGCCTGGAAGCCGGCCTGTGCCTCTACGGCAACGACATCGACACCACCACCACGCCCATCGAGGCCGCGCTGAACTGGGCCATCCAGAAGGTGCGGCGCACCGGCGGTGCGCGCGCCGGCGGTTTCCCCGGCGCGGCCAAGGTGCTGGGCCAGCTGGACGGCACCGTTGCGCTGGAGCGCAAGCGCGTCGGCCTGGTCGCGCTGGAGCGCGTGCCGGTGCGCGAGCACACCGAACTGCAGGACGCGCAGGGTGTGCAGAACGGGCAGGACGCGCAGGGTGTGCGCGTGGGCGAAGTCACCAGCGGCCTGCTGGGTCCGAGCGCGGACAAGCCGGTCGCCATGGGTTACGTGCCGCCCGCGCTGGCCGCCGCCGGCACGCGCCTGAACGCCATCGTGCGCGGCAAGCCGGTGCCCATGGAAGTGAGCGCCATGCCTTTCATTCCCAATCGCTATTACCGCGGCTGAACGCCGGCAACACAAGGAGAACGCCATGACCGTCAGGTACACCCCCGAGCACGAATGGATCCAGCTCGAGGAGCATGAATATGCCGTGGTCGGCATCACGCTGCATGCGCAGGACGCGCTGGGCGACGTGGTGTTCGTCGACCTGCCCGAGGCCGGCAAGGTCTACGGCAAGGGCGAGGTGGCCGGCGTGGTCGAGTCGGTGAAGGCCGCGGCCGACCTGTTCATGCCGGTCGGCGGCGAGGTCACCGAGGTGAACGAGGCGCTGCGCGCCGACCCGTCATTGGCCAACAAGGACCCGATGGGCAACGGCTGGTTCTTCAAGATGATGATCAAGGACATGACCGAGTTCGACCAGCTGATGGACGAGCCGGCCTACCAGAAGTTCGTCAAGGACAACGCATGACGCGCGCTGCGCGCGCATGACCTTGCGGCGATCGCCGCATCGATGACGGCGCTGCGCGCATGACCGGTCATTTCGTCATCCAGCCGCGCAGCGGCAAGTCATTTCGTCATTTGGAGCCCGAATGTTGATGCAATCCGCCCGCCCGCTGGGCGAGCTCGAGAACCCGTCCGAATTCATCGCCCGCCACATCGGCATCGACGACGAGGGCGAGCGCCTGATGCTGTCGGTGATCGGCGAGGCCTCGCGCCGCGCGCTGATCGACAGCATCGTGCCGCGCTCGATCGCGCGCGCCACGCCGATGAAGCTGCCGGCGGCCGCGAGCGAGGCCGCCGCGCTGAAGGAGCTGCGCGCGATGGCGTCGAAGAACCAGGTGTTCAAGAGCTTCATCGGCCAGGGCTACTACGGCACGCACACGCCGGGCGTGATCCTGCGCAACGTGCTGGAGAACCCGGCCTGGTACACCGCCTACACGCCCTACCAGGCCGAGATCAGCCAGGGCCGCATGGAGGCGCTGGTGAATTTCCAGACCATGGTGTGCGACCTCACCGCCATGCCCATCGCCAACGCCTCCATGCTGGACGAAGCCACGGCGGCGGCCGAGGCCATGACGCTGGCGCGCCGCAGCGTGAAGAGCAAGAGCAACCGCTTCGTGGTGGCGGGCGACTGCCATCCGCAGACCATCGAGGTGATCCAGACGCGCGCGCAGCCGCTGGGCTTCGAGGTGGTGCTGGCCAATTCGGCCGAGGAATGGGCCGCGCTGCTGGCGGGCGACTACTTCGCCGTGCTGGCGCAGTACCCGGCCACCAGCGGCCGCATCGACGACCTGCGCGCCGACGTGCAGACGGTGCACGCCAAGCAGGCCGCCTTCATCGTCGCGGCCGACCTGCTGGCGCTGACCCTGCTGGTGCCGCCCGGCGAGTTCGATGCCGACATCGTGGTCGGCACCACGCAGCGCTTCGGCATGCCGATGGGCGCGGGCGGCCCGCACGCCGCCTTCATGGCCTGCCGCGACGAGTACAAGCGCTCGCTGCCCGGCCGGCTGGTCGGCGTCAGCGTGGACGTGCACGGCAACCCGGCCTACCGCCTCGCGCTGCAGACGCGCGAACAGCACATCCGCCGCGAGAAGGCGACTTCCAACATCTGCACGGCGCAGGTGCTGCCCGCCGTGGTGGCGAGCATGTACGCCGTGTACCACGGCCCGCGGGGGCTGAAACGCATCGCCCAGCGCGTCGCCAGCTACACCGCCATCCTGGCGCGCGGTCTGGAGCAGCTGGGCCAGCCGGCACGGCCGCGCTCGGCATTCGACACCATCTCGCTGCACGTGCCGGGCCAGGCCGAGGCCTTCGCCGCCAAGGCGCGCGCGCTGCGCGCCAACATCCGTGTGGCCTGGGACGACTACATCTGCATCTCGCTGGACGAGACCACCACGCGCGAGGACGTGGCCTTGCTGTGGCAGGTGTTCGCCAAGGACGGCCAGGCCCTGCCGGTGTTCGACGCGTTCGAGAAAGGCATCGAGCCGCTGATCCCGCAGGAGCTGCGCCGCACCAGCGCGTACCTTGCGCACCCGGTGTTCAACACGCACCACAGCGAGACCGGCATGCTGCGCTACATCCGCGCGCTGTCCGACAAGGACCTGGCGCTGGACCGCAGCATGATCCCGCTGGGCAGCTGCACCATGAAGCTGAACGCCACCAGCGAGATGATCCCCATCACCTGGCCGGAGTTCGCGCACATCCACCCGTTCGCGCCGCGCGACCAGCTGCAGGGCTACGCCGAGCTGGACGAACAATTGCGCGCCTGGCTGTGCGAAGCCACCGGCTATGCCGGCGTGAGCCTGCAGCCCAACGCCGGATCGCAGGGCGAGTACGCCGGCCTGCTGGCCATCCAGGCCTGGCACGCCAGCCGCGGCCAGGGCCACCGCAAGGTCTGCCTGATCCCCTCGTCCGCCCACGGCACCAACCCGGCCAGCGCGCAGATGGCGGGCATGCAGGTGGTGGTGACGGCCTGCGACGCGAATGGCAACGTGGACATGGCCGACCTGGCCGCCAAGTGCGCGCAGCACAAGGACGACCTGGCCTGCGTGATGATCACCTACCCGAGCACGCACGGCGTGTTCGAGACCCAGGTGAAGGAGCTGTGCGCGCTGGTGCACGAACACGGCGGCCGCGTGTACGTGGACGGCGCCAACATGAACGCGTTGGTCGGCGTGGCCGCGCCCGGCGAGTTCGGCGGCGACGTGAGCCACCTGAACCTGCACAAGACCTTCTGCATTCCGCACGGCGGCGGCGGACCCGGCGTCGGCCCGGTGTGCGTGGTGGAGGACCTGGTGCCGTTCCTGCCGGGGCACGCCACCGGCGGCGACAGCGGCCACACGGTGGGCGCGGTGTCGGCCGCGCCGCTGGGCAACGCCGCGGTGCTGCCGATCAGCTGGATGTACTGCCGCATGATGGGCGCCGAGGGCCTGCAGCAGGCCACCGAAATCGCCATCCTGAGCGCCAACTACATCAGCGTGCGGTTGCGCGAGCACTACCCCACGCTGTACGCCAGCCCCAACGGCCACGTGGCGCACGAGTGCATCCTGGACCTGCGCCCGCTGAAGGACAGCAGCGGCGTGACGGCCGAAGACGTCGCCAAGCGGCTGATCGACTACGGCTTCCACGCGCCCACGCTCAGCTTCCCGGTGCCCGGCACCTTGATGGTGGAGCCGACCGAAAGCGAGACCATCGACGAGCTGGACCGCTTCATCGAGGCGATGATCGCGATCCGCGAGGAGATCCGCCGCGTCGAGCGCGGCGAATGGCCACAGGACGACAACCCGCTCAAGCACGCGCCGCACACGGCGGCCGCGCTGCTGAAGGGCGAGTGGACGCATGCGTACCCGCGCGAAGCCGGCGCTGCCGTGCTGGACGAGCGGCGGCATGCGAAGTACTGGCCGCCGGTGGGGCGGGTGGACAACGTGTACGGGGACCGGAACCTGTTCTGCAGCTGCGTGCCGATGTCGGCTTACGACGAGTAACGCGGGCCGGCGTCCCGGCCGCGCCCTCTACTGCACCGCAGGCTTGCCGAGCGGAAGGTGCAGCGGCACGACGAGGGTAACCTCGCCGGCACGCCGTCGACCTGCTTGGGCTCGAAGCGCATCGCCCGCATGGCATGCAGCGCGGCCTCGTCGTGCGCGGAGCTGCCGGAACTTTCCAGCAAGGCCACGCGGTGCACCGCGCCCTGCGCGTCCACATGGGCCCGCACGACAACGGGGCCGCGGACCTCTCCCTTGGGGCGCAACTTGGGCACGCCTATCCGCATGCGCGTGAGCGGTTTCATGTCCTCGATGCCGACCACGCGCGCGGGCCAATCGCCCTCGGCGTGTACCGCGGTTGCGGCGGACAGCAGGAAAAGAATCAAAGGCAGGAAGCGGAGCAAGAATCGTCCTTTCACGCACGATGCGATGCAGCTGGCAGCAGTGTAAAGGGCGCTAAAAGGGCTTGTGGCGCGATGCGTTACAGCGCGTTGCGCAGCCACCTGCCCTGCAGGACGCATCTAGCAACGATCACGGGCTTCTCGCAGGAAAACAGGAGCATCGGGTGCCGCAAAAAGCACAACGGCTCGCTGACCCATAAGTGCGGAAATAGATCTCCACCCCAGACTAGCGAGCGCCTGCTCGGCGGCGGAGCTTTGCTGAACCAATGAAGCCCTCGTACGCGTGATGTAAAAAAGCAAATCCAGCTCTCTTTTTTCTTCGCGGTACTGCCTTTCTAGAGATAGTTTTGTTGCTCGATCAATAACCAACGCCAATCCATCTACGACAGGTGGCGTGTCATATACGAATCCTGGCCCAACTGTTTCCGCTAGAGTTGAGGCAGCCATCACTCTTCGAGTTATTGCCAGGATCTCATGAGTTCGGCGTAAGTCTGGATCGGGAATTTCTTTGATCTGGAATTTTGCATTCGCAAATTGAATGTCTATCTTGCTGTGCTGCGGTTGCGTGATCAAATCAGATTCTTCAAACACCAACCCAATCGTTTGAAGAAAAGCGCGCGCCACCCACCGTTCCCGATCTTCTTTACCTGCATTGGAGTAAAAAGTGGCGCGCTCTGCCCACTCTCGCTTCATCTCTGCAAGAATTTCTGCTTCGGAACTCGCCCTTGAGTTGTTATGGGTAGGCACGCGTCAGGTCAGACAAACTCGAGAACGCAAGACTAGTCCAAGACGCGGCCTGTTGCCGGAAACCGGCCGGCCAGGAGTTCCTGGTCGGTGAGGGGCGCCCCCTCCCACACGACGACCTTTGAAGCACCGGCACCCAGGGCCATTTCGCGCAAGGCACGGATTTCCACCTGGGTGAGCCCTCCGGCCGGCTCACCCAGAGGATGTATCACGATCTTTGGTGCCGCCGCAAAAATCGACTTGGGCAGCAGCCGCCGGACGAAAGCCTTCAGCAACTGCTCCCCCACCGTGAAGTCGGACATGAGGGATCTCGGATGTGCGAACGGGTTGACGACTTGCACGGCAGGCCCCTGGCGCATGCGAGCTTCGGCGCCAACGCCGACGATGGTGGACTTCGCACCGATTGCCATTTCCGGAATCTCCGAAATTGCCTCCCCGGTCCGTGCATTCCGCAGGGTCAGGCGATCCGGAGAAATCTGCGCGTACAGGACCGGAATGAACGATGACAGCAGGCTCATGCCGTCCATTATTGCGTCGTGAAGGCCCTCCCACGCTGGCTCGCCTCAACCCGCCGCAGCCAGAACGGCTCGTCCGCCCACCTCCGCTCCATCGCGTAGTACGCCGCGAGGTTGCGTTCATAGGCTTGGCGCACGCCTTGTAGATAGCCCGACCATGCCGGCAGCGCCCGCGTATCGCCATCCAGGTGCGCGAGTGCATGGTCGGCGCCTTGCAATCCGGTGCACAGGCCGTTGAGCAGCCCCTGCGACGCGAGCGGATCGAAGGCCAGCGCGGCGTCGCCCACGGCCAGCCAGCCGGCGCCCGCGGCCTGCTCGGCCCATTGGCTGTTGGCGGGCGCGATGCTCACGGGCTGCGCCGTCGCCTGTGCGTTGCGGCAGCGCGCACGCACCAGCTCCGTCCGTTCGTGCGCCAGCGCCGCCAGCTGCTCCACCGTCTTGCACACCCGCACCAGCGGGCTGTCCGCATCGGTGTGGAAAGCCAGCACGCTGCCGCCGTCGGGCAGGTCGGCGCTGTACCACCAGCCGTCGGCGCAGGCCTCGATCAATGTCGTGCCCGGATATACCGGCGCCTCCGACACTGCGGGCAGCCAGGCGTGCAGGCACACCAGCCGGTCCGGCTTGCGCACGGCAACATCGGCCAGCCGCACCACTCGCGCAGCGCGGCCGCTCGCATCCAGCAGCAGCCGGCAGCGCAGCCGCTGCACCGTGCCATCGGCGGCGCGCAGTTCGCAATGCCAGGGATGGCTCTCGCCGGCTTCATGGCGCGCGCCGTGCAGCACCGTATTCGCCAGCCACTCGGCACCCCGATCCACCGCGGCATCGCGCATCAGCGCATCGAAAGCCGCGCGGTCCAGGTGCCAGCCATGGCCGTGCGGATCGAACAGCGCATCGCGCCGCACCGGTTCGTCACCGCCCCACACCGACGTGTTGGACCACGCCGGCCGATGCCCCTGCGCGACGAAGCGCTGCCACACACCCAGGTCGCGCAGCGGCAGGGCCGCGGCCGCCGGCAAGGACTCGCCGATCAACCGCCCGGTTTCGCGCGCGCGGCCCAGCATCGCCACACTGCAGCGGCCGGCCAGCCGCAGGGCCGCGGCGGCGCCGGCCGGCCCGGCGCCCACCACCAGCACATCGGCTTCGCGCACGCTCACCGCGGCGGCGCGAGATGCGCGCGGCGCAGCATCTCCTCGTTGTGCGCGTCGAACGGCTCCGGCATCTCCTCGGGCGTGGGTGCCGGCGCGGGCGCGGCGGTGCCTTTGAGCAAGCCCTCGGCCGGTGCCGGCACAGGCACGATGCGGTTCTCCACCTGCATCGTCGGCGGGAAGGCCGGGTCGCCGTCGATGCCGGGGCGCAGCTCCAGCACGCCCATATCGCCGAAGTTGGCGACCATGTTGTTGATCTGGCTCACGTAGCCGCCCGCACCCAGGGTGCGGAACCACGAGGCGCGGCGGCTGAAGGCGGCCATGCGCTCTTCGCGCGGCCGCTCGGTGTCCATGACGATGGCGTAGTCGGCCTCGCTCAGCACCTGGTTGGGCACGCGCGCCGGCCAGAAGCTGGGCACGTAGGGGTCGTAGCGCGGGCCATAGCCCGCGTAGTAGCCGCTGCGGCAGCTGGCGGTGTCGGTCTGCCAGGGCACGGCCATCCAGCGCGTCAGGTCGCCGGCCGATTGCGCATAGAGCGGCCCGCTCATGCCTGTGGCGATCGCCGGCGTGAGCTGGCTGCCGTAGTTCGGCAGCGCAGGCGTGCCGGGCGCGGCTTCGCGCAGGCGGAACGGCGCGCGGTACATGCTGGCGTGGCGCATCGGCCAGGTGATCTCGCAGCCGGGGTGGAAGGCGTCGGCCAGGCAATGGTCCATGGCGGCGCGGTCCAGTGTGCCGGGCTGTTCCTGCAGCGGCACTTCTTCGATGTGTGCCGGCGGCTTCACGGCCGGGTTCCAGTCGGCATCGAACTCGCCCTTGGCCCACTTGGCCAGCATCAGCAGCTGCGTGTCGGTGACGGCGGCGTTCTGGCGCGGCGTGTCGGCCGGCGGCACGGCCATCGCGTCGCCGTACATCCAGGGCCAGGGCAGCGGCGACCTGCCGTCGCGCTCGAACTGGCGGAAGGCGTTGGCCACCTGCTGGCGCAGCTCTTTCCAGGTGTCCGACCTGCTGGCCAGCTTCTCGACCAGCGCGGGGTTCTCCGCATCGAACGGGCCGCCCCAGCCGAACTGCGCGGCGAAGCCCTTGTTGGCCCATTGCAGGCCGGTCTGATGGGCCAGCATCGGCAGGATGTCCCGCGTGAACGACACCCGCTGCGGAAGTGCCAGCATGCCGGCCTGGATGAACACGTCTTCCATCAGGGCCGCCATGGTGCGCACCGAGCGCAGCTGTGGCCCGTAGTTGGGGGGCGCGACGACAACCCAGGCGCTGTCCACCGGCAGCTCGACGCCGCCGAGCACCACCTTCGCGCGCACCGGGCCGTCGGCCGTGTCGTCGTGCCAACCGTCGTTGTTGGCGAAGGTGGTGGCCGGTTGGCCGTCGGCCGAGGCCGAGATGCCATGGCCGCCCAGCACCAGCAGGCGGCCGGCGTCATCAGTGCGCAGTTCGCCCAGCGACACCGGCATGCCGAGGAAGCTGCCGCCGTCGAAGCGGTAGGCCGTGCCGCCCGCATTCATGCCCGAGATGCTGCGCGGCGGCGGCAGGATCGCCAGGCTGGCGCGGTCCGTGACCGCGGCGTTGCGCTGCAGGCTGGGTTCGGCCATTTTCGGGTTGAGCGCCTCGGGGATGTCCAGCGCGATCTGGAACTCATACCAGGCGGCCTTCTTGTTGGCGAGCTCGACCTGCCATTCGACGGTTGCGTCCGCCGCGGTGAGCTCGCGCACCACCTCGCCGGCCGCGTTGTAGCCGTAGATGCGGAAGCGCGCGGCCTCGCGCTTGAGCGCGCCGTCGGCGTCGCGCAGTTCGCCCGGCGCCATCGGTGGCGGCTGCATGACTTCCGGGCCGATGTAGTAGCCGTCGGGGCTGTTGCCGACGCGCGCGACGCCGATGCCCGGATGGATGGCGGCGCGCACGATGGCGGTGTCTGTGGGTGCGGTGGATGTGGCGGTCATGCGCAGGTTGTAGCGCCCCGTGCGCGGCGCCACATCCCCAAGGTGGAGGAGAGCCGCATGCTCTTTTCCCTAAGGCACTGCACTGCTGTGGCATCCTCTGCGCAACAACAACGATTCCCTTGAGGGAGGAACCATGGCCGTTCGCCTGCTGCCGGGCCTTACGCTGGCATTCGCGCTGTTTAGCGCCCACACCGCGGCCGGCGCCGCCGCCGTTCCACTCTCGTCCTGCACGCTGGACGCCACCCGCAGCCTCACCATCGGCTCCGCCGCCGGCCAGTGCGGCCCCGACGTGGTGGCCGACCGGTCCTTCACCGGAACCAGCGGCCTGGGATTCATCACCATCTCCGGCGGCGGCACGCTCACGCTGCCGCCGCAGGGCACCGCCACGCTGCAGATCGACACCGCCGGCATCCTGGTCAACGGCACGCTGCAGGCGGGCTCGCCCACGCAGCCGGTGACCGGGCAGGTCACGCTGAACTTCACCGGCAGTTCCACCGGCAGCCCCATCGCCAAAGGCATCAGCGTGATGCAGGGCGGCTCGCTGCTGCTGTACGGCGGCAAAGGCATCGCGGGCAAGGCCGGCGCGGCAAGTTGGACCTATCTCGCCGCGCCGGCCGGGCCGGCCGCGCTCTATGGCGCCGGCCAGGGCATCGGCGCGCCGGTGGCCGCTGGTGGCGCCACCAGCTTGCAGCTGGCCGCCACGGTGGACTGGCAGCCCGGCGATTGGATCGTGGTGGCCGGCACCGACTTCTCGCCCGACACGGCCGAATTCGTGCAGATCCAGTCCGTCAATTGCGCGGGCACAGTCGGCTGCGCGGTCACGTTGAACTCCTCCACGCCGCTGGTGAACTACCACTACGGCGGCCAGGCGCCCGACGCCGGCAACGCCGCCTTCAACGACGGCGTGGCGCAGAACTACGGCGTGGACGAACGCGCCGAAGTCGGCCTGGTCAGCCGCAGCATCAAGCTCACGGCAACGGACACCGGCACCGTCACGGCCACCGTCAACCCGGCCTGGGGCGGCGAGATCATGGTGATGGGCGGCTTCGCCAAGGTGGCGCTGCAGGGCGTGGAGCTCGAGAAATTCGGCAAGGGCCAGCTGGGCAGCTACCCGATCCACTTCCACATGGCCGGCAGCGTCGCGGCGGGCCAGGTGCTGGTGGACAGCAATAGCGTCCACCACAGCTACAACAAGTGCGTGACCCTGCACTCCACCAACGGCGTGACGGTGTCCAACAACGTCTGCGCGCGCGCCGTCGGCCACCTGTTCTACCTGGAAGCGGGCAACGAGACCGGCAACGCCTTCACCGGCAACCTGGGCATCGGCGCGATGAGCAGCCAGTTCAGCATCGCGCCGACCAACACCGCGGCGCTGGCCTCGTTCTGGAGCGGCGACTACATCGCCAACGGCGCCGCCGGCATCGCGGCCAACGGCTACAACGGCTTCAACGTTCCCTTCACCGACAACCAGGACGGCCAGCCGGTGCAGGGCGCCTACAACGTGGCCAGCGGCTTCTGGATCACCAACCCGGCCAACACCTACAGCGGCAACTCGGTGGCCGGCTGCCAGGCCTTCGGCCGCGGCTACTGGCTGCTGCCGGCGCCGGGTGCATCCACCGTCACCGGCACCTTCGCCGGCAACCGCGCGCACGGCTGCTACGTGGGCTTCGACACCGCCATGGACGACGGCGTTTCCGGCGCGGTGCTCTACACCCCGCAGGGCCCCTGCCTGGCCGGCAGCCAGAAGGGCACGGCCAGCAGCTGCGACGTGGTGGCGACGCTGGACCAGCTGACCGCCACGCGCAACCGCAACCGCGGCATCTGGGTGCGCGCCAGCTGGTACGCGCTGCACGACGCGCGCATCGCCACCAACCGCGACGGCGTGTCGCTGGTGTCCAGCGGCGGCACCGAAGGCTCGCCGCCCGGCGAATGGGGGCTGCTGCGCGACGCCATCGTGGTCGGCGTGAGCGCCAACAACGTGCTGCGCTTCGGGCCCTGCCCCTACCCCGGCCAGAACGGCTTCGGCGGCAATGCCGGCTGCTACGAGGGCGTGTGGGGCAACGGCTACCCGCTGCCCAGCTGGAACTTCGCCGGCATGATGTTCTACGACGGCCCGGCCCGGCTGGAGCACGTGCGCTTCGTCAACTTCAACAAGGACATCGTGCCGGCGCTGACGACGGCCGACCTGACCTACCTGAACTACTACAAGGCCGCGCAGAACACCATTCCGTGCCAGAACCTGCCCTTCGTGTACGAGGGCGACGCGGCGATGGGCTGGTTCCAGTCCAACGAGAACAGCTACCCGCCCACGCAGTACGTGCAGCAGCTGCTGTACGACAACGTCGACTTCCGCCACCAGGTCTATACGCAGAACGTGCAGCTCACCTGCGCTTCGGCCACGGCGACGACGCCCGGCACCACCGCCACCACGACCATCACCACCGGCAACTTCCGCGACGGCGACAAGTTCACCGTGATCCTGGACCGCGACAGCACGCTCACCGACTACATCAGCGTGGCCGCCGGCACGCAGACTGTCAACCTCACGCCGATCCCGGGCGCTTACCCGATCTCGCTGAACAACATCCCGTTCCTGGCCGGCCCGGCCACGGCCGACGAATGCCTGTCTACCGGCGCGCAGGACGCGGTGGTGGAGAAGAACCGCCCCACCTCGCTGATCAGCCCCTACAGCTACGCCACGCTGGAATTCTCGGCGCTCACAGCGCCGTGCAACGGCCTGCTGGCCAGCGGCGCGAACTGCGTGAACAACAACGTGATGGTGTTCACCAAGGACCAGGTGGACTACGGCGGCACCTTGCAATTCACCGACTCGGTGATCAGCGCCGGCAGCACCTTCTCCACCTTCCACTGCGGCAGCCCCGCCG
Source organism: Pseudomonadota bacterium (assembly GCA_040384685.1). Lineage (GTDB taxonomy): Bacteria > Pseudomonadota > Gammaproteobacteria > Burkholderiales > Burkholderiaceae_C > Ramlibacter. The sequence continues at coordinate 126,306 of JAZKIV010000014.1, read as the reverse complement.
TGCCCGGCGGCGCCGGCACGCCCGGCCATGCCTGCGTGGCGCTGTCCGGGCGCAACGGCAACGGCGTGTACGAACCCAAGCTGGTCAACGGCCTGGGCTACACCGTGGGCGCGACGGCCGGCATGCCCAACTTCGTCTCGCTGATGTACGGTGACGCCAGCCTGCCGGGCGGCATCTCGGCCGCCAAACCGTTCCGCACGCGGGTGGGCATCTGCTACAAGAACCAGGGCCAGCAGCCGCCGGCCGCGTCGGCCATCACCGTGCGCAAGGGCGCCAAGTCGTTCGCGAGCGTCAACGGCAATGCATCGACGCTGGCGCCCGGCTTCTACAACACGCTGGCCTGCAACGGCCTGGACAACGTGATGTGCGTGGTCAGCGGCACCGCGAACTGCAACGCCAGCCTGTGCCCCGCCCCGCCGGCCAGCAGCACCGGGACCGCGAGCTCCGTGATCACGCTGCCGGCCGTCGCGTCGATCGCGGCGCTGAGCAACGCCGCGCAGTGCCCGGGCGGCGACTGCTATTTCTACGACGCGGCCAGCGGCATGCTGTTCCTGAACCTGCAGCAGAAGCAGCCGAACGCGGGCAGCGCGGCGTCGTCGCCGCTGGGCAGCTGCAACGGCACCATCACCGGCACCGACTGCACGCCCGAGAGTTTCTACTCGTGCCCGCCGGGCGGCTGCGAGTTGTACACCGTGAGCGTGGACAGCAGCTACGCCCCGGCGAGCGCCTCGGACTGCACGCCCTATGGCGGCGCGATCGACTACACGCAACCGTATCCGGCCAGCCTGCCGCGGCTGGCCTATGCGAGCAACGGCACCGCCGTGAGCACGACGCTCACGGTGACGAGCATGCTGCCGCAGTATCCGCACAATGTCCCGAACAACACGCCGGCCAACTTCTGCGCAGCCAACGCGCCGGCCCAGCCGGACTGGCCGCCCTCGCCCGGCCCGCAGGCAGTGTTCACGCTCGGCATGCAGGCCGGCACGCAGGCCTCCGTGGCCGGCGTGCCGGCCGTGCCCGGCGTGAACGTGGTCGCGCTGACGCCGGGACAGACCTACACCCTGAACGCGTCGCAGGCCGGCTGCACCGGCGCCGATTGCGCGTATTGCTCCTGCCAGCAGAACTTCACCGTGGCGGCGGACGGCAGCGGCTACACCGGCGCCGGGCCGGGCTGCTGCGGCCTGGGCACCGCCACCGTCAAGGGAACCACGCTGCAGGTCGGCCCGGGCCCCTACAGCTGCCAGAGCCCGTCGGTGCCGGCGCCGCCCACGGCCTGCTTCCAGGTGAACCTGCCGCCGAACGTGAAAACCAGCATCGTGCAGGGCACGACGACGATCCCGCTGACGCTGTCCATCACGCCGCCCGTGGCCGCGCTGGCGCAGGGCACGACCTACACCTTCAGCGCGACGGCGCTGCCGGCGGCCAACTGCAGCGCCGGTACCGGCCAGTCCTGCAGCTGCCAGCAGAACTTCACCGTCAACGCCAGCGGGCCGGGCTTCACCAGCGGCTCGAACTGCTGCGGCCTGGGAACCAGCGGCGCGGGCGACGTGCTGAACCCGGGCGCCTCGCCCTGGGGCGCGTGCGCGTCGCCGGGCCCGTCGGGCGGAGGCAGCGGCGGCACCGGCACCTTCTCCCTGGGCCTGCCGGCGAACGCATCCGCCAGCATCGTGGAAGGCACGGCGACGGTGAAGACCTCGCCCGCGCCGTTCGCGCTGAAGAAGGGGACGACCTACACGCTGAAGGCCAAATTCAAGGCCACGAAGGCCAATCCCGCGTGCACGCCCGGCAAGGGCAAGACCTGCAACTGCGAGCAGAGCTTCACGGTGAACGCGGCAGGCACCGGCTTCGCCTCGCCGGCAACGCCGAACTGCTGCGCGCTGGGGGCGGGCGGGACGAAGCAGACGACCTTGTCGATCGGGGCGCCGGCCTGGGCGTGTTCAAAATAGCGATACTCCGAAAGCGGAGCGACGGCATGTAGGCAAGGAGGGCATGGCATGGCCGAACTGCATCGGGTGCACACGGCGCGCGGAGCGGACCGGCCACATCTCGTCTTCCTGCATGGGCTGGGTGGGCATCCGCGCGAAACGTGGATGCACAACCCGGCGGACCACACGACGCTGTGGCCGCAGTGGCTGGGCGAGGATGCGGACTGCCATGCGTGGTGCCTGGGGTATGACGCGGCGTTGTCGGGCTGGACCGATAGTGCGATGCGGATTCCCGACCAAGCGGTGGCCGTGCTCAACGCGCTCGCGGTGGAGCGTGAGCTGCGAAGCGGCCCTTGGGTGCTCGTAGGCCACAGCATGGGAGGCCTCGTCGTCAAGGAGGCCATGCGTTGCGCCGCCAACCGGGAGCCTCATTTCCGGCCGATGCTCGATCGCATCGCGGCGGTGGTGTTCGTCGCGACACCGCATCGCGGATCGCAGCTGGCTTCGCTTGCAAAGGCCTTGCGCCTGCTGCTGAACACCAATGTCCATGTCGGGGACATGGGGCGCAACGACGCCTATCTGCGTGCCGCGAACCAGGAGTTCAAGGTGCTCCACAACGGTGGTCGCTTCCAGGCCCTGGTCCTCGCGGAAGGCCACCCGGTCAAGCTCACCAGGCCATGGCTGAAATTCTTCACCAGGGTGCTCCATGTCGCGGTCGTGGACCTGGATAGCGCGGACCCGGGTTTGCACAAAGTGCCGTCACGCCCGTTCCCCGAAGATCATTTCAGCATCGCCAAGCCGAGCAACCGGAAGACCACGCTGCACAAGACAGTGGTGGACTTTCTCCTGGAGCTGAAGGCCTCTGCCGCGCCTGCCCGGCAGATTCGAGCCGAAATGCATGTCGCCGTAGACACTGCCGCGGTCCGGGAGTCGCCGCACACCGGCCAGCCCGCTCTGCTCACCGGCCCGGACGACAACCGTCTGCTGCCACGCGAGAACAAAGTCTATGGCCGCGACGCGGTGGTCGAGGAACTGCTGGCCTTCCTGCGCAGCGCTCGCGACGCCGCGCTGGTGACTGCCCGCGAGGTCAGTGGTGTCGGCGGCATCGGCAAGACCGAGGTCTGCAAGGCAGCGTTGCGCGCGTGGTTGAAGGAATGGGCGGCCAAAGGTAATCCGTTGCCCCCGGCGTACTACGTCAGCGTACCGGACCGCTCCCGGCCGGACGATCTGATCGCGCTGCTGGCTACGGGCGTCGGTGTTCCGCAGATCGACTCGCTTGCTCAATTGCTAGCGATCCTGCCCAACGGGCTCTATTACCTGGACAACCTCGAAAGCGTGGCCGAAGTCGCAGAGGGCCAAGCCATCCTGCGCGCGCTGCGCGACCGCCCCGGCATCCGCCTGCTGGTGTCCTCACGCCTGAGCCTGCCCACGATCATGGGCAAGCCGGTGCTGGTAGACAGGCTGCCGGACGACGACGCGCTTGCGTTGTTCGTCGACACCTGGGCGGGTTCCTCCACGCTGCCGTCGCGGGAGGCTCTACGGCCGTTCGTGCTGCAAGACCTTGGAGCGCATCCCCTGAGCCTCGCGCTCATGGCGCGGCTGGGTGACTGCTATGCATACGACGACCTGGTGAAGCGCTGGCATGCGCTGGGAACGACAGCCGCCGACGATCCGGCCGATGACAGCCGACACGGCAGCTTGAACATCAGCCTGCGCCTGACGGCGGACGCCCTCGCACAGCGCGACGGTGCCCTGGATCTCTGGACCGTGGTGGCGCTTTTTCCGGAAGGCATGGACGACGCCACCCTGAGGGCACTGGAGGAAGTCGGCGGATGGGCAAGCGCCCGCCCGTGGCTGGCGCGGCACCACGTGCTCACGCAGCGCGACGGACTCTGGTCTGTGCTGCCACCGGTGGCACGCTTCGCGCAGGCCGCATCGTTACGCGGCGATGCCGGATTTCAGTGGACACGCTGCCGGGCCGCGCTTCAGCAGCACTATGCGCCATCTCTGAAAGCTGCTGACAGCATTGCTTCGACCCAGGAGGCATTGTTCGCCCGGCAATGGCTGCTGCGGCAATGGAACAATCTGACAGCACTGATCCGCCATGAAGCGGGCGCGGCTGACAAGGACAGCGGATGGCTGGAGCGGGTCCACACGCGGCTATACAACCAGTACCAGTTCAATATCGTGGCCTCGCGCGGCCTTCTTACGGACCTAGCGACCCACCTCCCCAATCCAGCTTCGGCCTTTGAGTCCCTGGGCGATCTGGAAAGCCGCCTGGGCGAGCCGGGCAAGGCGCGCGCGCTGTACGACCGTGCCCTGGCCTTGT
>JAZKIV010000014.1:0-121952 GCA_040384685.1 Pseudomonadota bacterium | reverse complement strand
GGGCAAGGCGCGCGCGCTGTACGACCGTGCCCTGGCCTTGTACGAAAAGGAAAGCGACGGACTGGGACAGGCCAACACGCTGAGGTCCCTGGGCGATCTGGAAAGCCGCCTGGGCGAGCTGGGCAAGGCGCGCGCGCTGTACGACCGTGCCCTGGCCTTGTTCGAAAAGGAAAGCGACGGACTGGGACAGGCCAACACGCTGAGGTCCCTGGGCGATCTGGAAAGCCGCCTGGGCGAGCTGGGCAAGGCGCGCGCGCTGTACGACCGTGCCCTGGCCTTGTTCGAAAAGGAAAGCTTCGGACAGGGACAGGCCAACACCCTGCAGTCGCAAGGGGATTTGTTGCGCGAGCAGAAGCAATGGCAGAGCGCCCTGGAGTGCTACGCGACAGCGTTGAACCTGTACGCAAGGGAGCAGGAACCTATGGGCTTGGCATATACGTACGCGGAGTCGGCGAAATGCCTGCACTCGCTCAAAAATATCGCCGAACGCGACACGATGTTGTGGAGTGCACTCGGATTCGCACAACGCTGTGGTGTGGACTCCGTGAGAGATTATGTGGCGGGGGCAGCCACAGACCTGCTGGGCGACGAAGCCGCGTTCAAGGCATGGTTCGAAGCGCGGCAACGCGAGCAACCGCCAAAATAACCAAGCCTCTGCATCACCCCTTGGACCTCCTCCCCACCATCCTCCTGGGCGCCTCCCTCGCCGGCTTCATCCAGGGCCTCACCGGCTTCGGCTTCAGCCTGACCTGCATGTCGATCTGGGCCTGGACGCTGGAGCCGCGGCTGGCCGTGGTGCTCGCCGTCTTCGGCGGCCTCGTCGGCCAGCTGCTCGGCGTGGCCACCGTGCGGCGCGGCTTCGCGTGGAGCCGGCTGTGGCCGTTCATCGCCGGCGCGCTGGCCGGGCTGCCGCTCGGGCTGTGGATCCTGCCGCGGCTGGACGTCGCCCTGTTCAAGGCCATGCTGGGCCTGTTCCTGGTGGTGTTCTGCCCGCTGATGTTCTTCGCCGCGCGCCTGCCGCACATCACCCGCGGCGGCCGCGCCGGCGACGCGGCGGTGGGTGCGGCCGCCGGCGCGATGGGCGCGCTGGGCGGCTTCACCGGCGTGCTGCCGGCCCTGTGGTGCACCCTGCGCGGCTTCGGCAAGGACGAGCAGCGCGCCATCATCCAGAACTTCAACCTGTCCATGCTGGCCATCACCTTCGCCAGCTACGTGGCGGGCGGCGTGGTGCAGCGCGACATGCTGCCGCTGCTGGCCCTGGTGGTGCCGGCCACGCTGGGCCCGGCGCTGCTGGGCACGCGGGTCTACCTCGGCATCGACGCGGCCACCTTCCGCCGCGTGCTGCTGGCGCTGCTGACGGTCTCGGGCGCGGCGCTGCTGGCCTCGGGCGCACCGGTCCTGCTGCGGCGCGCGGCGCACCTCTTGTAGCCGCGGCATCCCGGTCCTCAACGGGCACAGGGCAGGCGCACGAGCTACTTGCCGATGCCCAGTGCCGTGAGCAGGGCCTGCTGCGCGTCCCACTCCAGGTCGATCATGCCGCGCAGCCGCCGCAGTTTCGCGGCGGTGTCCTCCAGGCTGCCCGCGCGGTTCCAGCGCGCCTGCAGCGCATCCGTCAGGGTGCCGACCAGGCCCTGGAAATAGGCGCTCGCCACCAGCGGTTCGCCCACCTTCGCGATGAACGCTGTGGCCACGGACACCTCGTCCGCGTAGCTCTTGCGCGGAATGCCCAGGCGCGCGCAGACCTTGCGCGCGAAGTACTCGGTGACGCCCTCGTTGAGCTTGTTGCCGAAGGCGCCGACGAAGTCGTCCGGCGCATGCTGGTGGATGCCTTCGTGGATCAGCGTGCCGGCGTCGCCCTTGTCGGCGTTGAGGTAGACCACGCCGTTCTGCGTGAAGCCGCTGATCGACTCGCGGTCCGACGCGCCCTGGTTGGGAAAGTAGGCGCGCACCGCCGCATGCCAGTCGTCGCCGCCCAGCACCAGCACGCGGTGTTCCAGCGTCAGGCCGCGCGCTGCCGCCGCGAACACGTACGCACCCAGTTCGTCCTCGATCTCGGTGTCGATCTCCGGTGCCCGCTCGTCGACGTCGCCGTGCGGCGCTGCTGCTGCCCGGGGCGCGTCGTGCACGCCCAGGTAGTAGCGGAACATCGGGTATTCGCCGCGCCGCAGGTGGTCGCGCATGCGCGCCAGCAGGTCCGCGTCGGCGGCGACCGCGGCGCACTCCGTTTCGTCGGCGTCGCTCACCCAGTCGCGCAGCAGCGCGAACGGGATGCCGTACGCGCCGTTTTCCTCCGCCTGCGCGAACAGGTCCTCCAGCTTCTCCAGCAGCGTGCCGTCGTGCGGCAGCACCAGGCCGTTCTCGGCGACGACGGACCAGGGCACCGCCTTCATCTCGTCCACCGTGGATTCCAGCAGCGGCAGCAGGTCGCGCCGCCGGATGCGGCGCAGCATCCGCGTGAGCCAGCGCTCGCCGTGGTCGCGCCGCGCGGCGTAGTCGCGGAAGATCTCCTGCATCTCCGCGCGCAGGCCCTCCATCCGGTTCGCCAGGTAGTGCCTGTCGTTGGCGCGCGCGTTCTCCTCCAGCCGGTCTTCCGCGACTTCCTCCAGCAGCACCTGCGCGCGGGCCAGGTCCGACTCCACCTTCTCGCGGGTGGTCGCCGGCGCCTCGCCGTCCTCTGCGTCGCCGTCCTCGCCCAGGCGCTGCACCGCAGAGGCGCCGAACGAAGCGAGCAGCCGCGCGCGCTGCGCGACCATCAGCGGGCTTTGCGCCAGCCGGTCTCCCGCATCCTGCACGCCGCGCGCGGCCAGCGCGGCAGCCGGGGCGGCCTCTTGCGGGCGCGCGGGCAGTTGCGTGCGCATGCGCGCGGTCCGGGTCAGCGCGGCGGCCGCCGGATCTCAGTGTTCCAGCTCGTCGTCGGCCTTCGCCTGGGCCAGCGCCTTGCCGCCCATGGCGTCGGCCTCGTGCTCCAGGTCGGGGTTGTCGTTGACGCTGACGCCGCCCACCTCGGTGGTCGGCTGCACCCGGCCCTGGCGCTGCTGCACCACGTGCCATGCCTCGTGCGCCATGTGCTGCTCCTGGCCGGGGCCCAGGTGGATGTCGCTGCCCTGTGCATACGCCAGCGCATTGAGCTGGCGCGGTTCGGACGAGTTGGTGTGCACGCGCACGTCCGACATGTCCATGCCCGACAGGTTCTCGATGCCGCTCTTCAGCTGATCGGGCATGCCGGTGCGGTTCGGCTCGGCCTCCAGCTGCGCGGTCTTGCGCTGCACCGTCTTCATCTGCAGCTCCTCCTCGGGCGCCTTCATCTGCAGTTCCTCGTCGGCACCCTTCATCTGCAGTTCCTCCTCGGGGGCCTTTTTCTGCAGTTCCTCGTCCGGCCCCATCAGCTGGGCGGCGCCGCCGAAGGTGCTTTGCAGCTGCTTGCGCTGTGCCGCCATGGCGGGGCTGTCGGCCATGAAGCCGGCCTGCTGTTCGACAGCGGGAATGCTCGCGGCGCGCGACGTTTCGTCCTTGCGCTGGCTGGTGGTGCGGTCGTTGCGGGGCATGGATCTCTCCTTATGCGGCGTTGGCGTTGGCAGGGGCAGTGGGGGCGGTGGGCAGCTCGGACTGCAGCGTGCGCACCATATGAATGTAGGCCTGGAGCGCCTGCCATCGCTGGCCGCGCCCGATGTTCAGCACGCAGCCGCGCACGGTGGCGAAGATGCGTGCGTAGAACACGTCGCGCTCAGGCGACGCGTCGATGGCGTCGACCAGAGCGGGCGCGATGGCCTCGTATTCCTCGATCAGCGCGGGACCTTGCGGCTGCGCGCGCATCCAGCCGTCGCGCAAGGCGCGCAGCACGGTGAGTTCATGGCAGTCGTCGGGCAGGCCGCGGAAGTCCACGCAGGCGCTGGTGAGGAAGCACTTCTTGCCGCCGCCTGCGCCGCTCTTGCCGAGGGTCCCGCCGCTCACGGTTTTCTCGTCGCTGCCTTCAGTTTTCTCGTCGCTCTTCTCGTCCTTCTTCGACTTGAATTCCTGCTCCACGTCGTACGCCAGGTTCGCGGTGCGCGACAGCATCCTCGAGTTCGACAGCGGCAGGTTGGACAAGCTGTGCGACACGTGCGAGACGGCACGGCTTCCCTGCAGGCCGGTGATGAGGCTGATCCAGTCGGCCAGCGAGCCGACGAAGATGGCGGGGCCGCCGTCGAACTGCGAAGCCGTGGTGTCCACCACGAAGGTGCCCTCGGCCCAGGTCGCCACCGTGGCCGTGTGGTTGCCCATCTGGAAATCCCCGGTGCCGGCATCCTCCGCCCAGGTGAGCAGCACGCCCCGCAGGTCGTCGCTGCCGTCCACCGTCTTGCGCAGCAGCGTGTAGACCCCGGTGGCCTTGTCGCAGCAGGAGCCCTTCTGGCCGGACACCAGGCCCGCCAGCAGGTGCTTCAGCTCGTCGCTGGTGGGACGCGACTTCACCCGCTGCAGCGGCTTGCGCCCGCGCTCCAGCAGCTGCGCCATGCGCTTGCCCTGTGCCGAGAGCACCGGGCTGTGCTGCAGCGCATCGGCCGGCTGCGGCCCGGCCGGCGTGCCCGGCGCCCGCGCCGCCACCGCCGCCTTGCGGCCGGACTGCGGCTCGCGCGGGGCTTTCTCCTTCACGGCGCGGCTTCCCCGGCGCCGGGCACGAAGAAGGTCATGTCGTCGTCCAGCTCGCCCTGCGACACCGCCACGTGCGGCGACAGGCGCCGGCACAGGTCCAGCACCTCGTCGCAGTCGCGCCCGACCAGGAGCGCATGTTCGGGAAAGCGCCGCGCGTCCAGCACGTTGAAGATCAGCGCGCGCTGGGCCGCCGCGTGCATCGTGCGGATCATGCGCAGGTGCCAGCCCTCTTCGGCGCAGCGGTAGCTGAGCGCGCCCGAGGCGATCACGTAGTCGGCGGCGGGCAGCTCCATCTGGCTGAAGTCGCCTAGGAGGAAACGCGCGCCGCTGTCGCCATGGCGGCGCACCGCGTCGTCCAGGAATTCGGGCATCTGGTCGATGCCGGTGTAGCGCACGCCGGGGTGCCGCTCGTCCAGGAAGTCCTTCAGGTCGCCGCGCCCGCAGCCCACGTCCAGCACCGAGCAGTGCGCGAAGTCGGCCGCCTGCGCGATGAGTTCGAAGCGCTCCCACTGGCTGTGCGGCGCCTTCCAGCCCAGCGCCTGCGGCCGCGGCCCGAATTCCGCGATGCGGTGGCGGTGGTAGTGCATCACCGTGGCGCGTTCGATCAGGTTCATGGCGGCTCCTCGGCGCGTGCTCAGGGCTTCGGGTCGCGCGGCCGCACGGTCGTGAACAGCGCGGCGGCGAACAGCAGCCCCAGCGTCACCCAGAACAGGGTGTTGCCCTCGCGCAGCGTCTTGAAGTCGGGGTCGCAGTTCAGCAGGCTGCCGCCGACGAAGGCCAGCGACAGCGCCAAGGCCAGCAGGCCGAGCGAGTTGCGCTTGCCGATGCAGCGCAGCCCGCCGGCCGCGATCACGCCGACCAGCGCCAGAATCTGCAGCACCGCCAGCAGGTGGAACACGGCGCGCACCGCCCAGCGGTTGGTGCACACTAGCTTGCACAGCGCGGTGGTCTGGTCGGTGGCGTCCTTGCGGAAGGTGCGCGCGATGCTCTCGTAGGCGGCGTCGCCGACGGCCGTGCCGTGCACCGGCATCTGCCAGAAGCCGGCGCCGCCGAAGTTGTCGCGGAAGTACGCCAGGTCGTCGGCGAACTGCTGCGGGTCGGCGCCGTTGTAGGAGATCGCGGCGACGATCTTGCGCAGCAGGATGCGCCGGTCGTTGCCGTAGATGTCGCGCACGTCCTCGATCGACTTGCGCAGCGCCTTCTTGCTCAGCGTGGTGGGCTCGGGCAGCAGCACCACGAAGCGCACCGTCACGTTGGTGCGGCTGCGGTAGACGTCGCCGTCCTCGCGGATGCGCTCGTTGTCCAGGCGCGGCTCCTCGGCGCGCTTGACGTAGTCGAACAGCGCCTCGTAGTCGAACGGCGCCTTGCCCATCTGCTGCGCGGTGAGCGCGATGTTGAGCGCGTACACCCGCGGCTGGCCGGCGCGCATCTGCGCGATCAGCGCCAGCATGAAGCGCCGCACGAAACCCGCGAACACCTGGGCGCCGGCCGGGTTGGTGGCGGCGTTGGGCATGTTGTCGAAGAACACCGTGATGCCGTCGGCCACCGTGGGCGCCGGCGCGGAGAACGGCATGAAGCGGCTCCAGCGCATCTTGGCGTCGCGCAGCGGCGCGTCGGCCGCGGCCACGGCGCTGCGCGCCAGCTCCCGCGCGGCGCGCTCCAGCCGCGTGTCGTCCAGCACCAGCAGGGTGGTCCAGTCGTTGCGCCAGACCACCAGGTCCAGCCGGGTGCCGTGGCGCTCGGCCTGCACCGCGAACTCGGCGCCCGAGTCCCAGCTGGCGGGCAGGCGCAGGCCGCCGTCGTCGCCGAAGGTGGCGGCATGGAAGGCCATGCGCGTGTGCAGGCTGAAGTCCACCTGCTGCGGCTTGCCGGCGGCCGCCCAGAACGGGTAGAAGCCGTAGGTCTCGCCGACCATGTCCTCGTGCACGCAGCCGCAGTTGCCGTCGGTCAGCTGCGGCGGCTTGGCCTGCGACAGGAAGTAGCGCTTCTCGGCGGCGGCGATGGCGCTTTCGCGCAGCGCGGCCGGCAGCAGCCAGGCCGGCAGCTCGGCCACCGGCACGCCCTGCGGCGCTGCCGCCGTGGCGGCGGCACTCGGGGCCGGCTTGGGCGCCGAGGCGCCCTTGGCCGGCACCTGCGCCGCGGGAATGGCGGCCGGCGGGCAGACCACGCCGGCGCCGCCCGACAGCGGCAGGCGCTGGTTGCGCTCGGCCTGCTCGATCAGCGCATAGGTGTGCCAGCACAGCTGCGCGTTCAGCGCCGCCTCGAACAGCCCGCGGCTGGGGAATTCCATCTCCAGCAGCGGCGTCAGCATCTGCCGCTGCTGCGCCGCGCGCAGCGCCTCGGCGTCGGCCGCGGCCTTGGCGTTGTCGGGAATCGTCACGGCCCCGGCGCTGCCGCCGGCCGATGGATTCGATGCCGCCGGTGCGGCCGTGCCCGGCGCGGCCGAGCCCGCCAGCTGCGCCGCGACGGCCTGTGCCTCGGCCTGCGTGGCGGCCTGCTGCTCGGGCGCCTGCGGCGCGTTCGGGTCGGGCAGCAGCTTGTCCAGGTCGGCCTGCGTCAGCTTCCAGGCCCAGACGCTGGGCCCGCTCTGGTTCGGCAAGGCCTTGGTGTCGTCCTCGGTCAGCACCGACAGCGGCTTGGGCGGTTTGGGCCCGGACGGCGCCGAGGCCGGCGCGGACGCGGGCCTGGCCGGCGAGGGCGACGACGGCGCGAGGATGCGCAGGGTGTAGGCCTGGTGCGCGCTGGCCGGCGGCGTGGCGCTGTCGAACACGCGCACGATGAAGCGGTGGCCGCCCGCCGTGGTCGGCGTGCCTTGCAGGTAGCCGTCGTCGGACAGTTCCATCCCGGGCGGCAGGCCGCCTTCCACCCGCACGTGGTAGCCCTGGATGCCGCCCAGCACGATGCGGATCGGCTTGTACGCGACGCCGATGCGCCCCGACGGCAGCGGCACCGGGTTGGCCAGCAGGTGCAGGGTGGAGGTGCCGAAGAACGGCATCGACGGCAGCGCCGCGCCCGGCGACACGGCCGGCGGCGCCGAGGCTGCGGGCCGCGCCGGCGAGGCCGCCGGGCGCGGCGCGGGTGCCGGCGCTGGAGCTGGGGCGGGCGCGGGCGTGGCAGGCCTCGCCGCCGGCGCCGTGCCGCCCCAGGCCGGCTCGGAGCCGGGCGGCACCGGTGCCGAGGCGGCGGGACGCGTGGCCGGTGCGGCGGGTACGGCGGCGGGCGCAGCAGCGGAGGCGGCCGGTGCGGCAGCAGGCACGGCCGGTGCCGCAGGACGTGCCGGCGAAGCGGCCGGTGCAGGAGCGGTCAGGGACGAGGACGCGACGGGTGCCGGCGTGCCCGGCAGGTCCGACAGCCGCGGCGTGCCGGTGCCGGCGGAATTTCCGCCGGCCTGCGCCAGCCGGACCGCCGGCGCGAAGGCCAGGCGCAGCGGGTCGGCGCCGAAGGCCACCGGCAGCATGCACAGCAGCGCCAGGCCGACCAGCCAGGCGGCGCAGCGCTGCGGCGTGAAGCCACGCAGGAAACGGCAGAGGATGCACTCGCGGGCCATGGTTACGCCGTCCTGCCTTCCTTGCGCAGTTCGCGGGCGATGCCGCGGCGCAGGTCGGCCATGTTGATCTGCTCGCGGCCCACCTGCATCGCATTGATGGCGGCGTCGCGCGCCACGTTGGTGATGGCACCGCCGGAAATTTCGTGCTGCCGCGCCAGCAGCTCCAGGTTCACGTCGGGCGCCAGGCGCCCGGTCGGGTTCAGCGTGCCCTTCCACAGGCGCAGCCGCTGCTCGGCGTCGGGCATGGGGAAGTACACCAGCGACTGGAAGCGCCGCGCGAAGGCGTCGTCGATATTGGCCTTGAGGTTGGTCGCCAGGATCACGATGCCGGGGAAGTCTTCCACGCGCTGCAGCAGGTAGGCCACTTCCTGGTTGGCGTGGCGGTCGTTGGAGCTGGAGGCCGAGGTGCGCTTGCCGAACAGCGCGTCGGCCTCGTCGAAGAACAGGATCCAGCGGCGGTGCTGGGCCTGGTCGAACACGTTGGCCAGGTTCTTCTCGGTCTCGCCGATGTACTTGGAGACGATCATCGACAGGTCGATGCGGTAGACGTCGGCGCCGGCCGACTGGCCGATCAGGGTGGCCGTCAGCGTCTTGCCGGTGCCGGGCGGCCCGTAGAACAGGCTGCGGTAGCCGGGCTTCACGGTCTTTTCCAGCCGCCACTCGCCCAGCAGCTTGTCGCCGTGGGTGGCCCAGGTGCGGATGCCGGCGATCTCGTCCTGCACGGCGCGGCCCAGCACCAGGTCGTCCCAGGCCAGCGGCGTGGTGATCAGCTTGGCCGGGAAGCTCACGTCGTAGTCGGGCTTCTGCACCGCGCCGGTGGTGATGCGCGCCAAGTATTCGGGCGACAGCGACAGCGAGCCGCTCAGCTGCGGCTCGCCCGGCGCGTCGTGGTCGATGCGCAGCACGCCGCGCTGCACCAGCGGATGCGCGGCGTCCAGCAGCGACAGCACGGCGAAGCGCTTGCCCAGGTCGTTGCCGGCCAAGAGAAACGCCGCGGTTTCGCAGGTGGGCAGGAAGCCGCCGTGGGTGCGGCCCTTCCAGCCGCCGAATTCGGTGAAGCCGCGGTCCAGGTTGCGGTTGCGCAGGAACAGCATGTCCAGCGCCTGCGGGCGCAGGTGCGGCACCAGCGCCAGCGCCAGCAGCAGCCGCTCGCGAAAGCCCAGGCCGAACTCGCGCACCAGCCGCGCGTAGTCGGACTCGTCGCCCGCCAGGTCGGGCGCCTCGATCTCCTCCACCGCGGTGTGGGCGCAGGGCTGCTCGAAATGCAGGCTGATGCGCGCCTGCAGCACCTCGTCGAACCAGGCCAGCTCGCGCTCCAGCGCGGCCGCGTTGGCGACGCCCACGACCCCGTCAGCGCCACTGCACATGGATCATCCTTTCCATCCAGGGATAGCGGATCGTCGAGAAGCCCCAGGGCACCTGGTCGACCAGCATGTCGAACGGGCCGGCCTCCACCAGCAGCAGCCAGTGGTCGTCGTTGAGCGTGAGCCGGCCCTCGCGCCGCAGGAAGGTGTCGCGCAGACCGTCGGCGGTGGTGCCGCCCAGCACCTTCCACTGCTGCAGCATGGCGCCCAGCAGGCTGTCGGCCATGGCCGCGTCGTCGGCCGACAGCGCGCCCTCCCATTCCAGCGGATCGGCGACCTGCAGGCCGCACAGCAGCTTGTTGAGCACCAGCTCGTGCTCGGGCGAGCCGCCGCGCGCCGCCTCGCCCAACACCAGGTATTGCAGCAGCTGCGCCGCCTTGGCGGCGGCCACGGTGTCCTTGAAAGCCTTGCCGCCCTCGGCCAGCAGGCCGCGCATCGCGAACAGGTGCGGCAGGAAGGGCTCGGCCAGCACCATGCCGGCATTGGCGACGTAGATCGGCTCGCCGGCTTCGGGGCCGGTCGGCGGCTTGGCGTCGCGCTCGCCGCGCTTGTCTTTCGCACCCACCGGCTCCACCGGCTCCACCGGCTCCACCGGCTCCACCGGCTCCACCGGTTCCACCGGTTCCACCGGCGCGGCGGCCGCTGGCGTGGCGGGCCGCGGCACGGCGATGGCGGCGGCCACCGCGCGGCCCAGCGCCTGCGAGGCGCTGCGCGGGCTGCGCGCCGCTTCGCGCGCCAGCGCCTGGCGCCAGCGCGCCGGGTTGGCCGGGCGCAGGCGCGCGGCCAGCCAGTCGGCCATGCGCCGCGCGAAGTCGGCCGGCGAGAACGAGCGGCCTTGCACCACCAGGTAGTCCAGCAGGAACAGCCACTTCAGCTCCTGCATGCGCGCCTGCGACACGCTCGCGCCGCCGCCGCCCGCGCTCGCGGCCGCCAGGGCCGCGCCGGCGACCAGGTCGGCGGTGCGCAGCGCGGCGGCGTGTTCGGCCGGCCGCAGCAGCGCGAGTACGCGCACCAGCAGGCGCGGCGGCAGCCATGCCACCAGGCGCGCCGCCGCCTGCGGCGTGTCTAGCGCTTCTTCCAGTGCGGCGCGCGCGACGGCAGCGATGGCGGAGCGCGAACCGACGGGGATGGCTGCGCCGCCCGCCACCCCGGCGATGCCGTCTATGCCGCCGATGCCCGCGAGGCCGGTGGCGCCGGCCATGCCCGCGATCCCCGAAATGCCGGCGATCTGGGCGGCGCTGCCGCCGGCCAGCGCGGCGAACGCCGCATCGAGCCGCGCGATCCAGCCGGACGCTTCGCCGGGCGACGGCACGCTGCCGCCGGCCAACGCCTCGGCCAGCCACTCCAGGCCGGCCGCGGCGGAACCGGCGCTGTCGGATGCGGACCCGGATGCATCGGCACTGCCGCCCTGCGCCTGCAGCAGGTCCTCGATCAGCAGCAGCATCTGCCGCTGGATGGCGCCGGAGGCCGGCAGCGCGCGCAGGCCGGCGGCCAGCATGCGCAGCAGCTCGGCCGGATCCAGGCCCTCGCCGCGCGCCATGCGACGCAGCAGGCCGTCCATGTAGGAACGCTTGTTGAATTCGCTGCCGCGTTCGGCCGCCAGCCAGGCCAGCGAGAACGACCACAGCCGCTGGCGCGTGGCGTCGGCGCGGGCCGGCGGCGCCAGCCGCGCGGTGTGCTCCACGGCGGCCTGCACGAACTCGCCGGAGCCCGCCACCAGCAGGTCCGCCAGTTCGGCCAGCAGCGCGGGCGGCAGGCCCTCGGTCATGTAGGCGCGCGCGCGCTGCTGCTGCACCTGGTGCAGCATGACGTCGCGCAGCCAGGCGGTGTCGTGCCGCACCAGCTCGGCCCAGGCGGCGCGCGCCGGCGCCGATTCCAGGGTGCCGGCGGCCAGGGCGGCCTGCCAGTCGAAGCGCAGCCGCGGCAGTTCGCGCTCGGCCCAGCGGCGCGAGCCGGGCGGATGCGCCGTCGCCAGCGCCTGCCCGGCGGCGGGCGGCACCTCGCCGTCGGCCAGGGTGTCCAGCAGCTGCAGCATCTGGCGCTGCAGGCCGGTGACCGCACCGGCGGCGCGCAGGCGCCCGGCCAGAGAGCGCAGCAGCTGCCCGTAGTCCATGCCGGCCTGCGCGGCGCCGCGGCGCAGCACGCTGGCCAGGTAGGAGCGGCGGTTGAAGTCGCTGCCGCGCTCCACCAGCAGGTAGGCCAGGGTGAATTCCCACAGGCGCGGCTGCATCTCGCGCGCGCCGACCGGCGGGTCCATGGCTTCGCCGAACAGCGCCGGGCGGCTGACCACCGTGTCGACGAAATCGCGCTCGGTCGGCACCAGCAGCGCCACCAGTTCCAGCAGCATGGGCGTGCCGAAGCCGCGCGCCATGCGCTGGCGCACCCGCTCCGACTGGCCGTGCCGCAGGGCCTGCGCGACCAGCCATTCGGCGTCCTCGGCGCCCAGCCGCGACCAGGCTTCGCGCAGCCGCGTGTCGACGCCGCCGTCGTGCAGGAAGGCGGATTCGACCAGCAGCTTGAGGTGGCCGAAGGCGGCAGCGGAGGCGTCGTGCTCCGCATCCGCATCCGTTCGGTCCGTTCCTTCCGCCCCCTCCGTTCGGGCTGAGCCTGTCGAAGCCCTCGCGCTGCCCTTCGACAGGCTCACGGCGAACGGCTCGTCGGTGGCCGCCCCCGCGTCACCAGCCATCGCGCGCAGCAGCTGCAGCATCTCGCGCGCCAGTCCCGCCGGCAGGCCGGCGGCCTCGACGCCGCCGATCAGCGCGAGCACCAGCTGCGCGTAATCCATGCCGTCCTGCTGGGCGTTGCGGCGCAGCAGGCTGGCGAGGTAGGAGCGGCGGTTGAAATCGCTGCCGCGCTCCACCAGCAGGTAGGCCAGCGTGAATTCCCACAGGCGCGGCTGCATGCGCGCGGCCGGCACCGGCGGGTCCATGGCGGCGCCGAACAGCGCCGGCTGGCCGACCACCGAGGCGATGAAGTCGCGCTCGGTCGGCACCAGCAGGCCGACCAGCTCCAGCAGCATGGCGGACTCGAAATGGCGCGCCATGTGGCGGCGCACGCGCGCCGCCTGGCCGTGGTGGCGCACCTGCGCCAGCAGCCCCTCGGTGTCCCATTGCAGCAATTGCGCCCAGGCCTCGCGGCCCGAGGCGCCGGGCGGGCCATCGGCCAGCAGCAGTTCGGCGAGCCGTTCGCGCATGGCACCGGTGTGCCGGCGCAGCAAGGCGGCCAGCCGTGCGCGCGCGCCGGGCGGCGCGTCGCGCAGCCAGGCCTGCAGCCGCGCCGGGTCGTCGCGCGCCATCCGCTCGGCGAGCTGGTCGAGCCGCCGCCGCGTGTCGGCGCCTGCCTGCCAGGACAGGAAGCCGCGCGCCAGGTATTGCAGCAGCAAGTCGGTGCGGCGCGCCGGCGAGGAATCGGCAAAAGCACCAGCGGCGGCCGCGCCGCCGGCGTGCGCGGATTGCGCGGACTGCAGGCGCAGCGCGCCGATTTCCTGCTGCAGCGCGTCGCGCAGGCTGGCGCGCAGCCGGTCGCGCAGCGCGTCCTCGAAGCCGGTGCGCGGCAGGCGCCCCAGGTCCACGGTCAGCGTGTCCAGCGACAGCACCTCGCGCCGGGCGCCGCCGAATTCGTCGAACACCTCGCCGATGATCTCCACCGCCGGCCCGCGCATCAGCGAGACCAGCCGCTCCTGCCAGTCGAAGGCCTCGTGCTCGCTGGCGAACGCGACCTCCCACTCCAGCGTCTCGACGACGTGCTCGCGCATCATGCGTCGTGCTCCCGGTCCGGCCGGCGCGGCGCGTGCAGCAGCCGCAGCAGCCCGGCGGCCGCGTGGTTCATGCGCATGCGCGCCGCCTCGTCGTCGCGCCCGGTGCACCACTCCAGGCGCGCGCGCATCCAGCGCTCGCAATGCAGTTCGAACTCGCGCATGGCCGGCCAGTCCAGCCACAGGCAATGGGCCTGCAGGTGGGCCGGCGCGTTGAGCTCCACGGTTTCGGCGGCGAAGGCGCGGAAGTTGGGGTCGCCGCAACGCGGCGGCCAGGCCGGGAACACCACCGTCAGCCGGTTGTGCAGCGCGTCGTCGGGTAGCTGGTGCTGCTGGCGCAGCTGCTGGTGCGCGGCACTGCTGCCCACCGGGCGCAGCAGCACGTGTTCCAGCACGAACAGGCCTTCGCTCTGCTCGCTGACGCGCAGCAGCAGGTTGCGCAGGTGGGCGGCGGCGCGCGCGGCCTCCTGCTCGTTGTCGAACGTGCCCAGCGCCCAGTACGCACCGTCCTCGTCGGGGCCGGCGAACAGGTGGCAGCGGCCGTCGTCCGACTCGACGATCCAGTAGGCGTCGGCGAACGCGCCGCGGCGCAGCAGCGCCTCGTTCAGATGCGGGCCGCCCAGCGCGCCGATGCGCGCCAGGTGCCGGTCGGCCTCCTCGCGCGACGCGGCGGCGGCGGCGTCCAGCGCGACGCGCCGTGCGCCTTCCGGCCGGTGCGCGTGGTGGCCGGCGGCGTCGCCGGCGTGCCTGCGCCAGTGCGCCGCAGACACCGCCTCGCGGCCGCGCCGCTGCAGCGGCGCCGTCAGCGAGCGCGTGTGCACGTCCCTGAAGCCCAGCAGCAGGCCGGTGCGGCGCTGCAGGCCGGCCACGTTGGCCGGCTCGTCCCAGCAGGGCCGGCCGTCGTCCCAGCCGGCGGCGCGGTCGCGGCTGAAGGCGATGATGTCCTTCAGCACCGCCGCCTTGTTCTCGAACAGCAGCGCCTCCAGCTCGGTGGCCGTGTGGCCGCTGGCGAACTGGCGCAGCGAGTTCTGCGAGTAGGTCTCGCCGTGCAGCGACAGCAGGTAGTCCATCAGCCGGCCCTTGCGCTCCATGAAGGAGTCCATCGGCTCGTAGACGCGTTGCTCCACGTGTTCAGGCGGCGTGGTGTAGAGCCGGTCGCGGATGCCGGGCACCGACGGCTCGTCCACCATCTGCCACCAGTAGCTGCGCCGCCCGCCCTCTTCCACCGCGAACAGCTCGCGCAGGTGCGCCAGCTGCGCGGCGCTGTGCGCCATCACCTGGTCGAACAGCACCAGGTAGGCCTTGAGCTGCCAGGCCATCGCCTTGTCGCGCGAGCTGGCCTGCGGCTCCAGGCCGTAGTGGTTGATGCCGTAGACGGCGGGGAACTGGTCCTGCAGCGCGCTGTAGGCCGGCAGCGGCCGGTATGCGCCGCGCGGGCGGGGGCCTTCGAAGGCGGACGCGCCGGTCTCGGTGTGCGGCGCGCCTTCGCCGGCCTGCAGATCCTCGTACTTCATGCGCACCAGCGCGGCCGACGGCTGCACCCGGCTGCCGCGCCGCATCAGGCGCATGCCCTCGACCTTGCCGTCGGTGGGCACGCGCAGCCGCAGCGCCCAGCCCGGGCCGCGGCGCTGCACCGAGTCGCCGCCGGTGTGCGCCTCGCCGTCGACCACCAGCGCCAGCCGGCGCACTTCCTTCACGCCGTCGATGGCGGCGAGTGCGGCCATCAGGTCGGCCACGAACAGCCGCTTGTCGCGCGCGTCCTCCGGCTCGCGCAGCCGGCCGCGCCGCACCGGCGGGCCGTCGAAGATGGTTTCCAGCGCGGCGCCCTGGCGCAGCAGCGCATCCAGCGCCACGAAGCGGCCGCCGCCGGCGATCTGCTGCTCGCAGCAGAGATACACGTCGGCCAGCACGTCGGCCGGGTCGCGCGCGCCGCCGACCTCGATCTCGCCCTGCAGCTCGCACCAGCGTTCTTCCACCATGGTGAACTGGTGGTCGAAGTCCTCGCCCAGGTTGCGGTAGGCGCGCAGCAGGGTCACCGCCTGCACCAGGCTTTCCTGCATGTGCGACGCGTGGCCGGCCGCCATGCGCAGTTCCACCCGCCAGATGCCGGGCGGCACGCCGTGGCCGGGCGCCAGCGGCTCCACCGCCGCGTCGCCCAGGCCCTCGATGCGGTCCAGCAGCAGGCGGCGGTAGTCGTCGGCGGTGGCCGGCCGGCACGGGAATACGATGTCGGCCGGGTGCAGCGCGTGGCCGGCGAAGTCGATGCGGCCGTCCGGCGCGGTGAGATGGTCGGCCACCGGGAAGTCGGCGCGGTACACCAGGCTGGTGAGCGCGTAGCAGGCCTGCTCCAGGATGGTGACGCCCGGGTCGTGCAGGTTGTAGTCGGTCCAGTGGTCGGCCGACAGCGCCTGCACCTTGGCCAGCGCCTGCGCGCGCAGGCCCCAGAAGCTGAGCGGCCCGTTGTCCTTCGGGTGCCGCCGGATGAACGGGGCGTCGGCGGCGCTCATTCCATGAGCTCCTGCATGGTCTCGTCCAGCCACAGCCGCGTGATGCGGCAGCGGATCGGCGGCGGCTTGCCGCCGGCGGCGTCGGGGTACGGGCACTTGCTGCGCACCTGCAGGCAGTACTCGGCGTTCTTGCCGTAGGCGCCGTTGAGGCTCTTCCAGCGCAGCTGCAGCATGTCGCAGCGGCGGTCGTAGTAGGCCGAGGTTTCGCGGATCGGCCGCTTGGGCGCGAGGAAATCGAACAGCCCGCGCCTCGGATGGAAGGTGTTGAGCGCGATGGCGTGCAGCATGCCGTAGCGCCCGGTGTCCTTGTTGCCGGTGCCGGCCATCACCTCGAACGCGTGGCAGCCGCGCAGCGGGCCGGTGATGTCGTGCCACCCGCCGTCGGCGATGACCGTGCCCATGGCCTTCACGCCCTCGGGCGTGATGGTGCCCTGCGGCGTGCGGAATTTCTCCGGGATGAAGCCGCCCACGCGGGCCTGCATGCGCACCGCGCCGGCCACGTCCAGCTCGTGCTCGGGCGCGCCGGTGTTGACGCCCACGCGGGCGCGCACCACCGGCGTGCCGTCGCCGGCTTCGGCCGTCGCGTCCTGCTCGGTGTGCAGGGCGAACACCGGCTCGCCGGCCTTCTCGGAAGCCGGGCCGGGGCGGAACAGCAGCCGGCCGGCGGCGTCGCCGGAGATCGACCAGTCGGGCCGGTCGGCGTCGGGCGTGCCGTAGACGCTGAGGTAGGCCTCGCGGTCGCGCAGCTTGGAGATCTCCACGCCGTTTTCCGGCGTGCGCTTGAAGCCCTCGTCCTGCATGTTCAGGGTGGACTCGATCAGGTCCTCGAAGTGTTTCTGCGTGGGCAGCGAGCCGGCGCGGAAATACGTCTTGAGGGTGGCGCGGTTGCTCATGCGCGTCCCCCGACCACGAAGGTGTTGCCGATCGCCAGCTGGCCGACGCCGGTGGGCCGCGCGCCGCCGTGCTGGGGCGTCTGCAGCGTCTCGATCAGGTGATGGCGCATCGGCACGGCGATGCTCCAGGGCCAGCGCGCGCGCGCCTGGCGCAGCCCGCTGCCGGCCGGGTCGGTGGCGTCCCATTCGGCCGCGCCGTGCGGCCGTGCCGTGTCGTCCAGGCTGTGGATGCTGGCGTCGCTGGCCGCCACGTGCAGCAGCGACACGCCGCCGACGAATTCCACGTCTTCCAGCGCGCGGATGTGCGCCTCGATGTCCTCGCGCCGCACCGCCCACTCGAAGCGGGCGCGGTAGCCGTTGTCGTTCCAGGGCGAGAGGTAGTCGAACAGCGCCTGGTTGAGCCGCCGCTCGCAGTAGCCGGCGTTGCTGCCGCGCCGCCACGCCACCGAGCAGCGCACCTGGATCGCCTCGTAGCTGCAGTTGCGCACCGCGATGCGCGCGAACGGCGACGACAGGCTGGCCAGGTAGTCCTCGATGTTCTCCAGCTCGATCGCGTTCAGCCGCGGCCCCGGGATGTTCTTCTCCTGCTCGTCGCCGTCCAGCGACGGCACCACCACCACCAGCACGCTGCCGGGGCTGGGCTTGCCGCTGGGCGCGCTCAGGTGGTTGAAGCAGCGCACCTTGAACACCGAGGGGAAGCGCTCCAGCACCAGCCGCTCGTAGTCCCAGGGCAGCAGTGCCCGGTTCTTGTGCTTCAGCCGCTCGCCGGTGCGCACCTGCAGCTGCGCCTCGCTCTCGGCCGGGCTCATGCCGAACGAGGGGCCGACCTGCATCGTCTTGGCCAACCCGGCGATCGATTCCACCGGCGCGCCGACGCTGCCGGGCGCAAGCGCCCGGTAGAGCGGCGGCAGCGCGCTGGCCGGCGAGCGCACCGCGCACAGCGCCTGCGCCCGCACGCTGTAGAGCGCGGCGAAGCTGTCGTACTCGGTGTCGGCGCACGCGCGCAGCCAGAACAGGCCGCTGGGCATCGCCGTGTGCTCGCGGTCCATGCCGGGCGGCAGGT
The DNA here is from genome assembly GCA_040384685.1 of Pseudomonadota bacterium. Lineage (GTDB taxonomy): Bacteria > Pseudomonadota > Gammaproteobacteria > Burkholderiales > Burkholderiaceae_C > Ramlibacter. The sequence continues at coordinate 104,195 of JAZKIV010000014.1, read as the reverse complement.
CCAGCGTGACGATGCCCGAGGTCAGGAAGCCGCCGGTGGTGTCGGCCAGCACGCGCGCGGTCGGCAGTTCCTGCCACCGGTTGGCGCGCAGGAACGACCAGGTGATGCGCGCCTTCCTGTGCAGCAGCGGCTCGGCGGCCTCGCTGCGCAGCTCGAACAGCAGGCTGAGCGTGCCCTGCGGGTCGCTGCCGGCCAGGCCGATGTACAGGTTGCCGTCCTGCTCCCAGGTCGGCAGCACGGTGCGCGCGCCGGGCGGGCCGGGGTGGATGCGCTCGACGCCGAACGGGTGGATGTGGAACACCTCGCCGGGCGGTGCGGCGCCGTCCTCGTCCTGCGCCGTGCCGGCGCGGTCCAGGCGGATCACCGCCTGCGCCTCGTAGTCCATGGTGATGCGTTCGATCACCGGCGTGTAGGGCGCGTGCGGCAGCGCGGAGGGCTTCTTGCGCCGCGCATTGGCCGACACGGTGCGCGTCAGCACGCGGGTGTATTCGGTGTGGCCGAAGCCGGCCTGCGGCTCGCGCAGCTCCAGCCGGAAAAAGCCGTTGCGGCTGCCCACGTCGTACACCAGCGGTACGCCGGGGCGCGGCGGCGTCGGCTTGAAGTAGGCCGCCAGTTCGTCGTGGCCGACCACCACGCGCGAGGCCGGCGCCACCCGCGCGCCCGGCCCGGGCGCGAACAGCGGCGCGCCCGCGGGGTTGGCGGGCGAGGTGCGCCACAGGCCTTCCTGCAGCACCGACACCTTGGCCTTGAAGCTGTCGTTCTCGAACGCCGTGTCGTAGCCCGCGTAGTACTCGGGAAAGCCGCCCAGGCCCTGCGGCAGGCCGCCCCATTGCAGGTTCAGGCGCAGCCGGCGCAGCGGCTTGGCGGCGGCCTCGGCCGAGCCGAACACCAGGTAGGCGCCCGGCTCGGGGAGCGGGCCGAACGGCATGAAGGGCGTGGACGGGTCCAGCCGGCCCAGCTGGTTGGCCAGCACGATGTCGCGCGCGCCGTGCACCGCGGCCTGCACCGTCACCTGCTCCAGCATGGTTTCGTCCAGCAGCGAGTAGGCGCACAGCGCGGCGTCCTGGCGCACCAGGATGCGCGCCATCGGCAGCGTGGTGTTCCAGGCGTTGCCGTGCAGCGCCGGCACGCAGCCGATGATGGGCGGCGCCTCCGGGCGCAGCCGCACGGTGATCTCCAGGCGGTCGCTGGTTTCGCCCTTGGCGGCGGGGCGGCGGCCGACGAAGCAGTCGTGGGCGTCCCACCAGCCGGCCGCGCTGGTGAAGCTGACGCGGAACAGCTGCGGCAGCGCGCGCACGAACTGCCACTGCACGCGGTCGTCGCCGCCGGCCATGCGCGTCCACAGGCTGTCCTTGCCGGGCGTGTCGCGCAGCGCAAGGGTGATGCGGATGTCGCGCTGGCCTTCCTTCAGCCACAGCACCGGGCTGCCGACGGCCAGGCCGAGGTCGGCGTCGCGGTGGGTGCTGGCGCCCGCGTCCAGCACGCCGCCGAACAGCGGCCAGTACGGCTGCGGCAGGCCGGGCACCGCCGCCAGCGCGGCCGGGCTGTCGGCGCGGATGCGCTTGACGCAGTCGAACTGGTCGTCCGGGCTGTCGCCCAGCAGCAGCGGCGCGCGCTCCAGCCGCAGGCTGCGCAGCGAAGCCACCCGGGTGTCGGTCACCACCAGCTCGTGCTCGCTCAGGAATTCGATCGGGCGCTGCTGCGCGTCCTTGCCGGCGGCGAACGCCGTGCCGCGCGGCACCACCACCTGGGTCGGCCCGCCGGGCACCAGCTCGCACACCAGGTGCACGCGGTCGGGCGCGGCGGCGCGCGGCTGCATGGCCAGCACGTCGTGGTAGTAGAAGTCGGTGTGGCGCGCGGTGAAGCCGTTGGCGTGGCGCTGCACACCCTGGAACAGCTCCATGAAGGCGATCAGCAGGCCGGCCGAGGGCTCGTGGCTCTGGCTCTCCAGCGAAGCCGGCATGCGCTCGGCGGCGACTTCCTTGACCCGCTGCACCGCGTCCAGCAGGGCGAAGAAGGCGGCGCGCAGCAGGTCGCGCTGCGTGCGGCCCCTGCGCGGCCGCGCGGCCACGCCGCGCTGGAACCAGATGCCGTCCAGCCGGCTGTGCGCGTAGCCCTTGAGCTCGCCCATCCACGACGGCGGCGCGAAGTGCTCGCGCAGCCACAGCATGTCGTCGGCCAGGTGGCGATGCACCAGCTGGCCGATGGTGCCGGCCACGGCGCGCGCGCCGTCGGCGTCGATCATGTGCAGCTTGCGGTACCAGCCGTCCAGCCGCGCCGCCAGCTGCAGCACGCCCTGGGCCAGCCGCTGCGGCGAGGTGGCCTCGAAGTCGTCGAGCAGCGAGGTTTTCAGCGCGGACGGGTCGTAGCCGAGGATGGTGGCCATGACCAGCAGCTCGTCGCTGTCGAACAGCGCCGCCCAGGTGCCCGGCGAGCCGCCCTGCTCCTCGTGGAAGCGCAGGTGCGAGGCCAGGCCCTCGCCCATGGTGGCGAGCTGGCCGAAGGTCGTCTCGTCGGCCTGGAAATAGTCGCCGGCCAGCGCCGACGGGCGCCGTTCGCGCTGTTCGGTCCCGTCGATCATGTCTCGACCACCCCGAGCCCGGTGCCTTCGCGGAAGTACATCGGGAACACCATGTTGTAGCGGCTGTTGGTGGTGCGCACCGTATAAGCGACGTGGATGCGCAGCTCGCCGTCCTCCCAGCGGCCGGCGTCGATGGAGATGTCCTCCACCGTGATGCGCGGCTCGAAGAACAGGATGGCTTTCTCCACCATGTGGCGCATCTCGGTCAGCAGGCTTTCGTTGAGCTGCTCGAACACCATGCGCTTGATGCCGCAGCCGTAGGCCGGCTGCATGACGCGCTCGCCGGGGTTGGTGGCCAGCAGGATGCGCAGGCTCTGCTCGATGTCAATCTCGGCCGACACCAGCGCCGCGCCGATGCCGCGCGATCCGTCCATGCCGCCGCCGGCATGCATGCGCCGCTCGAAGGCCGGCGGGAAGCTCCAGCCGGTACCGAGGAAACGCTTGCTGCCTTGCGTGGATTCCATGCGCGTCAGCCTCCGATCATCACGGTCGGCAGGCCCATCACGATGGAGCCGCCGTGCGCGCAGGTGTCGCCGATGCGCGCCGCCGGCTTGCCGCCGATCAGCACGGTCATGGAACCCATGACGATGGTGTCCGGCGGGCCGACGCACACGCAGCTGTCGGTGATGACGGCCGCCGGCAGCATGCCGACCAGCACCGTCGGCACGCAGGGCCCGATGATGGGCCCGCCCACGTGCGGGATGGGCGGCAGGCCGGGCGTGACCATCGGGCACACGTGCATGTCGGTGAGGCGGGCGGCGGGCGGCATGGCTTGTGGTCTCTTCAGTTGATCATCACCAGCGCGCCCTTGACCGTGGTCTGGCCGGCGGCGGAGAGCTCGGCGGTGGCGTTGCCCTTGCCGGTGAAGCCGATCTGGCCGGTGCAGGTGACGTTCAGGCCCGTGGCGGTGACGTCGGCCGCCGAGGCGGTGATGCTGACGCTGCCGGTCTGGGCCGTCATGCTGATGCTGCCGGTGGCGGTGACGGTGATGTCCTTGGGGCTGGTCAGGCTGATGCCCGAGGGCGTCAGTTCCACTTTGTTGCCGTTCTCGTCCAAGAGCTGGATCGACTTGGCCTGGTCGCTCAGGATGATCTGGTTCAGCCCCGGCGTGGTGATGGTGATGATCTTGTTCTGCTCGTCGAACACCACGCGGTGCAGCGCCCGCGTGACGATCGCCTTGGTGTTGTTCGCCGCCTCGGGCGTGTAGGGCGGCGTGCGCGAGCTGCTGTAGACGCTGCCCAGGATCACCGGGCAGGTCGGGTCGTTGTTCAGGTAGCCCAGGATCACCTCGTCGCCGATCTCCGGCAGCCAGAAGGCGCCGAACGCCTGCGACGAATAGAAGTTGGACAGCCGCGCCCAGACGCCGTCGGTCTGCGGCTGCATCACCGGCGTGGACACCTGGATGCGGTACTGGCCCTCGGGGTCGGCGTCGAGCTTCATCACCACGCCGATCTGCAGGCCCTCCACGCCCGGCAGCAGGCCGGAAGCCGGCGGCGCGACCACGTCCTCGCGCTCGGTGAACCATTGCGGCGACAGGCCGAACTCGACGTCGGTGAGCCAGTTGCCGTCGACGATCTCGTGGTGCACGGCGGTGGCGTACACGGTGCCGCTGAAGCGCTCGCCGACGCCGGCCAGCTCGATCAGGCCACCGACCAGCGCGAGCGCGCTGCCCTGGAACTTGATGCGGCCGCGCACCCGCGCCAGCGAGGACTTCAGCTGCTGCGCGTCGGCCCAGGTCTTGAGCTCGGCGGCGACCAGCGGCGCCGGCGTCTGCAGGCGGTAGGTCGGCACGGCCAGCACGGCTGCCAGCGTGGCGGAGGTGAGGTTGCCCTGCGCGTTGAGCGTGGGCGGCGTGGCGGCGGAGCCGGCCAGCGCGGCCTGCGTCGACGGGTCCCAGGACACCGCCTGGGCCGAGGCGAGCTGGGTGCGCGCGTCGATGTCGGCCTCGAACTCGATCAGGTCGGTGCCGTAGGTGACGCTGAGCGACGCGGCGCCCGACACCACCGGCGGGCCGGCCGTCACCACGCCGTCGGTGACGATCACCACCATGCCGTTGGCGTCGGCCCGCGCCAGCGCGAAGTCCCAGTCGCTGCTGTAGTACTGCACCATCTCCGGGTGCTGCTGGGTGGTGGCCTTCACCGTGGCGCTGACGCCGGCGGCGGAGAACAGCGTGCTGAGGATGTCGCTGTCCTTCTGGTTGACGTAGTTGGCGTTCTTGCGCCCGACCGTCATGGAGGACACCTTGTCGCGGCACTCGATCACCACCCGCGCGTCGTTGTCGCCGAGGATCTTCATGCCGTGGCGCATCACCACGCCCTGGAAGATGGTGGTGGCCGCCGCGTCGTAGCCGGCGTCGATGCGCACCAGCGTGCCGGGCACGAAGGACGCGGCGTCGCTGATCGGGAACGTCATGGTCGGCATGTCGCCGTCGCGCAGCACGATGCGCGCCGACGGGATGGTGTTGAGCTGCCGCTTGATGGTCACCGACAGCAGGTTGCCGGCCACGGTGTCGGCCAGGGGCGCGCCGTTGCAGTAGACCGTGACATTCACGACCCCTTCGGTGTTGAGCTCGGGAGAAACGCCGGCCATGGCTCGTCCTATCCCAACGGCGGAAAGTGCAGCCGCTGCCCGGGCCGCAGCGTACGGAAATCCGCCAGCCCGTTGAAGCGCGCGACGTCGGGGTAGTAGGACGAGTCGCTGTAGATGCGGTCGCACAGCAGCGGCAGCGTGTCGCCCTCCTTCACCAGCACCGAGTGGCTCAGGTCGGGCGAGGACTTGTTGGAGACCAGCGCGCCCTCGGACTTGCTCATGCTGCCGATGAAGCCCATTTCCACGCGCGCGCGCAGCGGCGCGCCGCTGGGCTTGAACAGCGTGTAGCGCACCGACAGCGAGTCGAGCCGGCCGAAGAAGATGATGCTGCCCCACAGCACGCGCACGTGGCCGGGCTCGTGCTTGGTGCTGACGTAGCTGTACACCACCTGGTAGAGCTGCGTGAGCAGGGTCTGCACGTCCGGCGGCGGCGTGCTGGCGCCGACGGCGCTGGGCGTGATCGGCGGCACCACCCCGGTGCCGTCCAGCACCATGGAGAACTTCAGCCGGTCGGGGTTCATCGCGCTGAACTTGGCATCGGAGCCGACCTGGCCGAGCGTGCGGCGCGTGTTGTAGCGGATGGAGTGATCGTGGCTGATTTCCGCCGGGTTGACCATGGCGCTGAAGGTGACGGCGCTGTCGATCTGCACCGTGCCCCCGGCCTGGACGTAGACCCGGGTGAGCGTGAGCGGCGTCTTCTGGCCGGAGACGGGCGATGTAGCCATGCGCGCCTCGCTCAGCGTTCCCGCAGGTCGCGCAGCCGCTGTTCGAACAGCGCCACGCATTCCCCGACGATCTCCTCGCGCAGCCGCTCCAGCTCTGGCTGGTCGGACTGGCCAGGCAGCAGCTGCGGCGCGCCGGACTCTTCGGCACCCACGGTGGACTTGATCACCATCTGGCGGACTTCGATGGTCATGCTGGTACTTCTTTGGCTTTTGTATTTCCAACAGGCCGCGCGCCGCCGACGCCACTTTGTCGCGTCAGGCGGCGGCCGGTGTGGGCGATTTCTGCGGCGGCTGCGGTATTCGGCCCGCGGTCGGAAAAAATCGGGGCACCCGATTTTTTATCGTTGACTGACTCGCGGCGGCTGTTTGAGCGGAGCGTTTGCTTGCAAACGCGCAGCGAGTTCCGCCGCGCCGGCTGCGGGCCGAATACCGCAGCGGAGTCGGCGCGCAGCGCCGACCGCCGCAGCATGAGCCCGCGCCGGCCGCCGCCTGCCGCGGCGACGCGCGGTGCAACGAAAGAGAAGAAAAGTGCAACGAGAGGGTAGAGCATCAAACCTCCCGCACGCACACAGAGTACACCAGCTCGATCTTCTCCACCGCCACCTCGTTGCGCGTGGAGTTGAACGGCTCCATCTCCCACTTCACCGGCCACGCGTTCTGGATGTTCCAGCAGCGCAGCGGCCGCCCCAGCGGGTCGAGCAGGAAGACGTTCATCATCTTGGGGTAGATCGGCCTGGTCAGCCCGCCCTCCAGCACCGCCTTGCACCACGCCACCAGACGCGAGTCCAGCGGCGCGGTGCCGCGCTTGAGCGACAGCTTGGGCTGCCGCACGGCCTTGGGCACCATCAGCGTGTAGCGGTTCTCGCCGCCCTCGGGCAGCGCCTCGGTCTCGAACTCGGGCCCGATGCCGCTCACCTCCTGGAAGGAGGCGTCGGCATCGGCCGCGTTCGTGCCGAAGGTCACGCTGAAATGGAACGCCGTGGCCTGCGGATACAGCGTGGCGGGCGTGGGCGTGGGCATGGCGTCAGGCGTTCGCGATGGTCAGCCCTTCGTGCGCGATCTCGATGGTTTCCACCGCGACCTCGTTGCCTTCCGCCTTCAGGTCGGTGCCGGTGATCTTGGTCGGCCAGGCGTTGGTCAGCGTCCACACCATGGTGGGCTTGCCGTCCTGGTCCAGCAGACTGATCGTGACCGGAACACGCTTGATCGTGTTCATCTTGATCTTGTTGAACCAGTCCCAGAACTTGTTGTCGGACTTGAAGACGCCCTTCTTCATGGTCACGTTGCTGTACTTCTTGATGCCGGGCATCTTGACCGTCGAGAACGTCGCGCTGTCGCCCGAGCGGTACTCGATCGGCTGGGCCTCGACGTCCAGGCCGGAGACCTCCTGGAACGACATCACCGCCGAATCCCACTTGACCTCGAAGCGGAATTTCGGAATCGGCCAGATCGATGTCGATTGTGCGGAACCGTCATCTGCCATGTTTCACCTCCACGAATTGGTATTGAGTGCGTTGGGTTGGATCACGACTTCTGCATCTGCTGCTGGAAGGTGATCTCGATGAATTCGGCCGGGCGGCTGATGGCCACCAGCACGCTGACGCGCATGATCCCCTCGAGGATGTCGTCGGGCGTCATGGTCTCGCCCAGGCCGACGTGCACGCTGAACGCGTCCTCCGGCACCGCGCCGGCCAGGCCGCCGCGCTTCCAGATGCTGGTGAGGAAGTTGTTGACCATGCTTTTCATCGTGACCCAGGTGTTGGCCACGTTCGGCTCGAACACCATGGCCTTGGCGGCCAGGCGGATCGACTCCTCCAGCATGATCATGGTGCGGCGCACGTTGATGTAGCGCCAGTCCAGGCTGTTGCCGTCCAGCGTGCGGCCGCCCCAGACCAGGGTGCCCTCGCCGCGGAAGGCGCGCAGCGCGTTGATCGACTTGCCCTGCGGCGTGACGTTCAGGTCTTCCTGCTGCTCGCTGGAGATCGGCACGGTGGGCGACACCACGCTGTTCAGGCTGACGTTGGCGGGCGCCTTCCAGACGCCGCGCGCGTTGTCCACCATGGTGTAGACGCCGGCCATCGCCGGGCTGGGCGGCAGCACGTTCAGGCGCTTGGCCATCTCGCCGATGACGGCGTTGTAGAACGGGCTGATGGTGGCCAGCGTCTTGGCCAGCAGCGCCTGCTTGGTCGGGTCGGTCTCGGCGGCGATCTTGTCGATCTCCGTGACCAGCGCGTCGTAGCGGTCCACCGTGGCCTTGTCCTCGCGCGGGATGTCGCCCGAACGGGTGACGCCCGGGCCGTACTTGGAGGCGTTGTCGCCCAGCACCGAGGTGGCGGCTTCCTGCTTCAGCGCGGTGGTCAGCGTCTCCAGGCCGTCGGCGCCGGAGGCCACGTTGATGTAGCTGAGGTCGCGCTCCTGCAGGACGGTGGTGTTGACCCACGGGTAGTAGGCCGATGCGAAGCCCAGCGTGTTGGTGCCGATCTTGTCGCGGAACTGGGCGACCACGTCGATCACGTCCTTGCGGTCGCGGTAGCCTTCCCAGATGTCCAGGATGGCGACGCGGTTCTTCATCACCGTGCCGCAGTGCAGGATGGCCTGCTGCTGCAGCGCGTAGCAGTCCTTGGACGCCATCAGGACCGCCTCGGGCATGACGATCATGGTCGGCTCGAGCTCCTTGGTGAGCTCTTCCAGCGCCGTCTCGAAGCGCGAGCCGTCGATGTTGAAGCCCGCCGCGGTGTCGTAGGAGCCGACGGACACCACGTAGCACGGGCCGCCGCCGTTCTGGAAGAAGTGCAGCATGCTGGCGTACAGCAGGTAGAACCCGGCCGACTGCGCCAGCAGGTACTTGTCGCCGCCGACGTTGAGCGCCGCGGTGTCGCGCGCGGCCAGCGGCTTGCCTTCGGCGGCAGGGGCCGCGGGCGCGGCCGGCGAAGCCGCGGGGGTGCCGGCCGCGGCGGGGGCGCCCGCGGCTGCCGGCGCACCGGCGGCGGCTGGTGCCGGGGCCGGGGTCGACTTCTTCAGCGTGAAGCGGGTGTACTTCTCGGTGGGCCCGTAGCCGAAGTACTGGTGGAACTCGGCCATCGAGGTGATCCGCCACGGTTTGAGCGTGAGGTCGAGCCCCTTGTTCATGGCCTTTTCGGTGTAGCCGATGAAGGCGGGCACCGCCGTCGCGACCTCGACCACCGAGTTCGGGAACGCATTCTTCTCGACGATGTAGACGCCGGGGGTTTTCATATTTCCCATCACTTCCTCCTGTCAGAAAATGGGGTTGTCACACGTAGATCTCCGACACCATGGCGGGCGTGCCCTCCGTGGCGTCGCGCATCAGGGAGCCCGCGGCCGCAGCCGGCAAACGGGCGATGACGACGGATTCGCGCCCGTCCTCACGGCGCAGCAGCTGGAAGCGCTGGGTAGGTTGGCGCTGCAGCACGATCGGGTCGGCTGAGCGCACCGTGAGCGCGGCGCGCCCATCGGAGAGTTGTTCGGGCTTGGGCGGCTCGAAGCGCGCAATGTGCTCCAGGTCCACCACCTCCAGCCCGTCGGCCGGGAAGTCGCCGACGAAGAAATATTTCCAGACCGTGGCGCGCGCGGCGAAGCGGATGCGAAAGCGCTTGCCCGCATCGCCGGCGGCGGTGGACGGCAGGTCGTCCGGGCCGAAGCCCAGTTGCACGGTCGGCACGCGCGGCCCCCGGCGGCCGGTGTCGAACGGGCCGGCCAGCGCCGGCACGCCGGGCGGCAGCCAGTCGCCGGCGCCGACCGTCTCGCCGGCGTGCAGGCGCCACATGCCGGTCTCGGCTTCGTGCACCGCGGCGGCGTTGGAGAGGAACAGCACCGGGCCATAGTGCGTCGGCGCGCCCTCGGTCACGGTTTCCAGCGGCAGGCCGGGCGCGTGCAGCTGCCAGCGCAGCACCATCGGCTCGCGCGCGTCGGCCAGGCAGGAGGCCAGCAGCTTGCGCCGGTCCGAATCGAAGAACACCGCCAGCCCGTCGCGCGAGGGCCCGGCCATGCAGCCGGAGCGCTCCAGCAGGCGCTGCGTCTGCGCATCGGGGCGCCACTCCAGCTGCGGCCACGGGCCGCCGCCGTGGAAGCCGTGCGCCACCGCAACGCTGAAGAAAGGGAGATAGCCGGCCATGCTGTGCGATCAGGCCTGCGCCGCGACGTCGGGGCGCTGCACGCGCGGCACCTGGGTGACCACCTGGCCCTCGTCGACCGTCACCATGCGCAGCCGGTACAGCACCGACGGCAGGTAGCGGCTGCCCAGGATGCCCCACAGGTTGCTGAGTTCGGCGGTGTTGAGGTTCTCGATCTCCATCGTGATGCGCTCGAAGCGCGCATCCAGTCCCGGGCTGTTGGCGCGGTCGAACACCGGGCGCGCCTGCAGGAAGCCGATGGTGCCGGCCAGCAGCTTCAGGGCTTCGCGGTAGTTGTTGCCGCTGAAGTTGGCGGCGAACATCACCAGCAGGTTCAGGAACACCGGATCGCGGGTCTGCACCAGGCGGCCGGCGCCGCTTTGCGGCAGCGTGCGCATCGGCATGGTGTCGCGCTCCACGTTGACCAGGAACACCACGATCTTGTTGGACACCTCGGGCACGGTGTTGCCGTCCGGCTCCAGCAGGCTGGAGGCCACCACCAGGTCGTCCGGCACGCTGAAGCGGCTGCGCAGCGCGTCATTCAACTGCGCGGCAACGTGCTGGATGGCCAGATCGATCATGTGCTCGACGATGCCAGTCCACCGCCGGGCGGGACATCGGCAAATTGCTGAGATTGGACTTCCGAAACTGCTCAGTTCGTACTTCCGCGGACGGCGGCAAGCAGTTCGGCGAACGGCTGGTCCTTGCGCAGGCAGGCGTGGGCGCCGGCGGCCAGCGCCGCGGCCGCGAGTTGCGGCTCGTCGTGCAGGCACAACGCGACGAGCCGCACGCCGGGATGGCGCTCGGCCACGCGCGCCAGCGCCGCGATGCCGCCGCCGGCCGGGGAGTCGATGTCGAACAGCACGACGCCGGGCGGGTCGGTGGGGAAGGTATCGCAGAAGCCGCGCAGACCCGGCGCCTCGGACACCACGGAGATGTCCGATTCGCGCGACAGCAGGCCGGCGAGATGCTGGCGATACTGGGCGTGGGGATCGACCAGCGCGACGCGGATGTTCACGCACCAAGGATCGGCGCGCCGGCCGCGCCGCGCCATCGGCGAAAGACTGAATTTCCGGGGAAATATTGCTTAGGAAAAATCCCTAGGCGTCGGCACCGCGCGGATCGCCCGGGCGGCAGACGGCATCCAGCGAGCTCAGGCCTTCGCGCAGAGCGTACCGCGTGAGTTCCGCCATGCTGCCGATGCGCAGCTTCTGCAGGATGTGCTGGCGGTGCGTGGCCACCGTCTTGGCGCTGACGTACAGCCGCTCGGCGATGTCGTTGGTGCTGTGGCCTTCGGAGAACAGCTGCACCATCTCGCGCTCGCGCGGCGTCAGAACCGCGCCTGCATCCTGCACCGCGCCTTCGCCGCCGCCGCTTGCGCGCGTGCGGCATTCCTGCACCACGATGCCCACCAGCTGCGGGCTGAGGTAGATCTGGCCGGCCGCCACCTGGCGCACCGCGTGGGCGAGTTCGTCGAACGAGCAGTCCTTCACCACGTAGCCGGCGGCGCCGGCATTCAGCACGCTCAGCACCAGCCGGCTTTCCACGTGCACCGACAGGCACAGCATCTTCACCTGCGGGTCGTCGGTGCGGATGCGGCGGATCGCCTCCAGGCCGTTGAGGCCCGGCATGGAGAAATCGGTGACGGCGACGTCGGGCTTGAGCTGGCGCACCAGCCGCGCGAGCTCGGCGCCGTCTTCCGCCTGGCCGACCACTTCCAGGTCGGGCTGGCGTTCCAGCAGGGCGGCCAGGCCCTCGCGCAGGATGCGGTGGTCGTCGGCGAGAACAATACGAATCGGCATGTCAATGCGCCTCTTCCGCTACGACCGGCTGCAGCGGCAGCAGGATGGTGGCGCGCGTGCCGCGGCCCGGCGCCGATTCGATGTCGAGGCGTCCGCCCACGGCCTCGATCTGCGCCTCGGCGCTGAACAGCCCGTAGCCGCCGTGCGGCCCGAAGCCCACCCGCGGGCGGTCGGCGTCGAAGCCGACGCCGTCGTCGGCCAGCGCGATCAGCAGCCGCTCGGCGTCGGCGTGCAGGGTGATGCGGGCTTCGCCGGCGCGCGCGTGCTTGCTCATGTTGGCCAGCAGCTCGCGCAGCACGCGGAACACCACGGCCTGCACCTGCTGCGGCAGCGCCAGCGCCGGCAGTTCGCCGTGCAGCGACACCTTGATGCCGGCCAGCCGCTCGGTGCGAGGCACCAGGCTTTCGATGGCGGCCTGCAGGCCCAGCTGGTGCAGCACCGGGCTGCTCAGGTCGAAGGTGGCGCAGCGGGTCGCCTGCAGCGCCTGGCCCACCAGCTCGCGCATCTGCACCAGCTGCGCCGCGCGTTCCGCGGCATCGGCGCCGTCGCCGGCGTGGCGCAGCGCGTCCAGCTTCATCGCCAGGATGGCCAGCACCTGGCCGATGTCGTCGTGCAGGCCCAGCGCGATGCGCTCGCGCTCGCGCGCCTCGGCCACGGTGACTTCATACGCCAGCATGCGCAGTTGATCCTCGGTGCGGGGTCCCCGCAGGTGCAGCGGCGGCGGGCCGCCGGGCTGGGCGCGCAGGGTGTCGGTGCCGCCCACCGGAAATTCCGCGGGATGCGCGTATGCGGGCCAATGTGCGTGTGACAAGTCCTCTCCCCTCCGCGAATGCCCGTACTCGACAGTGCCCCGCGAGCTGCGGATTGTGTGCCGCCGCGCGCGGCCGCGCAAGTCCGCGTGCATGCGAATTCCGGTGCAAAATGACCCGGCGTGCATTTCCGGCTGCCATCCACGGCATGGCCGGGATTCCCATGCGGCGCACCGATGACGGCGAGGAGACCGGGCTTGACGCTCAAAGCCTTCCTGGTGGAAGACAACGCCTCGATCCGCGACAGCCTGGAGGAGGCGCTGGCGGAGCTCGCCGGCATTGCCACGGCCGGCGTGGCCGGCAACGAACGCTCCGCCGTGGCCTGGCTCACCGACGCGTCGAACGCCTGGGACATCGCCATCGTCGACCTCGCGCTGGAGCCGGGCGGTGGCACCGGCTTCGGCGTGCTGCGGGCGTTGCGCGCGCGCGACCCGCGCCGCAAGGTCGTGGTGCTGACCGGCGCCGGCATCCGCGACGCCGAGCGCCAGTGTGAGGCGCTGGGCTGCGACCGGGTGTTCGACAAGGCGATGGAAACCGATGCCCTGCTCGACTACTGCCAGGTCCTGGCGCGGGAGGCAGCCGATCGGTAGCGTTCGGCGCGGCGCCATGTGACAATCCGGCCCGCAGGGAGAGTCCGCGCACCGCCGTGGAAAACAGGCCGGCCGCGCGCCGGCCATGCCGTATTCCTGTTCCTGAAGCCTCATGAGTGATGCAGCGATCCTTGTGGTGGACGACAACCCCGACCACCTCGAGCTCACGGTGCTCGCGTTGAGCGAGTGCTGCCCCGCCTCCGATGTAACCACCGCCACCGACGGCGTGGAAGCGCTGGACTACCTGTTCGGCCGCGGCGCCCACACCGGGCGCGACACGCGCCGGCAGCCGCGCGTGGTGATCCTCGACATGAAGCTGGTGCGCATGCACGGGCTGGAAGTGCTGCAGGCGATCCGCGGCGACCGCCGCACCGCCACCCTGCCGGTGGTGATGCACTCCTCGTCCACCGAAAAGAACGACATCGCCGCCTGCTACGCCGCCGGCGCCAACAGCTACGTGCGCAAGGCGACCGATTTCGACGAGCTGCGGCGCAAGATGCGCCAGGTGCACGACTTCTGGCTGACGGTCAACGAACGGTCCCGCGACTGATCATTCCGCGTGCTCTGCGGCGATCTGCCGCAGCGCCTGCGCGAACACCTCCGGCGGCTGGCCGCCCTGGATCAGGTGGCGCTCATTGACGATCACCGAGGGCACGGCGCTGATGCCGTGCTGCTGGTAGAACTGCTCGCGCTCGCGCACGTCGTCCGCATACAGCTGCTCGTCGAACACGCGCCCGGCCTCAGTGCGGTCCAGGCCGGCTTCGGCCACCGCGTCGAGCAGCACGGCGCGGTCGTTCGGCGCGCGGCCTTCGCCGTGGTAGGCCTTCAGCAGCGCCTTCTTCAAGGCCAATTGCTTCTCCGCGCCCTGCAGGCCGGCCCAGTGCAGCAGCCGGTGCGCGTCGAAGGTGTTGTGGGCGCGCCCGCGGCCTTCCTTGCGGAACGCGAAGCCCAGCGCCTCGCCGCGCTGGCGGATCGCCTCGCGGGCGGCGGCCTGTTGTTCGGGCGTGGAGCCGTACTTCTGCGTCAGGTGCTCGCCGATGTCCTGGCCCTCGGGCGGCATGCCGGGGTTGAGCTCGAACGGCTGGAAGTGCAGCTCGGCGCGCACCTCGCCTCCCAGTTCGCCCAGTGCCTTCTCCAGCGAAGCCAGCCCGATGGCGCACCAGGGGCAGGCGACGTCGGAGACGAAATCGATCCTCAGTGTGGAAGTCATGGCGGCGATGGTAGGCCGCCCGCGAAAGCCCTGCTCGCCGCGGGTCGGCCCCGGCTTCAGCTGCCCACCGACCCCGTGACCGGCAGCACGATGCCCGTGATGTAGCTGGCGCACACCGGCGAGGCCAGGAACACGTAGGCGGGCGACAGCTCCTCCGGCTGGGCCGGGCGCTTGAAGTCGGTCTGCTTGCCGAACTCGACGATCTCCTCGGCGCTGCGGTCGGCCGGGTTGAGCGGCGTCCACACCGGCCCGGGCGCCACCGCGTTCACGCGGATGCCCTTCTCGATCAAACTGGACGCCAGCGACATGGTGAAGGCGTGGATCGCGCCCTTGGTGGCCGAGTAGTCCAGCAGCTCCTTGCTGCCCCGCAGCCCCACCACCGAGCCGGTGTTGATGATGCTGGAGCCCTTCTTCAGGTGCTTCACGGCGGCGCGCGCCATGTAGATGTAGCCGAAGATGTTGGTCTTGAAGGTCTCTTCCAGGCGCTCGTCGCTGATGTCCTCCAGCGAGTGCGCGTGCAGCTGGAAGGCGGCGTTGTTCACCAGGATGTCGAGCTTGCCGAACGCCTGCACGGTGCGCTCGACCGCGCTGTTGCAGAACGCCGGGTCCTTCAAGTCGCCCGGAATCAGCACGCAGCGGCGGCCTTCCTTCTCGACCCAGCGCTTGGTCTCTTCGGCGTCCTCGTGCGAACTGAGGTACACGATGGCGACGTCGGCGCCTTCACGCGCGTACAGCACGGCCACGGCACGGCCGATGCCGGAGTCGCCGCCGGTGATCAGCGCGGCCATGCCTTCCAGCTTGCCGCTGCCCTGGTAGCCCGGTGCCTCGAAGCGCGGCTTGAGCTCCATGTCGGCTTCCTGCCCGGGCTTTTGCAGGTGTTGCGCGGGCACCGTCCCGGGCTGCGCGCGCGCGCCGGTCTGCACCGCCTGCTTCTCGCTGCCGCCGCCGGAACCGCCGCCCTTGGCGGCGGGCTCCTTGCGGTCCTGTTCGCGCTGCAGTTCGCGTTGCTTGTCGGCGGCGTTGTCGTTGGCCGCATCGCGGGGGTTGTCCTTCGCGCTGGGTTTCTTGTCGTCCATGAAGACCTCCTTGGCAAACCTCCATGGTGCGATGCGCCCGATGCCGGGCGGCGTCGGACGGTGCCGCCGATGCTGTAGTCGCGCGACTACAGCGTGGCCGGGTCAAGCCGCCGTGATGCCCTTGTCGCGCAGGTAGCGCTGGATCGCGTCCACCTGGTGGCCGGCGTGCTGCACGGCTTCGCGCAGCTGGGTCGGCGTGACGTTGAGCGCGCGGCACCAGAAATTGACGTCGGTGTCCTTGGTGAGGTCGATCAGGCGCGGGCTGCCGGTGGCGGAAGAAGGCGTGTTGCTGTCCATGGGCGTACTGTGCCGCAAACCCGCCCGCGCGTGGGGCGCCGCGGCCCGCGATGCTCAGCCTTGTGCCACGGTCTCGCGCGGATGGCCGTGGGCCGGCGCCTGCGCATAGGCCTGGCGCTCGAAGTAGTTGTCGCGGTACGGGTGGCGCCCGCGCAGCAGCTGCACCATGCTGGACAGCAGGTAGGCCGGCAGGTACAACGGCCCCCAGCGCTCGTACTGCCGCACGTGCACGTGCTCGTGGCGGCGCATCTGCAGCAGGGTGGAATGGTCGGTGCCCAGGATCACGTGGCCCAGCGTGATGGCCGAGAACGACAGCGGCGCCGGCAACCAGGCCAACAGCCGGCCGAGCCGGCCGCCCGCGACCTCCAGCACGCCCGAGCGCACGCGGGCCGTGCCGCCCAGCAGCACCGTCAACCCGCCCAGCAGCAGGCCGACACAGGAGTACGGTCCGGCCCACAGGTAGCGGCCCAGTCCCAGGGCCATTCTCGCCAGCAGCATGATCCCGCCACTGTACGCATTCCGGCCGGTTCCTGCAGGGTTCGCGGCGTTAAATTGCGCGATTCAGGCCTCGGCCTGCTCGGCGGCAAGCCGCTGCACCCGCCAGGCGCAGCCGGTGGCCACCAGCCCCAGCAGCGCCGCCGCGCCGAACATGATCTCGAAACCCCAGGCCGACGCGACGGCGCCGCCGGCCAGCACGCCCAGCACACCGCCGAAGCCGTAGCCGATGACGGTGAACAGCGCCTGGCCGCGGCCGCGCATTCGGCCGGGGAAATGCCGCGTGACCATGGCGATGCAGCAGGTGTGGTGCGCGGCGAAGGTCAGCGCATGCAGCACCTGCGCGACGAACAGGGCCGCCAGCCAGTCGGCCAGCCCGGCCGTGATGCCCATGCGCGCCACGGTGGCCACAGCGCACACCAGCAGCCACCGCTCGATCGGCAGCCGGCGCATCACCCGGCCCTGGGCGTAGAACCAGACGATCTCGACGATCACCGACAGCGCCCACAGCACCCCGATCATGGTCTTGCTGTAGCCCAAGGCATCGAGGTAAAGCGAGAAAAAGCCGTAGACGGAGAAGTGCGCCATCACGTGGAAGAACAGCGAGGCGAAGAACCAGCGCACCACCGGCCGGCGCAGCGCCGGCGCGACCGGCTCGCGCGGGCCGTGGCCGTGCACCGGCGCCTCCTTCACATTGGGCAGCCACCAGGTGCACAGCACCACGCCGGCCAGGCTGAGCGCGGTCCAGCCCGGGAAGGAGCCCATGCCGAAACGCTCGAACCAGGCGCCGGCCAGGAACACCGTCACCATGAAGCCGGCCGAGCCCCACAGCCGGATGCGCCCGTAGCGCCCCCAGTCGCCCGCCACCAGGTGCGCCATCGCCGCCTCGGTCAGCGACATCATGGAACTGGTGTTGGTGAACAGCAGCAGCAGCACCAGGCCGATCCACCAGGCGCCGCCCGGGATCCACAGACCGGCCGACGCCAGCAGCGCCATCGCCGCGCCGATGCGCAGCAGCTTCACGCGTTCGCCCGTGTGGTCGCTGAGCGCGCCCCAGGCATAGGGCGCGAACACGCGGGTGAGCGACTGCACCGAGGCCAGCAGACTGATGACGACGATCGGCAGGCCCTGCGCCTTCAGCCACAGCGGCAGGTAGGGATTGAAGAATCCGATGTGGGCGAAATAGGTGGCCGACAGCGCGGCGAACGGCACCAGCCGCCGCCAGCCGCCTTCGTCGTCCGGGGCGGACATTTACAAGAATGAGGAAGCGAGGGGCGCCAGCGGCGCATCGACGTCGCCGCACTGCGCGCGGTGGCGCAGCGCGTGCTCCATCACCACCAGGGCCAGCATGGCCTCGGCGATCGGCGGCGCGCGCAGGCCCACGCAGGGGTCGTGGCGGCCCTTGGTGACCACCTGGGTCGGCGTGCCCTGCAGGTCGATGGTGTCGCGCGGGCTGATGATGGAGCTGGTCGGCTTGATGGCGATCGACACCTCCAGGTCCTGCCCGGTGCTGATGCCGCCCAGCGTGCCGCCGGCGTTGTTGCTGGCGAAGCCCCGCGGCGTGAGCGAGTCGCCGTGCACGGTGCCGCGCTGCACGACGCTGGCGAAGCCGGCGCCGATCTCCACGCCCTTCACGGCGTTGATGCCCATCATGGCCCAGGCGATGTCGGCATCGAGCTTGTCGAACAGGGGCTGGCCCAGGCCCACCGGCATGTCGGTGGCCGTGACGCGCAGGCGCGCGCCGCAGGAATCGCCCGCCTTGCGCAGCGCGTCCATGTAGGCCTCCAGGTGGCTCACATCGGCGACGGGCGCGAAGAACGGGTTGTTCGGCACGTGCTCCCAGGACTCGAACGGGATGGCGACCTCGCCGACCTGCTGCAGGCACGCGCGGAATTCGGTGCCGAATTTGTGCCGCAGCCACTTCTTGGCGACGGCGCCGGCCGCCACCATGGGCGCGGTCAGCCGCGCCGAGGCGCGGCCGCCGCCGCGCGGGTCGCGCAGGCCGTATTTCTGCAGGTAGACGTAGTCGGCGTGGCCGGGGCGGAACTTGGCGGCGACCTCGCCGTAGTCCTTGCTGCGCTGGTCGGTGTTGCGGATCAGGAGTGCGATGGGCGTGCCGGTGGTCTTGCCCTCGTACACGCCGGACAGGATCTCGACGGCGTCGGCCTCGTTGCGCTGCGTCACGTGGCGGCTGGTGCCGGGGCGGCGCCGGTCCAGGTCGGGCTGGATGTCGGCTTCGGCCAGCGCCAGCCCGGGCGGGCAGCCGTCGATCACGCAGCCGATGGCGGGACCGTGCGACTCGCCGAAATTCGTGACGGCAAACAGCGTGCCGAAGGTGTTACCGCTCATGGAAGCGATTATGGCGAATGACGGAATGACATCGCCGCTGCGCGGCTCGATGACGAAATGAAAAGGTCATTCTGTCATCGAGCCGCGCAGCGGCGAGGGTCATTTCGTCATCAGAGCGACGCGGTCGGCTGCTCGTCGCCCGCGGCCGGCCAGTCGCGGATGTACGCCTTCAGCATGCGGTTCTCGAAGTTCTGGCTTTCCACGACCGCCTTGGCGACGTCATACAGGCTGATCACGCCCATCAGCATGCGGCGGTCCATCACCGGCATGTAGCGCGCGTGGCGCTCCAGCATCATGCGGCGCACCTCGTCCAGTTCGGTTTCCAGCGTGCAGGTGAGCGGGTGGTCGTCCATCGCGGTGCGCACCACCATGTTGCCCACGGCGTGGCCGTTGCGCGTGATGCACTGGATCACTTCGCGGAAAGTCAGCATGCCGACCAGGTCGCCATGCTCCATCACGACCAGCGAGCCGATGTCCTTCTCCGCCATGATGTCGATGGCCTGCGACAGCGGCCCGTCGGGCAGCACGGTGTAGAGCGTGTTGCCCTTGACGCGCAGGATGTCGCTGACTTTCATGGGGGGTCTCCTTTGGGCCGGCCCGGTGCGCGGCGGCTGTAGAACAATATAGCCCACAATCCCAGGCAGTTCCACCAGACAAGACAGGAGACAACGCGCCATGTCCGGCTACTCCGATCCGGGTTTCGACACGCTGGCGCTGCACGCCGGCGCGTCCCCCGACCCCACCACCGGCGCACGCGCCGTTCCGCTGCACCTCAGCACTTCGTTCGTGTTCGAATCCAGCGACCACGCGGCGGCGCTGTTCAACCTGGAGCGCGCGGGCCACGTCTATTCGCGCATCAGCAACCCCACCACGGCTGTGTTCGAGCAGCGCGTCGCCGCCCTGGAAAACGGCGTCGGCGCCATCGCCACCGCCAGCGGCCAGGCGGCGCTGCACCTGTCGATCGCCACGCTCATGGGCGCGGGCTCGCACATCGTGGCCAGCACCGCGCTGTACGGCGGCTCGCAGAACCTGCTGCACTACACCATGCGGCGCTTCGGCATCGAGACCACCTTCGTCAAGCCGGGCGACATCGACGGCTGGCGCGCCGCGATCCGGCCGGAAACCAAGCTGCTGTTCGGCGAAACCGTGGGCAACCCGGGCCTGGACGTGCTCGACATTCCGACCGTCTCCGCCCTCGCGCACGAGGCCGGCGTGCCGTTACTCGTCGATTCCACCTTCACCACGCCTTACCTGATGCGGCCGTTCGAGCACGGCGCCGACCTGGTCTACCACTCGGCCACCAAGTTCCTGGGCGGCCACGGCACGGTGATCGGCGGCGTGGTGGTCGACGGCGGCAGCTTCGACTGGGAGCGCTCGGGCAGGTTCGCCGAGCTGAGCCAGCCCTACGACGGCTTCCACAACATGGTGTTCACCGAGGAGTCCACCGTCGGCGCCTTCCTGCTGCGCGCCCGGCGCGAGGGCCTGCGCGACTTCGGCGCCTGCATGAGCCCGCACACCGCCTGGCTGATGCTGCAGGGCATCGAGACGCTGCCGCTGCGCATGGACCGCCACATGGCCAACACGCGCAAGGTGGTGGAGTTCCTGGCCGCGCACCCGATGGTGGCGCGGGTCGCCCACCCGCACCTGGAAACCCACCCCGACCATGCGCTGGCGCGCAGGCTGCTGCCGCGCGGCGCCGGCTCGGTGTTCAGCTTCGACATCAAGGGCAGCCGGGCGCAGGGCAAGAGCTTCGTCGAGACGCTCAAGATCTTCAGCCACCTGGCCAACGTGGGCGACTGCCGCTCGCTGGTGATCCACCCGGCCAGCACCACCCACTTCCGCATGAGCGACGAGGCGCTGGCCGGCGCCGGCATTACGCAGGGCACGATCCGCCTGTCGGTCGGCCTGGAAGACGCCGACGACCTGATCGACGACCTCAAGCGCGCGCTGCGCGCAGCCGAGAAGGCGGGGAGCTGAGCATGGAACTGCAAGTCAACGGCGCCAAGACCTATTGCTATACCGGCGGCAAGCCCTTCGATCCGGACAAGCCCACCGTGGTGTTCGTGCACGGCGTGCTGAACGACCACAGCGTGTGGATCCTGCAGACGCGCTCCATGGCGCACCACGGCTGGAACGTGCTGGCGCCCGACCTGCCCGGCCATTGCCGCAGCGAAGGCGAGGCGCCGTCGTCGGTCGAGGAAGGCGCGGACTTCATCGCCGCCCTGCTCGATGCGGCGGGTGTGCAGCGTGCCGCGCTGGTCGGCCACAGCTGGGGCGCGCTGATCGCGCTGGAGGCCGCGTCGCGCCTGAAGGAGCGCGTGAGCCACCTGGTGCTGATCGGCGCCGCCTCGCCGATGAAGGTGTCGCCGGCGCTGCTGGAAGCCGCCCAGCACGACCCCGAGAAGGGCATCCACATGATCAACGTGTTCTCGCGCGCGACGCTGGCGCCGCCGCCGTCCGCGCTGGGCCCCGGCACCTGGGTCTGGGGCGGCAGCGTGGCGCTGAACCGCCGCGTGCTGCGCAGCAACGCCAAGGTCAACGTGTTCCACCGCGGCTTCGTCGCCTGCAACAGCTACGCCAACGGCGACAACGCCGTCGCCGCCATCGCCTGCCCGGTGCTGTTCCTGATCGGCGCGCGCGACCAGATGACCGCGCCGGCGGCCGCCAGGCCGCTGGTCGAGCGCGCCCGCGCCGCCGGCAAGACGGTGCGGGTGGAAGAGCTGCCGCTCGGCCACCACCAGATGACCGAAACGCCGGAAGAGACGCTGTTCGCCATCCGCGGGTTCCTGGGCGCATGAGCCGCCGGGCCGCCCCAAGGCGAATCCCGCAGTTCGCAGAACGGAGGGCAGCCCAGTGAGCGTCTCCAGCACGCCGGTGATCACGCCGCCGATGGCGCCCGAGCGCGCGCGCGCCATCGCCGCCGGCCTGGACCTGCGCGCCCTGCCGGCCGACTTCTACGCCAACCCGTACCCGGTGTACGCCGCGCTGCGCGAGAGCGAGCCGGTGCGCCGCATGCCCGACGGCTCGTACTTCCTCACGCACTATGCCGACCTGGTGGCGGTGTACCGCGACGCGCAGGGGTTCAGCTCGGACAAGAAGGTCGAGTTCACGCCGAAGTATGGAGAAGGTGCCCCGCTGCTGGAGCACCACACCACCAGCCTGGTGTTCAACGATCCGCCGCTGCACACGCGGGTGCGCAAGCTCATCATGGGCGCCCTCACCCGCCGCGCGATTGCCGAGATGGAGGCAGGACTGGTGGTGCTGGTCGACGGCCTGCTCGACCGCATCGAGGAGCGCAGCGGCGGCGACCTGGTGGAGGATTTCGCCTCGGCCATTCCGGTGGAGATCATCGGCAACCTGCTGGGCGTGCCGCATGCCGACCGCGGGCCGCTGCGCGCCTGGTCGCTGGCCATCCTGGGCGCGCTGGAGCCGAAGCTCACGCCCGAACAGGAGGCGCTGGGCAACCGCAGCGTCAGCGAATTCACAGCCTACCTGAAGACGCTGGTGGCCGAACGCCGCAAGCATCCTGGCGACCCGGAGCACGACGTGCTGACGCGGCTGATCCAGGGCGAGCAAGGTGGCGAGACGTTAAGCGAAGCCGAGCTGCTGCAGAACTGTATCTTCATCCTGAACGCCGGCCATGAAACCACCACCAACCTGATCGGCAACGCGCTGGTCGCGCTGCAGGAATGGCCGGACCAGAAGCACAGGCTGCTGGCCGCGATCGGCCGGCAACCCGACTGGGCAGCGCTGGAGCCGGTGATGACGCTGGCCGTGGACGAGTTCCTGCGCTTCGAATCGTCCAACCAGCTGGGCAACCGGCGCGCGCTGCGCGCCTGCGAGGTCGGCGGCACGGCCCTGCCCGAAGGCGCGCTGGTCACCTTGTGCATCGGCGCGGCCAACCGCGACCCGGCGCAGTTCGCGCAGCCCGACACGCTGGACCTGGCGCGCGAGAACAACCGCCACCTGGCCTTCGGCTTCGGCATCCACCAGTGCGCCGGGCTCAGCCTGGCGCGGCTGGAAGGCCGCATCGCCATCGGCCGCTTCCTGGCGCGCTTTCCCGGCTACCGGCTGACGGAGCCGCCGACGCGCGGCGGTCGCGCCCGTTTCAGGGGCTTCTTGCACGCGCCCTTCGCCCTGGTGTAGGCTGGGCCGCAGGAGACAACTCCAAGGAGCCGCCATGCAGACAGCAGCAGACCCTCGCAGCATGCACACGTTCGCCGAGTTCTACCCGTTCTACCTCACCGAGCACAGCAACCGCACCTGCCGCCGCCTGCACTTCGTGGGCTCCAGCCTGTCGCTGGTGTGCCTGGCCCTGTTGCTGGCCACCGGCAATGCCTGGTGGCTGCTGGCCGGCCTGCTGTGCGGCTACGGCTTCGCCTGGGCCGGCCACTTCGGCTTCGAGAAGAACAAGCCGGCCAGCTTCAAGCGCCCGCTCTACAGCTTCATGGGCGACTGGGTGATGTACAAGGACATCTGGACGGGGAAGATCAAGTTCTGATCAGCGCGCGGCGCACTTGCGCCAGTTGAAGCGTGTCGCCTGGGCAATGTCGATGGCCGTGTCCGCATCGGTCGGCGGGTACTTCTGCTTGAGTGCGTCGTCGCTCGCATCGGCGTATTCGCGCAGCGGCTCCAGTGCCTTGCGGCAGCCTGCGAGGTCGCCCAGGTGGAAGCGCGTGATCGCAAGGTCGTTGCGCAGCGAAGCAAGTGCCGCCCAGTCCGTAAAGCGCGCACAGTCGCGCACGAACGGCTCGATCGCCGCCTGGGCCTGGGCGTACTGCCTGGCGCGGTAGGCCGCCTTGAAGCGCTTGTCCATCGCCGCGCGCTCGCAGGCCGCGGGGAGCGCCAGGTAGGTGCCGTCGAACGCGGCGCGCGCCCCACAGAAATGCTGGCAGGCCGTGCGCTGCGCATCGGTGATCGACACCTCGATGCCGCCGCCCTTCGGCTGGAAGCGCACCTTGCAGGCCGGATCGCCGGAGGTGGTGGGCACCGTCGCCAGCCCGTTGCGCACCGCGCCCTGGACGGAGCAGACATGCGCGTTGGCGCCGACGCTCTCGATGGCGAACGGCTGGCGGTCGCCGGCCTCAGGCTGCAAGATCATCGTGCCCCAGCCGCCCTCGGTCACGTAGGTGCCGGCAGGCAACCCGGCGGCAGCGCCCGCAGTGCCTGCAAGCACCGCTATCGCAACGAACATCGATTTCACAGAACGTCCTTCAGGTACAGCGCCGACAGCCGCCCGCTTTGCCACAGCTTGCGCGTGGCCTCAGCGCTGGGCAGCAGCAGCTGCCGCATCAGCGGCTCCAGCGCGGTCGATTGCGCATCGGCCAGCAGCACGTGGCGCGCGCCGGTGCCGCCCTCGTCTTCCAGGCGCCCCACCCAATCGAGCTGCACCAGCGTGTCGAGCACCGGTTCCAGCTGCAGGCCGTCGACCTGCATCGCGTCGCACAGCTGCGCTGGCGTCATGCCATGCTGTCCCGTCCGGCGCGCCGCGCTCAGCTGCTGCAAGGCCTCCAGCGCCAGCTGGAACTGCCAGCCATGCGCGCTGGCGCGCCGCCGCGTGCCGGCCAGCAGGCTTGGCAGGTAAGCGGCGATCACCGCGCCGAACAGCACGATCACCCAGGCCATGTAGATCCACACCAGCAGGATCGGCAGGGTGGCGAAGGCGCCGTAGACCATCGAATAGGTCGGCACCAGGCCGATGTACCAGGCCAGCAGCCGCCGCGCGAGCTCCATGCCGACGGCCGCGAACACGCCGCCGGCGATGGCGTGGCTGCGGCGCACCGGCGCGTTCGGCACGAACCGGTACAGCGCGCTCAGCGCGCCGGCCAGCAGCACGAACTGCACGAGCTCCAGCAGCACGCGCACCGTGCCGGGCATGGCCGCGGTCAGCCCGCGCGAGGCGGACACCAGGTAGGAGGTGATGCTCAGGCTGGCCGCCAGCAGCAGCGGCCCCAGCGTGATCACCGCCCAGTAGATCATCACCCGCTGCGCGAACGGGCGCGGCCGGCGCACGCGCCAGATGGCGTTGAGCGTGCGGTCGATGGTGAGCACCAGCGCCAGCGCGGTGAACAGCAATGCCATCAGGCCGACCACGCCCAGCCGGCTGGCCTTGCCGGCGAACTGGGTCAGGTAGCCCAGCACCTGGCGGGCGATGGCGTCGGGGATCAGGCTTTTCACCAGCCAGGCCTGCAGGCTGGACTGCAGCTGGCTGAACATCGGGAAGGCCGTGAACACGGCCAGTGCCACCGTGAAGAACGGCACCAGGGCGATGGTGGTGGTGAAGGTGAGGCTGCTGGCGGTCAGGCCCAGGCGGTCCTCGCGGAACCGCTCCGCCAGGGTCAGCGCGGTCGATTTCCACGGGAAGCGCGCGATCTGGGCTATGAGCGGGGCGACGTTCATCGGCCGCTATGATGCCATCGCAGATGGATGCTTCCGCCCCACCTCCTCCCGTTCCAGCCGCCGTGCCGCCCGCCGTCGAGGCGACGCGCTGGGTCGCGTCCGGCAGCGCCATCGCGCTGATCGCGCTGGGCCTGGCCTGGGAGCTGTGGCTGGCGCCGCTGCGCCCGGGCGGCAGCTGGTGGGCGCTGAAGGTGATTCCGCTGTGCTTTCCGCTGCCGGGGCTTCTGCGCCGGCGCATGTACACCTACCGCTGGGTCAGCCTGGTGATCTGGCTGTATTTCACCGAAGGCGTGGTGCGCGCCTGGAGCGACCGCGGCCTGGGCGCGCGCCTCGCGCTGCTGGAAATCGCGCTGTGCCTGGTGCTGTTCGCCGCCTGCGCGCTGCACGTGCGGCTGCGGCTTCGCAGCAAGGTGGCACCATGAACGAAGCCCTGCTCCAGGCCTTGAAGACCGCCGTCGGCGACGCCCACGTGCTGGTCGACGGCGACCTGCTCGCCTGGGAGCAGGACTGGCGCAAGCGCCCGCGCGGCAAGGCGCTGGCCGTGGTGCGGCCGGGCAGCACGCAGGAAGTGGCGGCCGTGGTGCGCGCCTGCGCGGCGGCCGGCACGCCCATCGTGCCGCAGGGCGGCAACACCGGCCTGGTGGGCGGCTCCACGCCGGACACCAGCGGCACGCAGCTGGTGCTGAGCCTGGCGCGGATGAACCGCGTGCGCGGCATCGACCCCGCCAACCTCACCATGGCGGTGGATGCGGGCTGCGTGCTGCAGGCGCTGCAGCAGGCGGCCGAGAGCGCCGGCCTGCTGCTGCCGCTGAGCCTGGCCGCCGAGGGCAGCTGCACCATCGGCGGCAACCTGGCCACCAACGCCGGCGGCACCCAGGTGCTGCGCTACGGCAACGCGCGCGAGCTGTGCCTGGGGCTGGAGGTGGTGACGGCGCAGGGCGAGGTCTGGAGCGGCCTGTCGGGCCTGCGCAAGGACAACACCGGCTACGACCTGCGCGACCTGTTCATCGGCAGCGAAGGCACGCTGGGCATCATCACCGGCGCCACGCTGAAGCTGCACCCGCTGCCGGCGGCCACGCTCACCGCCTGGGCCGCCGTTCCGTCGATGGACGACGCGGTCGCCCTGCTGGAGCTGGCGCGGCGCCACACCGGGCCGGGGTTGACCGGCTTCGAGGTGATGGGCCGGTTCGCGCTGCAGCTGGTGGCGCGCCATTTCACGCAGCTGCGCGTGCCCTTGCTGGACACGGCGCCCTACGGCGTGCTACTGGAGATCTCGGACCACGAATCGGAAACGCACGCGCGCCAGCAGTTCGAGCGCATGCTGGAAGCGGCGCTGGAAGACGGCTGCGCGGTCGACGCGGTGGTGGCCGAGACCATGGCGCAGGCGCAGCACCTGTGGCACATCCGCGAAGCCATTCCGCTGGCGCAGGCCGAGGAAGGGCTGAACATCAAGCACGACATCTCGGTGCCGGTGTCGCGCATTCCCGCCTTCTGCGCCGAGACCGACAGCCTGCTGCGCACCGCCATCCCCGGCGTGCGGCTGGTCAACTTCGGCCACCTGGGCGACGGCAACCTGCACTACAACGTGCAGGCACCGGAGCAGTCCGACGCCAGCGTGTTCCTGGTGACGCACGAAGAAGTGGTGAACACGCTGGTGTACGACCAGGTGGCGAGCCACGGCGGCTCGATCTCGGCGGAGCACGGCGTGGGCAGCATCAAGATCGACAAGCTGCCGCGCTACAAGTCGCCGGTGGCACTCGACCTGATGCGCGCCGTCAAGCGGGCGCTGGACCCGCAGAACATCCTGAACCCCGGGCGCGTGGTTCGCCTGTAGCTCTTCCATCCTTCATCCCATGCCCGACGCCATCCGCCCCGTCCGCTCGCAGTACGAGGACTTCATGCGCCATGTGTACACCCATGGCACGCCCAAGACGGACCGCACCGGCACCGGCACGCGCAGCGTGTTCGGCCACCAGATGCGCTTCGACCTGAACGAGGGCTTTCCGCTGGTGACCACCAAGAAGGTGCACCTCAAGTCCATCATCCACGAGCTGCTGTGGTTCCTGGAAGGCTCGGGCGACAACAACAGGCTGCGCGAGCGCGGCGTGACCATCTGGGACGAATGGGCCAAGGACGACGGCGACCTGGGCCCGATCTACGGCGTGCAGTGGCGCAGCTGGCCGACGCCCGAGGGCGGCCACATCGACCAGATCGCGCAGGCCGTGCACACGATCAAGACCAACCCGGATTCGCGACGCATCATCGTCAGCGCCTGGAACGTGTCCGACATCCCGAAGATGGCGCTGGCGCCCTGCCACGCCTTCTTCCAGTTCTACGTGGCAGACGACAAGCTGTCGTGCCAGCTGTACCAGCGCAGCGCCGACATCTTCCTGGGCGTGCCGTTCAACATCGCCAGCTACGCGCTGCTCACGCACATGATGGCGCAGCAGTGCGACCTGGGCGTGGGCGACTTCGTGTGGACGGGCGGGGACTGCCATATCTACAGCAACCACCACGAGCAGGTGGAGTTGCAACTGAGCCGCGCGCCCTACCCCTACCCGGTGCTGAACATCAAGCGCAGGCCGGCGTCGATCTTCGAATACGCCTACGAGGATTTCGAGGTGCTGGACTACCAGTGCCATCCGGCGATCAAGGCGCCGGTGGCGGTGTGAGCGTGGAGATCGCCCTCATCTACGCCCGCGCCCGCAACGGCACGATCGGCAAGGACGGCACCATGCCGTGGCGGCTGCCGCCGGACATGCGGCGCTTCAAGGCGCTCACCATGGGGCACCCCGTGGTGATGGGCCGCAAGACCTGGGATTCGCTGCCGCCGCGCTTCCGGCCGCTGGAAGGCCGGCGCAACATCGTGGTGACGCGCCAGCCCGGCTGGCACGCCGAGGGTGCGGAGCGCGCCGGCTCGTTGAGCGAGGCGCTGGCGCTATGCGACGGCGCGCCGCTGGTCTGGATCGCCGGCGGCGCGGAGATCTACGCGCAGGCCATGCCGCTCGCCCACACGGCGCAGGTCACGGAGATCGATGCCGATTTCGACGGCGACGCCTTCGCGCCCACCCTGGGCCCCGGCTGGCAGGAAACGGCGCGAGAACGTCATCCGGCCGACAACGGCCTGGCCTACAGTTTCGTCACGTACCACAACACACAACAAGCGCAGAACGGAGCCTGATATGTCCACTGGAGGATTCCACGTCCACGGGCCGCACGACCACGAGCTGGAGCACGCCGCGCAGGGCGACGCGCATGGCGGCGACGCGGCGCACCACGGCATCGGCGGGCGCAGCATGATCAACCAGATCGCGCTGTTCACGGCGCTGATCTCCACCGCGGGCGCGATCTTCGGCTACATGGGCGGCGCGACGCAGGCCAACGCCGGGCTGTACAAGAACAACGCGGCCATCAAGAAGACCGAAGCCTCCAACCAGTGGAACTACTACCAGGCCAAGAGCAGCAAGCAGAACCTGTCGGAGCTGGCCATGGTGATCGTGGCCGACGACAGGCGGCCGGCCTACCAGAAGGAAGTGGAGCGCTACAAGCTCGAGAAGGCCGAGATCAAGCTGGCCGCCGACAAGCTGGAGGCCGAGGCCACCACCTGGGACAAGAAGAGCGACGAGCAGATGCACCTGCACCACCGCTGGGCCCAGGCCACCACGGTGATCCAGGTGTCGATCGCGCTGGCCGCCATCGCCCTGCTCACCAAGAAGAAATGGCTGGAATGGGGCATGTTCGGCATGGGCGGCGTGGGCCTGCTGATCGGTGTGCTGGCGATGCTGCACGTGTGACAAAGATCGCCGGGCGGCTGTGATTTAGGGTCTTTGGGCCGCGGCCGATCGGCGCTATCGTTCGGGAAGAATCAGGGAGCAGTTGCATGGATGACGTCCAGGCGTTCGCGCAAGGTATTTTTGCGAGCCAGCCTTTCAGCCAGTTCATCGGCGCCAGGCTGACCGACTCGGGCAAGGACCACGCCGAGTTGACCATCCCCATCACCGACCAGCTGAAGCAGCAGCACGGCTTCGTGCACGGCGGGGTCATCAGCTACCTGGCCGACAACGCCATCACCTTCGCCGGCGGGCTGGCGCTGGGCGGCAACGCGCTGACGGCCGAGTTCAAGATCAACTACCTGCGCCCCGGCGTGGGCACGCACCTGGTGGCCCGGGCCAAGGCACGCGCCGTCAGCAAGCGGCAGGCGGTGTGCCAGTGCGAGGTGTATGCGGTGGACGGCACCGGCGAGAAGCTCTGCGCGCTGGCGCAGGGCACGGTGGTGCCTTCGGCATAAGGGTGCCGGAAGGCGCCCGTCCCGGCCGGCCAGCCGGGAGGTTTGTGGAACAGGGAGAGAACACCATGCGTCATGAAACGCAGATCGAGACCTTGCGCACGCTGCTCGCGCTGCACGAGCGCCGGCGCGACCAGGACGTGCTGGGCAAGGTGGTGCAGGTGCCGGTGCGCAACTACACCGAGCCGGACATCCTGGCGCGCGAAATGGAAACGGTGTTCCGCCGCTACCCGATGGTGGCCGGGCACGTGTCCCAGGTGCGCAATACCGGCGACTACATCCTGAGCGACTGGCGCAAGTTCCCGTACGTGGTGGTGCGCGACCGCGGCGGCAAGCTGCGCGCCTTCCTCAACACCTGCCGGCACCGCGGCGCGCGCATCGTCTCGGGCAAGGAGCCCTGCCTGAAAGCCTTCGTCTGCCCGTTCCACGGCTGGGTGTACGGGCTGGACGGCGTGCTCAAGGGCATCACCAAGGACCACACCTTCCCCGGCCTGGACCGCAGCCAGTACAACCTGCAGGAGCTGCCGGTGGCCGAGCGCGGCGGCCTGGTCTGGGTGCACCCGACACCCGGCGCGCGGATCGACCTGGATGCCTACCTGGGCTCCATCGGCGACGACCTGGACCAGTTCGGCGTGGGCGAGCTGGTGCGCCACCAGAAAACGCAGGTGGTGAAAAACGCCAACTGGAAGCTGCTGATCAAGACCTACCTGGAGGGCTACCACGTGCCCTACCTGCACCGCGACACGCTGTCGCAGTCGTTCCGGGACGGCGTGATCGCGCACTACGAGCACGGCCCGCACATCCGGCTGTCGGCGGCGCGCACCAACTTCCTCGACCTGCTGAAGGCCGACAGCGCCGACTGGAAGATCCTGGATTACGCCTCGGTCTACTACTCGCTGTTCCCGCACACCTTCTTCATCATGCATCCGGACTACGTGTCCATCAACATGTTCTATCCGGAAGCGCCCGACCGCACCATCTGGACGCACGAGATGCTGTACCGGCCCGCGGCCTTCGCCGGCGAGGCCGGCGAGCGGGCACTGGCCAAGCGCTTCACCTACACCAACGACACGGTGTTCGACCAGGAGGACTTCGCCGTGGCCGAGGACGTGCAGCTGGGCCTGCTGCACGGCGCCAACGCGTTCCACACGCTGGGCCTGGAGGAAGGCCTCTTGGCCGTGTTCCAGCGCAACATCGACGAGGCGATGGCGGCGGCGCCCGAGCCGACGCACGAGGGCGCGGTGACGTGGATGCGCCCGATAATGCACGCATGAAGATCACGACCTGGAACGTCAACTCGCTCACCGCGCGCCTGCAGCACGTGCTGGACTGGACGGCCGCCAACCCGGTCGACGTGCTGTGCCTGCAGGAGCTCAAGCTCACCGACGACAAGTTCCCGCTGGAGGCGCTGAACGCGGCCGGCTACGCGCACTGCGCCGTGTTCGGGCAGAAGACGTACAACGGCGTGGCCATCATGAGCCGGCAGCCGCTGCGCGACGTGGTGAAGAACATCGTCGGCTTCGAGGACGAGCATTCGCGCGTGCTGTCCGCCACGCTGGACACGCCCGAGGGCCCGCTGCGCGTGGTGAACGGCTACTTCGTCAACGGCCAGGCGCCCGGCACCGACAAGTTCGACTACAAGATGAGATGGCTGGGCGGCCTGCGCGACTACGTGCGTGGAGAGCTCGCTCAGCATCCGCGCCTGGTGCTGCTGGGCGACTTCAACATCGCGCCGGAAGACCGCGACTCCTACGACCCAGAGGGCCTGCGCGAGACCATCCACCACACGACGGAAGAACGCGACCACTTCCGCAAGCTGGTGGATCTGGGCCTGCACGACAGCTTCCGCATGTTCGAGCAGCCGGAGAAAAGCTACTCGTGGTGGGACTACCGCATGCTGGGCTACCAGAAGAACCGCGGCCTGCGCATCGACCACATCCTGGTGAGCGAGCCGCTGAAGCCCCAGGTGCAGGCCTGCGCGGTCGACCGCACGCCGCGCAAGTGGGAGAAGCCGAGCGACCACGCACCGGTGACGGTGACGCTCTGAGCTAGTCCTGCGTCTGCCCCGACAGCGGCGTCGCCCGCATCGACGGCCGCTCGCGGAACGCGTCGAACCAGCGTGCCAGGCGCGGATGCCCGGCGCGGAAATCCGGCAGCTCGCGGAACGCCAGCCAGTCCAGCGCGCAGGCCAGCGCGATCTGGCCGATGTCCACCGGTGCGCCGGCCTCCGGCACTTCGCCTTCGGCGTAGTCGTAGCCCGCGAGCAGCTTGGCGGTGTAGCCGTCGGCCAGCGGCAGGTAGCGCTTGGCCATGGGGCGGCGTTCGGTTTCCCAGCGCAGCGCGATGCCGGCATCGGCCAGGCCCTGCGCCAGCGCCTGCAGCCGCAGCGCCTTCCAGCGCGCCGGGCCTTCCGCCGGAATCATGCGCGGGCCGGCGTGCAGGCCGTCCAGGTACTCGCAGATCACGATCGAGTCGAACAGCACCTCACCTTGGGGCACCACCAGCACCGGCACCTTGCCCAGCGGGTTGAGCGCGAACACCGTGTCGTTGCGCCGCGTCGGGCTGGTTTCGTGGTGGACGACTTCCATGCGCGCGGCAAGGCCGGTTTCATGCGCGAACACGAGCACCTTGCGCGCGTACGGCGAGTGGGTCTGGTAGAGGAGTTGCATCTCCCGAAAGATAGCAACCGCCGGTGCGGCAGGGCCGCGCATTCGCGGTGTCAAGTGCGGGCAAGCCGCACCCCGCGCATCACTCCTTCAGCCCGAGCTCCTGGATCTTGCGCGTGATGGTGTTGCGGCCGATGCCCAGCTTCTGCGCGGCCTCGATGCGGCGGCCGCGCGTGGTGGACAGCGCGGTGAGGATCAGTTTCGATTCGAAGCGGCGGGTGAGCTCGTCCCACACGTCGCGCCGTCCGCTGGTGAGCAGCGCCAGCGCCTCGGCCTGCAGGCCCAGCTCCCAATCGGGGCTGCCCGGCGCCGCCACAACTGCCGGCCCCGTCGTGATGGCGGCCGGCTCCTGAAAAGCCGCCGCGCGCGGCACGGATTCCGGCATCGGCCTGGCAGCCGCACTGGCGGCGGCCAGGCCGATGAATTCCAGCTCCACCTCGGGCGGCAAATCTTTCGGCTCGATCAGCTGGGCCGGCGCCATCACCGTCAGCCAATGGCAGATGTTCTCCAGCTGGCGCACGTTGCCGGGAAAGGAGAACTCCGCCAGGTGAACCAGCGCCGCATCCGAAAAGCGCTTGGGCTCCACGCCCAGCTGCCGCGCGCTTTGCTGCAGGAAGTGGCGCGCCAGCATCGGGATGTCGTCCTTGCGCTCGCGCAGCGCCGGCAGCCGCAGGCGGATCACGTTCAGGCGGTGGAACAGGTCTTCGCGGAACACGCCGTCCTTCACGCGCTGCTCCAGGTCCTGGTGGGTCGCCGCGATCACGCGCACGTCGGCCTTCACCGCGTTGTGCCCGCCCACGCGGTAGAAGTGGCCGTCCGACAGCACGCGCAAGAGGCGCGTCTGCAGGTCGAACGGCATGTCGCCGATCTCGTCGAGGAACAGCGTGCCGCTCTCGGCCTGCTCGAAGCGCCCGCGCCGCATGGTCTGCGCGCCGGTGAAGGCGCCGCGTTCGTGGCCGAACAGCTCCGACTCCAGCAGGTCCTTGGGAATCGCCGCGGTGTTGATCGCGATGAACGGCCCGTTGGCGCGCGGCGAGTGCTTGTGCAGCGCGCGCGCCACCAGCTCCTTGCCGGTGCCGGATTCGCCGGTGATCATCACCGTCACGTTGCTTTGCGAGAGGCGCCCGATGGCACGGAACACGTCCTGCATGGCCGGCGCCTGGCCCAGCATCTCGGGCGCGGCGGCCATGCGCTCTTCCGCGACTTCCTCGCGCTGGCTTTCCTGCACGGCGCGGCGGATCAGCTCGATGGCTTTCGGCAGGTCGAACGGCTTGGGCAGGTACTCGAAGGCGCCACCCTGGAAGGCCGAGACGGCGCTGTCCAGGTCGGAGAACGCGGTCATGATGATCACCGGCAGGCCCGGGTGCTTCTGCTTCACCCGCGTGAGCAGCTCGAGCCCCGAGCCGCCCGGCATGCGGATGTCGCTCACCAGGATCTGCGGGCCGTCCTCGTCGCCGGCGCCGTCCAGCGCCTGCAGCACGTCGCGCGTGTTGGTGAAGCTGCGCGTGGGCAGCTCCTCGCGCAGCAGCGCCTTCTCCAGCACGAAGCGGATGGATTGGTCATCGTCAACGATCCAGATCGGCTTCATGGGTTGGCTGTCACCTCGTGTTGTCTTGCGCTATGGCAAGGGGATCAGGATCTTGAAATCCGTTCTGCCCGGCACGCTGTCGCACTCGATCAGGCCATGGTGTTGCTGCACGAAGGTTTGCGCCAGCGTCAGCCCCAGGCCGGAGCCGCCCTCCCGCCCCGAGACAAGCGGGAAGAAGATGCGGTCCTTGATCGCGTCGGGCACGCCGGGCCCGTTGTCGATGACATGCAATTCCAGTGCCAGTCGATAGCGCTGCTTGCCGAACGTCACCTGCCGGCTCACGCGCGAGCGAAAACGCAGTTCGGCGTCGCCCGCGCCGATGCGCTCGGCCAATGCCTGGCAGGCGTTGCGCGCGATGTTCAGCACCGCCTGGATCAGCTGCTCGCGGTCGCCGCGGAACTCGGGAATCGACGTGTCGTAGTCGCGCACGACCTTCAGGCCGCGCGGGAACTCCGCCAGGATCAGCGAACGCACCCGCTCGCACACCTCGTGGATGTTGACGTCGCCCACCACGTGCGGGCGGCGGTGCGGCGCCAGCAGCCGGTCGACCAGCGTCTGCAGCCGGTCGGCCTCGTGGATGATGACCTGGGTGTATTCCTTCAGCTCGCGCGTGCCGACTTCCATTTCCAGCAGCTGCGCCGCGCCGCGGATGCCGCCCAGCGGGTTCTTGATCTCGTGCGCCAGGTTGCGGATCAGCTCCTTGTTGGCCTGCGCCTGGCCGACCAGCCGCTCCTCGCGGTCCTGCCGCGCCTGCTGCTCCAGCGGCAGCAGCTCCAGCACGAATTCGTCGCCGGTTTCGGTCTGCGCCAGCACCACGTGGACCGGCATGGTCTCGCCGCCCTGGCGGATCAGCCGCGCGTCGTAGCGCAGCGCCGCGTACTCGTTGCCGCGGGCGCCGTCCAGCGCGGTGCGCAGCACATTGGGTTCGGTGAACAGGGGCAGCGCGCTCGCGCCTTCGATGGTGCGGCGCGACGACCCCAGCGCGTCTTCCAGGGCGGCATTGGCGAACAGCACGGTGCCGTCGCCGCGCACCACGGCCACCAGGGTGGCCAGCAGGTCGAAGGCCTGGAAACGCTTGAGGTGGCTGGTGGAAGGCTTCTTGCTCAAGCCTTCATTGTGGCAGCCGGGCCAGCTCGCGCTTGATGCCGGCGATGTCGCTTTCGTTGCGCGCGATGCTGGCCTTGAGCTCGGCCACGCGGTCCAGGTATCGCTGGTGGTTGCGCGACTCGATGCCCTGCTTGTCCGGCTCGCCGTTGTTGTATTCCCTGGCCAGCTCGTTGCGCTTGGCTTCGGCTTTCTTCAGCTCGGATTCGAGGATGGCGCGGGCATCGGCGTCGCGTGCGCGCTGCTCGCTGGAGTCGACGCGCTGGTTGGACGGCGGCGCGGACGCCAGCTTCACGCCGTTCGACGGCGCCACGGCGGGTGCGGGAGTGGCGACCTTGGTGCCTTCGACGATGGTGACGTTGCCGCCTTCGACCACCTTGCAGGCCTTGGTCTTGGCTTCGACGGGATCGTTGGTGTAGGCGTTGCCGCAGCGCCAGATGCGCGTCTGGGCCTGGGCGGCACCGGCCGCGGCCATCACCGCGGCAAGGGAAATCAACAGCAAGCGTTTCATGGCAGTCTCCGCGCACCCATGGATGCAGGGAACGGCCTTTCAGTATCGCGCAATCTCTTCAATAGTCCAACTAAGCGGTTGATTTAAAAAGGAAAAGGGCGACAAATGTCGCCCTTTCGCCGCTCTCGCTGTGTTAATTTACAGGGAGTAGTACATGTCGAACTCGATCGGGTGCGTGCTCATGCGGAAGCGCGTCACTTCCTGCATCTTCAGCTCGATGTAGGCGTCGATCATGGTGTCGGTGAACACGCCGCCCTTGGTCAGGAAGCCGCGGTCGCCGTCCAGGTACTCCAGCGCCTGGTCCAGGCTGTGGCACACGGTCGGGATCTTCGCGTCCTCTTCCGGCGGCAGGTGGTACAGGTCCTTGGTGGCGGCTTCGCCCGGGTGGATCTTGTTCTCCACGCCGTCCAGGCCGGCCATCAGCATGGCGGCGAAACCCATGTAGGGGTTCATCAGCGGATCGGGGAAGCGGCACTCGATGCGGCGGCCCTTGGGGTTCGCCACGTACGGGATGCGGATCGAGGCCGAGCGGTTGCGCGAGCTGTAGGCCAGCTTCACCGGCGCTTCGAAGCCGGGCACCAGGCGCTTGTAGCTGTTGGTGCCGGGGTTGGTGATGGCGTTGAGCGCGCGCGCGTGCTTGATGATGCCGCCGATGTAGTACAGCGCGAAGTCCGACAGGCCGGCATAGCCGTCGCCGGCGAACAGGTTCTTGCCGTCCTTCCACACCGACTGGTGCACGTGCATGCCCGAGCCGTTGTCGCCGACGATGGGCTTGGGCATGAAGGTGGCGGTCTTGCCGTAGGCGTTGGCCACGTTCAGGATCACGTACTTCTGCATCATGCTCCAGTCGGCGCGCTGCACCAGGGTGCTGAAGCGGGTGCCGATCTCGTTCTGGCCGGCGCCGGCCACTTCGTGGTGGAACACTTCCACCGGGATGCCCAGCTGCTCGAGGATCAGCGACATCTCGGCGCGCATGTCCTGCGTGCTGTCGACCGGGGGCACCGGGAAGTAGCCGCCCTTGACGGTCGGGCGGTGGCCCTTGTTGCCGCCTTCGATCTTCTTGCCGGTGTTCCAGGGCGCCTCGTACTCGTCGATCTCGAAGAACGAGCCGGACATGTCGGAGCCCCAGCGCACGTCGTCGAAGATGAAGAATTCGGGCTCCGGGCCGAAGAACGCGGTGTCGCCCAGGCCGGATGCCTTCAGGTAGGCCTCGGCGCGCTTGGCGATGGAACGCGGGTCGCGGTCGTAGGCCTTGCCGTCGCCCGGCTCGAGCACGTCGCACGACATGAACAGCGTGGTTTCTTCGTAAAACGGGTCGATGTTGGCGGTGCCCGGGTCCGGCATCAGCAGCATGTCGGACGCCTCGATGCCCTTCCAGCCGGCGATCGACGAACCGTCGAAGGCATGGCCGGCGCTGAACTTCTCCTCGTCGAAATGCGAAACCGGCACAGTGACGTGCTGCTCCTTGCCGCGGGTGTCGGTGAAGCGGAAGTCAACGAACTTCACTTCGTTGTCCTTCACCATCTTCATCACGTCTGCGACGGTCTTGGCTGCCATCAGGTTCTCCTGGGTTGATATTTGGTTGTCGAGATAGGTGCACCGCCGGGAATGCAGTTTCTGTGCCAAAGCTGGTGCATGGGGGGCGGCGCGAAGCCCGGCGATTGTCCACGATCTTGCCGGGCGTTTTCCCCGGCGCGGCCCGCGTGCGGACGAGTTGACGCACTCAATTGGTGCAATCACCGAGCACCAATCGGGTGCCGCTCAGTTTCGCACCAATTCGGGGCCGAGCGGCACCTTCAGCGCCTGCAGCCCGGCCAGCAGTTCGGCATAGGCCGGCTCGACCTCGGCCGGCGGGCCCTTGACGCCCAGGTCGATGTGGCGGCCGTACTGCGGGTGGTCGACGCTGGGCAGGCTGAACACCTTCACCGCCGGGTGGTTGCGCTCCACCGACTCCATCAGCGGCGTCAGGGTCGCCTCCATCGAGCCGAATACGATGACCGACTTCTCCACGTAGGCGCCGCGCTGGAACAGGTGGGCGTAGCGGGTCTCCAGCACCGACTCGATCATCGGCCAGGCCATCACCGGGAAGCCGGGCACGAAGTGCACCGTGCCGACGGTGAAGCCCGGGATCTTGTTGTACGGGTTGGCGATGATGGCGGCGCCCTTGGGGAACACGCCCATGTTGAGGCGGTGGATGGTGTCGGGCCGGTCCGGCTCGTACGGGATGCCCTGCTCGCGCGCCATGTCCTGCATGCGCTCGCGGATCAGCGCCTCGGCCTGCGGTTGCAGTTCCAGCTCCGCGCCCAGCGCGCGGGCGGCGCATTGCCGCGTGTGGTCGTCCGGCGTGGCGCCGATGCCGCCGCAGGAGAACACCACGTCGCCCGAGGCGAAGGCGCGCGCCAGCGTGGCGGTGATGCGCTCGGGCGAGTCGCCGACGTACTCGGCCCAGTCCAGCTGCAGGCCGCGCGCGGCGAGCAGCTCGATGACCTTGGGCATGTGCTTGTCGGCGCGCTTGCCCGACAGGATCTCGTCGCCGACGATGACGAGGCCGAAATTGGGCCGCTGGGCTTCAGGCCGGAGGGATTCGCTCATCCCCCAATGCTAGCGGCACATCGACCACCTCCGCCCGCACAGGGACAGGCGCGGCCGCCTGCTCGGCGCGCAGCTCTTCCAGCGCGGCCAGGCAGTAGTGCGCGAACCAGAGCGAGGAGAACGCGAACACCAGGGTGTAGATCCAGATCGCCACCGGCACCAGGATGACGAAGGCCGCGGCGAACAGCGCGCCCGAGGCCCAGACGATGCTCGGCGCCGCGCCCAGGTAGCCGGTGAAGATGCCGATGCCCAGCAGCCGCAGGCGGTGCCGGCGGAAGATCTCGCGGCGCTCCTCGCGGCTGGCGTGCGTGGCCAGCGCGTCGAAGGCCATCACGCGGTAGGTGAGCCAGCCCCAGATCAGCGGCGGCAGCACCATGATCAGGGGCGGGATCAGCCACAGCGGCACCGACGCCACCATGGCGATGGCCGCCAGCAGCAGCGAACCCAGCGACCACAGCGCGCTGGCCAGGAACGAGCCGCCCTGCTTGCGCTCCAGGCCCGCGAAGCGGCGCTCGGCAACCAGGGCGACCAGCGAGGGGGTCATCATCAGCGCCACCACCATCAGCGACACCAGCACCAGCGCCGGCGTGACGGCGAAGATCACGATCAGCGGCGCCACCACGGTGCGCAGGCTGCCCAGGCCCATGGACTGCATCCACCCGCCCACCGTGCCCATCAGGCTGGACGACTCCAGCCAGACACGCACCAGGTCCAGCGCCGCGTCCCAGTAGAAGTAGCCCAGGCCCAGCGACAGCGCCACCGTGACGATGAGCGGCAGGAAGGACAGCGCGATCACGCGCGGGTGCAGGCAATACGCCACCGCCCGCCAGAAGGAGTCCAGAAGACCCGTCACGCTTTTCCGACCAGACGCTTCAGCCCCAGCCACTGCTGGGACCAGAAGCCGCGGCCGTAGTCGCGGCCCTGCTCGACCTGGTCGCGGATGCCGGTGGGGTCGTAGCGGTTGGAGAAGTTCGCGGTGCGGAACAGCATGTCCCACCAGGGTAGCAGCACGCCGAAGTTGTGGCCACCCAGCGCCGGGCTGCGGCCGGCCACCAGCGTGCGCTCGGCGCCGTCGTTCTCGTGGCCGATGCCGATACTGTGGTGCAGCCGGTGGAAGCGCGGGCTGACCCACAGCCGCTCGCCGAAGCGCCCGAAGGCCAGGCGCAGGTTGGCGTGCTGCAGGCTTTCGCTCAATTGCGTCAGCGCCACGATGGCGACGAACTGGCCCGGCTCGACGCCGATCACCTGCCCCAGCACCACCAGCAGGCCGTCGCGCACCAGGTCGTCCAGCAGGTGGTTGCGGTTGTCGCTCCACATCGTCATCTGCCGCTGCGCGTGGTGCAGCGAATGCAGGCGCCACCACCACTCCCAGCCGTGCTGCGCGCGGTGCATCCAGTAGCCGGCCAGGTCGAACACCACCAGGTAGATGGCGAAGCTGATGACGGGATGCTCGGTCACCTCGACCCAGAACTGGTCGATGTGCAGCGTGCCCCAGCCGGCCACCCGCGCCATGCTGAACAGCTCGTCGAACAGCGGGTCGACGGTGAGGAACAGCACCACCCGGAACAGCCCCAGGCGGTGGATCAGCGTGTAGAGCACGTCGGTGCGGATGCTGGCGCGGTCGGTCACCGGCTCCACCGGGCGCCAGCGCTGCAGCGGGCCGATGAGGGCCACCATGATCACGATCTGGACCAGCCCGACCAGCAGCCAGCCGGTGGCGCCATAGCCGTCTTCCAGCAGGTGGCCCAGGCCGGTGGCGAACATCAGCGGCTGGATGACCGCCTCGAACAGCCACTGCTGCAGCCAGGAAAAAATGTCTTCGATCCAGTGCATGGGGTCAGGAACGTGCCGCGATCCACTCGCGGTAGGCGGGGTGGTCGCGCAGCGACGCGAAACAGAAGCCCTTTTGTTTCAGGCCGGCGAGCAAAGGTTCCAGCACCGCCGGCGCCCACGGGTCCTTGCGGTCCCAGATGCCCAGGTGCGCCACCAGGATGTCGCCCGCGCGGATGTCGCGCAAGGCATTGCGCAGCAAGGCGTCGTTGCCCACCCGCTCGCTGGGCAGCTCGTCGCCCAGGAAGCCGGCCGGCGCCCAGGCCACGTGCTTCCAGCCGCCGGCCTCGGCGGCCGCCAGTAGCTTGGGCGAAGTCTTGCCGCCGGGCGCGCGGAACAGCGGCAGCGGTTTCCTGCCGGTGACCTCCTGCAGGCGCCGCGCCGCCTTGGCCAGCTCCGCGCAGTACTGCTCGCCGGTCCAGGTGAAGTCCCGGCCGGCGTCCGGCCCGGCGGACGGGCGCACTCGGAAGCGGCCGTCCGGCAGGTCGGCGCGCCAATAGGTGTGGTCGAAGGTGTGCGGCGCAAACTCGTGGCCTTCGGCCGCGCGCGCCTTCCACCAGCCGGCCCAGTCGGCTCCCAAACTGCCGTCGCCGGTTTGCGTGCGCTCGTGGGCGCCGAAGAAGGTCACGCGCACGTCTTGGCGCTTCAGCGTGTCGGCGATCAGCTGCGCCACGCCCATGTGGCCGGTGTCGAAGGTGAGGTAGAGCGGTTTGGCGCAGGAAGCGGATGGCGAGGCCGCGCGTGCCGGCAGCGCAACGGCCGCCGCCAGCCCCGCCAGCGTGACCAGGGCGGCGCGCCGGTCAGCGCGCCGCGTGGTCGAGCGTCCAGACGCCATGGGGCGACTTGCCGACGTTGACCTGGCGCACCACCTTGCGCGTCTCGGTGTCGATGATGGTGAGCCGCCGCGCCCAGCGCGAGGTGGTGAGCAGGTAGCGGCCGCCGGCCAGCAGCTCCATGCAGTCGGGCCCGCCCGGCGCCGGGTATTCGTCGACCACCTGCAGGGTCTGCAGGTCGATCTTGCTGATGGTGTTGGCCACGCGGTTGCTCAGGAACACGTGGCGGCCGTCGCCCGCCGCGCGGAAGGCGTGGGCGCCGTTGCCGGTGCGGATGCGGCGCAGCACCTTCGGCGTGGGACCGCTCACGTCGAACACCTCGACGCTGTCACTGCCGGTCAGCCCGACCAGCAGGGTGCGGTCGTCGCGGGTGCCGTAGATGTCGGCCGGCATCGGGCCGGTCTTGATGCGCCACTTGAGCGCCTGGGTGGACAGGTCGATGGCGACCAGCTCGTCGCTGTCCTGCATGCTGGAATAGGCGGTTGCGCTCTTGCTGTCGATCCAGATGTGGCTGGGCGTCTTGCCGGTGGGGATGCGCTTGGCCAGCAGCAGGTCCTTGCCGTCCCAGCGGTAGATGTCCACGTGGTGCAGCCGGTTGCCGGCCGTCACCAGCCACTTCATGTCGGGCGAGAAGCGCAGGTGGTACGGGTCCATGATGCCGCGCACGGTGCGCTGGATCTCGGCCGTTTTCGGGTCGATGAAGGTGAGCGAGTCGGCCAGCGCGTTGGCCACGATGACCGACTTCTCGTCGGGCGTCATGTACAGGTGGTGCGGCTCCTTGCCGGTGGGCAGGCGCTTGAACTCGCTCCAGGTGGTGGGGTCGATGACGCTGACGCTGGCGTCCAGCGAATTGAGGACGAAGACCGGGGATTTCGGCGCGGGCGATTGCGTGGGGATTTGCGCGAAAGCGCCGGCGCAGGCCAGGGCCAGCCAGGCTGAGGCGACACACCCGAGACAACGGGACAGGAGTTTCACGAACGAGGACTTCCGGGGCAACCCACGAGTTTAGCCGCAGCAACCGCGCCGCGGCCGGAGCGTGGCGTAACATCGAACCGATGGAACGCCTGCTCGTCAATGGTGTGGGACTGGAGGTTCAACGCCTCGCCGCCCCCGGCGGAGGACCGCTGGCACCGATTGTTTTCCTGCACGAGGGGCTGGGCTCGGTGGC
Source organism: Pseudomonadota bacterium (assembly GCA_040384685.1). Lineage (GTDB taxonomy): Bacteria > Pseudomonadota > Gammaproteobacteria > Burkholderiales > Burkholderiaceae_C > Ramlibacter. Next base: position 62,566 of record JAZKIV010000014.1, on the reverse strand, counting down.
CATGTGGCGCGACTGGCCGCGGCAGGTGTGCGAAGCGACAAACCGCGCCGGCGTGATCTTTTCACGGCGTGGCTACGGCCAGTCGGATGCCGTGCCCGACGTGCGCGGCGCCGGCCGGCTGGCGCCCGACTACATGCACCGCGAGGCGCTGGAGGCGCTGCCGGCGCTGCTGGAGGAACTGGGCATCGAGCGGCCGGTGCTGCTGGGCCATTCCGACGGCGGCACCATCTCGCTCATCCATGCCAGCCATTTCCCGGTGAAGGCGGCCATCGTGATGGCGCCGCACGTGATCGTGGAGGACGTGTCGGTCCGCTCGATCGAGCAGGCGCGCGAGGCCTACCAAACCGGCGGCCTGCGCGAGAAGCTGAAGCGCTACCACGGCGACGTGGACTGCGCCTTCTGGCAATGGAACGACATCTGGCTGGACCCGGCGTTCCGCGATTTCGACATCCGCTCCGAGTGCCGCCGCATCGTCGCGCCGGTGCTGGCGATCCAGGGCGAGGACGACCCCTACGGCACCATGCGCCAGATCGACGAGATCGCGCCGCAGGGTTTGTGCCAGACGGAGAAGCTGCCCGCCTGCGGCCATTCGCCGCACAAGGACCAGCCGGAACGCACCATCGCGCTGATCGCGAAGTTCCTGACCGCGCTCGGCTGAACTTAGGCCCGCAGCGCCGCCAGTTCCTCCACCCCCAGCCACCGCCACTGCCCCGCCGCCAGATCCTCCGGCAGCACCAGCCCGCCGATGCGCGAGCGGTGCAACCCTTCCACCCGGTTCCCCACCGCGGCGACCATCCGCTTGACCTGGTGGTACTTGCCTTCGGTCAGCGTCAGCCGCAGGTCCAGTTCGCCCGCGGCTTCACAGGCAGCGGCGGCCACCGGCTTCGGGTCGTCGTCCAGCACCACGCCCGCCAGCAGGCGCCGCACCTGCTCCTCGTCCACCGGATGCTTGGTGCGCACCTCGTACACCTTGGGCACGTGGTGTTTCGGCGAGCTCATCCGGTGGATGAAGTTGCCGTCGTCGCTCAGCAGCAGCAGGCCCGTCGTGTCCTGGTCCAGCCGGCCGATGGCCTGCACGCCCTGCAGGCTGCCCTTGGTCGGGCGCTGGCGCAGCGGCCCGGGCAGCAGCGTGTAGATGCTCGGCCAGGCCGAAGGCTTTTGCGAGCATTCGGTGCCGGCCGGCTTGTGCAGCATGACGTAGGCCTTGTCGGCGAATGGCCACTCCACGCCCTGCACCGTGAAGCGCAGCCCCTCGGTCGGAAAGTCCGCGAGCGGATCGGTGCACGGCGCGCCCGCCACCGCCACGTGCCCGAGCTGGATCAGCCCGGCGCACACGCGGCGCGTGCCGAAGCCTTGCGAAAAAAGAATGTCCTGCAGTTGCATGCGCGGGGAGTATCCCACCGCGCGGCCGCCGCGCCCCGCGTCACGCCGCCGGCGCCAGCACCGTCCGCATCCGCCACTGGTCCGCCACCGCGAAGGCCGTGGCCAGCGCGTACCCCGCCAGCACCAGCACCGCCATCGACCCCAGCCCCAGCGCGTCCATCGCCATGCCGGTGAGGGCCGGCCCGGCCATCTGGCCGACGGCGCAGACGATGGTGGCCGTGGCCAGTGCGCTCGGCCCCGTCGCCGCGCTCACGCGTTCGCGCGCATAGGCGCTGGCCACCGCCGGCGTGGCCGTGAGGCCCAGCCCGACCAGCAGCGCGCCGGCCACCGCCCAGGCACTGCCCGGGCCCAGCGACACCAGCGCGCCCAGCGTGCCGAGCACCAGCGTGGCCGTCATCGCATGCGGCCGCAGGCCGCCGCGCATGAGCACCGGCAGGGTCAGCGAGCCGACCGCGGCGGTGGCGCCGAACGCGGTCCACAGCCACAGCGCGGTGGCGCCGCTGGCCGCCATGCCCTGGATCACGCGCGTGAGCGCGAAGGTGGCGTAGACGAAATAGGCGAAGCCGTACAGCGCGTATGACCACAGCATCCAGACCGAAGGCCGCAGCTGCCGCAAGCCGTCCAGCGCCCGCACCCTGGGACCCGTGCCCTGGCGCGCGGCGTTGACGGGAAAGGCCGTGAGCAGCCCCAGCAGCGCGACCGCCAGCGCCGGAACCGCCGCCCACAGCGACACCGTGCGCCAGCGGCCGGCCTGCTCCAGCGCCCAGGCGCCGGCCGGCGCCGACAGCACCATGCCGACCGCCACGCCGGTCCACATCACCGCGCTGGCGGCCATGCGGCGCTGCGGCTCCACCGCCTCCAGCGCCGAGCCGATGGCGAACAGCACGCCCAGCCCGCCGGCCACGCCGAGGATCACGCGCGCCGCCGCCAGCATCTCCACCGTGCCCGCATGGGCCTGGGCCAGCAGGCCGGCCGCCACGAGCAGGTGCGCCAGCACGAAGGCCGCGCGCCAGCCGAGGTGCCGCAGCAGCATCGGCGCGGCCAGCGATCCCACCAGGTAGCTGCCCAGGTGCAGGGTGGCGATGGCGCCGTACAGGCCGAACGAGCCGGGCAGCTCCGCCTTGATGGCCGGCAGCGTCAGCCCGTAGCCCAGCCGCGCGACGCCGATGTCGATCGCCAGCGCGGCGGCGGCAAGAACGGTGAGCAGGCGCGGATGCATCGCCCCGCCCGGGTCGGCGCCCCCTGCGCTGCTCATGCCACGCGCCAGTTGAAGCGGCAGGCACGGTGGTGCATCACCTGGGCCAGCAGCTGGGTGCGCTGGTCCGCCTCGGGCTCGTTCCAGGCGGCGATGTAGGCGTCGACGCAGCGTTCGGCCTGGGCCGCTCCGATGCGCGGGTCGTCCAGCGGCATGAACTTGTCCTTGAAGGCCAGCGGCGCGGCCCCGTTGTCGCGCAGTATTGCAGACGGTCCGGCGCTTCGTCCAGCTCACCCGGGTGCCGGCACCACCGCCGGCCGCGGGGCACGGGCCAGCATCGCCACCACCGCCGCGACCAGGCACATCGCGCCCGCGGCATACAGCGCCGGCGTGTACGTCAACAGCAGCGTCCGGGTCATGCCCGCCCCATAGGCCGCAACGGCCGCGCCCACCTGGTGGGCGGTAAACACCCAGCCGAACACCATCGCCGCACGCTCCTTGCCGAACACGTTGCCGGCCAGCTTGACGGTGGGCGGCACCGTCGCGATCCAGTCCAGGCCGTAGAACATCGCGAACACCGACAGGCCCAGCAGCGTGAAGGTGGAATGGGGCAGCCAGAACAGCGACAGCCCGCGCAGCGCGTAATACCAGAACAGCAGCTTGCGGTTGTCGTAGCGGTCCGACAGCCATCCGGACAGGATCGTGCCGACGAAGTCGAAGGCGCCCATCATGGCCAGCGCCGACGCCGCGGGCACCACCCCCATGCCGAAGTCGCCGCACAGCGCGATGAAATGCGTCTGGATCAGGCCGTTGGTGCTCAGGCCGCAGATGAAAAAGGTTCCGGCCAGCACCCAGAAGGTGCGGTCCCGCATCGCGTCGCGCAAGACCAGGAACGGACCGGACCATCGCATCGGCGCGGCGGGCACTGCCGTGGCGGTGGTGCCCTGTGCTTCGCCATATGGCAAGAGGCCGATGTCCGACGGACGGTTGCGCATCAGCGCGGCGACCAGCAGGGCAAGCAGCGCGCACGCCAGCAGGACCGGCAATATGGCCATACGCCAGCTGACGTGCTCGATCAGCCAGGCCGCCAGCGGCAGGAAGGAGAGCTGGCCGGTCGCCGCACTGGCGGTCAGAATGCCGATCACCAGGCCTCGCCGCTGGCTGAACCAGCGGTTGGCGATGACGGCGCCCAGCACCAGGGCCGTCATGCCCGTTCCGGCGCCCAGCATCAAGCCCCACGCGATGAACAGCTGCCACAGCGAGCTGGCCACCATGCCGAACCCCAGGCCGCCGGCGATCAGCGCCAGTGCGGCAAAGACGATGCTGCGCACGCCGTAGCGGTCGATCAGCATCGCGGAGAACGGCGCCATCAGGCCGAACAGCACGAAGCGGACGGCCAGCACGGTGGAAATCCCGTCGATGCTCCAGCCGTGCTCCTTCGACAACGGCACGAGCAGCGCGCCCGGCAGGCCGAGCGCCGCGGCGGTGGTCAGCATGACGAGAAAGCCCAGTGCCGCAACGACCCACGCGTAGTGGATGCCCTGCCGTTCCAGGCGGCGCGCCAGCAGTTCGGCAAACATGCTCAAGTCCGGTGCGGGATCGGACCGCTGCTCACGGCTGCGTAGCGGCTTTCGCAATACGGCAGGCCCAGCCTGTCCCTCAGCGTCGTCGCGCCCGGCACGGGGTCGTGGTAGCCACGCGCGGCCAGAACCGGCAGCAGGTGGCGGACGAAGTCGTCGAGCCCGAAGCCGACCACGGGCAGCACCAGCATGAAGCCGTCCGCCGCGCCCTCCTCGACCCAGCGGATCATCTCGTCGGCGACCTTGTTTGCGGTGCCGATGAAGGTGAGGGCTTCCGGCGTGCCGGCGCTCAAGCGCCGCATCGAGACCTCGTACGCGACCTCGCGCAGGGTCAGGCGGCGCTCACGCGCGACCCGCTTGATGTTGTCCGTCGTCGCGCGGAACCCATCGCTGCCGAGGTCGCCGACGTCGGGAAACGGGCCGTCGAGCGGATGCACGCTGAAATCGTACTGCTGGAAGAAGAACCCGAGGGCGGTGAGCGCCTCTTTCGGCGACAGCAGGTCCCGCACCTGGTGGTATTTGTCCTTTGCTTCCTGTTCGGTCGCTCCGACGATCGGACCGATCCCCGGCAGGATCTTCACGTCGTCTGGATTGCGCCCCAGCGCGGCGGCGCGCTCCTTCACGCGCCGGTAGAACGCGCGGCCGTCCTCGAACGTGCCACCGTCCGTGAAGACCACATCGGCGTTCCGCCCGGCGAAATCGATGCCGTCGTCCGATGAACCGGCCTGGAAGATGACCGGCTGGCCCTGGGGCGAACGGCCGATGTTCAGCGGCCCTTCGACCGAGAAGAAGCGCCCCTGGTGATTGAGGCGGTGCAGTTTCGCCGGCTCGAAGAAGCGGCCGGTCGCGCGGTCCCGCAGGAACGCGTCGTCGTCCCAGCTGTCCCACAGCCCCTTCACCACGTCGAGATGTTCCTGCGCGATCTTGTAGCGCAGCGCATGGTCGGGATGCGCGCGGCCATAGTTCTTGCCCGACCCTTCGAGCGGCGACGTCACGACGTTCCAACCCGCACGGCCGCCGCTGATCATGTCGACCGACGCAAGCTGCCTCGCGACGGTGTAAGGGTCGCTGTACGACGTCGAGAGCGTGCCGACCAGCCCGATCGCCGACGTGGCAGCCGCAAGTGCCGACATCAGGGCGATGGGCTCGAAGCGATTCAGGAAATGCGGCGCCGATTCCTCGTTGATGTACAGCCCGTCGGCGATGAACGCGAAGGCGATGCCGGCCGCCTCCGCCTTGCGCGCGCGATCGACGTAGAAGTTGAAATCGACACTCGCGTCGGGCGGCACGCTCGGATGCCTCCATGCGTTCCTGTTCGCGCCGGGGCCTTGAAGCAGAACGCCGAAATTCATCTTCTTGCTGGCCATGGTGAACCTGGAACTAGGCCCGGTCGCGAACGAGTACGAATTTCTCGGCCAGCAGGGGCGCAACGATCTTCGAGACGGCCTCGCCGTCCTGGCCTGCGCCCCCCTCCTGGGCCGCGGTGTACTGGCCGACGATGGACGACCAGGACTTTCGGCCATCGACCAGTTTCAGGAGGTCCCAGGCGTCCTTCTTCAATGCGGCGATGTTGCGTCCGAGCAGCCAGGAACTGGTGGACGAGAAGACCGGCCGCTCACGGTCGAAGGTCACCCCCCGGACTTGCTCGAGCAGATGCTTCGCCCGGTTGAACTGCCAGCTGGACTCCAGCCGGCCGTTGACCACGGGCACGTCGTCGTCCTCCAGCCGGTCGGCAAGGCGCAGGGTCACGATCTCCCCGCTCGGCGATTCGATCTCGTTCACCGTGTGGTCGAGGTTCTTCATGAACTGCTGGAACAGCGGAATCTGCTTGTTGACCGCCGGGTGCGGATTGCCGGGGATGGTGTTGATGAAAAAGGAAAACGCCTGCTTGGCCCCGATGTTCTCGTCGAACTTGAGCGCCCGCCGTGCGTTCCAGAAAATCTCGTCGGGGTGCGCACTTGCATTTCCCGCATAGAAGTAGTGCAGGAAATCCCGGGTGACCTCGTACATCTGGCGGTAGTTGTTGGCGTAGAACTCGGTTGCTTCCTGCTCCATGCTCGGTTCGGACAGGGCCGTGTGGATGCACACCGAGGCCGAATAGCCGGCCAGCATGGCCAGCGACACGCCGGTGGACAGCAGGGGGTCCAGGAAGGCCGCCGCGTCCCCGGCAAGGTAGAAGCCAGGTCCCGCGGCCTTGTCGCAGGTGTAGGCCCAGTCACGCACGATCTGGATCGGCTTCAGACGCTCCGCCTTGGGCCCGATCATTTCCCGCACGTTCGGTGCCAGGGAGAGCGCCTCCTCATAGAAAGCCTCCGCGCCCTTGGCGCGGATCTCCTCGGTGAACTCCTGTCCGGTGACGAGGCCCAGGCTGACTTCGCCCAGTTCCTCGCTGTCCATCGGGATGAACCAGAACCAGCCTTTGGGCGAGCTCTCGACGGTGATGTGGCCGCGCCGGAAGCCCTCCGCACCACGGATATTCTTGTAGTAGGAGTAGAGGGCCACCTGGCGCATCTGGTCGTCGTAGCGGCGCTCCGTCACGTTGCGGCCGATGACCGAAGCGGCGCCGCTGGCGTCGACCACGAACGAGGCTCGCGCCGTGCCTGTCTTGCCGTCCGCATCCTCGTAGGTCACGCCGACGACCCTGCCGTCCTCGGTGATCGGCTCGGTCACACGGGCGCGCAGCACCTCGGTGCCGCAGGCGCGCGCGTTGTCCAGCAGGATCTTGTCGAAGGCAGCCCGGTCCACGTGAAAGGCGAATCCGGACGGCAGGAACGGGGTGTCCGCGAACCGGATGTCCCAGGGTTCCCGCGTCTTGCCCCAGATGAAGGTGGCGCCGGTCTTTTCCACGAAGCCCGCCTTGCGGCAGGCGTCGACAAGGCCGAAGTCCTCGAGCACCGGCATCATGCTCGGGAGCAGCGATTCACCGATGCGATGCCGGGGAAATTCGTCTCGCTCCAGGAGAAGAACCTTGTATCCCAGGCGGGCGAGATACGTCGCCGCAGTGCTTCCGGCAGGCCCGCCACCCGCCACGATTACGTCCCATTTCTGCGTCATGATCAAATCTCCCTTTTCATAAAATCGCTCGCAATTAACCAATTGAACAATCGATGTTCACTCGAAGCCGACCAGCGGCACGGCACGACAAAAAGCCATCAGCTGATCGATCGGCCCGCAGTCGCGCTGACTGAGCCAGGCCCTTTCCTGTGCGCCGTCAAGGGCGTCGCGCAATTCGATACCTAGATTGCGAGCATCTGCGGGCTCGGTTCCGGTGAGCCGGCGATGCAGCGCCGCCAGGGCCGGCGGCGCGCCCTGCCCCTCCAGCGCTTGCGCCAGGCTGCGCGAGAACCCGGGGAGCAGCGAAATGTAGGCATTGACCAATTTCGTCTGGCCGGCAATCGGGAGCGCTTCCTCCCCCAGATGGTGGAAGCGCGGCCAGTGGGGCGAAGGCTGGGCGATGACGTGCGCGATGCGCTCGTCGTCGGAGCCGATGTGGACGCCCTTCAGCTTGTGCCCCAGGCGGGCAATGCAGCGTTCGAAGCGGAATTGCAGCACGCGCCGGTAGATGCCGCGGCCACGGAACTCGGGCAGGATGTAGCAACGGCCGAGCACGGGGACGCCGGGATCGTCGAAACGGCTGTTCAGGTATTCGGCGACGGAGCCGGTACCGACGATCTGCAGGTCGTCGCCCCGCTTCAGATGGAAGAAAAACACCTCCGTGGGGCGCCGGCTGTTCTCCCAGCGCAGGAGATCCTCAAGCCCCGCCGTGCGGTCGAAATTCTTCCAGCTGTGCGCACTGTCCTCGCGGGAGAGGCTGTCCAGCAGCAGCGTCAAGTCCCTGGGACTGGCTGCCTGCGACACGACGAACTCTTCGTGGAAACCAGGCGCCGGACGGTTGGATGCACGCGAGGCCCCGGCAGCCAGTGCAGCGTCGCCCCGCTTCGTTGTCGTGTCTTCGAGCATGGTGAAAGTGCGGCGTTCCAGCCATGCTCACAAGTAGAAGGCAAACGCCCGGTATCCGAGGTAGCCGCAGGGTGTGTCCGTCACCTTCTCGCAGCCGGCCAGCTTGCCCAGGCCCACCCAGTCCTCCCGGCTGAGGATCCGGCCGTTGCCGATCAGGTGATGGATCAGGATGTTCGACTGGCCGTAGAGCCAGAGCGTTTCCTGCAGGGAGCTGCGTTCGGATTGGGGCAGCCTGGGCTGCTCCAGCGCAAGCACCACCCAGCCCGGAAGGCGCTGCCGCAGCTCGCGCAGCGCCGCGGCCAGCCGGTCGACGCCCTTGGCGATGATCTCGTGAAAATGCAGGGAAAAAATCAGGCCCGGCTGGCCACCCTTGATGTTTTCAGTCCAGTCGGAAACATTGAAGAAATCAGCCTGCAGCAGGCGGGCGTCGCAGTGCGCAAGGTGCAGCGCCTCTTTGGTCGCGTCCAGCGCGCGCTGATTCCTGTCCAGGCCATAGAGCGCGAGATGCGGGCGCCGCTCGGCGAGCTGGCCGAGCAGCCCCGTGGTCGTTCCGATCTCGAGAGCCGCGCCGACTTCGAGGCGATCGGCCGTCTCGCAGATCGTCCCGAGGAAATGGTGCGCAAGCTTGGTCACGCCTTTCTCGGCGAAGCGCCCTTCCCGATGAAAGTCGATGCCGTGCCGCACCTCCTTCTTGAGCATGCCGCCAAGCCTTTGCCAGACCGGGCCGTAGGCGCCCACTCGCACATCGAACATGTTGATCGAGCGGCTCTCCTCGTCGCCATCGCTGTCGGAGTAGCGTGCAAGAACCCGGTCGCCGAAAACCGAGATGGAATATTGTCCCGCGTCATTCCGATCGAGCAGGTCGTCGATCCCGAACACGTAGTCGAGCAGGGCATCGGTGATCGCCGGATCGAGGTCGAGCGTCTGTGCAACTTCCGCGGCGGTGCAAGGACCTTGGCGCCTCAGTGCCTGCAAGACACCAGCCTGGTTCAGGTGAAACAGGATCTGCGCCTCAACGTAGTGGGTTGCTCTACGATGAAACCAGCTCTCGGGCGACTCCATATCCATACCCCACGGTTAGACGGCTGGTTTACCCGGCCGCACAGGCCAGCTACAGGTTCAACTCCATGAAGACCAGCCAGTTCTTCATCTGGTCGTCGAGTTCGTAATACGGTGCAATATCCTTGAAGCCAAGTTTTCGATAGATGGTTTGAGCCTCGATCGACTTGGGTCCCGTGTCGAGGCGCATCGTGCGATAGCCGATGCTTCGGGCCTCTTCGATCACGGCTTTCGCCAAAGCCAAACCCGCGCCGCGTCCCTGGTATTGCGCAGAGACGAACAAGCGCTTCATCTCGCAAACTTCTCCGCCAAGGTCGCGGAGCGCGACGCATCCGACAGGTGTGCCTTCGTCGGTTGCAACGAGTAATCGACCTCTCGGGGGAACGAACTTGCCTGGCAGATCACTGAGTTCAGCTTCGAATTTCTCTGGATCGAAATATTGATCGAGCAGGTTTCGGTATTCACCATGCCGGTCCCCGTGCCACCCGACAAATGCTCGCATGAGACGCCGAACAGCGTCCAACTGCGTTGGCGTAATTGCTTGTGAGATTTCGAACATGGCGTCACTCATGGCCAGACAGGCATTCCATCCAACCCCGCGGTTTCCGGCAGGCCGCAGATCAGGTTCGCGTTCTGCACCGCCTGGCCGGCCGCTCCCTTGCCCAGGTTGTCGACCACACCCATCGCGATCACCAGGTTGCGCTCCGGATCGGCCGCATAACTGACGAACGCAAGGTTCGAGCCGGTGGCCCATTTGGTCTGCGGCGGCTCGTCGGTCACGCGGACGAAAGCCCGCCCGGCGTAGAAGCGCCGGGCCGCGTCCAGGCACTGGGCCGTGGTGGCGCCGCCGCGGCAGTAGATGGTGGCGAGCACGCCGCGGGTCATCGGCACCAGGTGCGGCGTGAACACCAGCCCTGCCGCGCTGCCGCCACTCAGCCGCTCGATCGTCCTGGCGATCTCGGGCATGTGGACGTGCTTGAGCGGAGAGTAGGGCTGCAGGTTCTCGTTGGTTTCGGCGAAACCGAACTTGCTGCTGGCACCGCCGCGGCCGGCACCGGAGATGCCGGTCTTGACGTCGACCACGATGTTGCCGGGTTCGATCAGCTTGTTCGCCAGCAGCGGCGCCAGCGCGTTCAGCGTCGCCGCGGGGAAGCAGCCCGGGTTGGCGACCCGGGTCTGCCCCTCGATCTGGGTTGGCCAGACATCGGCCAGGCCGTACGCCCAACCTTCGACGTACCGGTGGTCGCCCCCGATGTCGACGATCTTGACCTCCTTGGGGACGCGCGCCAGCGCTTCGGCCGAGGCGCCCGTGGGCAGCGACGCGAACAGCACGTCGAGCTTCGGCAGGTTCGCTGGGTCCCACTTCTGGATCACCAGTTCGGCCAGCTTGGGCGCCAGGCCGGGGAAGCGGTCCACCAGCCGGCTGCCGGCGCTGCCCTCGCCCGCGGCGTAGACCAGTTCGAAAGACGGGTGGCTCGCGACCAGGCGCAGCGCCTCGCCGCCGCCAAAACCGCTGATCCCGACAATTCCGACGCGAATGCTCATGATGGTGTCCTTCTGCTGGATAGAGTGAAAAGCTCGATGCTATCGAAGTCACCCAGGAGGTGTGCCCTCACGGCGCAGCCTTCTGGCCCGTCGCCTCTTCCAGCAGCTCTTGCATTCGCCTGATCGCTCCCGGGCGCACATCGCGCAGGCGGTTCTGCGCATCGGTCCACGCCACCGTTGGCGCCTTCTCCGCCGCTTCGAACGCCCGCTTGAGCGCTTCCAGCCGCGACTGCCGCAGCCACGCCTGCAGCTGCGGATAGCGGCTCCACTGCTCCAGGTTGTGCGCCGTCTGCAGGTGCATGCGCAGCCAGTCCAGCGGCACCTCGGGCGGTCTCACGGCGGAGCACAGCGCGTTCTTCTCGTCGTCGCCGCCCTCGATGGCTGTTTCGACGTGCGCGACGAACGCGGCACTGAAACACGGCGAACAGCGCCGCACGTACTGCGGCACGATGCGCCGTCCCTGGAACATCGGCTGCGCCGGTCCGCGCGGCAAGCCGGCGGCGCTGCAATGCACGTGCACGCGCCCCGGTGCGGTGGCGATGTCACCCTGGTCGAGTGCGATGCGCTCGAGCCCGATCGAGCGCACGCGGCCCAGCCGCACGACATTGCGGATGCGCCGCAGCTCGGCCAGCTCGGCCTCGCTGACGACGGCGCAGCGGAACATCGTGGGCTTCACGTCGCGGTCCATGCGCATCAGCAATCGGCGCTTCTCGAGCCGGGCGAACAGGTCGTCGATGGAGCGCGCGCCCTGCGCCGCTTCGAACTCGCCGACCACCGCCTGCAAGGTGGGCTCGGCGAACTGCGGCGTCGGCTGCGCATTGACACGGTTCAGAAGCCAGGCTTCGCGCGGCCTGATCCAGGTGATGGTGTCGGGGTCGACGCCGCGCTGCAGCAGCCATACCGCGGTGTCCATCGCCGTCTTGCCGCCGCCGACGATGACGTGGCCGCGGTCGGCCGATTCCGGCCGCCACTGCATGGCCAGTTCGGTCGGCGTGAGGCATTGCACGCCGTCGGCGACGTCGAATTGCGGGCCGTGCGTCGCCGGCACCTGCGTGTCGGCCAACGTCGCGTCGATCCAGCGCCGCCGCGCGATCAATTTCACCCGCTGCCCGTCGGCCAGCGAGGTCGCGCCGCCATCGCTCGCGCAGTCATGCCGCGGCAGGTAGCGCAGGCGGCCGCTGGGCAGCAGGCGCTCGCGCAGCAGGCGCTCGTAGTAGGCGAGGATCCGGTCCTTGCCCGGCAGCTCGTACAGGCCGCGGTTGATGCCGGTGGTTTCGATGCGCTCGCTGTGCAGCACCATGGATTCGACGCCATAGACCGCCGAGGCGCCATGCAGCGTCACGAACGGGTAGGCGTCGTTCCAGTGGCCCCCGGGGCTGGCGCGGCGGTCGACGACGATGATCGTCGCCGTGGTCTCGGTGAGCAGCGTGTCGGCGAAGGCAAGCCCGACGGCACCGGCGCCGACGATCACGTAGTCGGCTTCCAGCGTGGTTTCAGTGCTTGTCATGGTCTCCTCGATCGGCCATCCGCGGGCTGCGTGCCGCGGTTCAATGCGACAGCACGTGGCCGTACATCGCCTTGTAGGCTTCGCGCAGCGGCTGGCGCGATTGCGAAGCCCGCTGCAATCCTTCGGCCACCGCCGTGCGGATGTTGCTTTCGATCCGGTCCCACAGCGGCCCCGGCTGCCAGGTGTTGCCCTGGGCCAGCTGCAGGCAGGTCATGGCCGCGCTGGAGCTGGAACTGATGGCATCGGGCACCACCGGAATGCCACGCGCGAACAGCACGCCGTTGGCTTCCTCGGTCAGGCCGAAGTTGGAGGCTTCGATCACCACGCCGGCCTGGATCGTCTCGGCGAGTTCGGGCGGCACCACGTGCGAGCCGGCGGCCAGGAACAGGATGTCGGCCTGCTGCGCCAGCATGGCGTCGCGCGGCAGCCAGGTTCCACCCGCCGCTTCCAGGGATGCAAGGCTGAACTGCCGGCCCGCTTCGCGCGCGGCCAGAACCTGTTCGGCAACCGGCAGTCCGCCGGGCGACACGATGGCGCGGTCGATGTCCGACATGCCCACCACGATGGCGCCGCGCTGGGTGGCGCGCACCGCCACACCGGCGCCGACGATGCCGGCGCCCTGGATCAGGATGCGCTTGCCCTGCAGCGAACCGACGGCCGCCTCGGCCGCGATCGCCGCGCCCAGCCCTGTCATGTCGCGCACGTAGCCGGTGAGCTCGCGGATGCGGCCCGGCGCATCCGGCGTGCGCGCCTGCACCAGGTGCAGCTGCGGCTTGCCCAGGTGTTCGTACAGGCGGTCGAGCAGCGCGTCGGACGCACCCATGTCCTTGCCGAGGATGACCTGCTGCGACAAAGGCTGGCGCCATGCCGACGCCAGGTCCTTCAGGATCTCGTCGATCCGTGGATGGTCGGGCCGGCAACGGACACCGGCCTTGGCACCGCCGACCGGCAGGCCGTGCGCCGCCAGCTTCCAGCTCATGGTGCTGGCCAGCAGGCCGACCTGGGCCTGGTCCACCGTGTCGGTGAAGCGGAAGCCGCCGAAGGCCAGGCCGTTGTTGACGCGGTCGATCACCAGCCAGGCCGGCACGCCGTGGGTGACGGTGGCATACACCGCCTGCGCCGAGGTCGCCGGCGTCATGTCAGCTGCTCTTTTCGCTCGGGCAGCATCGACGGCCGCGACTCGACTTCGTGGCCGTGCTTGAGCATCCACTCGTCGTCGAGGAACTTGCTGAGGTACATGTTGCCGGAGTCGGGCAGCAGCACCACCACGTTCTTGCCGGCGAACCGCGGCGCGACCCGCAGCGCGGCGCACAGCGCGCTGCCGCTGGAGCCGCCGCACAGAATACCTTCCTCGCGCACCAGCCTGCGCGCCGCGGCGAAGGACTCGGTGTCGTTCACCTGCACGATGTCGTCGATCACGCTGAAGTCCACCGCCTTCACCAGATAGTCCTCGCCGATGCCCTCGACCTGGTAGACGTTCGGCGTGGACATCCGCTTGTGGTGGAAGTAGTCGTGGAACACGCTGCCGATCGGGTCGACGCCGATCACCTGCACCGCGGGGTTCTTCTCCTTGAGGTAGCGCCCGACGCCGCTGATGGTGCCGCCGGTGCCGATGCCGCAGACGAAGGCGTCGATGGCGCCGCCGGTCTGCTCCCAGATTTCGGGGCCGGTGCTTTCGTAGTGCGCCTGCGCGTTCAGCGGGTTGTTGTACTGGTCCGGGTAGATCGCGTGCGGGATCTCCTCGGACAGCGTGCGCGCCACGCTGTAGTAGCTGCGCGGGTCGTCGGCGTCCACCGCGGTCGGTGCCACCACCACCTCGGTGCCGAAGGCGCGCATGCGCGAGATCTTCTCGCGGCTCATCTTGTCGGGAATGGTAACCACGCAGCGCAGCCCGCGCGCCGCCGCCACCATGCTCATGGCGGCGCCCGTGTTGCCCGACGAGTTCTCCACCAGCACCGAGCGCTGCGTGAGCGAGCCGTCCTGCTCCATGCGCGCGACCAGGTACTTCACCAGCCGGTCCTTGACGCTGCCGCCGGGATTCATGAATTCGAGCTTGGCGAACAGCCGGGCCGGACAGCGGCCTTCCTGTTTCGCGATACGGACCAGCGGCGTGTTGCCGATGGCGTCCATGACGGACTCCAGTGCCTGCATATCTCACACCTCCCTTAGGTGTTTTTGTTTCGTTCAACCGCGGATGTTTTATGACATCTGGTTGGATAGAAGTTCGAAACCAGCATATTCAAAAGGCCGTGCCGCAACAACTGACACGCCAGTACGCGCAGGCGATGGAAAGGTTACAGATGCAACAACAGACAAGCAGTCCGGGCAAACGATGGACAAGTTACAGATGCGAACGGCAGACCCCGTTGCCCATAACATGAATATGAATTTATGGAAGAGAAATTCTTCGCAATGATCCGGGCGCGCACCCCATCCATCCGGAGTACAACAGCGCGGTGCACCAGATGGGGCACGAGGGGAGTCTCGAGATGATGTCCAACGCCGCCCAGGGTTCGCCTGCTGACAGGAAGCAGGCGCCGCCGCCGCGCGCGGACGCGCGCACTCCCGCGATCCAGCTGCCCAAGGGCGGCGGTGCCATCCGCAGCATCGGCGAGAAGTTCGCCGCCAACCCGGTCACCGGCACCGGCGCGATGTCGGTGCCCATCGGCACCAGCCCCGGGCGTTCCGGCTTCGGTCCGCAGCTGGCGCTGGCCTACGACTCGGGGGCCGGCAGCGGCCCGTTCGGCTTCGGCTGGGCCCTGGCCCTTCCCTCCGTCACCCGCAGGACCGACCGCGGCCTGCCGCAGTATCTCGACGCCGCGGAATCGGACGTCTTCATCCTGTCGGGCGCCGAGGACCTGGTGCCGGTGCTGCGGCAGGACGCCGGCGGTAACTGGGTGCGCGACGCGGCCGGACGCGCGCTGGTCCACGAAGACGTGATCGACGGCTTTCGCGTGCGCCGCTACCGGCCGCGCCTGGAAGGCCTGTTCGCCCTGATCGAACGCTGGAGCAGGATCGATGCGCCGGCCGACGTCCACTGGCGCTCGATCTCCAAGAACAACCTTCTCACCGTGTATGGGCTGGATGCGCAGTCGCGCATCGCCGACCCGCTGGACGCCGGCCGCATCTTCAGCTGGCTGGTGTGCGAGGTGCGCGACGACAAGGGCAATGCCGTGCTCTACCGCTACAAGGCGGAAGACGGCCGCGAGGTCGACCTGGGCAAGGCGCACGAGCGCAACCGGGGACCGCGCGACGACCCGCGCCGCACGGCCAACCGCTACCTCAAGCGCATTCACTACGGCAACCGCACTCCGCTGCTCGACGGCACCGGGCACCGGCCGCGCTTTCTCGACAAGGCGCAGATCGACACGCAGATCGCCGACGCCGGCTGGATGTTCGAAGTGGTGCTCGACTACGGCGACCACGACCCCATCGTTCCGAAGCCGCGGGACGACGAAGCCACCGACCTGTCCGGTGCGCCGGTCCATCCGTGGACGGCGCGCGCCGATCCGCTCTCCTCCTACCGCGCGGGCTTCGAGGTCCGCACGCAGCGCCTGTGCCGGCGCGCGCTGATGTTCCACCACTTCCCGGGCGAAGCGGGCGTGGAGCGCGATTGCCTGGTGCGCTCCACCGATTTCAGCTACTCCAGCGACGCCGATCCCACCGACGCCCGCAACCCGGTCTACACCTTCCTGCGGGCAGCCGCGCAAAATGGCTACCGCCGTGCAGGCGCCGGCTACGAGAAAAGCGGGACGCCGCCCGTCTCGTTCGAGTACACCGAACCGGTGGTGCAGGACACGGTCCACGAAGTGGATGCCGACAGCCTGGCCAACCTGCCCATCGGCCTGGACGGCCGCGCCTGGCGCTGGGTCGACCTGCACGGCGAAGGCCTGCCCGGCCTGCTCGCCGAGCAGGCCGGCGCCTGGTTCTACAAGCGCAACTGGAGCCCGCTGCCGCAGCCCCGGCCGGGCGGCGGCGAACTCGTGAAAGCGAATTTCGCCGCACTCGAAACGGTCGCCCTCGCTCCCAACGCCGCGCTCGGCGGCGGCGCCGCGTTCATGGACCTGGCGGGCGACGGCCGGTTCGACCTGGTGGTGATGGAAGGCCCCGGCCCCGGGCTGTACGAGCACGACGATGCCGAGGGCTGGCAACCCTTCCACCCCTTCAGCGCGCGCCTGAACCACGACCCGCGCGACGCCAACCTCCGGCTCATCGACCTCGACGGCGACGGCCATGCCGACGTGCTGATCACCGAGGACGACGCCTTCGTCTGGCACGCCTCGCTGGCCGAAGAGGGCTTCGCCGCCGCCCGTCGCGTCACCAAGGCGCTGGACGAGGAGCGCGGCCCGCGCGTGGTGTTCGCCGACGGCACCCAGTCCATCTACCTGGCCGACCTCAGCGGCGACGGCCTGATCGACATCGTGCGCATCCGCAACGGCGAGGTCTGCTACTGGCCGAACCTGGGCTACGGAAAATTCGGCGCCAAGGTGTCGATGGACGGCGCGCCCTGGTTCGACCAGCCGGACCAGTTCGACCACAGGCGCATCCGCCTGGCCGACTGCGACGGCAGCGGAACCACCGACATCCTCTACCTGCACCGCGACGGCGTGCGCCTGTACTTCAACCAGGCCGGCAACAGCTGGAGCCAGCCACGCGTGCTGAAGGTGTTCCCGCGCGTCGACGACCTGGCGAGCATCGTGCCCGCCGACCTGCTGGGCAACGGCACCGCCTGCCTGGTCTGGTCGTCGCCGCTGCCCGGCGACGCGCGGCGGCAGATGCGCTACGTCGACCTGATGGGCGGGCAAAAGCCGCACCTGCTGGTGCGCACCGTCAACAACCTCGGCGCCGAAACCCGCGTCGGCTACGCGCCCTCGACCCGGTTCTACCTGCAGGACAAGCGCGACGGCAAACCGTGGATCACCCGGCTGCCGTTCCCGGTGCACGTGGTCGAGCGCGTGGAAACCATCGACCACATCGGCCGCAACCGCATGGCCACCCGCTATGCCTACCACCACGGCTACTTCGACGGCGACGAGCGCGAGTTCCGCGGCTTCGGCATGGTGGAGCAGTTCGACGCCGAAAGCTTCGAGGACTACGTGGTGGGCGTGCAGCAGGCGGGCAGCACCCAGGACACGGCGCCGCTGCTGTACCAGCCGCCGGTGATGACGCGCACCTGGTACCACCTGGGCGCCTTCCTCGACGCGACGCGCATCCTGCACCAGTACCGCGGCGAGTACCACGGGCAGCAGCAGCACCTGCCGGAACCCGTGCTGCCGGCGACCCTGGACGCCGCCGGGCTGCGCGAATGCATGCGCGCCCTGAAGGGCTCGCCGCTGCGCCAGGAGATCTACAGCGACGACGGCAGCGCCGAAGCGCCGCTGCCCTACGCGGTCAGCGAAAACAGCTTCGCGCTGACCGCGCTGCAGCCGCGCGAGCACCAGCGGCACGGCGTGTTCCTGCTGGTCGGCCGGGAAACCATCTCGCTCAACTACGAACGCAATCCGGCGGACCCGCGCGTCTCGCACGCCTTCGGGCTGGAGCTGGACCAGTACGGGCACGCCCGCAAGTCCTGCGCGGTGGTCTACGGCCGCAAGACCGCCGACCCGCTGCTGCCGCCGGAAGTCACCCAGGACCAGCAGCGCCGCCGCATCACCTACGCCGAGACCGACCACACGCCGGACATCGACCGGCGCGCGCCGGATGCGTTCCGCCAGCGTGTTCCGTTCGAGGCCCGCAACTACGAAATCACCGGCATCGCGCCGGACAGCGGGCTGTTCCGGTTCGACGAGATCCAGGCCAAGATCGCCGCGGCCGCACCGATCGGCTACGAGGCCGTGGCCGACGGCGTCACCGCGCAAAAGCGCCTGCTCTCGCACCACCGCGCGCTGTTCCTGGACAACGCGCTGAACCCGCTGCCCCTGGGCCAATGGGATTTCCTGGCGCTGGCCCACGAGAGCTACCAGCTCGCCTTCACGCCGGAGGTCACGGCGACGCACTACGCCGGCGAAGTCGGCGACGCCGAATTCACGGCCGCCGGCTACGTGCATTTCGGCGCCGACGCCAACTGGTGGATCCCGTCGGGCACCGCGGTCTACCCGGCCGACCCGGCGAAGACCTTCTACCTGCCGGTGGGCACCCGCGACGCGCTGGGCGTGGAGACGCGCGCCACTTACGACAAGTACGTCTTCCTGCTGGAGAAAACCGAAGTCAAGCAGGCGGCGTGGAACGCGGTCAGCTGCGTCAACGACTACCGCGTGCTCGCCCCGGTGCTGGTGACCGACCCCAACGGCAACCGCTCGGCGGTCGAACACGACGTGCTAGGCATGGTGGTCAGGAGCGCGGTGATGGGCAAGGCGGGCGGCACGGACGGCGACACGCTGGCCGACCCGACCACGCGCATGGAGTACGCGCTGTTCGAGTGGATGAACCACGGCAGGCCCAACTACGTGCACAGCTTCGTGCGCGAGCAGCACGGCGCGGCCAATCCGCGCTGGCAGGAAAGCTACACGTATTCCAACGGCAGCGGCGGCGTGGCCATGGTCAAGGCGCAGGCGCACCCGGGCAAGGCGCTCAAGGTGGAGCCGGACGGCACCAAGGTGGAAGTCGACGCCGATCCGCGCTGGGTCGGCAACGGGCGGACCATCCTCAACAACAAGGGCAGCCCGGTCAAGCAGTACGCGCCCTACTTCAGCACCACGCACGGCTACGAAGACGAGAAGGTGCTGCGCGAGATCGGCGCCACACCGGTGCTCTTCTACGACGCAGTCGGGCGCAACGTCCGCACCCTGTTCCCCAACGGCACCTTCGCCAAGGTCGAATTCAATCCCTGGCTGCGCAAGGTGTTCGACGCCAACGACACGGTGAAGCAAAGCGCGTGGTACGCCCAGCGCGGCAGCCCCGACCCGGCCACCCCCGAGCCGCTGAACGACCCCGAAAAACGCGCCGCCTGGCTCGCCGCCAAGCATGCCGACACGCCCGGCGTCATCCACTTCGACAGCCTCGGCCGGCCGGTCTACGCCGTGGCCGACTACGGCGGCGGCAAGACCGCGGCGGCGCGCTCGGAAAGCGACCTGACCGGGCGCATGTCGAAGATGTTCGACCAGCAGCAGCGCGAAATCGCCAGCGGCTTCCTCGGCATGAGCGGCGTGCCGATCACCGGCGAGAGCGCCGAGAAGGGCCGCCGCTGGACCTTCCAGAACGTGCTGGGCGCCGTGGTGAAGAGCTGGGACGAGCACGGACGGCGGTTCCGCGCCGGCTACGACGCGCTGCAGCGCCCGGTCGCCACCTTCGTGCAGGAGGCCGGCCAGGCCGAGATGCTGGTCGGCTACATCGTCTACGGCGACCGGCTGGCCGAGGCCGATGCCCGCCAGCGCAACCTGCTGGGCGCCGTGCACCTGATCTTCGACCAGGCCGGCATGGTGCGCATGCCGCAACTGGACTTCAAGGGCAACCCGAGCGCGGTCGACCGCATCCTTGCCAGGGACTACAAAAACACCCTCGACTGGGGCACGCTGCCCGCGCAGCCGGACGTCGCCGCGATCCAGGCCGCCGCCGACGCCGCGCTGGAAACGGGGGAAGTGTTCAGCGCCGGCTCGCAGTACGACGCGCTGAGCCGCCCGACCCGGGTGGTGCTGCCCGACGGCACGGTGCTGACGCCCAGCTACAACGAGGCGAACTTCCTGTCCTCGCTGCGCGCGCGCATCCGGGGGATCGGCAGCTCCATCGAATTCCTCAAGAACCAGGACTACGACGCCAAGGGCCAGCGGCAGTTCGCGCACCACGGCAACGACGTCGTCACGCGCTACTTCTACGACCCGCAGACCTTCCGCCTGGTCAACCTGGTGGCCTGCAAGTCGGGCGCCGACCCGCAGACGCAGGCGCTGCAGGACCTGCACTACCAGCACGACCCGGTGGGCAACATCGTGCAGCTGCGCGACGACGCGCAGCAGACGCACTACTTCAACAACGCGGTGGTCAGGCCCGAGAGCCTGTACGAGTACGACGCGGTGTACCAGCTGGTGCGCGCCACCGGCCGCGAACTCGCCGGGCTGGGCAACGACAGCCTGCGCACCCACACCGACCTCGACGCCGTCGCCTTGCCGCACGCCAACAACGCCGCGGCCGTGCGCAGCTACACCGAGGACTACGAGTACGACCTGCTGGGCAACATCGTCCAGCTCAAGCACCGCTTCAAGAACCAGTTCGGTGTCGGCAGCGGCTGGACCCGCCATTTCCGCCACGCCTTCGACGACACGCCGGGCGACCGCACCAACCGCCTCACGGCCACCGACCAGCCCGGCGACGCCGACGGCGGCCCGTACACCGGCACCTTCGACTACGACGGCTACGGCAACATGACCCGCATGCCGCACCTGGCGGCGCTGGACTGGAATTTCATGGACCAGCTGCGCCGGGTCGACCTGGGCGGCGGCGGCACGGCCTGGTACGTCTACGGCCTGGGCGGCCAGCGCCTGCGCAAGGTGATCGAGCGCAACGGCAACCAGAAGCTCGAATGGCTGTTCCTCGGCACGGCGATGGTGTTCCGCCGCCGGCGGCGCGACACCAACGCGCTGCGACTGGAGCGCTGGACCGTCCACATCAGCGACGACGGCGGGCAGATCGCGCAGGTGGACACCAAGACGCTGGACGAGGACGGCGACGACCCGGCCAACCCGCTGGACGCGGCGCTGGTGCGCTACCAGTACGCCAACCACCTCGGCTCGGCCGCGCTGGAGACCGACGAGAACGGCGACCCGATCTCCTACGAGGAGTACCACCCTTACGGCGGCACTGCCTACCGCTCGGCCAAGGCGGGGGCCGACCTGAGCCTGAAGCGCTACCGCTTCGCCGGCAAGGAGCGCGACGACGAGACCGGGCTGTACTACATCGGGGCCAGGTATTACGCGCCGTGGCTGGGGCGCTGGACCAGCAGCGACCCGGCCGGCTTCGCCGACGGGCACAACCTGTTCGCCTACTGCCGCAACAACCCGGTGGGGCGGGTCGACCCGGGCGGGACCGACAGCGATATCGTCAATATCGGCGAGCCGCCCGCGGACATCAAGGAGGCGCTTTACACCGACAGCCCCGCGGCGCGCGCCAAGCTCGAGGCCTGGTATGCCACCCAGGCCTTCCCGGACCCTTCCGAGCCCAACGAGTTCATGATGCTGCGCCCGGGCAGCCTGGCCTGGAACGCGGACAAGAAGCAGAACTGGGGCGCCTTCGACCAGGTCCACAGCGTCAAGGACGCGGACCAGAAGGACGAAGAAAAAGGCGGGCCGCACGGCAACATCGGCAGCGCGGTGACCACCCACGACTCGGTGCTGCGCGGCCAGTACGAGAAGGCCGACCGGGCGAATTCGGCGGCGGCCCAGGACGCCATCGCCGACGCCAAGAAAAGCGGCGACGCGGCCGCGGCCATGTCGGAGGCCGAGAAGGCGTCGACCCTGCGCAACGAAGGCCGGCTCGCGACCCAGGACAAGGTGTCGCCCCCGGGCAAATGGGTGTCCCAGAAAATCGAAGGCGAGCGCGGCTTCGACAAGATGAAGGACACCTATTCGAAGCGCCTGCCGAGCAGCGAGGCCAAGAACCTGCCCAAGGGCGCGCCCCGGGGCGGCGGCCCGCCGGCGGACGAATTCGAACTCGCGCGCCGCATCGCGGTCGCCTCGGGCGAACCGCGCTGGTACATGAGCTGGGCCGGCAAGGCCGGGCGCTACCTGGGGCCGGCCGGCATGGCGCTGTCGGGTTTCGCGCTCGGCAACGACATCTACAACCGCGACTGGGGCATGGCCTCGGGCGACGCGCTGACGGTCGCCGGTTCCGGCCTGGAAGTCTTCGCGATGTTCAAGGGCGGCGCGGCGGCCACGGTGGCCGGGGTGAGCGCGGTCAACCTCGGACTGGTCCTCGGCGGCGTCGGCATCTCGGTCACCTCGGGCATCTCGGCCTACCGGGCGTTCAAGTCGGGCGACAACGTGACCGGCGTGGTCGATACGGTGGGGGTGGTGGCCGGCGGCGCGGTGGCGGTCGGCGCCGGCATCCTGCTGGCCAGCGCGGCGGGCGTGGCGGTCGGCGCGGGCGCCGTCGCGGCGGCCCCGGTGATCATCGGCGTCGGCCTGGTCGCCGCGGCCGGGGTGGGGATCTACCACCTGGGTGGGTGGCTGAAGGGGAAGCTGTTCTGATGGCTGTCGTTCCCTCTCCCGCAGGGCGGGAGAGGGTTAGGGTGAGGGCATCTGCGCGCTCGCCCCCTCACCCCTGCCCTCTCCCCCGCTGGGGGAGAGGGAGCTAAGGCCTTCCCGCGCGCAGGCCGAGCGGCCAGCGCACCGTGTGCCGCGCCGCGAACTCGCCCCACAGCGCGGCGAGCTCGCGCTGCAGGCCGGCGACCGGGTCGTGGCCGGTGGCCTCGGCCATGCGCGCGACGGCCGACCAGGTGCGCACGTAGGCCAGGAACTGGTCCAGCGTCCAGCGGCACTCCATGGCGAACGGCGGCACCGCCTCCTGCGCGAACGGGAACGACAGCTTCGCGTAGCCGTTCTCCACGTGCTCGCGGCCGGCCGGCCAGTACGGGTGCACGCGGTTCCAGTAGAAGCTCTGCACGCAGCCGTCGACCTGCGGATCGCCCACTTCCAGCACGCCGTAGGTCCACACCGCCACCAGGCCGCCCGGCTTCAGGATGCGCCGCACCTCGGGCCAGAACTTTCCCAGGTCGAACCAGTGCAGCGCCTGCGCCACCGTCACCAGGTCGGCCGATTGCGCGCCGGCGCCGGTGTCCTCAGCCACCGCCACGCGCCAGTCGATGTTGGGCGCGGCCGTCGCGTTGGCGAGTTGCTCGGCGCTCAGGTCGGTGGCGATGACGCGGCGGAAACGCCGGGCCAGCGGCAGCGCCGCCTGGC
The DNA here is from genome assembly GCA_040384685.1 of Pseudomonadota bacterium. Taxonomy (GTDB): domain Bacteria; phylum Pseudomonadota; class Gammaproteobacteria; order Burkholderiales; family Burkholderiaceae_C; genus Ramlibacter. The sequence continues at coordinate 39,451 of JAZKIV010000014.1, read as the reverse complement.
CGGTGCCGGCGCCGACGTCGACCGCCAATTCATGCTGTTCGCAGCGCGCGGCCAGCCAGTCGAACAGCGCCTCCGGATAGCCGGGGCGCCCGCCCGCATAGCCGGCGGCGACGCGCGAGAAATGGTCGGGCGGTGCGGAGGCGGATGGAGGTGTGGCCGTCATTGCAGCGCGGCGCCGAAGCGCTCCATGGCCTGCTGCCGGAACCCGTCCGCGGACACGGCGGCGCGTGTGTGCCGGCCCGCACCGGCCAGGCCGGCGCGGTCGCGCACCTGGATCTCGAACTCGTACAGCGCACCGCGCATGCCGACGAAGCTTGCTTTCACGTGCACGATTTCATCGGGAACCGTGGGCGCGGCGTGCCGAAGCTCCACCCCGACGCCGACCGACAGCGTGCCAGCCGCCAGCACGGGCTGCATCAGGCGCGCGGCGGCGATCTCCATCAGCGCCAGCATGCGGCTGGTGGCCAGCACGTCGGGGAACGCGTCGTCCGGTTCCAGCGGCAGCCGCGCCGCGCTGTCGGCGGCGACGACGCGGTGCGCGAATTCGTAGCTGGCGCCGGCGGCGAGCGGGGTCGGCTCCATGCTGCTTGCTCGTCGTCTCTTCACTGCGCGCCAGCGGGGAGCTGCACCGACCGGGTCTGCAGGTACTCCTCCAGCCCGTACGTGCCGTTCTCGCGGCCCAGGCCCGACTGGCGCCAGCCGCCGAACGGTGCCTGCGGATTCCAGCGCGCGCCGTTGATGTCCACCTGGCCGGTGCGCAGCCGCCGCGCGACGGCCAGCGCATGCGCCGTATCGGCCGACCAGACGGCGCCGCCCAGGCCGTAAATGGAGTCGTTGGCGATGCGCACCGCTTGTTCCTCGTCGTCGTAAGCCATCACGCACAGCACCGGGCCGAACACTTCTTCCCGCGCGATCTCGGACTGCGGCTGCACCAGCAGCACCATCGGCCGCGCGAAGAAGCCGTGGCCTTCGGGCATGCGTTCGGCGCGCGCCAGCACGCGCGCGCCCTGCTCCAGCGCCCGCGCGACCAGGCCCTGGACACGCTGCAGCTGCGCGAGCGACACCAGCGGGCCGAGCGCCGCATCCGCGTCGTGCGCGGAGCCGACGCGCAGACGGTCCAGCACCGCCTGCGCCAGCGCGCCGACCTCGCCGATGCGATCGCGCGGCACCAGCAGGCGCGTGGTGGCCGAGCAGGCCTGGCCGCTGTTGAGCAAACAGCTCGACAAGGTGCCTTTCACGGCCGCCGCGAGGTCGGCGTCGGGCAGCACGACCGAGGCCGACTTGCCGCCCAACTCCAGCGCCACGCGCCTGATGCCGCCGGCCGCCAGCTCCATCACGCGCCGGCCGGCGCGGGTCGAACCGGTGAGCGAGACCATGTCCACCTCGGGGTGCGTGGCCAGCGCCTCGCCGACCTCGGGCCCGGTGCCGGGCACCAGGTTGAACACGCCGGGCGGCAGGCCCGCCGCGTGGATGGCTTCGGTGAGCAGGTAGGCGTTGAGCGGCGCGATCTCCGAGGGCTTGAGCACCACCGTGCAGCCGGCCGCCAATGCCGGCGCGACCTTCAGCGTGATCTGGTTGAGCGGGAAGTTCCAGGGCGTGATGGCCGCGACGACGCCGACCGGCGCGCGGTCCACCACCGAATGCCCGACGCGCTCGCTGAACGCGTAGCGCTCGGCCAGCTCGGCGAAATGGCCCCAGTGCCACAGCGGCCCGTCGACCTGCACCTTGGCCGCCATGCGCGCCGGCATGCCGACCTCGGTGGCGATGGCTTCGGTGAGCGCGGACGCGCGCTCGCGCAGGCCGGCCTGGATGGCGCGCAGATATTGCGCGCGCTCGGCCGGCGCGGTGCGCGCCCATGCGTCGGCGGCTCCGCGCGCCGCGGCCACGGCCCGTGCCGCGTCGCGCGTGTCGCCCTCCACCACCTGCGCCACGACCTCGCCGGTGCTCGGGTCGACGACGTCGCGCCGTCCGCCGCCCAGCGGGCGCTGCCAGCCGCCGTCGACGTAGAGGAATTCGCGTGTGCCGTGCTTCATGCCGTTCGCGCTCACGGCTGCACCAGTGCGATGCGCACGCGCCGGTTCTGCTTGCCCTTGTTCTCGATCTTGGTGATCGCGACGGGCAGCGACTGCGCGGTGTTGGCCAGGTGCGTGCCGCCGCAGGCCTGCCGGTCCAGCCCGGCGATGTCGATGATGCGCACGCGGCCGTCGTCGGTGGGCGGCGGCGCCACCGACATGCTGCGGATCAGGCCGTGCGTGGCGCGCGCCTCTTCCTGCGAGACGTAGAAGGCGCGCACCTCGCGGCCGTCGCGCACCACGGCGTTGATCTCGTCGCCCAATGCGCGCAGCAGGTCGTTGTCCACCTGCGGCAGGTCGAAGTCCATGCGCGCCGTGCCGTCGCCGTTGATCTGCGCGCCGGTGACCAGCGCGCCGGCGAAGCGCTGGTAGACCAGCGCGTTGAGGATGTGGGTCGCCGTGTGCAGCTGCGCCAGCACGTGGCGCCAGTCGCGGTCGACGTGCACCGTGACGGCGTCGCCGGGCGCGAGCGGCGCGGGCGCATCCAGCCGCAGCCAGTGCACGCCGTCTTCGGTGAGCACGTCGACGACGTTGGCGCTGCCGCCGGCGAAGCGCAGCACGGCGCGGTCCGGCACCTGGCCGCCGCCGCCGGGATGCAGTGCCCAGCGGTCCAGCACGACGGCGTCGCCGCGCGCCTGCAGCACGACGGCGTCGTGCTCGTAGAGATCGGGTTGCGCGTGGTAGAGGTAGGTTCCCATGAAAAGACTCGCTGCGTCCCGGCCGATTGTGGCGAAGCGGCGCCGCGCTGCCTAGCAGGAAAGTGCGCCGTCCAGCACTGGCGTGCTAGCGCGCGGCGGCGGCCGCCTCTACCGTTCACGGTCCCGACAACAGGAGAGCAACAATGGATTTCGGAATCGCGGGCCGGCGGGCCCTGGTGTGCGGCGGCTCCAAGGGCCTGGGCTATGCGTGCGGGCTGGAACTGGCCAAGGAAGGCTGCGAGGTCACCCTGGTGGCGCGCGACGCCGCCGCGCTGGCGTCGGCCGCGCAGCGGCTGCAGGCCGAGACCGGCCGCACGGTCCAGGTGCTGGCGGCCGACCTGTCGCGCGCCGACGAGCGCGAGCGCGTGCTACGCGCCTGCCCCGACACCGACATCCTGGTCACCAACGCGGGCGGCCCGCCCGGCGGCGACTTCCGCCAGCTGACCGATGACCAGTGGCAGGCCGCGCTGCAGACCAATTTCCTGAGCGCGGTCCACCTGATCCGCGTCCTGCTGGACGGCATGGCCGCGCGCGGCTTCGGCCGCGTGGTCAACATCACCTCGATGACGGTGCGCACCGCCGTGCGCCACCTGGAGCTGTCCAACGCCACACGCCTGGCGCTCACCGGCTACGTGGCCGGCGTGGCGCGGCAGGTGGCGCCGACCCGCGTCACCATCAACAACCTGCTGCCCGGCACCATCGCCACCGAGCGCATCCGCGAGCTGGGCGACACGGCGCAAAAGCTGGTCGACAAGGTGCCGATGGGCCGGGCCGGCACGCCCGAGGAGTTCGGCGCCACCTGCGCCTTCCTGTGCAGCCGCCAGGCCGCGTTCATCACCGGCCAGAACGTGCTGGTGGACGGCGGCCTGTGCGACTTCACGGTGTGAACGCGTAAAGCAAGGCCATCTGAAAAACAGATCGAACTACCCTGTATGAATATATTGGACACACGCAAGCACTCTGCCTAAATTGAGCTCATCCGGTGGCGACCGGCCAATTTCCTCACAGGAGACGTCGATGGAGAGCTCTAGTCCCACCCTGAACCGCCGCCGCTTCGCGGCCCTTGCCGCGGCCGCGCCGCTCGCCCTGGCCGGGCGCGCGCGAGCGCAAGAGGCGCCGCTGCGCATCTGCCAGTCGGTCGACCTGCGCGGCCCGCTGGCCGACCTGGGCCAGGCCATGCACCAGGGCGCGCGCGCCTGCTTCCAGCGGATCAACGCCCAGGGCGGCGTGAACGGCCGGCCGATCGAGCTGACGCGCTGGACGACGGCTACGACGCGAAGCGCGCGGTGGCCAACGTGCGCGGCTTCCTGGACGATCCCGGCGCGTTCGCGCTGTTCAACTGCATGGGCACGCCGGCCATCGAGGCCATGCTGCCGATGGTGGTGGAGTCGGGCGTGCCCTTCTTCGCGCCCTTCACCGGCGCGCTGCTGGCGCGGCGCAAGGACGCGCGCAACGTCTTCAACGTGCGCGCCAGCTACGCCGACGAGGCCGAGCAGCTGGTGCGGCACCTGTCGACCATCGGGCTGCGCAGCATCGGCATCGCCTACCTGAACAACGCCTTCGGCAAGGAGGTGCACGCGTCCACCGAAGCCGCCATCCGCAAGTACCGGCTGCAATCGCTCATCGCCACCCCGGTGCAGCCCGACGCCAGCGACGCGGCGGCCGCCGCGTCCCGCATGGCGCGCGCGCCGCAGGACGCGCTGCTGGTGGCGCTGGCCGGCAAGCCCACCGTCGACTTCGTGCGCGCGATCCGCGCGCAGCGGCGCGGCCTGCCCCTGTATGCGCTGTCCATCATGGGCTCCTCGGCCACCGTCCGCTCGCTGGGCGACGACGCGCCGGGCATCACGGTGTCGCAGGTGGTGCCTTCGCCCGGCAACCCGGCGCTGCCGCTGGTGCGCGAGTTCCGCGACGCCTGGAAGGCGTCCGGCACCGCGCTGGAGCCGTCGCACCTGGCGCTGGAGGGCTACATCAACGCGCGCGCCTTCGCCGAGGCGCTGCGCCGCGCCGGGCGCAACCCGAGCCGCGCCGCCTTCATCGACAGCACCTGGAAGCTGCGCGGCTGGGACATGGGCGGCCTGGAGCTGAACTTCACCGAGCCGGGCAGCAACGCCTCGCGCTTCGTGGAACTGACCATGGTGGGGCGCGACGGGCGCTTCATCCGCTAGGCAAACGGCGCAGGCGGCATACGGCAAATCCCTAACCCCATGCTCCACCCGGATGTTGTCATCGGCGTGTGGATCCCTCGCGGGACCGCATCCCACACCATGACCGCCGCCCTGGACCTGCCCGCCGCCGAGACCGAGGAAGCGCTCGCCGCCACGCATTCGGCGCTCGCCTTCCTGTCCACCGCGCTGGATTCGATGGAGGACGGCGTCATCTCGATCCGCTTCGCCAGCGGCGAGCGCTACTACAACCGCAGCTTCCTGCGGATGTGGGGCATCACGGACGCATTCGCCCGCAGCGCCCGGCACCAGGACATCGTGGCGCATTGCGCCGACCTGGTGCCCGACAAGGCAACCTACTACGCCAGCGTGAAGCGCAACATGGCCAACCCGGAGCGCGGCCAGCGCGAGGTGCTGGACCTCATCGACGGCCGCGCGCTGGAGCGCCACATCCTGCCGCAGCTGGTGGACGGCACCGTGGTGGGCCTGGTGGTGACCTTTCGCGACGTGACCGAGCAGCGCCGCGCCGCCGCCCTGCGCGCCGAGGCCGAGGAGGCGATGCGCCGGGCCAAGGAAGCCGCCGAGGACGCGGCGCGCGCCAAGACCGACTTCCTGGCCAACATGAGCCACGAGGTGCGCACGCCGATCACCGCCGTGACCGGCCTGGCGCACCTGCTGGCCGGCACCGCCCTGAGCGAGCGGCAGCGCGACTACGTGGACAAGCTGCAGCGCTCCGGCCAGCACCTGCTGGGCGTGGTCAACGACATCCTGGACTTCTCCAAGATCGAGGCCGGGCAGCTGCCGATCGAGGAAGTGCCGTTCGAGGTCGGCGCGCTGATGGACCACGTGGCGGTGCTGCTGGCCGACCGCGCCCGCGGCAAGGGACTGGCGCTGCGCTTCGACACCGCGCCGGACCTGCCGCCGCGGCTGCTGGGCGACCCGCTGCGGCTGGGGCAGATCCTGGTCAATTTCGCCGGCAACGCCATCAAGTTCACCGCCACCGGCGAAGTGGCGGTGACGGCGCGCATGCAGCAGGACGCGGACGGCGGACTGCTGCTGCGCTGCGAAGTCAGCGACACCGGCATCGGCCTCACGCCCGAGCAGATGGGCCGGCTGTTCCAGAGCTTCCAGCAGGCCGACGCCTCCACCACGCGCAAGTTCGGCGGCACCGGCCTGGGCCTGGCGATTTCCCGGCGGCTGGCCGGCCTGATGGGCGGCGACACCGGCGTGGAAAGCGAGCACGGGCGCGGCAGCACCTTCTGGTTCACCGCGCGGGTGCGCACGGCCCCGCCGGAAGCCGCGAACGACGCGCAGGCGGCCGAGGCGCAGGACCTGTCGCTGCAGGCCATCGCCGGCGCGCGCGTGCTGGTGGCCGAGGACAACGACATCAACCAGCTGGTGATCACCGAGCTGCTGCAGGACTTCGGGCTGGTGGTGGACATCGCCGAGGACGGCCGGGTGGCCGTGGACAAGGCCGTGGCCGGCGCCTACGACCTGGTGTTCATGGACATGCAGATGCCGGTGCTGGACGGCGTCGCCGCCACGCGCGAGCTCCGCGCGATGGCGCGCCTGAAGGGCCTGCCGATCGTGGCCATGACGGCCAACACCATGGAGCGCGACCGCGAGCGCTGCATGGCCGCCGGCATGGACGACTTCGTGCTGAAGCCCTTCGATCCCGAGGACCTGCGGCGCGTGCTGCGCCGCTGGATCGCGCCGCGCCCCTGAGCGCGCGGCCCGCCTTGCACGGCCGCTACGGCGGCGGGCCGACCAGTCCGCGCCGGCGCAGCGCGGCGATGGCGCCGTCGTCCATCCCCAGCATCTCGCGCAGTACCTGGTCGGTGTCGCGCCCGAGCTGCGGCGCGGCCGGCACTGGCGCGCGAGCGGCGCCAGCGATGCGCGCCGCGGCGCCGGGCGTGGCGTAGCGGCCGACGCCGGGATGCGTGACGGTTTCGAACAGCCCGTCGCCCACCGGGGCGAAACGCCGGTCCTCGGCCACCGCCTGCTCCAGGCTGCGGTACGCCGACCAGCACACGCCCTTGCCGTCGAAGGCCTGCGCCACCGCGTCGAACGTCCGCGCGCCGATCCAGCCGGCCAGGATGGCGGCGATCGCCTCGCGGCCCAGGTAGCGGTCGCCTTCCTGCCGGAAGTCCAGGCCGTGCGCCTGGGCGGCGTCGGCGAAGGCGTTGCCCAGTCCGGTGGCTTCGAGCAGCGAGGTCCATTGGTTGGGCGAGATCGCCACCACCATCACGCGGCGGCCGTCGCGCGTGGCGAAGTCCTTGCCGAAAGCGCCGTACAGGTAGTTGCCCAGCGCCGGCCGCGCCTGGCCGTTGACCTGCACCTCGGAGGTGTAGCCCAGCTGCGCCAGCGACGAATACGCCACGTCGGCTAGCGACAGCTGGATGTGGCTGCCCTGCCCGGTGGCATCGCGCCGGCGCAATGCGGCCAGCAGCGCGAAGGCACCCTGCAGCCCGGTGGCGATGTCCCAGGCCGGCAGCGAATGGTTGACCGGCGCGGCATCGCCTGCCTCTCCGGTCAGGCCGGGGATGCCGGTCTCGGCGTTCACCGTGTAGTCGACCGCCGAGGTGCCGTCGGCGTGGCCCAGGATGCTGAGCATCACCAGGTCCGGCCGGTGCGCGGCCAGCGCCTCGTAGCGCAGCCAGGAGCCGCGCAGGTTGGTGCTGAAGATGCCGCTGCCCGGGCCGGGCGCGGTGATGAGGCGCAGCGCCAGTTCGCGCCCTTCGGGCCGCGACAGGTCCAGGCACACCGACTTCTTGGTGTTGTTGAGCCCGGCCCAGTAGAGGCTGCCACCCTCCGCGCTCACCGGCCAGCGGTGCCGGTCGATGCCGCCTTGCAGCGGGTCGATGCGGACCACGGTGGCGCCATATTGGCCGAACACGTTGCCGCACAGCGGCGCGGCGACGAAAGCGCTGCACTCGACGATGCGCAGGCCGGAAAGGAAGTCATACATGTGGGCAGGATAGCGCGCGTCCACGGCCGAGGCGATGCGCCTCGCGGTGAGCAGCTATGCCGCGCCGGCAAAGCCGCTCAGGCGATGGTGCCCCGGAGTACGCCTGCCGCCACGCAGCGCTGGATCTCGGCACGCACGATGCGCAGCAGCGCCGTGGTGGCCTTGCTCACCGGCCGGTGCTTGGGCGTGGCGGTAACCAGCAGCGCCTGCATCTTCATGGCGATGGGCCGCGCCGACAGCCGCCCGGCCGCCACCTCGGCATGCACCGCGCCGTACGGCAGGATGGTGCTCCAGTGGCCGTTCTCCACCAGCTGCTTCAGGGCCGGCACCGAGTCCAGTTCCATGTCCACCGTGAGTTCGATGCCGGCGCGCTGCGTCGCCTGGTCGACCACGCGGCGCAGGCCGTTGTCGCCGCCAGGCAGCACGAAGCCGAGCTTGGCGAGTTCCGCACTGCTCGCGCGCGCGGCCGAGGCAGCGCGGCTCGCGCCCTGCACCAGGAACAGGTCTTCCAGCAGCAGCGGCGCCACCACCTGGTTGTGGCCGCGCCGCGCGTCGTACAGCACGGCCAGGTCGAGCCGGCCGCTTTCCACCCATTCCAGCAGGATGCTGCTGAAGGCCTCGCGCACGCGCAAGGTGGCGTCGGCGTGCGTGCGGCGGAAACTCAGGGCCACCGGCGCGGCCAGGCTGCTGCCCAGCGAGGGCGGCACGCCGAACACCACGATGCCCTGCGGGCGGTTCGCTTCCTCCAGGATCTCGCCCTTGGCGGCGTCGAACTGCTGCACCACGGCGCGCGCGGTCTCGGCCAGCTTCTCGCCCGCCGGCGTCAGCGCCACGCCGCGGCCGTTGCGGTAGAACAGGTAGGTGTGAAACTCGCGCTCCAGGCGCTGGATCTGCCGGCTCAGGCCCGGCTGCGTGATGCCCAGCTTGATGGATGCGCGCGAGAAGCTGCCCTCGTCGGCCACCGTGAGGAAATAGCGAAGCTCCAGCAGGTCCATCCGTCGTCGTTCCTCGTTGTTCCGGCGTTCGATGCCCCGGCGGCATAGCTGATCTACGAGGCGGGCGGCACACCGTCGCAGCGTGCGAAGTATCTTAGCCACCTGGCGCATCCATCCGCGCACCGATTCGCGCATCATTCACCACCGTGCCCCTTCCTTCCAGCCCCTTGTCCAGTTTCAACGCCGCCTACCTGGAGTCCCTGGAGCAGCAATACCTGAACGCGCCGGCCAGCCTGGAACCCAGCTGGCGGCTGGTGTTCGACGCGCTGCACGAATCCCAGCCCGCCGGCTACAGGGCGCTGCACCGCCCCGCTTTCGTCGACCACCTGCGCGCACACGGCCACCTGCAAGCCTGCCTCGATCCGCTGGCCGTGCCGGCGCACGTGGACCCCGATCCCGAAGCGCCGATCGCCTGGAGCGACGGCGAGGCGCGCTGGCTGCAGCGCTACGCCGGCCAGCTGGGCGTGGAAGCCGCGCACATCGACGACGCGGCGCTGCGCCAATGGATCGCCGAGCGCGTCGAAGGCGGCCTGCCCCGGCTGTCCGCCGCGCAGCGGCTGCGCGCGCTCGGCAAGCTGGCCGAGGCCGAGGAGTTCGAGCGGTTTCTCTCGCTGCGCTTTCCCGGCAAGAAGCGCTTCGGTGCCGAGGGCGCGCAGGCCCTGGTGCCGCTGCTCGACGCGGTGCTGCAGGCCGCCTGCGCGCAGGGCGTGACCGACGTGGTGATCGGCACCATGCACCGGGGCCGCCTGGGCCTGATGGCCAACGTGCTGGGCAAGCCGCTGGCGGAATTGCTGGCGCAGTTCAAGGGCGCGCACCCGCTGCCCGGCCAGCCCGATGCGCCGGCCGACGTGGCCTACCACCTGGGCGGCAGCTGGCGCATCGCGCTGCCGCAGGGCAGCCTGCAGGTCTGCCTGCTGCCCAACCCCTCGCACCTGGAGGCGGTGAATGTCGTGGCGCTGGGCAGCGCGCGGGCACGGCAGGATGTGCGCGGCGACCGCCGCCGCGTGCTGCCGGTGCTGCTGCACACCGACGCCAGCGTGATCGGCCAGGGCGTGGTGGCGGAAGCCGTGCAGCTGGCCGGCCTGCAGGGCTACGCCACCGGCGGCACGCTGCACATCGTGGTGAACAACCAGATCGGCTTCACCACCGAGCCCCACGAGGCGCGCAGCTCGCGTTATTGCACCGGCGCCTGGAAGGCGGTGGACAGCCTGATCCTGCACGTGAACGGCGACGCGGTGGACACCGTGCTGCGCTCGGCCGGACTCGCGCTGGCGTTCCGGCAGGCGCATGCGGCCGATGCGGTGATCGACCTGGTCTGCCTGCGCCGCAACGGCCACAACGAATTCGACGAACCGCGCTTCACGCAGCCGCTGCGCTACCGGCGGATCGACGCCACCGTGCCGCTGTGGCTGCGCTACGGCGAGCGGCTGCAAAAGGAAGGCCTGGCCGATGCGAGCGGCATGGAGGCAGCGGCGCAGGCGTACCGCGCGCGGCTGAATGCGGCGTACGACGCGGCGGCCGCGCAGCTTGCCGCCCAGGCAGCCACGACGCACCACGCTCCACCGCGCGACGAAGACACACTGCCCGCCACCGGCGTCTCCCTCGTTGAACTCGAGCGCATGGCGACCGCCCTCACGCAGCCGCCCACCGACCTGCGCATGCACCCTGTCCTGCAGCGCGTGCTGCGCGAGCAGGCGCAGGCGTTGCCGCAGCGCCTGGGCTGGCCGCTGGCCGAGGCGCTGGCCTTCGGTTCGCTGGTGGCGCAGGGCATCCCCGTGCGCCTGAGCGGGCAGGACGCGCGGCGCGGCGCCTTCTCGCAGCGCCACTTCGCCTGGATCGACCAGGACAGCGGCGCCGCCCACGTGCCGGTGCAGGCGCTGGCGCGCGACGGCGCGGTGTTCGAGGCGATCAACAGCCCGCTGTCCGAATACGCGGTGCTTGGCTTCGAGTACGGCTACAGCCTGGAGCGCGCCCGCGCCCTGGTCATCTGGGAAGCGCAGTTCGGCGACTTCGCCAACGGCGCGCAGATCGTCGTCGACCAGTTCCTGGCGGCGGCGCGTGCCAAGTGGGCGCAGGAATCGGCGCTGGTGCTGCTGCTGCCGCACGGGCTGGAGGGCCAGGGGCCGGAGCATTCGTCGGCGCGCATCGAGCGTTGGCTGCAACTGTGCGCGGACGACAACCTGCGCGTGGTGCAGCCCTCCACGCCGGCCAACTACTTCCACCTGCTGCGCGGCCAGGCACTGTCGCCGCGCCGGCGCCCGCTGGTGGTGTTCTCGGCCAAGACCTTGCTGCGGCATGCGGGCGCGGTGGCGTCGCTGGGCGAGCTGGCGACGGGCACTGCGTTCGAACCGGTGCGCGTGTGCGAGGGCGCGGAACCGGTGCGCCGCGTGCTGCTGTGCAGCGGCAAGTTCGGCTGGGAGCTGCTGGCCGCGCGCGCATCGCTGCACGGCGAAGACACGGCCGTCGTGTTCCTCGACCAGCTGTATCCGCTGCCGGCGGCGGCGCTGCGCGCCGTATTCCGGCGCTGGCCGCAGGCACGCTATGCGTGGGTGCAGGAAGAGCCCTGCAACATGGGCGCGTGGTCCTGGCTGGATCGCCCGCTGGAGCAGCTGGCCGCCGAGGCCGGCGTGGCGCAGCCGCGGCTGCGCTGCGTGGCGCGCCCGGCCTCGGCCTCGCCGGCCGGCAGTTTCCACGGCGCGCACGAGGCCGACCAGCAGCGCCTGGTGCGCGCGGCATTCGAATCCCACGAGACCGGCGCGGCCCGGCCACAGAAAGAGGAACAAGGTGCAGGCGAATCCTGAACAAGGCGCGGCGCTGCTGCGCCGTTGTGCAATAGCGGCCGAAGGCGCGCAGGCGTTTCTCGCCGCCGCGAAAACGGCCGTCGGCCGCCTGCTGGACGGCACGCCGCCCGGCGGCACGGCGCCGCTGGTGGCGCAGCAGCATGCGGTGCATGGGCTGGCCTGGCACGGCACCTGCGTCACGGCGCTGCACGAGACCCTGGCCTGGGCACGGCGCCTGCGGGAGCACGGCATCTTCGGCGAGCTGGAACAGCTGATGCTGGCCGCCGCCTTCGGCGAATACCTGGCGCAGCTGCACGACGGCATCGCCATGTCGCAAAGCGAAACCGTGCGCCCGCACGACCTGGGCCTGGAAGACGCCGAGCTGGCTCCGCTGCGCGGCGACGACGCCGCCTGGCTGCGCCGCCACGGCAACAGCGCGGCGGCGCGCCAGCGCATCGCGGCGCTCGGGCTGGCGCAAGGCGGCTGGGGCAACGCGGGGCTGGCGGACCAGACGCTGTCCTTGGTACGCAGCCAGTTCCACCGCTTCGCCGACGAGCGCATCGCGCCGCATGCGCAGGCCTGGCACCTGCAGGACGCGCTGATCCCGCTGCCGCTGGTGCAGGAACTGGCGGAGATGGGCGTGTTCGGCCTGACGATTGCCGAGCGCCACGACGGCATGGGCATGGACAAGCTGGCCATGTGCGTGGTGACCGAGGAACTCAGCCGCGCCTGCCTGGCCGTCGGGTCGCTCGGCACCCGTTCGGAAATCGCCGGCGAACTGATCGGCCACCATGGCACCGAGGCGCAGAAGGCGAAATGGCTGCCGCGCATCGCCAGCGGCGAGACATTGCCGGCGGCGGTGTTCACCGAACCCTCCGCCGGCTCCGACCTGGCCGCGGCGCGCACCCGTGCCGTGCCGGACGGCGACGTCTACCGGCTGACCGGTGGCAAGACCTGGATCACCCACGCCGCGCGCGCCGACCTGATGACGGTGCTGGCGCGCACCGAATCGTCGGTGCACGGCGCGGCCGGCCTGTCGATCTTCCTGGCGGAGAAGCCGCGCGGCACGGCCGATGACGACTTCCCGGTGCCGGGCCTGAGCGGCAGCGAGATCCCGGTACTGGGCTACCGCGGCATGAAGGAATACGAACTCGCCTTCGACGGCTTCTCGGTCGCGCGGGACGGCCTGCTGGGCGGCGTTGCCGGCCAGGGCTTCCAGCAGCTGATGTCGACCTTCGAATCGGCCCGCATCCAGACCGCGGCGCGCGCCGTCGGCGTGGCGCAGAACGCGCTGGAACTGGCGGCGGCGTATGCGCAGCAGCGCCAGCAGTTCGGCCAGCCGATCGCGCAGTTTCCGCGCATCGCCGGCAAGCTGGCCTGGATGGCGGTGGAGACCATGGTGGCGCGCCAGCTCACCTGGGCCGCCGCGCGGCAGAAGGACCGCGGCGCGCGCTGCGACGTGCCGGCCGGCATGGCCAAGCTGCTGGCGGCCAGGGTGGCCTGGGCCAACGCCGACTCTGCCCTGCAGGTGCACGGCGGCAACGGCTACGCGCAGGAATACGCCATCAGCCGCGTGCTGTGCGACGCGCGCATCCTCAGCATCTTCGAAGGTGCCGCCGAGATCCAGGCCGGCGTGATCGCCAAGGGCATGCTGCGATGAACATCCCTTCGTTCGAAGACCGCGACGGCAGCATCTGGCTCGACGGTGCGCTGGTGCCCTGGCGCGAGGCGCGGCTGCACGTGCTGAGCCACGGGCTGCACTACGCGAGCTCGGTGTTCGAGGGCGAGCGCGCCTATGGCGGGCGCATCTTCAAGCTGCGCGAACACACCGAGCGGCTGCGGAACAGCGCGCGCCTGCTCGGCTTCGCGCTGCCGCACACCGACGACGCCATCGACGCGGCCTGCGAAGCCGTGCTGCGCGCCAACGGCATCACCGAGGGCTACGTGCGCCCGGTCGCCTGGCGCGGCGCCGAGCAGCTGAGCATCGCCGCGCCCGCAAGCTCGGTGCACTTGGCCATCGCCGCCTGGCCGCTGGCCGGCTACTTCTCCGAGGAAGCGGCGGCGCGCGGCCTGCGGCTCACCGTCGCCGACTGGCGACGCCCGCCGCCCGCCTCGGCACCGGTGCATGCCAAGGCGGCCGGGCTGTACACCATCTGCACGCTGGCCAAGCACGCCGCGCTGGCGGCCGGCTGCGACGACGCGCTGATGCTGGACTGGCGCGGCTGCGTGGCCGAGGCCACGGCGGCCAACGTGTTCTTCGTGTTCGGCGAGGAACTGCACACGCCGGTGGTCGACTGCTTCCTGGACGGCATCACGCGGCGCACCGTGCTGGCACTCGCCGACGGCCTGGGCATCAAAAACGGTGGAGCGGCAGATCGCCGCGGCCGAGATGCAGCAGGCGCGCGAAGCCTTCGTCACCGGCACCGCGGCCGAGATCACGTCCATCGGCGAGATCGACGGCAAGCGCTACGCCGGCCGCGAGATCACGCAGTTGCTGCAGCGCGCCTATGCCGCGGCGGTGCGCCCCAGCTGATTTTTGTTTTGATTCGAGGAGACACCGCATGCGCATGCAAGACACCACCGCCCTGGTCACCGGCGCCGCCCGCGGCATCGGCCGGGCCATCGCCGAACGCTACGTCGCCGAAGGCGCGCGGGTGCTGATCGCCGACATCGACGCCGCCGAGGCCGAATCGGCGGCGAAGCAGCTGGGCTGCGAATGGGCCCAGGCCGACGTGTCGCGGCCCGAGCCCGTGAAGACACTGGTGGAGAACGCGCTGCAATCGCTCGGCCACATCGACGTGCTGGTGAACAACGCCGGCATCGTGCACGCCAGCGACTTCCTGGAGCTGAAGCTGGAGGACTTCGACCGCGTGCTGGCGACCAACCTGCGCTCGGCCTTCATGGTCGGCCAGGCGGTGGCGCGCCACATGGCGGCGCGGCGCAGCGGTGCCATCATCAACATGTCGTCGGTCAACGCCATCCTGGCGATCCCGACGCAGCTGCCCTACGCCGTGTCCAAGGGCGGGCTGAACCAGCTGACCAAGGCGATGGCGATGGCCCTGGCGCCGTACGATGTGCGGGTGAACGGCATCGGCCCCGGCACCATCCTCACCGACCTGGCGCGCACCATCATGAACGACGAGGCGGCGCAGAAGAAAATCATGTCGCGCACGCCGCTCGGCCGCTGCGGCGAGCCGTCGGAAGTGGCGTCGGTGGCGGTGTTCCTGGCGACGGCGGATTCGTCGTACCTCACCGGCCAGACCATCTATCCCGATGGCGGACGGCTGGCGCTGAACTACACGGTCTAAGGAAAGGACGGGCATCTTGAGCGACAGCTTCGATGTGGTGATCGTCGGTGGCGGGGTGATGGGCAGTTCCGTCGCCTACCACCTGAAGACACTGGACGCGGATATTTCCGTGCTGGTGCTGGAGCGCGACCCGAATTACGCGACGGCCTCGTCGGCGCTGTCGGCGAGCTCCATCCGCCAGCAATTCTCCACGCCGGTGAACATGGCGCTGTCGCGCCACAGCTTCGCGTTTTTGAAGGACGCGGCCGAGCGGCTGGCGGTGGACGGCGAACGGCCCGACGTCGGCCTGGTTGAGAGCGGCTATCTCTATCTCGCCTCGCCGGCCGGCGCGCAAGGGCTGCGCGAGCTGAACGCGCTGCAGCGCGCGCAGGGCGCGCAGATCGTGCTGCTGGAACCTGATGCACTGGCGCAGCGTTTTCCGTGGCTGAGCACCGAAGGGATTGCGTTGGGCAACCTGGGCCTGCAGGGCGAAGGGTGGTTCGACGGCTACAGCCTGCTGCAGGCGCTGCGCCGCAAGGCGCGCGCGCTGGGCGTGGAGTACCGCAAGGCCGAAGCCGTGGCACTGGAACGCGACGGCGCGCGCATCGATGTGGTGGTGTGCGCGGACGGCACGCGTGTGGCCTGCGGCCACGTCGTGAACGCGGCCGGCCCCTACGCGGCGCAGGTGGCGCGCATGGCTGGCTTCGCGTTGCCGGTGGTGCCGGAGCGGCACTGCGTGTTCGTGTTCGACTGCAAGCAGCCGATCCCGGACTGCCCGCTGGTGATCGACCCGAGCGGCATCTACTTCCGCCCCGAGGGCAAGGGCTTCATCGCCGCCGCGCCGCCGCGCGATCCCGACGCCCCGGACAACCGCACGCTGGAGGTGGACCATGCGATCTTCGACGAGGTGCTGTGGCCGGCGCTGGCCGCGCGCGTGCCGGCCTTCGAAGCGATCCGCCAGACCGCCGCATGGGCCGGCTTCTACGAAGCCAACACCTTCGACCACAACGCCATCATCGGCCCGGCGCCGGGCATCGGCAACCTGCTGCTGATCAACGGCTTCAGCGGCCACGGCATCCAGCAGTCGCCGGCCGCGGGCCTGGCGCTTGCGGAGCTGATCGCGCATGGTGCGTACCGCACGCTGGACGTGGGCGAGCTGGGCTACGAGCGGATCGCGCTGAACCGGCCGGTGCGCGAGCTGAACGTGATCTGAGTGCCTTGCCGCGCAGGCAGCGAGCGCTCCGCTTTGCTCCATGCCTGCGCGTCATAGCTGAATCGTCTTACCGCCCCTGTGTGCGCGCGCAAGCGCCTTCCACACTCGAGTTCTCTCTTCAACGAAGGACTCGCCATGCAAACCCCCAGACCTCCCTCCTGCCTGCCGGTCGCCCTGCTCCTGCTGTGCGCCGCGCCGCTCGCGCACGCGCAGCAACAACAGCAGGAACTGGTGGTGCGCATCGCGCACGTCGGGCCGACCTCCGGCCCGCAGGCGCACTACGGCAAGGACAACGAGAACGGCGTGCGCATGGCGCTGGACGACCTGAACGCGCGCGGCGTCGCCATCGGCGGGCGCAAGGCGCGCTTCGTGCTGCTGGCCGAAGACGACGCGGCCGATCCCAAGCAGGCGACGGCCGTGGCCAACAAGCTGTGCGACACCCGGGTCAACGGCATCGTGGGCCACCTCAACTCCGGCACCGCCTTGCCGGCATCGCGCGTGTACAACGGCTGCGGCATTCCGCACGTGGCGCCGGGCGCGACCAACCCCAAGCTCACGCAGAACGGCTACAAGACCAGCTTCCGCGTGCTGGCCGACGACAACGCGCTGGGCGCCGGCCTGGCGCGCCAGGCGGCCCGCATGCAGCTGAAGACGGTGGCCATCGTGGACGACCGCACGGCCTACGGCCAGGGCGTGGCGCAGGTGTTCCGCGCGGCCGCGCGCGAGCTGGGCATGCAGGTGGTGGACGAGCAGTTCACCACCGACAAGGCGATGGACTTTTCCGCTATCCTGACCACGATGAAAGCCAAGGCGCCGGACGCGGTGTTCTACGGCGGCATGGACAACCAGGCCGGCGGCATGCTGCGCCAGATGGAGCAGCTGGGCATGGCGAACGTGAAGTTCTTCGGCGGCGACGGCGTGTGCACCGAGCAGCTTCCGGGCCTGGCCGGCAACGCCGGCACGCTGCGCAACGTGGTCTGCGCCGAAGGCGGCATCGCCGTCGAGAAGATGCCCGGCGGCGCCGCCTGGAAAGCGCGCTACGACGCGAAGTTTCCCGGCCAGTTCCAGGTGTATTCGCCTTACGCCTACGACGCGGCGATGGTGATCGCCGACGCCATGGTGCGCGCCGGCTCGGCCGACCCCAAGGCCTACGGCCCGGCCCTGTTCCAGACCGACTACACCGGCGTCACCGGCCGCATCCGCTTCGAGCCGACCGGCGACCTGAAGGACCCGGAAATGACGTTGTTCGCTTATCCCGCGGGCAAGCGCAAACCGCTCTGACCGCAACATCCATCCATCGGAGAAACACGCATGATCTGCCGCATGTGGAAGGGCTTCACGACACCCGCGAACGCCCCCGCTTACGAACGCTACCTGCGGGAAGAACTGTTCCCGCGGTTGCAGGCCACCATCGCCGACCAGGGCTACCTGGGCTTCCACATCCTGCGCCGCGAGGTGGGCGCGGGCGCCGAAGTCGAGTTCATCACCATGGTGTGGTTCACCTCGCTGGAGGCGATCAAGTCGTTCTCCGGCGAAGGCTTCGAGCGCGCAGTGCTCACCGACAAGGCAAAGTCGCTGGTGGCGCACTGGGAAGAGTTCGCGACGCACCATGAGTTGGTGGATAGTTCACTCAGATAGCGATTGCAAATCTTGTCCGCCACCCGCACGCTACGATGAGGCGTTTTGACGGGAGGGGAGACGATGCATTGGCTGGTCGCGGGCGGAAAGCCGCACAAGAGCTGGGCGGCTCTATTCAAAGGTGCAGGAACCGTGCTGTTGCTCAGCGCATTCTTGTATTACAACGTTTCATACCAGGACGCGAAGGATGCCGCGGACCAGGCGGAGCAGGAACTCAAGGAGGGCCGCCAAAAGCTAAGGGGATGGGAGGCTGCCAAGCGGTCGTCGTTGAAGGGCCTCAGAGGAGAAGATGCCGACTTCAGGCTTCAAATCAACAGCGCCGCCTTCGATCTGCTTTCCGCATACAGGTCCGCCTGCGTGACCACGCCGACATTCTGCGAGTCCGTGCCGCCGATGCGCAGCGAAGATGTGCTGCTATTTGTTCGTGGCCAGCAGTCCGCCAGGGTGATCGAAGAAACCAATCGCGCCGCGAGACAGTTGAGTCTGATTTTGGACGAGCACGGCCAGATCTGGGCGGGCCGCGGCAAGGATGCGATCCAATACCGCTTGATCTTCATCTTTGTCTATGTGCTGGGTATGCTGGCTGTGGTGATCGGCTACATCCACGAATGGCGTGGGGTTGCCGAGTAGCAAACGAGCCGGCGTTTCGCCGCCAGGACTTCGCCTTCGCGAAGTGCATCACGGCAAGGCCTGGCGCGCCCGGCCGCCGCGTGAACGCGGTTTGGCTGCCTGTTCCGCGGCGCGGATGACTCCACCTTCCGGCAGGCCCAACTGCCGCATCGCCGCTGCAATGCGCTGGCGCATCGGGCTGTCGGTGCTGCCCATCCCGAGATACGAAGCGACCGTCAGTCCCGGCACCTCGGCGAGGAGCCTGCCCAGCGTTTCCTTTGCTTCCTCGAGGCGCCCCAGCTCCGCCTGGGCCGCCATCAGCAGCCGCAAGGTCGGCACGTGGTGCTTGTTGGCCTTCAGCGAGCGCTGGGCACAGGCAATGGCCTGCTCGTGCCGGCGGTCCGCAAGCAAGGCATTGCCCGTGAGCAGGTCGAAGAAGTAGCGCAACGGATCCACCGGCGAGAGGGAGCGTGCGATGTACGCCTCGGTCACCGAGGCCGAACTGGAACCCCACATGGCCGAAGAGAAACTCTTGAACAGCCACGCCATGGGCTCGCTCGGGTTGGCCTCGATGGCCGCATTCAGGTAGCTGCGCGACTGCTGGGCATTGCCGAGCAATTGGCACTGGATATAGCCCTCGACGGCCAGCGCCATGGGGTTGTTGGGTTCGGCCTGCAGCGCGCGCATGGTCTGGTCGCGCGCCCGCATGGTGTCGCCGCCGGCATCGCCGCTCTGGCCCTTCACCACGTTCAGTGCGTACCACATGCCGAGCCAGGCCCTGGGCAATGCCAGCCTGGGGTGCCGCTCGGTCAGCTCGGTCAGCGCCAGGCGCCCGCGCTCGAAGGTCTTGGCCGAGTGGCTGTGCGTCATCGAAATACCGGCCAGCATGAGGAAGCTGCTGTCCAGGCGCGGCAGGGGCTGGGCCAGGGCTTTGCCGACCTGCGATTTGCCGAGCGCCTGCGACACCGTGTACGCCAGCTGGTACAGCAGCGCGCTTTCTTCCTGGAGCAGGTCGCCCACCGCATGCTGCAATTCCCCGCTCCAAAGGAGCGTGTGGCTGCGCGCCTCGGCCAGTTCGGCCTTCACGACGATCTTCTTGCCGCGCACGCTGTAGCTGCCGGAAAGGACGAAAGCGGCACCCAGATAGCGCTCGATCTCGCCCAGGCCGCCGCGGTCGCGCAGCGCCGAGGTGGAATGCCGGGAGATCACCCGGATGCCGATGCTGTGGGACAGGCGCGCGATCACGCCTTCGGCGATCAGCTCGCCGATCATCCAATGGCTCGCGTCCTGGATGCCGCCCTCGAAGGGAATGACCGCCAGGCCGGGCCTGAGGTCCCGGCTCGCGGCCGCGGACCAGTCCGCGGCCTCCGCCTGGCGAGGACGGGCCCGGAACAGGCGCACGGGCCGGGTCGACGACTCCGTACGCTGGTCGCCCAGGTCCTCGAAATCCGCATCGAGCCCATCGGCCAGCCGGTCGCGCAGTTCGGCCGTCACCAGCACCTCGCCGGGCTTGGCCAGCGACGTCAGCCCCGAGGTCAGCGTCACGTCCTGGCCGGCGAATTCATCCTGTCCCTGCGAGTAGCTGGCAAGGTGGGCGGCGGCACGCAAGTGGGGGGTCGCGGAGTCGGCCAGCTGGCCCAGCGCGAAAGCCGCCTGCAGGCAGCTGCGCGCATCGGCGAATTCCATCATCAGGCCGTTGTCCACCCGCCTGACGATGCGGCCCTTGTGGAACGACAGCAGTTGCCAGTGCGCCTGCTCCGCCAGGCGCTCCAGCCGATGTGCCCTCGTGTCCTCGGCTCCGCTCGGTTCGTCGCCCTCGGCCAGGCCCATCACCATCAGGGGCCGCTCCTTGCTCTTGGCAAAGGAGAGGGGAATGTCCGTCTCGCTCATTTTGACTCCCGGGAATTAACGCGATTGTTCCTCGATTCAGGCTGGGTGCTGCGCCTCCGCCGCGAAAAAACCAGCCAGAAGGATCCCGGCGCTGACCAGCACCACGGCCGCCGCCTCGAATAAATGGATGCCGTCGCCCACGATGATCCTGCCCAGAAGCAAGGATAGAACAGGAATGGCTGCGACGAAAACGGCAAAACGCTGACTTCCCAGGTGCAGCGTTGCATACGTGGCGAACAGGATGGCGCAGGCCCCCATGCCGACACCCTGGAAGGCGGCCTGGACAAGCAGTTCGGAGGTGGGGGCCGTCCAGATCGCGGAGGGCGCGGGCCACGCGAGCAGCAGCAGGCCGGCGATTCCCGAATAGACGGCCACCAGCGCAGCCCCCTGAATGGGATCCACCGCGTGCCGCTGGACATACACCAGGTAGGCCGACGCCAGGCAGGACGACAGCAGGAAGAACAGGTCGCCGACCACCATCCTGCCCTCGAAGCCGGACGCGGCGGAATAGCCGACCAGCACCACCGCACCCAGCGTGATGGAGGCCAGGCCGGCGGATTGCAGCCCGCCCGGCCACTTCCCGTACCACAGCCGGCGCCAGAGCATCACCCAGACAGGAACGAAGCCCGGCCCCAGGGCGGCGGCATGGCCGGCCGGCGCGAACTGAAGGCCGGCGATGGCGGTCAGGTGCATGCCCCAGCCATGGAGAAAGGCCAGTGCCAGGCCGACCACCGCCAGATTCCGGGGAAGCCGCTTCCAGCGGGCAACAAGAAAGGGAAGGAAGAGCAGTCCACCGATGCTGCAGCGCAGCATCACCAGGTCCAGCACACCCAGGGCATGCGTCAGGGAGAACCGCGTGACGGCGGGAGCGCTGGAGGCCAGCAGGACGAAGGCCAGCGTTGCCGCGTAGGCGCCAAGCAAGCCGCCGGACGTCCAAATTTGCAACGAACACCTCCCCATGGTCTGATCGACCCCGCCCATATAAGGGTCAGTTTATCCAATTCTTCACCTTTAAAGGAGAGATTCATGAAGGTCACGCAAACCACCTCGCTGCAGCTCGATTCCGCCAACACCCTGGGCCAAACCGGTTCTTCCGGTACGTCTCAAGCCGTGCCGGCAAAAAGAAAAGCGCTGATCGGCGGCGGTGCCATCACGACGCTGGCCGTCGCCGCGCATATGCGCAGCCAGGCCATGGACAGGGACTCGCGTGCGGCTCAAGATGCGCCCGCCAAAAGGAAAGCACTGATCGGCGGCGGTGTCATCACGACGCCGGCGGTCGCTGCGCACGCGCGCGGCAAGGCCATGGACAGGGACTCGCGTGTTCCTCAAGATGCGCCTGCGCAAAGGAAAGCGCTCATCGGCGGTGGCGCGATCACCACGCCGGCCGTCGCTGCGCACGTGCAGAGGAAGGCCCTCATCGGCGGTGGCGCCGTCACCACCTTGGCCGTCGCGCAGCATGCACGTAAGACAATGCCGGCCAAGGCCCCCAGCCCGGCCAACAACTAAACGTCGAAGGGATCCATCACCATGCCAAGGCAGCCGGACATGCAAGCAGACACGACCGTCAAGTTCCACCGTGTCTATCCGGCTGCCGTCTCGCCCATGCGGGCCGACAAGTCCGCATTGGGCCTGATGCCCACCATGGCGTTTCGCCATTGCGAGCCGATGCGGCTCGCCTCGTCGTTCGGCTGGTACGCCTTTCCGGCCGAAGAAGTCACCCTGCGCTGGAACGGGTCCGACGTCTTCGTGAAGGAGGACGGCCAGTGGGTGCCCCTGGTGCGTTCCGAACTTCCGGGTTTTTCCGAGTACTGGAACCAGCACGCGCCGCCGGATCTTGTGGACCTGGCGCCCCCTTTTCTCACCCGGCTGCAGATGCCGGGCCTGGTGCAGGTCTGGACCGGCCTGCTGTGCAGCACGCAGCCGGGCTGGAGCGTGCTGGTGCGCCCGCCCAGCAACATGCGCGGCAGCTATCTGTATTCGCCCTACGAGGGCATCATCGAGACCGACCAGTTCAGGCCCTGCCCCCTGTTCATGAACATCCAGCTGGTGGCGACCGACGTCGAGATCCAGCTGCCCAAACTGGTGCCGCTGCTGCAGGTGCAGCCGCTCCTGCGCGAGACGTATGGCGACGGCGCGCATGCCGCGCAGGAGACGGACGGACTGGAAACGCAGGAAGACGGCACGCCGGCCCTGAGCCCAGAGGAGTGGCAGGCCTACCGGCGCACGATTCGCGTCGAGACCGAAGGCGAGCCGCCGGAGGCGGGGCACTACGCGGCGGATACGCGCAAGCGCGCGAAGAGTTAGAGCCGAGACGCCAGGAACGCCGGCAGGCGCCGCAGCGCCGCCACGCATTCTTCCAGCTGCGCCACCTCGATCCATTCGTCCGGCTGGTGCGCCTGCTCGATCGAACCTGGGCCGCACACCACCGTCGGCCAGCCACGCAGCTGGAAATGCCCGGCCTCGGTGCCGAACGGCACGGCGATTTCCGGCTTGTCGCCGACCACGCGGCGCAGCAGTTCCAGGCCGCGCTGCGCCGCGTCGGGCCGCAGCGGCGGCACGACCACCGTGGCGTCGTGCGCCACCGCGCCGGCCGGCGGCTCGCCGTCGCCTTCGCCGCCATTCACCAGCGCCGACGCATGCCCGGCCAGGAAGTCATCGATGCGTTGCCGCAGTGCGAACATGTCGTCTTCGGGAATCGCGCGGAACTCCCACTCCAGCGTGCAGCGGCGCGCCACCATGTTGAGCGCGGCGCCGCCGTCGAAGCGGCCGATGTTCAGGGTGGTGTGCGGCGGCAGCAGGCCCGGCACACGGGTGGTGCGTTCGGCCGCCTCCACGCCCAGCGCCAGCAGGAAGTGCGCGAAGCGCACCGCGTCGGCGATCGCGCTGTGGCCCAGCTGCGGCAGGCTGGAGTGCGCGTCGCGGCCGAAGAATTCGGTGCGGAACACGCACACGCCCTTGTGCGTGGTGGCGATGCGCATGTCCGTGGGCTCGCCCACCCACACCAGCGCCGGCGGCGGCACGTGCGCGCTGAAGTCGTCCAGCAGCCGCGGCACGCCGACGCAGCCGATCTCCTCGTCGTACGACAGCGCCAGGTGGATCGGCCGCGCCAGCCCGGTTTCGTGCCAGTGCGGCAGCGCCGCCAGGCAGGCCGCGATGAAGCCCTTCATGTCCGAGGTGCCGCGCCCGTACACGCGGCCGTCGCGCTGGTGCGCTTCGAAGGGCGGCGCGCTCCAGGGCTGCCCGTCCACCGGCACGGTGTCGGTGTGGGCGGACAGCACCACGCCGCCGGCGATGTCCGGCCCGAACGACAGCAGCAGGTTGGCCTTGCTGCCCTCGGCGTTGTAGGTGAAGCGCACCTTCGGGTCGAAGCGGTGCGCCTGGTCGGCGATCCAGTGCAGGCAGTCGAGGTTGGAGCGTGCCGAGGTGGTGTCGAACGCGACCAGCGCCTGCAGGATGCGCAGCACCTCCATGGTCATCCGCGCGGCGCGCCGGCCGCGGCCAGGCGTTCCTGGGCAAGCGCGTCGGCCGCGGCGGCGGTGCTGGTGCCATGGCGTTCGGCGTCGGCGAACACCTGCTCCAGCGTGTCGCCGATGCCCTGCAGCCGCGGCTGCAGTTCGCGCAGCCGGCCCAGGTGTTCCAGCCCGAGCTGGACCATGCCGCCGGCGTTGATGACGTAGTCCGGTGCGTAGAGGATGCCGCGCGCGGCCAGCCGATCGGCATCTGCCGCGGTGCGCAGCTGGTTGTTGGCGGCGCCGGCCACCACGCCGGCCTGCAGTTGCGCGATGCTGGTTTCGTCCAGCGTGCCGCCCAGGGCGCAGGGCGCGTACACGTCGGCCTCGCATTGCGCGATGCGGTCGCTCGGCACGGCGGTGGCGCCGAACAGGTGCTCGGCCCGCCGCACGATGTCTTCCCGCACGTCGGCCACCAGCAGCACGGCACCTTCGGTCGCCAGCAGCTCGCACAGGCGCCAGCCCACGTGGCCCAGGCCCTGCACCGCCACCCGCAGGCCGCGCAGCGTCTCGCGCCCGAAGCGGCGCCGCACGGCGGCGCGCATGCCGACCAGGCAGCCGAACGCGGTGCTGGCCGAAGGGTCGCCGCTGCCGCCCAGGTCGGCGGGCGCGCCCATCACGTGGCGCGTGACTTCGCGCAGGGTCGCCATGTCCTGGCTGGAGGTGCCCATGTCCTCGCCGGTGATGTAGTCGCCGCGCAGCTGCTCGATGGCGCCGCCGAGCGCGCGCAGCATGCCGGCGTGCAGCGACTGGCCGGGACGCAGCAGCACCACGCTCTTGCCGCCGCCGAACGGCAGGCCGCTGCAGGCCGCCTTGTACGTCATGCCGCGCGACAGGCGCAGCACGTCGGCCACCGCTTCGGCTTCGCTCGCGTAAGCGCGGGCGCGGCAGCCGCCGATGGCGGGGCCCAGCCGCGTGTCGTGGATGGCGACGATGGCGCGCAGCCCCGAGGGGCGGTCGGCCACGAACAGCACGCGCTCGTGCGCATCGAAATCGCCGGAGTCGAACGGCATTGCGTTTCCTTTGTCCTGATGCGCGGTATCGTAGGAAGCGGTGCACGCGCCGGCTTGGACGCCAGTGCCGTGCCGCCCCGCCGCGGTGCGGCGCCGCACTTTCCTCCAAGCCGCGGCGTGCACCGCGACCCACACTCGTGCAAGGCAACCGTTTCCATCCATTCCAGAGAGAGCACAACAACATGGCGGTCCATTCCGTGGTCGAGCGCGACCTGTACGAACCGGAGCACGAGCAGTTCCGCGATTCGCTGCGCACCTTCATCAAGCGCGAGATCGCGCCCAACCTGGACCGCTGGGAACAGCAGGGCCACGTGGACCGCGAGGCCTGGCGAAAGGCCGGCGCGGCCGGCTTCCTGTGCATGAGCATTCCGCAGGCCTACGGCGGCGCGGGCGCCGACTACCGCTTCTGCGCGCTGCTGCGCGAAGAGATGGCGCGTGCCGGCGTGAGCGGCACCGCGCTCGGCATGGGCCTGCATTCGGACGTGATCGCGCCCTTCCTGCTGCGCTACGGCACCGAGGCGCAGAAGGAACAATGGCTGCCGCGCATGGCGCGCGGCGAGGCCATCGCCTCCATCGGCATGACGGAACCCGGCGCCGGCTCGGACCTGCAGGCGGTGCGCACCACGGCGCGGCGCGACGGCGACAGCTACGTGATCAACGGCTCCAAGATCTTCATCACCAACGGCTGGCAGTGCGACTTCGTGCTGCTGGTGGTGAAGACCGATACCGCCGCCGCGGGTTCGAAGGGCATTTCGATGGTGCTGGTGGAGGCCGACCGCCCCGGCTTCACCAAGGGCGCACCGCTGAAGAAGCTTAGCCTGCGCATGGAAGACACCAGCGAGCTGTTTTTCCAGGACGTGCGCGTGCCGGTGGCCAACCTGCTGGGCGCCGAGGAGGGCCGCGGCTTCTCGCAGCTGATGGGCGAGCTGCCCTGGGAGCGGCTGCAGATCGCGATTTCGGCGCAGTCGGCCGCCGAGGCCGCGCTGGAGTGGACCATCGAGTACGTGAAGCAGCGCAAGGTGTTCGGCAAGACCGTGATGGACCTGCAGAACACGCGCTTCAA
Organism: Pseudomonadota bacterium; assembly: GCA_040384685.1. Classification (GTDB taxonomy): domain Bacteria; phylum Pseudomonadota; class Gammaproteobacteria; order Burkholderiales; family Burkholderiaceae_C; genus Ramlibacter. The sequence continues at coordinate 13,554 of JAZKIV010000014.1, read as the reverse complement.
GCTGGCCGAGTGCGCCACGCAGGTGCAGATCGGCCGCGTCTTCATCGACCGCTGCATCGAACTCGCCGCCGAGGGCAAGCTGAACAACGCGACCGCCGCCATGGCCAAGCTGTGGTGCACCGAACTGCAGGGCAAGGTGACCGACGAATGCCTGCAGCTGCACGGCGGCTACGGGATCATGTGGGACTACCCGATCGCGCGCGCCTATGCCGACGCGCGGGTGCAGCGCATCTACGCCGGCACCAACGAGATCATGAAGGAAATCATCGCCCGCAGCTTCTGACGGGACAGCAAAGGAAACACGCCATGGAACTGTTCGCCATCTACGCACTCGACAAGCCCGGCAACGCCGAGACCCGCCGCAAGGCGCGCGCGCCGCACCTGCGCTTCATCATCGACAACCCCGAGGCCTTCGTCTACGGCGGCCCGCTGCTCGGCCCGGACGGCGCCACGCGCGGCAGCCTGATGATCCTGCGCTTCGAGAACCGCGCCGCGCTGGACCTCCATATGGCGCAGGACCCCTACTTCAACTCCGACATGTTCGACAGCGTCGCCGTGTGGCCGACGCGCCAGGTGATCCCGGAAGCGACGCCGGGCGCGCTGAAGACTGAACTGGAAAAGCAGTTGGCCGTCGACGCGGCGGCCAAAGCCTGAGCGGCGCGGCCTGGCCGCCGGCCTAATCGTCGAGGTTGCCCATGGTCATGTTGACCGTGGTGCCGGTCATGCCGCTGGCCTTGTCCGATGCCATGAAGGCCGCCATCTGGGCCACCTCCTCCACCAGCATGACCCGCCGCGGGTGGGTCATGCCGGCGAGCAGGCCGCGGTACTGCTCCCAGTTCATGCCGGTGCGCGGCGACTTGGTCTCGAACACTTCCTTCAGCGAATCGGTTGCCGGCATGCCGTGCGGCCGCAGGCCGACCACGCGGATGCCTTCGGGCGCGAGCTCGGCGGACAGGTCGCGCGTCATCGCCTCCTTGGCGGCCTGCGCCGGGCCGTAGCCGCCGTTCCAGCGCGCGCCCATGCGCGCGGGCAGCGCGGAGATGGTCATGATCACGCCCGACCTGTTCGGCAGCATGCGCCGGGCCGCCAGGCGCGCGGTCAGGAAGTACGAGCGGGTGTAGGCCGCGATCGGCAGGATGAACTGCTCGGCGTCGATGTCCACCAGGGGCACGCCCAGGATCTTCGCGTCCGGAACGCCCACCGCGTTGAACGAGATGTCGAGCCGGCCGGCCTGCTCCACCACCGACTGCAGGTGCCTGTCGACGGCCTGCTCGTCGAGCGCGTCGACCTCGGCCGCTTCTGCCGATCCGCCGGCGGACACGATGTCCCTGGCAAGCGCCTCGACCGGCGCGTGCTGCCGGCCGGTGAGAAACAGCCTGGCCCCTTCGGCCGCGAAGGCACGCGCGACGGCGCTGCCGACCGCGCCCGCGGCCCCGTAGACCACCGCAATCCTGTTTTGCAAAATCATTCTCTGGTTCCTCGATGTGCCCGGGTGCATCCGGCAATGGACGGGTCTTCGGATCCGTCGGAGGTATAGACACCGGGCCATCTGCAAACTGGGCGCGGACCGGCCGCCCAGTTTGTCCACCGGCCGGTGTCCATACCCGGATGGACGTACGACAATGCGCGGTCATGACGCGCGACACAGTGCCGGATCTGCTCTCGCAGGCGCGGGCCGGCGACGGCGGCGCCTTCCGGGCGCTGACCGAGCCGCACCGCCGGGAATTGCAGCTGCACTGCTACCGCATGCTCGGCTGCCTGCAGGACGCCGAGGACGCCCTGCAGGACACGCTGCTGGCCGCTTGGCAAGGGCTGCAGGGCTTCGAGGAGCGCGCGTCGCTGCGCACCTGGCTCTACCGCATCGCCACCAACAGGTGCCTGAATGCGCTGCGCTCGGCCAGGCGCCGACCGGCGCAGGAGTGGAACATTCCCGGCGTCGAACTCCTCGAGCCGACACGGCTGGGCGAAGTGGCGTGGCTGGAGCCGTATCCCGACGCCCTGCTCGACGGCGCGCCCGGCATCCAGCACGGCCCGGAAGCGCTCTACGCGCGGACCGAATCCATCTCGCTGGCCTTCGTGGCCGCGCTGCAGTTGCTGCCGCCGCGCCAGCTCGCCGTGCTGATCCTGCGCGACGTGCTCGAATTCCACGCGGACGAGGTCGCCGGCATGCTCGACGCGACCCTCGAATCGGTCAACAGCGCCCTGAAACGCGCGCGCGCCAGCCTGCAGCGGCGCTGGCCGGCCGCCGCCGAGCGCGATCTCTCGCAGGCCCGCAACTCGGCCGCCGCGGATGCGGTCGCGGCGAAATTCACCAGCGCCTACGAATCCGCCGACCTCGACGCGCTGGTGGCCTTGCTGACCGACGACGTCTTCATCGCCATGCCGCCGATGCCCTTCGAATACGTCGGCCGGGAGGTGGTGGCCCGCTTTTGCGCCGGACTGTTCGGCGCCGGCCGGCGTTTCGACCTCGTGCCGGTATGGGCCAACGGCCAGCCGGCGTTCGCAACCTACCTGCGCGGTGCGGCCGGCACCAGCCGCGCGGTCGGCCTGATCGTCCTCACCCTGGAAGGCAACCGGATCAGCGCCATGACCCGCTTCGAAGCCAGCGTGCTGCCCTGGTTCGGGCTGCCGCGCGACAAACCCGCATAGCTCGGCCGGGCATGCGACAAAGTAGTCTTGACTAATGTGTTAGCCAATACTAATATGACTGCATGACTTCGGCCCCCTCCCTGAATTCCGTGATGCGCACGCTGGCCGACCCCACGCGGCGGGCGGTGTTCGAGCGGATCGTCCGCTCCGACGAGATCAGCGTGGCCGAGCTCACGCACGACAGCGGCGTCACCCAGTCGGCCATCTCGCAGCACCTGCGCGCCCTGCGGCACGCGGGCCTGGTGACGGACCGCGCGCAGGGGCGCAATGTCTTCTACCGCGCGGAGCCGAAAGGGCTCGCCCCTCTCGTCGAGTGGATGAGCCACTACGGCGTGTTCTGGCGCGACCGCTTCGCCGACCTCCACCACCTTTTGAACGAGATCGATCCATGAACCCCACCGCACCGCATCCCGTCGGCACGGACGTCGTCGTCGAGGACACCTTCGCGCACGCGCCGGAGACCGTCTGGAAAGCCTTGACCACCGGCGCCCTGATCGGCCGCTGGCTGATGGAGCCCAAGGGCTTCGCCGCCGTCGAGGGCACCGAGTTCATCTTCCAGACCACGCCCGGCGGCGCCTGGGACGGCGTCATCCGCTGCAAGGTGCTCGAGGTGGTGCCGAACCGGCGGATCTCCTATGCGTGGAAGGGCGGCCACCCGGACAACACGGGCTACGGCGCACCGCTGGACAGCGTGGTCACCTGGACCCTGACCCCCACGGATGGCGGCACGCAGCTGCGCCTGGTCCATTCGGGATTCGTCTCGCCCACCAACGACGCAGCGCTGAAGACGATGGGCGAAGGCTGGAAGCAGGTCGTGCCCCGCATCGGTGCCATCGCCGGCGAGCTGCATTGAGCCACCCCAAAAAAAAGGAAACCTGACCATGAGCGAGAACACCACCGGCGGATGCGCCTGCGGCGCGATCCGGTTCGCCATCCCCGGCCGGCCGGTGGCGATGAACGACTGCCAATGCCGGGACTGCCAGCGCCGCAGCGGCACCGGCCACAGCTCGTACCTCGTCTTCACCGGGCGCCCGTCCATGACGGTGACCGGGGAAGCCAAGGAGTGGGACATCACCGGCGACGGCGGCACCCTGAAGCGCCACGCCTTCTGCCCGACCTGCGGCTCGCCGGTGTACCTGACCCTTGCGCAGATGCCGGACCTGTTCCTCGCGCATGCCGCGAGCCTGGACGAACCCGCCCGCTACCAGCCGCAGTTCGTGCAGTTCACCGTGAGCGGCCAGGCCTGGGACGCGGTCGACGCGTCCTTGCAGACGTTCGAGAGGATGCCGCCACCGCCTTCCGCCGGCTGAGCCGCGCGGCTTGAGCGCGCCGGTGCGGCGTGGCACCATCGCGCGGATGACCGCCCCCTCCGCCGCCCCGCAGAACCTGGCCGAGCTCGCCCGGCTGCGCCGCGTGCGCGACCGCATCGACCGGGACTACGCGCAGCCGCTGGACGTGGAGGCGCTGGCCCGGGCGGTGGGCATGTCGGCCGGGCACCTGCACCGCCAGTTCCGGCTGGCCTACGGCGAGACGCCGCACGCCTATCTGATGACGCGGCGCATCGAGCGCGCGATGGCGCTGCTGCGACGGGGCGACTTGAGCGTCACCGAGGTCTGCTTCACGGTCGGCTGTGGCTCGCTCGGCACCTTCAGCACCCGCTTCGCGGAGCTGGTCGGCATGCCGCCCAGCGTCTACCGGCGCGAGGCGGCCGGCGCGGTCGCGGGCATCCCGTCGTGCGTGGCGAAACAGGTCACGCGGCCGATCAGGAATCGAGAAGCGCCGGCCGCGAGGCGCAATTAGACTGCCCGGCATGGACATCAACATTCACTCCACCTTCCTGCCGCACAACGATGCGGAAGCTTCCCTGGCCTTCTACCGCGACACCCTCGGCTTCGAGGTGCGCAACGACGTCGGCTACAACGGCTTGCGCTGGATCACGGTCGGCCCGGTGGGCCAGCCCGGCACCTCCATCGTGCTGTCGCCGGCCGGCGTGACGCCCGGCATCACCGAGGACGAGCGCCGCACCATCGCCGAGATGATGGCCAAGGGCACCTACGCCATGCTGCTGCTGTCCACCAAGGACCTCGACGGCGCCTTCGCCCGGCTGCGGGCCAGCGGCGCCGAGATCGTGGAGGAGCCGACCGAGCAGCCCTACGGCGTGCGCGACTGCGCGGTGCGCGATCCGGCGGGCAACATGCTGCGCATCCAGCAGCTGCGCTGAGCCATGGCCAAGGCAAGCCCGACCGCAAGCCAGCCGGCCTCCGCGCTGATCGACGAACGCATCGCCGGGCTGAAGGACTGGCGCGGCGACACCCTGCGCCGCGTGCGCAAGCTGATCCACGAAGCGGTGCCGGACGTGGTGGAGGAATGGAAGTGGATGGGCACGCCCGTGTGGTCGCACGGCGGCATCCTGTGCACCGGCGAGTCGTACAAGGACAAGGTGAAGCTGACCTTCCTGAAGGGCGCGTCGCTGCCGGACCCGGCGAAGCTGTTCAATTCCAGCCTCGACGGCAATGCGCGGCGCGCGATCGACATCGCCGAAGGCGAGAACGTCGACGCGGATGCGTTCAAGGCGCTGATCCGCGCGGCGGCCGCGCTCAATACGCCCGCGGCAAAGGCCAAGCCGAAGCGGGCATGAAGTCCCGCGGTTCCATCGGCGGCCTGGTCTATTCCACCGAGCTGGGCCGCACCTGCCCGGGCTGCCGCAAGGCCATCGCGCAATGCACTTGCGCAAGTTCCGCTGCCCCTGCCGCGCCTTCGGACGGCATCGTGCGGATCTCCCGCGAAACCAAGGGCCGCGGCGGCAAGGCGGTGACGCTCGTGCGCGGCCTGGCGCTCGATGCGGCTGCCCTGGACAAGCTGGCCAAGCAGCTCAAGGCCGCGTGCGGCTCGGGCGGCACGGTGAAGGACGGGGTGCTCGAAGTCCAGGGCGATCACTGCGACAAGCTGCTGGCGCTTCTAGTAGCGCAGGGCTACAAGGCCAAGCGGGCCGGCGGCTGACCGCCCGGATTTTTGCTATAGTGAGTCAGCCAACTCACTTTGCACAATGCCACGCGCCACATCAGACAAGCGGACCCGCCTCATCGAGGCGGCCGGCCGGCTGACCCACCAACGGGGCTTTTCCAAGACCACCCTGGCCGACATCGCCGACGAAGCCGGCGTGCCGCTGGGCAACGTCTACTACTATTTCAAGACCAAGGACGAGATCGGCAGCGCCATCGTCGGGGAGCGCATGGCCGAATTCCGCCAGTTCGTCGACAGCGTGCGCGGAGACCCGCCGCGCGAGCGCTTGCTGAAGTTCGTCGAGCTGTCCGCGGTGCAAAGCAAGAGCGTGGCCGAGTCCGGCTGCCCGATCGGCAGCCTGTGCCAGGAGTTGAACAAGGAACAGGGAGCGGCGCTGAGCGCCGAGGCCAGCCAGATCCTCAAGGACATTCTCGGCTGGATGCGCGAGCAGTTCCAGAGCATCGGCGGCGGCGATGCCAGCGGCCACGCGCTGCACCTGCTCTCGGTCCTCCAGGGGGCCGCCATCGTCGCCAACTCGTTCGGCGACCCGAAGCTCCTGCGGCGCGAGACCTCCCGCCTGGCCGCCTGGATCAAGCAGCTCTGACGCCGAAACCCACGGCGTTTTTTTTGCCCGTGAATATAGTTAGTTAACTGACAAAATGGAGACACACTGATGATGATCGAAGATGGGCACGACCCTCCTGGCCCGGCGGTGGCCGGCGCGCGCAGCCAGGCGCTCTTTCACGATTTCGTCCGGGCCTTGGGCACCGCGCGGACGCCCCGCGTGTGCCTGCAGCACTTCATCGAGTTCCTCGCCGCCAGCAGGACCCGCCTGGCCAGTGAAGGCCGTCCCTCCGGCGGCGCGCCGGAGCGCGCGCTTGGCGACATGATGCGATGGTCGACGGCGCAGTTCGAGGCCATGGGCACCGGGGACCTGGCCGACGCTTACGCACTGCACCTGCTCGCCGCCATCGAGGGCGCCACCGCGCTCGCAGCCGAACTCGGCGACCCCTGCGTGATCCGCCGCGAGGCCGACAGCCTCCTGCACTGGCTCCGTGGCTTGTGACCGCCCGTCCCCGCTTCCACCCTCTCAGCGCACCTGCTTTGGAGACGCCCTCATGACCAGCCCCCCATCCCTGTTCCGCCGCTACAGCGAATGGATCGTTCGCCATCGCGCCATCGTCGGCGTGGCGATCGTCCTCGTCACCGTTTTCCTCGCAACCCGCCTGGGAAGCCTGCAGATCGACTCCAACCCCAGCCTGTGGGCGCCGCAGAAGCACGCCTACGTCGAGACCACGAACGTCATCGAGAAGGTGTTCGGCGGGCGCAACCTGACCGTCATCGGCATCGTCCCCCGGCAGGGCGACATCTACCAGCCCGAGGTGCTGGCCAAGATCAAGCGGATCCAGGACCGGGTCGATCAGCTGCCGCTGGCCGTGCGGCACAACATCCTGAGCCTGGCGGCGCGCAAGGCCAAGGAGATCAAGGGCGGCGCGGACGGGATGGAGGTCCGCCCGATGCTGGAGGCGGTGCCGCGCACGCCCGAGGAGATGCAGCGGCTGAAGGCGGCGGTCGCGGCGATGCCGATCTACCACAACGCGCTGGTGTCGCCCGACGGCAAGGCGGCGGCGGTCATCGCCGACTTCACGCAGGACGCGACCGCCCCGAACTTCATCGAGCTCCTGAAAGGCCTGCACCAGGTCGTGGACCAGGAACGCGACGGCACGGTCGACATCTACCTGGGCGGCACGCCCGTCATCGGCGAGGCGGCCGACCTGCAGTTCATGAAGATGCCGCTCTTCTTCGGCGCGGCACTGCTGGTGATCATGCTGATCCAGTACTGGTCGTTCCGCAGCGTGCAGGGCATGCTGCTGCCGGTGCTGACGGGCATCCTGAGCGTGGTGTGGAGCCTGGGCCTGATGGGCATGCTGGGCGTCCACATGGACCCGCTGAACACGACGACGCCCATCCTGATCCTGTCGGTGGCCGCCGGGCATGCGATCCAGGTCCTGAAACGCTACTACGAGGAGTACGGCCGGCTGGTCGCCGCGGGCGAGGAACCCCGCGCCGCCAACCGGCAGGCAGTGGTCGAGTCGATGGCCCGGGTCGGCCCCGTCATGGTGGTGGCGGGCGCGATCGCGGCCATCACCTTCTTTTCGCTGGCCGGCACCGGCGTGCCCATGGTCCAGCACTTCGGCGTGTTCGCCGGCTGCGGCGTGCTGTCCATCATGGTGCTGGAGATGACGGCGATCCCGGCCCTGCGCTCGGCGCTGCGGCCGCCGCGCCGCGTGGAGGCCGAACGCGAGCGCAAGGCCGGACCGCTCGACGCCTTCCTGCTCGGGCTGGCGAACCAGCTGGTCGGCGGCCGTGCGCCCTGGATCGTCGCAGGCGGCCTCCTCGCGCTGGCGGTGGTGGGCGCGGGGATGGCGCAGCTGCGCATCGACAACAACTTCAAGCTGTACTTCGACCCGGCGAGCGAGCTGCGCACGCACGACGCTGCCCTGAACAAGGCCTTCGGCGGCACCAACTCGATCCAGTTCCTGGTGCAGGCACTGGAAGCCGACGGCATCAAGAGCCCCGAAGTGCTCAAGGGCATGGCCAAGCTGCAGGCCTTCCTGGACACCCAGCCGGACGTCGGCAAGACGCAGTCCATGGTCGACCTCATCAAGCGGATGAACCAGGCCATGCACGCCGACGATCCCGCTTTCTACGCGATCCCGGACAGCAGGGAGCTGGTCGCGCAGTACCTGTTCCTGTATTCCCTGTCGGGCGACCCGCAGGACTTCGACAGCCTGGTCGACAACGACTACCGGCGCGCCACGGTCTGGACCTACATCAAGAACGACAGCACGACCAACGCGGACCAGATTGCCAAGCGCGCCGAAGCGGTCATCAAGGCGAGCTTCCCGCCCGGCGTGACGGTGCAGATGGGCGGCAGCCTGCCGCAGGTGATCTCGCTGAACGAGGTGATCGTGCAGGACAAGTTCCGCAACATGGTGCAGATGGCGGCCGTGGTGTTCCTGCTCGGCACGCTGGTCCTGCGCTCGCCGGTGGGCGGCCTGTTCGTCGTGACGCCGCTGCTGGCGGTGATGGTCGCCAACTTCGGCATGATGGGCTGGCTGGGCACGCCGATCGACATCACGGCCGTCACCAGCGCGGCCATGGCCATCGGCATCGGCGCCGACTACGAGATCTACCTGCTGTTCCGCTTCCGCGAGGAGCTGCAGCGCACCGGGAGCGTGCGGCTGGCTACGCAGAACTCGATGCTGACCTCCGGCAAGGCCATCCTGCTGGTCGCCCTGTCGATCATCGGCGGGTACTCGGTGCTCCACGTGTCCGATTTCTTTTTCTACAACCAGTTGGCGAACGTGGTGACGGCGACGATGGCGGTCAGCGCCCTCTTCGCGCTGTTCTTCCTGCGCGCCCTGATGATGATCTTCAAGCCCAGGTTCATCTTCGGCAAGGAACCCGAGGCCTTCTTCGCGCCGACGGCGGCGGCACCGACGGGAGTGCAGCAATGAGGCGGCGCCGCATCCTCCAGGCCGCGGCCGCGCAGTTCGCCGTGCTTGCCGCGGCGCCCGCCTCCTTCGCCGCCGGCGAGCCCGCGGCACGGGACATCATGGAACGGAATTTCCAGGCGTCGAAGATCAAGAGCTTCCGCTCGGATTCCACCATGCTGCTGGTGACCGGCCGGGACGAGAAGCGCGAGCGCAAGACCACCACCTTCGTCAAGCTGCAGCCCAATGGGGTGGATTCGAAGCTGCTGGTGAAATTCCACACGCCCACGGACATCAAGGGCACTGGCTTCCTCCAGGTCGAACACATCGACGGCGACGACGACCAGTGGATCTACCTGCCGGCGCTGAAGAAAAGCCGGCGCTTGGTGGCCAACAACAAGAAGGACAGCTTCGTCGGCTCGGACTTCTCCTATGGCGACATCTCGCTGCCCAAGGTCGACCTGTTCAACCACACGCTGCTGCGCTCGGAGGTGTTCGACAGGCAGGACTGCCACGTCGTCGAATCCGTTCCGGCCAACGACACGGTGCGGGCCAACACCGGCTACGGCAAGAAGATCGCCTGGATCCGCAAGGACACCTTCATCGAGGCGAAGGTGGAGTACCACGACCTGTCCGGCCGCCTGCTCAAGACCCAGGCCACGTCGAACCACAAGCAGGTGCAGGCGGATCCGCCGCGCTGGCTGGCCCTGTCCCGGGAAATGGTCAACCACCAGACCGGGCACAAGACCATCCTGCGTTTCGACAACGTCGAGTCGGGCATCGACGCGCCCGACGAGATGTTCACGATCCGCTACCTCGAGCGCGAATAGATGCGCCGGCTGGGCATCGGGCTGGTGGCGCTGCTGACGGCGGCGGCAGCGACGTGGGCCGCTGAAACGCAGGCGGGCCCCGGACTCTCGACAGTGCTGCGCACGAACTACTATTCCTCGTCGAAGTCGCTGGACGACGCCAGCGATTTTGCCGGGGCGACGTTCCAGCTCACTGCCCTGCCGAAGTTCACATCCACCCTCGACGGCAAACTCTTTGCCCGCGCGACGCAGCCGGCGATCGGCAAGGGAGGCCGTGCCCGCGGCCGGCTGGTGGAGGGCTACCTCACCCTGCACCTGGACCATGCCGACCTGAGCGTGGGCAAGCAGATCGTGGCCTGGGGACGCGCCGACGGCATCAACCCCACCGACAACCTGACGCCGCGCGACTACACCGTCATGCTCCCGTTCGAGGACGACCAGCGCCTGGGCACCGCGTCGGCGAAGCTGGACGTGGCGCTGTCGCAGGAGCACACGCTGACCCTGTTCGTGGCGCCGCGGCTGGAGCCCTCGACGGTGCCGTTGCCGCGCGAAGCCTACCCCGTCGTGCGGCAGCGGCCCTCGGGCTCCGCGTCCAATGCCCAGGTCGGGCTGCGGCTGAACAAGGTCGGCGAGGGAGCCGACTGGTCGCTGAGCTACTTCCACGGCCACAGCCTGCTGCCGAGCTTCGGTGTGCCGCGCGCCGATGCCGCCACCGCGCTGCACTACGACCGCATCTCGGTGCTGGGCGCCGACTTCGCGAAAAACTTCGGCCGCTTCGGCGTGCGCGGTGAAGCCTCCTACACGCGGACCCGTGACACATCGGGCACGGACCCGCTGGTGAGGAACCCGCAGCTTTTCTGGGTGCTGGGCGTGGACCGGACCTTCTTCGAGAACCTCAACCTCAACGTCCAGGTGTTCCAGCGGCGCGTGATCCACTTCCACAGGCCGGATGCCGCCGCATTGCCGCCGCAGGAATTGCGCCTGGCCCTGCAGAACGCCCTGCTGGCTGGCCAGCAGGACCGTTCGAACCACGGCATCACCTTCCGCGTCGGCAACAAGTGGCTGCACGACACGCTGGAGGCGGAACTGTTCGCCGTCGTCAACGCGCAGCGCCGCAATTCGCTCATCCGACCGCTGGTGACGTACACCTTCAGCGACCACGTCAAGGGAACGGTCGGCGCCGAGTACTTCCGCGGAGCACCCGGCACGCAGTACGGCAGCTTGAGAAAGAATTCGGGCGTCTTCGCCGAGCTGCGGCTGGCGTTCTGACAACCAACGAGGTGAACATGAAAAAGTCTTTCCTGCTGGCTATGCTGGCCTACGTCGTGCCGACCTTCATCATCGGCTTCGTGTGGCATCTGGTCCTGTTCAAGTCGGCGTACGAGATGCTGGCTGTCTACCGGAAGGACCCGGTCATCCCGTTCGGGTTTGCGTCGATGGTCCTGCAGGGCTTGGTGTTCGCGTGGGCCTACCCGCGGCTGTTCAGCACCGCGAGGGACGCGTGGAAGCACGGTGCCGCGCGCTCCGGAACCGTATCCGCCTGTCTCTCCTGGTCGTTTACGACCCTGGCGGTGACGGCCAAGAGCCCGATGGCCTCCGTACCCCTCTTCTTCGGGCTGGAGACGGGATTCACGCTGCTTCAGTTTCTGGTCGTGGCACCGCTGATGGCGCTGGCGTTTCGCGTCCGCTGACGGACAATTGCTGGTCCACCGAGCGGATTCGCCAGAATAGGCGGATGCGCCGATCCTTCCCCTCCCCCGCACCCACCCCATGACCGCCGCCATCATCGGCGGCGGCCCCGCCGGCCTGATGGCCGCCGAAGTGCTGGCGCAAGCCGGCATCACCGTCGACCTGTTCGACCGCATGCCCTCGGTCGGCCGCAAGTTCCTGCTGGCCGGGCGCGGCGGGCTCAACCTCACGCATTCCGAGCCCACGCCGGCCCTGCTGTCGCGCTACGCGGCGCGCGCCGGCGACCTGCACGCCGCCGTCAGCGCGTTCGACGGGCCGGCGGTGCGCGCCTGGGCGGCGGGGCTGGGCATCGACACCTTCGTCGGCAGCTCGGGCCGCGTGTTCCCCACCGACATGAAGGCCGCGCCGCTGCTGCGCGCCTGGCTGCACCGGCTGCGCGGCGCGGGTGTGCGTGTGCACGCGCGCCACCGCTGGACCGGCTGGAGCGCCGACGGCGCGCTGCGCTTCGACACGCCGGCCGGCGAGGTGGCGCACCAGGCGGATGCCACGGTGCTGGCCCTCGGCGGCGCGAGCTGGCCACGGCTGGGCTCGGATGGCTCGTGGCTGCCCTGGCTGCGCGACTGCGGCGTCGACGTGGCGCCGCTGGCGCCGGCCAACTCCGGCTTCGACGTCGCGCCCACGGCACCGGGCCGCGGCGGCTGGAGCGAGCACCTGCGCACGCGCTTCGCCGGCCAGCCGGTGAAGCCGGTCGCCGGCCGCTTCGTTGCCGACGACGGCACCGCAGAGGAGCAGCAGGGCGAGTTCGTGCTCACCGACACCGGTGTCGAAGGCAGCCTGGTCTATGCCTTCAGCGCGCGCCTGCGCGACCGCATCGCCGCCACGGGCGAAGCCACCTGGCTGCTCGACCTGCTGCCGCAGCACACGCCGGCCCAGGTGCTCGCCGCGACGGTGCATCCGCGCGGTTCGCGCAGCCTGTCGCAGCACCTGAAGAGCCGTCTCGGGCTGCAAGGCATCAAGACCGCCCTGCTCTACGAACTGCTCACGCCCGACGAACTGAACGATCCGGCCCGGCTCGCGTCCGCGCTGAAGTCCCTGTCCATCCGCCTGGTGCGCCCGCGGCCGGTGGAGGAAGCCATCAGCACCGCCGGCGGCGTGCGCTTCGAGGCGCTGGATGCGCGCGGCATGCTGCGCGCCGTGCCCGGCGTGTTCTGCGCCGGCGAGATGCTGGACTGGGAGGCGCCCACCGGCGGCTACCTGCTGACCGCCTGCTTGGCCACCGGCCGCGCCGCCGCGCAGGGTGCGCTGGACTGGCTGGGCCGAAACGCTGTGGCCCAATAGCGGGCTGGACAAGAAAAGCCCGATGCTGCGACTGACCGAACTCCGACTTCCGCTGGACCACCCCGAGGACGCGCTGCGCGCCGCCATCGTGCGCCGCCTGCGCATCGCCGACGCCGACCTGCTGGGCTTCAGCATCGCGCGGCGCGGCTACGACGCGCGCAAGAAGAGCGCCATCGTGCTGATCTATTCGGTGGACTGCGAGCTGCGCGACGAAGTCGCCGTGCTGGCCGCGCACGCCGGCGAGCAGCACGTGCGGCCGGCGCCGGACACACGCTACCGCAACGTGGCCGATGCGCCGGCCGATTTCTTCGCCGGCGAGCGCCCGCGCCCCGTCGTGGTCGGCTTCGGGCCCTGCGGCATCTTCGCCGCGCTGCTGCTGGCCCAGATGGGGCTGCGGCCGATCGTGCTGGAGCGCGGCAAGGAAGTGCGGCAGCGCACCCAGGACACCTGGGACCTGTGGCGCCGCGGCGTCCTGCATCCGGAGTCGAACGTGCAGTTCGGCGAAGGCGGCGCCGGCACCTTCAGCGACGGCAAGCTGTGGAGCCAGATCAGCGACCCGCGCCACCTGA
>JAZKIV010000013.1:0-546791 GCA_040384685.1 Pseudomonadota bacterium | reverse complement strand
CACCCGGCCGCGCGGCAGGCCGCCGACGCCCAGCGCGATGTCCAGGCCCAGCGAGCCGGTGGAGACGACCTGGACATCCTCGATCTTCTCGCCTTCGGCCAGGCGCATGATGGTGCCCTTGCCGAACTGCTTCTCGATCTGGGACAGCGCCGCTTGCAGCGCCTTGGCTTTTTCGTTGTCGGCGCTGGAAGCGATCTTGCTGCCTTTGACTTGGGCGTCCATCAGGTTTTCTCCTTGAAAATCAATCGGTTAGGGTGTTCTGTGTCAGTGGACATTTCCACCGAGCTGGATGCATGACCAGCACTGTAATGACCGAGTCTCACGAAGTAAACGCCTTTTTTGGTCAGTTTGCTTTACGATTTAAGCATGACCGACGGCAGCTGGCGCATGACGCACCTGGGCCGCCTGCTGGGCCACGCGATGCGCCGCTTCGACGCCCGCGTGCTACACCTGATGGCCCACAACGTGGAGGTGCCGCTGGCGCTGTCCAACCTCGCGGCGCGCGCCCAGGTAAGCGCCGCCCACATCCACATCACCCGCCACCTGGCGCCGCAGGGAGCCCGGCTGACCGAACTGGCCGAGCTGGCCGGCATGAGCAAACAGGCCATGGGCGACCTGGTGGACCAGTGCGAAGCCTGGGGTGTGGTCACGCGCGAGCCCGATGCACGCGACCGGCGCGCCCGCATGGTGAAGTTCACCGAAGCCGGGCTGGCATGGCAGCAGGCGTTCAAGGACGCGGTGGCCCAGGCCGAGGCGGAGTTCCGCGCCGAAGTGGGCGACGAGGTGGCTACCGTGGTGGCGATCGGGCTGGAAGCCTACGCGGGTGCCTCGATGGCGTAAGGAGGAAGACCCTGAGTACACCAAAGGTCGCAACACCGCCTTGCCCGCCTAGAATTTCAGCAACAGAAGACGCCGAAGGCGCAACCAGGAGACACCACGCATGCGGATCCTCATCGCCGAAGACGACCAGGTGCTGGCCGACGGGCTGCTGCGCAGCCTGCGCGCCTCGGGCGCGGCGGTCGACCATGTCGCGAGCGGCACCGAAGCCGATGCCGCGCTCATGACCAACAACGAGTTCGACCTGCTGATCCTCGACCTGGGGCTGCCCCGGATGCACGGGCTGGAGGTGCTGCGCAAGCTGCGCGCCCGCGGCTCCACCATGCCGGTGCTGATCCTCACCGCCGCCGACGCGGTGGAGGAGCGCGTCAAGGGCCTGGACCTGGGCGCCGACGACTACATGGCCAAGCCGTTCGCGCTGTCCGAGCTGGAGGCGCGGGTGCGCGCGCTCACGCGGCGCGGCATGGGCGCCACCAGCAGCACCATCAAGCACGGCCCGCTGGTGTACGACCAGGCCGGCCGCGTCGCCACCATCGACGGCAAGATGGTGGAGCTGTCGGCGCGCGAGCTGGGCCTGCTGGAAGTGCTGCTGCAGCGCGCCGGCCGGCTGGTCAGCAAGGACCAGCTGGTCGAGCGCCTGTGCGAGTGGGGCGAGGAGGTCAGCAACAACGCGATCGAGGTGTACATCCACCGCCTGCGCAAGAAGATCGAGCGCGGCCCGATCCGCATCGCCACCGTGCGCGGCCTGGGCTACTGCCTCGAGAAAATTCCGGGTTGAGCGCTGAGCGTTCCAGGTTGAGCGTGTTGCACGTCCATGAAAATCTTCCAGCGTGAGCAACGCTCCCTGTTCGGGGAAATCCTGGACTGGATGCTCACGCCGCTCTTGCTGCTGTGGCCGGTGAGCCTGGCGCTCACCTGGCTGGTGGCGCAGAGCATCGCCGGCAAGCCGTTCGACCGCGCGCTGGAGTACAACGTGCGCGCGCTGGCGCAGCTGGTTTCGGTGCAGAACCACCGGGTGGTGTTCAACCTGCCGCAGCCGGCGCGCGAGCTGCTGCGCGCCGACGACTCCGACATGGTGTATTTCCAGGTGGTCGGCCTGCAGGGCGACCTGCTGGCCGGCGAGCGCGACATGCCGATGCCCAACGAGGAGGAGCGCCCCGCCGTCGGCGAGGTGCGGCTGCGCGACGACGAGATGCGCGGGCTGGACGTGCGCGTGGCCTACACCTGGGTCGGCGTCGACCTGCCGGGCGCGCGGCCGGCGCTGGTGCAGGTGGCCGAGACGCGCGAGAAGCGCTCGGTGCTGGCCACCGAGATCATCAAGGGCGTGATGCTGCCGCAGATGGTGATCCTGCCGCTGGCGGTGCTGCTGGTGTGGCTGGCGCTGGTGCGCGGCATCAAGCCGCTGTCGCAGCTGGAAGAGCGCATCCGCGCGCGCCGCCCCGACGACCTGAGCCCGCTGGACGAAAAGGCCGTGCCGCTGGAAGTGGCCCCGCTGGTGTCCTCGGTCAACGACCTGCTCACGCGCCTGACCGAATCCATCTCCACCCAGAAGCGCTTCCTGGCCGACGCGGCGCACCAGCTGAAGACGCCGCTGGCCGGCCTGCGCATGCAGGCCGACCTGGCCCAGCGCGAGGGCGCCAACGCGGAACAGCTCAAGCAGTCGCTGCAGCAGATCGCGCGCTCCAGCATGCGCGCCACGCACACCGTGAACCAGCTGCTGGCGCTGGCGCGCGCCGAGAGCAGCGGCAAGGCCATCGTGCGCCAGCCCTGCAACCTGGCGGCGCTGACCATGGAGGCGGTGCAGGACTTCCTGCCGCGCGCGCTGGACAAGCACGTGGACCTGGGCTACGACGGCGCCGGGCCGCTCGAGGCCGGCGTGCTGCTGCAGGGCAACCCGACCTTGCTGAAGGAGCTGGTGCGCAACCTGGTGGACAACGCGATCAACTACACGCCGTCCAGCCCCGGCCATCCGGGCGTGATCACCGCGCGGGTGGTGGCCGATCCGTTCGGCCAGGTGGTGCTGCTGCAGGTGGAGGACACCGGCCCGGGCATTCCCGAGGGGGAACGGGATCTGGTGTTCCAGCCGTTCTACCGGGCGCTTGGGACCAACGTGGACGGCTCCGGCCTGGGCCTGCCGATCGTGCTGGAGATCGCCCGCCAGCACGACGCCGAGATCCAGCTGGAGGATGCCCACCCCGGCCAGCAGCCGCCCGGCACGCGCGTGACCGTGCGCTTCACGCTGGCCAGGAACGCCGCAGTGTTCGGCGCGGCCGGCCCGTCACGGCCGCTCGCCGCCACTCAAGCGGCGAATTCGTAGAGGTTCAGCACCAGCCGCTCGCGCTTGATGGCGCGGTCCACGGCGGGCAGCGCCGCGACCTTCTGCACGTGCGCCCACGCCGCCTTGAAGCCGGTCGGGTCGATCTTGGCGAAGCCGCCCCAGCGCAGCAGCGTGAGCGCGTAGGCGTCCAGCGGGCCGAAGCGCTCGCCGCCCAGGAAGGCCTGGCCGGCGCCGGCGGCACGCTGCACGAGGCCTTCCAGCTCCTGCAGGATGCCGGCGTACAGCCTGGTGTTGTGCGCCTTCACCTCGGCCTGCGTTTCCGGCGTGGCAGCGAACTTGTAGGGCATGAACACGTGGGTGAAGGTCGGATGCGCGGTGTTGTTCATCCAGGCCAGCGTTTCCAGCACGCGGGTGCGCGCCAGCGCCTGCGCGGGCAGGAAGCCGAACTCCGGGAAGCGCTGGTCCAGGTGGGAGGCGATGGCCACGATCTGCGTGATCACCTGGTCGCCGTCCACCAGCACCGGCACCTGGCCGCGCGGGTTCAAGGCCTTGAACTCGGGCCCCTGGTTCTCGCCCTTGTGCAGTTTCACCAGCACCGGCTCGAACGCCGCGCCGGCGGTTTCCAGCAGTGCGTGCGGCACGAAGGAGCAGGCGCCGGGAGCGTAGTAGAGCTTGAGTGACATCGGGGTTTCCTTCCTTTCGTTGCGCGGAAATCGAAGCGGATGCGTGTTCAGCGGCAGGCCCGCAACGGCTTGCCGCCCAGGGCCGTCTTGAGGTCGTCCAGGCGCGGGCGCAAGGCGTCGTCCACCGCCGGCAGCTGCAGCCTCTGGCCGTGCAGCTCGGCGCGCTCCTGCACCACGTGCGCGGTGCGCACGCCGCGCTGGCTGAGCGTTTCCAGCTGGCGGTCGGCCTCGGCCTGGGTGGCGTAGCCCCCCAGCGACAGGCCAGGCTCCAGCGTGGGATTGGCCAGCGGTTCGAAGGAGATGCCGCGCTGGCGCAGCTCGCCCTTCTTGCGTTCGACCTGTTCGGCGTTGGCGTACTTGCCCATGTAGACGATCCAGCGCGCCGCCTCGGAGGCCGGCTCCAGCGCCCAGCTGCCCGCAGGCCAGGACGCCAGCGCGGTGCGCAGGGTGCCGGCCTGGGCCTCTTCCAGCGGGCCGGCCTGCAGGCATTCCGCCGCCTTGGTAGCGGTGGCGGCGGCCGTTTCCAGCCTGGCCGCCTCGTCGGCGCGCAGCACGCGGATCGCCTCGGGGCGGATCTGCTGCGCGATGCGCTGCGGCTCCGACTGCTGGGCCGGGCCGCTCCCCCACGGCAGCAGCAGGCCCTGCGACCACGCGTAGTAGGCGCCATTGGCCAGCAGCAGCAACAGAACGGTCAGGCGCAGCATCGCGAATGCGGGGTCATTGGGGGCGCACCGGACGCACACTCACCTCGGAGCTGGTGACGGCGCGCATGCCCTGGGCAGTATGCACCAGCAGGGCGCCGGCCTCGCTCGCCCCGTGGGCGGTGCCCTGGGTGCCGTCGCTGAGCGTCACCAGCCGCTCGCGCAGCACGTCGCGGGCGTTGAAGCGGGCCTGGAACGGCGCGAAGCCGAAGGCTTCGAAGGCCTGCGCGGCCGCCACCAGCGGCACGGCGACGCGCAGCAGGACGTCGCCGGCATCCGCCTGCGGCAGCAGCTCGGCCAGCGCGGCCGGCGGCATCGACAGGCCCGCGGCCTCGCGCGGCGCGATGTTGATGCCCACGCCGATCACCGCGTAGCGCCGCGTGTCCTGCGGCACGCCGAAGCTGGCGGTCTCGACCAGGATGCCGCACAGCTTGCGGTCGCCCACCCACAGGTCGTTGGGCCACTTGAGCTGCACGGCAGGGTGCAGGGCTTCGGCGATGGTCACGCCGACCGCCAGCGACAGCCCCGACCAGTCGGCCGGCGCCATCGACAGCCCGAGCGAGAAAGTGAGGGACGCGCCGGCCGCGCTGTCCCAGGCGCGGCCCAGCCGGCCGCGGCCCGCCGTCTGGCGCTCGGCCACCAGCAGCACCGGGTCGGCGGCGCCCGTGCGGGCGCGGCGCATCAGCTCGGTGTTGGTGGAATCCACCTCGGGCAGCACCTCGACCGTGAAGCCCGGGCACTGCGGCGCCACCGCCTCCCAGATCGCTTCGGCCTGGAAATTCATGACGGAATGACGAAATGACAGGATGACGGCCCCGTCATGGCGCGCAGCGCCGTCATCCAAGGCGCAGCCGAGGTCATTTCGTCATCTGCCCCGCTTCGGGGCCAGCAGCGTGCCCCGGCAGTACTTGTTGCCGCAATAGCACGGGTACTCGGCCTTGACCTTCTTGGTGTACGGCTCGTCCAGGATCAGGCCGTAGTCGTAGTTCAGCTCTTCGCCGGCCCGGATGTCGCGCAGCGCCTTGATGAACACCCGGCCTTCTTCCTCGTCGGCCTCGCAGTTCGGCTCGCAGGAGTGGTTGATCCAGCGCGAGGCGTTGCCGCCGTGCGCCGCGTCGATCACGCGGCCGTCGTCGATGTGGAAGTAGAAAGTGTGATTGGGCTCGGCCGGGTTGTGCGGATGGCGGCGCAGCGCCTCCTTCCAGCTGATGATCTCGCCCACATATTCGATGATGGACTCCCCTTCGGGGATGTGGGTGAGCGCGAACACCCCCTTGCCGTGGACGCCGGAGCGGCGGACCTGGATTCTTCTGCCTGCGGAATTGGGGGAGTTTGCGGCCATCGCCAAAAGTCTGTTAATTTGAATTCGTACACGTGCGCGCGCGTGCCTGCGCGTACGCGCGCGTGAGAAAAGCGCAGATTGTAGGGATAACCGGGAACGGGCCGCCGCAAGGCGCCTGCGTGTGAGCTGTGACAAAGACATTGGTAATCGCGGAAAAGCCGTCGGTGGCGCAAGACATCGTGCGTGCGATCACGCCTGTGGCCGGCAAATTCGACAAGCACGACGAGTATTTCGAGAGCGAGACGTACATCGTCACCAGCGCGGTGGGCCACCTGGTGGAAATCCACGCGCCGGAGGAGTTCGACGTGAAACGCGGCAAGTGGAGCTTCGCGCACCTGCCGGTCATCCCGCCGTACTTCGAGCTGAAGCCGGTGGACAAGACCAAGTCGCGCCTGAACGCGGTGGTCAAGCTGGCCAAGCGCAAGGACGTGACCCAGCTGGTGAACGCCTGCGACGCGGGGCGCGAGGGCGAGCTCATCTTCCGCCTGATCGAGCAGTACGCGGGCGGGGCCAAGCCGCTGGGCAAGCCGGTGCGCAGGCTCTGGCTGCAGTCGATGACGCCGCAGGCGATCCGCGAGGGCTTCGAGCGGCTGCGCACCGACCGCCAGATGGAAGGCCTGGCGCACGCCGCGCGCTCGCGCTCCGAGGCCGACTGGCTGGTCGGCATCAACGGCACGCGCGCCATGACCGCCTTCAATTCGCGCGACGGCGGCTTTTTCCTCACCACCGTGGGCCGGGTGCAGACGCCCACGCTGGCCATCGTGGTGGTGCGCGAGGAGCAGATCCGCAAATTCGTCAGCCGCGACTACTGGGAGGTCCACGCCAGCTTCCTGGCCGAGGCCGGCGAGTACCCCGGCAAATGGTTCGACCCCAACTGGAAGAAAGACGCGGAAGACGCCGAGAAGCGCGCCGACCGCGTCTGGTCGCAAAAGGATGCCCAGGCCATCGCCGACGCGGTGCGCGGCAAGGCCGCCACCGTCACCGAGGAATCCAAGCCGACCACGCAGGCTTCGCCGCAGCTGTTCGACCTGACCTCGCTGCAGCGCGAGGCCAACGGCCGCTTCGGCTACTCGGCCAAGACCACGCTGTCGCTGGCGCAGAGCCTGTACGAGCGGCACAAGGCGCTGACCTATCCGCGGACCGACTCGCGCTACCTGCCGCAGGACTACGTGAAGGTGGCGCAGGACACCATGGGCATGCTGTCGCAAAGCGGCATGCGGCACCTGGCGCCGTTCGCGCAGCAGGCCGTCGACCAGAGCTACGTCAAGCCCACCAGGCGCGTGTTCGACGACAGCAAGGTCAGCGACCACTTCGCCATCATCCCCACGCTGCAGGCACCCAGCGGCCTGTCCGAGGCCGAGCAGAAGGTGTACGACCTGGTGGTGCGCCGCTTCATGGCGGTGTTCTTCCCGAGCGCCGAATACCTGGTCACCACCCGCATCAGCCAGGCCGTGGGCCACAGCTTCAAGACCGAGGGCAAGGTGCTGGTCAAGCCGGGCTGGCTGGCCATCTACGGCAAGGAAGCGGCCGACGAAGTGGCCGACGCCAAGGAAGGCGACAAGGGCCAGGCGCTGGTGGGCGTGAAGCCCGGCGAGATGGTACGCACCGAGAGCGTGGAAGCCCGGGGCCTGAAGACCCGGCCGCCGGCGCGCTACAGCGAAGCCACGCTGCTGGGCGCGATGGAAGGCGCCGGCAAGTTCGTGGAGGACGACGAGCTGCGCGAGGCGATGCAGGAAAAAGGCCTGGGCACACCGGCCACGCGCGCGGCCATCATCGAGGGCCTGATCAACGAGAAGTACATGCTGCGCGAGGGCCGCGAGATGCTTCCCACGGCCAAGGCGTTCCAGCTGATGACGCTGCTGCGCGGCCTGGGCGTGGAGGAGCTGAGCAAGCCCGAACTGACCGGCGAGTGGGAATACAAGCTGGCGCAGATGGAGCACGGCAAGCTCTCGCGCGAGCAGTTCATGCACGAGATCGCCGACATGACGAAGCGCATCGTCATGAAGGCCAAGGAATACGACCGCGACACCGTGCCCGGCGACTACGCGACGCTGAGCACGCCCTGCCCGAACTGCGGCGGCGTGGTGCAGGAAAGCTACCGCCGCTTCAACTGCGTCGGCAAGCCCGGCCAGCAGCCCTGCGGCTTTTCCTTCACCAAGATTCCCGCCGGCCGGCCGTTCGAGCCCGACGAGGCGGAACAGTTCGTGCGCGACAAGCACATCGGCCCGCTGCAGGGCTTCCGCTCCAAGGCCGGCTGGCCGTTCTCCGCCGAGCTGGTGCTGAAGTTCAACGAGGAAGAGAAGAACTGGAAGCTGGAGTTCGACTTCGGCGACGCCAGGGACCCGGCCGAAACCGGCGAGCTGGTGGACTTCAGCGGCCAGGAGCCGCTGGGCACCTGCCCCAAATGCGGCGCGCGCGTGTTCGAGTTCGGCGCCAACTACCTGTGCGAGAAAGCCGTGCCGACGGCGCAGCAGCCCACGCCGAGCTGCGACTTCAAGAGCGGCAAGATCATCCTGCAGCAGCCGGTGGAGCGCGCGCAGATGCAGAAGCTGCTGGCCACCGGCAAGACCGACCTGCTGGACAAGTTCGTCTCGATGCGCACGCGCCGCGCGTTCAAGGCCTACCTGGCCTGGGACAAGGAGGCGGGCAAGGTGAACTTCGAATTCGAGCCACGCGCCAGCAAATTCCCGCCGCGCAAGGGCGCTGCCGGCAAGACGCCGGCGGCCGCGTACAAGCCGACCGCCAAGGCGGCGAAGGCCGCCGTCGGCGCCAAGGCCGCGCCCGCGAAGAAGGCGGCGGCGAAAAAGGCGCCGGCCGCCAAGAAGGCCGCCGCACCGAAGGCGCCGCGCAAGACCGGCGCCGGCCTGAAGCCGAGCCCGGAACTCGCCGCCGTGATCGGCGCCGAGCCGGTGGCGCGCACCGAAGTCATCAAGAAGCTGTGGGACTACATCAAGGCCAACGGCCTGCAGGACGCGAAGGACAAGCGCTCGATCAATGCCGACGACAAGCTGCGGCCGGTGTTCGGACGGCCGCAGGTGACGATGTTTGAATTAGCGGGGATTGTCGGCAAGCACCTGAGCTGAGCGCTATCGAAGAAACTTGCCTTCGCGCCCGATCGTCGTCACGTCCACATAGCTCGACCCGGTGTGGTCGGTGGCGCTGTAGCGCACGGTGAAGCCGCCCATGTCCCAGTCGCGCATCGACTCGATGCCGGCGATCAGGCCGTCGCGCGTGGGGTTGCGCCCGGCGCGGCGCAGGCCTTCCACGAACACCTTGGCGGTGAGGAAGCCTTCCATGCTGGAGAAGTCCGGGTCTTTCTGGCCGGCCTCGGTCATGAGCTGCTGGTACTCGCGCACGATCGGCGTGGCCGCGCCGTAGGGGAACGGCACCACCTGCGTGATCACCACGCCGGCACCGCCCTCGCCCAGCTCGTCGGCCAGCGCCTTGGCGCCGACGAAGCTCACGTTGAAGAACTGGCCACCATAGCCCTTGGCGCGCGCCTGCTTGATGAAGGCCGCGCAGGACTTGTAGGCGCTGATCTGCACGATGGCCTCGGGCTGCGCGGGCAGGATGGCGGCCAGCGCCTTGGCCACGTCGACCGTGTTGCGCTCCACCGTCGCGGTGGCCACGGTCTTCAACTGCCGCCTGGCCAGCGCACGCTCCACGCCGTCCAGGCCGGTCTTGCCGTACGCGTCGTTCTGGTAGAACACCGCGATCTTGCGCAGGCCCAGGCCGGTGAGATGGGCCACCATGCGCTCGGTTTCCTCGAAGTAGCTGGCGCGCACGTGGAACACGTAGCGGTTGAACGGCTCGCGCAGCGCCTCGGCGCCGGTGAACATGCCCACCAGCGGCACGCGCGCCTCGGTCAGCAGCGGCACGGTGGCGATGCCGGTGGGCGTGCCCACCGAGCCGATCAGCGCGAACACCTGGTCCTGCTCGATCAGCGACTTCACCGCGGCCTTGGAACGCTCCGGCTCGTAGCCGTCGTCGCGCGTCACCAGCTTCAGCTGGCGGCCGTTGACGCCGCCTTGCGCGTTGACGGACTTGAAATAAGCCTCGACGCCGATCTTCAGCCGCTCGCCCAGCTGCGCGGCCGGCCCGCTGAAAGCGGCGAACTGGCCCACCAGGATCTGCTTGTCGGTGACGCCGGTTTCGGCCCAGGCGCCTTGCACCGCGAGAAGCAGGCCCAGGCCGATTACACGCACCGCGCGTGGCGATAAGATAAGACGCAGCACGACTTCGATCCTCCTTTTGGCAGGCACGCCACACCGTCGAACCGTAGCCCGAAGCCGTGCGTCACGCAAGCGCACAATCAAGGAGAAGCATGAGAACAACCACCATCCGCCAGTTATTGCTCACTGTGGCAGTCGCCTGCGCGACGCTGCCGGCACAGGCCGCCGGCTTCAAGCTCGAAAGCGCGGACATCCCGGCCAACAGCACCATCGACAAGAAGTTCGAGGCCAACATGTTCGGCTGCGCCGGCGAGAACAAGTCGCCGGCCCTCAAGTGGAGCGGCGCGCCCAAGGACACCAAGAGCTTCGCGCTCAGCGTGTACGACCCCGACGCGCCCACCGGTTCGGGCTTCTGGCACTGGTTCGTGATCAACATCCCGGCCAGCGTGAACGAGCTGAAGGCCGATGCCGGCAACGCCAGCGGCGCCGGTCTGCCCGCGGGCGCGCGCAACGTGCGCATCGACTACGGCATCGCCGGCTTCGGCGGCCCCTGCCCGCCCGAGGGCGACAAGCCGCACCGCTACATCTTCACGCTGCACGCACTGAAGACCGACAAGCTCGACATTCCGGCCGACGCGACGGCGGCGGTGGCCGGCTTCATGGCCAACGCCAACACCATCGCCAAGGCCTCCTTCACGGCCAAGTACGGCCGCCCGAAGAAGAAGTAAGCCGCTTCCGGGCAAGCCGCGTCAGCCGGCGGGCTGCGCCTCGGCATGGAGCCGGTGCAGCCCGCCCAGCGGCGCGGCGAAGATGATCCCCGCCTGGAGCACGAAGCCCGCCAGCGCCAGCCACAGGCAGGCCGGTTCGCCCCAGGCTGCGCCGGCGATCGCGCCCAGTGCGGCGCCCAGCGGCCGCGCGCCGGTGTTGACCGTCAGGAACACCGAGGACACGCGGCCCAGCATCGCGCCGGGCGTGAGGTGCTGGCGCAGCGTGGTCGAGGTGATGGTCCACACGATCGGCCCGGCGCCGAACAGGAAGAACGCCGCTGCGGCCAGCACGGCGCTCGGGACCACCAGCGTCGCGACCATCGCGCCGGCGGCCAGCACCGAGACCGCCGGGCCGAGCTGGATGGCGCGGCCGAACGGCATCGCCGCCACCACGCGGCCGCACAGCAGCGCACCCGCCACCATGCCGGCCCCATAGGCGCCGAGCGTGAGGCCGACCGCCTGCGCACCCAGCCCCAGCACCCGCACCGCATACGGCACATAGGCCGCCTGCAGCGTGAACCAGGCGATGTTCCAGGCCGCGCCGGTCAGCAGCATGGGGCGCAGGAACGGCTGGCGCCAGACCAGGGCCGCGCCGTCGCGCACCTCCTGCAGCAGCCGGCGCCGCGGTGCCACGTCGCGCGCAGGCTCGGCGATGCGCGCCAGCAGCGCCACCGCGAACACCGACAGCGCGGCGGCCAGCGCAAAGGCCGCGCCGGCACCGGCCCAGGCGACCAGCGCGCCGGCCAACGCCGGCCCGGCCGCGAACGCGGCGCTGCGCGCCAGCTCCAGCCGCGCGTTGGCGCGCGGCAGCATGTCGCGCGCAACCAGCGCCGGCACCAGGGCCGGCGCGGCGACGCTGAAGCCGACCGTGCCGGCCGCACCGATGAACCCCAGCACCGCCAGCGCGGCCAGCGACAGCTGGCCGGTCATGACCAGGGCGAGCAGCAGCAGCAGCGACAGCGCCCGCACGCTTTCGGCCACCAGGATCAGGCCGCGGCGCGACACCCGGTCGGCCAGCAGGCCCAGCGGCAGCGACAGCAGCAGGAACGGCAGGGTCTGCACGGCCGCCAGCGTGCCGGTGGCCCCGGGGCCGGCGCCCAGCGCCAGCACGGCGACCAGCGGAACCGCCGCCAGGCTGAGCTGCTCGGCAGCCTGCGCGGACAGGTTGGACCAGGCAAGGGCGGTGAAGGAACGGAAAGCGGCGAAGCCGCCGGGAGCACGATGGCTGGACATGCCCCATCGTCGCGAACCGCACCGCCCTGCGCTGGCCGTTTGCGGACCTGCGAACCGGCTCAGGAGTCTTGCAGCGGCGGCTCGTCGGCGCTCAGCATGCGGCGGATCAGGTTGACCAGCAGCATCGGATCGCGGTGGTCGATGCGAAACGAGTTGTCGCCGGTCAGCTGCACGCCGCCCTGCAGCAGGATGTGCGTGGTGGCGCGCAGCCCGTGCGTCTGGCTGAGGGCGCTGCTGGCCTCGCCCAAAGCGGCAAGGATGAAGTCGCGCTTGTCCCGCGGCAGCACGAGGACATCGGCGGGGGACTTCGGGACGGACATGGGAAAAAATGACTCCTGAACGGCGTTCAGTGTGCGCTCGCTGCGCATCCATGCCTGTCGGAGCGCGGCCCACGCCCGCGTCAACAGCCTCCGACCGGGCTTTGCCACGGTTGGGCTGTCGGAAAAGGACTACGCGAGAACGCGGCGTTGCCTGAGCCAGCGGCAGAGCCACGGGCCGGGTGGCAGAGCAATAATCGTCCCCGTTGGATACGCCTGTGAGCGTGTCCCCAAGCCGGCGCGAGCCGCAGGGAAACATGAACGATTCGATCATCAAAGTTGGCATCGTGGACGATCACGCCATCGTCCGCTCCGGGTTGCGGCAGTTCCTCAACGAGCAGGTCGACCTGCGCGTGGTGGGCGAAGCATCCACCGGCCGCGAGGCCATCGACCTGGTGCGCACCACCGAGATGGACGTGCTGCTGATGGACCTGTCGATGCCCGGCCAAAGCGGCATCGACGCGCTGGCGATGATCCGCGCCAAGGCGCCCGACGTCGGCATCCTGGTGCTGTCGGGCTACCCGGAGGAACAGTACGCGGTGAACCTGATCCGCCAGGGCGCCAGCGGCTACCTCAACAAGGGCTGCGAGCCGATGGAGATCGTCAACGCGATCCGCACCGTGTCGCTGGGCCGGCGCTACATCTCTCCCGCCGTGGCCGAACTGCTGGCCCGCCAGCTCAACCGCAACGACGGCGGCGCGCCGCACGAACAGTTGTCCGAACGCGAATTCCAGGTGTTCCTGAAGCTCGCCAAGGGCGAATCGGCCGGCGACATCGCCAAGGATTTGTCGCTCTCGGTGAAGACGGTCAGCACCTACCGCACGCGGCTGATGGAGAAGATGAACCTCTCCTCCAACAGCGACCTGACCTACTACGCGCTGAAGAACAAGCTGATCGATTGAGATCCGCCGCGCGCCGTCACGGCGTGCGCAAATGCCAGGCCTTGGTCCGCGTGAAGGTCTGGATGCCGTAGGTGGACAGCGTCAGCCCCACGCCCGAATCGCCGGCGCCGCTCCACGGCAGCCGCGGGCTCACCCGGTCGCAGCAGTTCCAGTAGACACTCCCCGCGCGCACCTGCGCCAGGATGCGCCGCGCGCGCGCCTCGTCGCGCGTGTAGACGCCCGCCGTCAGGCCGTAGCGCGTGTCGTTCATCAGGCGCAAGGCTTGCGCGTCGCCCTTCACCTTCTGGATGCCGATGACGGGGCCGAAGCTCTCTTCCCGCATCAGCTCCATGCCGTGGTCCACATTGCTGAACACGGTGGCTTCGAACCAGTTGCCCGGGCCCGGTGCGCGCTTGCCGCCCGCCAGCAGCGTCGCTCCCTTGGCCAGCGCGTCCGCCACCTGCGCCTGCAGCACGTCCAGCTGCGGCGCCCGCGTGATGGCGCCGATGTAGGTGCCCTCATCCATCGGATCGCCCATGCGCATGCCTTTCACCGCGGCCACGAACGCGTCGACGAAGGCGTCGTGGATGGCTTCGTGCACGTAGATGCGCTCCACCGAGCAGCAGCTCTGGCCGGTGTTGTACATCGCGCCGTCGGCCAGCGATTCGGCAGCAGCCTTCGGGTCCGCGTCCTCGCAGACATAGGTCGGGTCCTTGCCGCCCAGTTCCAGCTGCAGCTTCACGAAACGGTGGCCCACCGTTTCGGCGATGCGCTTGCCGGTGGCATAGGAGCCGGTGAAGAACACGCCGTCGATCGGCTGCGCGAGCAGTGCCGCGCCCACTTCGCCGGCGCCGATCAGGCAGGCCATCGCCTCGCGCGGCACGCCTGATTCGTGCAGCAGCCGCGCGATCTCGCGGCCGGTGAGCGCGGCGTATTCCGAAGGCTTGTACAGCACCGCGTTGCCGGTCAGCAGCGCCGGCAGGATCACGTTGCAGCCGACGAACCACGGGTAGTTCCAGGCCGAGATGTTGGCGACCACGCCCAGCGGCTCGTGCGCGATCTGTTCGCGCGTGCCGCCCTCGTCGAACACACTGCGCGGCGCGATGGCGGACTCGGTTTGTTCGAGGAAGAAGTCGATGCGCGGCAGCAATCCGTTCAGCTCGTTGCGCGACATGGCGATCGGCTTGCCGGTTTCGCGCGTCATGGTGGCGGCCAGCGCTTCACGCTCGCGCACCACCGCTGCGTGAAAGCGCGCGATGCAGGCCTGGCGTTCGGCCAGCGGCGTGGCGGCCCAGGCCGGCTGCGCGGCACGCGCGGCCGCAGCCTTGGCGGCGACGGAAGCCGGCGTGTCTGCTTCCAGCGAAGCGACCTGCTCGCCGGTGGCGGGGTTGTGGATGGACAGGGTGTTCATGCTTTGCGCGCGGCCTGCGCGGCCGCGAGGAAGTCGCGCAACAAGGGTGTGTCGTCCACCACGCCCAGCTCGGGCCGGTGGAACTCGGGATGCCATTGCACGGCGGCAACCCAGGCGTCGCCGGTGTGGCGGATGGCCTCGACGACGCCGTCGTCCGGCGACACCGCCTCCACCACGAAGCCGGGCGCCAGGTCCTTCACGCCCTGGTGGTGCACGCTGTTGATCTTGTGCCGCGTCCCGCCCAGCAGCTGCGCCAGGCGCGAGTCCGCGACGATGTCGACCTGGTGGAAATTCAGGTCGTAGGCATCGGCGTCGCGGTGCACCAGCGCGCCGGTCTTCTGCGTGGAAATGTCCTGGTAGAGCGTGCCGCCGTGCGCCACGTTGATCAGCTGCAGGCCGCGGCAGATGCCGAACACCGGCTTGCCGGCATCGGAAAACGCCTTCACCAGCGCCATCTCGTACTCGTCGCGCAGCCGGTCGCCGCTCCACTCGGGCCGCAGCGGCTGCTCGCCGTAACTGCCGGGCGCGACGTCGGCGCCGCCGTGCAGCACCACGCCGTCCAGCCATGCGGCGTAGTCGCGCAGCGTGACCTCGCCGCGCGCCGTGTCGCCGAAGGGCGAGGGCACCATCACCGGCAGCGCGCCTTCGGACATCAGCCAGTGCGCGGTGGACTGCTCGATCCACTGCAGCGTTTTCTGCGGCGCCGCCTTGCGCCCAGGGTCCGGGTGGAACAGGCAGGCGCTGATGCCGATCTTCAGGCGGTCCATGCGTGCCTCCTCACAGCGCGGCCTGGAACAGCCGCTCGAAATCCGCCGGCGTGCACGGACGCGGATTGGTCTGGTGGCAGATGTCGCGGTGGGCGACCTCCACCAGCCGCGGGATCTGCGCGGCCTGCACACCGTGCGCGGACAACGGGCCGGCGATGCCGATCCCGGCCTTCAGCGCCTTCAGCCACTCGACGAACGCGGCACCACCGCCGGCCACACCGCACACGTGCGCCAGCTCGTCGAACTTCTCCGGCACGGCCTCGTGGTTCCAGGCCAGCACCGTGTCGATCATCAGCGCGTTGGCCAGGCCGTGGTGCAGGTCGCATACGGCACCCAGCGCATGCGCGCAGGCATGCACCGCGCCCAGGTCCTTCTGGAACGCGATGGCGCCCATCATCGAAGACATCATCATGTCGCCGCGCGCCGCGATGTCGCCCGGCTCGCGCACCGCGCGCGCCAGCGAGCGCGCCGCCAGCCGCGCGCCTTCCAGCGCGATGCCGTCGCACAGCGGGTGGTAGGCGGGCGAGAGGTAGCTCTCGATGTTGTGGGTGAGCGCGTCCATGCCGGTGGCCGCCGTCACGTGCGCCGGCAGCGCGAGCGTCAGCTCCGGGTCGGCGAACACCTGGCGCGCCAGGATGGCGGCGCTGAACACCACGCGCTTCAGGTGCGTGTCGTTCTCGCTCACCACCGCCGAGCGGCCGACTTCCGAGCCGGTGCCCGAAGTCGTCGGCAGCGCGACGAAATACGGCAGCGCATGCGTGATGGCGCGCACCTGCGGGTGGTCCCACACGTACTCCAGGATGTCGCCCTCGTGCGTGGCGACGATGCCCACCACCTTGGCCACGTCCAGCGCGGCGCCGCCGCCGAAGCCGATCACGCAATCCGCGCCATGCGCCTTGAAGGCGGCGGCGCCGTCCATCACCTGGCTGGCGGTCGGATTGCCGAACACGCCGCCGAACACGGCCACGTCCAGCCCCTGCAGATGCGTCTTGAATTCCGCGAGCACGGGCAGCGCGGCCAGCGCCTTGTCGGTGACGATCAGCGGCCGCTTCAATCCGTGCTCGCGCAGGTGCGGACCGACCTCCTTGCGCGCGCCGGGGCCGAAGCGGATGGCGGTGGGGAATGCGAAGCTGCTCAGGCTCATGGGGACTGCCTCAAATCGAGATACATGTGGTTCTTGCCGCAGGCGACGCCATCCACCTTGATGGCGCGCGGCTCGACGCCGAAGGAGCGGAAGCCGCAGCGCTCGTACAGCGTGGCGGCGGGGCCGTTGCCGTCGGTCACGGTGAGCACGAGCAGTTCCAGACCCTCGTGTCGCGCGGTAGCGATCAGTGCCTCAAGCAACGCGCGGCCGGCGCCTTGGCCCGCCGCCTCGGGCGCCACGTACATGCCGACCACGGTGGCCTTGTGGCGGTTCTTGGCACGCGTTTCGCGCTCCAGGCCGACGACACCCAGCAGAGTGCCGTCGCCGTCCAGCGCGCCCCAGAAGGTCTGCGTCTCGGAACGCAGCCGCCTGGCCGAAGCTTCGAGCGGCAGTTGCGCGTCTTCTTCATGGCTGGACGTGAAAGCGTCCGGGTGCTCGCGCAGGCCGCGCAGGCGCAGCTCCCTGTAAGCGGGAGCATCGGCGGCGGTGAGACGGCGGATCTGCATCGGTCAGATGATTTCAAAGTAGCGCTTCAATTCCCAGTCGGTCACCGCGTCCTGCCACTGGCGCCACTCCCATTCGCGGCTGGCGGCGAAGTGCTCGACGAAGGTATCGCCCAGCCAGTCGCGCGCGACCTCCGAATTGCGCAGCGCGCGCGCCGTTTCGATCAGCGTGCGCGGCGCGCGCGGGATGTCGTCGGCGCCCTGGTTGGTGCCGGTGATCGGCGGCGCGGTGAGCTTCAGGCCCTTCTCCACGCCGTGCAGGCCGGCGGCGATGACGGCCGCCATCGCGAGGTACGGATTCACGTCGGCGCCCGGGCAGCGCGTTTCCAGCCGCGTGGCCTTGGGCGAGCCGGCGATCACGCGGAAGCTGGCCGTGCGGTTGTCGATGCCCCAGGTCGGCTTCACCGGGGCCCAGAAGCCGTCGACCAGCCGCTTGTAGCTGTTGATGGTGGGCCACAGCAGGGCGCCGAATTCCATCATGCAGGCCACCTGGCCGGCCAGGTAGCTCTCGAACAGCGGGCTCATCTTGCGCGGGCTGTCGGCGCCGTAGAACAGGTTGTTCTTGCCGTCCGACAGGCTCTGGTGGATGTGGCCGCTGCAGCCCGGGTACTGCGCACTCCACTTGGCCATGAAACTGGGCATGATGCCGAAACGCTTGCCGATCTCGCGCGCGCCGGTCTTGAACAGGATGGCGCGGTCGGCCTGCTCCAGCGCCGAGGAAAAACTGATCGCCACCTCGTACACGCCGGGGCCGGTCTCGGTGTGCAGGCCTTCGATCGGGATGCCGAACGCCGCCATCTCGTCCATCAGTGCGTTGAAGAAGCCGGGGTTGTCGGCCATGCGCAGCAGCGAGTAGCCGAACATGCCGGGCGTGATCGGCTCCGGGCCGACACCCTTCTTCGCGGCCCAGGTCTGCGGCGTCTCGCGGAAGTTGAACCACTCGAACTCGAAGCCGGTCATCACCGAAAAGCCCATCTTCTCGGCACGCGCCAGCACGCGCTTCAGGGTCTGGCGCGGGCACACCGGATGCGGCGCGCCGTCGGCGGTGACGAAGTTGCCGAGGAAGAACGGCACGCCGTTGTCCCAGGGCACGTGGCGCGCGGTGCCCAGGTCCACCTGCGCCAGCGCGTCGGGGAATCCGTGCTGCCAGCCGGTGACCTGCGCGTTGTCGTAGCAGTTGTCCTGGCTGTCCCAGCCGAACACCACGTCGCAGAAGCCGAAGCCGCTCTCGGCGGCGCCTTCGAACTTGTCGATGTGCAGGTACTTGCCCCGCAGCACGCCGTCGATGTCGCTGACCGCGACCTTCACCTTGGTCGCGCCGCTCTTGCGCAGCGCCGCCAGCGCGGGATGGGTGTGGGTTGCCACGGCTCGGGACTCCTTGTGGTGTAGGCTCGTCGAGAACCTTATCTTGACAGCGATCGTCCCGGCTGTGGGCCGGCACGCCGAATGCTTCCGCCCGAAACCCTTCTTCGTCCTCCTTCATGCAAGCCCAAGCCCTGACCTGGCCGATCGTCGGCGCTGTGCTGTGCGGCGCGGCGCTGCACGCCGGCTGGAACGCGCTGATCAAGTCCAGCCCGGACAAGGCGCTGGACACGGCGGTCATCCACACCCTGGGCAGTGCGCTGGCGCTGCCGGTGGTGGTGCTGGTGGGCTGGCCGCCGGCGGCCGCCTGGCCGTTCATCGGCGCCTCCGTCCTGATCCACATCGCCTACTACGTGGCGCTCACCGGCGCCTACAAGCACGGCGACCTGAGCCTGACCTATCCGCTGATGCGCGGCAGCGCGCCGCTGCTGGTGGCGCTGTCGTCGGCGCTGGCCTTCGGCGAACCGCTGGGCGGCTGGGCCTGGGCCGGCGTGCTGGGCGTGAGCGCCGGGGTGCTGGTGCTGGGCCTGTCGCGCCACGCCATGGACTCGCCGCGCGCGGTGGCGTTCGCGCTGGCCAACGCTCTGGTGATCGCCGCCTACACGGTGGTCGACGGCCTGGGCGTGCGCGCCAGCGGGGACGCGCTGCAGTACGTGCTGGCGCTGTTCGCGCTGGAAGGCTGGCCGTTCGGCCTGATGGTGCTGGCGCGCCGCGGCGCCGCCGTCGCGTGGCCGTATGCGCGCAGGCGCGCGCCGATCGCGGCGGTCGGCGCGCTGGCCTCGTTCGGTTCCTACGGCGTGGCGCTGTGGGCGATGACGCGCGCGCCGGTGGCGACCGTGGCCGCGCTGCGCGAAACCTCGGTGCTGTTCGCGGCCTTGCTGGGCGTGTGGCTGCTGAAGGAGGCGTTCAGCCTGCGGCGCGCGCTCGGCACCGCCGTCATCGTGGCGGGCGTGGCCGCGCTGCGGCTGAGCTAGAAGCTGCTTTCAGCCCGCGCGGTCTTCGCGCGGGGTGGAATGGCTGAGGTCGGGCACGCCGTCTTCACCATGGGCCGCGTCGGGCGTGCGGCTGTCGCTGACATCGGCCAGCTGCGGGCGCAGCTTCTTTTGCAGCGTGCGTCCCGATTCCTTGGTGGAGTAGGCGATCCCGAATTCGGACCGTCCACCAGCCCTGTCTTGTCCAGATGGCATGCCCACAGGGTAGCGGGCACGTGAACCAAGGGTGTAGGACAGCTTCCAGACCGCGGCTCGGACGGCTTCGACTCGGAGAAAAGATCAGTTGTCGCTGCGCCCGCGGCCCTGCCCGCGCTTGCCGTCGTCGTCGTCGCGCTGCGGTCGCTGCGGACGCTGCTGCGGCTGCGGCCGTGCTTCCTCCGGCGGGCGTGCGGCCGGCCGTGCCGGGCGTTCGGCCGCCTGCGGGGCGGCCTGTGGCGGCGGGACCGCGCGCTGCTGCTGGCGTTGCTGCCGTTCCTGCTCATGCTGCGCGCGTTCCTGCTCGCGCGCGGCACGCTCCTGTTGCTGGCGCGCGGCGGCATCGCGTTGCTGGCGTTCCTGTTCGCGTTGAACGCGTTCCTGCTGGGCCCGGTCCTGCTGGATCTTCTCCTGCTGCGCGCGCTCCTGTTGCGCGCGCTCCTGCTGTTGCCGTTCCTGCTGCTGGCGCACACCCGCGTCGCGCTGCTGGCGCTGCTCCTGCTCGCGCTGCGCACGCTCCTGCTGCTCGCGCTGCCCACGTTGCTCCTGCTCCCCGCGCGGATTGCGCGCCTCCTCCGGGCGACCCGGCGTCACCGGCATCGGGCGCGCCAGCCCGGGCGGTGCAAAGCCACGGCTCGGCGCGGCCGGCAGGGCTGCCGCGGGCGGCGGCGTCTGCTGCAGGCGCGGCGGGGCTTCGCGGCGCTCCGGCGCGATGCGCTCGGGGCGCGGCGGCAGCGCACCCACCGAGTTCACCACCGGCGCGTTGGCGATCTGCGCCGGCTGCACGCGCTGCCAGTGCTCGCGCACCGGGCGGCCGCGGTTGAAGTCGTTCACCGGCACCGCCGTGATCGCCTCGGCGCGGTGGCGGAACTGGTGGTCGGGCCGTCCGTCGCGCTGCGGCCCGATGTTGCGGTTGACGTTGCTGATGTACACGGTGCTGGTGCGGTAGGTCGGGTGCCAGGCTTCGCCGGGCCCGAGCGGGTACCAGGCGATACCCGGGCCGGAGTTCAGGCGCAGGCGCCAATCGGAGCCGGCGGCGCCACCGACGAATACCACCAGGGCCGGCGCGTACACCGGCCGCGGACCGATGCGCCCCGGCACCCAGGCCCAGCGCGAGCCGATCAGCGCCCAGCGGCCGTAGTGGAAGGGCGCGAAGCCCCAGGGCGCGTCGTCCACCCAGGTCCAGCCCCAGGGCTGGATCCAGCTCCAGTGGCCGTAGCGGTAGGGCGCCCAGTCGGCCACCGTCACGCGCGGATACCAGACCGCGCCATAGCCGGGGTCCTGGCCCCAGCTGCCGTGGTTGTCGAGCTGCGAATAGCCGATCACCTCGCGCGGGACGTAGCGCGCGGACACCGACTGGTCCTCCTGCCGGTTGCGCTCCGCGGCCCAGCTGTCGAAGGCATCGCGGCCGGGGAAGGCGCCGCCGGCCTGCTCCAGCGCCCGCCCCGTGAAGGCCATCTGCTGGCCGCCCGCCAGGGTCACCGATTCGCCGCGCTCGCCGTACACGGCGACCCGGCCGCTGTGCACCACCACGCGCGTGACGCCGTTGGCCGCATCCACGTCCACCCGCCAGTCGCCCGGCTGCAGCGCGCGCGCCGCCAGGTTGGGCGTGTCGATCTCGAAGTTCTCGCGCGGCGCCAAGTCGCGCACGCGCGCATTGAGCACGCCCTGGGTCATGCTCAGCTGCAGGACTTCGTCGTCCAGCTCGTAGAACGCCAGGTGCGACTGGCCGGCGACGTGCAGCGTGGCCGAGCCCAGCTGCAGCTCGGCGCGGGCGCCGCGGTCGGTCCAGACACGGTCGCCGCGCGTGAGCGGCCGGTTCACCGGCAGGTCGATCCATTCGTTCTCGCCTTCGGGGGCGAACACGACGGAGCCTTCCCGCCAGCTGAGCCCGGCCACGCGGCCGGGTGGATCGGACTGCGCCATGGCGGAGGCGGAGGCCAGCAGGAGGAACAGGGCCGGCAGCAGGAACGCCAGCCCGCGCGAGATGAGGCGGTGGATCGGGGTCATTCGCTTAGTAACGCTCAAACCGGCCGGCCGGGCGTAAAGCATCGGTAAATTCGGAAAGAGCTGCCTGCTGGACGGCAAATGGCTGTGTGAAATACACAGGCCGGGCCCTGATTACCCAGTTGTGTTCGGTAAGTCACACACGTCGAGCTCCTTAACGCCTAGTTTCATCTCGAGTTGCAACGACCATTCGAGGTGAGTGATGAGACAAGTTCTTCCCCAGGCGCGCGGCATGCTCCTTGCCGCTTTCGCATCCTTTTTCGTGGCGTTGCTGGCTGCCGGATGCGGCGGTGCGGGCAGCACCTCGCCCGACGGCGCATCCGCGTCCACCACGCCGCTGGCGGCACAGGCCAAACCCATCGGCGGGGGCGGGGCGACCAGCACCGCATTCAATGGCGGCGTGACGGACCCCGGCCTGCTGCTACTGCTGCTGCCCGACAACCTGCCGCTCACCGACGGCCGCATCGTCGCCTGGACCGACGCCGCCGTGGAATTGGGTGTGCGCATGGCGCCCATCAGCGACGCGCAGTTCCTCGCCATGGGCCCGGCCACCGCGCTGCAGTATGCCGGCCTGATGCTGCCCGACGACATGCACGCCCTGGCCACCGACACGGTGATCGCCGCGGTGCGCAGCTACGTGAACCTGGGCGGCCGCGCCATGCTCACCTTCGACTTCGGCGCGCTCACCACCACCGACACGGGCGTGCCGGTGTATGCGGTGCCGAAGTCGCGCCTGAGCGACCTGGCGGGCGTGGACTACGTGCTGTACGACGAACTGCGCGACCGCACCACCGGCCTCGGGCCCGTGACGGCGATGCGCTCCGCGTTCCGCCAGCTGCAGGTGCCGCCCGGCAAGTCGCTGCCCTACACCGCCAGCGCGTCGCCGCAGGCGGCCACGCTCGACGCCACGGCCATCGCCGCCGTCGATGCGGCGCGCGCGGCCAGCGCGCTCACACGCTACCTGCCGGTGAGCGTGGACGATCCGGGTGGCGTACGCGGCTTCGATCCGCAGCAGTTTCAGCAGGTGCGTCAGCCCACCGTGCGCGAACGGCGCGAAGGCCGGATGCGCGCACGCGTGGCGATCGACTACGGCCGCTCGCGCATCGCCCCGCCGGTGACCGGCGTGACGCGCGCGCCGCCGCAAACCGCGCGCGCGCTCGACGCCGCGCTGGCATCCGCCGCCACGGGCCTGGCGCCGCAGGCAACGCTCGCCGCCGACGGCCTGGACGCGCTCTCGGGCTACCTGATCGGCTACCTGACCTATCCGAGCTACGTCACGCGCGGCACCTTCGCCGGCCTCGCGCTGGCCGCCTCGCCGCAGTTCGGCCTGGTCGCCGGCGTGAACACCTTCGGCGCCGGCAAGGTGCTGTTCGTCAACATGCCGCTCACCTACCTCAAGGGCCGCACCGACGGCATGCCGCTGCACGGCTTCCTCAGCTACTTCGTGCACCAGATGGGGCAGGCGCCCTACGTGTCGCCGATGCCCAACGGCATCGCCGGCCTCACGCTGAACTGGCACCTCGACTCCAACGCGGCGCAGACGCCGACGCTGGCGCTGGAGCAGCAGGGCATCTTCAACGGCAGCCGCAAGTTCTCCATGCACATGACGGCGGGCCCGGACACCATCACGCCCGGCGACGGCCTGGGGTGGAACCTGAGCAACAACCCCGTGGCGCAGGACCTGCTGCGCCGCCTGGACGCGGCCGGCCAGGACGTCGGCAGCCACGGCGGCTGGATCCACGACTATTACGGCGGCAACGCCAACGAGGGCAACCAGGCCGAGTTCCTGCCCTACCTGCAGCTGAACCAGCAGGCGGTGGACGGCTTGCTCGGCAAGCCGGCGCGCAGCTACTCGGCGCCCGAGGGCAACAACCCGAAATGGGCCATGGATTGGCTGGAACAGCAAGGCGTGGAGGGTGCCTACTTCCTCGGCCATACCGGCATGGGCCCGACCCGCCATTTCCGCGACGGCCAGCTGCTCAACCCGAAGCTCTACGTGTTCCCGGTCACGCCCAACGGCATCTACGCCACCTTCGAGGAATGGCAGTTCTTCAACGTGCCGAAAGAAGAGGTCACCGCCTGGTACCACGAGCTGGTCGACTTCGCCGTGCAAAACGACACCAACCGGCTGGTCTACATGCATCCTCCCGGCGCCAGCGCATGGGTCGACGTGGTGCAGGACCTGCTGGCCTACGCCGACGCCAAGGGTGCGTCCAGCTACCGCTGGTACAGCATGGCGACGCTGGCCAACGCGCTGCAGAAGCGGCTGAAGGTCTCCTGGAAGCAGGCCGTGCTGGCCGACGGCAGCACGCGCTTCGACGCCACGCACCCGAACAACCTGGGCACCATCGTGTGGAAGCTGCCGAAAGCGCGCTACCTGAAGCCGGTGGTCGCGCTCGGCAGCGCCACGGTGGCCGATGGCGGCACGTTCTGGCTGGTGAAACCCACGGCGGGCAAGACGCTGCAGTTCACGGCCAGGCGGGCGGGGTAGGCGCGCGCGGCGGCACGGCTGCCGCCGGATTGCCCTACAGTCGGGCGCTCGTGACCGCGACCGACCCCGCTTCCTCTGCGCCCGAGCGCACCGCCTGGCTGATGCTGCTGGCGCTGACCACCGGCTTCTCGCTCAGCCAGGCGTTCCGCTCGCTGCCGGCCATCATGGCGCCGCCGCTGGCGCGCGAGTTCGCGCTGTCGGCGCAGGCGCTGGGCGTGTTCGCCGGCGCCTTCCATTTCTCCTTCGGCGCGCTGCAGTTCGCCATGGGCATCGGCATCGATGTGTTCGGGCTGCGCCGCACGGTGCTGTTCTTCTCGCCGCTGGCGGTCGTCGGCGCCACCATCTCGGCCATGGCGCCCGGCTTCGGCTGGCTGGTGGTTGGCCAGGTGCTCACCGGCATCGGCTGCGCGCCGGCGTTCCTGGTGTGCACGGTGTTCATCGCGCGCAGCTTTCCGCCCGAGCGCTTCGCCGCCGTGTCGGGCCTGATCCTCGGCGTCGGCTCGATCGGCCTGCTGCTGACCGGCACACCGCTGGCCTGGCTGATCGAGCACAGCTCGTGGCGGGCCGGCTTCGCCGTGCTGGCGGTGTGCTCGGCGCTGGCCTGGCTGTCCATCCTGATGCTGGTGCGCGAACCCGGCGGCGTGCCGGCGCGCGCCGGGCGGCCGCCGCTTTGGCAGGCGTTGCGCGGCTACGGCGAGCTGTTCCGGCTGCCGCACACCTGGAGCATCCTGGCGCTGGGGCTGGTCACCTATGCGTCCTTCCTTTCGCTGCGCGGGCTGTGGCTGGGGCCGATGCTGATCGAGCGCCACGGCTTCTCGCTGGTGCAAAGCGGCAACGTGGCGCTGGCGGTGTCGCTGGTCGGCATGGTGGGCCCGCCGCTGTTCGGGCGGCTCGACCCGGGCGCCGGGCGGCGCCGCTGGATCATCGGCTACACGCTGCTGCTGGCCGTGGTGTTCGCGCTGATGGCGGCGGGGCCGGGCGCGGCGCTGGACGTGGCCGGCGCCATCGCGGTCGGTGTGCTGTCGGGCTACATGGTGCTGCAGTACGCCGATGTGCGCGCCGCCTACCCGGCCGCCATGACCGGCCGCGCCATGGCCGTGTTCACCATGGCGATCTTCCTGGGCGTGGCGCTGATGCAGTGGCTGACCGGCGTGGCCGCGTCGCTGGCGCTGTCCATCGGCATGGAGCCGTACCGCGCGGTGCTCGGCGCCATCGCGCTGATCCTGGTGCTGGGCGCCCTGGCGTTCAGGGTCTTGCCCCAGCCGCGCACCGCGGCCGCCGCGCAGGCGGCAGAATCGGGCGCATGAAAATCGCCAAAGACACCGTCGTCACCCTGCAATACAAGGTGGCCGAACCCACCGGCAAGCTGATCGAGGCCAGCCGCGAACCCATGGTCTACCTGCACGGCGGCTACAACAACACGCTGCCGAAGATCGAGGAAGCGCTGGAAGGCCGCGAGGGCGGCGCCGAGGTCACCCTCGACCTGCAGCCCGAAGACGCGTTCGGCATGCGCGACCCGGCGCTGGAGCGCACCATTCCCAAGAGCGAGTTCCCGCCCGGCGTGAAGGTCGGCGGCCAGCTCGAAGGCCGCACCGACGACGGCCAGCCGCACGTGTTCCACGTGGTGAAGATCAAGGGCGACAAGGTGCTGCTGGACGGCAACCACCCGCTGGCCGGCCGGGCGCTGCGCTTCCAGCTGAAGGTCACCGGCGTGCGCGAAGCGTCGGCGGAAGAAATCCAGCACGGCCACGTGCACGGCGAGCACGGCCACCACCACTGAGCGTCAGGGGCGCACGGGCGCCGGCGCCACGGCCGCGGCGCGGCCGGTGCCGAACACGATCGCCAGCGCCGCCAGCTCGAAGGCCAGGCCGACCCAGGGCACGGCGCGCACCGATGCGTGCGCCACAGCCAGCGAGCCCATGAAGGCGCCGAGCGAAATGCCCAGGTACATGGCGGACGCATTGAGCGACAGCACGATCGGCGGCGCCTGCGGCGCCAGCCGCATCAGCGCGATCTGCTGCGCCGGGGCGAAGGCCCAGCCCGCGAAGCCCCAGACAGCGACCATCCCCAGCAGCAGCCACAGGCTCTGGCGTGCCGGAAGCCACGCCACGGCGAGCGCCATCGCGACGTAGAGCGCCGCGAGCAGCGCGGGCGAGCGCCGCACCACCCAGGCCGGGCCCTTGCGGTCCGCCAAGTGCCCGCCGGCGGTGTTGCCGACCGCGCCGGCGACGCCGAACAGCATCAGCACCCAGCCGGTCCAGCCGGGCGGCAGGTCCGCAGCTTCCTGCAGCAGCGGCGCAAGGTAGGTGTAGACGGCAAAGGCGCCGGCGAACACCGTGGCGGTGACCAGCAGTCCGCGCAGCACGTCGGACTGCCGTGCAATCGCGATGCGCTGGGCCAGCGTGGGCGTCGGCATCACCGGTTGCAGCGGCCGCGGCAGGCACAGGCCCGCCAGGGCGACGGCCGCGATCGCGGCGACCGCGCCGAAGGTGGCGCGCCAGCCGAGCGCGTTGCCCACCCAGGTGCCGGCGGGCACGCCGATGATGGTGGCAGCCGTCATGCCCATGTAGAGAAAGGACATCGCACGGCCACGCTGCTCAGGCGGCACCGCCATGGCCGCGTAGCCGCCGGCGGTACCCATGTACAGCCCGGCGAACACGGCCAGCAGCGCGCGCGCGGCGGCCAGCCAGAAGAAGCCCGGCGCCAGCGCCGCCGCCACGTTGGCCAGCGCGAAGCCGGCCATGGCGAAGCGCAGCACGTGCTCGCGCCGGTACGGCGCGGCAAGCACGGCCAGGACCGGTGCGGCGACCGCGTAGACCAGCGCGAAGATCGTCACCAGCTGGCCGGCCTGCGCCACCGTCACCTGCAGGTCGGCTGCCAGCGCGGGCAGGATGCCGGCGATCACGAAGCCCTCGGTCCCGAGCGCGAAGGCGCCCAGCATCAGCCAGAAAAGAAGTCGAGCCATGGCAGTCCCGTCGATGTTTTGTTCAAAAGTCGTTGAACTATAAATCAAAGCCTGCGAACGCACATGGCGGCCACGGCGCTCGGCTATGCTCGACGCATGGCCAGGCAACCGCATCACCCCGAGCCGCACCAGATCGGCCTGTCGGCGCTGTACGACGCCTTGAGCGACCCGGCGCGCCGGCGCCTCCTGCTGAGCCTGGCGCGCGAAGGCGAGCTGAACTGCTCGTCGTTCGGCGACGACCTGTCCAAGACCCTGCTGTCCTATCACCTGGCGCGCATGCGCGAGGCCGGGCTGACGCGCACGCGGGCCGAAGGCACGTCGCGCTACGTCACGCTGCGCACGCAGGAGCTGCAGGAACGCTTTCCCGGCTGGCTGGACGTGGTGCTGGCCTCCATCGAAGCGGAGCAGGCGGAGGCCGCCGCCTCGGCGCCTTCGCCGGCGCCGGCGAAGCGCGCGGCGGCCAAGCGCGGCGCACCGGCCAGGCGCCCTGCCCGCGCACGTCCTTGAAAGCCCGGCGCGCGGCCCTCAGCTTGCTTCTTTGAAAGGCCAAGCCATGTCTTCCAGCCCGGTGCTGCAGGTGCGTCCCCTCGGCTTCCCGTGGGACACCAGCGACCCGTTCCTCTTCTGTGCCTACCACGACGACGCCTACCCGCAAGGCAACGCGCAGATGGGCCCGGCCGTGCCGCTGGCCGGCCGCGACATCGGCCAGGACTTCAGCCGCAAGGACGGCT
Source organism: Pseudomonadota bacterium (assembly GCA_040384685.1). Classification (GTDB taxonomy): domain Bacteria; phylum Pseudomonadota; class Gammaproteobacteria; order Burkholderiales; family Burkholderiaceae_C; genus Ramlibacter. The sequence goes on along the minus strand of JAZKIV010000013.1, from coordinate 519,012 downwards.
GGAGCATGTACCACGGCGACACCGTTCCGGGCTTCCCGGCGCACCCGCACCGCGGCTTCGAGACCGTGACCATCGTGCGCAAGGGCCTGATCGACCACAGCGATTCGCTGGGCGCCACGGCGCGCTTCGGCGGCGGCGACGTGCAGTGGGTGACGGCCGGCCGCGGCATCGTGCACTCGGAGATGTTTCCGCTGCTCAGGCGCGACGAGGCGAATCCGCTGGAGCTGTTCCAGATCTGGCTGAACCTGCCGGCGCGCAACAAGATGGCCGCGCCGCACTTCACCATGCTGTGGGCCGGGGACATCCCGCGCCAGACCCTTGCCGACGCGCAGGGCCGCAAGACCGAAGTGGCGGTGGTGGCCGGCCGCTATGCGCAGGCCAGCAACGAGGCCGAGTCGCTGGTGGCGCCCGCGCCGCCGCCCGACTCGTGGGCCGCGCAGGCCGAGGCCGACGTCGCCATCTGGACCGTGCGCATGGAGCCCGGTGCAACCTGGACGCTGCCCGCCGCCGCGGGCGAAGGCACGCAGCGCACGCTGTACTTCTTCAAGGGCACGACGGCACGCATCGGCGGCCAGGACGTGACCGCACCGGCAGCGATCACGCTGCAGGCGGATGTGCCGGTGGAACTGGCGGCCGGCGACACGGTGAGCGAGTTCCTGCTGCTGCAGGGCCGCCCGATCGGCGAGCCGGTGGCGCAGTACGGCCCGTTCGTCATGAACACGCAGGCCGAGATCATGCAGGCCATGCAGGACTACCGCCGCACGCAGTTCGGCGGCTGGCCGTTCGGCGACAGCGCGCCGGTGCATGGAGCCGATCCGAAGCGCTTCGCGCAGCATCCCGGCGGGGAGATGGACGTGCCGGCGGAAGTGCCGGGCAACTGACGCGATCCTACTTCCGCGGTTCCTCGTACGGCGCATCGGTGCGCGGCGCCTGCGCCAGCTGCGCGTCGAGCGACTGCCTGTAGCGCACGCAGCCGCGCATGAATTCGGGCCAGATGGGCACCACCGGCAGCGGATCGCTGCGCTCGGGCAGCAGCGCCCACAGGTCGGGGTGGTGCCAGCACAGTTCGTGGCCCTGGCTGTCGCGGTGCTTGCGGATGCCGGCGCGCAGGCGCTTGGCCTCCAGGACCAGTTCGTCTTTCGTCATCGCATCCAGGTCGGCATCCATGGCGGCTCCAGCGAGAGGTGTCATTCCGGCGGCGTTCGTGCTGCCGAAGCGGCAGGGCCGAGCGCGGCGCGCCGGCTCGCCGCCGCAGCCGGGTCGAGCAGGCCGACGGCCAGCGCCGTGCCGCACACCACGACCGCGCCGCACAGCACCGTCCACACGGTCAGCGGCTCGCCCAGGAACAGCATGCCGTAGGCGGCGGCGAAGATCGGCAGCACGAAGGTGACGGCCAGCGAGCGGGCCGGGCCGATCCGCTCGATCAGGCGGAAATACATCAGCGTGGTGCCGGCGGTGCAGAACGAGCCGGCCATGGCGACCGCGGCCCAGGCCTTGGCGCTCGGCGCGATGGTGGGCCAGGCCAGCAGCCCGGGCACCGCGAAGACGATGCTCGCGCCCAGCAGGCTGCCCGAGGCCACCGCCAGCGGCGGCACGCCGACCAGCCAGCGCTTGGCCATGGCCGCGGCCAGCGCGTAGCTGAGCGCCGCGCCCAGGCAGGCCAGCACCGCCAGCAGGGCCTGCGCAGGCGCCACGTCCGGGCGCAGGCCGGCCTTGCCGCCCGCCAGCAGCGCGACGCCGGTGAAGCCGATGGCCAGCCCGGCCATCCGGCTGCGCGACGGCCGGTCGCCCAGCAGGGTCCACGCCAGCAGCGCGCCGAACAGCGGCACGGTCGCGTTCAGCACCGCCGTGAGCCCGGTGGTGATGGACTGCAGCGCATAGGCGAACAGCAGCGACGGCATGCCGGAATTCAGCACGCCGACGGCGAAGATCTTCATCCAGCGCTCGCGCACCAGCATGCCGAAGCCGCGCCACAGCAGCAGCGGCAGCAGCACCAGCGCGGCCACCGTGACGCGCACCAGCGCGGTGGGCAGCGGGCCGAACTCCACCAGCGCCACGCGCATGAACAGGAAGGCGGCGCCCCAGACGGCGGCGAGCACGGTGAACTCCACGGCATGGGCGCGTTGCATGGCGCCAAGTGTGCGGGACGTGAGCGCCCGCACCCATGAAAGTTTGGGCGCGCTTTGATTCGCGCGCGGCATGGGTACCGCACCAGCTCAACTGGTGCTGCGGCGTGCCGCCAGCAGCGCCTGGATCGCCGCTTCGGTGCGCTCCTCGTCGCCTTCGCCGAAATGCCGCAAGCGGATGCGGCCCTGCGCGTCGACCAGGTAGTGCGCCGGCCAGTACCGGTTGGCATAGGCCTGCCAGGTGGCGTAGCGGTTGTCCTGCGCCACCGGATGCACGACGCCGAAGCGGCGCATCGCCGCCTGCACGTTGGCGGTGGATTTCTCGAACGCGAATTCCGGCGTGTGCACGCCCACCACGACCAGGCCGGCGGCGCGGTAGCGCGCCGCCCAGCGATTCACCGCGGGCAGGGTGCGCAGGCAGTTGATGCACGAATAAGTCCAGAAATCCACCAGCACCACCTGGCCGCGCAGGCCGGTCATGGTGAGCGGCGGCGAATTGAGCCACTGCTCGATGCCGGCGAATTCCGGCGCCGGCCCGAGGTCGTGCAGCCCCGGCGCGGTCGCGGCACGGGACGCCGGCGCGGCGGCGGTGGCGAGCGCACCGAAGGCGCCCAGGAGGGCGCGGCGGCGCTGAAGGTCGAATGCATGCATGGTGGTCACAGCCCGAGCGGGCCCTGGGGATAGAAACGCGACAGCCACACGGTGGCCAGGCTGTCGTACTCGAAGAAGGTGGCAAGCGCCACGCCGGCCACCACCACGCCGAAGGCCTGCTGCAGCCGGTGCGTGTGGGGCACCAGCCGGCGCATGCGCGTGAAGGCGAACTGGCCGCCGTAGGCGATCGCCAGCATCGGCAGCGCGGCGCCCGCCGAGTAGCTGGCCAGCAGCAGCGCGGTGCGCGCGGTGGTCGGCTCGGTGGCGATCACCGCCAGGATCGACGCCAGCACCGGGCCGGCGCAGGGCGTCCAGACCGCGCCCAGCGTCATCCCCAGCACCAGCCCGCCCAGGTTGCCGGAGCCGGCGCGCTCGCCCCAGCCGCTCACCCGGTTGATGGCGGCGCTGCCCAGCACGCTCAGGCGCTGGAACGGGCGCGGCCAGACCATCAGCAGGCCGAACGCCAGCATCAGCAGCGCACCGGTGTCGCGCAGCGCCTGCTGCGACAGCCCGAGCAGGTGCTGGAACGAGGCGAACACCAGCGCCACGCCGCAGAAGGCAGCGGCGAAGCCCAGCGCGATGAACAGCGGCCGGGTGCGCCGCGCTGTCCCGAGCGAGGAGCCCAGCACCACCGGCAGCATGGGCAACACGCAGGGTGCCGCCACCGTCAGCAGGCCCGCCGCGAACGCCAGCAGCGGATGCGTCACGGCGCCGCTCCCGCCCCCGCACCCACCGCTGCGGCGCGCCGCCACACCTGGGTCTTGCCGAACAGCGGCAGGCCGACGTAGGCGCGCACCAGCAGCTCGCCGGGCGCGGCCAGCGTGAGCCTGGCGCCGTAGCTCTTGGCGTTCTCGCGGTTGTAGATCGTGCCGCTGTACTCGCCCTCGCCCGAGGGGCGCAGCTGCGACAGGATCACCATGCCCAGCGCCGGGCGCGCATCGGCCGGCGCCATCTCCTGGCCGGGCGGGCCGGCCATCGCGCGGTTGGCCAGCACGCGCACCACGGTGCCGCACAGCGCGTCGCCGCAGGGCGCGAGCTCCACCTCCAGGTTGCCGCTCTCGGTGATCCAGCGCCCGAGCGGCGCGGAGGGTGCAGGCCCGGCGGCCTGCGCGCCGGCGATGCTGAAGGCCGCGAGCGCGGCGGCGGCGAAACGGTGCTTCATCGAAGGCTCCTTTGCGTTGCGAAGGAGCGCATTGCAACGGGCGCGCTTGTCCCGGATGTGTCGCCGGCGGGCCGATTTGTCCGCGCGCGTATCCGGCGGCGCGCCGGACAAAGAGCGATACATGCGCGTCACCGGGCGGCGCGCGCCTTGGTGTACAACCGGCGCATGCACAGCAGCGTGGACCACATCCTGGTGGTGGACGACGACCCCGGCATCCGCGAACTTGTCGTCCAGTACCTGCGCAAGCAGGGCCTGCGCGCCAGCGGCGCGGCCGACGCGGCGCAGATGCGCGCCGTGCTGGCGTGCGACCGGGTCGACCTGCTGGTGCTGGACCTGATGCTGCCCGGCACCGACGGCCTGGAGCTGTGCCGCGAACTGCGCGCGCCCGGCGCGCCGCCGCTGCCCATCGTGATGCTCACCGCGCGCGGCGAGGAAGCCGACCGCATCCTGGGGCTGGAGCTGGGCGCCGACGACTACCTGGCCAAGCCGTTCGCCGCGCGCGAGCTGTTGGCGCGCATCCGCGCCGTGCTGCGGCGCACCCGCGCGCTGCCACCCAACCTGGCCAAGGCCGAGCCGGCGCGCGAACTGGCCTTCGGCGACTGGCGCCTGGACACGGTGGCGCGCCACCTGCTGGACGGCGGCGGCACGGTGGTGGCGCTGTCGGGCGCCGAATACCGGCTGCTGCGCGTGCTGCTGGAGCGCCCGCACCACGTGCTCACCCGCGACCAGCTGCTCAACCTCACCCAGGGCCGCGAGGCGGACGTGTTCGACCGCTCGATCGACCTGCTGGTGAGCCGGCTGCGCCAGCGCCTGCGCGACGACGCGCGCGAGGCGCGCTACATCAAGACCGTGCGCAACGAGGGCTACGTGTTCTGCGCCGCGGTGCAGCCGCGCGCCGCAACGCCGTGATGCCGCCGCGCCTGTGGCCGGCCTCGCTGTTCGGCCGCGTCGCGCTGATCCTGTTCCTCGGGCTGGCGGCCGCGCACGCGCTGTCGTTCTGGCTGGTGCTGATGGAACGCGGCGGCGCCACGCGCGGCATGATGGTCGCCTACCTGGCGAGCGACGTGGCCAGCTCGGTGGCCATGCTGGACCGGCTGCCGCCCGCCGAGCGCGCCGCCTGGCTGCCGCGCCTGCAGCGGCGCAACTACGGCTTCGTGCTCGACGCGCCGCCCGGCGCGCCGCCGCGCCAATCGTCGCCGCTGGCCGAGCCGGTGTTGCACGCGCTGGCCGCCGCGTTGCCGTCGCGCGAGGTCACGGCGGTGCAGCCGCCGGCCAGCGGCATCGCGCTGCGCCTGCGCACGCTGCTGGCCGACGGCACGCCGCTGGCGGTGGACGTGCTGGAGCCGCGCCTGGACGTGTCGCCCTGGGTGTTCGGCGTGCTGGCCGCGCAGCTGGCGCTGCTGGCCGCGCTCAGCGGATGGGCGGTGCGGCTGGCGACGCGGCCGCTGCAGCAGCTGGCCCGCGCGGCCGACGCACTGCGCCCGGCCCAGGCGGGCCCACCCCTGCCCGAGGACGGCCCGCGCGAGGTCGCGCAGGCGGCGCGCGCCTTCAACCTGATGGGCGCGCGCATCGCCGAGCACCTGGACGAGCGCATGCGCATCCTGGCCGCGGTGTCGCACGACCTGCAGACGCCGATCACCCGGCTGCGGCTGCGCGCCGACCTGCTGGACGACGCGGTGCTGCGCGACAAGCTGCACGCCGACTTGGCCGAGATGCAGGCGCTGGTGGAAGAAGGCCTGTCGTACGCGCGCTCGGCCCATGCGGCGCGCGAAGCCGAGCAGCCGGTGGCGCTGCACGCGCTGCTGGACAGCATCGCCTGCGACTACGCCGACGCCGGCCGGCCGGTGCGGCTGCTGGACAGCGCGCCTGCGTCGCGCCGCACCCGGCCGCAGGCGCTGCGGCGCATCGTTTGCAACCTGGTGGACAACGCACTGAAGTTCGCCGGCGCGGCCGAAATCGCGCTGGAGATGCAGGCCAATGGAAGCCTGCGCATCCTGGTGCTGGACCGCGGCCCGGGCATCCCGCAGGACCAGCTGCAGGCGGTGCTGCAGCCGTTCCACCGGCTGGAGACCTCGCGCAGCCGCGCCACCGGCGGCACCGGCCTGGGCCTGGCGATCGCGCAGCAGCTGTCGCAGGCGATCGGTGCGCGGCTGGTGCTGGCCGCGCGCGAGGGCGGCGGGTTGCAAGCCGGCGTGGAGCTCGGCGAGGATCAGGCCACCACGTAGCGCAGCACCGCCAGGAAGTGGCAGCCGCTCGCGCCCAGCACCAGCAGGTGCCACACGAAATGCGCGTAGCGGATGCGCTCGTCCAGGTGGAAGACGACCGCGCCCAGGGTGTAGAGCACACCGCCCGCCACGATCAGCGCGATGCCGTCGCTCGGCATCGCCTGCATCAGCGGCTGCAGGATGAACACGGCGAACCAGCCGAGGCCCATGTACATCGCGGTCGACAGCACCGGATGCGTCAGGCGGTTGGCGCACTTGGCGACGGTGCCCACGGTGGCGACCAGCCACACCAGCCCCAGCAGCCAGTAGCCGCCCTGCTCGGCCAGGCTGCCCAGCATGAAGGGCGTGTAGGTGCCGGCGATGAACAGGAAGATGGCCGCGTGGTCCAGCCGGCGCAGCAGGTCCTTGGTGCCGCCTTGCGGCAGCCAGTGGTAGGCCGCCGAGATCGAGAACAGCAGGATCATCGAGCCGCAGTACACGGCCGCGGCGATGCCTTGCAGCGGCCCCGCGCGCATCGCGTTGTCGATGAGCTGCGGGCTGAACACCGCCGCCAGCAGCGCGCCGAAGCCGTGGCTCAGCGCGTTAGCGACTTCCTCACCGAAGGTCTGGGCTCTGGACACGGCCTGCGACATGGCAATCTCCCTGTGTGTGATTGCATCGTCGCAGCAGGCCCGGCGCCGCCGTGTCAGCAGGGCGAGCCGCTCGAAGCCAGCCATGGAACCATCGTTCGCGCAAGAAAAAAGGCGCCCCGCGGGGCGCCTTTTTCCTGCGGCCGTGTCGGCCTACTTCGCCACCACCCGCGCCATCTCCAGGCACTTGTTGGAGTAGCCCCACTCGTTGTCGTACCAGCTCACCAGCTTGACGAAGGTCGGGTCCAGCGCGATGCCGGCGTCGGCGTCGAAGATCGAGGTGCGGGCGTCGCCGCGGAAATCGGTGGCCACCACCTTGTCTTCGGTGTAGCCCAGGATGCCCTTGAGCGCGCCTTCGCTCTGCGCCTTCATCTCCGCGCAGATCTCGGCGTAGGTGGCCGGCTTCTCCAGCTCGCAGGTCAGGTCGACCACCGAGACATCGGAGGTCGGCACGCGGAAGCTCATGCCGGTGAGCTTCTTGTTCAGCTCGGGGATCACCACGCCCACCGCCTTGGCCGCGCCGGTGGAGCTGGGGATGATGTTCTCCAGAATGCCGCGGCCGCCGCGCCAGTCCTTGTTGCTCGGGCCGTCCACGGTCTTCTGCGTGGCGGTGGCGGCGTGCACGGTGGTCATCAGGCCGCGCTTGATGCCCCACTTGTCGTTCATCACCTTGGCCAGCGGCGCCAGGCAGTTGGTGGTGCACGACGCGTTGGAGATGATGGCCTGGCCGTCGTACTTGGCGTGGTTCACGCCGAACACGAACATCGGCGTATCGTCCTTCGAAGGCGCCGACAGGATCACCTTCTTCGCGCCGGCGTCCACGTGCTTCTGGCCGCCTTCCTTGGTCAGGAAGATGCCGGTGGATTCGATCACCACCTCGGCGCCGATGTCGCCCCACTTCAGCGCCGCCGGGTCTTTTTCGGCGGTCAGGCGGATCTTCTTGCCGTTGATGATCAGCGTGTTGCCGTCCACCGCGACCTCGCCCTTGAAGCGGCCATGCACCGAGTCGTACTGCAGCATGTAGGCCAGGTAGTCGGGCTCGAGCAGGTCGTTGATGCCGACGATCTCGATGTCCGGGAAATTCTGCACCGCCGAACGCAGCACGTTGCGGCCGATGCGGCCAAAACCGTTGATGCCGATTCTCAGGGTCATGGTGTCCTCCAGAAGTTAAAGACCTGTGCGCGCGAGCACGGCGCGGACCGTGTCCGCGACGTTCTCCGGCGTGAAACCGAAATGCTTGAACAGCACGCCGGCCGGGGCCGACTCGCCGTAGCTGTCGATGCCGACCACGGCGGCGCAGCCGTATTTCCACCAGAAGCCGGTGACGCCGGCTTCCACCGCAACGCGCGGCACGCCGGCCGGCAGCACGGCATGCTTGTAGCCCGAATCCTGGCGGTCGAAAGTGGTGGTGCTGGGCACGGACACCACGCGCACCGCGATGCCGTCCGCAGCCAGCAGTTCCTGCGCCTTCAGGGCGAGCTGCACTTCCGAGCCGGTGGCCAGGATGACGGCGCGCGCGTTCGCGGGGTCGTTCAGCACGTAGCCGCCGCGCGCGATGTCCTGCGGCGCGCGCTTGGCCGCGTACGGCAGGTTCTGGCGCGACAGCAGCAGCGCGGTGGGCCGGTCGGTATTGGTCAGCGCGGTGGTCCAGGCCACCGCCGTTTCGGCCGTGTCGCAGGGCCGCCAGACGTCCAGGTTGGGAATCAGGCGCAGGCTGGACGCGTGCTCGATCGACTGGTGCGTCGGGCCGTCTTCACCGAGCCCGATGGAGTCGTGCGTGAACACGTGGATGACGCGCCGCTTCATCAGCGCCGCCATGCGGATGGCGTTGCGGCTGTAGTCGCTGAAGGTGAGGAAGGTGCCGCCGTACGGGATGTAGCCGCCGTGCAGGGCGATGCCGTTCATGATGGCTGCCATGCCGAACTCGCGCACACCGTAGTTGATGTGGCGGCCGATCTTGCCGTCTTCCGTCTTCACCACGTCGCCGGCCTGATCGAAGCGCAGCGCCGGCGTGCTCTTGGTGTTGGTGAGGTTCGAGCCGGTCAGGTCGGCCGAGCCGCCCAGCAGCTCGGGCAGCGCGGCGGTCAGCGCTTCCAGCGCGATCTGCGAGGCCTTGCGCGAAGCCACGGTCTCGGCCTTGGTGTTGGCGGCGCCAAGCGCGTCGGCGGCCAGCTGCGCGAAGTTGGCGGGCAGCTCGCCCTTCATGCGGCGCTCGAACTCGGCGGCCAGCTCCGGATGCGCCGCACGGTATGCGGCGAAGCGGCGGTCCCACTCGGCCTGCAGGGCCTGGCCCTTTTCCTTGGCGTCCCACTCCTGGTAGACGGCTTCCGGCAGCTCGAAAGGCGCGTGCGCCCAGCCGAGGGCGCTGCGGGTCAGCGCGATCTCGTCGGCGCCCAGCGGCTCGCCGTGCGCCTTGGCGGTGTTGGCGCGGTTCGGCGAGCCCTTGCCGATGTGCGTCTTGGCGATCACCAGCGTGGGCTTGTCGGCGCTGTGGCGCGCCGTGGCGATGGCGCGGCTCACCGCTTCCACGTCGTGGCCGTCGAGCGGGCCGATCACGTTCCAGCCATAGGCCTTGAAGCGCGCGGCGGTGTCGTCGATGAACCAGGGCGTGACCTGGCCGTCGATGGAGATGCCGTTGTCGTCGTACACCGCCACCAGCTTGTTGAGCTTCCAGGCGCCGGCCAGCGCGCAGGCCTCGTGGCTGATGCCTTCCATCAGGCAGCCGTCGCCCAGGAACACGTAGGTGTGGTGGTCGACCACCGCGTGGCCGTCGCGGTTGAACTCGGCGGCCATCAGCTTTTCGGCCAGCGCCATGCCCACCGCGTTGGTGACGCCCTGGCCCAGCGGGCCGGTGGTGGTTTCCACGCCGGGCGTGATGCCGACTTCCGGGTGGCCCGCCGTCTTGCTGTGCAGCTGGCGGAAATTCTTCAGCTCGTCCAGCGGCAGGTCGTAGCCGGTCAGGTGCAAGAGCGCGTAGATGAGCATCGACGCGTGGCCGTTGGACAGCACGAAGCGGTCGCGGTCGGCCCAGTGCGGATTGCGCGGGTTGTGTTTGAGGTGGCGGCTCCACAGCGCCACCGCGATATCCGCCATGCCCATGGGGGCACCCGGATGCCCCGAATTGGCTTGTTGCACGGCGTCCATGGCGAGCGCGCGGATCGCGTTCGCCATCAATGAATCGTTGGCCATCAGTGGGCTGCTCCGGGGATCAGGGGAAACCCTGGATTTTATCCGGTCGTTACCCGGCAGAGCGCGCACGCCCTTGGATGTCCATGGCTTGCACTAAAGTCGGGGCATGCAAGGCCTGCATCTCACAGCCGACCTGTACCGCTGCCACTGCGACGCGGCATGGCTCACCGACGCCGGCAAGCTCGGCGCCTGGTGCGTGCAGGCGGTGCGGGCCGCCGGGCTGCAGGCGGTGGACCAGCTGTTCCACAGCTTTCCCGCCACGGCGGGCGGCCCGGGCGGCGTGACCGCCACCGTGCTGCTGGCCGAATCGCACGTCTGCCTGCACACCTGGCCTGAGCGCAAAGGCGTGACCTGCGACGTCTACGTCTGCAATTTCAGCGGCGACCACACGGCCAAGGCGCGCGCGCTGATGGATGCCCTGATCGCCCGCTTTGCGCCCGAGTGGACCGAGCAGCGCTCGCTCGAGCGTGGAGAAGAGCAGTGACGCAGACGACGGCCCAGGCCATGGTCCTGGCGGCCGGCCGCGGCGAGCGCATGCGCCCGCTGACCGACAGCTGCCCCAAGCCGCTGCTGGAAGTGCGCGGCAAGCCGCTGATGCTCTACCACATGGAGGCGCTGGGCCGCGCCGGCCTGCGCGACATCGTCATCAACACCGGCTGGCTGGGCGAGCAGATCGAGCAGCGCTTCGGCACGCAGCCGTCGTGGACCGGCGGGGCACCGGAGCACGCCAGCGACTGCCTGGCGATCCGCTATTCGCACGAGGGCAAGGACTTCGGCGGTCCGCTGGAAACAGCCGGCGGCATCGTGCGCGCGCTGCCGCTGCTGGACGACTGCTTCTGGCTGGTCGGCGGCGACGTGCACGTGCCGGGCTTCGCCTTCTCGCGCGAGGCGCTGCAGCGCTTCGCCGGCGGCGGCATGCTGGCGCACCTGGTGCTGGTGCCCAACCCCGAGCACAACCCCAAGGGCGACTTCGGCCTGCAGCAAGACGGCACCGTGCTCAACCAAGCCGAGGTGCGCTCCACCTATTCCACCATCGGCATTTGCCGCAAGGCGCTGTTCGACAGCCTGCCCTACGGCAACCCGCAGGGCCAGAAGGCGGCGCTCGCGCCGCTGCTGCGCGCCGCCATCGATCGCCGGCTGGTCACGGGCGAGCTCTACACCGGCCCCTGGGCCGACATCGGCACGCCCGCGCGGCTGGCCGCCATCAACGGAACCACACCATGAACACCAATGTCCCCGCCTCGCTGTACGCGCAGCGCCGCGCCCGCCTGGCCAAACAGCTCGGGCCGAACGGCATCGCCGTGCTGCCCACCGCGCCCGAGCAGCAGCGCAACCGCGACTCCGACTTCCTGTTCCGCCACGACAGCTACTTCTACTACCTGACCGGCTTCACCGAGCCGAATGCCTGGCTGGTGGTGGCCGGCGACGGCACCAGCACGCTGTTCTGCCAGCCCAAGGACCTGGAACGCGAGATCTGGGACGGCCTGCGCCTGGGCACCGAAGCCGCACCGGCGGCGCTGGGCGTGGACGCGGCGCATTCGATCGCCGACCTCGACGCGAAGCTGCCGCGCCTGCTGGAGAACCGCGACACCGTGTGGTTTCCGTTCGCCACGCACAACGGGCTGGAGCAGCGCGTGGCCGGCTGGCTGAACAAGGTGCGCGCGCGCGTGCGCTACGGGGCGCTGTGCCCCGAGCGGCAGCACGACCTGTGCGCCGTGCTCGACGAAATGCGCCTCTTCAAGGACGCGCAGGAGCAGGACGTCATGCGCCGCGCCGCCGCCATCAGCGCGCGCGCCCACGTGCGCACCATGCGGGCCTGCGCGCGCATGCTGCGCGAAGGCAAGGACGTGCGCGAGTACCACCTGGACGCCGAGCTGATGCACGAGTTCCGCGCCGCCGGCTCGCAGTACCCGGCCTATGCGTCCATCGTGGCGTCGGGCCCGAATGCCTGCGTGCTGCACTACCGCGCCGACGCGGCGCCGGTGCGCGCGGGCGAGCTGGTGCTGATCGACGCCGGCTGCGAGCTCGACGGCTATGCCAGCGACATCACGCGCACCTTCCCGGCCAACGGCAAATTCAGCGGCCCGCAGCGCGAGCTGTACGACCTGGTGCTGGCTTCGCAGAGCGCGGCCATCGCCGTGACCAAGCCGGGCGCGCGTTTCACCGACCCGCACGAGGCGGTGGTGAAGGTGCTGGCGCAGGGCATGCTGGACACCGGTTTGCTGGACAGGAACAAGGTCGGCACGCTGGACGACGTGATCGAGCAGCGCACCTACTTCCAGTTCTACATGCACCGCACCGGCCACTGGCTGGGCATGGACGTGCACGACTGCGGCAGCTACGTGGAGCCGGGCGACACCACCGAGCCGAGCGAGCGCAAGGACCCGCTGTCGGGCGAGGTCATCAAAAACCGCCCGAGCCGCGTGCTGCGGCCCGGCATGGTGCTGACCATCGAGCCAGGCATCTACGTGCGCCCGGCCGAAGGCGTGCCCGAGCGGTACCACAACATCGGCATCCGCATCGAGGACGACGCCATCGTCAACGACGGCGGCTGCGAGCTGATCACGCGCGGCGTGCCGGTGGACGCGGGCGAGATCGAGGCGCTGATGCGCGGCTGATCAGCCTTCCGCGAAGCCAAGGACTTTATCGACCCAGCGCGGGCGCAGCACCGTGTGCAGGTGCATCTGCCCGGCCACCACCGAGGCGATCAGGCGCGGGCCGCCGTGCTGCGCATCGACGGCGTCGAACAGGAACATCAGGTCGGCCAGGCGGGTGGCGCGGCGGAAGTTCTCCAGCGCGCGCGGGTAGCGTTCCAGCACCTTGTGCGAGGCCACTGGCGCGCCGCCTTCGCGCTCGCGCTGGCTGACGCGCTGCAGCAGCTTGCGCGGCTCGTCCAGGCCCAGCGCGTACAGCACCACCTCGTAGCCGAGCGAGCGCGCCTGCGCGATCAGGGCGACGCGCGAGGGATGCGAGAACACCGTTTCGCTGACGAAGGAGGTGCCTTCGCGCAACAGCTCCTGCCGGCGCGCGTCGACCCAGTTCTGCGCCATCAGGGTGCGCTCGTCGAGATCGTCGATGTGCTGCAGGCGTTCGGCCGCGTACAACTGCGCGGAAACAAAGGGCAGCGTCGGATGGCGTGGGGCGATCAGGTACTCGTACAGCGTGGACTTGCCCACGCCGTTCGGGCCCGCAACCAGATGCAGGACAGGCATGTCGCGCGGCGGTGGGGGTCAGGCGGCCTTGCGGCCCTTGCCGCTGCGTGCGGTCTTGCTCTTGTTGCGCGTGACGGCGTTCTGCGCGCGGTCCGCCAATGCCCCGGACTTGGCCAGCGCCAGCACGTGGCCGTGCAGGTCGTCCAGTTCGGGCGAGGTCGGCAGCACCGGCGGCGATGTGGTGTAGGCGGCGCGCTCCTGCCGCGCGATCAGCGCCTGGCTGTCGGAGGTGGTGAGGCCCGCGTGTTCCAGCGCCCGCCCGAGCGTCGCCCAGTATTCGATCTGGCTCGCGACCGAGCGGCGCATGGTCTGCGCGGCTTCGCGTGCCTGGCCCACCAGCGAGGCGGGCAATTTCACCGAGACGAACGGCGGAACATCGGACATGGGCTTTCCTCCCTTTTGGCGCATTTTGCGCCAAAAGGCGCCAAATCGTCAAATGGCGATGCGCGCCGCGGCGCGGTGGCCGAGCGTGAAGGCTTCCTCGAAGACCGAGTAGCCGGCCCAGTCCGCGTGCGCGAAATCCAGGCGGCCCACCGTGGGCGGCGCGCCTGCCGTGGCGAGCGTTCCGGGCCGCGGAACGGCCATCGCGTGGCCGTAGCGCGCGACCTCGATGCGCGTGCACTTGGCGGCGAGGTCCGGATGCGGCACCGACAGCTCGGCCAGGATGGCGTCGCGCCACGCCGGCCAGTCGCGCCGCAGCAGCGCGCCGCGCTGCGCCTCGCCCGGCGCGAGGTACCAGCTCAAGACCGTGGGGCCGGGCCGCGGGTCCAGGCTCTGGTGCGTGGCCACCACGTAGCCTAACCCGGCCGCGCCGTGGATCACGTTGTCCCAGGCGGCCGGGGCGCCTGACCGGTCGTCCAGCGGCGCGCGCAGGTGCAGGTTGGCGACCGCCCAGGGCGCGTAGCGGCAATGCGCGGCGCGCCGTTGCAGGACCGCCGGCGCGTCCTCCACCACGCGCGCAGCCACGAACACCGGCAGGGCGACGATGCAGTGCGCGGCCTGCCAGCGCTCGTGCGTGCGCGCCGCGCAGTCGAAGGCGTCCACCTCCACGCCGCCGCGCGTTTGCGCGACGCGGCGCACCAGCCGCGCGGGCCGAAAGCGCTCCTTCAGCGGCGCCGCCAGCGCGCGGCTGAGAAAGCCGTTGCCCTCCGGCCAGGTGAACACCGCGTCGCGCTCGCGTTCCCCATCGCTGCCGCCTTCGCCCGGCACGTGGAAGCCATGGCGCGCGGCGAAGTAGTGCAGGCCGGCCCAGGCCGACACCGCGTCCAGCCCGGCGCCGTAATCGTCGCGGCAGCAGTAGTCCAGGTACCAGCGCAGCTGCGCGTCGTCCAGGCCGTTGCGCGCCAGCCAGGCGGAGAAAGGAAGCGCGTCGAGTTCCAGGTGCTCGGGCAGCCAGGGATGCACCGACGCGGGAATGGCGAAGCGCGTGCGGCCGCGCAAGGCGTCCACCAGCTGCGCGAAGCGGCGGTACTGCGCCAGCGTTGCCGCGCCGACGTCGTCCAGCGGCAGCAGGCCTTCCTGCCAGCGGCCGCGGAAGAACAGGCGCTCCTGCGGGCTGTGGCACAGGTGGCGTTCGTCGTTGACCCACCGCCCCGCCACGCGCTTGCGCAGGCCGAGCTCCTCCAGCAGCGCCTGCACCTCGGGCGCATCGTCGCCGGGCACCGGCAGGTAGTGCGCACCCAATGGGCAGGCGATGCCTGCGACGCTGCCGCCGCGGCTGTTGCCGCCGGGCGCGTCCTCCAGGTCCAGCACCACGAAGTCCTCGATGCCGCGCTGGCGCAGCGCGCGCGCCGCCGCCAGGCCGGCGATGCCGCCGCCGGCGATGACGACCTGCGTGCGCCTGATGACTGGTGCGCCCGCCGGCAGGCCTTCGCGCAGCAGGTGCCCGCGCTCGGGTGACGCGCCGGCGAAACCCCCGGTGATCTCGGGCAAGCGCTTGCAGCCCGCCAGCACCGCCGCACCGGCCGCCAGCAGCGCGCGCCGCGTGCTCGTCACGGATGCACCTTGCCCCACTCGCGTTCGTAGGTGGTCACCAGCACCTGATTGGACAGCCGGTTCACCTCGGCCGGCACACGCGCCATGTCGCGCGGAAATTCGAACAGCTGCGGCAGGCCCGGCAGGTCGAGGAAGCGCAGGCCCTCGGGCAGCGCCTGCGGCCAGCGCATCGGGCGGCGGCTGGCGATCACGTAGCCCCATTCGCCGAAGCTGGGCACGTGCGCGTGGTACGGCGCGGCCGTGAAGCCCACCGACTCCACGGTCGCCGCCACCGTCCAGAAGCTCTGGCGCGCGATCAGCGGCGAGGTGGTCTGGACCACCGCGTAGCCCGAGGCCGCGAGGCGCTGGTCCAGCAGCGAATAGAACGAGTTGGTGTAGAGCTTGCCGATGGAGAAGTTGGTGGGATCGGGAAAGTCGACGATCACCACGTCGAAGGTCTCGCGGCTGTCCTCCAGCCAGCGGAAGGCGTCGGTGTTCACGATCTTCAGCTTCGGCGAGTTCAGCGCGCCGCCATTGAGCTGCACCAGCGCCGGATGGGTGGAGAACAGCCGCGTCATGCGCGGGTCCAGCTCCACCAGCGTGATGCTCTGCACCGAAGGCCAGCGCAGCACCTCGCGCGCGGCCATGCCGTCGCCGCCGCCCAGGATGGCGACCTTGCGCGGCGCGCCGTGCGCGGCCATCGCCGGGTGCACCAGCGCCTCGTGGTAGCGGTATTCGTCGCTTTCGGCGAACTGCAGGTTGCCGTTGAGGAACAGGCGCCAGCCGCCGCGCCCGTGGGTGAGCACGATGCGCTGCCAGGGCGAGCTTTCGGCCAGCACCACCTTGTCCTGGTAGAAGCGGTCCTCGGCCAGGGTGGTGATCTGCTGCGCCCCGGCCCAGGCGGCCCCGAGCGCCACCAGCGTCCCCACGCAGGCCAGCGCGTGCGCACGCCAGCGCCGCAGCTCATGGCGAAACAGCCACAGCGCCCACAGCGCCACGGCGGCGTTCATCAGGCCGAACAAGAGGCCGGTGCGGACCAGCCCGAGCTGCGGCACCAGCAGCAGCGGGAACGCGATGGACACGGCCAGCGCGCCCAGGTAGTCGAAGGTAAGCACCTGCGAGACCAGTTCGCGCAGCGCCACGTTGCGCTTGAGGATGCGCATCACCAGCGGGATTTCCAGCCCGACCAGGATGCCGACCAGCAGCACCAGGCCGTACAGCAGCGGGCGGAAGGCGGCCGGCTGCCAGGCGTTGGCCAGGAACAGCAGGGCCGGCAGGAATCCGCCGGCCAGCGCCACCAGCAGCTCGATGCGCAGGAAGTGCGCGGGCAACTGCCGCTCGAAAAAGCGCGACAGCCACGAGCCCACGCCCATGGCGAACAGGTAGGTGCCGATGACGGTGGAGAACTGCAGGATCGAGTCGCCCAGCACATAGGAGGCGAGCGCGCCGGCCGCGAGTTCGTACACCAGCCCGCAGGCGGCGACCACGAACACGGAGGCGAGCAGCGCCACCTCGATCGGGCGTGGCGCACCGTTCTTCGGTGGTGCACCGTTCGGGCTGAGCCTGTCGAAGCCCTGCGCGTGCCCTTCGACAGGCTCAGGGCGAACGGCGGTCACCCATGCACCGCGGCGGCGACGATGATGGAAATGCCCAGCGCCATCGCACCGGTCACGATGGCCAGCGCGATGTTGTGCTTCTCCACGATCTCTTCCCACAGCTTGTACGGCGTGATCTTGTCGAGGATGACGAAGCTGAGCCAGAACACCATCACGCCCACCAGCGCGTACAGGATGGAGCCGAAGAAGGCCGCGGGTTTCAACCAATCCAACATGATGAGGACCTCCAGGAAAAGTTACTTGTGCCCGCCGCCGCTGGAATAGCCGCCGAACGAGCCGCCCGAGCTGCGCGAACCGCCGCCCGTGTTGTTGTCGCAGGCGCGCACCAGCGCGACCAGGACGAGGATGACGAACAGGATCAGCATCAGCGTGCCGCAGCCGATGCCGCCAATGCCGCCCGCGCCGCTGATGGGCCCCGGGTCGCCGCGCTTGAGGAGGTCGCGCCGCGCCTCCAGGCCGAACGCCTTGACCACCAGCTCGCTGTCGAGGCGGCTGCCCGAGGACCAGATGCGCTCGCGCGGCGTTTCCTCCAGCGACAGCAGCGACTTGCCGCTGGCGAAGTCGCGGTTGAAGGTTTTCTGGCCGCGCTCCACCGGCCAATAGAACTCGCCCGCCACGTAGCCGGTTTCCGCCTCGTAGCTGGACTGCAGCTGGTAGGCGGTGCCCAGGTACTTGACCGACTTGCCGCTGTCCGACAGCGCGGGCGCGCCGGTGGTCGGCTTGACCACGCTCCAGCCCTCGCTGGAATCCACCAGGAAGGCGAAGCCGCGCTTGCGGTTGTACAGCAGGTACTCTTCCCAGCCGAAATGCTCGTCGTCGCCGGGCTCGTGGCCCATGCGGTGCTGGTAGCCCACCACCTGCCACTGCACGCCCTGCAGCTGCCCGGCGGCGCCCAGCGGGATCAGCGGCTTCACCGGCTCGTCCTGCAGCGCGTGGCGCAGCTCGCCGCCGACGCCGCTGCTCAGGTCGATCAGGCTGTTGCAGGAGCGGCAGGTGATGCTCTTGCTGGCTTCCAGCTGCACCTGCACCGGCGCGCCGCAATGCGGGCAGGCGAACTGGCGGCCGGCGGACGCCTTCTCGTTGTCGCCGCGCAGGCCGGTCAGCTGCAGGCCGTCCAGCTGCACCGCGTTGCCGCGCGTCACCTGCGGCGGCTGGGCGCCGTAGTCGATGGCCAACACCTCGCCGTCGGCGCTGCGCAGCTCCACCATCGGGAAGGTCTGGTTGAGCGGCGGCAGCTTGGGCAGCTCGCCCTGGGCCGAGACCAGCGCGACCTGCTCGTTGGAGCTGACCGTGTAGCTGCGGCCCTCGATGGCCGTGATGTTGCCGATGCGCAGGTGCGAGGCATCGGGCAGGTCGCGGCCGGCCGGCGCGGACCACGAGAACACGTAGGCGCCGTTGTCCTCGCCCAGGATGGCGGTGCTGCCGTCGTCCAGCAGCGCGATCCACTCGGTCCAGGGGCCGCTGCCGCTGCGGTACTGCAGCCGGCCGACCAGCGTGAAGGCCTTGCCCTGCCAGCGGCCCGCCGCCATCAGCTGCAGCGGGCTGTAGTCCTCGAACAGCTCCGCCATCTTGCCGATGCGCGACAGCGTCTCGCCCTCGCGCACGACGGTGCTCTGGCAATAGCTGCACACCGCGAACGCCGACTGCGCGCTGCGGAATTCGACCGGCGCGCCGCAGCCCGGGCAGGCCGCGCGGTACAGCCGCTGGGACGGTTCGGTGGCCAAGCCTCAGTCGCGAAGACGGCCGGTCACACCAGCTTCTTCAGCAGCTCGGCCTTCTTGGCATCGAACTCGTCCTGCGTCAGGATGCCCTTGGCCTTGAGCTCCCCGAGTTTCTCCAGCGTTGCCATCACGTCTTCGGGCTTGATCACCGCCGCGGCCGCACCGGCCGCGGCCTGGCCGCCACCGCCGCCCTGCAGCCCCTGCTGCAGGTTCTGCGCCAGCACCTGGCCCATGGCAATGCCGGCGCCCAGGCCCATCGCATCGCCGGCCACGCCGCCGCCCTGGCCCGCGGCCTTGGCCATCTCGGGGATGGCCTGGCCGGTCTGGTACTGCATGAACTTGCCCATGTCGTTGCCGACCATGCCCATGCCGATCTTCTGGTCCAGGATCTTCTGCAGCTCCTCGGGCAGCGACAGGTTCTGCAGGGTCATGCCCTCCAGCTTCAGGCCGATGGCGGCGAAGGCCGGGTCGAGCTCCTTGCGCAGGGCGTCGGCGAAGGCGCCCTGGTTGGCCGCCAGGTCGAGGAAGGGAATGCCGCTTTGCGCGATGGCGCCCGAGATGTGCTGCAGGATCATGCCGCGCAGCTGGCCGTCGAGCTCGCTGACGGTGTAGACCTCGCGCGTGCCCGAGATGCTGGTGTGGAACAGCTTGGGGTCGCCGACGCGGTAGGTGTAGTTGCCGAAGGCGCGCAGCCGCACCGCGCCGAAGTCCTTGTCGCGGATGGTGATCGGCTGCGGCGTGCCCCAGCGCTGGTCCACCTGCAGGCGCGTGCTGAAGAAATACACGTCGCTCTTGAACGGCGACTGGAACAGCTTGTCCCAGTTGCGCAGGTACGTCAGCACCGGGATGGTCTGCGTGGTCAGCTTGTACATGCCGGGGCCGAACACGTCGGCCACCTTGCCTTCGTTGACGAACACCGCCATCTGCGACTCGCGCACCGTGAGCGAGGCGCCGTACTGGATCTCCATGTCGGCCATCGGGAAGCGCCAGGCGAGCGTGCCCTCGTCCGATTCCGTCCACTGGATGACGTCAATGAACTGCTTCTTGATGAAGTCCATCAGGCCCATGGCTGCTCCTTGGGGAGTGAAGTGTGCCGGGATGATACCGCCGGGCTGCGCCGGCGCCACCTCCTCAATGTCACGCCAGGTTGCGCAGCTCGCGCAGCGCCACCGACAGCATCGCCAGGTCGCCGCCGCCGGGCGCGTCGCGCAGTTCGGCCAGCAGGCGCTGCGCGCGGTCGAAGGCCTGGCGGTTGCCCTGCTGCCAGGCGTCCAGCACCTGCGCGGCGTCGCCGCTGTGGCGGCTCACCGCCTGCAGCGCGATCGAGCGCTGCAGGTCGGCCAGGTCGTCGGCCAGCGCCAGCTTGGCGAGCTGCTGCCAGTAGTTCTCCGAAGCCAGCGCGTCGATCTGCCGCTGCAGCACCGGCAGGCCCAGGCGCTCGCCCACCGCCGCATGCACGCCCGCCACCTGGGCGATGTCGCGCCCGCCGGTGTCGGCGATCTCGGCGATGTCCAGCGCGCCGGCCAGCATGCCGGCCGCGTCCACCCGCAGCGCCAGCGCCTGCGGCACGCCCGCGGACACCCAGCCGTCGGCGCGCTGCGAGCGCAGGGCCTGCGCCTCCCACTGCGCGCGCAGCACCTGCACCGCCGGCGCGAAGCGCCCCACCTGCTGGTCGGTCGGGTGCTCCCAGCGCCGGGCGCGCAGGAACCAGGCGGTGGCGCGCGCCACCAGCTCGCGCAGCGCGATCACCATCTCGGCCTGCACCGCGTCGGGCACGCGGTTGTCCAGCGCCTCGATCTGCTGCCACAGCGCGACCAGGCCGAACACCTCGCGCGTGGCCAGGTAGGCGCGCACGATCTGCGGCGCCGATGCGCCGGTGACTTCGCTCAAACGGTGCACGAAGGTCGGGCCGACCCGGTTCACCATGCTGTTCAAGACGTGGGTGGCGATGATCTCGCGCTTGAGCGGATGGCGCGGGATCAGCGCGCCGAAGCTGTCGCGCAGCCGCGAGGGGAAGTAGCGCTCCAGCGCGGTGGCGATCCACGGGTCCTCCGGCACGTCGGAGGCGATCAGTTCGTCGTTCAGCCACATCTTGCCGTAGGCCAGCAGCACCGCCTGCTCGGGCGCGCTCAGCCCCAGGCCGCGCGTCTTGCGCTCGGCCAGCTCCTCGTCGGACGGCAGGAATTCCACCGCGCGGTGCAGCTGGCCGGTCTTTTCCAGGTAGCGGATGAAGCGCGCCTGCTCGTCCAGCTGCTGGGCGGCCAGCCTGCGGCCGATCGACAGTGCCTGGGTCTGGAAGTAGTTGTCGCGCAGCACCAGCGCGGCCACCTCGTCGGTCATCAGCGGCAGGAAGGCGTCGCGCTCGGCTTCGGTCTGCAGGCCCTCGGCCTGGGCGATGCCCAGCAGGATCTTGATGTTGACCTCGTGGTCCGAGGTGTCGACGCCGGCGGAGTTGTCGATCGCGTCGGTGTACAGGCGCACGCCGGCCAGCGCCGCTTCCACCCTGCCCCGCTGGGTGAAGCCCAGGTTGCCGCCCTCGCCCACCACCTTGCAGCGCAGCTCGCCGCCGTCGATGCGCACCGCGTCGTTGGCGCGGTCGCCGACGTCGGCATGCGTCTCGCTGGCGGCCTTCACATAGGTGCCGATGCCGCCGTTGTAAAGCAGGTCGACCGGCGCCTTCAGGATGGCCGACACCAGTTCGGCCGGCGTCAGCGACTCGGCGGCGATGCCCAGCGCGGCGCGCGCCTGCGGCGACACCGGAATCGATTTCTCCGAGCGCGCCCAGACGCCGCCGCCTTCGGAAATCAGCCGCGTTTCGTAGTCGCCCCAGGACGAGCGCGGCAGGCGGAACAGCCGCTCGCGCTCGGCGAAGGAAGGCGCGGTGTCCGGGGTCGGGTCGATGAAGATGTGGCGGTGGTCGAACGCGGCCAGCAGCCGGATGTGCGGCGACAGCAGCATGCCGTTGCCGAACACGTCGCCCGACATGTCGCCGATGCCGACCACGGTGAAGTCGGTGGTTTGCGTGTCGATGCCCATTTCGCGGAAATGCCGCTTCACGCTCTCCCAGGCGCCGCGCGCGGTGATGCCCATGGCCTTGTGGTCGTAGCCCACGCTGCCGCCCGAGGCGAAGGCATCGCCCAGCCAGTGGCCGTATTCCTTGCTGATCGCATTGGCGAAGTCGGAGAAGGTCGCCGTGCCCTTGTCGGCCGCCACCACCAGGTAGGGGTCGTCGCCGTCCACGCGCACCACCTGCGGCGGCACCACGGTGCGGCCGGCCAGCAGGTTGTCGGTGAGGTCCAGGAGGCCGCGCAGGTAGTCCTGGTAGCAGGCGATGCCTTCCTTCAGCCAGGCGTCGCGGTCGGTGGCCGGCGGCGCCTTCTTCAGCACGAAGCCGCCCTTGGAGCCCACCGGCACGATGACGGTGTTCTTCACCATCTGCGCCTTCACCAGGCCCAGCACCTCGGTGCGGAAGTCGTCCGGGCGGTCCGACCAGCGCAGGCCGCCGCGCGCCACCTTGCCGCCGCGCAGGTGGATGCCCTCGAAGCGCGGCGAGTAGACGAAGATTTCGTACAGCGGCACCGGCTGCGGCAGCCCCGGCACCTTGGCCGATTCCAGCTTGAAGCTCAGGAAACTGCGCCGTGGCCCTGGCGCGCCCGAATGGCCCACACCGGTGCGCCAGAAGTTGGTGCGCAGGGTGGCGCGCACCAGCGCCAGCAGCTGGCGCAGCACGCGGTCTTCCTGCAGGTTGCTGACCTTCTCCAGCGCCTTCTCGATCGCGTTGACCTGCGCCTCGGCGCCGGCCGCGTCGTTGCGCTCGGGATCGAAGCGCAGCTTGAACAGACCGACCAGCATGCGCGCGATGCGCGGATGCGCCGACAGCGTGGCGGCGATGGTCGACTGCGCCTGCGCGAAGCCGATCTGCTTGAGGTACTTGGCATAGGCGCGCAGGATCACGATGTCCTCGGCCGCCAGGCCGGCGCGCAGCACCAGGCGGTTGAAGTCGTCGTTCTCCACCTCGCCGCGGAAGACGCGCGCGAACGCGTCCTCGAACAGCCGCGCCAGCGTCTCGCGCTCGATCTCGTCGGCCGGCTGGGCCTGCAGCGCGAAGTCGTGCAGCCACACCGTGTTCTCGCCGTCGCCGATGCGGTGGTTGGCCTCGCCCATCACGCGCACGCCCATGTGCTCCAGCATCGGCAGGCTGTCGGACAGCACCAGCGGCTGGCCCAGGCGCAGGACCTTCAGGCCCAGCTCGCCCGGCGTGCCGTTCGCGTACAGCGCCAGGCCCAGCGGCTGTTCGGGCGTGAGCGCGGCCAGCTTGCGGATGTCGGCCACCGCATCGGGCGCGGCCACGGCCTCGCGGTACGAGGCCGGAAAGGAGTCGGCCCAGCGCTTGAACAGCGACAGGCCCGCACCCTCGCCCTCGGCGCGCAGCAGCGCTTCGCGCAAAGCGTCGTCCCAGCGGCGGGCCGCGCCGGCGAGTTGCCGCTCGAGGTCCTTGCGGTCGAACGCCGGCGCCTGGCCGGGGACGGTGCGCACGATGAAGTGGATGCGCGCGAGCGTGGTGCCCGACAGCAGCACGTCGAACTCCGCGTTGCTGCCGTTCAGCGCCGCCATCAGGATGCGCTGGAACTTCACCCGCAGGTCGGTGGAATACACGTCGCGCGGCACGAACACCAGGCAGGAGACGAAGCGCTGGAACGGGTCGCGCCAGGCGAACAGGCGCAGCCGCTGGCGCTCGCCCAGGCCGAGGATGCCCAGCGCCGTGTCGAACAGCTCGTTCTCGGGAATCTGGAACAGCTCGTCGCGCGGATAGGTTTCCAGGATGTGCTGCAGCGCCTTGGCCAGGTGGCCGCCCGGCGAGAAGCCGGCGCGCTGCACGATGGCGTCGATCTTGCCGCGCAAGAGCGGCGTCTCGGCCGCGCGTGCGCTGTAGGCGGTGGAGGTGAACAGCCCGATGAAGCGGTGCTCGCCGACCACCTCGCCCTGGGCGCCGTAGCGCTTCACGCCGATGTAGTCGGTGTAGTTGTCGCGGTGCACCGTGGCGCGGGTGTTGGCCTTGGTGACGATCAGCGGCGGCAGCGCGGCGCGCGCCAGTTCACGCGCCGAGGCCGGCAGCGCGGCGAAGCTGGCCGACAGCTGCTCCGACGCGTTGTCCCGCAGCAGGCCCAGGCCGCTGCCGGGCACCGGCCGCAGGCCGGGCTGGCCGGCGTCTTCCACCAGGTCGTGGCGGCGGTAGCCGAGCAGCGTGAAGTGATCCTCCGACAGCCAGTGCAGGAAGGCCTGGCTTTCGCTCACCACGGCGGGCGGCACCACGGCCGGTGCGCTCCCCAGCTCGTCGGCGGCTTCCACCATGCGCTCGCGCATCGGCTGCCAGTCGCGCACGGCCGCGCGCACGTCGCCCAGCACGCGCGCGATGCCGGCGGCCAGCGCTTCCTGCTGGCGCGCATCGGCGACGCGGTCGATCTCCACCAGCATCCACGATTCGCGCGGCGCCTGCGGCAGCGCCTTGCGCGGCGCGATGCTGCGCAGGGCGCCCGCGCCGTCGCGCTCCACCGCGTAGATCGGGTGCACGATCAGGTGCAGCGCGAGCCCCTGCCGCTGGATCTCCATGCTGACCGAATCGACCAGGAACGGCATGTCGTCGTTGACGATCTGGACCACGCTGCGGCCGCTGGCCCAGCCGTCGCCGGCCGCGGTGGGATTGAAGACGCGCACCTTGGGCGCGCCGGCGGCCCGTTCGGCGCCGAAGCGCCAGTGGCTCCACAGGGCGCCGGCCAGTTCCTCGGGGGCGCGCTCCTCCAGGTCGTCGAGGTCGACCTGGCTGAAGTAGTCGCGGGCAAAAGGTTCGAAACGCGCGCGCTCGCCGTCGTCCCCCAGTCGGGGCGCCAGCAGCGCCAGCACCGCGGCGACGCGATCGGCGCGCCGGGCTTGCGTGGAAGCAGTCATGCAATGGTTCTCCTGAGCGTCGGCACTGTAGGCGCTGGCCCGCGCCAAGGCCAATGCCGGTTGCCTCGCCCCCTATGCGCATGTGGCATGGAACGCAGGCCCCCTGGCAGGGTTTGGCCCTAGGGTTTTCCCGCAATGAAGTCTACAATCGCCCCCCTCAATCAGAGCGTCGCAGCGCAGTCTTGGCGGGCGACAGCACAGGAGACACCGCACCCATGCCGTCCCAATCCCCGGCCCACCCCTCTGCGGGTCCCGCCCATCCGCCCAAGGACAAGCACGCCGAGCTGCGCCAGCAGGCGCTGGAGTACCACGAGTTCCCGACGCCCGGCAAGGTGGCGATCCACGCGACCAAGCAGCTGATCAACCAGCACGACCTGGCGCTGGCCTATTCGCCCGGCGTGGCGGCGCCCTGCGAGGAGATCGTCAAGGACCCGAACAGCGCGTTCAAGTACACCAGCCGCGGCAACCTGGTGGCGGTCATCACCAACGGCACGGCCGTGCTGGGCCTGGGCGACATCGGCCCGCTGGCCGCCAAGCCGGTGATGGAAGGCAAGGCGGTGCTGTTCAAGAAGTTCGCCGGCATCGACGTGTTCGACATCGAGATCAACGAAAAGCACGACCTGGACAAGCTGGTCGACGTGATCGCCGCGCTGGAGCCCACCTTCGGCGGCATCAACCTGGAAGACATCAAGGCGCCGGATTGCTTCTACGTGGAGCGCAAGCTGCGCGAGCGCATGAAGATCCCGGTGTTCCACGACGACCAGCACGGCACGGCCATCGTCGTCGGCGCGGCCATCATCAACGGCCTGAAGGTGGTCGGCAAGGACATCTCCAAGGTCAAGCTGGTCACCTCCGGCGCCGGCGCCGCGGCGCTGGCCTGCCTGGGCCTGCTGCTCAAGCTGGGCATGCCGCGCGAGAACATCTGGGTGACCGACCTGGCCGGCGTGGTGTACCAGGGCCGCAAGGAGCTGATGGACGAGGACAAGGCGCAGTTCGCGCAGCCCACCGACGCGCGCACGCTGACCGAGGTGATCCGCGATGCCGACGTGTTCCTGGGCCTGTCGGCCAGCGGCGTGCTCAAGGGCGAGATGGTCAAGACCATGGCGGCCAGCCCGCTGATCCTGGCGCTGGCCAACCCGAACCCGGAGATCTCCCCGGAGGACGCCAAGGCCGCGCGCGCCGACTGCATCATCGCCACCGGCCGCACCGACTACGTCAACCAGGTCAACAACGTCCTGTGCTTCCCCTACATCTTCCGCGGCGCGCTGGACAGCGGCGCGACCACCATCACGGTGGAGATGGAGATCGCCGCGGTGCACGCCATCGCCGAGCTGGCCCAGGCCGAGCAGAGCGAAGTGGTGGCCGCGGCCTATGCCGGCCAGCAGCTGTCGTTCGGGCCGGACTACCTGATCCCCAAGCCGTTCGATCCGCGGCTGATGATGAAGATCGCGCCGGCCGTGGCCGAGGCCGCCGCCGCCAGCGGCGTGGCGCTGCGGCCGATCGCCGACCTCGACGCCTACCGCGAGCGGCTGCAGAGCTTCGTCTATGCCTCGGGCACGATCATGAAGCCGATCTTCACGGCCGCCAAGTGCGCCGAGAAGAAGCGCGTGGCGTACTGCGAAGGCGAGGAGGAGCGCATCCTGCGCGCCGCGCAGATCGTGGTGGACGAGGGACTGGCGCGGCCGACCCTGATCGGGCGGCCCAAGATCATCGCCGAGCGCATCGAGAAATTCGGCCTGCGGCTGGCCGAAGGCCGCGACTACGACATCGTCAACACCGAGTGGGACGAGCGCTACCGCGACTTCTGGCAGACCTACCACCGCATGACCGAGCGCAAGGGCGTGACGGCGCAGATGGCCAAGATCGAGATGCGCCGCCGCCTCACGGTGATCGGCGCCATGCTGCTGCACAAGGACCAGGTGGACGGCATGATCTGCGGCACCTGGGGCACCACGCTGATCCACCTGCACTACATCGACCAGGTGATCGGCAAGCGCGCCGGCTGCAACACCTACGCCTGCATGAACGCGCTGGTGCTGCCGACCCGCCAGGTGTTCCTGGTGGACACGCACGTCAACTACGACCCCGATGCCGCCCAGCTGGCCGAGATCACGGTGATGGCGGCCGAGGAAATGCTGCGCTTCGGCGTCAAGCCCAAGGCGGCGCTGCTGTCGCACTCCAACTTCGGCCAGAGCAACCAGCCCAGCGCCGTGAAGATGCGCCAGACGCTGGACCTGCTGCGCCTGGAGGCGCCGTGGCTGGAGGTGGACGGCGAAATGCACGGCGACGTGGCGCTGGACGGTGCCGCTCGGCACGCCCAGATGCCGCACAGCACGCTGACCGGCGACGCCAACCTGCTGGTGCTGCCGAACATCGATGCAGCTAATATTTCTTACAACCTGCTCAAGACAGCGGCAGGCGGCAACATCGCCATCGGCCCGGTGCTGCTGGGAGCGGCCAAACCCCTGCATATCCTCACGCCGAGCGCAACCGTGCGCCGCATCGTCAATATGACGGCTTTGACCGTTGCCGACGCGAACGCGGGCCGGTAAGGCTCACCAAAAAAGCAGGCGCTAACTCAGCAGCTTGCCGGCGGAACCGGAATGGCCTTGCGCGGCTGCCCAAAAAGTGGGCAGCCGCTTGCAATTTGGCACCACATGCATCACACTAGCCGACTTGAATTTCGGGTTTACCCCAGGATCGCAAGTCCAAGGTAATCCGGAGTGACGTCCCCGAAAAGGTCACCCAG
Organism: Pseudomonadota bacterium; assembly: GCA_040384685.1. Lineage (GTDB taxonomy): Bacteria > Pseudomonadota > Gammaproteobacteria > Burkholderiales > Burkholderiaceae_C > Ramlibacter. The sequence continues at coordinate 491,812 of JAZKIV010000013.1, read as the reverse complement.
AAGGTCCGTTCATGTCCCGCCTCGCGGCTGTCAAGTTTGCACTTACTAGCTGCTTGCTCTTCGCGATCCTCGGTACCGTCCCGGCACAAGCCAGGACCACGACGGAGCCCCCAGGGCACAGCACAGCCACAGTTCGCGTGGTCGAGCTTCCCCGCCAGGGCCAGGAGACCTACGAACGCATCCGCCAGGGCGGTCCGTTCCGCTTCGACAAGGACGGCACGGTGTTCGGCAACCGGGAGCGCCAGCTGCCGGCCGCCACGCGCGGGTTTTATCGCGAGTACACCGTGGCGACACCAGGATCACGCGACCGGGGCGCCCGGCGCATCGTGTGCGGTGGCCCGCCGCGGGCACCGCAGAGCTGCTATTACACGGCAGACCATTACGCCAGTTTTCGCAAGATAGTGGAGTGACCCCCCGAAATGAAGCGGGATCTGTTTTTGACTATTGAGAAAGACGCGGAGATGGAAACACCACTTCGTAGCAAGGATGCGCACAACACCCTGTTGAAGGGCGTGCGCACCAACATCGTCCAGTCCATCCGGGCGTTCCGTGTGCAGGACCTGCAGGAAACGGCGACGGCCCTGGGCCACCATTTCCTGTATGCCAACCTGGCCACGGCCCAGAGCAAACAGGACGTGCTGGACATGATCGCCCAGCAATTCATGCTGCCCGCGCACTTCGGCAAGAATTTCGATGCGCTGTACGACTGCATGACCGACCCGCTGCATAAATCGGGCCCGCAGCCCGGTTTCATCGTGGTGCTGGAGCACATCCCGGCCAACGGGAAATTCGACAAGGAAGCGCGCGAGCAGCTGCTGGACATCTTCCGCGACACCGCCGACTACTGGGCGGACCGGAAAGTGCCCTTCCGATGTTTCTATTCTTTTCCGTAGCCCGTTCCGCACAACAAGGCCAAGTGGAACGGGCGAATGAGGCCCAACAGAGCGAACCCGTGACCGGGATCGCCCTGCCCTCCGACGCAAGCGGCGAGAAAATGCCGACGGACAAGCTGCTCGACGTGTCGCCCCTGGCGCTGCGCATGAGCAGCCCGTTTAATGCAGGTTATTGGCTCGCAGCAGCCTGAGCCCGCAAAGCAAAGATAAAAACGCCCGGTGATCCCGGGCGTTTTTCTTTGGCTTTGGAATTACTCCCTCTCCCTCTGGGAGAGGGCTGGGGTGAGGGCCGCCACAAGCGCCAGATACTCAGCCACCGCCACCTCCTCCGCCCGCCGCTGCACGTCGAACTCCCCGCCGAACCCCCGCTGCTCCAGCCATTTCCCCAGCGTGTGACGCAACAGCTTCCTGCGCTGGCTGAACGCCACCTGCACCAGCTCCGACAGCAGCTTCGGGTCGATGGCCGGCGGCTGCGCCAGCGGCACCATGCGCACCACGGCGCTGTCCACCCGGGGGGGAGGATCGAAGGCGTCGGGCGGCACGTGCAGCACGTTCTCCATCGCGTAGCGCCACTGCAGCATCACCGACAGGCGCCCGTAGTCGCTGGTCGAGGGGGCGGCCACCATGCGGTCCACCACTTCCTTTTGCAGCATGAAGTGCTGGTCCTGCACGCAGTCGACGAAGTCCAGCAGGTGGAACAGGATCGGCGAGGAGATGTTGTAGGGCAGGTTGCCGGCCACGCGCAGCTTGCCGCCGCTGGCGTCCAGCCGCTGCGCCAGCGCCCGGAAGTCCACCTTCAGCACGTCGGCTTCGACCACGTCCAGTTGCTTGTGTTCGCGCAGCCGCGCCGCCAGGTCGCGGTCGAGTTCGACGACGGTGAGCCGGCCGAGCCGCTCCACCAGCGGCTGTGTGAGCGCCGCCAGCCCGGGGCCGATTTCCACCATGGCCTGGCCGGGCCGCGGATCGATTTCGCGCACGATGGCGTGGATCACCCCGGCATCGGCGAGAAAGTGCTGCCCGAAGCGCTTGCGGGCGATGTGCTTCATCGGGAGGGAACCGAGCGCCGCCGGGCCGCCCCAAGGCGCGAGCGCCCCCTCGGGGGGCAGCAACCCGCCCTAGGCGGGGAGCGTGGGGGCTCCATTTACTGGGGCGGCTCGCGGTACTCGACGTAGGCGCGGCCGCGCACTTCCTGCGCCCACTGCGCATAGGCCTCGTCCAGCTTCTTCTCGCGCAGCAGGGCGCGCACCATCTCGCGCTGCTCGCGCTGGCCCAGCGTGGCCTGGCGCCGCTCCAGCAGCTGGATCAGGTGCACGCCGAAGCGCGTGACGATCGGGTCGGCGATCTTGCCGGGCGACAGGCTGGCCAGCGTTTCCTCGAACTCGGGCACGAACAGGCCGGGGTTGGCCCAGCCCAGGTCGCCGCCGCTGCGGGCGCTGCCGTCCTGCGAGCTCTCGCGCGCCAGCTGGGCGAAGTCGGCGCTGCCGGATTCGATCCGCTTCTTGAAGTCGGCCAGCCGCGCGCGCGCCGCCGCCTCGCTCAGCTGCGGCGAGAGCCGCAGCAGGATGTGGCGCGCATGGGTCTGCGTGACGGCCAGGCCGGGCAGGCCGAGCTGGTGCTTTTCCAGCACCTTGACGATGTGGAAGCCGGCCGCCGAACGCACGACGTCGCTCACGCCGCCCTGCGGCAGGCGGCGCACCGCCTCCAGGAACACCGGCGGCAGCCGATCGGCGGTGCGCATGCCGATCTGGCCGCCGCTGCCGGCGGCGCCCGGCGCGTCCGAATTCTCGCGCGCCAGCTTGGCGAAGTCCTCGCCGCCACGCGCGCGCTGCAGCAGCAGCTGCGCCTTGGCGCGCAGCGCCGCTGCCTGGGCATCGTTCGCGGTTTCGGGCACGGCCACCAGGATGTGCGCCAGGTTCAGCTCCATGCCGGCCGGGTCGCCCGCGCCGCTCTGCTGCTCGCGGATGTAGTGGTCGATGTCCAGCTCGCCGACCTTCACCTTGCCTTCCATTTCGCGCTCGCGCAGCCGCGTGAGCGTCAGCTGGTTGCGCAGGTCCTCGCGGTACTGCGCCGGATCCATGCCCTCGGCGCGCATGCGCCGGCGGAAATCGGCCACTTCCATCTGGTTCTGCCGCGCCACGTTCAGCTCGGCCTGGTCCACCGCCGCCTCGTCCACCTTCAGGCCGGTCTCGCGCGCCAGCTGCAGCTGCGCCTTCTCGCTGACCAGCCGTTCCAGCACCTCGCGCGCCAGCTGCGCGGCCGGCGGCACGGCGCCGCCCTGCTGCTGCAGCTGCTGCGCGAAGCGCAGGGTGCGCAGCCGCACCTCGTTGTTGGTGATGGGCTCGGAATTGACCACCGCCACGATGTAGTCGGCCGACTGCGGACCGGTGCTGACGGCGCCGCCGGCGCGCGGGGCGGCCGGAGCGGCCTGCGGACCGATGCGCAGGCCCTGGGCCGCGGCGGGAAGCGCGGGCAGCGCGAGCGCGGCTGCGAGCCCCAGCGCGAGGATCGGGAAACGACGGTTCATCGGGGGCTCTTTCATCATCATTCGTAGTTGCCGAAGCGGCTGGGCGTGGTGACCTCTTCGCGCAGGTACTGGTAGCGCGGGACATTTTCCTTGAGCGCCTTCAGGGCGTTGGAGCCCAGGCGGCTGAAGCCGACGAACTCCAGCTGGAACAGCACGCGCTTGTTGGCGCTCGAGGTGCTGCTTTGCAGCCGCTCGAACACGACCCGCCCCAGCCAGCAGCCGGCATCGTATTCGAGCCCGACCACGGCGTCGACCAGGCGGCGGTCCTTCAGGCTGAAGTTCAGGCGCCCGACGCTGTACCAGCGGCCCTCGCCCTCGCCGCGGCCCGGGCCCAGGTCCTGGCCGCGGTCGCCCCACAGGTCGTTGAGCGGCCATTGCCAGCCCACGTCCAGCTGTTCGCTCAGGCCGCGCTGCAGGCGGTAGGCGGCGCTGACCACGTGGTAGTCGCGCGGGCTGTAGCGCGCGCCGATCGTCGAGCGGATCGACTGGCCGGTCTTCGGGTTGTATTGCACCGTGGCGTCGGTGCTCCACTTCGGCGACCAGTTGACCGAGGCGCCGAACAGGATGTCCGACAGCCGCTCGCTGACCGGCGTTTCGCCCGGCAGGGTGACGCGCTGGTCCTTGAAGCGCAGCCGCTGGGCGACGCCGAAGCGCGCCACCTCGGCGCCGTTGTCGGGGTCGATCAGGCGCGTGGTGGCGCCCAGGGTCAGCAGGTTGTTGTCGGCGATGCGGTCGTTGCCGACATACGCGTTCTCGGTGTAGATGGTCGCGAAATTGAAGTCGTTGGCGGCGGTGTCGTACACCGGCAGCAGGCTCTGGTCGCGGTACGGCGTGTAGACGTAGAAGGCGCGCGGCTCCAGCGTCTGGCGGAAGGCGCGGCCGAAGTAGCTGGCGTCGCGCTCGAACACCAGGCCGCTGTCCAGGCTGAAGGTGGGCACGGTGCGGCTGGCCGAGGTCGCGCCGTTGGCCAGCGGCGCGTCGAACTGGTAATTGGTGGTGTGCAGCTGCAGCTTGGGCGTCACGAACCAGCCGGGCGTCTGCCACGGCCGGGAGAGGCGTGCCACGGTGAAGCTGCGCCGCGCGTTCGGCTGGCCGGTGAGCATGCGGTCCGATTCGAAGCGGGTGTAGTCCGTCTCGACGTAGGTCTGCAGGCCGCCCGGCAGGTCTTCCCGCGCGTAGCGGCCCACCACCTGCGGCGCGCGGTCGTAGGGCGGCGTGATCGGCGAGGCCGGGTCCTGCAGCACCTGCCACTTGAGCGCGCGCGCCGTCACGGAGAAGTTGCCCTGCGCCCAGGACAGCGCGCCGTCGTTGGCCAGCAGGCGCTGCGTGAGCGAGGTGCCGGTGCGCGAGAAGTCGCGCCAGTAGTTGTCGTCGCTCACCCGGTTGAGGTTGAGGTTCAGCCCGAACCGCTCTCCGCCCAGGTTGAACGCGCCGTCGTGGCGCCCCGAGAAGCCCCAGCGGTCGCGGTGGCGCAGCCGGTCGCCCGGCATGTAGTTGGCGCGCACGGTGCCGGCGTAGTCGGGCTCCAGGTAGCGGAATTCGCCGCCCAGGTCGACGCCGCGCTTGGACATCAGCGCCGGGTAGAAGGTGGCGTCGCGGTTCGGCGCGATGTTCCAGTAATAGGGCAGCGTGAGCTCCAGGCCGCTCACGTTGTCCAGGCCGATGGTGGGCGGCAGCAGGCCCGACTTGCGCGTGTCCGACAGCGGGAAGCTCAGCGACGGCACCGGCAGGATCGGCAGGCCGAAGAAGCTCAGCACCGCGCCCTGCGCCTGGCCGACCTCCTGCTCCTGGTCCAGCTTGAGGCTGGCCGCGCGCAGGATCCAGTCGGGCATCCAGTCCGGGCCGGGCTTGCGCTTGCAGGTGGTGTAGGTGGCGTTGCGGATCACCGAGTGGTTCTCGTCGAGGAAATCGACGCGGTCGGCCTCGCCGTAGGCCTCGGTGCGCAGGAAGCGGTAGCGCGGCTCGTTGAAGAAGCCTTCGAAGGCGTCGACCTTCAGCTCCAGCAGCGGGCCTTCGAAGATGTTGCCGGCCTGGTTGACGTGCACGTTGCCGCGCGCCTTGGCCAGGTCGTCGGGCTGGTAGTACTCCAGCCGGTCGGCGCGGATCACGGTATCGCCGCGGCGCAGCTCGGCGGCACCCTCGACCAGGGTTTCCAGGTCGGTGCGCCCGGAGATGTGCTCGCCCGAGACGAAAGTGGGCCGGTCGCGCCGCGACTCGCGCGGAATGTCCTCGCGCAGCGCCGGCGTGGGCCGCAGCTGCGCCGGCGCGTCGGCGGCGGCCTGCTGGGCCCATGCGGGCCCGGCCTGCAGCACAGCCGCGGCCACCACGGCCAGGGGGGTCAGCGCGAAGCGGGCGGGCAAGGCCCGGGGGTTCGGGTTGTGCATCGGGGAGAAACAGCGGCCGGCCCGAAGGGGCCGGCACGGTTGGATTTGTAGAATGAATTATCCATGAGCGATTCCGGGCCCCCCTCGACTTCTTCCGCCCCCGCCTCGGCGACGGTCCTCTGGACCGATTCCGCGCGCGAGGCGGCCTTCCACCGCTGGCTGCAGGAGGTGAGCGCCGCCCACGGGCTTCATGCCTCCGGCGTGCAGCCGGCGTCCGCCGACGCCAGCTTCCGGCGCTACCTGCGCGTGCAGTGCGACAACGGCGGCAGCCTGATCATCATGGATGCGCCGCCGGACAAGGAGAACTGCCGGCCGTTCGTGAAGGTGGCGGGCCTGATGGCCGATGCCGGCCTGCACGTGCCGCGCGTGCTGGCCTGGGACGAGCCGCAGGGCTTCATGCTGCTGAGCGACCTGGGCCGCCAGACCATGATCGAGGCGGTGGACCGCGACAACCCCATGGCCAACACCCGCCTCTACCAGCGCGCCATCGATGCGCTGATCGCCTGGCAGGCGGCCTCGCGCCCCGGCGTGCTGCCGCCCTACGACGAGGCGCTGCTCGCGCGCGAGCTGGCGCTGTTTCCCGACTGGTACCTGGCGCGGCACCGCGGCGTGGAGCTGCAGGGCGCCGCGCGCGAGACGCTGGACGCGCAGTTCGCGCTGATCGTGCGCAACAACCTGGCCGCGCCCGCCGTCTACGTGCACCGCGACTTCATGCCGCGCAACCTGATGATGCCCGCCGACCCGGCCGAGCCGCGCCTGGGCGTGCTCGATTTCCAGGACGCGGTGCATGGCCCGATCACCTACGACATCGCCTGCCTGATGCGCGATGCCTTCCTCAGCTGGGACGAGGAGTTCGTGCTGGACGTCACGGTGCGCTACTGGGAGCGCGCGCAGAAGGCCGGCCTGCCGGTGAACACCGACTTCGGCGAGTTCTACCGCGCGGTGGAGTGGATGGGCCTGCAGCGGCACCTGAAGGTGGCCGGCATCTTCGCGCGCCTCACCTTGCGCGACGGCAAGCCCAGGTACCTGGCCGACACGCCGCGCTTCATCGGCTACATCCGCGCCACCGCCACGCGCTACCGCGAGCTCGCGCCGCTGCTGCGCCTGATCGACGACATCGAGGGCAGCGACGGGGTGTCGGGCTACGCCTTCGGCCGCGTCTAGTGGCCGCATCCAGCCCGCGCATCCACTGCCCGGTGCCGCTGGCCGAGGGCCAGCAGCTGTCGCTGCCGCCGGGCGCGGCGCGCCACGTGCAGGTGCTGCGCATGCAGCCGGGCCAGACGGTCACGCTGTTCAACGGCGAAGGCGGCGAATACGAGGCGGTGATCGGGCAGATGGGCCGCAGCGAGGTGACCGCGCGCGTCGGGCGGCACGTGGCCGCCGAGCGCGAGCCGGCGCGCGCGGTGCACCTGGCCGTCGGCATGCCGGCCAACGAGCGCATGGACTGGCTGGTGGAAAAAGCCGCCGAACTGGGCGCCGCCAGCGTGCAGCCGCTGGTGTGCGAGCGCAGCGTGCTGCGCCTGGCGGGCGAGCGTGCCGAGAAGAAGCGCAAGCACTGGCAGTCGGTCGCCATCGCCGCCTGCGAGCAGTGCGGCGGCAACCGCGTGCCGCAGGTGCATCCGGTGGCGGCGTTGCCGCAGTGGCTGGCGCGTGCGCCGGCTGGCGGCACGCGCGTGCTGCTGTCGCCGCGCGCCTCCGCGCTGGCGCTGCCGCAGGCGGTGCAAGCCGATGCGCCGGTGTGGCTGCTGAGCGGCCCCGAAGGCGGCTTCAGCGCGCTCGAGGAAGATCTCGCCGCCGCGGCGGGTTTCCGCGCCGCGCACCTGGGTCCGCGCGTGCTGCGCGCGGACACCGCGCCGCTGGCGGCGCTGGCCCTGCTGACCCTGGGAACCCGATGAACCGCAACCTCTGGCTGCTGGCCGCGCTGCAAAGCCTGTTCCTCATCAACAATGTCAGCTTCATCGCGATCAACGGGCTGGTCGGCCTGTCGCTCGCGCCCTACGGCTGGATGGCGACGGTGCCGGTGATGGGCTATGTGGTGGGCAGCGCGCTGTCGACCGGCGCGGTGGCGCGCACGCAGGCGGCATTCGGGCGCAAGCGCTCGTTCCAGTCCGGCCTGGTGGTGGCGATGCTGTCGTGCCTGCTGTGCGCCTACGCGGCGGCCAGCCGCAATTTCTGGCTGCTGTGCTTTTCGACCATGGTGGCCGGCTTCTACAACGCCAACGCCGGCCTGTACCGCTTCGCGGCGGCGGAGCTCGCCAAGCCCGAGGCGCGCGAGAAAGCCGTGTCGCTGGTGCTGGCCGCCGGCCTGGCGGGCGGCGTGTTCGGCCCGGCGCTGGCCGCGCGCAGCCGCGACCTGGTCGGCGTGCCGTTCGCCGGCGTCTACCTGGTGCTGGCCGTGGTGGCGCTGCTGGCGCTGGGCCTGATGGCCCTGATCGAGTTTCCGCCGGTGCCGCCCAAGGTGCCGGGCGCGGGCGGGCGGCCGCTCGCGCAGATCATGCGCCAGCCGGTGTTCATCGTTTCGGCCGGCGCGGCGGCGCTGGGCTACGGCGTGATGAACCTGCTGATGGCGGCCACGCCGATCGCCATGCAGCAGTGCGGCCTGCCGTTTTCCGACGCGGCGCTGGTGCTGGAGTGGCACGTGATCGGCATGTTCGCGCCGGGCTTCTTCACCGGCCACCTGATCAAGCGCTTCGGCGCGCTGCCGGTCATGGGCGTGGGCGTGCTGCTCAACCTGGCGTGCATCGCGGTGGCGCTGTCGGGCGTGGAGCTGCAGCAGTTCCTGATCGGCCTCACGCTGCTGGGCGTGGGCTGGAATTTCCTGTTCACCGGCAGCACCACGCTGTCGCTGTCGACGTACACGCCGCAGGAGCGCGACCGCGCGCAGGGCGCGCTCAACTTCATCACCTTCTCGACGCTCGGCCTGAGCTCGTTCGCCTCTGGCGTGCTGGTCACGACCCAGGGCTGGGCCCTGCTGAACTACGGATCGATCCTGCCGGTGCTGCTGACCGGCGGCGGCCTGCTGTGGCTGGCGCTGCGCCACGCCGGCGGCGTGGCGGCCGCGCAGGCGCGCTAGACCGGCACCCCGGCGCCGGCGCGCGCCGCAAAGCGCTCGTCCAGCCAGGCCCCCAGCGCGTCGAACACCGGCTGGGCGTTAGCCTCGTTGAAGATCTCGTGGAACAGCGCGTCGAAGCGGCGCACCGTCACCACCTCGCGCGGCGCCGCCTGCGCGAACAGCCGGCTGCCTTCGGGGTTCACCACGCGGTCGGCGCCGGCGTACATCAGCAGCGTGGGCACCTGCCACAGCGGGGCCTGCGCCAGCACCCCGGCGCTGTGGTCCACGATGAAGCGCGCCAGCCGCGCGGTCACGCGGTCGTGCACCAGCGGATCGGACTTGTAGGCGGCCACCACGCCAGCGTCGTGCGACAGCAGCGCCGGGTTCACGCTGCTGCCCACCGCCAAGCTCGGCGCCAGCTTGTGCAGCACGGCCAGCAGCACCTTCTGCGCGGTGCCCAGGCCGGGATCGAAAGCGGGCGAGGACAGGATCAGCCCGTCCAGCGCGCGGGCGCGCTGCGCCACCAGGCAGCTGGCGACCAGGCCGCCCATGCTGTGCCCCAGCAGCAGCAGCGGCGTGCCGGGCTCCATGCGCGCGCGGGTGCTGTCCATCAGGTCGGCCAGGTCGTCGACCAGCCGCATGTCCGAAGGCAGGGCGCCGCGGGCGCCGCCGGACTCGCCGTGGCCGTAGTGGTCATAGCCGCGGACGGCGAAGCCCCAGCGGTTCAGCTGCCGGGCCACGTGGTCGTAGCGCCCGGCGTGCTCGCCCAGCCCGTGGACGATGATGACCACCCCGCGCGGCGCGAGCTCGGGAGCGAGCGGCCAGTCCTGGACGGCAAGGTTGTCGCCATCCAGCGCGGTGTAGGTGGAAAGAGTGGATTCTCCCGCGAGATCATTCATCTGCACCGGATGATCCTGCGCATTCCACCGGCCCGCAACAGGTGGTTTTGTGAACTAAATCACGGCATCTGCGCCAGAACCTCGGCCACCGACGCGGTCAGCTTCTTGGCGTACGGCACATGCAGGAATTCGTTGGGGCCGTGCGCGTTGCTGCGCGGGCCGAGCACGCCGCAGACCATCATCTGCGCCGCCGGGAAACCCTGGCTCAGCATGCCCATCAGCGGAATGCTGCCGCCCTGGCCGATGTAGCCGACCGGCGCGCCGAAGTGCGCCAGCGACGCGGCATTCAGCGCGCGTTCGAACCAGGGCGCCGTGCCTGGCGCGTTCCAGCCCGAAGCGGCGCCCACCGACTCGAAGGTCACCTTGGCCTGGTAGGGCGCGTTGTCCTCCAGCAGCCGCTTCAGCTGCTGCACCGCCTGGCCCGCATCGACCAGCGGCGGCAGGCGCAGCGACAGCTTGAAGGCGGTGTAGGGGCGCAGCACGTTGCCCGCGTCCTGCAGCGACGGGAAGCCCTCGGCGCCGGTGACCGACAGCGTGGGCTGCCAGGTGCGCTTCAGCAGCGCCTGCGTCGGGTCGGTGGTGGTGGGCAGCGCCACCAGCGTCGAGCCGTTGCAGTCGTGGTGCGCCCAGGGAAAGCGCTGGTAGACCTCCTCGCCCAGGATCGCGGCGGTGGCCTGCGCCTGGGTGACGCGCTCGGGCGGGATCTCGCAATGGAAGATCTCCGGCAGCAGCCGGCCGGTGGCGCTGTCCTCCAGCCGGTCGAGCACCTGCCGCATGATGCGGAAGCTGGAAGGCACCAAGCCCGAGGCGTCGCCCGAGTGCACGCCCTCGGTGAGGATCTCCACCTTCAGCACGCCGCCGACCAGGCCGCGCAGCGAGGTGGTGAGCCACAGCTGGTCGTAGTTGCCGGCGCCGGAATCCAGGCAGACCACCAGCGCCACCTCGCCCAGCCGCGTGCGCAGCGCGTCCACGTAGGGCAGCAGGTCGTAGGAGCCGGATTCCTCGCAGGTCTCGATCAGGCCGACGATGCGCGGGTGCGGCTTGCCCTGCGCCTTCAGCGCCTGCACGGCGGCGATGCTGGCGTAGACCGCGTAGCCGTCGTCGGCGCCGCCGCGGCCGTACAGCTTGCCGTCCTCGTACTTGGGCGTCCAGGGGCCGAGGTCGTTGCGCCAGCCGTTGAACTCGGGCTGCTTGTCCAGGTGGCCGTACATCAGCACCGTGCCGGTGGAGCCGGCCTTGGTGGCCGCCACCTCGAAGAACAGCACCGGCGTGCGCCCCGGCAGCCGCACCACTTCCAGCTGCAGGCCCGGCACTTTCTGCGCCTCGACCCAGGCGGCGGCGTTGCGCACCACGGTGTCGATGTGGCCGTGCTGCGCCCAGTCCTGGTCGAAGCCGGGCGACTTGGCGGGAACGGCGATGTAGTCGGTGAGCTGGCGCACGATGTCGCCGTCCCACTGGGCGGTGACCTGGGACAGCGCGGTGGCGCTGTCGAGCACGGCCGCGGGCATTTCGCGGTGAAGCGGAGCGTTCATGTGGGGGGAAAGCGTGAGGGGAGTGGAGACACTGTACGACGCCCGGGCGGTGGGCGCTAGAGTGTGGCCTTTGCCGGAACACACGATGAGCCACGACGGGACTTCCTCACGCATTCGCGTCGAGGACAGCGAGGGCCGCCGCATTCGCGTCGGCATTGGCGGCTGGACCTACGAGCCCTGGCGCGACAACTTCTATCCCAAGGGCCTGCCGCATGCGCGGGAGCTGGCGCACGCCAGCCGGCACCTCACGGCCATCGAGGTCAACGGCACGTTCTACAGCACCTTCAAGCCGCCCACCTTCGCCAAGTGGCGCGACGAGACGCCGGACGGCTTCGTGTTCTCGATGAAGGCGCACCGCTTCACCACGCACCGCAAGGACCTGTCGACAGCGGCAGAGTCGGTGCAGCGCTTCGTCGACAGCGGCATCGCCGAACTCGGCGACAAGCTCGGCCCGATCGTCTGGCAGCTGATGCCCAGCACGAAATTCGACGCACGGAACATCGGCGCCTTCCTGGCGCTGCTGCCGCGCGAGGTCGCCGGCCGGCCGCTGCGCCACGTGCTCGATGCACGGCACGACAGCTTCGTGTGCGAGGAATACCTGGAGCTCGCGCGCATGCACGGCTGCGCCACCGTGCATGCCGACTCGGACACCTATCCGGCGATCGCCGACGCCGGCAGCGAGCTGGCCTATTTGCGCCTGATGCGCACCGAATCGGGCTGCCCGACGGGCTATGCGCCGCAGGCCCTGGCGCAGTGGGCGGCCGGGGCGCGGGCCTGGACCGCGAAGAGCCCGCGCCACGAAGTCTTCATGTACTTCATCAGCGGCGCCAAGGAACGCGCGCCGGCGGCGGCGATGGAGACGCTGCGGCAGCTTGGTGCAGGTGCTTGACGGCCAGCCGGCCGATGCGCAGCGGAACATAGAGGAACTGCAGCGCGCGCGGCAGGTGCCAGCGCGTCAGTTCGGCCATGCTCGGCGCGAACAGCGACCGGGCGAGCCCGCGCACGCCTTCCAGCCGCGTGTCGCACAGGCTGAAATCCAGGCGCGCGCGCGCCACGGCGCCGCGCGTGGCATGGATGCCGGCGTGCGACAGGTCGGCGCAGATCGCGTCGGCCAGGGCCTCCACCTGCAGCGACGCAAGCGGCTGCCGCGCGGCTTGCGGCAAAGGGCAGTCCAGCAGCGCATGCGCGAGATGCAGCCCCAGCGCCAGCCTGCGCCGCGCGCGCAGCTTGGCCGCCGTTTCCCAGATCCAGGCCCAGTCGTGCTCCCCCTGCCGGATCAGCTCGGCGACGTCGACCAGCCAGCCCAGGCTCGACCAGTGGTGCTTGCTGCCATGCAGCGCCAGGATCAGCAGCAGCTCGTCGCGGCGGAACTCCCGGATGCGGGTGCCGCGGAAGTCGGCGCGCGCGGGGCGCGTCCACACGTCGGGGCAGAACTTCTCGACGGCGCGGACCGGGTCGGTGCGCCAGTGCAGCTCGACGGCCACGCCCGTGCCCGCATGCAGCAGCATGGTGTGGTAGTGCGAGGGCGAGCGCAGTAGCGCGGCTTCCGCGTGGCGCGTGAGGTCGTGCGCCGGCGCGTAGCCGGCCTTGGCCAGCAGCTGCCTCGCCCTGGACACGTCCTTGCACCGCACCAGGATGTCCAGGTCGCTGAACTGGCGCATCGCGATGTCGCCGTACACGGCCTGCGCCAGCGTCGGGCCCTTGTAGGGAACGCAGGCGATGCCGTAGTGTTCCAGCAGGTCGAGCACGTGCAGCAGCTCGCGCGACATCGCCTGGTTGCGCCGCGACGTGACCTCCTGCGCCGCCCACAGCGCCGTCAGCACGCTCGCCGGCAGCGCCTCGGGCGCGACCTCTTCGGCGTGCTGGTACAGCAGCGGCACCAGGCCGTGCGCCGACGCCAGTTCCAGCAGGAAGGTCCAGTCCAGCGGCAGGCGCAGCAGTTCGCCGAATCCGGCCCGCGCGCGCGCGTCCAGCGCCAGGCGCCCGGCGCACAGCAGCAGCCGGACCTCCGGCGCAAGCGGCGGCATCACCCCGCGGTCATCCACACCACCGGCCGCTCGCCCGCGTCGCGCCGGCGCAGGTTCGGCGAGGCGATGCCGGTGCGCGCGAGCGATTTCTCGCAGTCCTGGATCGACGGGCCGCGCATGTTGCCTTCCATGTAGGCCAGGCCGGGGCAGCGCGAGCAGCTGCCGCTGTTGCCGCAGGAGGAGCAGCCCTCCAGGTCGGCGACGCGGATGGAGCGCACTTCCGCCAGCTGCGGCGAGTCGTTCCAGATGTCGATGAACCTGGTTTGCCGCAGGTTGCCGCTGGGCAGCGGAAACTGCACGCAGGGGAACACGTCGCCGTAGGGCGAGATGTAGCAGGCGGTGTGGCCCGCGCTGCAGGGAATGGTCTCCATCGCTTCCTCGAGCGCGAGCGGCGCTCCGGCAGGCGCCGATGCGGCATCGCCGCCCAGCGCCGGGTCGTGCATCACCTGCGCCAGCAGCGCGCGGTCGATGTTGAGGTCGAGGATGCCGCGGTCGCCGTCCATCATCGGCGTGATGGTCGGGTCGAGCGTGAATCCCACGCCCATCTCCTCGGCCAGCGCCTTGACGCCGCGGTAGTCGTGCGCGTTCTGCTGCATCAGCACGCCGGCGAAGCTGACCCGCACGCCGTTGTCCTTCAGCAGCCTGGCGCCCTCGATGGTGCGCTTGAAGGATCCCTTCACCTTGGTGATGGCGTCGTGCACCTCAGGCTTGTGCGAGTACACGCTGATCTGCACCGACTCCACGCCGAGCGCCGCGATCGCGCGCGCCTTGTCGGCGTCGACCATCACCGCATTGGTCTTGAGCTTGACGCTGAACTGCAGCCTGCGCGCGTGCGCGACGATGTCGAGGGCGTCCTTGCGCATGAAGATCTCGCCGCCGCTCAGGGTGAGGAACATCACGCCCGCCTCGGCCAGCTGGTCGACCACCGACAGGATTTCCCCGGTGTCCATCTCGCCATGGTCCTCGTGGTCGAGGTAGCAGTGCACGCAGCGTTCGTTGCAGCGGTAGGTCAGGTCCAGGTGCACGCCCAGCGGGAGGCCCAGCGCCAGCGCCCGCGCGCCCAGCTCGTCCATGAGCGAACTCATGGCGTCCGGCCCACCGGCGTGTCGGACAGCACGAGGAGACGGTGCGAGGCCAGCTCGCGCGCCACCTCCAGCAGGTCCTCTCGTGCGGCGTCGGGAGCGACGTCGTACTGCTGGCACACCAGCGCGGCGATCTGGTCGATGTCGGCCTGCCCGTCGGCCGCCTTCCACAGCACCGACGCCGTCTCGTTCAGGCAGAACAGCGAGGCATCGCGTCCCGACATGATCATCATCTCGCCGCCGATCAGGCGCGCGGCCACGTCGGCCGATCGCGCCACATAGCATTTGCCGCTCGTCGTCATGCTGTCTCCTCGCATCCCACCAGGTCCCAGACCCGCGCGTCGGGGACGAACGTCAATTGCCGCACCGGCACCGACTGCACCAAGTCCAGCGCGCCGTCGAACACGCCGCGCACCAGTGCCGCGTCCTGCGCGAAGAACAGCGTGTTGCCGAGCATGGCGCGCGCGGCCTGCGCCGGCGGCACCGGGTCGATCCGGTTCTCGGGCCCCTGGGCCAGCAGGAACACCCCGGCCAGGGGCGCATCCACGTTCGCGCCCGGGCGCCCCAGTTCGCCGGCGAAGGGCGTGCCGTAAGCCCGGTAGCCCGCCGGCTCCCTGCAGACGTAGGACACCTCGTCGGTCAGCACCTTCACGTCGCGCGGCGCCAGCCGGGAAATCGTCGTCTTGCCGGCGCCGGACACCCCGGCGAACAGGTAGGCCTTGCCGCCGCGCACCGCGCTGGCCGAATGCACCAGGCAGCCGCCGCGCATGGCGAGGATCAGCGTGTGCACGATGCGCAGCACGGAATCGATGGAGTACGGATTCGCGGCCTGGCGGATGTGGCCGTGCCGGCTGCGCGGATCCCATTCGGCGCGGAAGTCGCCGCGCTCGATCACCCACGCCTCATCGCGGCGCGACACCTGCACGTCGGCGTCCGGGTCGACGCCGGCGGGCGGCGACAGCTCGACGTCGAATTCGTATTCGCAGGGCAGGTCCGCTCCGCTCTCCAGGAAGCCCTCATAGCGCCGGCGCAGCATCCGCACGAAGGCGGCATCGGCCGTGCGCACGGCGATCGGGATGCGGCCGACGGTGATCACCACCCGGTGCCGCGCGCGCTCGGCTGTCATGGGCGTGGCGCCAGCAGCGCATGCATCCGCGAGAACAGGCGGGAGGCGCCCGACGAGCGGCGAAACAGCGCCGATGCGGCGCGCGACAGGCCGGTCGGCCGGTCGCGCGGCGTGAAGGCGCTGCCGCCGCGCCACTGGCGCACCACCGTGCCGAGGAATTCGGATGCCTGCACCTGGTCATCGGGCCGCGGGTTCGCGTCGCCCTGCGTCACCAGGTCCGCGCCCTGCCGCCCGATCACCCGGTGGACATAGAGCCGCTGCTCGCGCTGGAACAGCACCAGGTCGCCGCAGCGCGCGGCGTCGGCGCCGCCATGGCGCACGAACACCACGTCGCCCGGCAGCACGGACGGCAGCATGCTCGTGCCGTTCACGCGCAGCGGCAGGCGGCCGCGTTGCCGCAGCACCTGGGCCGCCAACTCGGTCCTGCTGTCTTGCATCGCGGACTCAGGAATTCTTGCGGCTCGCGCGGCAGGACGACTGGGTGGTCGAGATCTTGCCGCAGGCCAGGGCCATGGTCTCGAACACGCGCTCGTGGCGGAACGCGGGTTTGACGTAGGGCTTCTTGTTCCCGGAAGGTTCTCCGCCCTCGTGAGGCGAAGACTTCGGATTGTGCGTTTGCATCGAATGGGTGCCTAGTTGAGCCCGGCCTGGCTGGCCTGCACGGCATTGCCTGGGCCGGTGAGCGTCGAGTAGTAGATCTGCGAGGCGCCGGTCGTCGAGGAAATGTTGTCGACGATGATGCCGCCGGTGCCGCCTGCCGCCGGCAGGCCGGCGTTCGCCGTGGCCGACGTGTTCCAGGTCTTGCCGGTCATGTTGTACATGTAGATGCAGGCACCGCTGCAGCCGGTGTCGTTGCCGATGGCGCTCACGCTGACGTAGAGGTACTCGTTGGCCCCGTTCATGACCATGGTGACGGGCGAGCAGTTGGCGTTGTCGCCGAAGTTCGCGTTGGAGACCAGTGTCGGTCCCACCACCGCCGCGCCCATGACGTTGCTGGCGATCGGGATCCTCCACAGCGTGGGCTTCTTGGAGTCGCTGCCGTCCGACAGCGCGCCGCACATGTAGAGGAAGCCGCTGGGGCTGGCCGGGTTGGCGCTCGTGTAGTAGGTGTTGTCGAATGCGCCGGTGTACAGCACGCGGTTGAAGATCTGGCCGCGGCCGATGTTCGCCCGGGTTCCCGTGCTGTTGTTGATCGAGATGTCGGTGCGCAACTGGTAGACCGCCTTGCAGTTGACGCCGCCGCAGTTGCTGTTCGGGTCCGACTCCACGAAGACGTAGACCCGCTTGGCGGTCGAATCCAGTACCGGGGTTTCGCGCACGCCGGTGGTGTTGTTGCCGTCCTGCTGGATGGTGAAGGCGGCGAGCTGGCCGCTGTTCACCACCGTGCCGCTCACGCTGCACAGCGTGGCGTTGATGCCCGTCACCGCGCAGACCGAATGCAGCCGCCCGCCGGTCGACGCGCCGGTGTCGCTGCCGACGTACACCAGGCCGGTGGCGGAATCGTAGACCGGCGACGACAGCATGTTGCCGGTGCTCACCGTCACCGGGAAGCCGCCGGTGGTCTGCTCGGCGGGCGTGCCGTTGAACACGCCGGTGAACTTGTGCAGCGTGCCGTTGTCGGCGCCGATGTACAGCGTGTCGCCGATGTAGTCGTAGAACGGCGAGGAGTTGGTGTCGTCGGGAGTGCCGCTGAAGGGAATCACCGCCATGCAGGGTGCCGTGCAGGTGCGGTAGTTCGCCAGCGTCGCGGTCGTGGGGACGGTGGGCGCGCCGACCGTGCCGACGGAGGCCGTGCTGCTCCACTTGAGCAGGACCAGGCTGGCGTCGCCGCCGACGCTCTGGACGAACGCCACCTGCTTGCCGTCGAACGAGAGCACGGGAGAGGTCTGCGCCACCGCGCCGGCGCCGGTGTTGTAGGACCAGAACGTGGTGGGCACCGCCGAGGTGGGCGTCGTGCCGCAGGACGAGTAGAGCTGGTTGAAAGCGACGATGGTCGGCTGGCCGGGGGTGCCTGTGCCGCTGCCGAGGCTGCCGGCCGACCAGCTGAAGTCGTTGCCCATTGCGTCGGCCAGCGTCACCGCGGTCACGGCGCCGGGGCTGATCGCGCTGATGGTCACGGTTCCCGTCACGCTGGTGGCGGTGACGCCGGCCGTTCCTCCGTTGCGGGTGATCGCGGCTGCCAGGTTGGTGGCGGTGGCGGTGGGGTTGGCGCCGATCTGAAAATTCAGTCCCAGGTTGGAGCTGTTGCTGGCGGTGAGCACCAGCGCGGGCGCGCCGCTGCGGGTGATGGTGGTGGTCTCGCCGTTGGCCGGGTTGGCAGTGAACGGCCCGGTCCGGCTCGCGAAGGTGCCCGAGGCCGTGGCCCCGGCGGCGGCCGTGGTGTAGACCACGAAGTCGTTGGCGCAGCTGGGCGTCGCGAAGATGTTGAACGAGAATTTCGCGGGATAGACGCCGGCGACACCCACGCCGCCGGCGCCGCCCAGCACGTTGCTCCAGTCGCGGTGCACGGGCTGCGTCACGGGCGGGTTGCGGTCGAAGCGCTTGAACCATCCAAGCTGCTGCGGCGAGAACCCGTCGGCGCCCGGGCGCAGGTAACGCAGCTTGCGCGCCACTTGCTGGGCGAAGCGCGCGTCCTTGAATTTCTGCTTCCAGCGGTCGATGGCGGCGGCGCCCTTGGCGGCCGCCTCGTCGGGCGTCTCGGGGTTCGCGATCAGCACGAACCGGTTGCTCCAGTCTTCCGGCGCCGATTGCGCAAGCGCGCAAGGACTCAACGCCGACGCGAGCAGAGCGCCCGAAAACACAAAAGCCAAACGATGCAGTTGCCGACGCATTGAGTCCCCTCTGTCGCGGCGACCGCCCATCACAGGTACGAGCCGTTCATCGCCACTTGCCCCGCATGGACGCGGTAAGGAGGCACGATCATGCCTCTCGCTGTTACGAAGAATAACATCTTGATGAGTCGGAAAGAGTAGTTTTTTGAGAGCAGTTGTGATATGGGCATAAATCCCATATGATGTCGCCCATCCGCCGCGCGGAGGGCTACAAAGTCACATGCTCTCGCCCGCCGGCGGCTCCGGCGGCCACACCAGCTGCCCGTGGCCGGCGTCATCGAGCCGTGACCGCAGTGCCGCCGCGGCGTCTTCGGCGACGGCAAACAGGAACACCACGCTGTCGCCGTGCAGCACTTCGCGCAGCTCGGCGCCGGCCTGCTGCAGCTCGCGGCGCACCATGCCTTCCATCGCGTACGGCACGGCGCAGCGTAGTTCCACGTGGCGGCGCAGCGTGACCTTCTCGGCGCCCAGCAGCGCCTGCGCCACCGCGTCAGTGTAGGCCCGCACCAGGCCGCCCGCGCCCAGCTTCACGCCGCCGAAGTAGCGCACCACGGTGGCCAGCACGCCTTCCAGGTCCTGGTGGCGCAGCACTTCCAGCATCGGGCGGGCGGCCGTGCCGCCGGGCTCGCCGTCGTCGTTGGCGGCCGACTGGCCGCCGGCCAGCAGCGCCCAGCACACATGCGCCGCGCCGGGATGCTGCGCGCGCAGCTGCGCCACCACGGCCTGTGCGCCAGCGCGATCGGCCACCGGCTGCACACAGCCGAGAAAGCGGCTCTTCCTGATGACCAGTTCGCTGTGAACCGGCGCGCGCAGCGTCAGCGCCACGCCTGCAGCCAGCCCAGCCCGGCGCTGGTGCCGCCCGGGGTGCTGCCGCGCGCGGGCCGGTATTCGCAGCCGACCCAGCCGTCCCAGCCGCACTGCGCGGCCACCTCGTCGATCACGGCGAACAGGTAAGGATGGTGCAGCTCGCCCAGGTCCGGCTCGTGCCGCTGCGGCACGCCGGCGATCTGGAAGTGCCCGACGCGCCCGGTGGGCAGGTACTGGCGGATCTTCATCGCCACGTCGCCCTCGACGATCTGGCAGTGGTACAGGTCCATCTGCACCTTGGCGTTGGCCGCGCCGATCTCGTCCAGCAGCTCGTGCGCGTGGTCCTGCCGGTTCAGGAAGAAGCGCGGGATGTCGCGTGTGTTGATCGGCTCGACCAGCAGGTCGACGCCCTGCTTCGCGGCTTCGGCCGCGGCCCAGCGCAGGTTGGCGACGTAGGTCGGGCGCAGCGCGGCGCGGTCCGCGCCCTCGGGCACCAGGCCGGCCATCACGTGCACGCGCGGGCAGGCAAGCGCCTCGGCGTAGCGCAGCGCCTGCGCGATGCCGGCACGGAACTCCGCCTCGCGCCCCGGCAGGCAGGCCAGGCCGCGTTCGCCGGCGTTCCAGTCGCCGGGCGGCGCGTTGAACAGCACCTGCCGCAGGCCGTTGGCCTTCAACCGCGCCGCGAGTTCTTCCGGCGCGTGCTCGTAGGGAAACAGGTATTCGACGGCGGCGAAGCCGTCGCGCGCGGCGGCGGCGAAGCGGTCCAGGAAGCCATGCTCCGGATACAGCATGGAGAGGTTGGCGGCGAAGCGGGGCATGGTTGTCGGGCGACGTGGTTCACCAGCGCGCGCCGAAGGCCTGGCGCAGCTGGTCGATGGCTTCTTCGGGCAGCGGCTCGGGATAGACCGGCGCGAGCAGCATCAGCCGGGCGGTTTCCTCCAGCTCCTCCAGCACCGCCATGGCGGCGGCCGGCGAGTCGTGCCAGACCACCGGGCCCAGGCGCTGCAGCATCAGGGCGCGCAGCGGCCGGCCGCTGTCGCCGTAGTGGGCGATGGTGTGCGCCACTTCCTCCACCACCTCCGGCGCGCCGGGGCGCGCATAGCGCACCAGCGGCACGTGGCCGACCTTCATGACGAAGTAGGGCGTGATCGGCGGCAGCAGCTCCAGCCCCTCGGAGCCCAGGCTGAGCGCCACGCCGTGCGCGCTGTGAGTGTGCAGGATGCAGCGCGTCTGCGCGTCGTAGTGGCGCGCCGCGGTGTAGATGCCGCGGTGCAGCGCCAGGGTCTTGCTGGGCCGCGCGCCGTTGATGGACTGGCCTTGCAGGTCGACCCGCACCAGTGCCGCCGGATCGAGGAAGCCGAGGCAGGCGTCGGTCGGCGTGATGAGGAAGCCGTCGTCCAGCCTCATGCTGATGTTGCCGGCGGTGCCGTGCGCGTGGCCGCGCACGAACAGGCTGTTGCCGATGCGGCAGATCTCTTCGCGGGCTTGGGATTCGTTCATCGCGCGGCCGGTTGCATGCTGGAAGGATGGTAACGCAGGGCCTCAGAGCATCCGCAGCGCCTTGCGGAAGAAGTCGTCGCTGCCGAAGTTGCCCGACTTCAGCGCCAGGTGCAGCCCGCCGCGCGGCCCCTGCGCATGGCACCAGGGCACGCCCGGGTCGATCTGCGGCCCGATGCGCAGGGCTGTGATGTCCAACGCCTGCACGCACGCTCCCGAGGTTTCGCCGCCGGCAATCACCAGTTGCCCGACGCCGCGTTCGGCCAGCCCGCGCGCGATAGCGGCCAGCGTGCGCTCCACCAGCGCGCCGGCTTGCTGCACACCGAGCCGGCCTTGCACCGCGTGCACAGCGGCCGGGTCGGCGGTGGAGTAGACCAGCACCGGCCCGCCGGCGAGGCGCGGTTCGGCCCAGGCCAGCGCCTCGGCCGCGAGATCGCCGCCCGCCGCGATGCGCAGCGGGTCGAGGGCAAAGGCCGGATGGCCTGCGTGGATGAAATCCGCCACCTGGCGGTTGGTGGCCTGCGAGCAGCTGCCGGACAGGATGGCCTGCGCACCTGTCGCCGGCGGCAGGGCACTGGCCGCGGCAGCCGGCGCGAGACCGAAGTTCGCCGGCAGGCCGATCGCCAGCCCGGAGCCGCCGGTGAGCAGCGACAGGTCCTTCACGGCGGCGCCCAGCCGCAGCAGGTCCTCGTTGGACACGGCATCGGCAATCGCCAGCGCCACGCCTTCGGCGCGCAAGGCGGCGATGCGCTGCCGGATCGCCTCCGGCCCGGCCGCGACGCTGCGCCAATCGATCAGGCCGACGCGCCGCTTGCACTGGGCCTGCAGCACGCGCACCAGGTTGGCATCGGTCATCGGCGTGAGCGGATGCTCGCGCATGCCGGAATCGCTCAGCAGCACGTCGCCCACGAACAGGTGGCCCTTGAACACCGTGCGCTGGTTGTCCGGGAAGGCCGGCGTGGCGATGGTGAAGTCCGTCCCCAGTGCGTCCATCAGCGCTTCGGCCACCGGCCCGATGTTGCCTTCGGGCGTGCTGTCGAAGGTGGAGCAGTACTTGAAGAAGATCTGCTGCGCGCCCTGCGCCCGCAGCCAGGCCAGCGCTTGCAGCGATTCGCGCACCGCGTCGGCCGCGGGCACGGTGCGCGACTTCAGCGCGACCACCACCGCATCCGCATCGCCTTGCAGCGGCGCGCGTGGCACGCCGATGGCCTGCACCGCGCGCATGCCGCCGCGCACCAGGTTGTTGGCGAGGTCGGTCGCGCCGGTGAAATCGTCGGCGATGCAGCCCAGCAGCAGCGGCGTGGCCATCGTGCTTACAGCAGCGGCAGTTTCAGCGCGCCCGGGTTCTCGCGCGCGTAGTCGCGCACGATGGACGCGAAGTCGCTGTCGGCGCGCAGGCCGAGCGCGCGGGCGCGCGCCCATTCCACGTGGCCGGGCCAGCTGCTCACCACGCGGTGGATCAGCGGGTCGGGTGTCCAGTCGAGAAGACCGGTGGCGGGCTCGCCTGCCACGGCGTTCAGCGCCTGCGCCATCTCGCCGACGGTGGTGCGCAGCGACGGCAGGTTGAGCGCCGTGAGCGGACCCCATTCGGCGTCGCTCGCTTCGGCGGCGCGCACCAGGCCTTCGACGGCACGGGCCGGCGACGACAGTGCCACCGCCGTGTCGGCCGGCACCGGCACCGCGGCGCGCTCGCCGGCCAGCGGCTCGCGCACCATGCCGGACAGGAAGCTCGAGGCCGCGCCGTTCGGCCGGCCCGGGCGCACGCTCACCGTCATCAACCGCACGCTGCGACCGGCGACGAAACCCTTGCGGGTGCAGTCGGCCACCAACTGCTCGCAGATGAATTTCTGGATGCCGTAGCTGCTTTGGGGGGTGGGCAGGGTGTCGTCGCGGATCGGCTCGGCCAGCGGCTGGCCGGGCGGACTGCCGAACACCGCCACCGAGCTGGCGAACACGAACACCGGCTGGCTGCCGAGCGCGCGGGCCGCTTCCAGCAGCGCGCGCGTAGCGTCCAGGTTGCTGCGCATGCCCAGGTCGAAGTCCTTCTCGCATTCGCCGCTGACGGCGGCCGCCAGGTGGAACACCGCGTCGGTGCCGGCCACCGGCAGCGCGCGCCCGCCGGCCAGTGTCGGCAGGTCGCCCTCGATGAAATGCACGCGCGCGTCGGCGCGCAGATCGTTCGGCGGCGCCACGCGGTCGGTCAGGGTGATGCGGGCGATGGGCTGCGCCGGCGCGCCGCGCAACGACAGGCTGCCTTGCGCGAGCAGGGTGCGGGCCAGCCGCGCGCCGAGGAAGCCGCTGCCGCCGGTGATGAGGATGTGCATTGGGAGGGTCCTTAGTCTTTGCCTGCACCGGGCAGGTGGATGCCCGGAAACGTCTTGATCACCGCGCTGTCGTCCTCGCGGCCATGGCCGGCCGCGGAGGCCTGCATGAACATCTGGTGCGCGGTGGCCGACAGCGGCAGCGGGAATTTGCTCGCGCGCGCCGTGTCCAGCACCAGGCCCAGGTCCTTCACGAAGATGTCCACCGCCGACAACGGCGTGTAGTCGCCGGCCAGCACGTGCGGCATGCGGTTCTCGAACATCCAGCTGTTGCCCGCGCTGTGCGTGATCACCTCGTACAGCGCCGCCGGGTCCACGCCCTCGCGCAGGCCCAGCGCCATGGCCTCCGCCGCGGCGGCGATGTGCACACCGGCCAGCAGCTGGTTGATGATCTTCACCTTGCTGCCGGCACCGGCGGCATCGCCCAGCCGGTAGACCTTGGCCGCCATCGCGTCCAGCACCGGCTGGCAGGCGGCATAGGCGGCCGGCGCGCCCGAAGTCATCATCGTGATCTGGCCGGCGGCGGCCTTGGCCGCGCCGCCGGAAATCGGCGCATCGAGGTACAGCAGGCCGAGCGCCGCCAGCCGTGCTTCCAGCGCCTGCGACCAGCGCGCATCCACCGTCGAGCACATCACGAACACGCTGCCCGGCCGCATTGCCGCAGCGCAGCCATCGGGGCCGAACAGCACGGTCTCGGTCTGCTCGGCGTTGACCACCACCGAGACGATCGTTGCGCAGTGGCGCGCCAACTCGGCCGGCGAAGCGCAGGCCGTGCCGCCCTCGGCGGCGAAGCGCTGCGTCGCCTCGGCGCGCGCGTCGTGCACGTGGACGGCGAAGCCGGCCCGGCGCAGCGAAGCGGCCATGCCGGCGCCCATGGCGCCCAGGCCGACGATGCCCACATGGGTGGTTGAATTCATATGGTCATCATACAACTTGAGGCGTGCCGGGCATCGGCCAGGAAGCCTCAGGCCTGCTTGACCAGCGGCGTCGCCAGGCGCGCGCCTTCTTCCTGCCAGAACGCGGTTTCGGCCTGCTGGATGCGCCGCATGGCGTTGGTCATGTGGCGCGCCGCCGCCTGGCGGGCGCGCGCCGCTTCTCCGGCGGCGATGGCGTCGACCACCGCCGCGTGTTCTTCCCGCACCTGCGCGGCGAAGTCGGCCCGCCGCGCCTCGTTGGCGCGCGTGACGGCGATGGCGCCGTGCATGAACTGCGCGAGGTAGTCCAGCGTGCCGATCAAAAACGGGTTGTGCGCCGCCTGGGCAATGGCGCGGTGAAATGCCAGGTCCTCCGCCACGCCGTTGCCGCCGGCACGCACCTGCTTGTCCAGCGCCCGCACCGAGGCCTTCAGCTGGCGCACGTCGGCCGCCGTGCGGCGCTGCGCCGCCAGGCCGGCGGCTTCGGCTTCCAGTGCGCGCCGCACCTCGGCCAGCTGCACCACGGCCTCGCGCGAGCTGCTGTGGCGCGCGTCGAAGTCCAGCGGCGTGTAGCGCACCCGCGTGCTCACGAACACGCCGCTGCCCTGGCGCGAATCGACCAGCCCCAGCGACTTCAGCCGCGAGATGGCTTCGCGCACCACGGTGCGGCTGACCTGGAACTGCTCGACCAGCCGGGCCTCGGTCGGCAACTTTTCGCCGGCCGTGAGGCGCCCGGCGCGGACGCCTTCGGCCAGCTGCTGGGCCACCTGGTCGGAAAGGCGCGCACCGCTGCTGACGGGAGTGAACAGGCTTGTCATACAAGAAACCGCATTGGTACGACAAGGATACGCCCGCCGGCGCCGGCGACCTCGGAGGGCCTCAGGCGATGCCGGCCAGGCGCAGCGCCATGCCGGCGACCGCGCAGCCGGCGATGACCGGGATCACGCCCAGCTTGAAGCGCAGCAGCGCGACGGCGGCAAGAGCCGCCAACCCCAGCGCGACCCAGTCCAGTCCCATCGCGGCGCCCGGCTTGTGCGCGATGTGCACCAGGAAGAACACGCCCAGGCTGGCAATCACGCCCACCACGGCGGCGGTGATCGCCATCAGCGGCGCGGTGAACTTCAGGTTGCCGTGGGTCGACTCCACCAGCGGCCCGCCGGCCAGGATGAACAGGAAGGACGGCAGGAAGGTGAACCAGGTGACGACCACCGTGGCCAGCGCCGCGCCCAGGAACAGCGCGTCCGGCCCCAGCACCTGGCGCGTCCAGCCGCCGACGAAGCCGACGAAGGCCACCACCATGATCAGCGGCCCGGGCGTGGTTTCGCCCAGCGCCAGCCCGTCGATCATCTGCGGGCCGGTCAGCCAGTGGTAATGCTCCACCGCCCCCTGGTACACATAGGGCAGCACGGCGTAGGCGCCGCCGAAGGTGAGCAGCGCCGCCTTGCTGAAGAACAGGCCCATCTGCGCCAGCGTGCCCTGCCAGCCTTGCCACGCCGCCAGCAAGCCCAGCGGCACCAGCCACAGCAGCGCGCCCACGGCAACCACCGTGGCCAGGCGCGCGCGCGTGAAGCGTGCGTGCGGCGGCGTGGGCGTGTCGTCGTCGATCAGCGCCGGGCCGAAGTCCTTGGCGGCTGCGCCGCCGTGGCCGCCGCCGGCGCCGAACTGCGCCGGTGCCCAGCGGCCGCCCGCCGCGCCCGCCAGCGCCGCGGCCAGCACCACCCAGGGGAACGGGATGTCCAGCACCGCGATGGCAACGAAGCTGAGGATGGCGATCAGCCACAGCAGCGGCGTCTTGCGCGGATTCTTCAAGGTGCGGCTGCCGATGCGCCAGACAGCCTGCAGAACGATCGCCGCCACGGCCGGCTTGATGCCGTAGAACAGGCCGGCCACCCAGTCCACGCCGCCGAAGGCCACGTAGATCCAGCTGAGCGCGATCAGGATGAACAGCGAGGGCAGCACGAACAGCCCGCCCGCCACGATGCCGCCCCAGGTGCGGTGCATCAGCCAGCCGATGTAGGTGGCCAGCTGCTGCGCCTCGGGCCCGGGCAGCACCATGCAGTAGTTCAGCGCGTGCAGGAAGCGCCGCTCGGAAATCCATCGCTTCTGCTCCACCAGCTCGCGGTGCATGATGGCGATCTGCCCGGCCGGGCCGCCGAAGCTGATGAAGCCCAGCTTCAGCCAGAAGCGCAGCGCCTCGGAAAACGAAATCCTGTTCAAGCAGCCGCTCCCGTGTCCGCCGGTGCCTGCCACTGGTGCGTTTCGCCGCGCGCCGTCCTGCACCAGGCATACAGGGCGTCGTAGACCGGCAGCGCGGCGCGCAGCATGGCGTGGTCGTCGTCCGCGTGCAGGGCGGACAGGCCGAGCGACACGGCCAGCAGGCCGGCCGACTGCGGCGCCAGGCCCAGCCGGTCGGTGTCGGCGCCGCGCACGATGGCCGCCAGCGCCTCGAGTGCCGGGTCCTGCAGGCCGAAGGCCCGCATCAGCGTGTCGAAGCTGCAGCGCTCCTGTTCGTGGCTGATGGGCGCGCCCGGAATGTCGTAGGGCACGGCCTGCAGGCGCCGCGCTTCCTCGAACACCTGCTCGGCGGGCACGTAGAAGAATTCGGCTTGCGGATCGATGAAGCGCAGCACCAGCCAGGGGCAGGCGACGCGATCGATCTTGGGCCGCGCGCGCGTGATCCAGCGCGAGGGCCGCTCGCCGCTCACGCCCAGGTCGGGGCGCTTGCGGATGGTGGGCAGCGGCTGCGCACGCCATTGCGCGATGTCCCCGGCGGCGTCCACGCCGTCCTCGCCGCCTTCCAGGCCGCCGGCCAGGAAGCGGGCGGTCCAGCCGGCGCGGCGCAGCGCCTGCGCGGCGTCGCGGCCGACGTCATGGCCGTGCACGCAGTAGACGACGGCGTCGCGCGGCGGCTGGCTGCGGGCGAACGCTTCCACGTCCTCGGGCGCGCAATGGCGGGCACCGGCGATCAGTTGGTCGCTTTCGTTGAAGCGGGGCGGGCGGCGCACGTCGAGCACCAGCGGTGCGCCGGGGCGGCCGATCAGGGAGCGCAATTGGGAACGGGAAATCGAGAGATCTTGGGCGGTGTCCATCGAGAGAAACTCCATGCGAGTTGCCCAGCGCTTGGACGGGACACCGTCTGTCTTCGAGAAGATCCGGGAGGCTGTGATCCCGATGCGCGCATCTTAGCAGCGCATCAGCCCCGCTCGAACTTGAACACCGCGGTGCTGGCCGTGAGGTTGGGCAGCAGGCGCCGCTCGGCACCGCCCTGCAGGCCGAAGGCATCCAGGATGTTGAGCCGGTTCCTGGTCGCCAGCACCTCGAAGTCCTTGAAGGTGCCCACGCGGATGTTGGGCGTGTCGTACCACTGGTAGGGCAGGCGGCGCGTGACCGGCATGCGCCCGCGCAGCACCGACAGCCGGTTGGGCCAGTGCGCGAAGTTCGGGAACGCCACGATGCCGACCTTGCCCACGCGCGCCGTCTCGCGCAGCATGGTCTCCGCGTTGCGCAGGTGCTGCAGGGTGTCGATCTGCAGCACCACGTCGAACGAGCCGTCGTCGAACAGCGACAGGCCTTCTTCCAGGTTCAGCTGGATCACGTTGACGCCGCGCTTCGCGCAGGCCAGCACGTTGTCGTCGTCGATCTCGATGCCGTAGCCGCTGCAGCCGCGCTCGCGCTGCAGCAGGTCGAGCAGCGCGCCGTCGCCGCAGCCCAGGTCCAGCACGCGCGCGCCGGCGGGCACCAGGCGGGCGATGGAGTGCAGCACCGTGCGCTCGCTCATGCTGCTACCCCGAGTTCGCGCGCGATGCGCTCGAAGTACGAGCGCACCACGCCCAGGTAGCGCGCGTCCTCCAGCAGGAAGGCGTCGTGGCCGTGCGGCGCGTCGATCTCGGCGTAGCTGAGGTCGCGGTTGTTGTCCAGGAGCGCCTTGACGATCTCGCGGCTGCGCGCCGGCGCGAAGCGCCAGTCGGTGGTGAAGCTCACCAGCAGGAATTTCGCGCTGGCGGCCGCCAGCGCCTTGGCCAGGTTGCCGTCGTGCAGGCGAGCCGGGTCGAAGTAGTCCAGCGCGCGGGTGATCAGCAGGTAGGTGTTGGCGTCGAAGTACTCGCTGAACTTGTCGCCCTGGTAGCGCAGGTAGCTTTCGATCTGGAACTCGACCTCCTGGGTGCTGTACTGATAGCCCGAGCGCACGGCGCCGGCGACCGCGCCTCGCAGCTCTCGCCCGAATTTCTCGTTCATCACGTCGTCCGACAAATACGTGATGTGGCCGATCATGCGGGCGATGCGCAGCCCGCGCTTGGGCACCACGCCGTGCTCGTAGAAATGCCCGCCGTGGAAGTCGGGGTCGGTGACGATGGCGCGGCGCGCCACCTCGTTGAAAGCGATGTTCTCGGCGTTGAGGTTGGGCGCGCTGGCCACCACCACCGCGTGCGCCACGCGCCCGGGATACTGCAGGGTCCACGACAGCGCCTGCATGCCGCCCAGGCTGCCGCCCATCACCGCCGCCAGGCGTTCGATGCCCAGCCGGTCCAGCAGGCGGGCCTGCGCGTCGACCCAGTCCTCCACCGTCATCACCGGGAAGTCCGCGCCCCAGATGCGGCCGGTGCCGGGGTTGGCGTGCATCGGCCCGGTGGAGCCGAAGCAGGAGCCCAGGTTGTTGACGCCGATGACGAAGAAGCGGTCGGTGTCCACCGGCTTGCCGGGCCCGATCATGCTGTCCCACCAGCCTTCCGACTTGTCCTGGCCCTCGTACACGCCGGCCACGTGGTGCGAGGCGTTGAGCGCATGGCAGATCAGCACCGCGTTGCTCTTGCCGGCGTTCAGCGTGCCGTAGGTTTCGTAGGCCAGGTGGTAGTCGCCGAGCGACGCGCCGCTTTGCAGCGCGAGCGGCTCGGCGAAATGCATGGACTGTGGTGTCGCGATCAATGGCATGGCGGAAAAAGAAAAACCCGGCTCGCTGCAAGACGAAGCCGGGTGATCGCGCTCTGTCTTTAGCTGTACTTATTGAGCGCCCGCAAGCTGAGGCAAATCGGCGCTGGGGCGGAGTATAGCAACGGGCCTGCAGCCGGCGGGCAACGCCCCTTTTCGCCAATGCGTGCACGATTGCGGGCGTGCTTCTTGCTTTCTTTTGGTGCGCTCGCATGTTTTCGGGCAAAAGCGCACCAACCACAAGCATTTCACCCCAAAGAGGTTTTCATGGAAGCACTAAAACAGGGCTCGGACGTCCTGTTCATCCTGCTGGGCGCCATCATGGTCCTGGCCATGCACGCGGGCTTTGCCTTTTTGGAGCTGGGCACCGTGCGCAAGAAGAACCAGGTCAATGCGCTGGTGAAGATCCTGGTGGACTTCTCGGTGTCCACGGTCGCCTATTTCCTGGTCGGCTACGGCGTCGCCTACGGCACCAGCTTCCTGGTGGGCGCCGACCAGCTGATCGCGAAGAACGGCTACGAGCTGGTGAAGTTCTTCTTCCTGCTCACCTTCGCTGCCGCGATTCCCGCCATCGTCTCGGGCGGCATCGCCGAGCGCGCGCGCTTCGGTCCGCAACTGATCGCCACGGCCATCATCGTGGGGCTGGTCTACCCGCTGTTCGAGGGCGTGGCCTGGAACCAGCGCTTCGGCGTCCAGGCCTGGATCAAGTCGCTCACCGGCGAGGAGTTCCACGACTTCGCCGGCTCGGTGGTGGTGCACGCGGTGGGCGGCTGGCTGGCGCTGCCGGCGGTGCTGCTGCTGGGCGCGCGCGCCAACCGCTACCGCAAGGACGGCGCGATCTCGGCGCACCCGCCGTCCAACATCCCGTTCCTGGCGCTGGGCGCCTGGATCCTCACGGTCGGCTGGTTCGGCTTCAACGTGATGAGCGCGCAGACCATCGACAAGATCTCCGGCCTGGTGGCGGTGAATTCGCTGATGGCCATGGTGGGCGGCACACTGGCCGCGCTGATCCTGGGCCGCAACGATCCGGGCTTCGTGCACAACGGACCGCTGGCCGGCCTGGTGGCCGTGTGCGCGGGCTCCGACCTGATGCATCCGCTGGGGGCGCTGGCGGTGGGCGCCATCGCCGGTGGCGTGTTCGTCTCGATGTTCACGCTCACGCAGAACAAGTGGAAGGTGGACGACGTGCTGGGCGTGTGGCCGCTGCACGGCCTGTGCGGCCTGTGGGGCGGCATCGCCGCCGGCATCTTCGGCAGCAAGGCGCTGGGCGGGCTGGGCGGCGTGAGCCTGGGCGCCCAGCTGATCGGCACCGCCCTGGGCGTGGCCTGGGCGCTGGTGGCCGGCTTCGCGGTCTATGGCGTGCTGAAGGCCGCGCTCGGCCTGCGGCTGTCGCCCGAGGAGGAATACGAAGGCGCCGATCTCGCCATCCACAAGATCGGTTCCACCCCCGAGCGCGAGGTCAACTGGTAGCGGCCGGCGCGCCGGCCAGGCGCGGCCAGACCCAGCGGTCCAGCGACCAGCTGCCGGGCCCATAGACCGCCAGCCCGGCCAGCAGCGCGCCCCAGAACACGTGCTGCTGCAAGGCCGCGGGCGCGATGTCCGGCAGCGACAGCGCCGCCATCGCGTTCACCACGAACAGGCCGAGCGCGGCAAAGCGCCCGCCCAGGCCCAGCACCAGCAGCACCGGCAGCACCAGTTCGCCGGCCGTGCCCAGCGGCGCGGCCAGCACCGGCGGCAGCAGCGGCACCTTGTATTCGTCGGCGAACAGGGCCAGCGTGGTGTCCCAGTCGCGGATCTTGGTCAGCCCGGACAGGAAGAACACCTGCGCGACGTAGAGCCGCGCGGCCAGCGCGGCCGGCGGCTGCAGCGCGTCGAGCGCGCTGGAAAGCCGCTGCCACAGGGCGGTCGCGCGGCCGAGCCAGGATGCGTGGGTGCGGTGGTTCATGGTGTGTCCTTCGCGGGAGTCGATGGGTTCGTGGTGCCGGCGCCCAGCACCAGGCCGCTTTGCACGGCGGCGGCCAGCCAGGCGTTGAAATCGGGTTGCGGCGCGGTTTGCAGTGCCGCGTCCAGGCTGCGGCCTTGCAGCAGCGACGCGATGAAGAGCGATTCGGCCGGCTCCAGCAGGCGCAGCCGGGGACGCAGGCCGTCGCGCCACACCAGCGCGCTTTCGGCGATGCCCGCGCGCAGGCGCGCGCCGGCTTGCTCGAGCGAAGGCTCGCCCTGCAGGTGCGCGAGCACGATGCTGGCCACCGGCCAGCCGCTGTCGATGCAGGCGGCGCCGGGGCACAGCCGCAGGCGCAGCTGCGCCGGATCGTGCTCCATCAGCAGCGCGAACGAGGCGGTGTCCCGCTCGGCATCCGCCGCCGTCGCCGCGGCATGCAGCGCCCACTCGAGCCGCGCCACGTCGCTCAGATAGGGTTCTTCCGCGGCGAGATCGGCCAGGCTCTCGATGTGCGGCGCCAGCTCCGCGCCCCATTGCGCGATGTCGCCGCGCAGCGGCGGATAGCGCAGCCACAGGCTGGCCGCGAGCGCCTCGAAATTCTCGCGGCCGAGCAGTTGCGCCGTCACCGGGTAGGCACCGGCCAGCGCGCGGGAAGCCAGTTCGCGGCCGTTGCTGCGGTAGGCGCGCAGGCCGCGCAGCAGCAGCGGGTCGGCCGCATCGGGCACGTGCGGCGCGATCGCTTCCAGCGCGTCCTCGGGCCGCGGCTGCCACAGCGCGCGCAGCAAGGCCTGCTGCTGTTCGGCGAGTGCGCTCACGGCGCCGCCTCCGCGCATCCGAGTGCACCGCCCGCGTGTTCGGCTTCGGCCAGCAGCACCTCGAGCGCCGGGATGCCGGTGTCCCATTCAACCAGCGTGGGCACGGCGCCGAAGCGCGCCACCGCGTGCGCATGCAGCGACCACACGGCCTCGCACACGCGGCTGCCGTGGTCGTCGATCACGATGTCGGGCAGCACGCAATGGCCCGCGACGTGCAGCTCGCCAACCGCCTCGGCCGGGAGGGCATCGAGCCAGCGGCGGCAGGCCTGCAGCGGCTCGGCCGCGCCGTCCGCGCGCCGCGCGTTGAGCGCGTTCACGTAGATGTTGTTCACGTCCACCAGCAGCTTGCAGCCGGTGCGCCGCGCGAGCGCGGCAAGAAACTCGGGCTCGCCATGCTCGCTGCCGGCGAGCGTGACGTAGGCCGAGAGGTTTTCCAGCAGCAGCGGACGCCGCAACCGGTCCTGTGCGCGCTGCACGTTGGCGGCCAGCACGTCCAGTGCTTCGCCGTTGAAAGGGATGGGCAGCAGGTCGGCCGCATGCACGACGGCGCCGTTCCAAGGCGCCCGCGCGAAACAGGCGTGGTCGCTGACCAGCAGGGGATCGATGCGCCGCACCAGCGCCGCGAGCTGCTCCAGGTGCCAGGTGTCGATGCCCGCGGCCGATCCGAGCGCGAGCCCGACGCCGTGCAGGCTGACCGCATAGTCGCGGCGCGCTTCCTCCAGCACCGCGAGCGCGGCGCCGCCCGCGCCGAAGAAGTTCTCCGAGTGGACCTCCAGGAAGTCCAGCGCGGGCCGCGCGGCGAGCAGCCCGGCGTAGTGCGGGTGGCGCCAGCCGATGCCCACCGGCAGCGGCGCAGCACCCGGCGTCGCGCCGGCCATGGCGATCAGGACTTGGTGGCCTTCATCTTGGCCTGTTCGGCCGTCATGCCCTTCATGCCGGCGCAAGTGCCCTTGGCCACGTACTTCCATTCGGCGGCGTTGTCGCTCACCTTCGACTGGCCCGCGCAGGAATGGGTGCCGGTGAGGTTGGCGCAGTCGTTCTGGCCGGCCTTGGCGATGCCGTAGCACTTCTCCTTGTCGCTGCCCTGCGCGGCGGCCGGGGTGGCGGCGAGCATCGTGGACAGCAGCGAGGCCGCGGCGGCGGCGATCAGGACACGTTGGTTCATGGCAGTTTTCCTTTGCAAGAGGGTTGACGAAGTTGGTTGTTCACCAGGAGGCAATCCACCCTGGTTGCGGCTTGGTCGCCCCGCCGCCGGGGTTCTTACAGCAGCTCCGCGATGCGGTCCCAGGCCTCGGCCGGAATGCGCCCCTGGTAGCGCTCGACCACCCGGCCGGATTTGTCGATCAGGAAACTCATGGGCAGTTGCGCGGGCTTGCCGAAGCCGTCGCGATAGCCTGCGTCGCCGGCCCACAGCTGCACGAAGCGCTGCTTCATCGGCACCGTGCGCGCGATGATCTGCTCGTAGGCCTGCAGGTCTTCCATGCGGCGGTCGGTGCTCACCAGCACCAGTTCGAACGGCTTGCCGCGCCAGCCCTCGACGTTCTGGCGCAGCTCGGGCATCTTGTCGCGGCAGACCGCGCATTCGGTGGACCAGTACATCAGCAGCACCACCTTGCCTTTGAGCGCGGCCAGCTGGAACGGCTTGCCGTCCACCGTGCGGCCTTCCAGAGCGGGGGCCGGCGCGGGCACCGCGGGCTGTGCGTGGACGGGGGCAGCGGCCAGGACGGCCAGCAGCGCGAGAGCGGTGAGTACGGATTTCATGGGCGTGTGTCGTGTGCGAAGATGTTGAGCTTACAGATCGATCCATGTCCCTGGACCTTCAGCTCGCCCAGCACCGCGACTACCTGCTGCGTTTCGCCCGGCTGCAACTGCGCAACGACGCCTGGGCCGAGGACGCGGTGTCGGAAACGCTGCTGGCGGCGCTGAGCAAGCCGCAGTCGTTCGGCAACCGCAGCCAGCTCAAGACCTGGCTGGTGGGCATCCTCAAGCACAAGGTGATCGACATCCTGCGCCAGCGCAAACGCGAGGTGGCGCTGGACCCGCAGGACGGCGACGGCGGCGAGGAGCTCGACGCGCTGGCCTTCAAGGCCGACGGCCATTACGCGGCGCGGCCGTCGGACTGGGGCAATCCCGAGCAAGAGCTGAATTCGCGCCAGTTCTTCGCCGTGCTGGAAGCCTGCGCCGACAAGTTGCCGGCCGCCATGGGCCGCGTGTTCCTGATGCGCGAATGGCTCGAGCTCTCCAGCGACGAGATCTGTAAGGAGCTGCAGCTCACGCCGACCAACCTGTACGTCCAGCTGCATCGCGCCAGGCTCCGCCTGCGCGAGTGCCTGGAACTCAACTGGTTCGGAGGCCGGGTCGCATGATGATGTTGCGCCGCACTTGCAAGCAGGTATCCGCGTTGCTGATCGCACGCGAGGACCGGGCGCTGCCGTGGACCGAGCGGGTGGCGCTGCGCATGCACCTGGCGGCCTGCCGCGCCTGCCCGGTGTTCGAGCGCCAGCTGCTCACCATGCGCAACGCGCTGCGCCAATGGCGCCATTACAGCGACAACGAAGAAGGCGCTTGAACCGCGCCGCCGGGGCCGTTTTCGCTCCATTGCAGAGCAGGTTTGATGCCGATGAGCCAAAAAGGCTTACAGCAAATCCGATTTCTTCCGCTCAGAACGACAAAGACGGCTGCTGGCGCTTGCCAGGGGAGCCCGCATCTGCCTCATAATGGAAAAGCGTGGTTCCAAGCAGTTTTTGTTTTCACGCGGGTTGCGGTGAACAGGTCACTTTCGCGTCGCTAGATGCTAGATCGGTTGAATGCGTTTTCGGGACTCCATCGCGCAAAGTCCATTGTTATCTTGAGGAGTCCCATTTCATGGGCAACAAACTTTACGTCGGCAATCTGCCCTACCAGATGCGCGACAGCGATCTCGAACAGGCATTCGGCCAGTTCGGCCAGGTGACCAGTGCCAAGGTCATGATGGAACGCGAAACCGGCCGCTCCAAGGGCTTCGGCTTCGTGGAAATGGCCAGTGACGCAGAGGCGCAAGCGGCGATCAGCGGCATGAACGGCCAGCCCCTGGGCGGCCGCAGCATCGTGGTGAACGAGGCGCGTCCGATGGAGCAGCGCCCGCGCACCGGCGGTGGTGGCGGTGGCGGCTTCGGCGGCGGTGGTGGCGGGGGCGGCGGCGGTGGCCGCGGCTTCGGCGGCGGTGGTGGCGGAGGCGGCGGCGGTGGTCGCGGCTTCGGCGGCGGCGGTGGTGGCGGCCAGGACGGCGGCTTCCGCAGCCCGTACGGCTCCGGCCCGCGCGGCGGCGGTGGTGGCGGCGGCGGCGGTGGCCGCGGCGGCTACTAAGCACCAGGCGCTCAGCGCTCGGCAAAAAGGCTCCCTCGGGAGCCTTTTTTCATTCGCCCTGCCGGTGCTTGCGCGGCCTGCCGGCCAGCACGCGGTCGAACACCGCGTTGGGCAAAGCGCGCAGCAGTTTCGCGGCCACGCCCATCTGCCAGGGGATCACGCGGTAGCTGGCGCCGGCCTCGATGGCGCGAAACGCCCGCTCGGCGAACTCGCCCGGCTGCAGCAGGAACGGCATGGCATAGCGGTTCTTCCGCGTGAGCGGCGTGTCGACGTAGCCAGGGCAGAGGGTCACCACCTTCACGCCCGAGGCGCGCAGCTCGCCGCGCAGGCTTTCGCAATAGGCGATCACCGCGGCCTTGCTCGCGCAATAGGCGCCGTGCCCCGGCAGGCCGCGGATGCCGGCCACGCTGCCGATGCCCACCAGCCGGCCCGCGCCGCGCCTCGCCATCGGCGCGACGAACGGCTGGAAGGTGGCGGCCAGCCCCACGTTGTTGACGGCGAAGACGCGTGCCAGCACGTCGATGTCGGCGCGCACCGCCGTGTCCATGCCGATGCTGATCCCGGCGTTGGCGATCACCACGTCCGGCAGGCCTTGCGCGTCGATGCAGGCTTCGCCGGCCGCGACGATGGCGCCGGTGTCGGCCACGTCGGCGCCGTACACCGCGTAGTGCTCCGGCCGCAGGCCCTGCGCGGCCGCCCAGGCGTCGATCTCGCCGGTGCGGCGCGCCACCAGGGCGAGCCGCCAGCCGGCCTGGTGGTAGCGCCAGGCGAGCGCCTGGCCCAGGCCGCTGGAGGCGCCGGTGATGAAGGCCAGCGGCACGGCAGCCTCAGCCCCCGACAGCGCGCTGCGCGATCACGCCGTGCACGCGCCCGCGCAGCTGCAGCACGCGCGCCAGGTTGTCGTAATCCATGCCGTCGGCGGTGAAGCGGTCGCCGCCGCGGATCAGCGTCACCGGCTTGTTGGAGGTGACGCGCTCGGTGTCCATGAAGGCGTGCAGGAAGTCGCTGCGGATTTCCATCTTCGGCGCGGGGTTGCCCTGCGCGTCGGCCGTGGCTTCGCGCGTGACGACGGCGTCGCCGATCAATTGCACCTGCGAGCCGTCGGCGTTGCTGATCGCGCGGCGGGCGGTGGCCACCGTGAGCGCGCCGCGTTCGTTGAAGGCGCGGATGCGCGGCTGGTCGATCTCCAGCGTGTCGGTGTCCGGGTAATGGCGCGCCTGCACGCCGTAGATCTCGCTTTTCAGGCGGCCTGCGGCGTCAAAGTTCTTGACCGAGAAGCCGCGCATGAAGGAGTCCGGGTCGTGCGTGGCGGCGCGCTCGGTGCCGGGGCCGGAAAAGCTGGGCGTGTTGCGCGCCAGCCAATAGGTGCCCAGCGCCATCAGGCCCATCAGCATCACCGGCAGGTAGATCGACAGGCGGTCCCACAGCCGCCACAGGCTGCGGCCCAGCCGCCGCGAAGGCATCGGCAGCGCGCTCACCTGTAGCCTTCCAGCAGCTGCGCGTAGCGGCCCGAGGCCACCAGCAGCAGGTCGCAGAATTCGCGCGCGGCGCCCTGGCCGGCGGCCGCCTGCGTCACGTAGCGCGCGGCCGCCCGCACCTCGGCATGGGCGTGCGGCGGCGCCGCCGCGAAGGCGCAGCGCGTGAGCACCGGCAGGTCCGGCCAGTCGTCGCCGATGCCGGCGGCCTGGCTCCAGTCCAGCCCCAGCGCCGCCAGGACCGATTCGGCCGCGGGAAGCTTCTTCTCGGTGCCGTAGTGCGCGTGCGCGATGCCCAGCGCCTGCAGCCGCTGGCGCAGCGGCGCCGAGTCGCGCCCGGTGATCACGGCCGGCACGATGCCGGCCTGCTGCAGCAGCTTGAGCCCCAGGCCGTCGAGGATGTGGAAGCGCTTGAGCGTCTCGCCCTGCTCGGAGAGATAGAGGCCGCCGTCGGTGAGCACGCCGTCCACGTCGAACAGGGCCACCCGCACGCCCTGCGCGGCCAGCAGCAGCTCGGGCGGAAATCGCAGGGCAGGCGGCATGTTCAGATGACCTTGGCGCGCATCAGGTCGTTGCTGTTCACGGCGCCGCACAGCCGCCCCTCGGCATCGACCACCAGCACGCTGGTGATGCGGTACTGCTCCATCAGCTGCGCGGCTTCGGCCGCCAGTGCATCGGAGGGGATGGTCTTCGGGCCTGGGTGCATGACGTCGCGCGCGACGGTGGCGCGCAGGTCCACGCCTTTTTCGATCAGCCGGCGCAGGTCGCCGTCGGTGAAGATGCCCAGCACGCGCTCCTGCTCGTCGACCACGGCGGAGGCGCCCAGGCCCTTGGCGCTCATCTCGCGCATCAGCGCCGGGAAGGCGGTGTCGGCGCGCACCCGCGGCACGGCGTCGCCGGTGCGCATCACGTCGCTCAGGTGGGTCAGCAGCTTGCGGCCCAGCGCGCCGCCCGGATGCGAGCGCGCGAAGTCCTCGGTGCGAAAGCCCCGCGCATCCAGCAGCGCCACCGCCAGCGCGTCGCCCAGCGCCAGCTGCGCCGTGGTGCTGGCCGTGGGGGCCAGCTGCAGCGGGCAGGCTTCCTTGGTGACCCCGCAATCCAGCACGATGTCGGCATGCCGCCCGAGCGTGGAGTTGGGGTTGCCGGTGATCGCCACCAGGCCCACCCCCAGGCGCTTGAGCACCGGCAGGATCACGGTGATCTCGTCGCTCTCGCCGCCGTTGGAGATCGCCAGCACCAGGTCGATCGCCTTGATCATGCCCAGGTCGCCATGGCTGGCCTCGGCCGGGTGCACGAACATGGCCGGCGTGCCGGTGGAGGCCAGCGTGGCGGCCACCTTGCGGCCGATGTGGCCGCTCTTGCCCATGCCCATCACCACCACGCGGCCGCGCACCTCCAGCATCTTCTGCACCGCGCGAGCGAAGCTCTCGCCGGTGCGGGCCCGCAGGCCCAGCACCGCGTCGGCCTCGATCTCGAAGGTCTCCTGGGCCAGGCGCAGCGCCCGGCCGGCGTCGAACGCCGAGCCTGCCGAGGCGGCCTGTCCTGGGCCCGTCGAAGTGGTCATGGGGGCGATTCTAGGCGGCGCCGGGGAGCCCCTCGGCTAGCATCAGGGGATGTCCTCGCTCGAGCTCACCCTGGTGTACCTGCTGGCCGCCGTGCTGGCGGTGGTGGGCTGCCGCTTCCTGAAACTGCCGCCGATGCTGGGCTACCTGGCCGTCGGCGTGGTGATCGGGCCGAACGCGCTGGCACTGGGGCGCAACCAGGACGCGGTGCGGCACCTGGGCGAATTCGGCGTGGTGTTCCTGATGTTCGTGATCGGCCTGGAGTTCAACCTGCCCAAGCTGCGCGCCATGCGCCGCCACGTGTTCGGGCTGGGGCTGTTCCAGGTGCTGCTGACCATCGGGATGGGCATGGCCGGCGCGCTGCTCCTGAGCGCGCTGCTGCCCGGCACCTGGAGCATGGGCTGGAAGACGGCGCTGACGCTCTCGGGCGCGCTGGCCATGAGCAGCACCGCCATCGTGGTGAAGATGATGGCCGAGCGGCTGGAGCTGGAGTCCGAGCACGGCCGCCGCGTGATGGGCGTGCTGCTGTTCCAGGACTTGGCGGTGGTGCCGCTGCTGGTGCTGATCCCCGCGCTGGGCAGCCCGGCGGAGACCTTGCTGACGTCGCTGGCGGTGGCCGGCGCCAAGGCGGTGGTGCTGATCGTGCTGCTGCTCACCGGCGGCCAGGCGCTGATGCGCTGGTGGCTGACGCTGGTGGCCAGGCGGCGCAGCGACGAACTGTTCGTGCTGAACCTGCTGCTGATCACGCTGGGGCTGGCCTGGCTCACCGAACTGGCGGGCCTGTCGCTGGCACTGGGCGCCTTCATCGCCGGCATGCTGATTTCGGAGACCGAATACAAGCACCAGGTGGAGACCGACATCCGGCCGTTCCACGACGTGCTGCTGGGCCTGTTCTTCATCACCATCGGCATGCTGCTGGACTGGCGGCCGGTCGCCGAGCACTGGCTGCTGGTGCTGGTGCTGGTGACGCTGCCGGTGCTGTTCAAGCTGACCCTGGTGACGCTGCTCGGCCGCGCGCTGGGCGCGTCCATGGGCGTGTCGCTGCGCACCGGCCTGTACCTGGCGCAGGCCGGCGAGTTCGGCTTCGTGCTGCTCACGCTGGGCCAGCAGAGCGACCTGGTGCCGCCGGCGCTGCTCAACCCGGTGCTGGCCAGCATGGTGCTGTCGATGCTGGCCACGCCCTTCATGATCCAGTGGAGCAACCGCATCGTGCTGAAGCTGGTGGCCAGTGAATGGATGATGCAGTCGCTGCAGATGACGACCATCGCGCGCAAGTCCATCAACGTGAGCAAGCACGTGATCATCTGCGGCTACGGCCGCTGCGGCCAGAACCTGGCGCGCATGCTGGAGCGCGAGGGCATTCCCTACATGGCGCTGGACCTCGACCCCGACCGCGTGCGCCAGGCGGCCGCGGCCGGCGACGCGGTGGTGTTCGGCGATGCCGCGCGGCTGCAGGCGCTGATGGCCGCCGGCCTGGCGCGCGCCAGCGCCGTGGTGGTGAGCTACCTGGACGTTCCCGGCGCGATGAAGGTGCTGGCCAACACGCAGAGGCACGCACCGCAGGTGCCGGTGATCGTGCGCACCCAGGACGACCACGACCTGGACAAGCTGCAGGCCGCCGGCGCCACCGAGGTGGTGCCCGAAGCGCTGGAGAGTTCGCTGATGCTGGCCAGCCACGCGCTGGCCCTGGTCGGCGTGCCGATGCGCCGGGTGATCCGCATCGTGCAGGAGCAGCGCGACGCGCGCTACAACCTGCTGCGCGGCTACTTCCACGGCGCCGACGACGACACCGCGGAAGAGCGGGATCAGGAGCGCCTGACCACGGTGAAGCTGCCGCCCGACGCGGCGGTGCTCGGGCACAAGCTGGGCGCGCTGGCGCTGCAGGCGCTCGGCGTGCGCGTGGTCAGCCTGCGCCGCAGCGACGGCAAGGCGGTGGACCCGGCCGGCGACCCCGATCTGTACGATGGCGACGCGCTGGTCCTGTGCGGCCGCCCCGAGACACTGGCAATCGCCGAAGAACGGCTTCTGAAGGGATGAGACAACAATGGAACACAACCAGTTCAGCGTGGGCGAGTACCTGCGCAGCCACATCCGCACCGTGCCGGATTGGCCGGCGCCCGGCGTGCAGTTCCGCGACATCACGCCGCTGCTGCAGGACCCGAAGGTGTTCCGGGTGTTGATCGACGGCTTCGTGCACCGCTACATGGACCAGCGGCCCGACGTGGTGGCCGGGCTGGACGCGCGCGGCTTCATCCTGGGCTCGGTGGTGGCCTACGAACTGGGCCTGGGGTTCGTGCCGATCCGCAAGAAGGGCAAGCTGCCCTTCACCACGGTGGAGGAAACCTACGAGCTGGAATACGGCAGCGCCACGGTGCAGCTGCACACCGACGCGGTGAAGCCGGGCCAGCGCGTGCTGCTGATCGACGACCTGATCGCCACCGGCGGCACCATGATGGCCGGCAAGAAGCTGCTGGAGAAGCTGGGCGCCACGGTGGTCGAAGGCGCGGCCATCGTCGACCTGCCGGAGCTGGGCGGCTCACGGCGGCTGCGCGAGAGCGGGCTGAAGGTGTTCACCTTCGTCGATTTCGCGGGCCACTGACCAGGCCAGCTCCGAAATCGCACAGCGATTTCGGAGCTAACGCAAATCGCCGTATTGCGTCGCGCTCAGCGCCGGCATCAGCGGCGCGTTGTCGGTGACCTCGGTGTCCTCGAAGCCGGTGAGCAGCGTGTAGCTTTGCGGCCCGTGCTTGACCGAGCCGTCGAAGCCGCGCGCCGTTGCGCCGGCATCGGCCGCCGGCACCGCTGCGGCCGGGGCGGCAGCCGCCACCACCGCCGGTGCCGAAGCACCCGCCGCCAGGGCGCGCCTGAAGGCTTCCACCTCGTCGGCCTGGATGGGCTCGAA
Organism: Pseudomonadota bacterium; assembly: GCA_040384685.1. Lineage (GTDB taxonomy): Bacteria > Pseudomonadota > Gammaproteobacteria > Burkholderiales > Burkholderiaceae_C > Ramlibacter. The sequence goes on along the minus strand of JAZKIV010000013.1, from coordinate 450,956 downwards.
GCGCGGGATCGGCAGCTTCACGGTAGGTTCGTCATTTCGCGGCGCCGGGTGCGACACCGGCGCGGCTGCCCGCACGGGCGGCGCCTCGGCGGGCTGCGGTGCGCGCGGGCGCGCCGCGACCGGCTGCGCCACAGGGGCGGGTGCGGGTACAGGCGCGTGCGCCGGCGCGGCGGGCTGGCCCAGGGCAACGTGGTCGTTGGTGCGCCAGTACACGGCGGTCACCAGGATGTCGTAGCGCGACTTGGCGGCCTGCGCGATCATCGCCTCGATTTCCGACAGGCTGTCCGGCTCGGCGCCCGATTTGCGCGCCAGGTCCACCATCACCAGGAACTGGCGGCCGCGCGCGTCGAGCGACAGCACCTTGAACTTGTAGCTGGCCGAGAGCACGCCGGCGCGCGTCATCGATTCGCGCACCACGGCGTACAGCAGCTCGCGCCGCGCCATGCGCTCGGACTTGCGGTTGGCTGCCTGGCCGGGCGCCGACGGGCCGCTGTCGGCAGCGGGCCGGCGCGGGTTGTAGGGCTTGGTCGGCTCCACGCGCGACAAGCCGGAGCTCTCCGGTTCGGAGTGCTCCGGCTTTTTCTTTGGCATCAGCCAGTTGAAGAGAGACATGGACTGCTCCCGGGCACGACCTGGGCGGATCGGGATCCGTTTGAAAGACGAAGGATTTTGATTATTCCCGGCATCGGCGGCACTGGCGCGCCGGTTATCCATTTCGCGTGAAATAGTTGCGCCGGAAGGCAAGCGCGATGCTCAGGTGACCGCAACGCGCTTGGGCCGGTTGGCCAGGCGGCGCGACACCAGCGCGCCCAGCGCCAGCGCCACTTCCAGCGCCAGGGCGGGCTGGCGGTTGCTGAGCTCGGTGAAGCGGATCGGCGTGAGCGACCAGATCTTGCTGGCGCTGGCGGCCTGCACCGTCGCGTTGCGCGGCAGCCGCGTGAAGAACGCGCCCTCGCCGACGGCCGATCCGGCTTCCACCACCGCCAGCCGCAGGCGGCCCTTGGCGTCCTCGTAGTGCACCGTCAGCTTGCCGGCTTCCACCACGTACACCGTGCGGTCGCTGGCGTTCTGCTCGATCAGCACCTGGCCCGACATCAGCGCGAAGGGCTGCATGTAGGTGCTCAGCAGTTCCCACTGCGTGGGCGTGAGCGCGGGACGGAATGCATCGCCGGTCTCGTTGGCGCCGATCGCTTTGATCAGGCCTTGTACATCGGAGCGGACGGGAGCGTGCAGCGAAACGGTCATGGTGGCTCGACAGTACGGGCGCGCGTGTTGGCAGGCAAGGCGTGTTAACGAAGGTTTACACGTGATACCCGGCGCCGGTCGCGTGTAACCCGGCGAGTGTTCACTTGCCGATGCAAAAGCGCGAGAAGATCACCCCGAGCAGGTCGTCCGCGCCGAAGGCGCCGGTGATTTCATTGAGCGCGTTCTGCGCCAGGCGCAGTTCCTCGGCCAGCAGGTCCAGCGACTGGGCCTGCTGCGCCAGCAGGGCGTCCGCCTGCCGCAGGTGGTTGTCCACACGGCCGAGCGCATGCACGTGGCGCTCGCGGGCGATGAACACGCCTTCGGGCGAGGCCTCCCAGCCCACCGCCTGCAGCAGCCGCTGGCGCAGCGCTTGCAGGCCGGCGCCGGTTTTGGCCGAGAGCACCACGCCCTCCTGCACCGCGCGGGCCTCGCCGGAGGCGGCATCGGCCTTGTTCCAGACGTCGATGACCGGCACCTGCGCACCCACCTTGGCCGCCACCGCGCGCGCCAGCGCCACGTCGGCCTGCACTTCGGCGTCCGAGCCGACACGCGTGAGGTCGTGCACGAACAGCACCGCGTCCGCCGCTTCGATCTGGCCCCAGGCGCGTTCGATGCCGATGCGCTCGACGACGTCCTCGCTCTCGCGCAGGCCCGCGGTGTCCACCACGTGCAGCGGCACACCCTCGATCTGGATCGCCTGGCTGACCACGTCGCGCGTGGTGCCGGCCACCGGCGTGACGATGGCCAGCTCGGCGCCGGCCAACGCATTCAGCAGGGAGCTCTTGCCGGCATTCGGCTGGCCGGCGATCACCACCTTGATGCCCTCGCGCAGCAGCGCGCCCTGCTGCGTGCGCCGCAGCACGCGCGCCAGCTGCGCCTGCAGCCGTTCCAGCTGGCCCTGCGCATCGGCCTTCTGCAGGAAATCGATCTCTTCCTCGGGAAAATCCAGCGTCGCCTCGACCAGCATGCGCAGGTTGACCAGCGCATCGCGCAGCACGCCGATCTCGCGCGAGAACTCGCCGGCCAGCGAGCGGCTGGCGCTGCGCGCCGCCGTCTCCGTGCTGGCGTCGATCAGGTCGGCGATGGCCTCGGCCTGCGCCAGGTCGATCTTGTCGTTGAGGAAGGCGCGGCGCGTGAACTCGCCCGGCTCGGCCACACGCAGGCCGGCCGCGGCGCCGGCTTCCAGGCAGCGCGCCAGCAGCAGCTGCAGCACCACCGGCCCGCCGTGCGCCTGCAGCTCCAGCACGTCCTCGCCGGTGTAGGAGTGCGGGGCCGGGAAGAAGATCGCCAGCCCCTGGTCGATGGCGCCGCCCCCGGCGTCGCGAAACGCCAGGTAGGTCGCTTCGCGCGGCTGCAGCGCGCGGGCGCACACGCCTTCGATCACGGAGCGCACCGCCGGCCCCGACACCCGAACGATGCCGACCGCGCCGCGGCCGGGCGCGGTGGCGACGGCGGCGATCGGCTGGTCGAGGCGGTCGAGCACTCCGTTACTTGAACTTGGGCATGTTGAATTCCGGCGGCACACCCATGCGCGTGTTGATCAGCCACTGCTGCGCGATCGACAGCACGTTGTTGGTGATCCAGTACAGCACCAGGCCGGCCGGGAAGAAGAAGAACATCACCGAGAACGCCAGCGGCATGATCCACATCATCTTGGCCTGCATCGGATCGGGCGGCGCGGGGTTGAGCGCGGTCTGCAGCAAGGTGGTGAGCGTCATCACCACCGGCAGGATGAACAGCGGATCGGGCGACGCCAGGTCGTGGATCCAGCCGATCCAGGGCGCGTTGCGCATCTCCACCGTCGACAGCAGCACCCAGTACAGCGCGATGAACACCGGGATCTGCACCATGATCGGGAAGCAGCCGCCCAGCGGGTTGACCTTTTCCTCGCGGTAGATGCGCATCATCTCCTGCTGCATCTGCTGCGGGTTGTCCTTGTAGCGCTCGCGCAGGGCCATCACCTTCGGGTTGATGGCCTTCATCTTGGCCATGCTCTGGTAGCCCTTGGCCTGCAGCCAGTAGAAGGCGATCTTGATCAGCAGCACCAGCGCCATGATCGACCAGCCCCAGTTGCCCAGCACGCCGTGGATCTTGTCCAGCAGCCAGTACAGCGGCTTGGACAGGATGGTGAACACGCCGTAGTCCTTCACCAGGTCCAGGCCGGGCGCCACGCGCTCCAGCGTCTTTTCTTCCTGCGGGCCGGTGAACAGCGTGGCCGCGACGGCTTCCGACGCGCCGGCGGCGACCGGCTGCAGCGGCGCGATCATGCCCACCGAGTACAGGTTGTTGTCGATCTTGCGCGCGAAGTTCTCGCGCTTCACGCCGTCCGGCAGGATCCAGGCGCTCACGAAATAGTGCTGCACCATGGCCGCGTAGCCGCTGGTGGCGTCCTTCTGGAAATCGGCCTTGTTCTTGTCGATGTCGCCGAACTCCACCTTCTGGAATTTCTTGGCGTCGGTGTAGATCGCCGGGCCGGTGTAGGTGCTGGTCGGGTTGGTCAGGAACGACGAGTTGGAGGCGCTGGCGCCGCGCACCAGCTGCACGTAGAGCTGCGGGGTGACCGGGGCCGCGCCCGTGTTGACCACCTCGTGCCTGACCGCGATGTCGTAGGCGCCGCGCTTCAAGGTGTAGGTCTTCACCAGCTTCACGCCGCCTTGCACCGGCGACTCGAACTTCAGCACCAGCTCGTTGGCACCGGGGGCCAGCGTGCGTTCGCCGCTGAACGTCATCGGCGTCTTGTGGTTGGGGAAGTCGCCGCCGATCAGGCCGGTCTGCGCCACGTAGACGCGGTCGGCGTTCTGCTCGAGCAGCACGAAGGTGCTGGTGGTCTTGTCGGCGGAGGAGTCGGCCGCGTGCTTGAGGAATTCGGTGCGCACCACCGAGCCGCCCTCGCTGTCGAAGGTCACGCGCATCACGTCGGTGGCGACTTCGAAGCGCTGGTGCGGCGCGGCGGCCGTGGCGCCCGGCGCGCCCGGAACGCTGCCCGGCACCACAGCATTGGCCGTGCCGCCGGCGGGCGCCGGCACGCTGGCCGTGCCGGCCGGCGCGGTGGCCGTCGCCACCGGCTTCTTGCTCGGGAAGAAGGTGGCCTGGTGGCCGGTGTAGACCTGCCACTGGTCCCACAGCAGCACCATGGAGAAGCCAAAGATCACCCACAGGATGGTGCGGCGAATGTCGTTCATGGATTTTTCTTGTGTTGGTAGGGTGGGCACAGATGCGCGAACAGGCGCGGCTTTTCAACCGGCACCGGGTCGTGCCCGCCGGCACACCAGGGATTGCAGCGCGCGATGCGCCAGGCGGCCAGGTAGCTGCCGGCCGCCGCGCCGTGGCGCTCCAGCGCCTCCAGCGCATACACGGAACAGGTGGGCGTGAAGCGGCAGGCGCCGCCCAGCCAGGGCGACAGCAGCAGGCGGTAGCCCTTCACCACGCCGATCAGCAGGCGGCGCATCACCGCGCGCCGCCTTTTTCGAACAGCTGCAGCAGCTCGCCGCGCACGGCCTGCTTCAGCGCGTCGGACCAGGCGCTGGGGAACCGCTCGCGCGCGAAGCCGGTTCGCAGCCGCACCACGTGGGCGGTGTGCGGCAGGCGGGCTTCGAAGGCGGTGCTCACGGTGTAGATCTGCCGTTTGATGCCGTTGCGGGTGACGGCGCGCTTGGCCCAGCGCTTGGGAATGACGGCGCCCAGGGACACCTCGTGCACGGCAAACAGGGCCTGCGGTCCATCGGACCCAGGCCCTGCCGGGGAAGAAGGCGCGGCGGGGGCGCGGTGCAGCACGAAATGCGCGGTGCGCGAGACCGTCGCGCCGGCCATGGCGGCCTCGAACTGCGCCCGGGTCTTGAGCCGCTGCACGAATGTGTCGCGACCAGCGCCGGCGGGAAGGAGGCGGCTGCCGGCTGGCTTCAGGCTGCGAGGCGCTTGCGGCCCTTGGCGCGGCGCGCGTTGATGACGGCGCGGCCACCGCGGGTCTTCATGCGGACCAGAAAGCCGTGAGTGCGCGCGCGGCGGATTTTGGAAGGTTGGTAGGTGCGCTTCATGGTCGGAGTTCTCTAGTGAATCTCAGGGTAACCCATGATTATCGCGGAAAACCCAAGGCCCGGCAATCGCTTGAGACGGGTTTGCACGGTGCTTCCTGAGCTTCCCGCGGCGCCGCCGCGTTTGTGGATAAGGTCTTCATAAACTAGAATTCCCTGTTTCGCGCGAAAACTAATCCACAAGGGCGAACGGCACATGAGTGAGGGGCAACACAACAGTCTGGCGGTCACGGCCAGCCTGGGCGCGGGGGACAGCCTTTGGCAAGCCTGCGTCGACCAGCTCGCACAGGAACTGCCCGAACAGCAGTTCAATACCTGGATCAAGCCCCTGGTGGCGCAGGTCTCGGAAGACTTCTCCAAGGTCACCTTGTATGTGGCCAACCGCTTCAAACTCGACTGGGTCCGGGCCCAATATGCCGGCCGGATTGCCGGCATGCTGGAGAAGATCTACGGCCAACCGGTGCAGCTTGAGTTAGCGATTACTCCCAGGGAAAACGTTACCAGGTCGTATGCCACGCCCACTTCCGTGGCGCCGACCTCGGCACCGGAAGCGGCCGAGCCGGACGAGGACGCGACCCCGGCGGCCTTCAAGACCCGCCTGAACACGGCACTCACTTTCGACACCCTGGTCGAGGGCACGGCCAACCGCATGGCGCGCGCCGCGGCCATGCACGTGGCGGGCACCCCGGGCCAGCTCTACAACCCGCTGTTCATCTACGGCGGAGTCGGCCTGGGCAAGACCCACCTGGTCCATGCTGTGGGTAACCGGCTGCTGGCCGACCGGCCGACGGCCAAGGTTCTCTACATCCACGCCGAACAGTTCGTCTCGGATGTGGTTAAAGCCTACCAGCGCAAGACTTTCGACGAGTTCAAGGACAAGTACCACTCGCTCGACCTCCTGCTCATCGACGACGTGCAGTTCTTCGCCAACAAGGACCGCACCCAGGAGGAGTTCTTCAACGCCTTCGAGGCACTGCTGGCCAAGAAAAGCCACCTGGTGATGACCTCCGACACCTACCCCAAGGGGCTGGCGGACATCCACGAGCGGCTGGTCTCGCGCTTCGATTCCGGCCTGACGGTGGCCATCGAGCCGCCCGAGCTGGAAATGCGGGTGGCGATTCTCATCAACAAGGCGCGCGCCGAAAACGCCGAAATGCCCGAGGAAGTGGCCTTCTTCGTGGCCAAGAACGTGCGTTCCAACGTGCGCGAGCTGGAAGGCGCGCTGCGCAAGATCCTGGCGTATTCGCGCTTCAACCAGAAGGAAATCTCCATCGCGCTGGCCCGCGAGGCCCTGCGCGACCTGCTGTCCATCCAGAATCGGCAGATCAGCGTGGAGAACATCCAGAAGACGGTGGCCGACTACTACAAGATCAAGGTCGCCGACATGTACAGCAAGAAGCGGCCGGCCTCGATCGCGCGGCCGCGGCAGATCGCCATGTACCTGGCCAAGGAGCTGACCCAGAAAAGCCTGCCGGAGATCGGCGAGCTGTTCGGCGGGCGCGACCACACCACGGTGCTGCACGCCGTGCGCAAGATCTCCGGCGAGCGCCAGAACGTGACCGAACTGAACCAGCAGCTGCACGTGCTGGAGCAGACGCTCAAAGGTTAGCGCCAAGGCCAGGCTGAGCTGGGCGAAAATGGAGGTTTGACCCCTCCGACCTACCGGAATCACACAAAACACCAGAAGAGGCAGACATGATCGTCCTGAAGGCAACACAAGAAAAACTGCTCTCGGTCCTGCAGTCGGTCGCCGGCATTGTGGAAAAGCGCCATACGCTGCCGATTTTGGCCAACGTGCTGCTGCGCAAGACCGCCGGCAACCTGCAGTTCACCACCAGCGACCTCGAAATCCAGATCCGCACCACCGCCGACCTGGAAGGCGACAGCGGCAGCTTCACCACCACGGTGGGCGCGCGCAAGCTGATCGACATCCTGCGCACCATGCCGGCCGACCAGACGGTGAGCCTGGAATCCAGCCAGAACAAGCTGATTTTGAAGGGCGGCAAGAGCAAGTTCACCCTGCAGACGCTGCCGGCCGAGGACTTCCCGCTGGTGCAGGAAGCGCCCAGCTTCGGCCCCACCTTCAGCGTGCCGCAGAAGACGCTGAAGGACCTGCTGAACCAGGTGTCCTTCGCCATGGCGGTGCACGACATCCGCTACTACCTGAACGGCATCCTGTTCGTGGCCGAGGGCAAGCAGCTCTCATTGGTGGCCACCGACGGCCACCGCCTGGCGTACGCCAGCGCCATGCTCGACGTGGAAGTGCCGCGGCAGGAGGTGATCCTGCCGCGCAAGACCGTGCTGGAGCTGCAGCGCCTGCTGACCGACGGCGAAGGCGCCATCGAGATGCAGTTCGCCAACAACCAGGCCAAGTTCGCCTTCGATGGCATGGAGTTCGTCACCAAGCTGGTGGAAGGCAAGTTCCCCGACTACAACCGCGTGATTCCCAAGAACCACAAGAACTCGGTGACCCTGGGCCGCGCGCCGCTGCTGGCCAGCCTGCAGCGCACCGCCATCCTGACTTCCGAGAAGTTCAAGGGCGTGCGCCTGAACATCGAGCCGGGCACCTTGCGCGTGGCGAGCAACAACGCCGAGCAGGAAGAGGCGATCGACGAACTCGACATCGACTACGGCGGCGACGCCATCGAGATCGGCTTCAACGTCACCTACCTGATCGACGCGCTGGCCAACATGGGCCAGGACATGGTGAAGCTGGAACTGGCCGACGCCAACAGCTCGGCGCTCATCACCAACCCCGACAACGCCGCGTTCAAGTACGTGGTGATGCCGATGCGGATTTGAAGAAAAAGCAAGACATGGCTGCAGAAGACAACGCGCAACCCGACCCCACCGCCAACAACAACGACAAGAGCGCGCCGCAGTTGCCGAACGGGGGCGACTACAACGCGAGCTCCATCCAGATCCTGGAAGGGCTGGAGGCGGTGCGCAAGCGCCCGGGCATGTACATCGGCGACACGTCGGACGGCACCGGCCTGCACCACCTGGTGTTCGAGGTGGTGGACAACTCCATCGACGAAGCGCTGGCGGGGCATTGCGACGACATCGTCGTCACCATCCACACCGACAACTCGATCAGCGTCACGGACAACGGCCGCGGCATTCCCACCGGCATCAAGTGGGACGACAAGCACGACTTCAAGCGCAGCGCCGCCGAAATCGCGCTGACCGAGCTGCACGCGGGCGGCAAGTTCAACCAGAACAGCTACAAGGTTTCCGGCGGCCTGCACGGCGTGGGCGTGAGCTGCGTGAACGCGCTGTCCAAGATGCTGCGCCTGACGGTGCGCAACGACGGCAAGGTGCACGTGCTGGAGTTCTCGCGCGGCTTCGTGCAGAACCGCATCCTGGAAGAGATGAAGGCACCGGACGGCAGCCTGGTGCAGGCGTCCCCCATGCAGGTGCTGGGCGACACCGACAAGCGCGGCACCGAGGTGCACTTCCTGCCGGACAACACCGAGATCTTCAAGGAGAACGCGGACTTCCACTACGAGATCCTGGCCAAGCGGCTGCGCGAGCTCTCGTTTTTGAACAACGGCGTGCGCATCCGCCTGCTGGACGAGCGCACCGGCAAGGAAGACGACTTTGCCGGCGCCGGCGGCGTGAAGGGCTTCGTGGAGTACGTGAACAAGGGCAAGCAGGTGCTGCACCCGAACGCGTTCACGGCCATCGGCGAGAAGCTGAGCGACCAGCAAAGCATGATCGGCGTGGAAGTGGCCATGCAGTGGAACAGCGGCTACAACGAGCAGGTGCTGTGCTTCACCAACAACATCCCGCAGCGCGACGGCGGCACCCACCTCACCGGCCTGCGCGCGGCGATGACGCGCGTGATCAACAAGTACATCGACGACAACGAGCTGGCCAAGAAGGCCAAGGTGGAGATCTCCGGCGAGGACATGCGCGAAGGCCTGACCTGCGTGCTGAGCGTGAAGGTGCCCGAGCCGAAGTTCTCCAGCCAGACCAAGGACAAGCTGGTCTCCAGCGAAGTGCGCGGCCCGGTGGAAGACGTGGTGGCCAACAAGCTCAACGACTTTCTGCAGGAGCGGCCGAACGACGCCAAGATCATCGTCGGCAAGATCATCGAGGCGGCGCGCGCGCGCGAGGCGGCGCGCAAGGCGCGCGAGATGACGCGGCGCAAGGGCGTGCTGGACGGCATGGGCCTGCCCGGCAAGCTGGCCGACTGCCAGGAGAAAGACCCGGCGCTGTGCGAGATCTACATCGTCGAGGGCGACTCCGCCGGCGGCTCCGCCAAGCAGGGCCGCGACCGGAAGTTCCAGGCCATCCTGCCGCTGCGCGGCAAGATCCTGAACGTGGAGAAGGCGCGCTATGAGAAGCTGCTGACCTCCAACGAAATCGTCACGCTGATCACGGCGCTGGGCACCGGCATCGGCAAGGCTGTGGTGGAGTCGGGCAAGAGCGGCGTGGACGACTTCGACGTGGCCAAGCTGCGCTACCACCGCATCATCATCATGACCGACGCCGACGTGGACGGCGCGCACATCCGCACGCTGCTGCTGACCTTCTTCTACCGCCAGATGCCCGAGCTGGTGGAGCGCGGCCACATCTACATCGCGCAGCCGCCGCTGTACAAGGTGAAGGCCGGCAAGGAAGAGCTGTACCTGAAGGACGGCAGCGAGCTGGATGGCTTCTTGCTGCGCATCGCGCTGCTGGGCGCCAGCGTGCACACGGGCGGCGCCACCCCCACGGTGCTGAGCGGCGAGACGCTGGCCGAGCTGGCGCGCAAGCACCAGGTGGCCGAGCAGGTGATTGCCCGCCTGGGCGGCTTCATGGACGCCGAGGCGCTGCGCGCGATTGCCGACGGCGTGCGCCTGAACCTGGACACCGTGGCCGACGCGGAAGCCAGCGCGGTGGCGCTGCAGAAGCGGCTGCAGGAGACCGAGGGCACGGGCCACGCCACCGCGGCCGAAGTGGCCAGCGAATTCGACGTGCGCGCCGACAAGCCGATCCTGCGCATCAGCCGCCGGCACCACGGCAACATCAAGAGCAGCGTGATCACGCAGGACTTCGTGCACGGCGCCGACTACGCGGCGCTGGCCACGGCCGCCGACACCTTCCGCGGCCTGCTGGGCGAGGGTGCGATGGTGAAGCGCGGCGAGGGCGAGCGCGCCAAGGAAGAAAAGGCTGGCGACTTCCGCCAGGCGATGCACTGGCTGATCGGCGAAGCCGAACGCGCCACCAGCCGCCAGCGCTACAAGGGCCTGGGCGAGATGAACCCCCAGCAGCTGTGGGAAACCACCATGGACCCCACCGTGCGCCGCCTGCTGCGCGTGCAGATCGAAGACGCGATCGAGGCCGACAAGGTGTTCACGATGCTGATGGGCGATGAGGTGGAGCCGCGGCGGGACTTCATTGAGACGAATGCGTTGCGGGCGGCGAATATTGACGTGTAACCGGCTTCAGGTCGCTTACCGCAGAGTCCGATGATGTCGGGGAGGGTACGTCGTGTGACCAAACCGTGCTTTGTAGATCTATTTGCGGGGTGCGGCGGACTTTCGCTTGGTCTTACGGATTCTGGCTGGCAGGGCATGCTTGCTGTCGAGAAGGACGCAATGGCCTTCGGAACGCTGCACTCGAACCTCGTAGAAGGCCCACAGAGGCGGCGTTATGCGTGGATCGAAGGCATCCCTAAGAAGGCATTCGGAATTCAATCCCTGCTAACAACGTATAGGCAGCAGCTGAAGCGATTGGCCGGAAAGGTAGACCTCATTGCGGGCGGGCCACCGTGCCAGGGGTTTTCATCGGCGGGAAGGCGGAATGGCGCCGATCCGCGAAACCAGCTACTTCTCCAATACGTCAAGGTTGTCGCCGCGCTCCGACCCAAGTTCATCCTGATGGAGAACGTGAGGGGAATTGCTGCAAAGCATCGCTCTAGCGAAGAAGCGTATGCGGACATCTTGCTTCGGAAACTGAAGGAAGCGGGATATCTGTGTGTTGCCCGCATCGTGAAGGCTGCCGATTGCGGAGTACCGCAAGAACGACCACGCTACATTGTCCTAGGCGTTCGTGCAGCCGATTTCTCGATCATTACCATCGGCGACACACTACAAAAATTGTGGGAAGAAGCACTTGATCTTGGACGCAAGCGACTCTTGCGAGAACGCGGATTAACGGCGAAGCACGTTAGCTGCCGCGAGGCGATATCAGACCTGGAGACCACAGGCAAGACAATGGAACCTTGCCTAGACGCTCCTGGTCGACTGCAGATTAAGTATGGCAGGCCTATTACAACGTACCAAAAGGCACTTCACGGCAATGCAGCCATCATGGACAGTATGCGGCTTGCAAGGCACTCTTCGGCAACAGTATCGCGCTTTAGTTGGCTGCAGAAGCACTGCGAGCACGGCGTCAATGTTGGCAGCCTTGATCTTGGCGAGTACGGCAACAAGAAGCACACGCAGGTCGTATTGCATCCAAATAGGCCTTCCCGTACTCTCACAACATTACCAGACGACCTCATCCATTATTCAGAACCTCGCATCTTGACCGTACGCGAGTACGCTCGCCTTCAGTCATTTCCTGATTGGTTCAGATTCACCGGAAAATACACAACTGGTGGGGAGTTGCGCACAAAAGAATGCCCGCGTTATACCCAAATCGGGAACGCCGTTGCTCCTTTTGTTGGTCAAGCTTTGGGGTACGCGATACAAGAGCTAGCAAAGAAGATAGCGAAACGGGAAGTACAGGTGATCAGGAAAAGGTCGGCGCGTAGACCAAAGAGAGAAGTCCGCGCTGTAAGGGCCACCCAAAATTCGATTCGGGTCTGGAGGGCGGCAGAGCAGTAGCTTTTTGTGGAGGAGCGATGGCCGAGGACGATAACCGGAAGGCGTTTCCGGGAGGGTTGGTTGAGTGGTCGGGTCACCGATCAGGCGGCGTGCGCCGAATGTTCGACACTGGTAGTGGGAGGCCTGGCGGTGAAATCGTCTCGACTTCCCTAATCGCGCGACTGCTGCAGTGGGCCGAGGATTTAGTCCGCGCTGAGCAAGTCCCGAGTGTGGTGCTTCTAGTAGGCGGTCCAGGCAACGGCAAAACTGAGGCGGTTGAAGTTGCTCTAGAGCATATCGACGCCTTACTTGGGAAGGGTGGCGCCCTCGTTCGCTCATTCGCAAGAGAGCTTGCTCCAGCAGCAGGAACCGCTGTTCCGCGCCTCGTCCCCATCGAAATAACCGCTGGTGCCGGCAAGCTGTCACTCGCCGTTGTCCAAGATGCATCTGTCAAGGACTCAGCAAGGCCCAGTAAGGCTGCAGCGGAGCTATTGCTCGAGGAGCTAGCACTCTTCGCTCAGCCAGGTGCGGGCGTCTATCTGGCATGCGTGAACCGTGGCGTCCTCGACGATGCCTTGATTTTGGCCAGTGAGAAGGGCCTCGACAGCACTCGCATCCTCCTTGAGTCAATTGCGCGTGCTGTTGCCTTGACCCCAGACGCGCCTTCGTGCTGGCCACTACACGAGCATCCACAAATCGGCGTATGGCCCATGGACGCGGAGTCGCTGCTGTTCCAAATAGGAGATGGCGGCAGCGCCGCCGACAAGATCTTGGATCTCGCAACCAAGCCGGAAGCATGGCCGACGTACGGCGAGTGCCCCGCAGGTCTCCGATGTCCGTTTTGTTATAGCCGGAAGTCGATCACTGCCGGCGCCAGAGGTCGCACTGCTCTGCTGGACATCCTTCGCTTCTGCGAACTTGGAACCGGTAAGCGCTGGACATTTCGGGACTTGTTCTCCCTAGTTCCACAATTACTTGCGCACGTTCCCGACACGAATGCCGGCCCTCTGGCTGCGAGCCCATGTGACTGGGCTGCGCGAATGCTGGAGATCGACAAGGGATCGATGCCCGCGACAAGCGACCGAGCTCGGTCAACTGCAATTTTCTTCGTTGCATCTGCGACATACCAACATGTCTTGTTCGGCGAATGGGATCGAGCTGCAGTCAAGCAAATCCAGGCAGATATCAAAGAGTTAGGTCTTGAGAAGGACCGCACTCTTCAAGGACTTTGCACGTTTGTTCGCTCCAACAAGCGAGTAGGCGTACCCGCCACGTTGAAGCCGCTTCTCGCGGATATCTGCAAGCTCTTGGATCCCGCGTTGGCGACCCCAGAATCCCAGATTCAGCTAGCGCGCGACCGGGCTCTGAGCCTGGGGGAGTTAGATGCACGATTCAGTCACTCTGTGGAGTCCGGCCTCGAGTTCCTCATTAAATCACGTTGCTTGTCTTCGCTGGAGAAAGAACTTCTTGAGCGCATAAGCGACTGTGAGAAGAATATTGCCGATCTTGAACTTCGCAGTTCCCGGACAGTGGCTGCACGGCGATTGCAGCGCGCTCTGCGGGATTTTGCCTGTCGCTGGGCTCGTCGAAGTCTTGGAGGTGTGCACGGAGCCGTGCGAGATCGCGAGAGTTTCCAGACGTTCAGAATAATCGTGGACAGCCCCGATGGTAATCAGGAGCTCCTGCATCTGGCCGCCCGGAAAGTGGAAGCTTTACTCAATACTAACGGGCGATTTGAGATATCCCTCAACACTACTTTCGGGGAACCACTCCCCCCGCCCGCGAGACGCGCCACTCTGATCGCGGAAAAGCAGCGCGTACGCCCGAGGCAGGCTGTTGTGCTCGGCCGCCCACGACCACCACTCGCCTTTTTGACAATTGGGAGTGCCAAGTCAGCGCAGCCGATCCCACTTACATACGACCTTTATAAGGCAGTATCCGATCTTGGCCAGGGATTGATGCAGTCCGCCCTGCCATCTACCGTAGTGGCGTTGCTCGATTCTACGCGCGCGCGCCTGGCTGGAGCCTTAGTACGCGACAAGCATTTACTTGATGATGCGGAGATCCGCATCGGGTCGGCACGGGAAGTAGTGGCGATTGGACCGCAAGGATTCGCGATGATATTAGCAGGTGAGCAATGAGCAGCTTGGCCGCATTTGAGTCTGAGCCATGGAAGAACTCGCACGAAGCGTATAGCGAGTCTTTTTTCTCGCTTCGTCCAGCACCAGAGTATGCGAGCGGCGAGGTGTTGATGTCCGCTCTGTACCGCCATATCGGCTTTTCGGCGGTGAGTGAGCGAGGGGTGCCGGCAGAAGGACGGCAATTCGAAAGACGGATCACGAAGAACGGTGGTGCGGCTGAGGCGAGGTCGGCGGTAAGCGACGAAACCTGGCGGATAGTCGTGAATCGGGTGCTGGAGAGTCCAAAGCTACCAAACCAAGCAGCAAAGCCGTTCTTGCAGCTTACGCCCGTTGTGCCGGACATCGCTTTGTATTCTGGTTCGGCCAGACGCGCTGGCAACTCCTGGCCTGCTGGAGCATTGATCGAGCGCTTGGTTGTCATGGGCTCTTCAAGTGCCGATCACGCTCTGATAGTTTGGCAGAAGCTTTTTGAAGCACTATCAGTTGATTCGGATGACGACATGTGGGCGCAGTGGCTTGCAGACGAGTTTGCGAAGCGGCGAATTTCCTCCCATAGGTGGGCCTTTGTGCGTTTGAAGACGGGATTTTCGTCAGACCTTACTGAGATTTCGATGCCTGCACAGCAGTTTGTCCGTGATCTCTGGGCTGTCCTTGAGGCGAAACAGATGATGACGCGCGCACAGTGGGTTAGTCTCCTCGGCGCGGTACTTCGAATTGGCGCTGTTATGCACGTGATCTGGCTTTGTGACGTGCATGACCGCATCTGGCGCTTCCTTCGTAGAGCTCTCATTGATGGAACCGCCAGGGACGCTTCGGTTTTCGTCCAGGAGGTTTTTCCCAAACAGCTGCACTACTTTGAATACGGAAAGGCCGCCGTTCCGGTTGTACGAGATTTCGTAAACAGGTATCTAACAGCTCGGCTCGGTATCAACTCCCTGCTATGGCATTTGGGCGATGCTGAAAGCTTGCAGGCTCCATTAGCTGTTCATCGCCTTGCCCAAAAAGCTGTGAATCAGCGAGCTGATCTACAGCGAACAGGGTTGCTTGACAGGTTTGCCCTACTTCAGGAGCGGGAAGCCCGAACGCTTAGCTGTAAGAAGGGGATTGGCTCAAACGTAGTCGAATTTGCTCGTCACGTTCTCGGACAACGACAAAGCCAAACTGAAGTCTTGAGGGGCTACGATCAAGCGTATTTTCTGAAGAAGCAAGGAATCCACACTAGTGCACCGTGGGCTGTTTCGTTCGGGCCAGTTTCGATCATTTCGTTGGTGCACTGCTGCATGCATCGTTCCGCTGGACCCCGTTCCGTTCACCGGCTGGCGCAGCATGTCGGTGCATATGGAATTCATATTGGCATGGACGATTTATCAGCAGGCGACCTTGGCTCAAAGTTGAGGTTACTGGGCCTGGTCCTCGACAGCCCAGATGCTGAAACGGGCATGCTCCTCACGCCACCCTTTGCGGCCGTCCCTGAGGGGACTTCGGCATGAATGGACTCGCAACTGAGGTTGCTGACTTTGTCATTGGATATGTCCGTGACGAAGTGGAGCGGTTGCCAAACACTCGAGCTGAACTCCGTGTTTTCCTTCATGGACCTCCTGAGGACTATTTGCGAGGGGTGCTGTTGGAACTTGCTGCGCGCGGGGTAAGTGCTAAGACGCTCAACGGTGAGCTGATTACGGTTCCAGTCCTTTTGCAAACCAGCTCCTTGCCTAGCGGCGAAGGAAATCCCCCGTTGGGCTCATCTGGTGTATGCGACGAATCGCACCTGATGGCGCTGCGCAACTCTCCGGCCTGCCGTCAGTACCTTGTTCTTGTTCCACCAGGCGTAACTCAAAACCTATCAATAACATCTGCTAGTAGTGAGTTTGGCCTCAGCGCAACGGCGAACTCACGCAATGCGACGTTTGATGAATGGTGGGCAGATCAATTTGTTCATCAACTCGTCGATCATGCGTTGGATAAATACCAGCTTGCCACGGAGCAAGCCACTGCCCGCAAGTTGGTTGAGCTAGGCGCAATTGCTGCCGAGAGCACTAAGCAAGGCGATTCCAGGCGCGAGGCATGGAGAGTACTTTCTAGACTCTTTTCGGATCCTCCACCAAGTCTGACTTCTGATCCTGCATCCACGATTTGTCTTGCTACCGGGTTTCCGGCGTTTAGTGGGAGGCTCGACTCCGAGCAAGCAGTTGCAATCCTTAGCCGTCTGGCTGATGAGCTTGGTAGCGGATTTCGTTCTGGCATCGATCGCATAAAGCAAAACACAACAGAGCTGGACGACCACACGGCACTCAATGCATTTCTCGCTCATTTGGAGAATAGATGTGAGCTACTGACCGCCTTCGAGCGGAGTCCTGCGGCATTTTATGGCCCTTGCAACGGAGATGAACTATCAGAGCCCCCCCAATGGTGGCAGTATTTGACCGTTGAGAAGTGGAGTGAGCTGCTGCAAGAGGAAGAGGCGGAGCAAGATGGCCTGGCGCTGACTGTTGCGAGCCTTGCGCCACCGACACGCGGCGGCTGGGCCGTAGCAATTGATGTCCCGCGACTTGCGATTACGAACACGAAGGGCCATCAGGTTAAAGTGCTGCTGCAGCGCTTCTCGGGAGCCAGTAAGCAGCCGACAGCCAGTTGGCTGCTTGATGTCGACGCAAAAGCGACCTTGGATGACGAGTTGCTGGGTGAGCACAAGACTGCAGTCCGGTACGTTGCGAGCGCAGATGGGTATCGACCTACGTCGATCAAGCTGGTGTCGCTTAATCACTGGGCTGCCGGTATTTATGTCAGCTCGCGCTCCGCCACGAAGCTAGTTCCGACGAGACCGGTGAAGGCCAGTCGAGAAAAGGTAGCTTTGGAGTCATACATCCAACTCGCCGGACCAGGCAGGCATTTCCTAGATTTGTTTACTTCCGCTTCAGTTTCTGTGGCTCCCACGGTGACCGGCCGGGATGCCGCGGGGGAGGAGTTAGGTGAAAACAATTTGCGTGCGCGAGTTGAGCGCGTATCGGATTCGCAATCAGGCTTCGAGGTGGATGTACCTGGGGATTGCTTTCTTGACCTACAGTTAATGCGAGAGGGTGCACCGAGGCCGGAGACATTGCGCCTTCATATCGCGTGTGACGATATTGCTCCAAGTAATTGTGGGAGCGAATTTGAGCGCGCAATCGGGCTTAATCGAAGCGAGGAGCGCGGCCGCAGCCGGTATGAGGTCTACGTCGATCGGCACGTGCGCTGCACGGACTTGGAATCATGGATCTTAGAGGAAGCCAATTGCGGCCAATCCTTTGTGCCTCTGGTGCTTGGTGCGGACTACGCGACTGCTTGGGCTCCACCCAGATGGGATGGCGAGTACGGTCACATTTACTCTGAGGCCGTCTTCTTGCATGACCCGCGCCCGCGGAAGCAAGATTTCCGTCCGTCGGCCAGATTTGTCGAAACTAGGCGCGCTATCGCAGCCAAGATTCGGGGAACGGAAGGCCACGGTCTTTTGGAGGAGATGTCGCTTGGGGAGCTCACTCAGCGTGAGCCTGATTTCGCAGAGCTCGTTGAGACATACCTGAGTGAGTACGCTGCCTGGCTGGTGTCTGATCCAAGCATTGCGCCATGGGTGGATATTGCGCTTGTAGTTTCGTCCTCAGGGAGCAGTAGAACTCTCGACCAGGAGCCCGACGCAATAATCATGTCCCCGCTGCACCCCGTCAGGTTGGCTTGGCATTGCGTCGCCCAGGATGTCTTGCATCAGGCTATTCGCCAAGGGCTACCCTGCCCCGCGGCTACTATCCTCGACCCGGACTGCGTGCCAGACTCACTTCCACTGCCACTCCGGCTAGCAGATGGGTCTATTGACTACCGTCCCTTTGTATCCGTCGAGGTCGATAGTGACTACTGGTCAGTGCTTTGGAACGGGAGTCGACTCGGGACACTGCAACAGCGCGCACAGCTCGCGCCGTTTGGCGCGGACTTTGGAGTGGAGGTCGGTGGCTTGTCCAGTGCCTTTAGCGCTGCTCAGGTTGTCCGCGCCCTGGACGATACCCAGGTCATGTTTTCCGCTAAGGCAAGACTCGCGGTGTTAATTGCCAGTAGTCATGGGAATAGCCGTGCATGTACGCAAGGCGTAGTGGATTGGGCAAAGAAGCACCTGATAGGTGACTTGGGCCGCGCATCTGGAGGAATGCTTGGCCCGCGTATTTTGGAGATTTATGACGCACGCCCAGCGAGCAATTCCCAACCTGAGGACTCGTCGATCTCAAACCTCACAGAGGATACCGGCGGTGCAGTTAGATGGTTCACTCGTCGACCGGAGTTGTCTACGCCGGATCTCGGCATCGTCGCGCAGCTTGAGTCCTCACAACCGAGCGTCGATGAGAGAAGTGACCTGCGGGCGCCGCTGAGCCCTACAGGTCTTGTTCGTCATCGAGTGAGGAAGCAGTTGCCCGGAGGGGCAAGCGCTTTCCTAAGTGAGACACGCCAGGCAAGGCTATCAACGGTTCGTGCTGACTCCCTAGGAGGAAAGCTCGCAGCTACGATCTCCAGGCTGGAGAATCTGGCCGGACTCAATTCGGCATACATGTTTGCGCCAAACGTCGCGGCGATTGACGATACCCTCAACAAAGAGCGCGCGGTGTTGGTTGCGGTTTCTTCGGCAACCATTGACCCCGCCTGCTTCTTGGGGCAATGGCTGCGTGGCGCTTACCTTTGGGACTATGAGCTTCCGTCATTCTCGCGTCGTGCTGGTGACACAAACGGCTATTACCTGATTTCAAAGGTTCGAGACGCCGAAAGAGAAGGCCTCAGAAAAGCGCTCACGAAGTTGCCTGGTAGCGATGGCTCCGACGAGCGACGACATCGCGAGACGTTGTTGGAGGTCGCGCGTCGCGGTATACCGACTGTTCGTGGTTTGTCAGGACTTGATACATCAGGAACAGGAGATCTTGGCGTTTTCGTTGCGAGCAGGCTCATCCAAGATGAATTCAGGCAAAGCGGCCCTTTGGGAAGCCTTCTCCCGATAATCGATGGGGATGGAGAGAAGACGCGCATAGCAATTGTGCTTCCTGTCGATCCGTTCCGCAGTTATCTTCACGACATAGCGCGCAGCCTGAGATCGGAGAGGAGGGATGTTGCTCTTGCACGCCCAGATCTGTTAATCGTCTGCGTGAATATTTCCCAAGGAGGCGCACGCGTGCGATTAACTCCGGTGGAAGTGAAATGCCGGCAAACCAGTCCATTGTCGGGTCAAGCATGCGCAGAAGCACTGAAACAGGCCCGGGCGCTTTCTGAGTTGCTGTTGAGCGTACGGGATAGAGCCCGCAACACTGAGCTAAAGATTTGGGAGCTCGCATTTCAACACCTAGTCCTGTCTATGGTGGCATTCGGCATGCGGGTCTATAGCCAAAAGCTCGCTGATGGCCCTCACGCTCGCAACTGGTCTCGATTCCATGAAGAGATTGCTGAAGGGATTTTCTCTGCCTCAAGCGACGTTGAGATCGATGCTCGCGGGCGCCTGATCGTTGTAGATCAAAGTGCAACCAGCTCCGAACGTGATTTTGATGGCGATGGCTTCAAGGAGACGTTGGTAGTTGGCTGGGGTGATGCAGGAGAAATCGTGCATGGGAACCCGGTGAAGCTGTACGCGCTAGTTCGCGCCAGACTCGGCGATTGGGACCTGTTCCCACTTGAAAGCACCAACAGCAGCAGCAACTCAGAGGTTGACGTAGCTCGTTCAGTAGCCTCATCCCTCACAGAGGTCAAGGCCCAGAAGTTCGTGCATATGGTCACAACCCCTCCCGATCAGCCGACCGTACCGTCAATCCCGAAGGTCAAACTAGCTCCCGCTCCTTCAGAGCAGGCCAAGAGCGGCGCAGGGCACGACGAATCTGCGCCTGGTGTTGTCCTGGAGATAGGCACCTCCGTTGACGACTTCTCCCGTGACGTGCGGTATCTCAACTTGAGCGATACAGCCCTCAACCAACTCAATGTCGGCGTAGTGGGGGACCTTGGTACTGGTAAGACGCAGCTCCTCAAGTCGCTCATCTACCAACTCACTGTTTCATCTGCGAACGCTGGAATACGGCCGCGCGTTCTGATATTCGACTACAAAAAGGACTATTCCAGCGAGGATTTTGTATCCGCGGTAGGTGCGACTGTTGTAAGGCCCCATCGATTGCCGATCAACATCTTCGACACCCGGAACTTGCAAGATTCCAGTACACCTTGGCTTGATCGATTTAGCTTCTTCGCGGATGTGCTCGACAAGATTTATTCGGGAATTGGACCCGTGCAACGCAATAATCTGAAGCAAGCTGTTAAGAGAGCCTATGAAACCGCGGCTGCGCTTGGTACTCAACCCACACTCAAGGACGTTCACCGCGAATATGGAGCTATTGTGGGCACAAAGCCAGATAGTCCGTTTGCAATTATTGATGATCTTATTGATCGCGAAATTTTTTCGGAAGATGGCGCTGTTGCTGGCTCGTTTGCAGAGTTTTTTGACGGAGTTGTAGTAGTTGCTCTAAGTTCACTGGGCCAGGACGATCGAGCCAAGAATATGGTGGTTGCCGCAATGCTCAATATGTTTTATGAGCACATGTTGAAGATACCGAAAAGACCTTTCCGGGGCTCCAGTCCGCAGCTTCGGACAATCGACTCATATCTTCTTGTCGACGAAGCCGACAACATCATGCAGTACGAGTTTGATGTGCTCAAAAAGATATTACTGCAGGGCCGTGAATTTGGGGTCGGCGTAATCCTCGCTTCGCAGTACCTAAAGCACTTTCGTGCTGGTGCTACTGACTATCGAGAGCCTCTACTGACCTGGTTTGTGCACAAAGTACCGAATGTGACCGCACAGGACCTCGCAGCCCTGGGCTTGAGTTCAGATGCGGCGGAACTTGCTGCCAGAGTGAAGAACTTGCCTAACCATCAATGTTTGTATAAGTCTGCGCAGGTCGGCGGTGAAGTCATCTTGGGCGCACCGTTCTATCAGATAGTAGCGAGAGAGAAGAAGTAAGCCGCAATGGTCGAGCGCATGTTGCCGGAGAAAAGGTCGCGGATTATGCGCGCGATCAAGCCAAAGGATACCAAGCCAGAGTTGGCGGTCCGTCAGGTACTTCATAAGGAAGGGTTTCGGTACCGGCTTCACGTTCGCGAGCTGCCCGGTAGACCAGATCTGGTCTTCCCAAAGTATTCTTCCGTTGTGGAAGTGCGCGGCTGCTTTTGGCATTGCCACTCCTGTATGGCTGGACGCCTCCCCGCAACAAACAGTACTTACTGGAAGGAAAAGCTACGGCGAAATGTGGCGCGAGACGAAGAGAATATGCGCGGACTAAGAGCGCTCGGCTACAGAGTCAAAGTCGTTTGGGAGTGCGAACTAGCTCCTGATCGATTTGCACGAACGATAGAAAAATTAGTGATGTGGATTCGCGCCTGATGGCTCAGCGCATAGCCGCCGAGAAGGGGAGGGGCGGCAAATAATTCATCCAACCGCCAGTTTGCCTTCCGAGAATTACGTCCCGCGCGAAGCGACACATGGCCACCTCCATCACGACCTTGCGCCAGCGCCTGAGTTACCGCTGATCGTCCGCTGGGATAGGTTCTGTGCTGCGGCAGCGCAAGCGCAAGACACTCTTGTGGTGCCGTAGGACTACGATGCACAGTAAATCGCCTAGCTTCCGGCTATTCGTCGCGTCAATCGAAGAGACCCCTTCGTACCGCACAAAGCGCATCCTCACAGGATACTGCTGCGAGAGTCCGCTGGCGATCAGAGATAGGCGGCGCGTAGCGCCCGCCCGCTATGCTGTGCATACATGCCCCCCATCGCCATCCTCGACTTCGAAACCACCGGCCTCTCCCCCACCTTGGGTGACCGCGCCACGGAGATCGCCATCGTGATGATGGAAGGCGACCGGGTGGTGGGGCGCTTCCAGTCGCTCATGAACGCCGGCGTGCGCATCCCGGCCTTCATCGAGGCGCTCACCGGCATCAGCAACGCCATGGTCGCCTCGGCCCCGCCGGCGTGCGAAGTCATGGCCGCCGCGGCCCGCTTCGTGGGCGATGCGCCGCTGGTGGCGCACAACGCCTCGTTCGATCGCCGCTTCTGGGCGGCGGAGCTGGAGCGGCTGGGGCCCGACGCGCCCGTGCCCAACCCCTTTGCCTGCACCCTGCTGCTCTCGCGCCGGCTCTACCCGGAGGCGCGCAGCTTCACGCTGGGCTCGCTGGCGGCCTTCCATGACCTGGCGTTCTCCGGCCGCGCCCACCGGGCCATGGCCGATGCCGAGGTCGCCGCCGCGCTGCTCGCGCGCATCCGGCGCGACCTGGAACGGCGCTACGACGTGCCGGAGCCGCCGCACGATTTGCTGATGCGCGTGGGCCAGGCACCCAAGGCGCGGATGCCGGACGCCATCAAGACCTACCTGGCGGCCCTCAGCCCTCCGCCGAGTTGTTCAGCACATCCTCCGCCAGGATCCAGTCGAACAGCAGGATCGGCCGCCAGTGCGTGAGGATCATCGACAGGCTTCCCGGCACCGTGTAGTCCCCATCCTTGTCCAGGGAAAACGTGTCTGACTCGGTGTTCTGCCACGTCGGGTCCACCTCCGCCTTCAGCAGCGTGTCGTAGAACAGCACCCCCTGCTGTTCGGCCGGGTGCCGCTTGCCGCCGAGGATGGCGGCCTTCAGCGCCGTGCGCGCGCGCACCGTGAAGTCGCCGCGGGCCAGGGTCTTCACCGTGCTGCCCGTCGACTTTTGCCGGATGACGAACGACCGGCTCTGCGCCTCGGCGTCCCGCAGGGCAATCAAGCGGTCCATCTCCCTGAATTTCACCTCCCACGCCCGCCCGGTGGCGGTGTTGGGCAGCAGGGGCCAGACCGTCGCGGCCAGGTGGCGCGCCAGCGGGCCGGTGCAGGTCCACCGGCCGATGCTTTCCCGGATCTGCTGCTTGGTCCACGCCTGCGCTCCGCTTTTCGGCGTGGTGACCGGTTCGTCGTCGCGCTTGCGGCGCGAAGGACCCTTGGTGTAGGCGTCGGAATCGAACATTTCGTCGGCGTTGCCGGCGCCGCCCGACAAGGTGCGGCGGTAGGTGGCCTCGGCATGCTTTTCCCTGGCGCCCAGCGTCGGTGTCTGCGCCAGCGTGCCGCCCACGCCGGCCGGGCTGGCCGTGTCCGCCAGCGCGACTTGGGCTTGCGCGCGGTGCACCACGGTGAGTTCCAGGATCTGCGCCTCGTCCGCCACCGTCCGCGGCTTCTTGCCGCCCGCAAACGCGATGGCCAGCAGCTTGGCGCGGAACGCGTCCAGCACCGCGTCGCTGAAATGGTGGTTGGGCAAGGCCTTCCAGGCGGTCTCCACTGCCGCCCTCACCGTGGGCCAGATCTGCGCCTCCTTGGTGTCCTGGTCGGCGTCGTCCGCGTACAGCTCGTCGTCGTTGGTCTTCTGCCCGCCGATGACGAAATAGCCTTGCAGCACGTCCCCGCCCGCCGGCGGAGGTGGTGGACCGGCGGCGCGCGGTCCGAACAGCGACTGGATCTGCCGCCGCTGCGCCAGCATGCGCGGGCTGTCGTCGATCGGCGATGCCAGGCGCGCAGGCGCGGCATCGGGCTGGGTTGCGGACGGTTGCCGCGCCAGGGGAGCCGCGGTGGCCGGTGAGCGAGGCATGGCGGAGCTCCGGTAACGCTATCGGGTTCACCGACGGTGCCATGCGGCGCGGGCAAGGTCCATCGGTAACAGGCTGATTTCCGGGCCTCCAAAACGCTGAGATGCCGCGCTTTCGCGGCCCTCGCGGCGCGCGTAGCGCCGAAAAATATTTTTACATGCACAACCCTGTGGAGAGTTCCGGCACAACCTGCCACTTGTCCACAGCCCCGGCCGCTGGCCCCGACTTGTTCATTTCCGCGCGACAGCTCCGACGCAGCCCTGCGCACATGGGTCAACCACACGCAGGTCCTTGTCGCGAAACGGAAAAATGCCCTTGTCCACAGCAGGCGGCGGTCCTCTACTACGACTACTACCTTTAAACATTGAATTCCATAAGAGAAGACAGAAGCCCGCGGTCCCCGCTTCGGCCACCCCCCTTGCGCCGGCCGCCGGCTGGCGTACAGTCGCGCCCTTCGATCAACACGGACGGGGGTTTCCATGCTGCTGCTCGTTCTGGGCCTGGTGCTGTTTCTCGGCGTGCACTCGGTGCGCGTCGTGGCCGACGGCTGGCGCACGGCCACCATCGCGCGCATCGGCGCGCTGCCGTGGAAGGGCGTGTACGCCGTGCTGTCGATCCTGGGTTTCGTGCTGCTGGCGTGGGGCTACGGCCAGGCACGGCAGCAGCCGGTGGTGCTGTGGAATCCGCCGGCCGCCATGCGGCACGCCACTGCCCTGCTGATGCTGCCGGTGTTCATGCTGTTCGTCGCGGCTTACGTGCCGCGCAACGGGTTCAAGGCACGGCTGGGGCATCCGCAGGTGCTGTCGGTGAAGCTGTGGGCGCTGGCGCATCTGCTGTCGAATGGGATGCTGGCGGATGTGGTGTTGTTTGGGGCGTTTTTGGTGTGGGCTGTTGTTGATTTCCGGGCGGCTCGGCGGCGCCCCTCACCCCAGCCCTCTCCCCAGGGGGGAGAGGGGGGAACAGCCACGGGGACGGTGATTTGCGTGGTCGCGGGGCTGGTGATCTACGTGGTGTTCGCGCTCTGGCTGCACGGGCCGTTGATCGGCGTGCGGCCGTTCGGCTGATGCAGGCCGACGTTCTGCGTCTCGCGCCCGGCGATGACCTGCGCCTGGCACTGGAAGCGCGCTACCGGGAATTGATGCTCACGCAAGGCGTCGAGGCGGCCTGTGTCGTGTCGGCGGTGGGCAGCCTGTCCACCGCGGTGCTGCGCTACGCGGGCCAGCCGCAGGGCACGCCCATCGACGGCGCGCTGGAGATCGTGTCGCTGTCCGGCACGCTCAGCGCCGACGGGCCGCACCTGCATGCCGCCGTCGCCGATGCGCAGGGGCACGTGCGGGGCGGCCATGTGCTGGCCGGCTGCACCGTGCGCACCACGGCGGAGATCGTGCTCGCGCTGCTGCCCGGCTGGTCGTTCCGGCGCGCGCCGGATGCGCGCACCGGTTACGCCGAACT
The DNA here is from genome assembly GCA_040384685.1 of Pseudomonadota bacterium. GTDB lineage: Bacteria > Pseudomonadota > Gammaproteobacteria > Burkholderiales > Burkholderiaceae_C > Ramlibacter. The sequence continues at coordinate 425,650 of JAZKIV010000013.1, read as the reverse complement.
GGTGGCCACGCCGCCGCCGGTGTGGCGCGACAAGCCGTAGCGCACCGGCCCTACACCGCGGCGGCGATCTCGCGGATGGCGGGAATGAGCGAGCCCACCAGCAGCAGCGCCATCGCCACGTTGAAGCCGCGCAGCATGCTCGGGCGGTGCAGGAAGCGCTTGATGAAGTGGCCGAACAGCACCCACACCAGCGAACACGGCGTGCCGAACACGAAGAAGATCAGCGCGATCAGCATGATCTGCGCCAGGTAGGTGTCCGACGGCGTGGCATAGGCCAGCACGGCGCCGATGCAGATGACCCAGGACTTCGGGTTGACCAGCTGGAACATGGCGGCGTGCACCACGCCCAGCGGCCGGCCCGACTTGTCGTCCAGGTTCACCGCCGGCGCGAGGGCGATGCGCCAGGCCAGGTACAGCATGTAGGCCACGCCCACCACCTGCAGCCCGGTGTGCAGCTGCGGGTAGCTGCGGAACAGCGCACCCGCGCCCAGCCCGATGGCGATCAGCATCAGCGGAAAGCCGATGTTGATGCCCACCACGTGGCGCATGGTGCGGTTGATGCCGAAGTTGACGCCCGAGGACATCAGCATCACGTTGTTCGGCCCGGGCGTTCCGCAGGTGGCGATGGCGAAGAGCGCGATGGCGAGGTAATCCATCGCGCCTCAGCTGTAATCTTCCAGCGTGCCCTTGCGGCGGATGTCCACCGAAACGCAGTGGAAGCCGCCGCTCAGGCTGCGCGCGTGCCGCATCTGCAGCGGCTTCACGTCCACGCCGCGCTTCTCCAGCTCGCGGATCAGGCCGACCTGCTTGTCGCCCACCACGGCCAGGCTGGGGTTGACCATGATGAAGTTCATGCCCTGCCAGATGGAAGCGCGCGGGTAGGACCAGCAGTAGCCGGTGTCCGCCAATTCGGGGCACCAGATGATGTCCCACTTCTTGAACACCGCCGGCACCTGGTCGGGGCGCATGCGCTCGGGGCACAGCACCACCAGGCCGGGGCGCACCACGGTGACGGTGGTGTCGATGTGCGTGCCGTCGTAGACGCCGGCCACCGGGTGCACCCGGTAGTCCGGGCCCAGGACGCGCTTGAGCCACAGGTAGCCCATCTGGTTGCCGCTGCGCGACACCAGGTAGAGGATGTCGCGGCCGATGCGCAGCACGTTGGCTGCGTCGAAGATCGGCTCTTCGTTGGAGATGATGGAGGTGCCCTCGGGCGGGCGCACGCGGTAGGTCGAGTCGGGCAGCCGCGGCTTGGGCGCGGAAATCCAGTTGGCGCCGCTCTCGAAATATTCCAGCAGGTGCTTGCGGTAGGCGAAAGGTTCGAAGTAGCGGCTGCGCAGCGCCATCGGCGTCTCGATGATGGTCTCGCCGATGGGCAGCAGCACGTCGCGCGGGCAGTAGTTGTATTCGCCGTTGGTCTGCCATTCGGCCGTGCCGAAAGCGGCGGCATGGTTGGTGGGTTCGGGCCGGCGCACAGTCACGCCCTGCGTGCGCAGGAAAGCGGCGAAGGCGTCGAGGTCCTCGTTGGCCTCGCCGATGATGTGCTCGGGATACGGCCCCGAAGGAATGTCCTGCGGCGTCTCCACGCTCTCGCAGTAATCCAGGGCGAACAGCCCTTTGTCGGCGCGCGGTACCTGCGCGTTGGTGGCGATCCCGACGATCATTTCCTCGAGCGGATCCCACTCGTTGTGGACGTGGACCAATGACATGTTGTTGTCTCCCTGATGCGATTTCGAATGATGCCAACACCCGCGGACGAGCCAGCCGGCTGACCTGCTGCGGCGGCTTTTTATAACAAGCCGCGGCGGCACCTTCCAGCCGAAGTATGCGGCTTGATTGCGGCAAAACTGCCGGTGAAGCGGGCATGCGCAGACCGCAGAATGCTCGCGGGAGGCTGACGATGTCCGCGTTGATTTACAAGAACCTGAACACGCCGCCGATCCTGGCGACCGGCGGGTCCGGTGTGTGGATCGAGGCGGCTTCCGGCACGCGCTACCTCGACTCCTGCGGCGGCGTGGCGGTGTCCAGCCTGGGCCATGCCCATCCGCGCATCGGCGCGGCCATCGCGCGCGAAGCCGGCAAGCTGGCCTGGGCGCATGCCGGCAGCTTCACCACGCCGGCGGCCGAAGAGTTGGCCGAGCGGCTGGTGGCGGCCTCCGGCGGTCTGGCCAAGGCACAGTTCCTGTCAGGAGGCTCCGAGATGATGGAGCTGGCGATGAAGATCGCCTACCAGTACCAGTGCGAGCGCGGCAAGCCGTCCAAGTCGGTCTTCATCGCGCGCCGGCAGAGCTACCACGGCAGCACGCTGGGCACGCTGGCCATCTCCGGCAATCCGGCGCGCCGCTCGGTGTTCGAACCCTTGTTGCCGCATGCCGAGTTCGTGTCGCCCTGTTACGCCTACCGTTACCGGCACGAGGGCGAGAGCGACGAGCAGTACGGGCAGCGCCTGGCGCAGGAGCTGGACGAAAAAATCGCCGCGCTCGGTGCCGACGCCGTGTGCGCTTTCGTTGCAGAGACCGTGGTCGGTTCGACCAACGCCGCCGTGCCGGCCGTGCCCGGCTACCTGCGCGCCGTGCGTGCCGTGTGCGACCGCCACGACGTGCTGCTGCTGCTCGACGAGGTGATGGCCGGCATGGGGCGCACCGGCCACATGTTCGCCTACCTGGAAGACGGCATCGTTCCCGACATCGTCGCCGTCGGCAAGGGCTTGGCGGCGGGCTACCAGCCGATCGCCGCGGTGCTGGTCTCCTCGCCCATCCACGAGGCGATCGCGCAGGGCACCGGCGTGCTGGGCAACGGCCAGACGCACGTGAACCATCCGCTGGCCTGCGCGGTGGCGCTGGAGGTGCAGCGCGTGATCAAGGACGATAACCTGCTGGAGGCGGCGCGCAAGCGCGGGCAGCAGCTGCACACGCAGCTCGCCGAGAGCCTGGCCGACATCGAGATCGTCGGCGACGTGCGCGGCCGCGGGCTGTTTGTCGGCGTGGAGTTCGTCGCCAACCGCGAGACCAAGGCGCCGCTGGCGGATGGCGCCGCCTTCGCCGCGCAGCTGAAGCGCGAGGCGCTGAAACGCGGCCTGCTGATCTACCCCGGCACCGGCACCGCCGACGGCGTGCAGGGCAACCACGTGCTGTTCGCGCCGGCCTTCATCGCCACCCACGGCGAGATCGAGGAAATGGTCGCGCGCTTCGAGACCGTGGTGCGCGCCTGCCTGCCGGCCCGGCCCCACTGAATCCGTTCATTCACAAGGAAACCCCGCAATGCCGAATGCCGCTCCGTTCAAGGACAAGGTCCTGCTGTCGGTGTGCACCATGAACTGGTGCGACCTGGGCGTCGAGTTCACCAAGACCGTGATGCCGGACGTCGAGGTGTTCTGCTGGGACCCGGGCGACCCGTACCCGCAGCACCTGCACGACTGGGAAGGCGACTGGATCATTTCCTACCGCGGTGACTTCATCTTCCCCAGGGAGATCTATTCCAAGGCGCGCAAGGGCGCGATCAACCTGCACCCGGCGCCGCCCAAGTACCGCGGGCTCGGCAGCCAGTTCTACGCCATCTACTACAACGAGGAAACCTACGGCTCCACCTGCCACCACCTGGCGCCGTCGGTGGACAGCGGCGACATCATCAACGTGGCGCGTTTCCGCATCGCGCCCAACGAAACCGCGTCGTCGCTGCGGATGCACGTGGGCGCCTACTGCCTGCAGCAATACATCGAATTGCTGACCGAGTACATCCTGCCGGGCAAGCCGCTGCCGAAGTCGCCCGAGCGCTGGGGCGAGCGGCTGCACAAGACCAGCGAACTGAAGGAATGGATGGAGAAGGTGCGGCGCGAAGAGCCGGACCATCCCTGCTTCAAATGAGGCGATGATGCGGCGATGGATCTGTCCTGGCTCGAGCACTTCAATGTCGCGCTGATCGTCTATTTCGTCGGCACGGCCATGCCCGGGCCGGGCAACCTGTCGATCGCCAACGCCTCGCTCAACCACGGCCGCGTGCCCGGCGTGTCGATGGCCGCCGGCGTGATCTCCGGGTCGCTGTGCTGGGGCGTCATCGCGGCGGCCGGCGTGTCGGCCATCCTGCTGTCGAACGCCCAGCTGTTCACGTGGCTGAAGATCCTGGGCGCCTGCTACCTGCTGTGGCTGGCGTACAAGGCGGTGCTGTCGGCACTGTCCAGCGCGCCGCCGCAGGCGCGCGCCACGGCGGGCGGCGGCGGCATGGGCATGTTCTACCTGCAGGGGCTGGGCATCCACCTGACCAACCCCAAGGCTATCCTTACCTGGCTGACTGTGACCACGCTGGGCCTGAGCGGCAACGCGCCGGCCTGGGCCAGCGTCCTGCTGGTGGCCGGCTGCGGGCTGCTGGGCTTCTGCGTGTTCATGGGCTATGCGCTGGCGTTCTCCTCGCATGCCGCCGGCCCCTTCTTCGTCCGCACGCGCAAGCCCTTCGGCCTGTTCTGCGCGGCCTTCTACGCGGTCCTGGCCGTGGGGTTCATCCGCTCCCTCGCCTGAGGACTTGTCCGACACGGGGCCCGCGCAGGGCCTCCCAGAATGGTTTGCGATGCGGCAAGTTGTTGCTGCGAAGGAGTGAACCCATGACGCACCGCTACAAGAACAATCCGCAGGACCAGCAGACGCCGCATTCGGGCAAGGTCGAGAACGACACCAACAAGCAGGGCGAACAGGCGCCCACGCAGAAGAACGAGGGCCGCCGCACGCCGGACAGCCGGCACGACCGCGAAGCCCAGGTCGGCGGCAGCAACCAGCACCAGGTGCGCACCGGCACCAAGCCCTGAGTCAGGCGGCGGCCACCGGCGGCCGGCAGGCCAGGCTGTGGGCCCAGGGGTCGGCCTCGCTGGGCGCCGGCGCCAAGCCCAGGCAGGTGCGCGCTGCGCGGATCAGCGACTCGGGCAGGAACGGCTTGGTGACGTAGCCGTCGGCGCCGCTGGCGATGCCCTGCAGCACCCATTCGCGCGTGGTCCTGCCGGTCAGCATGATCACCGGCACGTCTTTCAGCGCGGCGTGGCGGCGCATCCAGCGCAGGATGTCGAAGCCGTCGGCGTCGGGCAGCACCGCATCCAGCAGGATCAGGTCGGGCACGGGCTGCTTGCCCAGTTCGGCCGAGGCTTCGGCGCGGCTGCCGGCCAGCCGGATGCGCGCGCCGTCGAGCGACAGGTAGATCTTGATGAAGCTGGCGAGCACCGGCTCGTCCTCCACCACCACGATGTCGAGCGTCCTGGCGCCTGCCGCGGCGCGGCCGGCCCGCGCGCGGGCCATTGCCAGGCAGTAGCCGTCGCCCGGCCGCCTGTGGCACGGGCTGGCCTCCTTCGGCACCAGCAGCCCGCCGTCGCGCAGCGCATGGAACAGGGCCGTGAACTCCTGCGGCGCCACCCGCGGCATGCTGGCGCGCACGCGTGCCAGCGGGAGCTGGCCGTCGAACCGCACCAGCATGTCCAGCTGCGCCACCGGGATGCTGGTGTTGCCGCCGCGCAGCTCTTCCTCGCCGCGCGCGCTGGGCGCATAGACCTGGGACATCGAGGAAGTTGCATGCATGGTGGTCCCCTTTCGGCATGGGCGGAACGCTCCGCCATGCTGCGGACTGTGATCGCCCGGATGCGGCGGGGCTTAAGGAAAAGTCGCTGGGCCCTTAAGGAAGGGCCTTAACGCGCCAGCGTCAGAAATTCACGCCGATGCGGCGCGGGAACAGCTCGCGCTCGAGCGTGGTGAGCATGGTGTCCCAGCCCTTGCGGGTCTGCTCGGCGTAGGCGCGGGCCAGCTCGCTCGTGCCCAGCTCGTGCGTCAGCACCAGTTCGCAGGTCTGCGGGCTGAGCGGGCGGAAGTCGAGCGTGACGCGGGTGGGCTGCTCGGTATAGGGTGGCACGCTGAAGTCGAACACCAAGAGGCGCGGGCGGTCGACCACCAGGTAGCGGCCGCGGTGCTCGGCATCGAACACGCTTTCATCGCCGTCGGCATTGGGCCGGCGGTCGGTGACCGTGAACTCGCCGCCGGCGACCGGGTCGATGCTGCAGTGCATGATGTTGCCGGTGCGCGTCGCGAAGAAGAAGCGCGAGGCCTGGGTGGGGTTGAGCCAGGCATCGAACACACGCTCCGCAGGGGCGCTGTAGCGGTGCGTGGCGCGCACGATGACGGGTGAGCTCATGAGACTGCGGTTATCTCCGGGCAATCGAACCCTGTCAAGCCCAGGCGTTCAGCGCGCCGCCTCGGGCAGCTCGATCTTGACCTCCAGCACCTCCAGGTTGTCCTGCTTTTCCAGGTGCACCTTGATGTCCTTCGGGTCGATCTTGATGTACTTGCTGATGACGGCCACCAGGTCGCGCTGCAGCGCCGGCAGGTAGTCGGGCTGGCCGGGGTTGCGGCCGCTGCGCTCGTGCGCCAGGATGATCTGCAGCCGCTCCTTGGCGACGCTGGCCGTGCGCTTCTTCTCGCCCAGCAGGAAAGAGAGCAGGGACATGGGTCATTTCCCCCCGAACAGGCGCTTGAGGAAGCCGGTTTTCTGGGCGTCGACGAAGCGCATCGGTTTTTCCTCGCCGAGGAAGCGCGCCACCACGTCCTTGTAGGCTTCCGACACGTCGGAGCCCTTCATGTGCACGGCCGGCGTGCCCTGGTTGCTGGCCTGCAGCACCGATTCGCTTTCCGGGATCACGCCGATCAGCGGGATGCGCAGGATGTCCTGGATGTCCTCCAGCGACAGCATCTGGCCCTGGTCGACCCGGCTGGGGTTGTAGCGCGTGATGAGCAGGTGCTCCTTCACCGCTTCCTTGCCGTCGATCGCGCGCTTGGTTTTCGAGCCGAGCATGCCCAGGATGCGGTCGGAGTCGCGCACCGAGGAGACCTCGGGATTGGTCACCACCAGCGCGTCGTCGGCGAAGTGCATGGCCATCAGCGCGCCGGTCTCGATGCCGGCCGGCGAGTCGCACACGATGTACTCGAAGCCCATCGCGCCGATGTCGTTCAGCACCTTCTCCACGCCGTCCTTGGTCAGCGCTTCCTTGTCGCGCGTCTGCGAAGCGGCCAGCACCGACAGGTTGTCGTTGTGCTTGTCCTTGATCAGCGCCTGGTTGAGCGTGGCCTCGCCGTGGATCACGTTGACGAAGTCGTACACCACGCGGCGCTCGCAGCCCATGATGAGGTCCAGGTTGCGCAGGCCCACGTCGAAGTCGATCACGGCGGTCCTGTGGCCGGCCAGGGCCAGCCCGCTGGCGAAGCTGGCGCTGGTGGTGGTCTTGCCGACCCCGCCCTTGCCGGATGTGACGACGATGATTCTTGCCATGAAAGTTTCCTTTGTCTTTTCTCCCTCTCCCTCCGGGAGAGGGCTGGGGTGAGGGCGGGCGCGAGCGCTAGGTTTTCAACGCCTCCAGCACCAGCTTGCCGTCGGCGCTGCCGCCGGCAAGCCGCACCTGGGCCGGCTTGCCGCGCAGGGCTTCGGGCCAGGGGGTTTCGCTGGTGCGGTAGACGCCGGCGATGGAGACCAGTTCGGGGTCCAGCGCCAGGGTGAAGATGCGGGCGTCGGCGTTGCCGCGCGCGCCGGCCATGGCCTTGCCGCGCAGCGGCGCATAGACGTGGATGTGGCCGTCGGCGATGACCTCGGCGCCGGGGTTCACCATCGCCATCACCACCAGGTCGCGCCCGCGGGCGTAGACCTGCTGGCCCGAGCGCAGCGGCTTGTCCAGCACCAGCGCCGAGGGCGGTGGCGCCACCGGTTGTACGGCCGGCTCCGGCGCCGGCGGCTGCGCGCTTTTCGTCTCGGCGCGTGCCGCGGGCGGGCTGGCCAGCACCGTGTCGGGCGCGGCGGCCAGGCCGGCGGCACTGGCGGCTTCCATCTGCGCCGGGCTGCCGCCCTTGGCGGCGATCGGCATCACGCGCAAACGGCGCAGCAGCGCCAGCAGCGCGGGGAAATCGACAGGGACATCGACGGCGGTGTCGCCTTGCGGCTGCAGCGGCGCCAGGTCGATCACCAGCGGGTCGTTGTCGAAGAAGTCGGGCAGATCGCCGAAGCGCGCGTTGAGCTCCTCGGCCAGGCGCTGCAGGTCCGCGGACTTCAGCAGCAGGGCGACCAGGGGCAGCTGCGCGCTCTTGATCTCGAAGGTGGCAGGGGCGCGGCCTGCGAGGGCAACGGACATTGAGTGGTAAAGCGGGGGCCGTTGGAAAAAGCCGGGGCATCTTAGCAGCGAGGCGTAACAGCGGCGTTTCACGTGCAACGTGCAGGCAGGGCCGTGCGCACCGTCCTACGCGCTGTATGGCGACAGCGCCGCTGCGTGCGCGGCGGTGCGGTTCCACACTGGAGCGAACCGAAGGAGTCCATTCCATGACCAACCACCGCCCGCACCACTGGATCGCCGTGGCCCTGGTGATCCTGTTGGCCCTGCTCGTGCTGCGCGACGTGCACGGGCAGGCCGCCACCGGCAGCGCCGCCATGTTCGAGGGCCGCCCGGCGCTGGCCGGCGCGCAGGCCGGCCTGGGGGCCCAGGCCGGGCCGCCGCAGGGTGGCCTGGGCGTGCAGGGCAGCGACGCCGCCCAGCTCAGCCTGCGCCCGCCGGCCGCGCTGCGTGCAGACGCCGACATGCCGCGCGGCACGCCGGCCGGCGACGTGGTGGCATCGAACGCCGCGGCCGAGCGCGACATGGTGCGCAAGGACCGCGACCGTGTCGCCACCGAGAACCGCAGCGCCCTGCGCAAGACCCAGCGCGCGCTCAAGCGCACCGTGCAGCGCACGCGCCACGGCGTGGCGCCGGTCGACGCGTCGTGATGAGTTATTTGAAGACCTTGCGCGCCTGCTTCAGGTCGCGCACGTAGTCGGCGAACGCCGCCTCGCGGTCGTCCGTCACGCGCAGCAGGGCCGAGGGGTGGAGCGTGACCAGCACCTCGCGCCCATCGGGGCGCGGCAGCCAGTGGCCGCGCTCGGCCATGACCGGCACCGCGCGGCCGAGCAGCGAGCGCGCCGCGGTCGCGCCCAGCGCCACCAGCGCGCGTGGCTGCACCAGCGCGATCTCGTCCTCCAGCCAGTGCAGGCAGGCCGCGGCCTCGCGCTGCGTCGGGCTCTTGTGGATGCGGCGCTTGCCGCGCAGCTCGAACTTGAAATGCTTGACGGCGTTGGAGACGAAGGTCTCGGCCGCCGGGATGCCGGCCTGCTCCAGCGCACGGGCCAGCAGCTTGCCTGCCGGGCCGATGAAGGGGTGGCCTTGCAGGTCCTCCTGGTCGCCCGGCTGCTCGCCCACCAGCATCAGGCGCGCGTGGCGGTTGCCTTCGCCGGTCACCGACTGGGTGGCGAATTCGCCGATGGGGCATTCGCGGCAAGCCATGGTGGCCGCCTTGAGCGCGTCCAGCGACGCAATCCCCGGCGTCATGCCGCCGTGGCGTCGCAGGGGAACACGCCGTGCCAGGCCGCCAGCCACGCCGCCTCGGGCGCCTCGGCGGGCGGCAGCGCGGCGCGCGGCAGGCCGTGGCAGTAGCGCAGCTGCTGCGACTTCCATTCCGCGCTGCGCTCGGGCGTGAGGACCACCCAGTCGGCGTCCGGCGTGCGCTTGGCGTACCAGGGCGCCACCGTCTCCACCACGTGGTGCGCCGGCTCGAACCAGGCCATCTGCCGCGGCCGGCCCGATGCGTCGGGCGGCAGCGCGCGCAAGCGCAGGCCGGTCTTCATCTTGTAGATGTCGCGCCGCACCGCCTGCGCCATGTGCTGGGCGTGCACCAGGTCGTCGTCGACCGGGTCGCCGCGCAGGCCCGGTTCGTGCACCAGGCGCCACAGCAGGCGGTACAGCAGCGCGAAGCGCTCCGGGTCGCGGTGCAGCACCACCAGCTCGCACAGGCGCAGGAAGGACGGCGGCACGATGGCCGCGGCGGCGCGCACGGTGGTGCCGTGCGCCTGCGCCGCCAGCGCTTCGGCCAGGCGCGGGCCCTCCTCGTCGGGCTCGGCGCGCCAGTGCACCTGGTCGGGCGGCACCTGGCGCGTGAGGAGGCTGCGCGCTTCGGCGCGGAACCCCGCGATGTCGATCTGGCTGGACAGGCGTGCTTCCATGGTCTTGTCTCCTTAGCGCCGCGCGGGACGCGCGCGGACGACGGCGAGCCGCCGGGCATTGGCGGTGGCCGCCCGGTGCACCGGGCGCAGCGCCGCATGCGCCAGCTGCGCCGCGTGCGCATCCCAGCGCGGGGCGGTGGCTGCTTCGCCGCGCAGCCACTGCTCCCAGTTGCGCACCCACAGCTGCGCCCAGGTGGACTGCAGCTGGGCCGCCACGCCCCATCCGGACTGCCCGGCGGCCGCCACCTTCTCGCTGACCATGCGCGTGAACTCCTTGCGGTCGCCGGCGCTGGGGCGGCTGCCGGCCGCGGCCATGCGGCCCACGCGGATGCCGATCACCTGGCCGGAGGCCAGCAGCATCTCCCAGGTCTTCATGCCCAGCTGCCACCAGAGAACGAGCGGATCGGCGGCGAGCGGTGTGGTGGTTTTCGGCATGGTGTGCTGGGCTCGCTGTTGGTTCAGGACGATTTGCCGCGTGCCGAGGCGCGCGGTTTGGACGAAGAAGCGGCGCGGCTGCCGCGGCGCCTGGTGGCCGGGGACTCGCCCGCTGCCGGCGCGGCCGGCGACGGCGCCGCCATGCGGCCGAACGCGCCGAGCAGGTCGAACCACTGCCGCCAGGCCTGGGCGGCCCATTCCCAGCCGGCGTGCTGCCACTGGTTGGCGGCGCTCAGCGCGGAGCCGGTGGCCGAGCCGGCCGCGCGCGAGGCGATTTCCTGCGCGCGGGCGGGGCCGCCGCCGCGGGCCAGGCGGTCGGCCTGGTCGCCGGCCTGCTGGCTGGACGACACCATCCAGTCGAGCATGCGCAGGCCGATGTCGGTCCACGATTGCATGGGGTTGAGAGGCGGTGCGGGTTGTTGCTGCAATTCGGTGCTCATGGGGGGTCTCCACGAAAACAGGCAGGGGAGTTCCGGATGAAAGCGGGTGGGGGTGGTGGCGGGCGCGCCGCCATGGGCGGGCCGCTAGGCCGCACCCCTCTGGCGCTGCCGGGCGTGCGCTTCCATGACGAGGTACATCACGGTCGCCGCGCCCAGGGGAGCGATGTAGTAGATCGCGCGGTAGCCGAGCAGCGCGGCGATCAGCTGGCCCTCGCCGACGCGGTGCGACAGCAGGGCGACGAACACGAACTCGAACACGCCGAGCCCGGCCGGCACGTGCGCCACCACGCCGGCAATGGCGCCGACCAGCAGCACGGTGAGCACGTCGGTGTAGGGCAGCTTGCCGCCCAGCAGCACGTGCACGATGCCGGCCATCAGGGCCCAGTTGGCGCACGAGATCATCATCTGCAGCACGGCCATGCGCCAGGGCGGCAGGTAGAGCTCGTGGCCGCGCACGGTCCAGGTGTGGTCGCCCATGCGCCAGCAGGCGGCGATGTAGCTGGCCGAAGTGAGGATCAGCGCGGCGCCGATCCATTGCAGGCCGTGGTTGCCCATGTGCCAGGAAGGCGGCAGCGGCAGCGGGTGCAGCACGAACAGGATGCCGGCCAGCAGCTTGTAGCCCAGCCAGTTGGTCAGCATGCTCATCGACACGATGCGCGTGATCACGCCGGTGCCCAGGCCGAGCCGCGAGTACAGCCGGTAGCGGAAACCCAGCGCGCCGATCACCGAGCCGATGCACAGGTTGAAGGCGTAGCTGATGAAGTTGACCGCCATCACCGTGCGCGTGCGCAGCGTGTGGCCGGTGTAGCGCCGCCCGATCAGGTCGAAGCAGCTGTACAGCAGGTGGCTGGTGGCGGCCAGGCCGATCGCCGCGGCCAGCGCCGGCGCCGGCGTGTCGATCAGCGAGTTCCACACGTCGTCCCAGTCGAGCGTGCGCGCGTAGCGCCACATCAGCGCCGCGACGGCGGCGAAGAACAGCCAGGTGGCAAGCTTGCGGACGAGCGGCCACCAGTGCCGCTGTTCGGGCGCGCCCTGGCCGGCGCCGGGCGGCGCATCCCCCCGTCCATGCCCGTGCATGGCGTTGCGCGGCAGGCTGCGCGTGTTCATCCGTCGTCCTTGCCGCCCGCGGCCAGGGCTGGAGCCATCGCCTGCGGCGGGAACAGCCGCGGCGCGTGGCGCGGCAGCGCGGTGGCCCAGGCCGGGTAGTAGCGGGTGAGGTGGTAGGCCAGGAAGCTGCGCAGCACGACCCAGTGCTTCTTCTCGCCCAGGTCGGCCACCGTCACCTGCTTGCAGGCATGCGCCATCAGGTGGTCGAGCCTGGCGCCCAGCGTGCGGTTGAAGTCGCGGTCGCGGATGACGACGTTGGCTTCCAGGTTGAGCGCCAGGCTGAGCGGGTCCAGGTTGCTGGAGCCCACGGTCGCCCATTCGTCGTCGGCGATCGCCACCTTGCCGTGCAGCGGCCGCTCGCAGTACTCGAAGATGCGCACGCCCGCGCCCAGCAGGTGGTGGTAGAGCATGCTGGCCGCGGTCTTCACGATGGCCATGTCGGGCTGGCCCTGCAGGATCAGGCAGACGTCCACGCCGCGCCGCGCCGCGCGCCGCAGCTCGCGGATGAAGCGGTAGCCGGGGAAGAAGTAGGCGTTGGCGATGACGATGCGCTTGCGCGCGGAGCGCACCGCGATGCGGTAGTGCCGCTCGATGTCGTTCATGTGGCGGTTGTTGTCGCGCACCACGAACAGCGCCCCCGCGCCGCCTTCGCCGGCCGGCACCGCCGTCTCGGCGCGCAGCTGCCGGCGCGCGCGCCAGCCCTGGCGGGTCTGCTCGCGGCGCTGGCCCTCGGCCAGCGCGGCATGGCAGAAGCGGTGGATGTCGGCCACCAGCGGGCCGTGGATCTGCACCGCGTAGTCCTGCTTGGCTTCCGGCCCGTAGTCGCCCAGGTGGTCGGCCGAGTAGTTGATGCCGCCGACGAAGGCGACCGTGCCGTCCACCACCACCACCTTGCGGTGCATGCGCCGCAGCAGGTTGGGCCGCCAGCCGAACGGCCGCGGGCCGGGGTCGAACACGTGCACGCGCACGCCGGCCTCGGCCAGGCTGCCCAGGAAGTGGTGCGACAGGTCGGGCGAGCCCCAGCCGTCGATGGTGACGTCGACCTGCGCGCCGCGCCGCGCCGCGGCGATCAGCGCCTCGTGCAGCTGCAGCCCGACCTTGTCCTCGAACAGGATGAAGGTCTCCAGCACCACCTCGCGGCGCGCATTGGCGATGCACGCGAACACGCGCGGAAAGAACTCCTCGCCGTTTTCCAGCAGGCGGATGTCGTTGCCTTCAATCCATCGGCTCATGAAAGATCCTGCCTCGCCGCATCACAGATGAATCTCTGCCACCAGCGGCGCGTGGTCGGACAGGCGCGACCACGGCTTGCGCGGCAGCACCACCGGCAGGTGGACCGAGCAGTTGCGCACATAGATGCGGTCGAGCGAGAGCACGGGGAAGACCGCCGGGAAGGTCTTGGCGGCCTCGCCGTAGGCGGTGACGAAGATCTCGCGCAGCCCGGCGTCGCGCCACAGCACGTCGTGCGCGCGGCGGCGCCAGTCGTTGAAGTCGCCGGCCACGATCAGCGGCGCGTTGTCCGGCACTTCGCTGCGCGCCATGGCGCACAGCTGCTCCAGCTGGTGCTCGCGGTGGCTCTCGGCCAGGCCCAGGTGCACGCAGATCACGTGCACGTCCATCGGGTGGCCGGGCACGCGCAGCACGCAGTGCAGCAGGCCGCGCTTTTCCGGGCCGGCCAGCGACACGTCGTGGTTCTGGTAGTGCACGATCGGGAACTTGGACATCACCGCGTTGCCGTGGTGCCCCTTCGGATAGACCATGTTGCGGCCGTAGGCGAACTGCGGCCAGATGCTGTCGGCCAGGAATTCGTAGTGCGGCGCTTCGGGCCAGTCGTCGAACTTCTTGCCGTGCTCCTCGTGCGTGCCCAGCACTTCCTGCAGGAACACCACGTCGGCGCCGACCTTGCGCACGGCGTCGCGCAACTCGGGCAAGATGAACTTGCGGTTGAACGTGGTGAAGCCTTTGTGGATGTTGACCGTCATCACGGTCAACGGCGCGGGCGGGGCTGAGGCGGCAGTCTCGCTCATTGGGCAAAAGGGTCGTTGGAAGAGGGAAGTCCGTTGTACTGCCCAGGTGCAACACGGGGTGTAGGACGGCAGGCTGAATCGGTGTCTGTGCGCCCAGGCCGCCGCGTACGCGCGGCGCGGCGGTTTTTCGGTCAAACTCCGCGCTGTCCTTGTTTTGCAACGCACGCGCACGGCGCACCCGAGCACACCACGATGAACCCAAGACAACTTCTTCTCGGACTGGCCGCCACGGCGCTGTCCATCGCCGCCGTTTTCCCTTGCGCCGCCGCCGACCTCCGGCCGGGCCAGGTGTTCGTGCAGGGCGGTGTCGGCGACAAGCACACCGACAGCCTGACCGTCGGCGCGCGCTGGCCCTGGGCCTGGCGCACCGAGTTCATCGGCATGGAGGCGACGGCGGCGACCGAGGCCTTCGTCAGCCTGTGGCGCGCGCCCGAGTTCGGCGGCGGCCACCAGACCTACGCCCAGCTGGGCCTGGTGCCGATGTTCCGGCTGCGCTTCGACCAGGGCCGCTCGCCCTGGTTCGCCGAGGGCGGCATCGGCATCACCGTGACCAACGCGGTCTACAACACGCCCGAGCGCCAGTTCAGCACCGCGGGCAACTTCATCGACACGCTGGCGGTGGGCCGCAACTTCGGTGCCGACAACGCGCACGAGCTCAGCCTGCGCATCGCGCATTTCTCCAACGCCAGCATCAAGAAGCCCAACCCCGGCCTCAACTTCATCCAGCTGCGCTACGGCATGAAGTTCTGAGCCGGGCCCCGGCCGGGCAGGTTCAGGCGGACAGCACCGTCGCGGCGGCTCCTACAGCCGCCGTCACCGCCGTCCGAGTGGCGGCGGTGCCTCGCGTCCCCATGCTGTTGTCATGCCCTCGACGGGCAACTCAGCCGAAAGGAATCGCGATGAAAAAGACTCTTCTCTCCTGCTCCCTGCTGGCCGCCCTGCTGGGCGCCGGCGCCGTCCAGGCCGCGCCGACCAGCGACGTGCCGCTGCAGGCCGGCGAAGCCAGCACCATGACCGGCGGCGTGCCCAATGCCAAGACGACCAACTCGCCGTACCCCGACGGCACGCCGGTGGTCGTGGTGCCGGGCTACAGCTATTCGCCGACCTACGGCGCGGTGGTCTCCAGCCCGGTGGCGACCGGCGTGCTGGTGCAGCCGGTGGAGCCCGTGCGGCCGAGCGCCAGGCAACTGAGCAGCGCCTCGGTGACCTCCGACGTGCCGACGCGCGCGGGCGAGGCCAGCACCATGACCAACGGCGCCCCCAACCTGGTGACCTCCAACGTGCAGAGCGCGCAGACCACCTACTACGTGGCCCCGTACGTCATCACGTACTGATCGCACTGATCGGTGCACCATGAAAAAAGCCCGCGCTGCAAGGCGTGGGCTTTTTCGCTTTCGCAGGCAGCGCAGGCTTATCCGCGGTGGTGGTGGCCCATGCGGCCGCCGCGGCGGCCCATGTGGGCGGTCTCGGCGTCGAACACCTTCTTCTGCTCGGGCGTGAGCGCCGCGTAGAAGGTCTTGGTGGCGTCGGCGCGCTTGTCCATCTCGGCCGAGCGCTCGGCGCGCCGCGCGCGCATGCGGTCGATGCGCTCGGGCGTGGTGAGCTTGGCCAGTTCGCCGCGCTCCGGCCGCTTCGTGTGGGCCGGCGGCTTCATCGCGCTGGTCCAGGTGGTCCAGGCGCCGTCCTGGGCCGCGGAGATGCTCAGCTTCTGCTTGAGCGCGGCCATGCGCTTGGCCATGCGTTCCTGCATGCGGGCCGGATCGAAGCGGCCATGGTGGCCGTCGCCGCGCGCCGTCATCGTTGCCGGGGCGCCGGGGCCGCCTTGCGGCGGGCCGGGCGGGGTTTGCGCCTGCGCGCTGGCGGCCAGCCCGAAGCCGGAAATCAGGGCGGCGGCGAGGATGTGGTGTCCGTACTTCATGGAGAGAGGTCCTTTCTTGGTGAACAGGGCCCGCGGCTTAGCGCAGGTTGGAGGCAAGTCTGGCTCTGCCTTGTATCGGCCCCATGGCGCCGCTGTCACGCCGATGTAAAGCACCGGCCGGTCGGCTCGCTCCTACGGCAACCGCCGGGCACGGCGCACAGCCCGCGCTGGGCTGCCGGCGCACCATGGATGCAGTTGTTCCTGGAGATCGACATGACACATCTGGCTCTTGTGCGCAAGCTCGGACGCAGCGCGGCCGCGTTGGGGCTGGCCGCGATGTCCGTTGGCGTGGCGCTGGCCCAGACCGCCGCGCCCGCCGTGCCCAGCCCGGCGGTGATGACAGACACGGCACCGCTGCCGGCGCAGCACCGCGACAGCATCGGCGCCGTGGTGCTGCCCGAGTCGCCGGTGCTTGCGCAGCGCGCACAGCTGGCTCCGCTCGCCACCCCGGTGGACACGCGCGCGATGGGCGCCGGCCCGGCGCGTGTGCTCGAACGCGAGCGCGTGAAGGAAGAGGACAAGGCCAAGCGCGCCAAGGGCGTGCGGCAGGACGCGCAATAGGCGCCCTGCGTCCCTTCAGTGCCGCGCCGCCGACGGTGCGGCTTCTCCCGCCAAGTCGTCGAGGATCGGGCAGTCGGGCCGCGTGTCCCCCGCGCAGCAGTGGATCAGGTGGCGCAGCGTGCGCCGCATGGCCTGCATCGCCTCGATGCGCCGCGCCAGGTCCCGCTCGTGCTTTTCGGCGATGCGCCGCACCGTGGCGCTGGCGCGCCGGCCGTTCTGCCACAAGCCCACCAGTTCCGCGATTTCCTGCATCGAGAAGCCCAGGACGCGGGCGCGCTTGACGAAGCGCAGCGTGTGCACCTCGGCCTCGCTGTACAGGCGGTAGCCGCCGTCGGTGCGGCCCACGCGCGGCAGCAGGCCCAGCGACTCGTAGTGCCGCACCATCTTGGCGGACACGCCCGACAGCCGCGCCGCCTCGCCGATGCGCACCGGCCAGGCCGTCATGGCGCGGCGACCCGGTAGCCTTCCTCCGCGATGGCGCGCGCCAGCGCGTCGCGCGGCTGTGCCGACTGCACCTCGACCTTGCCGCCGGCCAGGTCCACCTTCACCTGCGCGGCCGGATCCACCGTCTTCACGGCCTGGGTGACGGCGCGCACGCAGTGTTCGCAGCTCATGCCCTGCACGTCGAATGTCTGGTCCATGGAGTCGCTCCTTTCGATTGATCGATGCCGTGAGCATCGACCTTGCCACCATGGTAAGGTCAATCGCCGGTGCGCAAGGCCCTGCGTGCGGCGGGGTTGATCCAGCGCAAGGCTTGACCCTGCCACCATGGCAAGGTCGATGCTGGCACCCATGAACACTTCCACCGCAACAAGCACCACCCTCGACCTGGGCGTCGACGGGATGACCTGCGCCTCCTGCGTGTCGCGCGTCGAGCGCGCCCTGAAGAAAGTGCCGGGCGTGCAGGACGCCACCGTGAATCTCGCCACCGAATCGGCGCGTGTGGTGTTCACGCCCGGGCAGGCCGGCGAGGCGCAGATCCGCCGCGCCGTGCGCAACGCCGGCTACGCGCCGCGCGCGGCGCAGGAGCAAACATCGCAGGAACCGTCGCCCTGGGCTGGCTTCGCGCCGGTGGCGGTCGGCATCGTGCTGTCGGCGCCGCTGGTGCTGCCGATGCTGGGCGAGCTGCCCGGATTCCACTGGATGCTGCCGGCCTGGCTGCAGTTCCTGCTGGCCACTCCCGTGCAGTTCATCCTGGGCGCGCGCTTCTACAAGGCCGGCTGGCATGCGCTGAAGGCCGGCACCGGCAACATGGACCTGCTGGTGGCCATCGGCACCAGTGCCGGCTGGGGCCTGTCGGTGTGGCTGTGGCTCGCCGCCGAGACGCAGCACCTGTACTTCGAGGCCTCGGCCGTGGTGGTGACCCTGGTGCTGCTGGGCAAGTGGCTGGAAGCGCGCGCCAAGCGGCAGACCGTGTCGGCGATCCGTGCGCTGCGCGCGCTGCGGCCCGAGACCGCGCACCTGCTCGGCGCGGACGGCGAAGCCGACGTGCCGCTGGCCGAGGTGCTGGCCGGCGACCGGCTGGTGGTGCGCCCGGGCGAACGCCTGCCGGCCGACGGCCTGCTCGAGCAGGGCGACACCCACGTGGACGAATCCATGCTGACCGGCGAGCCGCTGCCGGTCGCGAAAGGCGCTGGCGCGAAGCTGACCGCCGGCAGCATCAACGGCGAAGGCCGGCTGGTGATGCGCGCCACCGCCGTCGGCCAGGAGACGGTGCTGGCGCAGATCATCCGGCTGGTGGAGGACGCGCAGGCCGCCAAGGCGCCGATCCAGCGGCTGGTGGACCGGGTGGCGGCGGTGTTCGTGCCGGTCGTGCTGGCGGTGGCGCTCATCACTTTGCTGGGCTGGCTATGGACCGGTGCCGGCATGGAGTTCGCCCTGATCCACGCGGTGGCGGTGCTGGTGATCGCCTGTCCCTGTGCGCTGGGGCTGGCGACACCGGCGGCGGTGATGGCCGGCACCGGCGTGGCGGCCGGCCAGGGCATCCTGATCAAGGACGCGCAGGCGCTGGAACTCGCGCACAAGGTGGACACGGTGGCCTTCGACAAGACCGGCACCCTGACCGTCGGCCGGCCGCGCCTGGTGGCCTTTGCCGTGCCGCCGGGCGTGGACGAAGCCGCGCAACTCGCGGCGGCGGCCAGCCTGCAAAGCGGCAGCGAGCATCCGCTGGCGCGCGCCGTGGTGGCCGCGGCGCGCGAGCGCGGCATCGTGGCCGCCGAGCCGGACAGCGTGCGGGCGGTGGCCGGGCGCGGCAGTGAAGGCGAGGTCGGCGCCAGGAGCTACCTGGTGGCCAGCCTGCGCTGGGCCGGGGAGCTGGGCGTGGGCCTGGGTCCGCTGGCGGCCGAAGCCGAGCGGCTGCAGGGCGAAGGTGCCACCTTGTCGCTGCTGGTCGAACGCGTGACCGATGGCCTTGCCGCGCGTGCGCTGATGGCGTTTGCCGACGCGCCCAAGGACAGCGCCGCCGGGGCGCTGGCGGCGCTGCGCGCGCGCGGGCTGCGCCTGGTCATGATTTCCGGCGACAACCGGGCGGCGGCGCTGGCCATGGGGCGGCGGCTGGGCCTGCGCGACGACGAAGTGGTGGCCGAAGTGCTGCCCGGCGACAAGGCCGGGCGGGTGGCGGCGCTGCGCGCGGGCGGCCACGTGGTGGCGATGGTGGGCGACGGCGTGAACGACGCGCCGGCGCTGGCCGCGGCCGACGTCGGCATGGCCATGGCCACCGGCACCGACGTGGCGATGCACGCGGCCGGCATCATGCTGATGCGCGGCGACGTGGCGCTGGTGGCCGGCGCGCTGGACATCTCGCGGCGCACCGTGGCCAAGATCCGCCAGAACCTGTTCTGGGCCTTCGCGTACAACGTGGCCGGCATCCCGCTGGCCGCGCTCGGCTATCTCAGCCCGGTGATGGCCGGGCTGGCGATGGCGCTGTCCAGCGTGAGCGTGATGGGCAACGCGCTGCTGCTCAAGCGCTGGCGGGGCTGAACCTTCAGGCGGTCTGCTGGCTCTGCGCCAGTGCCGGGTAGTCGGTGTAGCCCTTGGCCCCGCCGCCGTAGAAGGTGGCCTTGTCGGCCGCGTTCAGCGGGGCGTCGCGGCGCAGCCGCTCCGGCAGGTCGGGGTTGGCCAGGTAGGCGCGGCCGAACGCCACCAGGTCGGCGCCATGGGCCAGCGCCTGCTCGGCCATCGGCCGGTTGTCGTAGCCGTTGTTGACCATCCAGGCGCCCTTGCCGCCCGCCTTGCGGTAGGCATTGCGCATGGCGGCGTAGTCGAACGGCCGGTCCTCCAGCTCGCGCGGGCCGCCGGTGGCGCCTTCCACGATGTGGAGGTAGGCCAGGTTCAGCGGCGCCAGCTCGCGCACCAGGTACTCGAACAGCGGCTGCGGCGCGGCGTCGTGCACGTCGTTGGCCGGCGTCACCGGCGACAGGCGGATGCCCACGCGCTGGCCGCCGACTTCCTCGGCCACGGCGCGCGCGACCTCCAGCGTCAGCCGCGCACGGTTCTCGATCGAGCCGCCGTAGTCGTCGGTGCGCTTGTTGGGGCCGGTCTTCAGGAACTGGTCCAGCAGGTAGCCGTTGGAGGCGTGGATCTCCACGCCGTCGAAGCCGGCGGTGCTGACCGCGTGGCGCGCCGCGTGGCGGAAGTCGTGCACGATGCCGGGCAGCTCCTCGGCATCCAGCGCGCGCGGCTCCGAGGTGGCGGCGAAGCTGCCGACGCCGTCCTTGATCAGGTAGGTCTTGGTCTTGGCCGTGATCGCCGACGGCGCCACGGGCTGGATGCCGCCGGGCTGCAGGTCGACGTGCGAGACGCGGCCCACGTGCCAGATCTGGCTGACGATGCGGCCGCCCTTGGCGTGCACCGCCTGCGTCACGCGCTTCCAGCCGTCCAGCTGCTCTTCGCTGTACAGGCCGGGCACGTCGGCATAGCCCTGCGCCGTCGGGCTGATCGCTGTGGCCTCGGTGACGATCAGGCCGGCGGCGGCGCGCTGGCTGTAGTACTCGGCCGCCAGCGGCTGCGGAATCGCGTTGGGCGAACGGTTGCGCGTGAGCGGCGCCATCACCACCCGGTTGGGCAGTTTCCAGGCACCGACCTGGATGGGATCGAACAGGCTGGACATGGTGGATGCTCCCTTTTTTTGTATTTCAGCGCGACAGGTCGGTCTTGCGGTTGATGATGCGCGAGACCAGGCCGTATTCGATGGCTTCCTCGGCCGACAGCCAGCGGTCGCGCTCGATGTCGTTCATCACCTCGTCCAGCGGCTTGCCGGTTTCGCGCGAGATGGTGCGGGCGATGCGTTCGCGCGCCTTGATGATTTCCTGCGCGTGGATGGCGATGTCGCTGGCCGGGCCGCCGGCGCCGCCGCTCGGCTGGTGGATCAGGAAGCGGGTGTTGGGCGTGCAGAAGCGGCGTTCCTTGGGCACCGACAGGTACAGGTGGGTGGCGGCGCTGCCGACCCAGCCGGTGCCCACCATGTTCACCGGCGCGCCGATGAAGCGGACCATGTCGTGGATGGCGTCGCCCGACTCCAGGTGGCCGCCGGGCGAGCTGACCAGGATGGTGATGGGCTCGCTGCCGTCGGCGTCCAGCGCGATCAGGCGGCGCGTGATGTCGGCGGCGGCCTTGTCGCTGATCGTGCCGAAGATCATCAGCGTGCGCGACTTGAAGGCTTTTTCTTCGAGGAAGTTGGTCCGCGGCTCTGCCGTTTCGGCCGGGGGTGCCGCGTGTTCTTCGGGGGTGTCCATGAAAGCTCCTGGTGGTGGGGCGGCCGCCGCGCAAGTCGGTGGCCGGTGGAAACGAGTCTACGGCAAGGCCGGAAAACCTTTCCCTCCACAATGGCGGCATGGCGCGCGTTCTCAAGTGGGTGGCCGGCATCGCCGGCCTGCTCGTTGTCCTGCTCATCGGTACGGTGGTGGCTCTGCACCGCTGGACCGGCACCGAGGACTTCCGCGGCCGGCTGGCCGGCGAGGCCACGGCCGCGCTGGGCGTGCCGGTGCGGCTGGGCGGCCTGTCGGTCGACCTGTGGCCGCTGCCGGCGGTGGCGGCCAGCGACGTGCAGGTGGGCACGCAGCCGCCGCTGGCGCTCGGCCGCATCGAGGCGCGGCCGCTCTGGGCCCCCATGCTGCGCGGGCGGCTGGAGATCGCCACCCTGGTGGTGCGCGAAGCGGTGCTGCCGCAGCAAGGCATCGCCGCGCTAGGCGCGGTGATGCAGAAGCGCGGCAGGAAGCCGGCCGCCGGCGGCACGCCCGCCCCTGCCGGGCCGTCCAGCGCGACCGCCCTGTGGCCGCGCCGGGTGCTGCTGGACCGCGTGACCTGGGTCGACGCCAAGGGCGGGCGCATCACCGTCGATGCACAAGCGCGGCTGGGTGACGACGGCCTGCTGGACGACGCCAAGCTGAAAGTGGTGCAGGGACGCTTCGCCGGCGCGCAGGGCGAGCTGCGGCGCGACGCCGGCGGCTGGCCGCTGAAGTTGTCGATCGGCGGCGGCACCATCGCCGGTGTGCTGCGGCTGGTGCCCACCGCCGCCGGCGCGCAGCTGCTGACGGGCGACTTGCAGACCAAGGACGTGGAGATCTCGGCGCTGACCGCGCCCAGCCGCACGTTGAGCGGCCGGCTGCAGGCGCAGACCCAGCTGCGCGCCGAGTTCCGCGAACCGGGCCAGATCGGCGAGGTGCTGCAAAGCCAGACCCGCTTCACCGTGGCCGACGCGGTGGTGCACGGCCTGGACCTGGCGCGCGCGGTGCAGACCGTGGGCATGAGCCGTGGCGGCGAGACGCGGCTGGACACGCTGGCCGGCCAGCTCGCCACCCGCGGCAGCACCGCGCAGCTGAGCAACCTGGTGGCGAGCTCGGGCGCGCTGACGGCGACCGGCCAAGTGGCACTGGCGGCCGACCGCGGCCTGAGCGGCCGCGTCACCGTGGACCTCGCCACGGTCAAGGGCGCGCTCGGCGTGCCGCTGGCGGTGGGCGGTACGCTGGACGCACCCAGCGTCACGCTGAGCCGCGGTGCGCTGATCGGCGCGGCCATCGGCACGGCCGTCGCGCCGGGCGTGGGCACCGGCGCGGGCGCCAGGCTCGGGGACCAGCTGGGCGACAAGCTCAAGGGCTTGTTCGGCAGGTAAGCCGCGAGCGCCCGGCGCCCATGGCCGGGCTGCGGCGCGTCCTACAGCGGCGCGCGGCGGGGGCCGATTCTCGGCCATAGGCCGTGCCTCTAGCATGGGCCGACAAGGAGCTTGCGTCCCCATGCATCTGTCCACCGTCGAAACCGTCCTGGAGTACGAGGTCCTCGCACCCACGCACTTCTGCTTCAACCTGGAGGCCGCCCACTGGCCGACCCAGAACATCCTGAGCGAGCGCCTGGCGCTGTCCTCGGGCGTGTCGCCGCGCCACTTCGTCGACGCGCGCAGCGGCAACCGCTTCTTCCGCTTCGACGCCATGCCGGGCCCGCTGCTGGTGAACTACAAGGCCGAGGTCGAGGTGCACAACGAGCTGCCCGACCCGGCGCTGCCCGAGGTGCCCGTGAGCCGGGTGCCCGACGACATCTTCCGCTACCTGCTGCCGACCCGCTATTGCGAGTCCGACGTGCTGGGCAGCGCGGCGCAGAAGATGTTCGGCCAGTTGCCGCAGGGCCTTGCCCGCGTGCGCAAGATCGTCGACTGGGTGCACGACGAGATCACCTACAAGCCGGGCAGCACCAGCTCCACCACCACCGCGCAGGAGGTGTTCGTGCAGCGCGCCGGCGTCTGCCGCGACTTCGCGCACCTGGGCATCACCCTGTGCCGCGCGCTCAACATCCCGGCACGCATCGTGGTCGGCTACGTCTGGTTCGACGAGCCGCCGCAGGACTTCCACGCCGTGTTCGAGGCCTGGGTGGGCGACCGCTGGGTGCTGTTCGACCCGACCGGCATGGCGCCGGTGGACCGGCTGGTGCGCATCGGCACCGGGCGCGACGCCAAGGACGTGGCCTTCGCCACCTTCTTCGGCAGCGTGGAGATGAAGCGCAAGAGCGTCGATGTGCTGGAGCACGATCCCAGGCCACGGCCCATGCAGGAATCCGCGCCGCAGCTGGCGCGCGAAGAGGAACGCGAGCAGGCGGCAGCCGAGTCGGCCAAAGCCGTGGCTTGACGCGGCCCGGCGGCGCGGCGATAACCGCGTCTGCCCGGAAGCCGCATGACGACGACGAACGACAAGACGGAACTCACCAACCTGCAGGTGCTGCGCGCGGTGGCCGCCATGATGGTGGTGCTGTACCACGCCATGGAAACCGGCCGCGCCTACGGGTTCCCGGTGCGCTCGCTCGGCTTCCTGGAAGGCTGGGGTGGCCACGGCGTGGACCTGTTCTTCGTCATCTCCGGCTTCATCATGGTCTACATCCAGGCCATGGCGGCGCGCTCGCCGGCGCGCTTTTTCGCCAACCGGGTGCGCCGCATCGTGCCGCTGTACTGGGTGCTGACCCTGCTGGCGGCGGCGGTCCATTTGGCGCTGCCCCGGCTGGTGAACCACGGCGCCGCGGAACCGGGTTTCGTCGCCGCGTCGCTCGCCTTCCTGGCGCAGCCGCTGTATGGCGCGATGCCGGTGCTGTACCTGGGCTGGTCGCTGGAATTCGAGATGCTGTTCTACCTCGTGTTCGCGGCCTGCATCGCGCTGCCGTCGCTGAACGCGGCGGTGCTGGCAGCCTGCGGCGCGGTTGCCGCCTGGGCCTTCATCGGCGGCAACATGCTGCCGCTGGAGTTCGCGCTGGGCATGGCGGCGGGCTGGCTGTATGTGAACCGCCGCATCGGCGCGGCGGCGGGCAAGCCGATGCTGGCGCTCGGCGCGGCGCTGCTGCTGGCGACGGTTGCGTTCAAGGCCGCGGCGCTCGACCGCGTGCTGATGTACGGCCTGCCCTCGGTGCTGCTGGTGGCCGGCTGCGCGGTGCTGCCGCAGGTGCCGCGCGGCGTCTGGACGCGCGCCGGCGACGCCTCCTACAGCATCTACCTGGTGCAGGTGTTCAGCGTCTCGGCCTTCTACAAGGCAGCCAGGGCGGCTGGCCTGCCCGCCGCCCTGGGCGACGTGCTGGCATTTGCCTGCCTGGCCGCGACGGCGCTCGCGGGCTGGCTGCTGTACCGCGCGGTGGAGCGGCCCCTGGCGGCGCGGCGGCAGCCGCGCCCGCGCCCTAGCGCCGCCTGAACACGCAGACGTTGGCCGGCAGGTACCAGTGGACCTGCGCTTGCAGCAGGCCCTCGCGCACGGCGTGCGTGCGCTCCTCGTCGAGCGCGAAGCCGGCCGCCGCGAATTTGTCGATCCAGTAGGCCCGCGGCTGTTCGTTCACATGGCCCGGCCCGCCCTGGCCGGGCTGGGCCGCGGTGAAGACCACCGTGTCGCTGAGGCCGCGGAAGTAGCCGGCGAAGGCGTCGGCGAACTGTCCCGGGACGTGCTCGGCGACTTCCAGCGAAAGCGCCAGGTCGAACGGCGCGCCCGGCGGATGGGGCGTCTGCCGGGCCAGGTCGAACGGGTACGCGGCCAGGCCCTGCGCCGCCGCCCTGGCCCGCAGCTTGGGCGAGTATTCGACGCCGATCGCCTGCAGTCCGCGGTCGTTCATCTCCTTCACGTAGATGCCGCTGGCACAGCCGACGTCCACCACCCGATGTGCCTGGGGGAACGCGGCGCGCAGGGTCCGCACGACGCCGGGAGCGTTCCTGAGCGCGGCGCGCCGGAAGCTGTAGGTGGCCAGCGGGTTGTAGACCAGCCATTCCCACCCAAGGGCCTGGCCCGCCGACGAGAGCGCGCCTTGCATGTTCAGGACCTGCTGCCCGAGGGCACGTTTCCATGCGGGTGTCGAGACGGGGGAGGACATCAGCCGATCAGCCCTTTCACCACGATTTTGAAAATCCGCACGCTGCGGCCCAGGGAGGCATAGCGCAGGTAGCTGCGGCCCCCGATGGCCGTCTTGCGGTAGGCCGCCATCCACAGGGGATGGTTGCGAACGACGCTGCGGCCGAACGGGTCCCACGGTTTGGGCGACCCGACGAAATGGTAGATGCGCGCCTCCAGGCGAGGCAGCTCCGGCGTGCTGGGATACAGGGGGAAGTTCCAGTCCGTGCCCACCGGCTTGAAGCCGTCGTGCAGCACCGTGTTGAGCAAGGCCTGGTCGGCGCTGCGGAACATCCCGGCGTACTTGCGCGCGGTCTCCTCGCAGGCCTGCGAGATGCCGCGCCGCCGCCACAGCGCCAGGTCGATCCCGAGGATGCCCGCGTTGAAATAGGGCCCGGTGACGTCGATGCCGGCCGCCCTGAAAAGCTCGGTGTCCACGCTGTCGTCGCGCCGGCCCGTGCCGTCGGCCAGCAGCACCGCCGTGCCGTCGAACGCCGCGAACAGGTCCAGCACACTGCGGTTGACCACCAGGTCGGAGTCCAGGTAGACGCAGCGGTCGTGGCCGGCCAGCAGCGTGTGCAGATGCAGGCGGCCGTAGGTGGTGGTGTTGCCGTGCAGCGTGTTGCCGCCGTCCGGCGCCGGCGGCGAGAACTCGTGCAGGACCAGGCACGCGCCGCGCGCCCCTTGCTCGAAGGTCTGCTGCAGCAGCAGCCTGTCGCGCGCGCCGACCTTGTCCAGGAAGAGGTGGACCTCGAGCTCGGATTCCCTGCCCGGCTCCAGCGCCTGCAGCAGCGACGCCAATGTCACATGCAGGCCGGGAAGCATCTTGGTGTCGCAGAACAGGGCGACCGGTTTCGTGTCTGTCATGTCTCTAGTGCGTCGAATGCAGCCGCCGCGCGGCCCACAGCACCTGGTCGATCACCGCCTGCACGCGCGGGCGCGCGCCCGGATCGGTCAGCTCGCCGTTGGCATCGAAGGCGCCGCCGGCGCGGCCGAGCGCGTAGTTGGTGGGCGCCACCCAGCAATGCAGGTTGATCAGCAGCGGCGCCAGGTGGCCTTGCGAGCGCAGCCCGCCCAGCGCGCCCGGCGAAGCGCTCAGCATGCCGACCACCTTGCCGCGCGTGGCGCGGAAATCGTCGCTCCACACGGCGTCGCTGCGCACCGGGCTGGAGATCCAGTCGAAGGTGTTCTTCAAGAGCGCCGGATAGCTGGCGTTGTACTCGGGCGCGCAGACGATCCAGGCCGGGTGCTCGAAGAAGATCTGCTTGAGCCGCATCACGTCGGCCGGCGTGCCCTGCGCCTCCAGGTCGGCGTTGTACATGGGCACGTCGAACTCGCCCAGTTCGAGGTGCGTGACCTCGGCGCCGCCGGCGCGTGCCAGCGCGGCGGCCACCGCCGCCAGCTTGCGGTTGTACGAACCCTGGCGGGTGCTGCCGGCGAAGACGAGGAGTTTCATGCGCTCCATTGCATCACAGCCGCAGGCGCTGGCGCAGCCAGCCGCGCAGGCTTTCGCGCGGCGGGGCGACTTCCGGCAGCGGCGGGGTCTGCGAGGACGGCAGGTTGCGCAGCAGCGCCTCCGGGCGGTCCTGCACCAGGCGCCGCGCCTCGGCGGCGCCGACGATCCTTTCCGCCACGGCCAGGCCCTCGGACATCACCGGCACCCGGCGGCCGGCCGAATGGCAGTCGGACGCCAGGATGTGCACCAGGCCATCGCCCAGCATGCGCTCGCCCCAGTACTTCGGCCGCGGGCCGAACAGGCCGGTCAGCGCGGCGGCCGTCACCTGCATCCAGGCGCCCTGGCGCACCAGCTGCTGGAACACCGGGTAGTTGTCGTCCATCCAGGTCAGCCGCTCGGGATGGGTGATCACCGGCACGTAGCCGCTGGCCACCAGGTCGAACACGTGCTCGGCGAAGCGCGGCGGCGCCACGTGGTGCGAAGGCTCCAGCAGCACGTAGCGTGTGCCGTGCAGCGTGGGCACCACGCCGGCGCGCAGCCGCGGCAGCAGCCCGGGCACCAGGTGCACGTCGGCGCCGGTGGTCAGCGAGAGCGCGATGCCGCGCTCGTCCAGCTCGGCCTGCAGCGCGTCGCGCGCGGCGCGGATGCCGGCCGTGTCGTTCATGTACAGGCCGGGGTAGATGTGCGGCGTGCAGGCCATGGTGCGGATGCCGTCGGCCACCGCGATGCGCGCCATCTCCAGCGAGGTCTCCAGGTCCTGCGCGCCGTCGTCGACGCCCGGCAGGATGTGGCTGTGCAGGTCGATCACGCGCGGCCCCGCGTCGCCGCGCCGGAGTTGCCGTGCGCCTTGCCGGGCAGGGGCCGCAGGAAGGCGCCGGCCAGCAGCGCGCCCAGCATGGCGTTGGCCGGGATGCGCATGTTGAACTCCACCAGCGAGTGCAGCAGCAGCGCGAGCAGGCCGAGGCCGCACAGGGCGGCCGCCATCTGCTCGCGGTCCAGCGGGACGCGGCGCAGCGCAAGCCGCGCCAGCGCCGCCGCGCGGCGCACCGCCAGCCAGGCGAAGGCCAGCGCCGCCAGCAGGAACAGGGCGCCGCCTTCGAACAGCAGCTCCGCGTAGTCCTGGTGGGCATGGTTGGCGAAGCCGGGGATCGCCGCCGGCTGGAAGCGCGGGTAGGCAACGTCGTAGGTGCCCCAGCCGGCACCCAGCGGCCAGAACGCCCAGGCACCCTCCAGGCTGGTGCGCGCCAGCAGGCCGCGGAAACCCGCCGAATCGGCCAGCTGCCCGCCCGACAGGCGCGCGCCCACCGTGCCGAAGCCGATCATGGCCGCCGCCAGCACCAGCAGCAGCAGCGAGGCCGCCACGGCGAACCGCCAGCCGCGCGCCCAGCCCTGGGTGCGCAGCACCACCGCGACGAAAGCCAGCACCGCCATCGGCAGGCCGAACACCGCGGCGCCGCGCGACAGCGACAGCAGGATGCCCAGCAGCAGCACCAGCGCGCCGCCGGCCCACAGCATGGCCTTGTGGCCGGTGTGGAAGACACCGGCACCGGACGGGGTATGGCGCCGCGCCTCGCGGCTGGACTCGTAGCCCAGCCAGACCAGCGCCACCAGCGCCATCGCCAGGTAGTTGGCGAAATGGTTGCGGTTGGCGAAGCTGCCGACCGGCGGGCCGTAGGTGTCGACGCCGAAGAACAGCGGCGAGCCCGGGCCGCCGGCGAACTGCAGCAGCCCGAGCAGCACCTGCGCGAACGCCATCGCCACCACAGCGCCCAGCAGCACGCGCAACTGCCCGAGCGAGGCGCGCCAACCGAGCAGGAAAGCCGCGACGATGGGCAGGCCGGCCAGCAGCGCCGCCGCCGTGGCGTCGGGGCTGACCGACAGCGGCCGCCAGTCGCGCCCGCCGGCCTGCACCGCCGCCAGCGTGTCCGCGTAGGGCGCGTGCGCGGGCAGGGAGAACCACAGCCTGGAAGGCAGCGGCGCCAACTGCACCGCGGCGATCCACAGCGGCGCGGTGAGCAGCAGCGCGAAGGCCAGGCCGGAGACGGCGGCATGCCGGGAATCGGAGGCAGGCAGGGGGGCCGCGCCGCGGCGGGCCAGCAGGGCCAGCAGCACGGCAAGCGCGAGCCACTCCAACCCGATCAGGGCCACGTGGCGGTTGCCGCCGCGCATCAGGGGCGCGGCCAGCAGCAGCAGCACGCCGCCCCAAAGAGCGACGGGACCCACAGGCCCCGTCGTGCGTGTGCCGGCAGCGGCCGCCGTCATTGGCCGCTGATGGGCGCCGGGTCGTTGCTGCCGGTCTTCAGCAGGGCCGCGCTGCCCAGGGTCGCGCCGAGCAATGCCAGGCCGGTGCCGCCCCCAAGGAAGCCGGCCACGGCCTTGTCGCCCACGTTCTGGATCGCCGCCCACAGGGCCGGGCAATCGTCCTTGTCGCGCACCACCAGCGCCTGGCTGGGTTGCAGGCGGACGTCGCAGCCGTTGTCCATGCGCAGCAGGACGGCGCCGTTGGAGCTGGTGACGTAACGGGTGCCGTCCACCACCGGCGCGCCTTCGAGCACGCTGCGCACCGTGGAGCCGTCGCTGACGGTGACCAGGCCCTTGACCTCGGCGGACTTGCCGATCAGGGCGGCTTGCTGCGCCAGCACGGCGCCGCACAGGAGGGCGCAGGCGGCGACGGTCAGTGTTTTCTTCAGCATCGTTCGGCTCCAGGAGAAAAGCGGGCGGGCGGCAGGCGCGCAAACCCCAGGTGAATATAGGTGGAAAGGGTTCGTGAGGTCAACCGTGCCGCCGTGCGAAAGGGCCGCTCATGGCAATTGCTTGAGCGACAGGTCGTCGAAAGCGATCGCGCCGCGCGCGCCGGTGCGCGCCTCGAAGGCGGCGGCCGGCTCCAGCTGCAGGCTGGCCACCGCCCCGCAGCCGCGCGGCACGGCGAACTCGAATTCGAACGGCTGCCATTGCGGCCCGCGGCCGGCCAGCGGCGCGGAGCGGACCGGCTGGGCGCCCGGCGCCACGCACTGCAGCACCCAGGCCAGGCCCTGCTCCATGCGCAGCTGGATGCCGCGGTACTGCCCGCGCAGCCGGTAGCGGCCCTCGCCCAGGAACAGGTACTGGCGCAGCAGCGGGGCCGGCAGCGGCCGGCCGGTGAAGCGCAGCTCCAGCACGGCGCCGCGCGCGTCGGCGCTGGGTTGCGCCCACAGCATGCCGGCGCGCGTGGGCGCCTGCTCGGCCAGCTCCCAGTCGAAGCCGTCGGCCTCGAACGGCTGGTCGAAGCCGGGGTTGAACAGCACCGGCGCCGCGTTGCCGTGCATCGCCAGCCACAGGCTGTAGGCGTCGTTCCAGGCGCCGGCCGCCTTGAGGTCGCGCACGTAGCCGCGCATGACGGCAGTGTCCAGTACGCCATGGCGCCAGCCCTGCACCACCAGCGGCAGCACGGCGGAGAACGGCACCCGGGCCTCGGGCAGCTGCGCCAGCACCGCCACCAGCCAATGGCTGCCCGCCGTCACCCGGGGCAGCAGCACGTCGGCATGCCCGGTGCCTGCCAGCACCGCCAGTGCGCGGGCCGCGTTGTCGTTGCGGTGGTGCTCCACCAGCGCCGCCAGCAGGCCCGCGGCTTCGTTCCAGTCGCGGCGATCCAGCGCCGCGCCGGCGCGCATCAGCAGCACCTGCGGATGGGTGGGCGCCAGCGTCGCCGCGGCCGCCAGGCTGCTGGCGTTGGCCGGCGCCTCGCGCAGCGCGAGCTGCACGTAGGCGGGCGTGTCGGCCGGGTTGCGGGCGATGCGCTCGCGCAGGCGGGCCGCATCGGCGGGCTGCGCCTGCGGCCCGCACAGCGGGAGATAGGGCGTGTCGCCGACCACGCAGGCGCGCCGCAGGTTGAGGTCCAGCGCCAGCCAGGCAAGCAGCGCCGCCGCGCCGACGGCCACGGCCAGGCGCAGCAGGCCCGCGACGGCGGCCGGAAGCGACAAGGGCAGTGCGGATTCCATGCTCAGGGCTTGCGCTCGCCGGCTGCGGGCTGCGCGCGCCCGAGCTGGGTCATCACCACCGCGCCGTCGCGCGAGACGAATTCGGCCTGCACGGCGAATTCGCGCGGCGTGGCGCCGGCCTGCGGATCGCCGACCTGCATCAGCACCTGGCCGATGACCACCAGCCGGCCTTCCTGCGGCTCGGCGCGGAATTGCGCGTTCGCCACCCTGACCTGGCGGGCGCCTTCCACCAGGCCGTTGTACTGGCGCAGCAGCGCCTGCGCCGCCGGCGCGGCGCGCGCGTCGCGGTCCAGCAGGCCGATGACGCGCTCTCCGGCACCGCTTTCGAGCTGCTGCAGCAGCCTGGACAGGATCGGATGGACCTCGGCCATGGTGACGCCGGGATTGGGCCGGGCGGCGGGTGCGGTCGCCGGCGCGGCCAGCGCGGGCGCGGCGGCGGCCAGCGCGGGGGGCGCGTTCAGGGGCAGGCCGGGCAGCGGCGCGGCGGCTGGCGCACCAGGGGGCGGCAACGGCTGGCCCGGGCGCGCGGACTCGGCTGGCGCAACGGGCTCGGCGCGCTGCGCCAGCGGCCGCGCCGCGGGCAGCGGCGGCGGCAACTGTGCCGGCGGTAACGCCGCCAGCACCATGGCGGCTGGGCGATCCGGCGCGGGCGGCGCGGCGAAGACACGCAGCGCATCCGGCACGTCGGCAGCCGGCGGCATCGACGCCGCCGCGACGCCGGCGGGCGCGGGCCGCGCGGCGGACGCCGCGCCATGCGCCGGGTCTGCCTCCCCGGAAGCGCGCTGCACCAGATCGGGCCGGTCCTGCAGCGTGGTGAACAGCGAGGCCAGCACGGCCAGCACGCCGGCGGCGCCGAAGCCCGCGGCCAGGCGCTTGAGCAGCAGGCGCGGATCGGTCTTGTGCGCGGCCTTGGCGAGCGCGGGCACGACGATG
Source organism: Pseudomonadota bacterium (assembly GCA_040384685.1). Taxonomy (GTDB): domain Bacteria; phylum Pseudomonadota; class Gammaproteobacteria; order Burkholderiales; family Burkholderiaceae_C; genus Ramlibacter. The sequence continues at coordinate 393,921 of JAZKIV010000013.1, read as the reverse complement.
TGCGCGCGCGCGGCGGGACGCGCCGGCACGGGCTTGGGGGCGTGCTGCTGCCGGTTTTCGTCGTACGCGCGCCGCTGCACCGGCGACATCAGCACTTCGTGGGCCTGGTTGACCCGCGCCGCCGCATCGGCCGGCCAGCCGGCGGCAGGGCGGGTCGCGGTGAAGTCGGGGTGCAGCAGCCGCATCAGCAGCCGGTAGCGCTCCTTCACGGCGGCGACGTCGGCGTTTCGCGGCAGGCCGAGCAGGGCGTAGTGGTCGGCACCAGGCGCCAGCAGCGCCGACTTGATGAAGAACACGGCGGCCTGCTGCACCGCGGGCGAAGGCAGCGGCTCCGCCCGGTCCGATGCCAGTTGCAGGACTTCCTTCAGCGAGTCGAACAGCACCGCCGGCTGCCGCAGCGCGAGCGTGGACTTGCCCGGGGCGCGGTGGTAGGCCAGCAAGGCCTGTTCGATGGCGTCGCGGGAGGCGGCGCTCATGTGTCCGGCCGGTCCTCAGGGCTGCTGGCGCAGCATCCCGTTGTTCTGGGCGGGGCGAAGATGGTCGGTCCCGTAGCCGTAGTAGGACCCGTAGCCCTGCAGCTGGCGCGACGGCGCGAAGGTGAGCACGGCGCCGCGTGGCACCAGGCCCGACAGCCGCATGCGGCGCAGCGCGTCGCGGATATTGGACTTGCGCGTGCTGCGCGCGCGCACGATGAACAGCATGTCCTGGATCTGGTTGCCCAGCACGATCGAGTCGGCGATACCCAGGATCGGCGGACCGTCGACGATGACGTGGCTGAAGCCGACGGCGGCGGCCTTGTCCAGCAGCTGCAGCAGCTTCGGGCCCATCAGCAGGTCCACCGGGTTGGGCGGCGGCGGGCCGGCGGTGAGCACCGACAGGTTGGGGACCTCGGTCGGCTGGATCAGCGTTTCGCCGCGGCTGTCGGCCGACAGCAGGTTGGACAGCCCGATCTCGTTGGGGATGGCCAGCATCTTGTGCACGGTGGGGTTGCGCATGTCGGCGTCCACCAGCAGCACGCGATGGCCCATCTGCGCGAAGTTGATGGCGAGCGCCAGCGCCGTGGTGCTCTTGCCTTCGTCGCGCGTGGTGCTGGTGACCAGCAGGCGCGTGGGCGCGCCGTGCGAGGTCGAGAACTGCAGCGCGGTGCGTACCGAGCGGTAGGCTTCCGACATGGTGGAGCGCGGGTCGTGGTGCACGTTCAGGCCGACGTCCTTTTCCTCGCCGCGTTTCCTGTCGGCCACCGGGATCACGCCCATCAGCGGCAGGCCCAGCGCGCGCTCGATCTCCTCGGGGAACTTGATCGAGTCGTCCATGAACTCCAGCACGAACACCAGGCACAGGCCGAGGAACAGGCCGATGCCGATGCCGGCCATCAGGTTGGCCTGCAGGTTGGGCTTGTAGGGGAACAGCGGCTGGGCCGCGGCGTCCACGATCGACACGTTGTTGGTGGTGAGATTGCTGGCCACGCCCACCTGTTTCAGCCGCTGCAGCAGGCCGTCGTAGAGCGTGCGGTTGGTGTCGACCTCGCGCTTGAGCAGGTTGTATTCGATGCCGCTGTCCTGCGTGACCAGGACCTGCTTGCGCGTCTGTTCCACCTTGGCGCGCAATTCGGTTTCCAGCTGCCTGGCCGCTTCGAACTGGGATTTCACGACGGTCACGATGGACGCGTATTCGACCTTGATCTGGGACTCGATCTCATCGATCTGCGCCTTGATCTGCTGCATCTTCGGGTAGTCGGGCTTGTAGATGCGCAGGTTCTGCTGGTACTCCAGTTCGAGCTTGCCCTTGGCTTCCTTGTAGTTGCCGATGGTCTTGACCTGCAGGCTCTGCGCGCCGCTGTCCGGGTTGCGCTTCACCTCCGCCAGGTGTCCTTCCAGGCGGATGCGCTCCTGCTCCGCCTTCGCCAGGGCGCCGGCGTACTCCGTGTAAGTCTGGCTCAGGACGTTGGTCTTTTCGTCCAATTGCAGGATCTGCTTTTGCTGGGCGTACTGGTTCAGCTTGCGCTCGGACTCTTCCAGCCGCACCTTCATCTGGACGATCTGCTCTTCCAGGAAGGTCTTGGCATAAGCGGAAGACTCGATGCGCCGCTCCTGGCCGAGCGACACGAAGATCTGCGCGGTGGTGTTGGCGATGCGGGCGGCCAGCGCCGGGTCGGTGTTGTCCACCGACACCCGCACCAGGCGCGAGTTCTGAACCGGGTCGACCGACAGCGAACCCAGGAAGGCGCCGATCACGCCTTCGCGGCCCAGCAGGCGCTGGTCGGTGCTGGACGGCGTGGAGAGCTTGCGGTAGCCCGACAGCATGCGGCCGAGGTAGCCCTCGTCCTGCGGCACCGGCTTGGAAGCGCCCGGCGCGGCAACCGGGGCACCCCTGGAGTGGTCCAGCTGCAGCTCGTCGATCACGCGCTCGGCCAGGGAACGGCTGCGCAGCAGCTCGTACTGGGTGCGCAGCGCCATGTATTCGTCGGCCTGCATCTGCTCGACGTCGACGCTGCCGTTGTTGAAGTCCACCACGCGTTGCGGGCGGCTGTCGATCTGCAGCACGGTGGTGGCGCGGTAGATCGGGCGGCTGAGGAAGGTATTGACGCCGGAGATCACCACCGACAGCAGCAGCACCACCAGCAGCGTCCATTTGTGCTTGTAGACGATCTGCAGCAGGTCGTGCAGGCTGAGCGAACTCTCGTCCTCGTCCTCCGGCGGCCGCTGCTGCCAGGGCTGCGGCAGGTAGGCCTGGCGCAGCGCGAGGTCGGTCTGCGCGCGGCCCGGCAGCGCAGAAGGAAGGGTATCGGACTTGCCCATGTGTGTCGGTCGGCCGCGCCGCTACCTCTCTGGTTTTTCGGTTGCGCCTCAGCGCGAGAAGACGGAGAACGGGTTGATCGTGTCGAACACGTCGCGGATCACCGAATCCTTCAGCAGCCGCCGCGTGGAATCGCGCTGCACCACGATCAGGTCGTCGCCCTTGACCTGCGGGTCCTCGCTCTTGCCGGCGCGGATCTTCTCGACGTCGAACGTGAACATCTCGCGCTGTTTGCTGGATTCGTTCACACGGAACAGCACCACCGCGGAAGTGTCGGCGATCGGGCCGAACCCGCCGGCCAGCGCGAGCACGCGCAGCAGGGTGATCTGCCCGGTCAGGGGATAGATGCCGGGCTTGGCGATCGCGCCATCGACGGTGATGCGCTCGGCGGTGAATTCCTTGATGAACACCGACACCTGCGGGTTCTGCAGGTATTTTTCCTTGTACCGCTCGGCGATGCGCCGTTCGGCCTCCTCGGACGTCAGGCCGGCCACCTGGGCCGAGCCGATCAGCGGCAGCGAGACATAGCCGGCCGCATTGACCCGCAGGGTGCGCTTGGTGGTGTCGATGTCCGGCAGCTCGATGTCGATCAGGTCGTTGGCGCTGATGCGGTAGTCCTTGCCGAGGGCGAGCGGCTGCGCGCCGGCCACCGGCGCGGGCTTGGTGGTGCCGGCCGCGGCCGGATCGGCGTCGCTGGTGCGCGCGGCGCCCATGCGCAGGTCCAGCGGCTGCGCCACCGCGACGCCGAGCGCGGAGCCGCCGGCGGTGCCCTGTGCCGGGCACAGCGCAGGCAGCAGCACCGCGGCAGCGGCCGCGGTCCAGGCTTTCAAACGCAGTGAAGACATAGAGGCCCCCTTTTCTCGCCAGACTCGCCGGTCAAGTCATCGGTTCATCGTGCAGGCGCGGCACGCGCCACGAATTGCGGCAGCTTCGTGACATTTTTCAGCAGCAGCGCCTGCAGGCTGCCGATGCCGTGCTGGCGCATCGCGGCATAGTCCTCGCGCGACTTGCGCAGCAGCTGCAGCAGCGTCGCGTTGCTCATGCCGCCCAGGGTCATGCGGACCAGGACCTCCGGAATGTACGCGGCGCGCAGCCCGCCGCGCCACAGCAGGCGCAGCATGTTCTCGTAATCGGCCGAAATGCGAAAGCGCGTGTCGAAGCCGCCCAGGCGCGCGTAGCACTCGCGCCGCACGTAAAAAGTGGGATGCGGCGGCATCCAGCCCTGGGCCAGCTGCTCGCGGCGGTAGCTGCCGGCGCGCCAGTAGCGCACCACCCGCTGCGAGCCGTCCTTGCTCAGGTACTCCAGGTCGCCGTAGACGGCGTCCACCGCCGGGTCCTCGAACGCCGCCGCCACGCGCGCCAGCGCCTCGGGCGTGGCGTAGGTGTCGTCGGCGTGCATGAAGCCGACCACGTCGCCGCGGGCGGTGCGGATGCCCTTGTTCAGCGCGTCGTACAGCCCGCCGTCCGGGCCGGGCAGCACCTGCGCGATGCCGGCGCGCGCGCGCTCGATGATGGCTAAGCTGCCGTCGGTCGAACCGCCGTCCACCACGATGTGTTCCACATGCGGCCACGACTGCGCGTGCACGGAACGCAGGGACGCCTCAAGCGTCTGCGCCCTGTTCAGCACGGCGGTGATGACCGAAATGTGTAATGACATGTTGCAAATATCTAGCGCATGTTACCGGTTCATGATACTAAGCACAGCCATTCCCGCAAACTCTTTAAGCGCTTTGGTCACATTTGCAAGGGCAAAAGCGGTAGGAAACCACATTTTGGGGCCTTCTACAGAGGTCGAGTAACCATCTGTTGAGCTGGCCACCAACTCGACCGGCACTCCTGCCCAGACATGGCGGAAGGTTGCCATGGCCCGCCACATGTGCTGCGTGGAGGTGACCAGCAGCACCCGGCGCGCGCCCAGCTGCCGGACGAGAGGCAGGCTGTTGGCGGCGTTCTCCAGCGTGGTGCGGCTGGCCCGCTCGCGCAGGATGGCCTGTTGCGGCACACCCAGCGTCACCAGCACGCCGGCGATCAGGTCGGCCTCCACCTGGTCGCCCGCATAGCGTTCGCTCCCTGCGGCCACCACCACCCAGGGCGCCTTGCCAGCCCGATACAGCGCCGCCGCGTGCCACACCCGGCCGGCCGCCGGCGTGAGCAGGATGCCGGGACGCCCCGGCGGCCTGGTGCCGACCAGCGCCCCGCCCAGCACCACGATGGCGTCGGCGGCCGGTGCGTCCTGCGGCGCCACCGGCGGGTAGTGCCGCTCCAGCGCCCCATACAGGGTGCTCTCCATGAACGGCGTGGAAGCAAGCCACAGGCCGACGACGCCGGTCAGCGCCAGCACCAGCGCTGCCCGCCTGCGGCGCAGGGCCAGGCAGGCACCGGCCAGCAGCCACAGGCCGAACACCGCGGTGAGCGGCGCCAGCAGCAGGTGGCCGAGCCGGGACCACTCATACGGCATGGGCGCCAGCCTTGGCGCGCCGCACCACCCGCGTGCCCAGCACCAGGCGGTCCATGCGCGTGCGCAGGAAGCAGTCCAGCGCCTCGGCCGGCGTGCAGACCACCGGCTCGTTCTCGTTGAACGAGGTGTTCAGCACCATCGGCACGCCGGTGGCGTCGCGGAATGCCGAGATCAGGCGGTGGTAGCGCGCATTGGTGGCGGCCGACACGGTCTGCAGCCGGCCCGAGCCGTCGACGTGCGTGACGGCCGGAATCTGCGCGCGCCGCTCCGCGCGGATCTGGTAGACCTGCATCATGAACGGCACCTCGCCGTCCAGCTCGAACCAGTCGGCCACCGCCTCGCGCAGCACCGAGGGCGCGAACGGCCGGAACGATTCGCGCCGCTTGATCTTCAGGTTCAGGATGTCCTTCATGTCGGCGCGGCGCGGATCGCCCAGGATCGAGCGGTTGCCGAGAGCGCGCGGACCCCATTCCATGCGGCCCTGGAACCAGCCGACCACCTCGCCGGCGGCGATGGCCGCGGCGGTGTCGCGCGCCAGCGCCTCCTCGTCGCGAGGCGCGTCGACCACGCAGCCGAGCTTGCCGATGTAGAGCGCCTGCTCGGTGAGCAGCGCGTCGACCGCGGCGTCGTCGAAATGCGGGCCCCAGTAGGCATGGTCGTGCGCCGGCCCGCGCGCGCCGCCCAGCTTGTGCCACACGCTGTAGGACGCGCCGATGGCGCCGCCCGCGTCGCCCGCGGCGGACTGCACGTAGACCTGCTTGAACGGCGTGTGCAGCGTCACCTTGCCGTTGGCCACCGAATTCATGCCGCAGCCGCCGGCGATCGCCACGGCATCGAGCTTGTACTTCGCGTGCAGCGCGTTCAGCAGGTGGAAGAACGCCTCCTCGTACATGGCCTGGGCCGAGCGCGCCATGTCCTTGTGGCGCTGCTCCAGCGGCTCGTCGGCAAAGCGCGGCGTGCCCAGCAGGTCCACCATGCCCTGGCCGAACAGCTTGCCGAAATTGGGGCTGCCGTCGCCCATCTGGAAATCGATCTTTTCCTTGTGGTGGCGAAAGCACTCCAGGTTCAGCTTGAAGCCGCCGTCGTCCTGCAGCAGCACCATCTTGCGCATGCGCTCCAGGAACACCGGCTTGCCGTAGGGCGCCAGGCCCATCACCTTGTACTCGTCGCCGTAGTGCGGAAAGCCCAGGAACTGGGTCAGCGCCTGGTAGAAGATGCCCAGCGAATGCGGGAACAGCACCTGGCCGTCCATCGCCAGCTCGGTGCCGCGGCCCAGGCCCCAGGCGGCGCTGGCGAAGTCGCCGAAACCGTCGACCGACACCACCGCGGCTTCGGCGAACGGCGAGACGTGGAAGGCCGAGGACATGTGGGCCATGTGGTGTTCCACCGCGTGCACCTTGGCACGCACTTCCTGGCCGGGGAAGGCGTTGGCCAGGTGCTCGGCGGTGCCGGCGCGCTCGTGCTTCTTCAGCAGCCGGTCGACCAGCATGCCGACGTCCGGGCGCTTGGAGGCGGCATAGGCGAGCTTCCAGCCCAGGTTGGCCTTGCCGTCCTGGTTCACGGCCACGTGGTCGATGTCGCCGATGCCGATGCCGGCCTCGGCCAGGCAGTAGCGGATCGCCTCGGCCGGGAAGCCGGCCCAGTGCTTGATGCGGCGAAAGCGCTCCTCCTCCGCCGCCGCGACGGTCACGCCGTCGCGCACCAGGCAGGCGGCCGAGTCGGCGTGGAAGGCATTGATGCCGAGGATGTAAGTCACGTCCTGCTCCGGCCCATGAAGGCGCTGCTGAGAAGTTTGGCACTGAGGATGGCTTCGGCGATGCCGCGCTGCAAGGCGTAGAACAGGCCGCGGCGGCCATCGAGCAGGCCACGCCCGACCGTCAGGCAGTACAGCGGCACCAGCCACGGCGTCACCACCACCATGCGGCGCAGCCGGTCGCGCCAGCGCAGGCGCGACCAGGACGTGGACTGCAGCAGCGCGCATTCGAGCTGCGCATAGCGGTCCTGCGCCGCCAGCCATGCCGACAGGGGCTTTCGGTCGTCGTGCAGCACCAGGCCCTGCAGCGCGCCGACTTCGCCTTGCACCACCACACGCTGGGTGTGGCCGTCCTGCACGTAGTTGGCTTGGGCATGCGGGTACAGCAGCGTGACCGGCGGATAGAGCGAGCCGGACAGTGCGCGGCCTTCCACGCAATAGCGAAAGCGTGCGCGGAAACCGCCGACGCCCGGCGCGGGGTCCAGCCGTGCGATTTCATCGACCAGTTGCGGCGTCAGCACGTAGTCGGCGTCCAGTGCCAGCACCCAGTCGGCCGCGATGCCGCAGCCGTTCAGGCCGTGGTTCCACTGCGCGGCGTGGCTGTCGAACGGGCGTGTGCACACGCGCACGTTGGAATGCGCCGCGGCGATGCGCAAGGTGGCGTCGGTGCTGCCGCTGTCGAGAATCACGACGCGCGGGAAGGCCCGCAGCGCGTCGAGCGTGCGGGCCAGGTTGGCTTCCTCGTTGTAGGTGAGGATCAGCACCTCCACCCGATCAAGAAAGCTCATGACCCGGCGTGGCCCTCGTCGCGCTGGTGCCAGCGCCAGGCGGTGTCGATGATGTCGGCCAGCCGCGGGATGCGCGGCTGCCATCCGAGCTGCGCGCGCGCCCGGGCGGCGTCGGCCACCAGGGACGGCGGGTCGCCCGGGCGGGGCGCGCCGACCCGCATGGCGATCGGGCGGCCGGTGACGGCGCGCGCGGTGTCGACCACCTCGCGCACCGAGAAGCCGCTGCCGTTGCCCAGGTTGAAGGCGGTGCTGGCGCAGCCTTCCTGCAGCGCGCGCAGTGCCAGCACGTGCGCCTCGGCCAGGTCCGACACGTGCACGTAGTCGCGCACGCAGGTGCCGTCGGGCGTGCCGTGCTGGTCGCCGAAGATGGTGATGGCCGGCTGGTGGCCGGCCGCCGCCGCCAGCACCTGCGGAATCAGGTGCGGCTCGGGGTCGTGCTCCTCGCCGGTCTCGCCCGCCGGGTCGGCGCCGGCGGCATTGAAATAGCGCAGGCAGATGGCGCGCAGCCCGTAGGCGGCGTCGTAATCGCGCAGCATGCGCTCGGTCATCAGTTTGGAGGCGCCGTAGGGGTTGATCGGCTCCTGAGGATGGTCTTCCGCCATCAGCGGCGCGCGCGGCACGCCGTAGGTCGCGCAGCTGCTGGAGAACACCAGCTGGTGCACGCCGGCGTGGCGCATGGCCTCCAGCAGGGTGAGCGAGCCGGTGACGTTGTTGCGGTAGTACTTGCCGGGCTCCGACACCGATTCGCCGACATAGGCGAAGGCCGCGAAGTGCAGCACCGCCAGCGGCGCGAACTGGCGCAGCGCGGCGTCGAGCGCCGGGCGGTCGAGGATGTCGCCCTGCACCAGCGGGCCCCAGCGCACCGCCTCGCGGTGGCCGCGCGACAGGTTGTCGAACGCGACCGGCACGAAGCCCGCCGCGGCGAGCGCCTTGCATGCGTGGCTGCCGACATAGCCGGCGCCGCCGGTGACCAGAACGGTCTTCATGGAGTGAGGATGTCCGAGTACAACTGCTTGAGGCGCAGGCCCATCGCCTGCGCCGAGAACCGGCTGTGCGCGAGCCGTCGCGCCTGGGCCGACATGGCCGCAAGATCCCCCCGCGCGCCGATCATACGTCGCAGCCCGGCCGCGACGGAAGGGGCATCGGGCGCCACGGCCAGTCCCGCGCCGGCTTCGGCCACGTCCTTGGCGATGGCGACGCCTTCTCCCAACAGGCAGGGCAGGCCCGCCGCAAGGGCTTCGGCGGCGGCGATGCCGAAGTTCTCAGAAAACGATGGCAAAACGAAGACATCGGCGGTGCGCAGCGCCTCGGCCTTGCGCTCGCCTTCGATGTGCCCGGCCCAGGTGACGTGTCCGTCCAGGCCGAGCGCGGCGGCGCGGGCCTTGAGCTGGGCGACGTAGGCGGCGTCGCCGGCGCCGGCCACGGTGAGCCGCAGCTGCGGGTGCGCGGGCACCAGCGCCGCGAATGCGTCCAGCAGGCCTTCCAGGTTTTTCTTCGGGTCCAGGCGCGAGAGGAACAGCAGGCGGTTCGCCTCGGCAGGGGCCGGCGGGCGCTCCAGACCATCGAAGGCCGCTTCTTCCAGGCCGAGCGGAATCACCGCCTCGCGCCATGGAATGCCGAGCGCGCGCGCCTCCTCGGCCTCCTGTTCGCTGGTGAAGCGCAGCGCCGCCGCATGGCGCAGCACCGGGCCTTCGACCAGCGCCAGCGACAGCTGCTTCAGCCAGGGCCGCCGCTGGTGCAGCCCGTAGCGGTTGAGCGTGCCGATCGGCTCCACGATGTAGGGCACGCCGGCGCGGCGCGCGGCACGGGCGGCGGCGGTGGTGGTGAAGGAGAACAGGGCGTGCAGGTGCAGCAGGTCGTAGTCGCGCGCGGCCCCGGCGATCCAGCGCGCGAACGCCGGCGCGGGTTTGTAGAACTCGGCGCGCTTGGGAAAGTACCAGCGCACCAGGCCGTCTTCTCCCCGCAGCGGCCGGCCGCAGGGCTTGCCGTTGCGCCGTCCCGGCCCGTCGTCGTCGGTGGCGGCGGTTTCCACCTCGACGCCCTGGCCGCGCAGCGCCTGCTCCATCAGCAGCACGGCGCGCGTGGCGCCGCCATGCACCGGCGACAGCGAAGGGATGACGTGTAGAACTTTCATGCGTGCTTCACCACATGCTGGACCGCACGCACGGTGGCCTCGGCCGAGCGCTCCACCGTGTAGCCCTGCATGACGTGCGCGCGTGCGCACTCGCCCATGGCGCGCAGGCGCGCGGGATCGGACGCCAGGTCCGCCAGGGCGCGCGCCAGGGCGGCGGTGTCGCCGAACGGAAACACCGCGCCGGTCTCGCCCGGCACCACCAGGTCGACCGCGCAGCCGGCGCGGTCGCTCACCACCGCGGCGCGTCCGCAGGCCATGGCCTCGTTGACTACCAGGCCCCAGGTTTCGCCGAAATCGGACGGCAGCACCAGCGCGTCGGCCGCGGCGTAGGCGCAAGGAATTTCGCTCTGGTTCAGGAACCCGGCGAAGGACACCGGCAGGTTGTGTTCGGCGGCGAAGGCCTGCGCCTCGTCCATCAGCTCGCCGGTACCGACCACCAGCAGGTGCAGGCGGCGCGGCGACAGGGGGATCGCGCGTTTCAATGCTTCCAGCAGGTCCAGGATGCGCTTCTTCGGCTCCAGCTTGCCGGCATAGCAGAAGCACGCCGCCTCGGCCGGGATGCTCCAGCGCGCGCGCAGTTCCGCGTGCCGCGGTTCGCACTGCGCCGCCTGCCCGGCGAAGCGCCCGTTGTCGACGAAATACGGCGCGTCGAACAATTGCGCATCCGGCACGCCATAGCCCTGGTAGAAAGCGCGGCTGGCCCGGCCGATCGGCAGGAAGGCGGCGCAGTGCCCGAGCAGCCAGCGGTGCAGGGCGCGCACATGCCGAGGCCGCGCGCGCAGCGCGTTGGCCTCGCCGCGCATCACCACCGGAATGCCCGCGCGCGACGCGGCCAGCAGCATCTGCAGCAGCGGCCACACGTGCCAGCCGGTGAGCAGCACCACGTCGGGCCGCAGCTCGCGCAGCAGCTGCGCCGGCCGCGCGATGCTGCGCGCAAGGAACGCGGGCCACGGCCGGCCGCGCTGCCGTGTCGGCGCGTCGCGCCAGGCGTAGCCCTCCAGCACCGGCACGTCCCAGGTGAAGGCGATGCCGAAGCCGCGGCCCTGCTGCTGCGCATCAGGCCGCTCGGCGAACAGCACGCACAGCTCCAGCTCGGGCCGCGCTGCCAGCGCGCGGAACCACGGCGCGTGGTATTGGATGGGATGCGAGGCGACAGCCAGCAGGCGCAGCGGCGCTGCCGCCGTGGAAACGGGGGACGCGCTCACCGGGCCACCGGCTGCGGCGCCAGCGGACCGAAGCCATGCGGCCCGCTGTCCGGCGCCAAGTGCATGGGCATGGGCATGGGCATGGTGGTCGCCGGCATGGTTTCCGAAAAACCCTGCTTGCGGCCGTCGCCGCGCGCCGCCAGCGCCGGCATGGCCAGCAGGAAGCCGAGCGTCCAGCCCAGCATCAGCAGGGCAAACAGGTCGCTGTAGGCCTGCGTGGCCACGGCGAACGTGGCTGCGTTGGCCAGCAGGAAGGCCACCAGGCCGTAGCTCATGCGGGCGTGCTGCGGCGACAGCCGGGTCAGCACGGCCAGTTGCCGCGCCACATGCTTGCCGAGCGCATACAGCATCCACACCACGATGAACAGGCCGGGGACGCCCAGTTCCATGGTGATCTTGCCCAGCCCACCTTCGGAAGCGCCCCGGCTGAGGGTGTGCAGTTCCGCGATGTCCTGCGCGCCCTGGCTGCCGGTCCCCAGGCCGGCGCCCAGCCAGCCGTGCATCTGCACCGCCCACAGCACCGGCTGCACGCCCAGTGCATTGATGCGCGTGGGCACCTCGGCGAACACGGTCTGGCCGCGCTCCGCATAGCCGCGGATGCGCTGCGCGTTCTCGGTCGACAGCTCGGTCGTGCGGCCGGGGCGCTGGGTCAGGTCGGGCGAGATGAAGCCGACAATGGCGACGTAGCCAAGGGCGCCGCCCAGCAGCAGCGACACGGCCAGCTTGGCCGCGCCGCGCTGCAGCCACGAGGTGAGGAAGAAGTAGATGCTCAGGAACACCGTGATCTCCACCAGCATCTTGCGCCGTCCGGTCAGCAGCCCCAGGCCCGCCAGCAGCGTGATCAGCGCCAGCGCGGCGGCCACGCGCGCAAGCGTCGCGCGCTTGCCGACCGACAGGATGAAGATGAAGCAGGCGATCGCCGCCGTGTGCCAGGCGGCGATTTCGGAGCTGCGGTAGAAGCCGCTGTAGGCCTTCAGCACCGTGCCCACGTCGTAGATCACCAGGCCCGCGCCCACCTCGCCCAGCACGGGCCATTGCAGCCCGGCGTACTGCAGGTACACGCCCGACAGCGACAGCAGCGCCAGCGTGATGTAGATGCGCATCCAGCGGTGCACGCCGGCCAGGCCGCGGCGCATCGCGAACTGGTAGGCCAGCACCACCGCCGGCGCCGGCGCCAGCCACACCAGCAGGCCGATGCCGGTCACCGTGATGCTGCGGTAGGTCAGCAGCGAGTGCATGGCCTGGGCCGCCACCAGAATCACCAGGGCGTAGAACGGCCGCTTGAGCTGTTTGCGCCAGCCGTAGATCGCCAGCGGGCTGAGCTGCACGCCGCGGGTGTAGGCACGGATCCAGGCGGCGCCGAACACCACCCCGACCAGCACCACGTAGTAGAGCGGCTGGCCGGCGGTGAGTTTGCGCAGCGGGTCCTGCGCCACACCGACAAGGACGCACAGTGCGAGCCCGCGGCGCCAGTCCAGCATGGCCAGCATGCTGGCGATCAGCAGCAGCCCGATGGTGAGATAGATCATCGCCCCGCCTCCGGGCTTGCGGCATGCAGCAGCCGCGGGCCGCGCAGGAACAGGCCGATCGCCCAGGCCATGCCGCGCGCCTCCGCCACCAGGGTGGCCGGAATGCGCCAGGGCCGCCGCAGGTGGTAGCGGGTGGCGGCCGCGCGCAGCGGCCGGCGCAGGAATTCGCCCGGTGCGCCGGTGCGCAGGCCGCAGTAGTAGGCGCCGACCGCGTGGTCCGGCCGCCAGGTCGTCAGGTGGTCGCCATAGGCGCGGGTGCCGCCGCCGCCGTCCTTCAGGTGGTGCAGACAGGCGCGCGGCGCGAACACGATGCGGCCGCCTCGCGCGGTGAAGCGATGGGCGAACTCGGCCTCGTAGCGGTAAGCGACGCGCACGAAGTTCTCGTCGAACCCGCCCGCGGCGATGGCCGCCTCGCGCGGCAGCGAAAAGTTGCAGCCGATGAATTCGCGCGTCTCGTGCTCGCCGCGCGCCGCCAAGCCGGACAGCTCCCACCCCGCCGCGTCGGCCTCCTCTTCCCAGGGCTGGACCACCCGGCCGGCCACCAGCGCCTGCGGGAGCGCGCGGTGTGCGTCCCAGTGCGCCGCCAGCAGTTGCGGCTCGGGCCGCACGTCGTCGTCCACGAACAGCACGCGTGGCTGGGTGGCCTCGAGCAGCGCGCGGTTCATGGCGTGCGTGACGGACGGCCGCGGCAGCCGCAGCCAGCGGATCGCGCCGGCGGCATCCAGCGACTGCAGCCGCGCGGTGGTCGAGGGCTCGTGCGCCTCGGTCTGGTCCACCACCAGCAGTTCGGCCGCGGCGGGCCGCAGCGCCAGCAGGTCGTCCAGCGTCTGCAGCAGCACCGCTTCGCGCCGGTAGGTGGGCACCGCCACCGTGAGCGGCAGGCGTTCCAGGCTGTCAGCCATGCGCCCCCCGGAATTTCCGTGCCGCGCGCCCGAGCGCGAACCGCGCGGCATGCACCGGCGCGTAACCGAGCGAGGCGGCCGCGCTGCCGGCGGCTTTGCGCCAGTCGCCCGCGCGCGCCGCCTCGGCCGCGATGTGGATCGAGCATTCGGCGCTGTAGCGGTCCATGGCCCGGTGCTCGGCTGCGCCCCAGGAAGGCGGCCAGCGGTTTTTCGAGATGGCGCGCATTTCGCGCACGAAGCCGGCCTTGGCGCGGCTGGTCTTGGCATCCGGGTGCAGCCGGAACGCGCTGAGCGGCTGCTGCAGCGTGCGCACCGTGGCGCCGGCGGCCAGCATGCGGCAGTACAGGTCGTAGTCCATGGCGTAGTGCAGGCGCGCGTCCAGCCCGCCGCAGCGCGCGTACAGGTCGCGCGTGAAGAAGGTGCAGGGCTGGTGGTAGCGGAAGGCGTGGTCCCAGAACCGCAGGCAGTCGGGGAAGCTGTAGCCGGCCGGCGTGAAGCGCGACACCGGCTCGGCGGGGCTGCGCACGAAATGGTCGTCGCAGCCGACCACCATCCCGGCGCCGCTGTCCGCATGCGCCCGCGCCACCGCGAACAGCGCGCCGGGCTGCAGCAGGTCGTCGGAGTTCAGCCAGTTCATCAGCTGCCCGCGCGCGCGGGCGAAGCCTTTCAGGATGGCGTCGCTCTGGCCGCGGTCGGGCTCGCTCACCCACCAGTCCAGGTGCTTTTCGTATTTGCGGATGATCTCGGCCGAGCCGTCGGTGCTGCCGCCGTCCACCACCATGTACTGCAGGCCCGGGTAACGCTGCGCCAGCACGGACTCGATGGTCTGCTCCAGGAACCGGGCCTGGTTGTACGAGGGCGTGACCAGGGTGATGGAGGGCAGGTCGTTCACGGCGGGCCTCCCAGTTCCAGCGCGCGCCCTTCCACCTGGCCCCAGGCGGCGGCGGCGCGCAGCAGCCACTGGCGCGGATCGGGCCGGAAGCTGCGCAGCGGTGCCGCCAGCCGGTGCACCCACAGGCGCCAGCCGGCCAGCTGGCAGGACATTCCGCGCATGCGCAGCAGCAGCCAGCCGTCGCGCTGGATGCTGTAGGTGATGCGCACCAGGTAGCCCAGGCGCAGCCGCCCGGCCGGGATCAGGTGCGTGAGGCGCAGGCCGGGCTCGTAGGCCAGGTACAGGTCCAGGTCGCTCGCGGTGCGCGCCAGGTCGGTGTCGCCGCAGCTGGACAGGCGCTGGCCGACGCGGTCGAGCCGGCGCCGCGCGTCGGCACTGACCATCCGCGCATACGCGAGCCCCACCTGCCGGCGCAGCACCATGCCGGCGCCACAGGGCTCCCATGGGCCGATCTGGTTGGGCGCCAGCGCGCGGATCGGCCGGTCGCCGAAGTCGCGCAGCGCCAGCACGCCGAGGAATCCGCGCATCCACGGCGCCGGCGCGACCTCGAACTCGCCGGCGATGCGCCCGCCCGCGGCGCCGATGTCCGGATGCGCGCGCATCAGCCGCAGCGCCACTTCCAGGTAGTCGGGCGCGGCGACGGTGTCGTCGTCGATCAGCACCAGGATCTCGCTGTCGGCGGCGCGGATGCCGGCCAGCCGCGCCGCGGTCAAACCCAGCTCGGGCTCGTCGATGGTGCGCGCATTGGCCGGCAGGGCCAGCCCGCGTGCGCCAAGCGGCGGTTGCGAGGCGTTGTCGACCAGCAGCAAGGTCCATTCGGCGCGCGGCAGCGTCTGCGCGGCAAGCGCGTCGAGCACCCGCTGCAGCCGGCCGGCATGCGGGTTGTGCACGCACAGGATGACGCCGAGGGCGGGACGGTTCACGGCTGCGCCTCGCGCGATGCGATCGGCCGTGCCGGCACGCCGCCGACGGTGCTTCCCGCGCCGACGATTCCGGTGACCACCGCGTTGGCCGCAGCGGTCGCTTCGTCGCCCAGTTCCGCGCCGGCGGTGACCGTGACCTTGCTGCCCAGCCAGCAGTTGGCGCCGATGCGGATCGGCTGGGTGCGGATGCCGCTCGCGCGCAGCGGCACGCCCGGCTGCCGCCGATGGTCCATGTCGCGGATGGACACGAGGTCGCCGATGATGGTGTCGTCGCCGATGCGGATGCTTTGCGCGCAGGCCACGGTGGACCCGTGGCCGATGTAGACATTGTCGCCAAGCTCCAGCACGCCGCCCGGGTAGACGACGATTTCGACGTCGCGGTCCAGCACCAGGTTGATCCCGACGCGCAACTGGCCGCCCGGCTGCACGTCGAGCCGGCAGCGCGGACCCATGATGCGCGGCAGGCTGCGCGCCCGCACGCCGGCCCGCCTGGCCCACAGCACGCCGCGCAGCCATTGCACGAGGGACGCGAGCCTGCTCATGCGGCTGCCTCGGCAGGTTGCGCCAGCAGCCGCGCGAGCAGGCCGTCCAGCCGCGCCGCGTCGACCTCGATGTCGGGCCGCGCCGCGCCGCCCGGCCCGGGCGCGTCGGCGCCCAGCAGGAAGGCGTAGGGCAGGTCCAGCTGGCAGGCGAGGGTCCAGTAGCAGACGTTCACGCAGCCTGGTGCGAACAGTTCCAGCACGCGGCAGCCGGGCGGCGCGAACACCAGGTTCGACAGGCCGGCGCCGTGCGGGCCGACCACCGCCTCGGCCCCGGCGAACAGTGCGGCCTGCTGCGCGAACGACAGCGTCTCCGCGTGGACGGTGGCGAAGCCGTGGCGCCGCAGCACGGCTTCGACCGCGCCATCGTTGCGCACCCGGCCGCGCGCAGCGCGCTGGCGCGAGACATACAGGCGCCTGGCGCCGCCATTCGGGCGCATCGCCGGCGCGAAGCGCGCGCGCAGCCAGGCGCAGACCCACGGCGGCATGACGCCGGAGGTGCTGGGCGCGCTCGGCACCAGCAGCGTGTCGGCATGCAGGCGCGGCGCCCCGGACGCATCGATGGCCGGCGCATGTGCGCCCAGCAGCGCCCACGATTCGCGCTGGAACGGCTGCGACTGTTCGATGTAGACCGCGTCCACCCGCACTCCCGCGCCTTCCAGCAGCGCATAGCGCGGCAGCACGTCGAACAGCCAGTGGAAATACACCTGCTGTCCCGGGTGGGTGAGCGTGGCCACCGTGCCGCGCTGGCGCCGCGCCGGCGCGAACCAGACGCCGGGATGCCAGGGCGCGGCACGCTCGTGTTCGCCGCGCGGCAGCGACCGGGTGTTCCAGCCCAGGTGCCGGCCCCAGCGGTCGCGGCAGCCGCCGAAGCGGTCGGCATGGCCATGCGGCAATTCGTACAAGCCGGCCTCCGGGCTGCTGGCATACAGCTGGGGTTCGCGCGCGAACACGGCCGGCAGCGCAGCTTCCGCATGCAGCGGCGCGGCGCGGCGCAGCGCCTCGGGCGCGCGCAGCGCACCATAGCGGAAGGCCGCGTTCATCATTCGCCACGCGCTCCGGTCAGGCCGCGCCAGGCGGCGCGCAGCCGCAGGTAGGGCCGCGCCAGCGGATCGACGACGGCTTGCAGCTTGCGCCATTTCTGCTCGAACTCCAGCCGGTCGGCGGCGATGCAGGCCACGCGGTCCATGGCGCGCTCGGTGCCCAGCGCCTCCTGCAGCACGCGCACGATCTCCATTTCCCCCTTCACGCCCAGCATGCCGGTCTTGGCGGCGGAGTGGATGCGGTACGCCGACAGTTCGGCATCGATGGTGCCGGGCGCGGCATGCGCCAGCAGCCGCAGCCACAGGTCGAGGTCCATCGCGTAGTGCAGGTCCTGCCGCACCTGGCCGCCGGCCTGGTCGAACAGCGCGCGCGAGAAGAACGTGCTCGGTTGCGCGAACCAGTGCGTGCGCCAGTCGCTCAGGCCGGCCGCGTCGTGCAGGCCGTGCGGCGCGCCGTAGGAGCGCGTGCGCCGGCCGCGCTCGTCGATGAAGTGGCCGCCGCCGATCCACCAGCGCGTGGCCGGCGCGCGCGCCACCTGTTCGCGCAGCGTGCGCAGCGCGCCGGGCAGCAGCAGGTCGTCGGAGTTCAGCCAGCACAGCCACTCGCCGGTGCAGCGCGCGAAGCCCTTGTTCAGCGCGTGGCTCTGGCCCTCGTCGCGCTCGCTGACCCACCAGGCCAGCCGGTCCTGGTGGCGCCGGATGATGTCGACCGAGCCGTCGGTGCTGCCGCCGTCGACCACCACGATTTCCAGCGCGGGGTCGTTCTGCTCCAGCAGCGAGCGCAGCGTGGCCGCGAGGAACGGCGCCTGGTTGAACGACGGCACCACGGCCGACATGCGGAACGTCTCCATGCGCTCAGACCCGGGCGAACGCCGCGCGCCCCTGCCACCACTCGCGCACCAGCGTGCGCAGCGGCCGCAGCGCGGGCGGCAGCGGGCGCGTGCGCACCGGAATGCCCATGCCGCGCAGGCGCCGCAGGCTGCGCCGCATCGCGCCGAGATAGCCGCGGTAGTACGCGCGCGCGCCCTGGCCCACCTCGAAGTGGCTGAACGTCAGCGCGAGATGCCGGCCCAACAGGCGAAAGCCGTGGAAGTGGTAGAAGGTCGGCGCCAGCGCGCCGTCGCGCCGGTAGAAGAAGCGGGCGTTCCAGGGGCCGACTGTGCGCTCGCGCGCCGTGAGCACGTGCACGCGGTCGGCGAAGCGCTGCGGCCATTCGTCCAGGTATTTCTGGTCGCCGAAGCGCCCGGGCTCGACCCGGTCGTAGCACCACTCGATGCATTGCCGCTGCCAGTGCGCCAGCACCTCGAATGCCGCATCGCCGCGCCGGAAGGTCATGAACTGCACGCAGAAGCGCCCGCTCTGCGCGCTGTAGTCGTACTCGGGGTCGTAGGCATGCTCGGTCAGCAGCACCTGCTTGCCCGACGCGTCGAAGTCGCGCAGCAGCGGCTCGGGGCTTTCGAAGAAATACAGGTCCGCGTCGACGTAGGTGACGCGCTCGGCCTGCGGCGCGCGCGCGAACACGAAGGAGGGCACGAACGGCGTGAGCGTCCAGCAGTACTCGCCGGGCGTGCGGCCGGGCTTCACTTCGCGCAGGGCGTCGGTCTCCGCGTCGGCCAGCCGGATCAGCGAGACGCGCGGCAGCGCCAGCCGGGTGAGCTGCGCATGCACCGGTTCGTCCATGCAGACGATCCACAGCCAGGCCGCCGGCTGCTCGCGCAGCAGCGACTCGTGCAGGCACAGCCCGTACGGCAGGAAGGCGCTGTCGAACAGCGTGACGTAGTGCTCAGTGCTCGCCATAGCGGTTCAGGGCATCGATGACGCGGTCGGCGTCGGCGTCCGCCATCTGCGGATGGCAGGGAATGGACAGGCAGGTGGCGGCGTGCCGCTCGGTCGCGGACAGGCCCTGCGGGTCCCGCGCCAGTGAGGCATAAGGTACCTGCTGGTGCACCGGCACCGGGTAGTGGATCAGGCTCTGCACGCCGTGCGCCTGCAGGTGCGCCATCAGCGCCTCGCGCCCGGGCGTGGTGACCACGAACAGGTGGTGCACGTGGCTGCCAGGCTGCGCGGGCGCGGCCAGCAGGCCGACGCGCGGGTTGCGGATGCCGGCGCGGTAGCGCGCGGCGATCGCCTGCCGGCGCAGGGTGAATTCGGCCAGCCAGCGCTGCCGCACCTGCAGCAGGGCGGCCTGGATTTCGTCGAGGCGGCTGTTGAGGCCCTCCACGGTATGCACGTAGCGCGTGCTCTGGCCGTAGTTGCGCAGCACCCGCGCCCGCTCGGCCAAGTCGGCGTCGCCGGTCACGATGGCGCCGGCGTCGCCGATGGCGCCCAGGTTCTTGGTCGGGTAGAAGCTGCAGGCGCCGAAGCGGCCGACGCTGCCGGCCGGCCGGCCGTTCCAGGCCGCGAGGTGGGCCTGCGCGCAGTCTTCCAGCAGCAGCACGCCGGCGTCGCGGGCCCAGGCGTCCCAGCCGTCCAGGTCGCGCACCTGGCCGTACAGGTGCACCAGCAGCAGGGCCTTGGTGCGCGGTCCCAGGCAGCGCTGCACGCTGGCGCGGTCCAGCAGCGCCGTCGCCGGGTCGATGTCGGCCAGCACCGGCGTTGCGCCGGCGCGGCGGATCGCCAGCACGGTAGCCACGGCGGTCATGCCGGTGGTGATGACCTCGTCGCCCGCGCCGATGCCCAGCGCGCGCAGGCCGATCTCGATGGCGTCCATGCCGTTGGCCACGCCGACCGCATGCGCTGTGCCGCAGGCGGCGGCCCAGCCCGCCTCGAACGCCGCCACCTCGGGGCCGAGCACGTACCAGCCGGAGCGCAGCACCCGCTCGACTGCCTGCAGCTCGGCGTCGCGCAGCGCCGCGGGTTCGGCCTTGAAGTCGTTGAGCGCGATCATGCGTCGGCGTCCCAGTAGTGCTGCCGGTGTTCCGACACGAAGGCGATGGTGCGCGCCAGCCCCTCGCGCAGGCCGGTGCGCGGCTGCCAGCCCAGCTCGGCCTCGATGCTGCGGAATTCGCCGTAATAGTCGCCGATGTCGATCGCCTTGCGCTCCGGCGGGAACGGCACGATCTCGTAGCTGCCGCCGCCGCCCACCAGTTCCACGCACATCTGCGCCACGTCCTTCAGCGACACCACCTCGCGGCTGCCCAGGTTGTAGACGCGGCCGTCCGCCTTCGGGTCGGTGGCGGCGCGCAGCAGCGCGTCGACGCAGTCGTCGACGTAGTTGAAGTCGCGCAGCTGCAGCCCGTCGCCGAACACCAGCAGCGGCTTGCCTTCCACCAGCCGGCGGATCCAGATGCCCAGGAAGGTCTGGCGCGCGTCCTTGACCCGCATGCGCGGGCCGTAGGTGTTGGTCAGGCGCAGGGCGCAGGCGCGCAGGCCGTAGACGTTGTTGTACAGCAGGTGGTACTGCTCGCCGGCCAGCTTGTTGACGCCGTTGACGTCCACCGGGCGGATCGGGTGGTTCTCGTCCACCGGCAGGTAGTCCGGCTTGCCGTACAGCTGGCGCGTGCTGGCATAGACGATCTTGATGCGCGGGTTGTGCTTGCGGCAGGCTTCCAGGATCGACAGCTGCGCGCCGGCATTGATGTCCAGGTCGGCGTGCGGTTCGGTCATCGAGTCCAGGTGGCTGGTCTGGCCGGCCAGGTTGAACAGCAGGTCGTGCCCCTGCACCAGGTGCGCCATCGCGTACGGGTCGCGCACGTCGCAGATGTTCACCTCCACGCGGCCGCGCACCGGCTCGATGTTGAAGGGATTGCCGCCGTACTGCGGGATCAGGCTGTCCACCAGCGTCACGCGCGCGCCGGCGTCGACCAGGCGCGCCGCGAGGTTGGAGCCGATGAAGCCGAGGCCGCCGGTGACGAGCACGCGGGCGGCGTCCAACGAACTCTGTGTCATTTGGCGCTCTGTCATTCGGTCTTCTCCGCAAGCACGATCTGGTCGAGGTAGAGATCCTGGTTGTCCGGCAGCAGCGCCGACGCCAGCAGCCCGAGCAGCGTGGTCGGCGCGATCAGCAGCAGCTGCGCCAGCCAGTTGACGGCATTGGAGCGGCTGCGGGTGACCTTGTAAAGGTAGGCGTTGGCCAGCTGCGCCAGCACGCCCGCGCCGCTGCACAGGCGCTGCTGCTCGATCACGCGCAGCCCGCGGCCTTCCAGCAGCGCCTTCAGCCCGAAGGTGGTGTAGCGCGCGTAGTCGCGCGGCTGTTCGTGCTCGTCCCAGACGAACGGCACCGTCAGCAGCAGCCGGCCGCCGGGGCGCAGCACGCGCGCGATCTCGGCGGCGAAGCGCTCGGGCGTGAACACGTGCTCCAGCACCTGGCTGCAGAACACCGCGTCCATGCTGGCATCCGGGAAGGGAAAGGTCGCACCGTCGTAATAGGCATCGGCAGCCTGCCGCGCGCGCGCCTCGGGCGTGTCGATCTCCAGGCCGATGTACTTCTGCACCGTGAACAGGCGGCGGTAGGGCGCGGTGCCGCAACCCACGTCGAGCAGCGTGCCGCCCAGCCGCGGCGCGAGCTGCCGGATCGCCTGCAGCAGGTGGCGGCGCGCGAAGTAGAAGGGGTTGGTCCAGATGGCCAGCAGCCCGGGGTCGAACTGCTGGCGCGCAACATAGTGCCGCAGGCGGCCGATCACAGGGCTCTCCTCAGAATCCATCCGTGCAGCGTCGCGTCGCCCCTGTCGGTGCGCAGCGGCGCGTTGGCGCAAGCATAGTCGGCCAGCACCTCCCAGCCGTCGCCCAGCGCCCGCAGCAGGCGCGTGCGGCTCAGGATCCAGCAGGGGTAGCTGGCCGGGTAGATCGACGGCGGCACCTGCTGCACGATGACGCGGTCGTCGGCCGCGTCGGCCAGCGGCGTGCGGTCGACCAGGATGTAGCGCGCCCCGGTGCGTGCCAGGGCGGCGAAGGCGGCCTGCGGCTCGGGCAGGTACTGCAGCGAGCTCGCGGCGATGGCGACGTGCGGCGGATGCGACGCGGCCGCGTCGTCGATGCTGCGGTGAAAGGTCAGTTCGTCCGTCGTGTAGCGCGCCCGGCCGGCCTGTACCACATGCTCCTGTTCGACCACCGCCCAATGCAGCCGCGGCAGCACCGGCAGGAAGCCGCGGCACTGGCGGTAGGTGCTTCCCAGCGAGCCGCCGAAGTCCAGCACGCGCAGCGGCGCGGCGGCATCCGGCCGCTCGGCGGCGGCGCGCAGCAGGCCGGCGAGCAGAGGAAACGGGAGCTCCATCCGCGCGAAGGCGACCGAGTCGCGCTCGAATGCGGCTTCGCCGGCGAGCACGCGCTGGGTCGCCGCCTCGACCCGCTGCAGGATGTCCTGCGTGCCGTAGCCGGCCGAGGCCGCAACGGCGTCGGCCCAGCTCGGGTAGGTGCGGCCGACCGGCATGGCGGCATCCGGCGGTGCGGCGCCGCGCGCGGCGCGCAGCGCACGCACCAGCACGGGCGGCAGCAGTTCGCGGGCGAGGGTGCGGGCGCGCATGGCGTGTCAGTTTCCGCGCAGCAGCGAACGCAGCCGGGCGCGCCAGCCGGCGTGGCGCGGCGCCTGCGTCGAGCGCAGGAAGGCGGCGACCTGCCGCCTGGCGGCCGCGTCCTCGCGCAGCGCGAGCCGTTCGACGCGCGGCGGCGTGCCGGAGAACCGCGCTTCGAACACCTGGGTGTGGCCGGAGTGCGTGCCGGAGGCGTCGTTGCCGATGTTGTGCACCAGGCTGTGGCCGGGATACAGCGTCAGCATGTTGCGCAGGTAGGCCGACGCGTGCCAGCGGATGGCCCAGGAGTCGTTCCTGCCGGCGATCTGGTCTTCCAGCATGCGGGTGTAGGGATAGGCGCCGTCCAGGTCGAAGGCGTGCGTGAGCGCGCCCGCGCGCAATTGCGCGAGCAGCCGCGCGCCATCGGCGTCGAAATGCCGCCACGCGCGCGCCCAGGTGGCCCAGCCCCAGCAATCCGCGCCGCGCAGGAAGAAGGTGTGCGGCAGCCTGCCCGGCAGCGGGTACAGGTAGGCGTGCACGCTGGCTACCGCCTCGTCGTGCGCATACAGCGCCAGGGCCTCGTTCATGTAGCGCAGGAAGCCCGGCGCGACCACCAGGTCGTCTTCCACCACGATGACGCGGCCGTGCGTGTCCAGCACGCGCGCCACGCCTTCGGTGATCGAGCTCGCCAGGCCGGCATTGGCGTCGCGCCGGTGCACTTCCACGGTGCCGAAGCCCTCGATGCGCGAGGTCAGTTCGCGCACCGCCGCGACGCCGGCGGCGTCCGCCTCGCCCTTGGACCCGTCGCAGAACACCACCAGCCGGCTGCCGGCGGCTTCGGGGTTGGCGCGCAGCGACGCCAGCGCGCGCGACAGGTGGTCGGGGCGCTTGTAGGCGAACAGCGCGATGGGCGCCAATGCGTGCGTCATGCGGGGCGCCTCAGGTCCACATCCGCAGGCCCAGCAGCATGCGGGCCAGGTTGGCGGCCACGCGCCCGTCGAGCGCCGCGGCCGGATGCCGCAGCGCGGCGGCGGTCCAGAGGCCGAGGCGCGAACGGCGGGGCAGGGCGGCGTCGAGCAGCAGTTCCACCAGCGACTGGCGCAGGCGCCTGCCCGCCATCTCGCGGACGCGGTGCGGCAGGCCGGGCTGGCGCGCAATCCAGGTGCACAGCGTGTCCAGCACCCGCAGGTAGATCGCGTGCTCGGTCCGGCGGTCCGCCTCGGCCCAGGAGTGCCGCGCGTGGGCGCGCACCTGGGAGACCGGCGCCGCGTCCTGCGCGACGCCGACCGCGCCGGCGGCGGCCAGCCGCAGCCACAGCGCGACGTCTTCGCCCAGCGCCAGGCGCGGATCGAAGCCGCCGAAGCGGGGCCACGCGGTGCGGCGCAGCGTGATGACCGAGGTGTGCCAGTACACGGTAGAGAACAGCATCGCGTCCAGCCAGCCGCCATCGGCCGGCGGCACCGGCACCAGGTGGGTCACGAGTTCGCGGTGCGTGCCCGCGAGGTCGGCGCGCTCGAACGGCTCGATGCAGGCGTCGTGCGCCGGGTGCGCGTCCAGCCACGGCAGCGCATGGGCGAAGCGCCGCGGCTGGTAGAGGTCGTCCGAATCCAGGAACGCCAGGTAGGTGCCGCGGCTCTGTGCCACGCCCAGGTTGCGGCTGCGCGCGATGCCGCGGTTGGCGCGGCCGGGGTGCGTGAGGACACGCACGCGCCGCGGTTCGCGCGCGGCGCAGCGCGCCAGGATGTCCGGCGTGCCGTCGCTGCTGCCGTCGTCCACCACCACCAGCTCCAGCTCCGGCTCGTCGGTGGCGAGCACCGAGTCGATGGCTTCGGCCACGCACCAGGCGCGGTTGAAGACGGGCATGACGACGCTGATGCGCGGTGCGGTCAAGGCGCGGGCCGGCGGAAGAAGATGTTGCCCCAGTACCCGGGCTCGACGCCGGCGGGCGCGCCGTCCGCGCCCAGCCGGTAGCTGGCGTAGCCCATGGCTTGCAGCGCGCGCGCGGCGGCGCTGCCGGGCGAGGTCTCCACCATCACCAGCCGGGGCCGGAAGCGGCGCAGCGCCGCACCCGCGCCGCGCACCACCGCGTCTTCGGCGTGCTCCACGTCGATCTTCATGATGTCGATGCCGGCGATCTCACCTGCCTGGACCAGCGCGTCGATGGAGCGCGAGGGCACGGTCATGCGCAGCTGCTCGGTGAGGTAGCCGTGCTCGCGCGCGACCTGGTGCAGCACGGTGGAGCCCAGCCCGCTCAGGTTGCCCGTGGGCAGGTAGAACGTCAGCGTGTCCTGCGTGCCGTCGGCGATGGCGTAGGGCAGCAGATGCGCGGCGATGCCCGGGTTGAGCTGCGCCGTGCGGCGCAGCCGCCGCTGCAGCTTGGGATTGGGTTCGCAGAAATAGGCGACCGCGCCGGGGCCGGCGGCATGGGCCAGCGCGTAGCCCCAGAAGCCATGGTTCGCGCCGACGTCCAGGATGTGGTCGCCCGGGCGCACGGCGGCGCGGCAATGGTCGATGTCCAGCTGCTCGTAGACCGCTGCCTTGCCTTCCAGGTGCGGCCACAGCATGTGGTCCTTGATGTCGCAGGCCACCGTCAGGCCCAGGCCTGCCAGGAACAGCTCGGCTTCGGCCGATTCCGCCTGGTCGTAGTAGTGCTGCAGATAGGCTTGCAGCCGGCGCACCGGCTCCGCCGGTTGCGGCTGGAACACGGGCAGCAGGCGGCGGTACAGGCCGGCGGCGTGCAGGCAGGCGCCGGCGGCGACGCGCGCGCGGTACTTGAAGCGCTCGAGGGCCGGGGCGCTCATGCGCGCTCCTGGGGATCGCAGCGCCAGGCCTGCTCCAGCATCACGCGGCAGCTGTTCTTCAGCGAACCGGTGCCGTAGAAGTCGCCGTCCTCCACGCTGATCTCGTGCGCCGCGACGATGAAGTCGGCCACCGTGCCGCGCGCCGAGCAGTAGATGTTGCCGCTGTAGCGGCCGCCGCGGATCGGGAAGCGCGGCAGCGCGCAGCGGAACACGCCGCGGCCGGCCGGCACGCGCGCGAAGTCGCTGCCGGTGTCGGCGGTGTTGCAGTTGGTGACCGGTTCGCCGTTGCTGTCGCGAATGTCGAACGCGACGTACACGTCCTCGAGATCCATGACGGCTTCGTAGGCCAGGCACAGCGTGCCGCTCTTGCCCAGCACCAGCGCGGGCACGTGCTCGCCCGCCGCGTTCTCGAGCCACGAGCCGGTGAAGCGCAGCCGGCCGTCGCCGCTGCGGTCGGTGCGCGCGTCCAGCGGCTGGCCGAGCGCGTCGGTGGTGTCGGCCAGGTGCGCGTCCACGATGCGGTCCACCGCGCCGTCGAGCGCCACGCGCCCCTGCTTCAGGTAGAGCGCGCGGCTGCACAGCGCCTGCACGGCCGCCATGTTGTGGCTGACGAACAGCACCGTGCGGCCGGCGCGCGCCACGTCGCGCATCTTGCCCAGGCAGCGCTTCTGGAACGAAGCGTCGCCCACCGCCAGCACCTCGTCGATCACCAGGATGTCGGGGTCCAGGTGCGCGGCCACCGAGAACGCCAGCCGCACGTACATGCCGCTGGAGTAGTGCTTGACGGCGGTGTCGACGAAGCGCTCGATCTCGGCGAACGCGACGATGGCGTCGAACTGGCGCGCGATCTCCGCGCGCGTCATGCCCAGGATGGCGCCGTTCAGGAAGATGTTCTCGCGGCCGGTCAGCTCCGGGTGGAAGCCGGTGCCGACTTCCAGCAGGCTGGACATGCGCCCGCGCAGCACGGCGCGCCCTTCGGTCGGCGCGGTGATGCGGCTCAGGATCTTCAGCAGCGTGCTCTTGCCCGCGCCGTTGCGCCCGACGATGCCGACCACCTCGCCCTGGCCCACTTCGAAGCTCACGCCCTGCAGCGCCCAGAAGGTATCGGCCGCATCGCGCGTGCCGGCCAGCGCGCGCAGGCGCGCCAGCGGCCGCGTGAGCAGCCCGCCCAGCGCTTCGTAGAAGGTGGTCGGTGCCTGTTCGCGCCGGCCCACGGCGTAGCGCTTGGACAGCCCCTGCACTTCGATGGCGGTTGCGGCATGCATCGTCAGATCACGTCGGCGAAGCGTCGCTCCGCCCGCTCGAAGTACAGCACGCCCGCCACCAGCATGGCCAGCGAGACGGCCGCCGACAGGGCGATGGACGGCATGTCGAACGGCCGGCCCAGGAAGGCGGAACGGAACGCCTCCACCAGCCCGGTCATCGGGTTCAGCGCCATCAGCCAGCGCCATTTCTCCGGCACCAGGCTGAGCGGGAACACGATGGGCGTGGCGTACATCCAGATCTGCAGCAAAAACGGCGTGATGTGGGTGAAGTCGCGGTAGCTCACGGTGAGCGCCGACAGCAGCGTGCCCACGCCCAGCGCGGCCACGCCGACGGCCAGCACGATCAGCGGCGCGGCCAGCAGCTGCGCCGACCAGGGCACGCCGTACAGCGCCATCATCAGCAGCAGGATGGCCAGCGACACCAGCAGGTCGACCAGCGCGGCGCCGATCGATGCCAGCGGGATGATCAGCCGCGGGAAGTACACCTTGCTGATCAGGTGCGAGGAGCCCACCAGCGACTGCGCCGACGCGCTGACCGTGGTGGAGAAGAAGGTCCAGGGCAACAGTGCGGTGAACACGAACACCGGATAGGGCAGGCCGTCGGACGGCATCTTCGCCAACTGGCCGAAGATGACGCTGAAGACGGCCATGGCCGACAGCGGCCGGATGACCGCCCAGGCCGCGCCCAGCACGCTTTGCTTGTAGCGCACCTTCACGTCGCGCATGGCCAGCACCCACAGCAGCTCGCGGTAGGCCCACAGCGCGCGCCAGTCCAGCAGGCGCCAAGCGCGCGGCGGCTCGATCACCGTCAGGTCGGTCATTCAGTCGATGCGGCGGAACACCGTGGTTTCGCTCTTGTGGCCCATCATCGGCGCGTAGCCCGGGTACGCGCGGCGCTCCCATTGGGCAGGGATGCCGGCGATGGGCTCGGTGCGGAACCAGTGCCAGTCGGTGTTGTCCACCACCAGCAGGCCGCCCGGCTTGATGTGGCGCACGGCGGCGGCCGCGCATTCGCGCCGGAACGCGCCGTCCACGATCACCATGTCGAAGTGCTCGTCCGGCCAGGCGTCGATGGTGCCGACGTAGGCCGGCTTGTCGGTGGCGTGGACCAGGTGCGTGTTGGCGATGCGCAGCGCCTTCAGCTTGGCGTTGAGCATCTCCATCCAGCCGGCGTTGTCCTCCACCGAGAACACCGAGGCGGCGCGGCGCGCCCAGAACACGGTGGAATTGCCGGCGCCGAACTCGAACACGCGGGCGTCGGGCGGCAAGGCGGCGCAGATCGCGCGCGTGGCATCGAAGGTCAGCCAGGGCACCGGATGGCTGAGCGGCCGCCCGCGCAGCAGCATGGTGCGCAGCCACAGCAGCAGGTCGCCGGGGTGGCCCGAGGCCAGCAGCGAGGCCGCGAGCGACACCCCGCGTGCCGCGAGCGCCAGCGGGTCGCGCCGCAACGGCACCTTGGAATCGACCAGCGGATCGAACCTGGTGCGGTCCTCGAATTGGGCGGGGTCTGTCGGCATGGGCGTCTGGCTGTCGGCGGGAACGGAATGCATGGAAAGTCTCCTCAGGCTGACACGGCGGCGGGGACTGCGGCGCGCGCGCCCAGGATGCCGTCGTAAATCTCCAGCACCGCCTGGGCGTGCCGGTGCCACGGGTGCCGGGCCGCCTGCGCATGGCCGCGCGCGATGAGCGCCGCGCGCAGCTGCGCGTCCTCCAGGCAGCGGCGCACCGCCTGCGCGAGCGCGGCCGCGTCGGTGGGCGCCGCCGTCAGCGCGGCATCGCCCGCCACTTCCGGCAGCGAGCCGGCATTGGAGCACACCACGGGCACGCCGCAGGCCATGGCCTCCAGCACCGGCCAGCCGAAGCCTTCGTAGAGCGAAGGGAACAGCAGGCAGTCGACGGCGTTGTATAGCGCCGGCACGTCGGCGCCGGGCAGGTGCTGCAGCTCGATCACGCCGGCTTCGAGGCCCGATGCGGCGAGCAGCCGCTGCCATTCGGCGCCGCGCGGGCCCAGGCGCACCAGCGTGACGGGCGTGCCGCCCTCGTGCAGTGCCCGCAGCACGGCAAGGCAGGTGCCGTGGTTCTTGTAGAAGGCGTCGCCCGAGATCAGCACCAGCCGACCGTCTTGCGGCAGGCCCAGGCGCGCGCGCAGGGCCGGACGGTCCCGCGGGTCGGCCGGGCGAAAACGCGGCGACAGGCCCAGCGGCACCACGTGGATGCGCTCGGCCTCGATGCCGCAGTGCGCCACCAGGTCGCGCGCGGTGCTCTGGCTCACTGAGATGAGGGCACGGGCGCGGCGCAGGGCGGACAGCGACAGCTTGTTCAGCAGCGGGTAGCTGCCGCGCGGGGTGCCGGCCAGCTTGCCGGCCCAGCGCAGCGCCGGGATGATGTCGTGCACCGTGACCACCGTGCGCTCGGGCTCCAGCGTCCACAGCAGGTGGCCGTAGCCGTGGTCGATCACGTGGTTCAGCTGGCCTTGCTGGCGCGCCGCGGCGCGCGGATAGCGGACGTAGCGCGACCAGCGCATCTCCAGGGCCCCGGGCGCGTCGTGCCAGGGCAGGCGCGCCGCGCGCGGCACCACCTGCCGCACGGCGGGCGGATGCGGCAGCTGCGCCAGCGCATCGGCCAGCGCGTCGGCATAGATCTCCATGCTGGTGCGCCGGTCCTCGACGAAGTCGCGGAACAGCGTGACCTGCGGCGGCGCGGCCGGTGCCTGCGGGGAAAGCGGCCTCATGTCGGTCTGGCTCAGGCCGCGCGCAGCAGCCCGTCGAAGTAGGCGATGGTCTTGCGCAAGCCTTCTTCCAGCTGCACCTTGGGCTCCCAGCCGAGCCGCTCGCGCGCGAGCCGGATGTCGGGCTGGCGCTGCACCGGGTCGTCGCTGGGCAGCGGCTTGTGCACCAGCGGCGAGCGCGAACCGGTCAGCTCGAGCACCTTGTCGGCCAGCTGGCGGATGGTGAACTCGTTGGGGTTGCCCAGGTTCATCGGGCCGGGGAAGTCGGCCGGCTGCTCCATCAGGCGCAGGAAGCCCTCGACCAGGTCGTCGACGTAGCAGAACGAGCGCGTCTGCTGGCCTTCGCCGTAGATGGTGATGGGTTCGTTTTTCAGCGCCTGCACGATGAAGTTGGACACCACGCGGCCGTCGTTCGGGTGCATGCGCGGGCCGTAGGTGTTGAAGATGCGCGCCACCTTGATGTCCAGCCCGTGCTGGCGGTGGTAGTCGAAGAACAGCGTCTCGGCGCAGCGCTTGCCCTCGTCGTAGCAGCTGCGCACGCCGATCGGGTTGACGTTGCCCCAGTAGCCCTCCGGCTGCGGATGCACGGACGGGTCGCCGTAGACCTCGCTGGTGGAGGCCTGGAAGATGCGCGCGCCCAGCCGCTTGGCCAAGCCCAGCATGTTGATCGCGCCGTGCACGCTGGTCTTGGTGGTCTGCACCGGGTCGTGCTGGTAGTGCACCGGGCTGGCCGGGCAGGCCAGGTTGTAGATGCGGTCGACTTCCATGTACAGCGGGAAGGTCACGTCGTGCCGCACGAACTCGAAGTTCGGGTTGCCGTGCAGGTGCGCGATGTTGCGCTTGCTGCCGGTGAACAGGTTGTCGGCGCAGACCACCTCGTGGCCCTGCGCCAGCAGGCGGTCGATCAGGTGCGAGCCGAGAAAGCCGGCGCCGCCGGTGACCAGGACGCGTTGCTGTGGGTTGTAATTGCGCATGGTGCGAGTGCTCCGCGGCTCAACGGCCGATGGCGTGGTATTCGAAGCCCTGCTCGCGGATCGCGGGCTCGTACAGGTTGCGGCCGTCGAAGATCACCGGCGTCTTCAGCGCCGCCTTCAGCGCGGCGAAGTTGGGGCTGCGGAACGCCTTCCACTCGGTGACGATGACCAGCGCGTCGGCGCCCTCGGCGGCGTCCAGCGGCGTGTCGGTGTAGCGGATGCGGTCCAGCAGCGCCGGCCGGTCGGCCAGGTCCTGCGCCAGCGCTGCGCGCGCCTGCGCCATCGCCACCGGGTCGTGCAGCGTCAGGCGGGCGCCGCGCTCCAGCAGGGCGCGCACCACCACCCGGCTGGGTGCCTGGCGCATGTCGTCGGTGTTGGGCTTGAAGGCCAGGCCCCAGATGCCGAAGCTGCGGCCCTGCAGGTCCTCGCCGAAGCGGCGCGCGATCTTGCCGACCAGCACGCTCTTCTGGTCCTCGTTGACCGCCTCCACCGCCTCCAGCACGCGCAGCCGCTGGCCGTGCGCCGCGGCGGTGCGGGTCAGCGCCTGCACGTCCTTGGGAAAGCAGCTGCCGCCGTAGCCGGTGCCGGCGTACAGGAAGCTGTAGCCGATGCGCGGGTCCGACCCCATGCCCTTGCGCACCTGCTCGATGTCCACGCCCACGCGGTCGGCCAGGTTGGCCAGGTCGTTCATGAAGCTGATGCGCGTGGCCAGCATGGCGTTGGCCGCGTACTTGGTGAACTCCGCTGCCTTCACGTCCATGTAGAGCGTGCGCTCGTGGTTGCGGTTGAACGGCGCGTAGAGTTCCCGCAGCAGCTCCTTGGCGCGCGGCTCGTGCGGGCCGGCCTCGGTGCCGACCACGATGCGGTCGGGCCGCATGAAGTCCTCGATGGCCGCGCCTTCCTTCAGGAATTCTGGGTTGGACGCCACCGAGAACGGGTGCGTCGCGACGTCCAGGCCGCGTTCGCCCAGCACGCCTTGCATCGCCTCGCGCACGCGCTGGCCGGTTCCCACCGGCACGGTGGACTTGGTCACTACCAGCTTGAAGCCGTCCATGTGCCGCGCGATGGCGCGCGCGGCGCCCAGCACGTGGCGCAGGTCGGCGCTGCCGTCCTCGTCGGGCGGCGTGCCGACGGCGATCAGCTGCACCTCGGCATGCGCCACCGAGCGCGCGATGTCGGTGGTGAAGCGCAGCCGGCCGGCGCGGCGGTTGCGCGCGATCAGCTCGCCCAGGCCGGGTTCGTGGATCGGGACCTCGCCGGCTTCCAGCATGGCGATCTTGGCGGGGTCGAGGTCGAGGCACAGCACGTCGTTGCCCACGTCGGCCAGGCAGGTGCCGCTGACGAGGCCGACGTAGCCGGTGCCGATGACGGTGATGTTCATGGTGTCGTTCTTGGTGGGCTGCGGGGGCGCTGGCGTCCCCGCAGCGTGCGGTTCAGGCCGGCAGGGCCTCGCATTGCCGCAGGAAGTCGGCGTAGGCCAGCGCCAGCCCGCGCTCCAGGTCGACCGTCGGCCGCCAGCCCAGGCCCTGCAGGCGGTCGCTGCTGATCAGTTTGCGCGGCGACCCGTCGGGCCGTGTCTTGTCGAAGCGGATCTCGCCCTGGTAGCCGACCGCGCGCGCCACGGTGCGGGCCAGCTCCGCGATGCTGACGTCGCTGCCGTAGCCGACGTTGAGCAGGGCCTGCATCGGCTCGGTGTTG
This sequence comes from Pseudomonadota bacterium, assembly GCA_040384685.1. Classification (GTDB taxonomy): domain Bacteria; phylum Pseudomonadota; class Gammaproteobacteria; order Burkholderiales; family Burkholderiaceae_C; genus Ramlibacter. The sequence goes on along the minus strand of JAZKIV010000013.1, from coordinate 362,046 downwards.
GCGGCCCAGGCGGCGGCGTCCATGTTCATCACGTGCAGGCAGGCCGCGGCCATGTCGTCGACGTAGAGGAATTCGCGCCGCGGCGTGCCGGTGCCCCAGACCGCCACCTCGGGCGTGCCGGTGACCTTGGCCTCGTGGAAGCGCCGCAGCATGGCCGGCACCACGTGGCTGTTCTCGGGGTGGTAGTTGTCGCCCGGGCCGTACAGGTTGGTCGGCATGACGCTGCGGTAGTCGGTGCCGTACTGCCGGTTGTAGCTCTCGCACATCTTGATGCCGGCGATCTTGGCCACGGCGTACGGCTCGTTGGTGGGCTCCAGCGGGCCGGTCAGCAGCGCCTCCTCGCCCATCGGCTGCGGCGCCAGCTTGGGGTAGATGCAGCTGGAGCCGAGGAACAGCAGCTTGCGCGTGCCGTGGCGCCAGGCGGCATGGATCACGTTGGCCTGCACCATCAGGTTGTTGTAGATGAACTCCGCCGGGTAGGTGTTGTTGGCATGGATGCCGCCCACGCGCGCGGCCGCCAGGTAGACCTGCTCGGGCTTTTCGGCGGCGAAGAAGGCGTCCACCGCGCGCTGGTCGGTCAGGTCCAGCTCGCCGTGCGTGCGCGTGACCGGCTGCGCGCTGCCGCCCGCGCGCAGGGCGCGCACGATGGCGCTGCCGACCATGCCGCGGTGGCCGGCCACATAGATCTTGGGGTGTGCATTCATGAGCGGGCGACCTGGCGATAGAGCAAGTGGTAGGCCAGCACGCAGGCGGCCGCGCAGGCGACCAGCACCGGCGTGCGGCCGGAAAAAGCGACACCGAGCACCGCCGGAACGGCGGCGCAGGCCCACATCAGGACCGAGACGGCGGAATTCTGCAAGGTGGGGTGCAGCGCGGGCAGGCGGCGCTGCACGACCTGCGTGGCCACCAGGCTGTGCAGGTGGCGGCGGTCGGGATGCGCGGCCGGCTGGCGCGAGCGGCTGCGCCGCGCCACGCTGTAGACCACCTCGATGATCGGGTAGGCGCACACCAGCAGGCTGGCCCAGGGCGACACGGAGGCGTTGCGCATCGGCAGCAGCACCGCCAGCCAGGCCAGCGCGAAGCCGGCGAAGTAGGCGCCGCCGTCGCCCAGGAACAGCTTGCCCCAGGGGAAGTTGACCATCCAGAAGCCGGCCACGGCGGCGGCCAGGACGACCGCCGTGGCCGCCAGCGGCAGGTCGCCGCAGGTGGCGGCGATCAGCGCGATGGCCGACAGCGCGATCACCGTGGTGCCGCTGGCCAGGCCGTTGAAGCCGTCGATGATGTTGATGGCGTTGGCCACGCCGCCGACTGCGAAGGCGGTGAGCAGCAGCGCCAGCGGCGCATGGGCCAGCGCCGCGTCCAGCAGCGGCAGGTCCAGCCGCGTGAGCATCGTGCCGCTGAGCGCGCAGGCCAGCGCGCCGCTGGCCATGGTGGCGATCAGCCGGCTGCGGATGCCGACGCGCTTGGTCAGGTCTTCCAGCAGGCCCACCAGCAGGCAGGGCACGCCGGCCAGCAGGATGGTGCCCAGGATGCGGCGGGTATCGGCGTGCGTCGCCAGCATCATCCAGGCCGCCAGCAGCGCGACGTAGATGCCGATGCCGCCCACGCGCGGCGTCGGCTGCAGGTGGAAGGTCTGCACCGAGCCGGGCGTGTCCATGGTGTAGCGGCCATGGTGGCCGGCGGTGAGCACCAGCACCTTGGCCAGCACGAAGGAGGCCAGGGCACTGGTTGCGACGGGGTAGGCGACCGATTCCACGTTGGTTGTCGTTGTCAGCAGGAAGAATGCATTCGGGGCGCGGCGGCCGCGGGCGGGCAGGCTACCGCAGTGGATTGCGCGTCCGCGCGCCTTCCACCCTGTCGCATCGCGGCCCGGTTCAAGCCGCGACCAGCTCGCCACGTTCGACCGTCACCTCTTTGCGGCGGCCGAGCATGTCGAGCAGAAACGTCACACGCTGCCTGGCGACCGACACCACCAGGCCTTCGATGCCCTGCAACGCGCCGCTGCGCATGCGCACGCGCACGCCGGGGCGGATCGGGCAGAGCGCGTCCAGGCTGGCCTGGTTGCGCTGCGATTCCAGCGTCCGGATGCCGTGCACCGTCCGCTCGTCGATCTCCGCCGGGCAGCCGCCGAAACGCACCAGGCCGACGGCGCCGCGGGTGGACGCCACGCTGGCGAGTGACTGGCGCGCGTGCGCGGCGCGCATGAACAGGTAGCGGGGGAACATCGGCTCGTAGTGCGCCTGCAGGCCGTCGGCGGTGTTGCGGCAGCTCTTGAACAGCGGCAGGTAGGCTTCGAAGCCCTGGCGCTCCAGGTTGACCAGCGCCGTCTGCTCCTGCCGCGGCCGCGTGTACGCGACGTGCCAGGGCTGGCCCGATGCATCGGGCTGCGAAGGCAGCGCTTCCTGGCATTCCCAAAACGACATCCGAGTCCTTGTCCGTGTTTTGCAACACTTTATTACATTCGCCCGCCATCTGCGCACCAGAAACACGCCGATTGCAAATTCGGCCCAAGCTCGTGCGTAATTAACGCTCAGCTACGGCGTCATTGTTGCCGTCGCCCGCTTGTTTCCGCCGCTTATGATGGGTTGGCGATGGCGCCGGAACAACACTCCTCCTGGGCGAAGCTGCTGGCGCTGGCCCTGCTGCTGGCGGCCTTGGCCAACGGCGCGGGCGCCTACTTCAAGCGCATCGGCGTGCTCGACCGTGAAGCATACAAGGCCTACTGGGCCGTTCGCTGCACGATTCCCGACCGGGCCGGGCAGCGGCCCTGCCTGGACTACACCACGCCGGCCGAGATCGCCGCCCGGGCCGCCCAGCCTCCCATGGATGCGGCCGATGCCGCCTACCGCTACGTGTACCGGCCGGGCCCGGTGGAGCGGCTGCTGAAGCTGGCCAAGGATGCGTTCTGGGCCGTGCTGCTGGCCACTGGCGCCTGGACGGCTTTCGCCGCCATGCGCGGTGGCCTGCCGGGCCGGCGCCGGGCCGGGCTGCTGCTGTGGTTCGGGCTCGACGCCCTGGCTGCCCTGGTGGTGTCGCTGCCGGTGAACGGTGTGCTGGTCGCCCTGGCCGGGCTGCGCGGCATGCTGTTCCTGCCGCTGGCGCTGGCCGGGCGCTGGCTGGCCCGCCATGCCGGCGTGTTCGCCCTCGGCGCGTCCGCGCTGCTCGTGGTCCAGGCCGCGCTGGTGCCGTTCGAGCTGTGGCGCGGCCTGCACATCTTCCATGAGTGGTCGCCCTGGGACCTGGCGCGCCGCGCCGCCGGCACGCTGGTGCAGCCCAACAGCCTGGGCGTGTTCACGGCCTGCGCGCTGGCCTTCCACTTCTGCTTCGCCCCGCGCCGCGCCGGCTTCGCCTGGCTGGCGGCGCTGGGCGGTGTGCTGGTGGTGGCGAGCGCCTCGGGCACCGGCATGGTGTGCGCCGCGCTGGCCGGCGCCGCGCTGCTGTGGCGCCGCGCGCCCGCGCAACAACGGCGCCGGGCGGCCGTTGTGGGCGCCGCACTGGCGGCGGCCGTGCTGCTGGCGGTGCCGCTGCTGTCCGGCCGCGATGAAATGTTCGAGAGCCCCGGCGGCCGGGTGGAACTGCTGGCCGATGCGGTGTTCGGGCCGCCGGCCATGCAGGCGCTGTTCGGCCGCGGCCTGGGTGTGGGAACCAACACGGCGCTGTCGCTCGCCACGGTGGGCACGCAGGCGGCCGCCGCCGGCCCCGGCAATCCGGCGGTGACGCCGACCGATTCCACCCTGGTCGGCCTGGTGCTGCAGGTCGGCGTGCTGGGCGCCGCGCTGTTCTACGCGGCACTGGCCTGGGCGGCCCGGCGCGACCGGCGGGCGCGCCCGTTCTACGCCGTCGCGGCGCTGTGCAGCCTGACCCTCAACCTGACCGAGCTGTTCCCGGTCAACGTGCTGCTGGGGCTGGCGCTGGCACACAGCATCTGGCTGGACGACGCGCCCGGCGCGGCCGCTTGAGGCATGGCGGCGCGCCTGTTCGACCCCGCCGGCTCGGTCGCCCTGATGGTCGGCGCGCGCCTGCTGAACCTGGCCGTGGGCCTGGTCGGCCTGCCGGTGCTGATCCGCTATCTGGGCGGCGAAGCCTTCGCCGCGTGGGCGCTGCTGCTGGCACTGGCCGGCGGCTTCTCGCTGCTGGAGCTGGGCATGACGCTGGCCGTGGTGCGCTTCCTGGCGGTGCCCGCGCAACAGGGCCGCTGGACGCAGGCGCGCGAGCTGCTCGGGCGGGCCTGGCTGGTGCTGGCCGGCTCCTTCGGCCTCGGCGCGCTGGCCGTGCTGGCCCTGGCCAGGCCGCTGGCCGATTGGCTGGGGCTGCCCGCGGCGGGCGGGGTGCCGGCGCACCAGGCCATCCTCGGCGTCTTCGCGGCGGTGGCGCTGCGCGCCTTCCTGCAGTCGGGCACCTGGACGCTGATCGCGGCGCGCCGTTTCGGCGCCGTGTCGGCGGTGTCGGTGCTGCAGCCGCTGGCCGCCAATATCGCGGCGATGCTCGCCGCCTGGTGCTGGGGCCGGCTGGATGCCGCCCTGCTCGCCTTCTGGGGCGCGCAACTGGCGGTGGTGGGCGCCGTGTTCCTGCTGCAGCGGCGCCGCTGCGCGCCGCGCTTCGGCGCCGCCACCTGGAACCGGCAGGCCCTGGGCGAACTGCTGCACTACGGCCTGGCCAACCAGGCCGAGGGCTGGGCGCAGTTCGTGAACTTCCAGTTCGACAAGTTCCTGATCGCGGCCTGGGTCGGCCTGTGGGGCGTGGCGCCGTACGAGGTGGCCAACCGCGCCGTCGCCGCCTTGCGCAGCATTCCGGCGAGCGGCGCCGACACCTTTTTGCCCAACGCCATGGTGCGCGCCGACGGCGCGCGCGCGGCCTGGGACTGGTACCTGGCCAGCACGCGGCTGGCGGCCTACGGCGTGGTGGTGTTCCTGCTGGCGCCCCTGGCGGTGGCGCCGGTGTTCCTCTACGCCTGGACCGGCGAGATGGGCCATCTCGGAAGCGACGTGTTCGTGGCGCTGTGCATCGGCACCGTCGCCAGCGTGCTGGCGCTGCCGGCCGCCACACTGGCGCAGGCGCAGGGCCGCCCGGCCCTGCAGGCGCGCGCGGCCGGGCTGGCCGTCGCCCTCAACCTGCCGCTCAGCCTGCTGCTGGTGCTGCGCTTCGGCGCGCTGGGTGCCGCCATCGGCAGCGCCTGCGCGATGGCGTTGTCGGCGGCGCTGCTGGTGTGGACGGTGCACCGGCATTTCGGGCAGCCGCTGGCGCCCACGCTCGCCGTGCTCGCGCGCTTCTGGCCGGTGGTGCTGGTGTGCGCGCTGTGGGGCGTGGCCGGTGCGTGGATCTTCGACGCCTGGTTCGAGACGCTGCCGCCGCAAGCGCCGTATGCGCGCGCGCTGCGGGTCGCGCCCGGCCTGTGCGCCGTGGGGGCCTATGTGCTGTGCATTGCCTGCGTGGCGGCGGTGGAGCTGGCGCGCGGCGCGTTCACCGCGGGCGAACTGGCCTGGCTGCGCGCGTGCTTCACGCGCCGGCGGTGAGCAGCCCGTTGGCGAGCAGGTCCTGCAGCAGCGTTTGCAGGTCGGCTTCCAGCTGCACGCGCGCGACGTCGTATTCGCCCAGCAGCTGCTCGCACACTTCGGCCGGCGTGCGGCCTTCGCCCAGCAGCTGCCACGCGCGCGCGCCGACCGGGTCCAGCCCGTAGTAGTTGCCGCTGCCCAGGTGCAGGATCACGGTTTCGTCGCCGACCTGGCGCGCCATGACGTCGGCCGGGATGGCGACCGACGCGGGAAAGCCGGAGTTCACGGCGCCAGGCCGCGCGCGTGGCGCACGATGGCTTCGCGGACCTCGGGCAACGCTGCGTAGCTGCGCGGGAAGTCGAGCTGGTGGTGGATCGGCAGGTTGGCCAAGCGGCTGATGTCCTCGAAATGGGCCGCGAGCATTGCATGTGCTTCGATGTCCAGCAAGAACGAGTTGCGCACCAGGTTCATCAGCGCGACAGCCGGCCGCACCGGGGCGATGTACGGTGCCGCCACGGCCGCGTCGCCCAGCAGGTAGAGCGCGCGCAGCGGCCGCGGCTCGGCGCAATACGCCACCTGCGGCCCGGCCAGGAAACGCGTCTTGCTGGTGTAGTCCACGGCGGGCGCGGCCGGCGCGCCGGCGGCCATCACGGCGGACTGGCTGTCCTCCCACAGGCGGATCGACGGATGGCTGGGTGCGGCGACCGGCAGCGCGCCCTGCCATTGCAGCAGCAGGCCGTCGTCGGTGAGGAAGCGCTGCCCGCTGGTGGCGAAGCTGGCCGCCAGCGTGGACTTGCCGCGGCCCGAGGTGCCGAGGAAGGCGACCGCGCCGCCGTCGACCTCCACCGCGCCGGCGTGCAGCACCAGCTTGCCCTGGCGGCTGAGCGCGAGCGGCACGGCCTGGTTCAGGTACAGGTGGTCGACCGTCGCTGCGGAGGCGCCGGGCGCGGGCCAGGCGTCGATGCGCATGCCGTCGGCCGAGACGGCGAAGTCCACCAGCTCGGGAAAGCGCAGCAGGTAGCCGTCGGGGACGCGATGGAACGCCGTCCACAGCGAGCCGTCGGGCGCGTGCCAGGTGTTGAACGGGTTTTGCGCGAGTTCGGCCTGCGGGCGCGCCGCGTGCGGTGCGAAGCCGAGGGCGTGGCCGCTCATGGCCTGCGGCGCGCGGCGGCCGGCGGCAGCTGGCCGAACACGGCGTAGTCGTTCGCCACGTCGGCGCGGTCGTTGACCGGCACGCCGCCGTATTCGACCCAGGCGTGCGCGTCGAGCGGGCCTTGCAGCCGGCGCACGCCGATGCGCAGCTGGGCGGCGATGCCGTGGCGGCGCAGCAGCCACTGCAGCACCAGCGAGCGGGTGAGGCAGCTGGCCGGGAAGGGGCCGCGCCGCGCGGCCAGGTTGACCAGTTCGCCCAGGGCGCGCGCGCGCGTCTCGGGCGGCGGCGTTTGCGGCGCGGTGTGCAAGGGCGCGCCCTCGACGAAGGCGCGCACGCGCTTCAGGCCGGCGGTGTGCAGCCCGATCCAGAACAGCGGCATCGCCAAGCAGGCGGCGACCAGCGTGCGGCGCTGCGCCGGCGCCAGGGCACGCCAGCGCGCGAAACGGTGCGAGGCGCGCTTCAGCATGCGTTGGCGGCCGCTTGGGCGGCGGCATGCGGCGCGATCTCCACCGCGCGGCCGTGCGCGATGCGGATCACGCGGTCGGCCAGGGCCAGGCTGGCCGGCCGGTGCGTGATCAGCAGCACCGTGCGCTCGCCCAGCGTGCGGCGGCAGCTCTCGACGAAGGCGCGTTCGCCTTCGGGATCGAACATGGCGGTGGCTTCGTCCAGGATCAGGATCGGAGGGTCTTTCAGCAGCGCGCGCGCGAGCGCGATGCGCTGGCGCTGCCCGCCCGACAGGCGCACGCCCTCGTCGCCGATCAGCGTGTCGTAGCCGTCGGGCAGCGCTTCGATGAAGGCATGGGCCTGCGCCATCCGCGCGGCGCGCGCGATGGCTGCGTCGTCCGCATCCAGCCGGCCATAGCCGATGTTGTCGCGCACCGTGCCGTTGAACAGCAGCACGTGCTGCGCGACGATGCCGATCTGGCCGCGCAGGCTGTGCAGGCTGACCTCGGCGATGTCGGTTCCGTCGACGGCGATGCCGCCGGCCTGCGGCACATGCAGCCGCATCAGCAGGTGCGCCAGCGTGCTCTTGCCGGCGCCGTTCTCGCCGGTGATGGCGACCGTTTCGCCGGCGGCGATGCGCAGGCTGAGGCCGTCCAGCGCCGCCGGGCGGCCCGGATAGGCGAAGCGCACGTCGCGGAATTCGATCGCGCCGCGCACCGGCGGCAGGGTGCGCAGGACCGCGGCGTACGGCTCGGGCGGTTCGGTGAACACGGCCTGCAGGCGCTGCAGCGTGGCCGACGTCATCATCACCTGGCCGTAGGCGCCGGCCAGCGCCGCCACCGGGCGCGTGAGCAGGGCGGCATACAGCAGGAAGCTCACCAGTTCGGCCGTGGTCATCGTCGCCTGGCTCAGCCGCCGGCCCATCAGCCACAGCAGCAGCACGGCGGCGGCGCCGGCGGCGAACTGCACGGCGGGCTCCAGTGCGGCATACGCCTGGGCGTGGCGCGTGCTCAGGCGCCGCAGTACCTCGTTCTGCGCGCCGTAGCGCCGCGACTCGTGGTCCTCGCGGGTGAAGGCCTTGATGGCCGGCAGCATCGACAGGTTCTCGTCGGCGATGGTGATGGCGTCGGCCTCGGCCTGCTGCAGCGCCAGCGTGGTGGCGCGCAGCCGCCGGCCGACGATTTTCAGCGCCAGGTAGAACAGCGGCACCAGCAGCGTGACCATGCAGCCCAGCAGCCAGTCGATGCGCAGCATCAGCACGATGGCGCCGGCCACCGCCAGCAGCTGCGGCACCAGCCCGAGCAGGGTGCCCGTCAGGAAGCCGGCCAGCTGCGCCACCTGGTGCGACAACAGCGCCAGCAGTTCGCCGTGCCGGCGCTGGTGGAAGAACGACAGCGGCAGCGCCTGCAGGTGCGCGTACAGCCGCATGCGCAGGTCCGCCAGCACCTGGGCGAAGCCGCGGCCGGCCAGCCGCTGCGTGGCATAGCGCAGCACCGCCTGCAACGCGAGCAAGCCGAGCAGGCCACCCAGCAGCGGGCCGGCGCCGACCGCCATCCCGGCCAGCGCATGCTGCGCCAGCTGGCCACCCAGCCAGGGCACGGCCAGGGCCGCGGCGGTGTCGGCCAGCATCAGCAGCGCGCACAGCGCCAGCAGCCGGGCGTGCGGCGCAGCGTAGGTGAGGAGGAGCCTGAAGTGCATGGAACGGCGGCCGCCGGCGGCAGCGTAGCGCCGCGGCGACTAGTGCACCAGGCGGATGCCCAGCAGGCCGTAGTCGACCATCTGGTAGCCCGTCGGGTGCCGCAGCACGGCCTGCGGCAGCACCTGCTCCACCTCGTCGGCCATCACGCCGAAATGGCGTCCTTCGGGCTGGTCCAGGCCGGGCTTGTAGTCGAACAGATAGAGGCCGATGCCGAGCGGATGGGTGCCGATGCGCGCGATATTGTGCTTGAGGCGCCGGTCGCTGGCCATAGCCGGTCCCATGCCGCCGCCGGTTTCGCAGGTGGGGTTGTCGGCCATGTTGCAGCCGGTGGACGATTGCGTCAAAGCCGCGACCTGGCCGAACAGCACCAGGGCCGGCGCTGCGTACGGCCGTTTGGCCGGCGCGTCCACCACAGTGCTGCCACCCGCGGGGGCGTGTGCGAAGTCGATCATGTCGCCAATCCTTTTTGTTGCTGATCCAGCCAGTTTTTCAACGCGATCGGGGCAAGGATCAGAAGGTTGTTCCAGGTGGAATCGCTGCCTCGGCCCTCGCTGAATTGCCGCAAGGCGTCCGTGTGCCTGTCCCACAGCACGTACTCCCGTCCCCTGCTTTCCGTCGCGGGCCGCGCCACATGGCCTAATTTACCATCCGTCACCATGCTTCGCACAGGATCTACCACCAAAGATATCTTTGGGCGGGTCCGCACCGGCTCCGGCAAGCGGCCACGCATGGATTCGCGCAGCACGTGCTTGCCCACCAGCATGAAGTTCGGCAATCCCAGCAGGAAACGCACCAGCCGCACGTCGAAGAAGGGATGGCGTGCCACCAGCGGCCGTTTCAGGACCTCCGCCGACTGCAACGAACTGCTGACCCAAGTCTGCCGCAGTTGATGTTGGGCATCGATGTTGCCGTGGTAACTCTTCCATGCATGGTCCCAGCGCGCCTGGAAGTCGACGCGCCGCGCGAACGCGGGATCGATCCAGTCGGGCAGCGCCGGCCTCCACACCGGTTCCGCCTGGCGGCCCAGCAGCGCCGAGCGCAGCCCCATGCCGGCCAGCGAGCCCGTGTGGCGCACGTGGTGCGCGATCTCGCGTGCCAGCGCTGTCCAGCGGCCGCTGCGCAGCAGGTCACCGTAATAGGTGGCGGAGGGCGTCAGCACCGCATCGCCGCCCTGCCCGGTGAGCAGCACGCGGGCGCCGCTGGCGGCGATCTGGTGGATGAGGTCGTCGTGATGGGCCAGATGCGGATAGGCGAAGGGCATCGAGGTTGCCAGCGACGGGTCGTGGCTGCGGGCGAACAGCGGATGCCGGCCCAGCTCGTCGCACCGCAGCGGCAGCCCCAGGTGCGACGCCACCATTTCCGCGTAGTGGCGCTCCTCGTCTTCGGGCAGCAGTTCGTGGCAGGACACGTGGTGCGCGGTGACCCGATGGCCGGCGCGGCGCGCATGCGCGATCGCCACCGCGGCGATGGCGGTGGAATCCATGCCGCCGCTCAGGTGCGTGGCCACCGGGCCGTCCGGCAGGCGGTCGGTGACGGCCTGCGTGAAGACCTGCGTGAATGCCTCGACGTACTCGCCCTGGCTGCGCAGGCGGATCGGCTCGGGCTCGGGCACGTCCCAGTAGCGGCCCAGCGTCGCGGGCTTCGCGGCATCGACTTGCAGCAGGTGCGCCGGCGGCAGGCAGCGCGCATCGCGCCAGATGGTGCGCCCGGGGTCCAGGCAGGTGCCGAAGATCAGGAAGTCGGCGATGCTGGCCTCGTCCAGCGTGTCCGACACCTGCGGCAAGACGCGCAGCGCATCCAGGTCGCTGGCGAAGGCGAACAGCTCGGGCGTGTCCACATAGTGCAGGGGCCGCACGCCGAAATGGTCGCGCGCGCACACCAGCGTGCGGCTGTGCGCGTCCCACAGCGCGAAGGCGAAGTCGCCGATCAGGTGCTCCAGCATGCGCGGACCCCAGGCGCGCCAGGCTTGCGCGATCAGGCCGGCATGCGGGGTGTCTGCATCCGCCGGCCGGCCGGCGGCGCGCAGAGCATCCAGCAGTTCCGCGCGGCCATCGATGCGCGCGTCGGCCGTGATCCAGAGCGTGCCATCCGAGCGGATCGGATGCGCAGCCGAACGCGGCGCGCCATCGATCCGCAGCCAGGCTTGTCCTAGCGCGAGGGGGCCATCGCACACCACCTCGTCGCCGTCCGGAGCGCGCCCATGCATGCACGCGAGCATGGCTTCGACCCGGCGCGGATCGGCCGGCGCACCGTCGCGCCGCAGCACGCCGGCGATGCAGCTCATCCCCGCCTGCCGTACTTGTATGCCATGGCCTGAACGCGCACCAGCGCCTGCGCCGCATCCAGGCCATCGGCGGCGAGCGCGTCGGCGATCTCGCGGTTGCTCAGGCCCTGCTGCAGGCCTTGCAGGATGCGCAGGCTCTGGGCTCCGTCGCTGCCCAGGCCCGGCCGGCTGGCGGGCGCGAGCCGGCGCAGGTCGGCCACGCTTTCCGAACGCGCGAGAAAGCTGGAATGCCGCCGCGTCCCCGCGCGCGCGCGCACCGACCAGGTCCAGTCGCCCCAGGCCGGCCGCTCCAGCGCGATGTGCAGGTCTTCGCCTTGCTGCAGCGGCAGGGGAGGGTCGAGCGGCATCAGCACCGGGCGCCAGTGCACGTCGGCGGCCGGGTCGGTGCTGAGCCATTGGTCCAGCAGCCGGATGCGGGTCCATGCCAGCAGCCAGTGGCACACAGCGGATTGCGCTACGCGGCAGGTCGCCGCGCCCTTGCAGTCGGCGCGGGCGGCAGTGGCGAGATCGACGTCCGCCAGCACCGCGCCGTCGGCCAGTTGCTCGGTGCCGCGCAGTTCGTCGCGCGGCGGCCATTGGATTTCGTTGGCGGCGAACCGGCGGGCACCGCCGTAGTCCAGGCCCATCACCGGCTCGGACCAGCGCGCGACGTGCTCGGCGTGCAGTCCGGGCGCGTGCAGCGGGGCCAGCAGCAGCTCGGCACGGTCCGGCAGCAGGCGGCCGCCGGGCTTGAGCCAGCGGTCGCGCGCATGGAACAGGGAGGGCAGCAGGTCTTCGCTGAACAGCAGGTTGCCGGTGAAGACCGAGGCGATCAGGTCGACCGGCTGCGGCAGCTGCACGTCCTCGATGCGGCCTTGCAGCACGGTGACGCGGTCGGCCAGCCCGTTGGCGCGGGCCGCCTCGGCGGCGGCATGGATCACCGGTTCAGGTTCGACCAGGTAGACGTGCCGGGCGCCGGCGGCGGCCGCCAGCAACCCGTGCAGGCCCATGCCCGCGCCCAGGTCCAGCACCACGGACTCGGGCGTCACCAGCTGGCCGATGGCGCGGGCGTACAGCGCATTGCGCTGCGAATCGAACAGCATGGAGCTGTGTTGGGCCACGCGGGAGTAGGGCATTGGAACTCGGTTGTGCGGTGCTCCATTGTCGCGCAGCCCTGCGCTTTCCGGCCTGCGTCAGCCTCTGTGCCGGCGGGTCAGGCCTTTGACCAACCCTTTGGTGGCGCGGCGCAAGTACAGCCATGCAAGCGGGCCACGGCCTGAGTGACTGCTTGCTCGCATGTAGGCGGCAGGCGGAAAGAACAGCTCGCGCAGGAACTTCAGCTTGCGCTGGGAGGTGCCCAGCGCCTGGAAGTCCAGCCACTGCTGCTCCAGCGGCCCGGCTGCGAGATAGCGCCGCGGCGCCTCCAGTGCGGCCGGGGCGAAGACAGATGCCGTGTCGGCGGGCAGCGGCGTGTGCAGCTGCACGCGCGCCTGGCCGAGCCCGTCCAGGCAGACCGCGCCCAGGCCTTTGTCGCGCGCCTGCCGGCCGGCCTGGCGCCACTCGTCCGGGGTGAGGCTGCGCACCAGCAGGTCGATGTCCTTCAGCCAGACCAGCCGGTTGGGTTCGTGATGCGCGATGCCGTCGACATGGTAGGGGTGGTGCTGGTGGACGCTGCGGTGAAAGCAGGCGTGCAGCAAGGCCGAGATGCGGTCGATGCCCAAGGCATCCGGGCCGAGGCGCGGCAGCGGCTCGGCGGTCCGGCGCAGTTCCTCATAGGTGAACAGGCCGGCCAGCAATTCCGAATTGCTGATGCGCCAATGCAGGTCCAGCGCATGGGTCTGGCCGGGGAGTTCGCGTGTGTAGGTGGCCTGGTAGTTCACGTGTTCGCCGCTGACGGCCACGGCGCGCCGGTAGCCGGCGGCCTGCAGCACCTGGTCGCAGCGCTCGCGGTCCTGCTCGGCGATCAGCAGGTCGGTGTCGGCGCGGGTGCGCTGGATCGGGCTGCGGTACAGCGAGTAGGCCAGGGCCGTGCCCTTCAGCAGCACTGGCCGGATATCCGCCTGCCGCAGCGCCTGCAGCGTGTCGCCCAGCAGGTGCTGGTGGCGCAGCTCCCACATGCCCTGCGCCAGCCCGCGCTCGCGCAGGGCCGCGCGGATCGCGTCCGGCCAGGAGCGCGGGTTGCCGTTTTCGTGCAGCAGCACGGAGACGCCGTGCAGGTCGATGCGCGCCATCACGGCCGCGGTGACCGCCCGGCCCGCATCCCACGGCCATTCGGGCGCGTCGCCGCGCAGCGCGGCACTGAGAAAGCGGTCGATGACGGCCGCTGAAGGTAACAACGAAGACACAAGCCGATTGTCCCTGAGTTGATGAGCTCATCCGTGGCCGCACGGGACAGCCGGCGCCGAATATCGGCAGTCCCCGGTAAAATCGGCCTTTTCGCACACACGCGTCCGGACGCCAGCTCACGTCCCTGTCGCGTCATCCCATGCTGTATCCAGAGGAATTCGACGTCATCGTCGTCGGCGGCGGCCATGCCGGCACCGAGGCGGCGCTTGCGGCCGCCCGCATGGGTTGTCGCACGCTGCTGCTGACCCACAACATCGAGACGCTGGGGCAGATGAGCTGCAACCCGTCGATCGGCGGCATCGGCAAGGGCCACCTGGTCAAGGAAGTCGACGCGCTGGGCGGCGCCATGGCGCTGGCCACCGACGAGGCGGGCATCCAGTTCCGCATCCTCAACGGCAGCAAGGGTCCCGCCGTGCGCGCCACCCGCGCGCAGGCCGACCGGGTGCTCTACAAGGCGGCGATCCGCGCCCGGCTGGAAAACCAGCCGAACCTCACGCTGTTCCAGCAGGCGGTGGACGACCTGATGGTGGAGGGCGACCGGGTGGTCGGCGCCGTGACCCAGGTGGGCATCCGCTTTCGGGGCAGGGCGGTGGTGCTGACCGCGGGCACCTTCCTGGACGGCAAGATCCACGTCGGCATGAGCAACTACGCTGCCGGCCGGGCGGGCGATCCGCCGGCGGTGTCCTTGTCGGCACGGCTGAAGGAATTGCAATTGCCGCAGGGGCGGCTGAAGACCGGCACGCCGCCGCGCATCGATGGGCGTTCCATCGATTTCTCGCGCTGCGAGGAGCAGCCGGGCGACCTGGACCCGGTGCCGGTGTTCAGCTTCATGGGCCGCGCCGCCATGCACCCGCGCCAAGTGCCGTGCTGGATCACCCACACCAACCAACGCACCCACGACATCATCCGCTCCGGTTTCGACCGCAGCCCGATGTTCACCGGCAAGATCGAAGGCGTCGGGCCGCGCTACTGCCCGAGCGTGGAAGACAAGATCAACCGCTTCGCCGACAAGGACAGCCACCAGGTGTTCCTGGAGCCGGAAGGCCTGGACACGCACGAGATCTACCCGAACGGGATTTCCACCAGCTTGCCGTTCGACATCCAGTACGCCCTGGTGCGCAGCCTGCCGGGCCTGGAGAAGGCGCACATCGTGCGGCCGGGCTACGCCATCGAATATGACTACTTCGATCCGCGTGGGTTGAAGTCGAGCTTCGAAACGCGTGCCATCCAGGGGCTGTTCTTCGCCGGCCAGATCAACGGCACGACCGGCTACGAGGAGGCGGCTGCGCAGGGCCTGTTCGCCGGCATCAATGCCGCGCTGATGTGCCGGGGCGAGGCGTCCTGGTTGCCGCGCCGCGACGAAGCCTACCTGGGCGTGCTGGTGGACGACCTCATCAGCAAGGGTGTGACCGAGCCCTACCGCATGTTCACCAGCCGAGCCGAGTTCCGGCTGCAGCTGCGGGAAGACAACGCCGACATGCGGCTGACCGAAGCCGGCCGCAAGCTGGGGCTGGTGGACGATGCCCGGTGGGAGGCGTTCAACCGCAAGCGCGACGCTGTTTCACGTGAAACACAGCGGCTGAAGGCAACGTGGATCAATCCGCGCATCGTGTCCGACGCCGAAGCCGAGCGGGTTCTGGGTAAGGCGTTGGAGCACGAGTACAACCTGGGCGACCTGCTGCGGCGCCCCGGCGTGACTTACGCGGATTTGATGAGCCTGGAGGGCGGCCGCTATGCCGCGCCGGAGCTCACCCCGGAATCCCTCGACGAGCTGTACCCGGCGGTGGTCGAGCAGATCGAGGTCGCGGCCAAGTACTCCGGCTATATCGAACGCCAGAAGGACGAGGTCGAGCGTGCTGCCCATTACGAGAATCTGCGCCTGCCGGCCGAGCTGGACTACATGCAGGTCGGTGCGCTCAGCATCGAGGTGCGGCAGAAGCTGAACAAGCATCGCCCGGAAACGCTGGGCCTGGCCTCCCGGATTTCGGGCGTGACGCCAGCCGCGATCTCCTTGTTGCTTGTGCACCTCAAGAAGAGCCGCATCAGCGGTTTTGCGGAAGCGGCGCAGCGGCGCGCGGCATGAGTCCGGGGCAGGGGGCGGCGGAGTTCGAGCCGTTGCTGCGCGACGGGCTGGAGCGGCTGGGTCTTGCGTTGAGCGACGACCAAGTCGCCCAGCTGCTGGCCTACCTCGACCTCATCCGCCACTGGAACAAGGTCTACAACTTGACCGCCGTCCGCGATCCGCGCGAGATGGTGGTCCAGCACCTGCTGGACAGCCTGAGCGTGGTGCTGCCGCTCCAGCGCCAGCGGCCGGTGGAGCAGGGCGCCAGGTTGCTGGACGTGGGCGCCGGTGCCGGGTTGCCGGGCGTTGTCCTGGCGATCTGCTGCCCCGAGCTTGCGGTCGAATGCGTGGATGCGGTGGCGAAGAAGGCGGCTTTCATCCAGCAGGTGGCTGCCCAGTTGCGGCTGCCCAATCTCCAAGGTCGCCATGCCCGGGTGGAAACCTTGGCGGGTCCGTACGACGTGGTCTGCTCCCGCGCGTTCGCCTCGCTGGCTGACTTCGTGTCGCTGACCAATAACGCCCTGGCCCCCGGCGGCATTTGGCTCGCGATGAAAGGCAAGTACCCCGACGCCGAGATCGCAGTCCTGCCGTCCGGCGTCGAAGTGTTTCACGTGGAACAGCTTCAGGTTCCCGCCCTGGACGCCGAGCGCTGCATCGTCTGGATGCGAAAAACGCCTGCTGAGCAAGAGTGAGCTGACGGTACACTCGCCGTTCACATCCCCGAGGTTCCCATGTTCGGCATCGCAGATTACGGCGCCTTTGTCGCCGCCATCCTGATTTTTCTCGCCATTCCCGGCCCGGGAAACCTGGCCATCATCACTTCCACCAGCAAAGGCGGCATCCGCGGGGGCTTGGCCGCCACGTTCGGCGTGATCGCCGGCGACCAGGTGCTGATGTGGGCGGCGGTGGCCGGCGTGGCGGCGCTGCTGCTGACCTATCCGGCCGCGTTTCATGCCGTGCAGTGGCTGGGCGCCGTCTACCTCGCATGGCTGGGCTTCAAGATGCTGTGTGCCAAGCCCAGCGACGCCCCGGTGCTGCACATCGAGCCGCACCATTACTTCCGCCAGGCTGGGCTGATCACGCTGCTCAACCCCAAGGCCATCGTGTTCTACATGGCGTTTTTCCCGCTGTTCGTGAACCCGGCGCAGCACCAGGGCATGACCACCTTCGCCGCCATGGCGCTGACCGTCGCGGCGCTCACCTTTGCCTACTGCGCGGCCGTCATTCTGCTGACCCACTTCCTGGCCGCCAAGCTGCGCGCCAACCCGGCCATCACCAGCGCCCTGAACAAGATCGCCGGCACTTTCCTGATCGGCTTCGGCGTCAAGCTGGCGATCAGCAAGTGAAGCGCACCCGCCTGTCCACGCCGGTACATCCGGGCCGGCGCTGAGCATGGCCCGCATCTTCTGCATCGCCAACCAGAAGGGCGGCGTCGGCAAGACCACGACGACCGTGAACCTGGCCGCCGGCCTGGCCAAGGTCGGCCAGCGCGTGCTCATGATCGACCTGGACCCGCAGGGCAATGCCACCATGGGCTCGGGCGTGGACAAGCGCAAGCTGGAATACACGATCTACGACGTGCTGCTCGAATCCGCCGGCATCGCCGAGGCGCGGGTGCGCGCCGAGACATGCGGCTTCGACGTGCTGGGCGCCAACCGCGAACTGGCTGGTGCCGAGGTGGAGCTGGTCGAGGTCGAGCGGCGCGAGAAGCGCCTGAAGCAGGCCATCGCCGCCGTCGATGCCGACTACGACTTCGTGCTGGTGGATTGCCCGCCGTCGCTGTCGCTGCTCACCCTCAACGGCCTGTGCGCGGCGCACGGCGTGATCGTGCCCATGCAGTGCGAGTACTTCGCGCTGGAGGGCCTGTCGGACCTGGTCAACACCATCAAGCAGGTCCACGCCAACCTGAACAAGGACCTGCAGATCATCGGCCTGCTGCGCGTGATGTTCGATCCGCGCATCACCCTGCAGCAGCAGGTGAGCGAACAGCTCAAGGCCCACTTCGGCGACAAGGTGTTCAACACCGTCATCCCGCGCAACGTGCGGCTGGCCGAGGCGCCCAGCTACGGCCTGCCCGGCGTGGTGTTCGATCCGGCCGCGCGCGGCAGCCAGGCTTTCGTCGAGTTCGCCAGGGAAATGGTGGACCGCATCGAGGCCATGCACTGAGCTCCCGCGTGCTATAGAAAAGATAGCAATGAAGGCTTCCAACGTCTTGATCCTGCCCGGCTGGCAAAACAGCGGGCCACTGCACTGGCAGAGCCTGTGGGAGCAGCGGCACGGCTATGTGCGCGTCGAACAGCAGGAGTGGATGACGCCTCCGCGCAGCGACTGGGTCGCGAAGCTGGAGGAGGTGCTGCTCACCCGCGACGAGCCGGCCGTGCTGGTGGCCCACAGCCTGGGCTGCATGCTCACCGCCGCCTGGGCCGCGCACACGCGCCACCCGCACCGGGTGAAGGCGGCCCTGCTGGTGGCGCCCGGCGACCCCGAGAAGCCGCACCTGCGCGAACCGCTGGCCAGCTGGTCGCCGGTGGAGTTGAGCGCGCTGCCGTTCCGCTCGGTGGTGGTGGGCAGCCGCAACGACCCGTTCTGCGAGTTCGAGCGCGCGCGCCTGTTCGCGCATGCCTGGGGCGCGCAGTTCATGGACTACGGCATGGCCGGCCACATCAACGCCGACTCCGGCCTGGCGAGCTGGCCCGAGGGCCACGTGCTGCTGCAAGACTTGATGAAGGACTGAATGGCGACCAAGAAACCCAAGGGCCTGGGCCGCGGCCTCGAAGCGCTGCTCGGCCCCAAAGTGGAAGAGGGCGCCGACGCGCCTTCCGCGAACCCGGGCCTGCCCGCCTCGCTGCTGCTGGACGACATGGTGCCGGGCCAGTACCAGCCGCGCACGCGCATGGACGAGGGCGCGCTGTACGAGCTCGCCGAATCGATCAAGGCGCAGGGGATCATGCAGCCGATTCTTGTTCGTCGCCTGAGCGACGAACAAGCTCGGCTGCGCCGCAATAAGGAGTCGCAGGGGCCCTCCCCTGCGACGGCGTCGGTCAGTGGCGGGTCTGATCGCCACCTGTACGAAATCATCGCCGGCGAGCGCCGCTACCGCGCGGCGAAGCTCGCCGGCCTGGACAGCGTGCCGGTGCTGGTGCGCGAGGTGCCGGACGAAGCCGCCGCCGCGATGGCGCTGATCGAAAACATCCAGCGCGAGGATTTGAACCCGCTGGAAGAAGCACAGGGCCTGCAGCGGCTGATCAAGGATTTCGGCCTGACGCACGAACAGGCGGCGCAGGCCGTGGGCCGCTCGCGCAGCGCCGCCAGCAACCTGCTGCGCCTGCTCAACCTGGCCGAGCCGGTGCAGACCATGCTGATGGCCGGCGACCTGGACATGGGCCATGCGCGCGCGCTGCTGGCGCTGGACCGCGCGGCGCAGATCACCGCCGCCAACCAGATCGCCGCCAAGAAGCTGTCGGTGCGTGAAGCCGAGAGCCTGGTGAAGAAGCTGGGGGCCGAGTTCAGCCTGACCTCGCCCAAGCCGAAGAAGGAAAAGTCGCGCGACCTGCGCCGGGTGGAGGAGGAGCTGTCGGACCTGCTCACCGCCGAGGTGGAAGTGCGCGTCAAGAAACGTGTGAAACGCAACGGCCGTGTGGAGGAATTGGGGGAAGTGGCGATCCAGTTCGGCTCGCTCGACGCCCTCAATGGCCTGATCGACCGCCTGCGGGGATGACAATCCCCGGCTCAGCCGCAACAATATCGCCCTGTCCCCAGAGGAGTTCAAGAATGAATCGCGCCGCCCCGTCCCTGTTCATCGCCGCCGCCGCACTGGCCGCGGCCGGTCTCGCCCAGGCGCAGACGCTCGGGGGCGCCAGCGGCCCGGCCGGCGACGCGCAGCAAGTTGAGAAGTGCGACGCGCCCAAGGGCACCCTGGCCGTGGTGGAGCCGCAAAGCCAGATGCTGCAGTCGCTGCAGGGCATGGGCCTGGGTTCGCCCACCGGCATGATCCGCCTGATCATCCAGCAGTCCAACTGCTTCCAGATCGTCGAGCGCGGCGTCGGCTTCCAGAACATGATGCAGGAGCGCCAGCTGGCCGCCGGCGGCGAGCTGCAGGGCGGCCAGAACGTCGGCAAGGGCCAGATGGTGGCGGCCGATTTCGTGATCACGCCCAGCGTGGTGTTCTCCAACCCCAATGCCGGCGGCGTCGGCGGCGGCCTGGGCGGGCTGATGGGCGGCAAGTTCGGCATGATCGGCGCGATCGCCGGCGGCCTGCGGTTCAAGGAAGCGCAGACCTCCATGATCATGGCCGACACGCGTTCGGGCATCCAGGTGGCGGCCGCCGAGGGCAGCGCGCAGAAGACCGACTTCAACATCGGCGCGGCCCTGTTCGGCGGCGGCGCCGGCGCGGCGCTGGGCGGCTACACCAGCACCGCCGAAGGCAAGATCGTCGCGGCCTCGTTCCTGGACAACTGGAACAAGATCGTGGTGGCCGTGCGCAACAACCCGTCGCTGATCCAGGCCAAGGCCGGCGTGGCCTCGCAGGCCAACGCCGCCAACAGCCCGCGGGCCGGTGCCGGCAACGCGGGCGACGTCTACGTCGGCAAGATCGGCGGCGTGAAGGTGTACCGCGGCGCCAACGAAGGCCCGGAGCTGATGACCCTGACCAAGAGCGATGAAGTGATCTTCGAAGGCGAGGAGCAGAACGGCTTCATGAAGGTCGCCACCAACAGGGGCACCGGCTGGGTGAAATCCATCATGATGCGCAAGCAGTAAGCGACGCGTTCAACTGGAAAGAGAAGGGCCGCGACATGCGGCCCTTTTTCCATTTGACGGGCGTCGCCGCCGCTTTGCCGCCACCGGCATCACGCGGCCAGGCTTTCATCTTCGAGCAGCTTCCCAAGGCAAGCGAGTGCCAGCCGTTTGCGCCGGCCTGTCCGGATCATCCGGTCCCCGAGCGCACACAGTTCCGCCAGACGAGTTGCGCTGAGAGGTTGGGTGGCGCTCATCCCGAGCTCCATCGCGTCCGCGCATGCCACTTGGTCAGCGACGGTGGCTGCATGGACTTCCGCTACCGAGATGTTGATTCGCGAGTGCTTCATCTAAAACTCCTGATGCGTGCCAGTCTGCTCGCGCAACTCATGCATTGCCAGTCCGCAGGTCCTACTCGGCCTCATGTCCTACGGATTGCACCAAATGAGCCGGGCGTTCGCCGACGAATCACGCAATCCGTCGCTTCATAAGGAACAGAATGGCCCGATGCCTCCGGATCGTGACCAAGCACCGGATCCCTCTCGTTTGATCGGAGTATTCATGAAGACGAAACGCACAATCGCCGCCGTCGAGCGGCTGGAAAGCCTGGCAGCCACCGCCCTGGAAGACTTGATCGAAGACACGGAGGGGAAGGCGGAGGTCAAAGTCAAAGATGTCGAAGTCGCGCTGATTCCCGACACGCACGGCGCAAGCCCGGCCGTGTCCGTGACCGTGACCGTGACGCGTTAGAACGAGAAGGTGCCGTGCGTGGCCGCGAACCGAGGAAGCCACCGCGCGCGGCTGCCCCCCATGAACCGGGGGGCCAGGCCTGCACCGGCCTGGCTTAGACTGCATCGCATGCCCGTTTCGCCCGCGTTCGACCGCGCACTGATCGTCGAGGACCTCGACGAGCCGCGCCGCTGGCTGGCCGAGATCCTGCCGCAGGCGCTGCCCTGCGTGCGCCGCGTCGACACCGCCGCCACGGTGGCCGAGGCACGCGAGCGCATGCGCGAGCATGCCTACGGCCTGGCCCTGGTCGACTGGGGCCTGCCGGACGGCACCGGCGAGGAGCTGGTGGTGGGCCTGGTCGCCGCGCGCGCCGACGCCGTGGTGATCGTCGCCACCATCCACGACGACGACACGCATGTGTTCCCCGCGCTGCGCGCGGGCGCGGCCGGCTACGTGCTCAAGTCGCAGCCGCGCGAAGAGGTGATGGCGCAGCTGCGCCGCATCGAGAGCGGCGAGCCGGCGCTGTCGCCCTCGGTCGCGCTGCGCGTGCTGCGCCACTTCCGCGCCGCGCCCGCCATGGCCGCCGGCACGCCGCCGCCCGACGCGGCCCAGGTCAAGCTCACCGAGCGCGAGATCGACGTGCTGCGGCTGATCGCCAAAGGCTACCGCTCGCCCGAGGTGGCGCCGCTGCTGGGCATCAGCGCCAGCACGGTCAGCAGCTACGTGCGCGACATCTACCGCAAGCTAGGCATCTCCTCGCGCGCCGAGGCGGCGATGGAAGCGGCGCGCCGCGGCCTGGTGGCCTGAGGCGCCGCGGCAGGCTCAGAAGCCGCCCGAGCTCAGGCGGTCCACCATGGCCTTGATCGCCGACAGCTGCACGCCGCCCTTTTGCGCATAGTTGAAGCCGTAGAAGCCGACCGTGTCCCAGCACGCGTTGGGGTTGGACTGCATGCCGCTGGCCACGGTGGGATACACCGTGGCGTCCGCGCGCGCCTGCGGGAACAGCACGATGATGCTGTTGGTGTCCGCCCAGCGCGTGTAACCGGTGTTCTTCACGAACTTGTCGCCGATGGTGGCGTAGTTCTGCGTGCAGCCATGGAACGCGACATGCAGCTTGCATTTCGCGTTGGCGGCGCAATTCGCCGGCACGTACAACCAGCCGGTGTCCGCCATGCCCGGGTTGCCCGTGAACTCGCGCTGGTTGAACTCGCGGTAGTTGGCCGCCGCCGGCGCGTTGTTGCGGGCTTGCAGCGCGCCGTAGAACTGGCTGAGGACCGCCTTGGCGCCGTCGTAGCTGCAGTTGGAGATGTAGGGCGTGAACGAGGTGCTGCACGGGTTGTTGCCGAAGGAGCTGAAGTCGGTCGGGAACACATGCCCGGTGTTGGCGGCCTGGATCAGGTTGACCGAAGGCACGCCGTTGTTGGCGTACTGCTCCTGCACCGCGAGCATGGGGTTGACGCCCACCGTGCTGTCCTTGGTGCCCGTGAAAAGATAGATCTTCTGGGCCGCGACGTTGGCCTTGTTGTCGATGGCGCCGCCGCTCCAGTTGTCGATCGTCGTCTGCATGGTGTCCAGCATCGCGTCGGTGACGACGTTCTTGTTCTGGCAGGACGCATAGGCGTAGTGGTACTGGCACAGGTAGGGCGTCGCGGCGAAGATGCCCACGCCCTTGAAGGTGGCGGAATAGGCGTAGCCCAGGTTGATCGCCATCACGCCGCCGGACGACAGGCCGGACACGGTGATGCCGGCCTTGTCGACGTTGAGCACGGGCAGCGGTACCGCCGCGGTGGACGCGAAGGACGCGAGCCAGAGCAGGCTGGCGGCGGCATGGGTCTTCGTGGGCTTCATCGGGATGTCTCCGGTTGTTGTTGCGCCTCCAGTGTGGAAACCGCCCACCGGCGAAACAATGTTCCCGGGGCACACCGGCCGCCGGCGACCCATGTTGGCCGGCGACATCAGGGCGGCGCGAGCGGGCGCGTCAGGCTCCACAGGCGCAGCGCGATGTGGATCTCGAGGGCGCGCGTCGCATTGCCCAGGTGCCCGACCAGGTCCTCGATCGTGTCGAGCCGCTGCCGCACCGTGTTCACGTGGATGCCCAGCTTCTGCGCCGCCAGCTTGGCGTTCTGGCTGCTCTCGAAATAGCTCAGCAGGGTGGACGCCAGCTCCGAGCCGCGCTTGCCGTCGTACGCCGTCAGCGGGCCGATGGTCGCTTCCAGGAAGGCCGCCAGGCTGGCCTGGTCGTGCGTCTCGAACAAGGTGGAGTAGATCGCCATCTCGTTCTGGTTGACCACATGGCCCTGCACGCCGATGCGGCGCAGCACCGGCAATGCGCGCCGCAGCGTCATGAACGCGGAGGGCAGGGCGGCGGGCCCGGGCAGGGGGCGCGACAGCACGCCGCGCCAGTTGCCGCCGACCTCGGCGCGGGCCAGTTCCGTGACCACGCGCTGCACGTTCTCGGCCTGCGTGGTCGGGCACAGGATGGTGACCACGCCGTCCATCTCGTCCTGCACCGTGCCGGGCAGCAGCCTGGCCGTGCGCAGCCGCCGCACCGCCTGGCCGGCATGCGGCTCGCCCATTTCCAGCAGCAGGAAGGAGCAGGGCTGCGACAGCTCCAGCCCCAGGTGGCCGGCGCGCTCGCACAGCACCGCCAGGTCGTCCTGGCGCGGCGACACCAGCGCGCGCAGCAGCGCGGACTGGTCCCGGCTCTGGTGCGCCTCCATGCGCTCGCGCGCAAGCAGCACGATGCCAACCACGCTGGCCGCGCGTTCGAAGGTGCGCACCGACATCTCGTCGATGACGTCCTGGCGGAACAGCAGCACCGCACCCAGCACGTCGTTGCCCGCGATCACGGTGCTCACGCGGCACGATTCGCCGCCGGCCTCGTACGCCACCACCGAGCGGCCGGTCTGCCGGCTCTGCCGCATGGCCGCCGTCAGCGCGCCGCTGTGGCTGCCGTGCGGCTCGTAGCGCTGCGCGGCGTCGCCCGCGTACCCGGGCGCGCCGGCGCGCGCGATCACCTGCGCCGCGTCGTCCAGCACCAGCACCGCGCCTTCCATCAGGCTTGCCACCGCGTCGCACAGCGTGGCCAGCGAGGCGCCGCGCGCCAGCAGCGACGTCATCTGCGCGTGCGCCTCGGCGGCCGCCTGCACCTTGCGGGCGTGGTGCTCCAGCTCGGCGCGGGCGGCCTCCGCGTTGGCCAGCGCCGCGGTGGCCTGCTCGAACGCCATCGCGTTCTTGATGGCCACCGCCGCGTGCGTGGCGAGCGTCGACAGGATCGATATGTTCTGCGCCGTGTGCGTGCGGTGGTAGCGGTCGGCGACGAACAGCAGCCCGATCACCTCGCCCTCCCACAGCAGCGGCACGCCGACGACCGCGGCCACGCCTTCGTCGCGGAACGTCGCGTCGAGCGCCGCATCGTGCGCGAAGCGCGTGTCGCTCAGGTAGTCGGGCGTGGTGAAGGGCAGCCGCGTCTTCACGACGATGCTGACGATGCCCAGGTCGCGGCCCGCCACCATCTCGTTGGTGCTGCGCGCCAGCGCGCCGTCGGTGGCCAGCACGTGGAAGGCGCCGAGCGCCGGGTCGTAGGCGGAGATCCACGCCACCTGCGACCCCAGCATGTTGCGGGCACGCGAGACGATGGCGCGCAGCAGCTCCTTCAGGTCGAGCCGGCTGGACAGGTCGCGCGCCGATTCGATCACCGCCAGCATGCCGCTTTCGCGCTGCTGCGACAGGTCGAGCCGGTTGCGCAGCGCCATCGCCATGCGCGCCAGCTCCGCCAGGCCGTGCTTCGCCGGCTCGTCCTCGGGCAGCGCCTCCACCTCGGCCAGGCGCGCCGCGAACTCCTCCGCGCCGGCGCCGCCATGCAGCAGCCGGATGAGGTCCCAGGCGACCGCCTGCGCCGCATCCACCTTGAGCTCGATCGACATCCGGGCGCTCCTTGCCGGGCGTGTCCGCTGCCCGGGTCGCCGAGGCTAGGGCGGATTGGCGCGGCCACCCTTCAGGGTTTCTCCTGAGTGGCCTGCTCACATCGGACCGGGTTGCCAAGTGTGGCACCGGCACATTGGATCGGTGCGCCCGCTCCTGGACAGTCATGGCAACGCGACCCAGACACCAGGAACCCACCGCATGGCAATTCTCGACTCGCTCCGGCCCAGGCCCGGGCTGAGAGTGCTCGTCACCGCCGGCGCCAACGGCATCGGCGCCGTGATCGCACGCGCTTTCCACGAAGCCGGTGCGCACGTCCACGTGTGCGACATCGACCGCGCCGCGCTCGACCGCCTGGCCACGGAGATGCCCGGCATCAGCAGCAGCACCGCCGACGCGGCCGTCGCAGACGACGTGGACCTGGTGTTCGACGACGTGCGCGGCACCCTGGGCGGCCTGGACGTGCTGGTCAACAACGCCGGCATCGCCGGGCCGACCGGCGCCATCGAGGCGCTGGACCCCGGGCTGTGGGAGCGCACGGTGGCCGTCAACCTCAACAGCCAGTTCCTGTTCGCGCGCCGCGCCGTGCCCCTGCTCAAGGACTCGCAGGCCGACCCCTGCATCGTGGCCATGAGCTCGGTGGCGGGCCGCCTGGGCTACGCCTTTCGCACGCCCTACGCGGCGACCAAGTGGGCGGTGGTCGGGCTGGCGAAGTCGCTGGCGATCGAGCTCGGGCCGCAGGGCGTGCGCGTCAACGCCATCCTGCCCGGCACCGTGGAAGGCCCGCGCATCGACGCCGTGATCGCCGCGCGCGCGGCAGCCACCGGCGTCAGCCCCGGGGCGATGCGGGACGAGTACATCCGCAAGACCTCGCTGCGCCGCATGGTCAGCGCCGAGGACGTGGCGGCCATGACGCTGTTCCTGTGCTCGCCCGCCGCCCGCAACGTCACCGGCCAGGCGGTGAGCGTGGACGCAAACATCGAATACCTGTGACAGCCCACCCACAAAGAAGGAGACATTGACGATGAAACGCAAACATTCCCCGGGCCGCGCCGCGCTGGCCCTCGCCGCCTGCCTCGCCTGCGGCTGCGCGCTCGCCGACCCGGTCAAGATCGGCCTGATCGAAACGCTCTCCGGCCCGCAGGCGGCCTCGGGCCTGATGTACCGCGCCGCCGCCCGCTACGCCATCGAGCGCATGAACGCCGAAGGCGGCTGGAACGGCCAGCCGGTGCAGCTGATGGAGTACGACAACCAGGGCGGCCCGGCCGGCGCGGCCGACAAGCTGAAGGCCGCGGTGGCCGACGGCGTGCACCTGGTTGTGCAGGGCGCCTCGTCGGCGGTGGGCGGGCAGATCACCGAGGACGTGCGCAAGCACAACCTGCGCAACCCGGGCAAGGAAATCATCTACGTGAACGTCGGCGCCGAGGCGCTGGAGCTCACCGGCGAGAAGTGCCACTTCCACCATTTCCGCTTCAGCGGCAACGCCGAGGTGCGCACCAAGGCGCTGGTGCTCGCCATGAAGCAGGCCAATGCGCTGGGCGCGCGCGTGTACGCGATCAACCAGAACTACTCCTGGGGCCAGGACATGGAGAAGGCCATCGAGGGCAGCGCCCAGCTGGGCGGCTACCAGGTGGTGGAGAAGACGCTGCACGACGTCAACAAGATCCAGGACTTCGCGCCCTACGTCGCGAAGATCGGCGCGGCCAAGGCCGACACCGTGATCACCGGCAACTGGTCCAACGACCTGCTGCTGCTGATGAAGGCCACCAAGGCCGCGGGCCTGAAGTCGCGCTTCGGCACCGTGTTCCTGGACCAGCCGGGCAACATCGCCAATGGCGGCGAGCTGACGCTGGGCCACTTCATCGCGCACACCTTCAACCCGGAAGCCGGCGGCCCCGAAGGCGAGAAGTTCGTCGCGGACTACAAGGCCAAGGTCGGCCACGTGCCGACTTTCATCGAGCCGCAGACCGTGCTGGGCCTGGCCATGGTGGGCGACGCGCTCAAGCGCGTGAAGCCCGAGGGCGGCAAGCTGAACGTGAACGCGCTGGCGAAGGCGATCGAAACGGCGAAGGTGAAGACGCCGGTGGGAGAGATGAGCATGCGCGCGGCCGACCACCAGGCGCTGCTGCCGATGGTGGTGTCCACCGTGGCGAAGGACGCGAAGTACAAGGCCGACGACACCGACATGGGCTTCAAGCCGGTCAAGCTGTTCAGCGCCGCCGAGGCCTCCACGCCGGCGCAGGCCAGCTGCAAGATGCAGCGGCCGTCCTGATCGGGCCATGGACACGCTCGCCGTCTCGCTGCTGAACGGGGTCATCTACGGCTTGCTGCTGTTCATGGTCTCCGCCGGCCTCACGCTCATCTTCGGGATGATGGGCGTGCTGAACTTCGCGCACGCCTCGTTCTACATGCTGGGCGCGTACTTCGCGTACGCGCTGCAGGGCGTGCTGGGTTTCTGGGGCGCGCTCGTGGCCGCGCCGCTGCTGGTCGGCCTGGTGGGCACGGTGGTCGAGCGCTTCTTCCTGCGGCGGGTGCACCACCACGGCCACGCGCACGAGCTGCTGCTGACCTTCGGGCTGTCCTTCATCATCGCCGAGCTGGTCAAGCTGTTCTTCGGCAACTACCCGGTCAACTACCGCGTGCCCAAGGCGCTGGACGTCGCCGCCTTCACCGTCGGCGGCGCCGACTATCCGGCCTACCGGCTGCTGATGGGCGGCGTGGCGGTGGCCATGTTCGTAGCGATCTACCTGCTGCTCACGCGCACGCGGGTCGGCATCGTGGTGCGCTCGGCCATCTACCGGCCGCGCATGGCCGAGGCGCTGGGCCACAACGTGCCGCTGGTCTTCATGGGCGTGTTCGGCGTGGGCGCGGCGCTGGCCGGCCTCGCCGGCGCCGTGGCGGGCGCGTTCTACACCACCAATCCCAACATGGCGCTGGAGCTGGGCGTGATGGTGTTCGTGGTGGTGGTGGTCGGCGGCCTGGGCTCGCTGGAAGGGGCGATGCTGGCGTCGCTGCTGATCGGCGTCATCACCTCGCTGGCGGTCGGCATCGATGCCACGCTGGCCGACGCCTTCGCCCTCCTGGGCGCGCGTGCCTGGGCCGAAGGCGTGGGCGGGCTGCTCACGCTCAAGCTGTCCAGCCTGGCCGCGACCATTCCGTTCGCATTGATGCTGCTGGTCCTGCTGGTGCGCCCCGGCGGCCTGCTGGGCGAGAAAGGCTGAAGCCGTGTCGCGTATTTCCCTCGTCGTCGCCGCATTCGCCCTGCTGCTGCTCGCGGCCGTGCCGCTGCTGCTGCCGCAGGGGTTGGTGAATGCCGCCATCCAGATGCTGGTCGCCGCCTTGTTCGCCAGCGCCTACAACGTGCTGTGCGGCCAGGCCGGCATGCTGTCCTTCGGCCATGCCGCGTACTTCGGCATCGGCGCTTTCGCCACCGTGCACGCGATGAACGCGCTGGGCGGCACCGGCCTGCTGCCGACGCCGCTGCTGCCGCTGGCCGGCGCGCTCGGCGGCCTCGCCCTCGGCGCAGTGGCCGGCTGGTTCGCCACGCAGCGCAGCGGCACCTACTTCGCCATGATCACGCTGGCCATCGCGGAGCTGCTGCACGCGCTGGCACCGCACCTGAAGGGCCTGTTCGGGGGCGAGGCCGGCGTGTCGGCCATGCGCCTGCCGTCCATGGGCATCAGCTTCGGCTCGACGGCGCAGGTGTACTACCTCACGCTCGCCTGGGTGCTGGCCTGCCTGGCGCTGCTGTACTTCTTCACCCTGACGCCGGTGGGCCGGCTGGCGCTGGGCCTGCGCGAGAACGGCCACCGCCTGGCCTTCCTGGGCTACGACGTGCACCGGCTGGGCGTGCTGGTGTTCGCGATTTCCGCCATGTTCTCCGGCATCGCCGGCGGGCTGCAGGTGGTCAACAACGAAGCGGCCAACTACGTGGTGCTCGACGCGCAGCTGTCGGCTGCCGTGGTGCTCAACACCTACATCGGCGGCGTCAGGGTGTTCCTGGGCCCGGCGCTCGGCGCCTCGCTCATGACCTTCTTCGGCTACGCGGTGTCCGACCTCACGCAGTCCTGGCTGCTGTACCAGGGCATCCTGTTCGTGCTGGTGATGATGTTCATGCCCGAAGGCCTGGCGGGCCTGTTCGGCGCGGCGCACCGGTTGCGGCAGCGCATCGGCACGGCGCGCCTGGCGCCGGTGCTGGCCGCCTGCCTGGCCGCGGCGCTGCTGCTGGCCGCGGGCACCGCCTTCACGGTGGAACTGCTGCAGCGCCTGTTTTCGCAGGACTACCGCGCCCTCACCGGTGCCAGTCCCGGCGCGCCCTGGCCGGCGGTGCCCCTGTTCGGGCGGGCCTGGCTGCCGTCGGCCGCGTCGACCTGGGCGGTGCCGGCGCTGCTGCTCGGCGCTGGCGCGGCCCTGGTGCTGGGCGTGCGGCGCATGCTGCGCGGGAGTGCCGCATGAGAGACGCCATCCTCACCCTGCGGAACTTGCGCAAATCCTTCGGCGACACCGAGATCATCCGCGGCGTGGACCTGGCGCTGCTGCCCGACGAGCGCCACGCGCTGATCGGCCCCAACGGTGCCGGCAAGTCCACGCTGTTCCACCTCATCTCGGGCAACCTGAAGCCGAGCGCGGGCGAGATCGTGTTCGACGGCCGGCGCATCGACGGGCACAAGCCGCAGGAGGTCAACCGCCTGGGCCTGGCGCGCTCGTTCCAGATCACCAACATCTTCCCGAAGCTCACGGTGTTCGAGAACCTGCGCCTGGCGGTGATGCGGCCGCACGGCCTGCAGTACCACCTGGCCTCGCCGATCGCGCGCCACCGCGGCGTGCGCGAGGAGACCGAACGCCTGCTGGAGCAGGTGCGGCTGCAGCGCCGCGCCGGCGTCCTCGCGGGCGAGCTGTCCTATTCGGAGCAGCGCTCATTGGAAATCGCGATGACGCTGGCCTGCGACCCCAAGGCCATCCTGCTGGACGAACCCATGGCCGGCATGTCGAACGAGGAGACCGCCTACACCGCCGAGCTGATCCGCGAGGTGACGCGCGGCCGCGCGCTGCTGATCGTGGAGCACGACATGCAGGTGGTGTTCGCGCTCAGCGACCGCATCAGCGTGCTGGTGTACGGCCAGGTGATCGCCACCGGCACGCCCGGGGACATCCGCGCCAACCCCGCGGTGAAGGAAGCCTACC
The DNA here is from genome assembly GCA_040384685.1 of Pseudomonadota bacterium. Lineage (GTDB taxonomy): Bacteria > Pseudomonadota > Gammaproteobacteria > Burkholderiales > Burkholderiaceae_C > Ramlibacter. Next base: position 332,016 of record JAZKIV010000013.1, on the reverse strand, counting down.
TGGGCGAGGAGGTGGCGGCATGAGCGCCGCACTCCTGTCGCTGGACGGCGTGCATGCGCACTACGGCAAGAGCCACATCCTGCACGGCGTGAGCTTCGAGGTCGGCGAAGGCGAGGTGGTGAGCCTGCTGGGGCGCAACGGCTCGGGCCGCTCCACCACCATGAAGGCCATCATGGGCCTGGTGCCGCCCAGCGCCGGGCAGGTTCGCCTGCAGGGCCGCGACATCACCGGCGCGCGGCCCTACGCGATCTGCCGCGCCGGCGTGGCCTACGTGCCCGAGGAGCGCGAGGTGTTCGCCAACCTCACGGTGGACGAAAACCTGCGCATGGGCGAGCAGCGCGCGCTGCCCGGCGCCACGCGCTGGACGCCGCAGGACATGTTCGCCTGGTTCCCCCGCCTGAAGGAGCGCCGCAACACCCGGGCGGGCAGCCTGTCGGGCGGCGAGCAGCAGATGCTGACCATCTGCCGCTCGCTGCTGGGCAACCCGCGGGTGATCCTCATCGACGAGCCGACCGAAGGCCTGGCGCCGAAGATCGTCGCCGCCGTCGGCGAGTGCATCCGCGACATGCACCGCAAGGGCGTGTCGGTGGTGCTGGTGGAACAGAAGCTGGCGATCGCGCTGAAGGTCTCCACGCGCGTGTGCGTGATGGGCCACGGCCGCATCGTCTTCGAAGGAACGCCGCAGCAGCTGGCCGCCGACGGCAAGCTGCTCGCGGACTGGCTGGCGGTCTGACGCCACAGGAGTGCCGCATGGCAAGAAAAGCCCAGGACAAGGTCATCATTTCGTGCGCGGTGACGGGGTCGGTGCACACCCCCGCCATGTCGCCCCACCTGCCGCTCACGCCGCAGCAGATCGCCGAACAGGCGATCGAGGCGGCCGAAGCCGGCGCCGCCATCCTGCACCTGCACGCGCGCGACCCCGGCGACGGGCGGCCGACCGCCGACCCCAAGGTGTTCGACCAGTTCGTGCCGCGCATCCGCGACGCCACCGACGCGGTGATCAACATCACCACCGGCGGCAGCACCCGCATGACGCTGGAAGAGCGGCTGGCCTACCCGCTGCAGGCCAAGCCCGAGATGTGCTCGCTGAACATGGGTTCGATGAATTTCTCCATCCATCCCGCGGCGCGCAAGATCCAGGACTGGCGCTACGACTGGGAGAAGCCCTACATCGAGGGCATGGAAGACCTGATCTTCCGCAACACCTTCCGCGACATCAAGCGCATCCTGAAGCTGCTGGGCGAGGACTGCGGCACCCGCTTCGAGTTCGAGTGCTACGACGTGGGCCACCTCTACAACCTGGCGCACTTCGTCGACGAGGGCCTGGTGCAAGGCCCGCTGTTCATCCAGATGATCGGCGGCATCCTGGGCGGCATCGGGCCCGACCCGGAGAACCTGGTCTTCATGAAGAGCACGGCCGACCGGCTGTTCGGCGACGGCTACCGCTTCTCGGTGCTGGGGGCGGGGCGCCACCAGATGCCGCTGCTGACCGTGGGCGCGGTGCTGGGCGGCAACGTGCGCGTGGGGCTGGAGGACAGCCTGTACCTCGGCCGCGGCCAGCTCGCGCGCTCCTGCGCCGAGCAGGTGCGCAAGATCCGCCGCATCCTCGAGGAGCTCTCGCTGGAGGTCGCCACGCCCGACGAGGCGCGCGCGATGCTGGGGCTCAAGGGCCGGCACGCGGTCGCGTTCTAGCGGTCGCGGGAATTTCTTTTCATCGAAAGAGGACCATGGGGAAGTATCTGCAGGACAAGGTGGCGATCGTCACCGGCGCGGGCGGCGGCCTGGGGCGCGCGCACGCGCTCGAACTCGCGCGCCACGGCGCGCGCGTGGTGGTCAACGACCTGGGCGGCGACCGCGCGGGATCGTCGGCGCATGCGGTGGCCGAGGCGATCCGCGAGCGCGGCGGCGAAGCGCTGGTGGACGGCGGCGACGTGCGCGACTTCGCGCAGATGCAGGCCATGGTGGACGGCGCCGCCGCGCAGTGGGGCCGGGTGGACATCCTGGTGAACAACGCCGGCGTCCTGCGCGACAGGTCCTTCGCCAAGATGCCGCTGGAGGACTTCCGGCTGGTGCTGGACGTGCACGTGATGGGCGCGGTGCACTGCACCAAGGCCGTGTGGGAGCACATGCGCGCGCAGCGGCACGGCCGCATCGTGATGACGACCTCGTCCTCGGGCCTGTACGGCAATTTCGGCCAGGCCAACTACGGCGCGGCCAAGATGGCGCTGGTGGGCCTGATGCAGACCCTGGCGCTGGAAGGCGAGAAGCACGGCATCCGCGTGAACTGCCTGGCGCCCAGCGCGGCCACCGGCATGACCGCGGGTGTCCTGCCCGAAGACGCGCTGGCCGGCCTGTCGCCGGAGAAGGTCAGCCCCGGCCTGGTGGCGCTGGTGGGCGACGACGCGCCCACGCGCATGATTCTGCTGGCCGGCGCGGGCAGCTTCGAATGCGCGAACGTGACCATGACCCACGGCGTGTTCGTCGGCGACAGCGCCGACGCGGCGGGCGAGGTCCGCGCCCGGCTGGGCGAGATCCGCGACCGCGCCGGCGAAACCGTGCCCGGCTCCGGCTGGGAGCAATACCGGCTCGAGCTGGCCAAGGCGGGCTTCGCCACGGAACCCGCCGCTGCCGCCTGAGCGCGCCGCCTGCCGCGGTGGGGCGGCGACACCGGGGCGGCCCGTCCTGTGTGGCGGGACCACATCGACGCGGCGGGCGCTGCGCAACAGACTTGGTCCCAGGGTCGGCGCACCGCGCCGGCCTCATCCCAAAACCAGTCGGAGACACAATGAACCCAACCATCGTCATCAAGCGCAGCCGGCTGTCGCTGGCCTGCATCGCAGCTGTGGTGCTGGCGGCCTGCGGCGGCGGCAACGGGCCGGCCGTGGCGGCGCAGACGCCGCTCGCCTGTGCCGACCTCGCCGGCATGGCCGTGCCGGCCTCGGCCATCGGCCTGCCCACCGGCGGCGCCACGGTGACCGCCGCGACGGTGGTTGCGGCCAGCGGCGCCGGCGCCGCCACCGTGGCGGAGCATTGCCTGGTGTCGGCCAGCATCGCGCCCGTGGACCCGGCCGCGCCGAAGATCCTGATGCGCGTGGCGCTGCCCGCCAGCTGGAACGGCAAGGCGCTGATGTACGGCGGCGGCGGTTTCGACGGCAGCATCCCCAACGTGGTCGGCAACGTTCCCAACGGGCCGGCCGACCAGCCGCTGCCCCTCGCGCGCGGCTACGCGGTGTTCGCGAGCGACTCGGGCCACCAGGCCGGCGCGCGCGGCTCGCTGGACGGCAGCTTCGGCCTGAACGACGAGGCACTGCGCAACTGGGGCGGCGACGCGCTGAAGAAAACCCGCGATACAGCGGCCTACCTGATCAAGGCGCGCTACGCGGCCGCGCCCACCAAGGCGTACTTCGCCGGCGGCTCCACCGGCGGGCGCGAGGCGCTGCAAAGCATCCAGCGCTGGCCGGCCGACTGGGACGGCGCCGTCGCCTGGTACCCGGCGTGGAACCAGGCCTCGGCCATGCTGGGCGGCCAGGCCGGCACGCTGGCGCTGGCCAAACCGGGCGCGTACCCGAACAACGCCAAGCGGGTAGCGGTGTTCCAGGCGGTGATGCAGGCCTGCGACGCGCTCGACGGCGTGGCCGACGGCCTCATCAGCAACCAGGCCGCGTGCAACGCCAGCTTCGACCCCGCCACGGCGACGCTCAACGGCGCCCCGCTGCGCTGCGCCGGCGGCGCGGACACCGGCGACAGCTGCCTGTCGGACGCGCAGATCACCGCCCTGAAGGCGATCAACGCGCCGGTGCGCTTCGGCTTCCCGCTGGCCAGCGGCGAAACCGGCTATCCGGGCTACAACGTCTGGGGCGCCGACCTGGGCATCACCGCGCCGTCCACCGCCATGGCGGCGACGGTGGCGTTCCTGAACTTCGGCGCCGTGCCGCCGGCCAACCCGATGCCCGCCACCGCGCCCTACATCAGCCAGCAGCTGGATGGGGTGCTGAAGAACATCATCGCGCGCGACGCCGGCTTCAACCCGCTGTCGTTCGATCCGCTGGCACCCACGGCGCTGGCCGCGCGCTGGGGCGTGCTCAGCGGCATGATCGACCAGTCCACCGACATCTCGGAATTCGCCGTCCGCGGCGGCAAGCTCCTGCTGGCCCACGGCGTGCACGACGTGCTGGTGAGCGCGCGCGCGACAGCCGATTACTACAAGCGCCAGGTGCGGCAGTTCGGCCAGGCCAGGGCGGACAGCTTCGTGCGCTACTACGAGGTGCCGGGCCTGGGCCACGCCGTCAGCAGCCAGTTCAACGCCACCTGGGACTCGCTGACCGCGCTGGAGCAATGGGCCGAGCGGGGCGTCATGCCCACCGGGCAGGTGACCCGCGACACGATCGGCGTGCCGGGGCGCACCCGCCCGCTGTGCGACTACCCGAAGTGGCCGCGCTACAAGGGCACGGGCGACGTCAACGCCGCGTCCTCGTACGACTGCGCGGCGAACTGATCAGGGCATCACTAAAGCGGCAGCAGCACGACCACCCGCGTGCCGGCGCCCGGCGCCGGCGAATCGATGTCCACCCGCGCGCCGATCTGCCCGGCGCGGTAGCGCATGTTCTTCAGGCCGCGCGCGCCGGGCCGGGCCTCGTGCGCCGGCAGGCCGACGCCGTCGTCGGCGATCTCGATGCGCAGCGTGCCGCCGCCGCCCGGTTCGGCCGCCACGCCGGCATGCAGGGCCATGTGGCGCGCGCCGGCGTGCTTCACCACGTTGGTGGCCGCCTCCTGCAGGATGCGCATCAGCTGCAGCGCCGTGTCGCCGGCCAGCCGCACCTCGTCCAGCGTTTCGTCGATGTGCCACTTCAGCGTGACGCCGGCCGCTTCCAGCCGGCTGTCCCAGCGGTTGCGCCAGGCCGCCAGCGCGGCCGGCAGGTACTGGCCGATGTCGGTGCTGTCCATCAAGAGCCGCAGCTCGTCCAGCCCGTCCTGCAGCGAGCGCGCCACGTCGGCCTGCCGCAGCGCGCCGCGCTCCACGCCGCGCAGCGTCGTCATCAGCTGCGCGCCCAGGCCGTCGTGCATGTCGCGCAGCAGCCGCTCGCGCTCCTGCACCCGCGCGGCTTCGCGCTCCCGGTCGCGCAGCAGCGCGTAGCTGTGCTCCAGCTCCAGCGTCTTGTGCGCGACGTGGCGCTCCAGCTCCTCGTTGCTGCGCTCGGCCCGGTTCAGCGTCAGCACCACGTACTGCCCGGCGAGCGCCGCGTAGCCGACCAGCAGCAGCACGAAGCCCCAGAACGTGTAGCTGTGCCGGTCCGGCGGCAGCACGCCGGCCACCACCAGCAGGTCGTGCGCGCCGCAGGCCTGCATCAGCAGCATCGAGCCGGCCAGCGTGCCGGCGCGCCAGCCCGGCAGCCGCGCGCGCCGCCGCACCACCTGCCAGGTCAGCCAGCACACCAGCACGAACGCGCTGCCCATCGAAAGCAGGCGCGCGACGGCACCGCCCGTGCCTACCGCATAGGTGCCCACGACCACGCCGATGCACAGCAGCGTCGCGCCGCCGATCGCCCAGGCCTGCCGGCGTGTCATCCCGCCCAACAGCGACATCACGGAGGCGGCCAGGGCCGCGGCGGCGAACTGCACGTTCAGCGGCGGGAACTGCTCGTAGGCGAGCGGTGGGCCGTACACCGCGTGCCCGAAATAGACCAGGCCGCGCACGCCCCACAGGCCGCAGGCCACGGCCAGCCAGAGCAGGGTGCGGTCACGCCGGCGCTGCAGCCACAGCAGCCAGGCCAGCAGCCCCAGCACCAGCACCACGCCGGAGGCGGCGTCGGCGTGCGCCACCACATCCTCCACCGTGGCGGCCTGCAGCTGCAGCAGTTGCGCGACCGGGCCGGTTCGCACCTCCACCAGCCCCGAGGGCAGGTAAGGCATGGGATGCAGCTCCAGCCGGACGCTGCGCGTTCCAGGCGGCAACGCGAACAGCGCCGGGATGCGGCCGTTGTAGATGTTGGGCCGGGCGGCCGCCTTGTTCAGCGAGCGTGCGCTCAGCAGCGCGAGCGGCTGCCCGTCGTCGCCGCTGACGCTGTAGGGCGCGCCCGCGCGAAACAGCCACAGCCCCGCGCTTGCGGAGCCGGCGCAGGCGGCGACGTCGATCCGGTAGGCGATGCGGTAGTTTTCGCCGCGCTGCGCGGGCAGCAGCCGGTCGGGCAGGCCGACGGTTTCGCTGTGCGCGGCAGCGCCGGGCGGCAACACGGTGCGCAGCGCCTGCGGCACCGGCTGGACGGCGTCGCAGCCCGTGCCGGCCGCGAAGGCAGCGCCGCCGGCCCAGCACCAGAATGCGACCGCGCCGAGCGCCGCGCGCGTCCAGCGCACGGGGCTACAGCGAGAAGATCTTTCCCGGGTTCATGATGTTCTTCGGGTCGAGCGCGCGCTTGATGGTGCGCATCATCTCCACCGCGCCGGCGCCGGCCTCGTCGACCAGGAAGCCCATCTTGTGCAGGCCCACGCCGTGCTCGCCGGTGCAGGTGCCGCCCAGGCTCAGGGCGCGCGCCACCAGTTTGTGGTTCAGCGCCTCGGCGGTCTCGCGCTCCTTCGGGTCGTTGGGGTCGAGCAGGTAGCCGAAGTGGAAGTTGCCGTCGCCGACGTGGCCCACCAGGAAGTAGGGGATGCCGCTGTCGTTGGCTTCCTGCACCGATTCCAGCAGGCAGTCGGCCAGGCGCGAGATCGGCACGCAGGTGTCGGTGGAGATCGCGCGGCAGCCGGGCCTGGACTGCAGTGCGGCGAACAGGGCGGTGTGCCGCGCCGCCCACAGGCGGGTGCGCTCTTCCGGCGTGGACGCCCACTCGAAGTCCTGCGCGCCATGGTCTTTCGCCAGTTCCTGAACGGTCTCGGCCTGCTCCTTCACGGAGTTGGGCGAGCCGTGGAATTCCATCAGCAGCATGGGCTCTTCGCGCAGCGCCATCTTGCTGTGCTTGTTCACCATGCGGATGGTGTTGTCGTCGAGCAGCTCGACGCGCGCGATCGGCACGCCCAGCTGGATCATCTCGATGGTGGTCAGCACGGCGGCCTCGATGCTCGGGAACGAGCAGATCGCCGCCGAGATCGCCTCGGGCAGCGGGTACAGGCGTAGCGTCACTTCGGTCATCACGCCCAGCGTGCCTTCGCTGCCGACGAACAGGCGCGTGAGGTCGTAGCCGGCCGCCGACTTCTTGGCGCGCGTGCCGGTGCGGATGATTTCGCCGCTGGCCGTCACCACCTCCAGCGCCAGCACGTTCTCGCGCATGGTGCCGTAGCGCACGGCATTGGTGCCGGACGCGCGCGTGGCGGCCATGCCGCCGATGCTGGCATCGGCGCCGGGATCGATCGGGAAGAACAGGCCGGTGCTCTTGATCTCGTCGTTGAGCTGCTTGCGCGTGACGCCCGGCTGCACGGTGACGGTGAGGTCCTCGGCGTTGACGGTGAGCACCTGGTTCATGCGGCTCACGTCGATGCTGATGCCGCCCTGCACCGCCAGCAGGTGGCCTTCCAGCGAGGAGCCGACGCCGAACGGGATGATCGGCACGCCGTAGTCGCCGGCCAGCGCCACCGCGTCGGACACGTCGGCCGTGCTTTCGGCGAACACCACGGCGGCCGGCGGCGGCACGCTGAACGAGGACTCGTCGCGCCCGTGCTGTTCGCGCACGGCCATGGCGGTGGAGCAGCGGTCGGCGAAGCGCGCCTTCAAGGCGTCGATCAGCGCGGGCGGCACCGCGCGCTGCGCGACTTCGGGGACCAGGTGGGTGAGGGCGGTGGGTGCGTTCATCTCGTCTCCAGGGAGCACCCCAGTGTAAGTCCGCGCGGCGAAAACCACGCTGACAAATGGCCTACCGACTTAGCAGGCCGCCCTGGTCCTTAGCGGACGCCACCCTGGTACTCGTCCGGCGTCAGCACGCCGTCCTTGTTGGCGTCCATGTCCTCGAAGCTGCGCGGCAGCAGCACCAGGCGCTGGGATTCGGCGCGCGACAGCCGCCCATCGCCATCCGCGTCGGCGGCGCTGAAGGCCTGCTGCAGCTGCTGGGGCGTCCAGCGGTTGGCGGGCGCCGGCGCGACCGCGGTCGCCGCACCGCCGGGTGGCGCCGGCACGGCCACCAGCGGGACGGCCGGCGCGGCTTGCTGCTGGGCCTGGACGGCGGTGCCCATCAGCAGGGCAGCCGCGGCAACACACAACAGGAAGGGCCGCCCGCGGCGGCGTTCAGCGCAATGCATCCTCGTACTCCCCGCGTGACAGCAGGCCGTTGCCGTCTCGGTCCATCTCCTCGAAGCTGAACGGACGGATGAGCAACCGCTGCGCCTCCGAACGGCTGAGTTCGCCATTGCGGTCGGTGTCGGCGCCGAGGAAGGAGCGCGCCACCTCGACCGTGGGGTACGGCCCGCGCGCCGCAAACACCGGGCTGCCGCCGAAGCCGCTGCCCGGGCCGCCCAGCACATTGGTGGCAGGCGCGCTGCCGCCGCCGCTGTCGAAGCCGCCATTGCCGTAGCCGCCACCGGTCGCCGTGGCCGTGGTCGGCAGCGGCGTTCCGGCGCCGGACGCGCCCGACGGCGCCACCGGCAGGCCGGTCGGCGGCTGCGTCGTCAAACCGCCCGAGCTGATGAGCGGCGAGGACAGCCCACGCGGGCTGGGCAGGGCGTTGGCCGTGGCCGCCCCGGCATTGGCGGCGGGCGGCGTTGCCGCCGTGATCGTGCGCCCCAGAGTGGCGGTTTGCGCCAGCACCGCAGGGCCGGTGGCGGCCAGCAGCAACGCGCACGCGGAACCGATGAGACGGCTGGAACGAAGGCGGGAGAACGGCATGATTGGCTCCTTGCTTGCCGCATCGTCACCCGTGTGCGGACGCCTGCCCACCCGCCAAGCGCGGCAATCGCTGTAGGAGCCCGATGACGGACAATGCGGCGCAGCAAACGCAACAGCATGGGGAGCACCTGATGGGCAAGCGCCTGACGCAAATCGCCACCCGCACCGGCGACGACGGCACCACCGGCCTGGGCGACAACACGCGCGTGGGCAAGGACAGCCTGCGCGTGCACGCCATGGGCGAAGTGGACGAACTGAACTCGCACATCGGCCTGCTGCTGTGCGAGGAGATGCCGGACGACGTGCGCGTGCTGCTGGTCGAGATCCAGCACCAGCTGTTCAACCTGGGCGGCGAGTTGTCGATTCCCGGCTTCGAGCTGCTGAAGGAAGACGCCGTCGCCGCGCTGGACGACGCGCTGGAGCGCTACAACGCGCAGCTGCCGCGCCTGCAGGAATTCATCCTGCCGGCGGGCAACCGGGCCGCTTCGCAGTCGCACGTGTGCCGCACCGTGGCGCGCCGCGCCGAGCGCGCGCTGGTCGGGCTGGGCAAGGCGGACGCGTTGCGCGATGCGCCGCGCCAGTACCTGAACCGTTTGTCCGACCTGATGTTCGTGCTGGCCCGCGTGCTGAACCGCATGAACGGCGGCGACGACGTGTACTGGAAGAGCGAGCGGCTGGCGCGGGACCAGAAGGACGGGGACTAGTCCTTCGGCGCCAGGATCGCCATCGTGATGCGCGACGTGCATGTCGGTTTGCCCTGGTCGTCCGCCATGTCGATCTGCCACACCTGCGTGGTCCGGCCGATGTGCACCGGCCGCGTGATGCCGGTGACCCATCCCGCTGTCGCGCCGCGCAGGTGATTGGCGTTGATGTCGAGACCCACCGCGCGGTGGCCTGGCGCACACGAGTACGCCGCGCCGCACGAGCCCAGAGTCTCCGCCAGCACCACGCTCACGCCGCCGTGCAGCAGGCCGTAGGGCTGGCGCGTGCGCGCATCCACCGGGACGCGCGCACGGATGAAGTCGTCGCCGACTTCCACGAACTCGATGCCGAGCCGCGCGACCGCCGTGTCGCGATGGCTGTCGGTGAGGATCTCCACCGAGATCGGACGGGTCCAGATGCGCATGGCCCGCCGCGTCAGCGCGCCACCGGCGCGTCGCCCGCGGCCACCGTCTGGCTTGCGGTGTTGCCGTCGCGGTTCAGCAGCGCGTACAGGATGATCGCGCCGAAGGTCGCGGTGCCGATGCCGCCCAGCGCGAAGCCGCCGAACTTGAGCGTGAAGTCGCCGGTGCCCAGCACCAGGGTGACGGCGGCGACGATCAGGTTCTTGTTCTGCGAGAAATCCACCCGGTTGTCGACCCAGATCTTGGCGCCGGCCACCGCGATCAGGCCGAACACCACGATGCTCACGCCGCCCATCACCGGCAGCGGGATCGCCTGGATCACGGCGCCGAACTTCGGCGAGAAACCCAGCACCACGGCGAACACGGCGGCCAGCACGAACACCGCGGTCGAATAGATCTTGGTGGCCGCCATCACGCCGATGTTTTCCGCATACGTGGTCACCCCGGTGCCGCCGGCCGCGCCGCTGAGCGCGGTGGCCACGCCGTCGCCGATGAAGGCGCGGCCGATGTACTGGTCCAGGTTGCGGCCGGTCATCGCCGTCACCGCCTTGATGTGGCCCAGGTTCTCGGCCACCAGGATGATGGCCACCGGCACGATCAGCAGCATCGCCGGGCCGGTGAACACCGGCGCGGTGAAGGCCGGGGCGCCGACCCAGGCGGCGCTCGCGATGCCCGACAGGTCGATCGGCTTGCCCAGGCCCATGCCGTTGGTGAGCAGCGCGTAGATCACGCTCGCGATGATCAGGCCCACCAGGATCAAGAGGCGCTGCACCATGCCGCGCGTCATCACCGCCACCAGGCCCACGCAGACGAAGGTGACGGCCTGCATCCAGCTGTCGAAATTGCCGGCCGCCATGTTCTTGATCGGGATGCCGGCCAGGTTGAGGCCGATCACCGCGACCACCGCGCCGGTGACCACCGGCGGCATCAGGCGTTCCACCCAGGTCGTGCCCACCGCCTGCACGATGGCGCCGATGATCGCGTAGACGATGCCGCAGGCGATGATGCCGCCCAGCGCCACGCCGATGTTGGCGTTCGGCCCCTTGCCGGCATATGCCGTGGCGGCGATCACCACGCCGATGAAGGCGAAGCTCGATCCCAGGTAGCTGGGCACCTTGCCGCCGGTGATGATGAAGAAGATGAGCGTGCCGATGCCGCTCATGAGGATGGCGATGTTGGGGTCGAACCCCATGAGGATCGGCGCCAGCACCGTAGCGCCGAACATGGCGATCACGTGCTGCACGCCCATCGCCGCGGTCTGCGGCCATGGCAATCGCTCGTCGGGCGCGATCACGCCGCCTTGCCGCAGCACTTCCGCAGACTTCTCCGTCCAGTCGAACATTCCCATCGCTCGCTCCTTGTGAATCGCAGCGATGCTAGGCGCAACGGCTGGCCGGCGCAAGTTCAGGTCGCGCCGAATTGCGCCGCGATCCGGCGCAGCCACTGGGCGCTCCAGGTGAGCTCGCCGTCCTGCAATGCGCGCACCAGCCCCGCGACCCAGGCGATCTCGGCTTTCATCATGGCCTGGCGGTATTCGTCCTCCACGAGAAACAGCCTCGGCAGGCCTTGTGCCAGCGCGCCGCGCGTGGCCGCCTGCGACTGCGCGAGCACGGCACGCAGGTGCTCGGCGCGCGCCGCCAGTTGCCGTCGCGCTTCCGCGGGCGTGAGCAGCGGCAGATACGCGAGCGCGGCGGGGAATTCGGGGAACTCGCGCGCCGGCTTGCCCAGCATGTCCTTCAGCCACTGCGTGGCGGTCGCGCGGCCCTCGGGCGTGATCTCGTAGACCACGCGTTCGGGGCGGCCGGGGTCCTGCTGTGTGGCCTGCACGCGGATCCAGCCGATGCGCAGCAGGCGCGCGATGGTCTGGTAGACGCTGTTGCGCTGGGCCACGTTCACCACCGTGTCCTTGCCGCGCTGGCGGATCAGTTCGTGCATGCGGTAGGCGTGCATCGGCTCCTCGGCCAGCAGTGCCAGCACGGTGAGGGCCAGCGTCGAGCGCTGGCGGGAACGGTCTGCGGTCATGGGGTGAGGGTTGCGTCATCCTACTTTAACTAGTCATAAAATGACTAATCAGCAAACGGAACGAGCCGGAGCAACCATGAAAGCCATCATCGCGGGCGGCGGCATCGCTGGTGCCGCCTGCGCCATCGCGCTGCGCAAGGCGGGCATCGAGGCGGACATCTTCGAGGCCTTCGATCGCGGCGCCGAGGGCGTCGGCGCCTTTCTGACCGTCGCCGTGAACGGCTTGCGTGCGCTGCGCGCCATCGACGTGGACACCGCCGCCCTGGGCTTCGAAACCCCGCGGATTGCCCTGTACCTGGCCGATGGGCAGCCCCTGGCGGACTTCGACCTCGGATCGGCTGGCGGGCTGCGGGCGCGGACCGTGCGGCGCGACGACCTGTACCGGCGGCTGCGCGACGAAGCGTTGCACCGCGGCGCCGGGTTGCACTACGGGAAAAAGCTTGCGGACGCCTGCGACACCGGCCGGGCGGTCCAGGCGCGCTTCGCCGACGGCAGCAGCGCCGAAGGCGACGTGCTGATCGGCGCGGACGGGCTGCACTCCGTCACCCGCCGCATCATCGACGCCGGTGCGCCGCAGGCCCGCTACGTCGGCCTGCTCAATCTCGGCGGCTTCGCGCGCGGCGTGCCGATCACGGGCGCGGCCGGCACCATGCACATGTTCTTCGGGCGCCGCTGTTTTTTCGCCTACACGCCCGCGCCCGACGGAACGGTCTGGTGGTTCGCCAATCCCGGGCAGCGCCGCGAGCCGCGGCCCGGCGAGCTTGCCGGCGACGACTGGCGCGGCAGGCTGCTCGAACTGATGGACAGCGACGCGACGCCCGCGTGCGACCTGATCCGGGCCACGCCCCCGCTGCCCGCGCCATGGGCCACCTGCGATTTTCCCCACGTGCCGCATTGGCGGCGTGGCCGCATGGTGATCGTCGGCGACGCAGCCCATGCGGCATCGCCGTCGTCGGGGCAGGGCGCCTCGATGGCCATCGAAGATGCCGTGGCGCTGGCGCGGTGCCTGCGCGATGGCCCGTCGGTCGAGCAGGCGCTGGCGCAGTACGAAACGCTGCGCCGCAGCCGGGCGGAGGCGGTCGTGGCGCAGGGACGGCGCAACGGCAGCGGCAAGACGCCGCCGCGATTCCTGAGGCCCGTGCGCGACGTGATGCTGCGCTTCGTGTTCCGCGACGGCGGGGCGGGCGTGGAGCAAGGCATGCGCTGGGTCTACGACCATCCCACCGAATGGGAGGCCTGACCGCTCAGGCGGCGAAGCGCGCCACTTCTTCCAGCACCTGCGTGTCCCTCAGGATCTTGCGGTGGCCCAGGCCCTGGGTGGCGAGCAGGCGCGCCTGCGCGATGTGGTCGGCATAGGCCTGCGAGTCGGCGAAGCGATTGATGCGGTCCTCGCGGTCGTGCACCAGCAGCGTCGGCACCCGCACGCGTGCGCCGACAGCCGCGGGTTCGAACTGCGTCATCAGTACGCCCTCGCGCGCCTCCACGCGCTGCTGCATGGCCGCGCGGGTGGTTTCGCGCAGGCCGAACATCTGCGCGAAGTAGCGCGTGTAGGCGCGCGGCGAGGCCGGCGGCGCCAGCAGCGCCAGCCGCTCGGCCGGCAGGCCGCGCGCCACCGCGAAGGCGGCGGCGTTGGCGCCCAGCGAATGGGCCGCGACCAGGCGCAGCGTGCGGCCCTGCTGCACCAGCAGCTGGGCGACGTATTCCAGCGCGCGGGCGAATTGCGGCAGGTTGCTGGCGCCGCCGGCGCTGCGGCCATGGGCCGGCATGTCCAGCAGCAGCGGGCGCAGGCCGTGCTGCTCCAGTGCCAGGGCCAGCGGCAGCATCTGCGCCGCGTGGCCGCCCCAGCCGTGCGCCAGCAGAGCCACCGGAGCGTCGCTGTCGGCCGGCCGCGCGTACAGCGCCAGGCCGGCGTTCTCGAACGGCCAGCGCTCGATCTGCCAGCCATTCCAGGCTTTGGGGCGGTTCATCCATTTCAGCGGCAGCGGCGTGCAGAACACGCGGTCGGCCACGCGCACCGCCAGCGAGGGGGACAGCCGCTCGGAGGCGCCCAGCATCCAGCGGGCGAGGCCCAGGCCCGGCACGCCCTGGTAGTAGCCGGCGGTGGTGTCGGAAGCGGTTCGGCTCATGGGCGGATCAGATGAAAAAGCCGAAGTCGCTGTTGCGCTTGGGCAGGCCGCGCAGCGGGCGCAGCACGCCACGGACGAACCAGACACCCGCGCAGAGCGCGAGCAGGCCAGACAGGATCAACATGGAATTTCCTTTCTTCGGACGGTCGTGCGAAATGAGAGCAAAGACAGCTGCAGGGTCAAAGCACTCGTTGATTCAGGCCAGGTAGCTGCGGCGGATCCGCTGCCAGGCCACTTCGGCCCGCTCGGCGGCGTGGGCGTCGCGCAGGAAACGCGCGTCGTAGAGCAGGCCCAGCACCAGGGCATTCAGCTCCGCCGCCACCTGCTCGGGGCTGGTGTCGGCGCGGAAATGGCCTTGCTCCATGCATTGCAGAACGGTGCGCCGCAGGGCGGCGCGCCAGCGCAGCACGTCGGCGTGCAGCGCGTCGCGCAGCGGCCCCTCACAGTCGTCCAGCTCGAAGGCGCCGGCGCTGTACAGGCAACCGCGGTGCGCCTCGACATCGTGCGTGTGGCGAATCCAGCGGCGCATGATGTCGTCCAGCCGCGGCAGGCCCTTGGGTTGCTGCATGGCGGGAACGAAGACTTCGGAGATGAAGCGCCGGCTGAATTCCTCGATGGTGGCCATCTGCAGGGCCTCGCGCGAACCGACGCGGGAAAAGACGCCGCTCTTGGACAGGCCGACGCGATCGGCGACCGACTGCAGGCTGAGCGCCTCCAGCCCCTGTTCCAGCGCGACGTCGAGCGCGGCGCCGACGATCGCCGCGCGGGTGAGCTCGCTTTTCTGGGTTCGGGCTTCCATGGCGGCAAGGATAGCACGGTCGTGCGAAACCTCTTTGCCGGCTGCACCGGCAGGGTCTTTTGCTCTTGTGATCGGCCAGCGGCACGGCTAATCTCCCGCCATGACCGCTGACAGCAAGACCCCGGCAACGGCCGAGCGCGTGCCGCAGATTCGCCTTTACCAGAACTGGCTGCGCGAGAAGCGAGGCCTCACATTTGCCGACTACGAAGCGCTCTGGCGCTGGTCGGTGAGCGACCTCAACGGCTTCTGGCAGAGCATCTGGGACTACTTCGACCTGCGCTCGCCCACGCCCTACAAGGCGGTGCTGGCCGAAGAGACCATGCCCGGCGCGCGCTGGTTCGAGGGCGCCCAGTTCAACTATGCGCATCAGGTGTTCCGCCACGTCGAGAAGGCGCACGCCGCCGGCCTGCCGGCGATCGTCGCCCGCAACGAGCAGGGCGAGGCGCGCGAACTCAGCTGGCCGGAGCTGCGGCGGCAGGTCGCCTCGCTGGCGCTGCACCTGAAGGCCCAGGGCCTGCAGCCGGGCGACCGGGTGGCGGCCTACCTGCCCAACGTGCCGGAAGCCATCGTCGCGTTCCTGGCGGTGGTGAGCCTGGGCGGCGTGTGGAGCATCTGCGCGCCCGACATGGGCACCGCCGCCGTGCTGGACCGCTTCAGGCAGATCGAGCCCAAGGTGCTGATCGCCTGCGACGGCGTGCGCTACGGCGGCCGCGCCGTGGACCGCACCGACGTGGTGGCGCAGCTGCGCGCGGCGCTACCTTCCGTGTCGCACGCGCTGGTGCTGCGCAACCTGGGCGTGGCCGAAACCTCCATGGCCGCGCTGCAGCCGTACACCGACTTCGCCTCGGCCACCACGCGCGACGACGAGCAGACCCGCGCCTTCGAGCCCGCCTGGCTGCCGTTCGACCATCCGGTGTGGATCGTCTACTCCAGCGGCACCACCGGCCTGCCCAAGCCCATCGTGCACGGCCACGGCGGCAGCGTGATCGTGGCGCTGGAGCTGAAGGTGCTGCACAACGACATCGGCTGCAGCTACGACCCCAACAGCTGGGGCGAGCGCTACCACTGGTACAGCTCCACCGGCTGGGTGATGTGGAACGCGCAGATGAGCGGCCTGCTGAACGGCACCACCTGCTGCATCTTCGACGGCAGCCCGGCGGGCAGCCGCGAGAAGCCCGACTGGGGCGTTCTGTTCCGGTTTGCAGCCGACGTGGGCGCCACCTTCTTCGGCGCCGGCGCCGCCTTCTTCGCCAACTGCATGAAGGCCGGCCTGGACGTCTCGCAGTGCGGCGAGCTGCGCCAGGTGCGCGCCCTCGGCACCACCGGCTCGCCGCTGTCGGAAGACGTGCAGCGCTGGGGCACGCAGCAGTTCGAAGCCATCGGCGTGCGCGACATCTGGTGGTGCAACATCTCCGGCGGCACCGACTTCGCCGGCGCCTTCATCGGCGGCAACCGCGAGCTGCCGCAGACGCCGGGCGAGATGCAGTGCCGCATGCTGGGCGCTGCGGTCGAGGCCTGGAACGAGCAGGGCCAGCCGGTGATCGGCGAAGTCGGCGAGCTGGTCTGTACCAAGCCGATTCCGTCGATGCCGCTGTATTTCTGGGGCGACCCCGGCAACAAGCGCTACCTGTCTTCGTACTTCGACACCTATCCCGGCGTCTGGCGCCACGGCGACTGGCTGAAGATCACCCCGCGCGGCAGCTGCGTCATCTACGGACGCAGCGACGCCACCATCAACCGCCACGGGCTGCGCATGGGCACCAGCGAGCTGTACAGCGCGGTGGAGGCGCTGCCCGAGGTGCTGGATTCGATGGTGGTCGACCTCGAATACCTGGGCCGCGAAAGCTACATGCCGCTGTTCGTGGTGCTGCGCCCGGGCCTTGCGCTGGACGATGCGCTCAAGGGCCGCATCGCCGGCGCCATCAAGACCGCGCTCAGCCCGCGCTTCGTGCCCGACGGCATCTACCAGGTGCCCGAAGTCCCGCGCACGCTCACCGGCAAGAAGCAGGAACTGCCGATCAAGAAGCTGCTGCTCGGCCAGCCGCTGGAGAAGGTGGTGAACCGGGACACCATGGCCAATCCGGGTTCGCTGGACTGGTACGTGGAATTCGCCAAACAGCGTGGCGCGGCGCCGGCACCCGCGGCGGCTTGAACCGGTTCGACTTCCGGCCTCTCGCGCGCAGCGACTTCGCCCAGCTGGCGCACTGGCTGCGGCAGCCGCACGTGGCGCGCTGGTGGGCCGATGATCCGTCGCCGGAAGCACTCGAGGCCGACTACGGCGGCGTGATCGACGGCACCGAACCGTGCGACGTGTTCATCGCATTGCATGGGGTCCGGCCATTCGGCCTGGCGCAGCGCCTGCGCTGGGACGCCTATCCGGACTACCTGGCGGAATTGCGGCGGCTGGTGCCCGCGCCACCCGATGACGCCTACAGCATCGACTACCTGGTGGGCGAGATGAGCGACACCGGGCGCGGGCTGGGCAGCGCGATGATCGGCGCCTTCGTGCGGCGCCTGTGGAACGACAAGCCCGAAGCCGCGGCCGTCATCGTGCCCGTGCATGCGCACAACGCCGCTTCCTGGCGCGTGCTGGAGCGCAACGGATTCCAGCGCCTGGCCAGCGGCGAGCTGGAGCCGGACAACCCGGCCGACACGCGCGACCACCACATCTACGGCGTCGAACGTCCATCCGGCTGAAGCACGGGCTGCTGCGACTCGAGTTCCAGTGCGTCCAGGAATGCCCGCACTTTCGCCGGCACCAGCCGGCGCCCCGGCAGCAGCGCGTAGATGCGCAGCGGCGCGCAACTGCAATCGGGCAGCAGCCGCAGCAGCTGTCCGCGCGCGACGGCTTCGGCGCAGAAGGTGGAGGTGATGCGCGCCACGCCCAGGCCGGCGATGGCGGCCTGCAGCCGCACGCCCGCATTGCCGCTGCGCATGCGCGGGTTTCGCACCTCGACCTGCGCGCCCGTGCCATCGGCTCCGGTGAACTCCCACGCCGTGTCGTCCGAGCCGGCCAACAGCGGCAGCGCGTGCAGGTCGTCCGGCGCCGCGAAGTCCGGATGCCGCCGCATCAGCGCCTGTGCCGCGTAGATGCCGCGCTCCAGCGAATAGACGCGCCGCACCGTCACGGTGGACGGCGCCACGCTGTGCTCGATGGTGGAGAACACGATGTCGTAGTTCCGCTCGAACAGCGCCACGCGCGCGTGCTCGACGTCGATTTGCACCTTCAGCTGCGGATGCCGCTGCATCACGTCGCAGGCCACGGAAGCAAGATGGTGCGCGCCGAATTCGTAGGGCGCGGCGATGCGCAGGGTGCCCTGCACCGCGCCGCCCTTGGCGGCCGCGTCCACCGCCACCTCGCGCAGTTGCGCGAACGGCCGCGAGATGTCGCGGTACAGTGCCTCGCCGGCTTCGGTCAGGCGCAGGCTGCGCGTGGTGCGCTCCAGCAGCCGGCTGCCGAGCTGCTCTTCCAGGCGCGCCACCGAGGCGCTCAGGCTGGACTTGGGGCGGTCCAGCGCGCGCGCCGCCGCCGTGAAGCCGCCGTGCTCCACGACGTTGCAGAACGCGTCGAAGTCATCCCAGTTCATTGTCCAGATTCCGGAACACAGCGGACAGCCGCGCGGGTTGCCGGGGACCGCCCGGCCGCCTAGCATTCTCCCCATGTTTCTGAAGAACTGCTGGTACGTGGCCGCCTGGGACCACGAGCTGATCGACGGTCGGCTGCTCGCGCGCACCATCCTCGAGGAGCCGGTGCTGCTGTACAAGTCCGAGAGCGGCCGCGTCGTCGCGCTGAAGGACCGCTGCTGCCACCGCGGCGCGCCGCTGCACCTGGGCCGGCGCGAAGGCGACTGCGTGCGCTGCATGTACCACGGGCTGAAGTTCGATCCATCGGGTGCCTGCATCCAGATTCCGGGACAAGAGACCATTCCGGCCAAGCTGGGCGTGCGCAGCTTCCCGGTGATGGAGCGCGACCACCTGGTCTGGATCTGGATGGGCGACCCGGCGCAGGCGGATGCGGCCGACATCATCGACTTTCCCTACTTGCGCGATGCGCAGTGGAAGGGCATTCCCGAGTACATGCACTACGACGCCAACTGGCTGCTGATCGTCGACAACCTGAGCGACTTCGCGCACCTGGCCTTCGTGCACACGCACACGCTGGGCGGCTCGGAGGAGTACGCGTACAAGACCAAGCCGGTGGCGGTCGAGCGCTTCGCGCGCGGTTTCCGCGTCGAGCGCTGGCACATGGACGCGCCGCCGCCGCCCTTTCACCGCAAGGTGCTGCCGGCGGCGGAGAAGGACCGCCACGTGGACCGCCGCAACATCGGCCACATGCACATTCCCGGCATCTTCTTCCTGGAGTCGATGTTCTCGCCGGCCGGCAGCGGCTCGGAAACCGGCAACCGCGCCGGCACGCGCGAGTACCGCAACTGCCAGTTCATGACGCCCGAGACGCGCCGCACCACGCACTTCTTCTTCACCTACCTGAACAATTTCGAGGGCGAGGACCACAACGTGTCGCGGTCGCTGCGCGACAGCCTGATCGAAGGCTTCATGGAAGACAAGCACATCATCGAGGCGCAGCAGCGCCTGCTGGACGAGGACGCGGGCTTTCGCATGCAGGCGATCGCCGCTGACGCGGCGCTGTCGCACTTCCGCCTGACCCTGGCGAAACTGGTGGAGCAGGAGCGCGCCGCCGAGGCGGCGAAGCCGCCGGAAGAGCCCGCGCCGCTGCGCCCACACGAGATGCTGCTGCGCTTCTAGCCGACGGTCAGGCCGCGGCCTTCTTGCGGTTCACCAGCAGCACGCCCACAGCCACGCCGGCCAGCGCGATCACCAGCCGCACGGTCAGCGGCTCGTCCAGCAGCATCACGCCGAAGGCCAGCGCGAACACCGGCGTGAGGAAGGTGAAGGACGACATGCGCGTGGCTGGGTAATGCCGCAGCAGCCACATCCAGGCCAGGTAGCTCGCGAACGCGCCGACGGCGGTCTGCACCGAGAGCGACACCCAGGCGTGCGCGGAGTAATCGAGCGACCAGCGCTCGCCCAGCAGCAGTGACAGCAGCGGCGCCACCACCGCCGTCACCGCCACCTGGTAGAACAGCGTCTTCTCCGCGCTCGCCATGGCCATGGACGAGCCGCGGATCACCAGCGTGGTCAGCCCCCAGAGGATGCCCGCCGCCAGGCCCAGCAGGTCGCCGCGCAGCTGGCGCGCGCCGCCGGGGCCGGAGAAGCCTTCGGCGAACGCCAGCGCCACCGCGGCGAAGGCGATCGACAGGCCCAGCCATTGCACGCCGCGCAGTTTTTCCGAGGGCACCAGCCGCGGCAGCAGCAGCGCCACCACGAAGGGCGAGGTGTAGAGGAACACCGTCAGGCGCGAGGCGGCGGTGTCGCGCAGGCCGAGGTAGAGGCAGGCGAACTCGCACGCGAACAGCGTGCCTGCCAGCAGCCCGGCGCGCAGCGTGCCGTCGCGCTCGAACAGGCGCACGCCGCGCGCGGCGCACCACACCAGTAGCAGCACGGTGGCACCGATGAAGCGCAGCGAGGCCTGCCACAGCGGCGGCACCTCGCCCACGGTGCTCTTGATCAGGGTCTGCTGGAAGCCCCAGAAGAGGCAGCAGACCAGCAGCAGCGACACGGCCAGCGCGTCGAGGTGGTGTTTGCGTTCGGTCATGCGCCGATCCTACCGGCGCGCGCCGCAATCAGCCGCGTGAAGGCATCTTGATCACGATCTTGCCGAACGCACCCCGCCGCAGGTGCTGCAGCGCCGCGGGGAAATCGTGCAAGGGGTAGCGCGTGTCGATCACCGGCTGGATGCCCAGCGCATCCACGGCCGCGACCAGCCGCTCCAGTGCCGAGCGCGAGCCGATGTAGATGCCTTGCACGGTGATCTCCTTCTGGAACACCGGCACCAGCGGCAGCCGCGCCTCGAAGCCCTCAAACACGCCGATCAGCGACAGGCGTCCGCCCGGCTTGAGAACCGCCACGGAATGCGTGAGGTCGCCGGCAGCCAGTTCCAGCACGTGGTCCACGCCGCCGGTGAGCGCCTGGACCTGCCGCACCCAGTTCCCCTCGTCGTCGCGCAGCACGCCGTGCGTGGCGCCCAGCGCGCGGGCGCGCGCCAGCTTGGATTCGGTGGACGAAGTGATCACCACCCGCGCGCCGGCAGCCCGCGCGAGCTGCAGCGCGAACAGGGCCACGCCGCCCGTGCCTTGCAGCAGCACGGCCTGGCCCGGGCGCAGCCTGCCTTGCTCGAACAGCGCGTTCCAGGCGGTGAGCGCGGTGCAGGGCAGGGTGGCCGCCTGCACGTCGTCCAGCGACGCGGGCGCCGCCACCAGCCAGCGCTCGGGCAGCGCGAGGTACTCGGCCAGCACGCCGGGGCCGCCGACGCCGCCCAGCGCCTGGCCGGTTCCGGGCGGCGGGCCGTCGACCCAGTCGCAGGTGAAGGACCCGAGCACGCGCGCCCCGGCAGTGAAGCGCGTGGCGCCGGCACCCAGCCGCACCACTTCGCCCGCGAAGTCCGAGCACGGCGCCAGCGGCGCGAACGCGCCCGGCTCGTAGGCGGCGTCCACGATCAGCTGGTCGCGGTAGTTCAGCGCCACCGCCGCCACGCGCACCAGCACCTCGCCGGGGCCGGGCTCGGGAATGGGGCGGCGCACCAGTTCCAGGTTGTGCGCGCCGGGCTGCATCAGCTGCCAGCCTTGCATGGAAGACGTCATCGCTTTCTCCGGAAAACCATGGCCTCGCGGCCGGAGAGCGGACTCTAGGGTGGAAAATGCATCGCCAGTGCGGGTGAAGTCGCGACGCACTGGAGAACAAACGGAGCCAATCATGAATCTCGCCACCGACCGCCTGAACGGCATCGCCGTGTTCGTGCAGGCCGCGGAGGCCGGCAGCTTCGCGCTGGCCGGCCAGCGGCTGGGCCTGTCGCGTTCGGCCGTGGGCAAGACCGTCGCGCGGCTGGAGGAGCGGCTGGGCACGCGGCTGTTCCAGCGCACCACGCGCGCGCAAAGCCTCACCGACGACGGCCAGGCGTTCCACGAACGCTGCGTGCGCGCGCTGGCCGAGCTGGAGGCGGCGCAGGCGGAGCTCGAATCGGGGCGCAGCGAACCGGTGGGCCGCCTGCGCGTGAGCATGCCGGTGCTGTTCGGCCGGCGTTGCGTCGCGCCGCTGCTGGTGGAGCTCGCGCGCCGCCACGTCGGCCTGTCGCTGGAGCTGTCGTTCAACGACCGGCCGGTGGACATCGTCGCCGAAGGCTTCGACTTCGCGGTGCGCATCGGCGACGCGCCGGACAGCGGTGACCTGGTGGCGCGCGGCCTGGGCCGCGACACCATGGTGCTGTGCGCGGCACCTTCCTACCTGCGCGCCCGCGGCACGCCGCGGCGCCTGGAAGACATCGCGCAACACCACTGCGTGACGTATGCCATCGGCGGCGTGCCCAAGCCGCTGCGTTTCCTCGATGCCGCCGGCCACGCGGTGCCGGTGCGCAGCGGCAGCCGGCTGCTGATGGACGACCTCGATGCGATGGCCGATGCGGCGGTGGCCGGCGCCGGACTGGTCGCGCTGCCTTGCTGGCTGGCCGGCGAACGCGTGCGCAGCGGCGCGCTGCGGCGCGTGCTGGCCGGGCACACCATGGCCAACCACGCGGTGCACCTGCTGTGGGCGCGCAGGCGGCAATTGCCGTGCCGGATGCGCGCGGCGATCGACATGCTGGCCGAACACATTCCGCCGCTGCTGTCGGCCAGCGTCGCGCCGGCGCGCGGCGCTAGCCGCCCTGCAGGCGGGCCAGCTTGAGCAGCAGTTTCTTCAGCGCCTGCTTGTCGCCGGCCGGCAGGCTGCGCAGCATCGCTTCCTCGTGCGTGCGCGCCCGCTCGACCAGCGGCCGCACCAGCCGGCGGCCGGCGGCGGTCGCGGCCACCAGCGTGCGGCGCTGGTCCGCCGGGTCGGCCTGCAGCGCGACCCAGCCCTGTTCGGCCATGCGCTGCACCAGCTTGGTCACGGTGGGCTGCTTGGACAGTACCTCGTCGGCGAGCTGGCTGACGGTGAGCGGCGGCCCGTCGTGCAGGGTGGCCAGCACGCGCCACTCGATCGAGCTCAGGCCGGCGGCGCGCACCTGGGCGTCGAACTGCTTGTACAGCATGTGATTCGCCTGGCCCAGCAGGTAGCCGAGATAGTCGTCGACGAACCTGGCGCGCCGCGGAGCAGCCCGGCGTCGCTCGGGCACGGCGGCGGCGGTCACAGCGGGTGCTCGGTGTAGTAGCGCCCGCCGTGGAACAGGAGCGGCGAAGCGCCGGCGCGCGAGGTGCAGCGCTCGACCTCGCCGACGAAGATCACGTGGTCGCCTTCCTCGTAGCGGCTGCGGTTGAAGCACTCGAAGGTGGCGGCCGCGCCGTGCAGCAGCGGCGCGCCGCCCGCGCCCTGGTCGAACGCCACGCCGGACCAGCGGTCGACGCCGCGCAGGGCGAAGCGCTCGGCCAGCGGGCGCTGCTCGGCCGCGAGCACGTTGATGGCGTAGTGCGAGCCGGCGCTGAACGCCGGCATCGACGCGGCCGCGTGCGCCAGGCTCCACAGCACCAGCGGCGGCGCCAGCGACACCGAGTTGAACGAGTTGGCGGTCAGCCCGACCACCTGGCCGTCGGCCGTGCGCGCCGTGACGATGGTCACGCCGGTGGCGAACATGCCCAATGCCGCACGGAACTCCTGGGCGGAGAAGCTGGGCGGCTGGGCGCTGCGCGGTGGCGTCATCAGCGTGATTCCATGAAGTTTCATGTATTATGACTTGGATCAAAGCCATGCTGAACGAAACAACCCTGGAGCCCGTGTGGCTGGACGCGTTCGAGGCGGTGCTGCGGCGCTGCGCCCTGCAGCGCGGCGACACGGTGGCGGTGCTGAGCGAAAGCCAGAGCCGGCCCGCGCTGCCCGAGCTGGCCCGGCTCGCTGCCGCGCGCATCGGCTGCGAGGTGTTCGGCATCTCGCTGGCCAGCGTGTCCGGCGGCACCTTGCCGGTGGCGCGCAGCACCGGTGCATCGGCCGTGCTGCGGCAGTTGCAGCCGGTCGTCTCGGCGCTGGCCGCCAGCACGCTGGTGGTCGACTGCACGGTCGAAGGCCTGATGCATGCGCCGGAGCTGCCGGCCATCCTGCGCGGCGGTGCCCGCGTCATCTACGTGAGCAACGAGCATCCCGAAGCGCTGGCGCGCCTGCTGCCCGACGACACGCTGGAGCCGCTGGTGAAAGACCACGTGAAAAGGCTGCGCGGCGCCAAGCGCATGCAGGTAAATTCTGCCGCCGGCACCGATCTCACCATCTCGCTGCAAGGCGCCGTCTGCGGCGGCAACTGGGGCTACACCGCACGGCCGGGCACCATGACGCACTGGCCCGGTGGCCTGGCGCTGGCGTTCCCGGCGGCGGGCAGCGTCAACGGCACGCTGGTGCTGGCCGAGGGCGACGTCAACCTCACCTTCAAGCGCTACCTGGAGCGGCCGGTCGTGCTGGCCATCGAGAACGACTACGTCACGCGCATCGAGGGCAGCGGCGTCGATGCCGAGCTGATGCGCAGCTACATCGCCGGCTGGGGCGACCGCGAGGCTTATGCGGTCAGCCATGTCGGCTACGGGCTGAACGCCAGCGCGCGCTGGGACAGCATGGCGCTGTACGACAAGCGCGACTTCAACGGCACCGAGCTGCGCGCCTTTGCCGGCAACTTCCTCTACAGCACCGGCGCGAACGAGGTGGCGGGCCGCCACACGCCGGGGCATTTCGACCTGCCGCTGCGCGGCTGCACGATACGGCTGGACGGCGCCACCGTGGTGGACGCGGGCCGCTTGATTCCATGACGCGGATTCCTTCCTTCAACGTGCTGGGCAGCGGCGCCACCACCGTGCTGATGCTGCACGGCGTGGGCGGCGGCCACCTGGCGTTCGCGCCGCAGGTGGAGACGCTCGCGTCCGCCGGCTACCGCGCGGTGGCATGGGACATGCCGGGCTATGGGCGCAGCGCGCCGATCGAGCCCTACACCTTCAAGGGCCTGGCGCAGAGCTGCATCGCGCTGATCGAGGCACTGCAGTGCGGCGACGTGGCGCTGGTGGGCCACAGCATGGGCGGCATGGTGGCGCAGGAGGTGGTGGCGCGCCGGCCCGAGCTGGTCAGCAAGCTGGTGCTGTGCGGCACCTCGCCGGCCTTCGGCAAACCCGACGGCGAATGGCAGCGCGCCTTTCTTGCCGAGCGCACGGCGCCGCTGGATGCGGGCAGCAGCATGGCGCAGCTGGCCGAGATCATGGTGCCGCGCATGGTGGGGCCCGGCTCGCTGCCCGAAGGCGTGCGCCTGGCCACGCACTGCATGAGCCTGGTGCCGGCCTCGACCTACCGGCGTGCGCTGGAGTGCATGGTCGGCTTCGACCGGCGCGCCAACCTGGGCAACATCGCCGTTCCCACCCTGCTGGTGGCGGGCGAGCACGACAGGAACGCACCGCCCGCCATGATGAAGAAGATGGCGCAGGCGATTCCGCACAGCACCTACCTGGAGATGCCCGGCATCGGCCACCTGCAGAACCTGGAGGCGCCCGACGAGTTCGACGGGCTGCTGCTGAACTTCCTCGCGCTGCCGCGCGTGCTGCACTGACCACCATGCCCGACCTCGACTTCACTCCCGCCGTGGGCGACCACGCCTTCACGCCGCAGCAGCGCGAGCTGCTGGCCCTGGCGCATGCGCTCGGCCGCGACAAGTTCGCGGCGCGCGCCGCCCAGTGGGACGAGGAGGCGAGCTTTCCGTTCGCCAACTACGAGGACCTGCGCGCCGCCGGCCTGCTGGCGCTGTGCGTGCCGCGCAGCCACGGCGGGCTGGGCGCCGACTACGCCACCTACATGATGGTGGCGGCGGAGATCGGGCGCTTCTGCGGCGCCACCGCGCTCACCTACAACATGCACATCTGCTCCACCATGTGGACCGGCGTGCTGGCCGACGGCATCGCCATGACCGAGTCGCAGCGCACCGAGCACGCACGCAGGCGCGAGCTGCACTTCTCGCGTGTGGTGAAGGACGGCGCCGTCTACGCGCAGCCGTTCTCCGAAGGCAGCGCCGCCGCCGCCGGCCGCGCGCCCTTCGGCACCACGGCGCGCAAGGTGGAGGGCGGCTGGCTGGTGAACGGCCGCAAGATCTTCGCCTCGCTGTCGGGCGCGGCCGACTACTACGGCGTGCTGTGCACCGAGGACAAGGGCGACGACAAGCCCGACGCGCGCGACACGCTCTACCTGGCCGTGCCGGCCACCAGCGAGGGCCTGGCGATCAGCGGCGACTGGAACCCGCTGGGCATGCGCGGCACGGTGAGCCGCAACCTCGCGTTCAAGGACGTGTTCGTGTCCGACGACGAGCAGCTCATGCCGCGCGGCATCTACTTCAAGGGCGCGCAGACCTGGCCGGCGATGTTCTTCACGCTGTCGCCCACCTACCTCGGCATCGCCAACGCCGCCTATGACTTCACCGTGCAGTACCTGCGCGGCGAGGTACCAGGCGAGCCGCCGGTGAAGCGCCGCATGTACCCGACCAAGCAGATCGCGGTGGCGCAGATGCGCATCCAGCTGGAGCAGCTGAAAAGCCTGTTCCTGCGCGCCGTGCTGGAAGCGCGGCCCGATCCGTCCAAGGACGAACGCATGCGCCTGTATGCCGCGCACTACAGCGTGATGGAAGGCGCCAACGACATCGCGCGCTTGGCCATCCGCACCTGCGGCGGCCAGAGCATGATGAAGCACCTGCCGCTGGAGCGCCTGTACCGCGACAGCCGCTGCGGCGCGCTGATGCTGCCCTGGACGGCCGAGCTGGTGCTCGACCGCATGGGGCGGGAAACGCTGTACGAACCGGGCGAGCGGGACGCGTAGACGGCATACTGGCGCTGGAGGTTTCATGACCACAGCGACATCCGCCAAGACATCCGACATCGCGCAGCGCTTCGGCAGCGGCCAGTCCGTGCGGCGCATCGAAGACGAGGGCCTGCTCAAGGGCCTGGGCCAGTATGCCGACGACCTCATGCCCGAGGGGCAGCTGCGGCTGCTGTTCGTGCGCTCGCCGCATCCGCATGCGCGCATCCTGTCCATCGACACGGCCCAGGCCCGCGCCATGCCGGGCGTGGCGGCGGTGCTGACCGGCGCCGACCTGCGGGCGGCCGGCATCAAGCCGATGGCCGGTGTCAGCGGCTTCCAGCGGCCTGGCGGCGGCCCGGCCACCAGCGCGCCGCGCCAGGTGCTGGCCGACGAGGTGGTGCGCTTCGTGGGCGAAGCCGTCGCGCTGGTGGTGGCCGAGACGCCGCAGCAGGCGCGCGACGCGGCCGAAGCCGTGTGGGTCGACTACGAGCCGCTGCCGCACGTCACCGACCTTGCCGATGCGATGGCGCCCGGCGCGCCGCAGCTGTGGACCGACACGCCGGGCAACGTCGCGGCCGAGGCGCGCCATGGCGACGCGAAAGCCGCGGCCGCCGCCTTCGCGCAAGCCGCACACGTGGTGCGCCTGCACATCGACAACCAGCGGCTGATCGCGCTGGCGCTGGAGCCGCGCTCGGTGCTGGTGTGGCCGGCCGAGGACGGGCGGCTGACCCTGCGGCTGAGTTCGCAGATGCCGTCGGCCGTGCGCAACGGCCTGCACGACGTGCTGGGCATCCCGAAAGAGCAGCTGCGCGTGACGGTGGGCGACGTCGGCGGCGGCTTCGGCATGAAGACCGGCATCTACCCGGAAGACGCGGCCGTCGCCTGGTGCGCCTGGACACTGAAGCGGCCGGTGAAATGGATCGCCGACCGCAGCGAGGAATTCCTCTCCAGCGCCCACGGCCGCGACCTGCGCACCGAGGCCGAGCTGGCGCTCGCCGCCGACGGCCGCATCCTGGCGCTGCGGCTGCGCTCGCAGGCCAACGTGGGCGCCTACGCCACCGGCGTCGGCGTGGCCATCCAGCTGCTGATCGGGCCCTGGGTGCAGACCAGCGTGTACGACGTGCCGGCCATCGACTTCCACTTCCAGGCGGTGCTGACGCACCGCGCGCCGACCGGCGCCTATCGCGGCGCGGGCCGGCCCGAGGCCATCTTCATCATGGAGCGGCTGATGGACGAGGCGGCGCGCCAGACCGGCATCGAGCGCATCGCGCTGCGCCGGCGCAACTTCATCCGGCCCGAGCAGATGCCCTACCGCAACCGGATGGGGCAGGTGTACGACAGCGGCGAGTTCGAACGCATCATGGACCACGGGCTGGCGCTGGCGGACTGGAACGGCTTCGAGGCGCGTGCGGCCGGGAGCAGGGCGCGCGGCAAGCTGCGCGGGCTGGGCATCGCCACCTTCCTGGAATGGACCGGCGGCAACGCCCTGGAGGAGCGCGTGACCGTCACCGTGCGCGCCGACGGTGTGATCGAGGTGTTCAGCGCCGTCAACCAGATGGGGCAGGGCATCGCCACCACGCTGGCGCAGCTGGTGGTGGACGTGTTCGGCGTGCCGATGGACCAGGTGCTGGTGGTGCTGGGCGACACCGACCGCGGCGACGGCTTCGGCAGCGCGGGCTCGCGTTCGCTCTTCACCGGCGGCTCGGCCCTGCGGCTGGGGTCGGAGCGCACCCTGGACACGGCGCGCGGGCTGGCCGCCCAGGCGCTGGAAGCGGCGGCGGACGACCTGGCCTACGAGGCCGGGCGCTTCACCGTCAAGGGCACGGACCTCGGCATCGGCCTGTTCGAAGTGGCCGCGCGCCAGCCGCAGCAGCGCATCCACCTGGAGCACACCAGCGCGGTGGCGGGCCCCAGCTGGCCCAACGGCTGCCATGTGAGCGAGGTCGAGGTCGACCCGCTCACCGGCGAGGTGCAGGTGGTGGCGTACGCCAGCATGAACGACGTGGGCCGCGTGGTGAACCCGATGATCGTGCGCGGCCAGCTCGACGGCGGCGCGGTGCAGGGCATCGGCCAGGCGCTGTGCGAACAGATGGTGTACGAGGCCGAGAGCGGCCAGCCGGTGTCGGGCAGCCTGATGGACTATGCGGCGCCGCGCGCCGACATCGTGGCCTGCGACTTCGTGACCGAGATGGACCAGGGCGTGCCCTGCCGGAACAACCCGCTGGGGGTGAAGGGGGTGGGCGAGCTGGGCACCATCGGCGCCACGCCCTGCGTCGTGAATGCGGTGGCCGATGCGCTGGCGCGCGCCGGCAAGGCGGACCAGGCGCCCTTGCTGCAGATGCCGCTCACGCCCGCCAGGCTGTGGCAGGCGCTCCAGTGAACAGCGAAGAAGCGCGCAGCGCTTCTCAGGCCATGCTGGGGTTGGTCGGGCGCAG
Organism: Pseudomonadota bacterium; assembly: GCA_040384685.1. Lineage (GTDB taxonomy): Bacteria > Pseudomonadota > Gammaproteobacteria > Burkholderiales > Burkholderiaceae_C > Ramlibacter. Next base: position 302,851 of record JAZKIV010000013.1, on the reverse strand, counting down.
CTGCCGCGGCGCGGCGCGGTCGAAGCCGTAGAAGCCGAAGTCGGTGTGCGGGCGCACGCCGCTGATGAGCTCGGCCATCGCCTTGCCGGAGCCGGCGCCGTGGGTCCAGCCCAGCGTGCCGTGGCCGGCATTGACCCACAGCTTGCCGACCTTGGTGCGGCCGATGTAGGGAATGTTGGTCGGCGTGGCGGGGCGCAGGCCGGTCCAGAAGCGCGGGTTGCCGCCGTCTTGCTCCAGGCGGGTGTCGCACACGCCGGGCAGCACCTGCTCGATGCGCTCGGCCAGCATGCGGCAGCGCGCGCGCGCCACCTTGCCGTCCAGGTCGCGGCTGTAGCCGCCGACCTCGATGGTGCCGGCCACGCGCAGCTCGTCGCCCAGGCGGCTCATCGCGCACTTCACCTCGTCGTCGATGGTGCTGACGAAGGGCGCGAGCTCCGGCTTCTTCAGCTTGAAGGTGGCGCTGTAGCCCTTGCCGGGATAGATCGGCAGGTCGACGCCGACGGTGCGCAGCAGCGGCGCGGTGTAGGAGCCGCAGGCCACCACCACCGCGTCGCCGGCCAGCCGCCGGCTCTCGCCGGTGGTGCGGTCGCGCACCTGCACCGCGTCGATCGCGTCGCCGGTCTTTTCCAGCCGCAGGATGTCGTGGCCGTACAGGAACTGCGCGCCGCGGGCCGCGCAGCGGGCGGCGAGTTGTTCGGTGAACAGGCGGGCGTCGCCGCTTTCGTCGCTGGGCGTGTAGGTGCCGCCGACGATGCGGTGCGAGAACGACTTGAAGGCCGGCTCGATGGCGAACAGCTCGTCCTTGCCGACCACCTTGCGCGCCACGCCGTACTTCTGCATCAGCTCGGCCGCTTCGGCGGCATCGGCGAAGGCTTCGTCGCTGGTGTAGTAGTGGGCGATGCCGCGCTCCAGGCGCTTGTATTCGATGCCGGTGGCGCGCACCACGTCCTTCAGCGCCGCGTGGCTGTACGAACCCAGCGCCACCAGCTGGCGCACGTTGCGCTCGAACGCCGTGTCGTTGCACTGGGCCAGGAAGTGCAGGCCCCAGCGCCACTGCTGCCAGTCGAGCTGCGGGCGGAACAGCAGCGGGGCGTCGTTGCGGAACATCCACTTGAGCAGCTTGGCCGGCGCATGCTTGTTGGCCCAGGGCTCGCAATAGCTGACGGAGATCTGCGCCGCGTTGGCGAAACTGGTTTCCTGGGCCGCCGCGTCCTGGCGGTCCACGATGACCACATCGTGGCCGAGTTCGAGCAAATGCCAGGCGGTGCTGACGCCGATGATGCCGGCGCCGAGGACAAGCGTTTTCATGGCCGCAAGTGTCCCAAAGCTTGCGTTACAGTAAAAGCAAAATTAAACTATCTCGAAAATCATCAGGACTGCTTATGAGCACCTTTGACCCTGACGCGCTGGAATGCCTTGCCGCCATTGTTGAGGAGGGCGGCTTCGAACGCGCGGCCCAGCGGCTGTCCATCACGCAGTCGGCCGTTTCGCAGCGCCTGCGCGCGCTCGAGGCGCAGGTCGGCACGGTGCTCATCGTGCGCAGCCGGCCGCTCAAGCCCACCTCCGCCGGCCAGCTCCTGCTCAAGCATACGAAGCAGCTGCGCCTGCTGCGCGCCGACCTGGAGCGCGACCTCAAGGAACTGGCGCCAAGCTCCACCGGCGGCGCGCGCGAGGAAGAGCGCGTGTCCATCGCCATCAACGCCGACAGCATCGCCACCTGGTCGCTGCCGGCCGTCAACGACCTGGCGCGCCAGGGCCTGCCGCTGGAGATCATCACCGACGACCAGGACTTCACGCACGAGTGGCTGCGCGAAGGCCAGGTGCTGGGCTGCGTCACCACGCTCAAGCAGGCGCTGCGCGGCTGCAAGGTGGTGCCGCTGGGCGCGATGAGCTACATCGCGGTGGCGGAAGCCGACTACGCGCGCAGGAAATGCCCGAACGGCCTGAGCCAGCACAATTTCCGTGAAGTGCCCTTCGTCGCCTTCAACCGCAAGGACGACATGCAGAGCGAGTTCGTGAGCAAGGCCTTCGGCCTGAAGCGCGTCACGCTCAACCAGCTGTTCGTGCCGAGCTCCGAAGGCCAGGTGCGCGCGATCCTGGCGGGCTGGGGCGCGAGCGTGCTGCCCGAGCTGCTGGTGCGCGGGCTGCTCGCGCAGGGGCAGCTGGTGAACATCGCGCCGTCGTTCGCGCTGCCGATCCAGCTGTACTGGCATTGCTGGAACCTCGAGTCCGAGGTGCTCGACCAGTTGACCGCGGCGCTCACCGGCGCAGCGGGCCAGGCACTCACGACCGTCTGAGGCGCATTCCGCGTCAGCGCGGCGCCCACGCGCCGTGGGAGCTTTCCGTGCCGAACAGCCAGCTGCCCATACCCAGGCTTTCCGGACCCGCGAACGCCAGCAGCAAGGCGACGACAATCGCCGCGAGCCAGGCCAGCGTAGGAATCCAGTACGGCTTCATGACACGACTCCCGATGTGGTTTGCGTTGCCACAGCCAGTGTCTCAAGGCCGATGCGTCGCCGCCAGGGGCCCGGTGTAAAGAAGCTTCGAGGTTGTTGAGGGGGGTAACGCTGGGTAAGACCTTTGTGCGCGCCGCGCGCGGCGCACATCAGTAAGGCTTCACACGGGCAGCGGCAGCGTGACTGTGAACAGGGGGTCGAACGTCTCCTGTTCGTTCTTGGCCGCGTAGCCCAGCGCGTTGCTCACCACGCGGCATTCGCCGCCGATGCGCCCCGGCGCCGGCACGGCGTAGCGGTTCAGGCAGTGCAGGTGCCCGTGCATCCAGACGTCGGCCCGCGGCAGCAGGTGGTCCAGCGCGCTGCAGAAGCCCGCCGTGCCCGGCACCAGGCCGTAGCGCGGGTCGGCGCTGCGCAGGCTGGGCGCGAAATGCGTGATCGCCACCGTCGGGCCGTCGAACGGCTCGGCCAGTGCCTGCTCCAGCCACTGCTGGCACACCAGCGCCTGCGTGCGGATTTCATCGGCCAGGAAAGGCTGGCCGCCGCGCACCGTGCCGGTCTTGGACAGGTAGAAGTTGGCGGCGCGGTACGCCTTCTCGCGCATCTTGAGCTGCCGCGCCAGGGTCGGCGGCGGGTCGGCCTGCATCACCAGCGCGTCGAAGTCGCTCCACAAGGTGGTGCCGACGAAGCGCACGCCGCGGTGCACGAAGCATTCGCGCTCCAGCCACACCATGCCCAGCGATTCGGCCACGCCGCGCAGCTCGGCATGGATGGCGTCGAAGTCGCCGCCGTCGTATTCGTGGTTGCCGGGCACGTAGAGCACCAGCGGCCAGCGCCCGCCCTTCGACCGCGCGGCGAACTGCGACAGCCCGAAGTCGCGCGGCTGCACATCCGGCAGCCGGGAGCCGGCCTGGTAGGAGCCGATGTCGCCGGCCAGCACCAGCACGTCGGCGTCGGCCACGGCGGTGGCGCGGAAGCCGGGCTGCGTTTCCAGGTGCAGGTCGGACAGAAGCTGGATGCGCAGGTGGGTCACGGGGGAGCTGAAGTCGGTGGCGCAAGTGGGTGGCGGGCTATTGTGCAGGCAACGATCTCCGTTATTCTTGGGCGGCGTTCCAGGGAGCCTGCCAGATGCCAAGCCGATTCTTCCAGCGCGCCGCCGTTGCCGGTGGCCGCGTGCTCAGCGCGGTCGCACCGGGCGTCGCGGCCCGCGTCGTCAAGTCGGTGTTCATCACCGCGCCGCGCATCCGCCCGATGCGGCCCGAAGAGCAGGCGCTGTTCGCGCGCGCCGAGCGCGGCACGGTCGCCTTCCGCAACTACCGCATCCCCACCTGGAGCTGGGGCGCCCCGGACGCGCCGCGCGTGCTGCTGTCGCATGGCTGGGGCGTGGCGCCGGCCTTCTTCGGCCCCCTGATCGAGAAGCTGGTCGCGCAGGGCTGGCGCGTGACCACCTACCTGGGCCCCGGGCATGCCGAAGGCGACCCGCGCAAGACCACCGGCTTCACGCTGGTGCACGCGCTGCGCGCCGTCGTCGATGCGCTGGGCCCGTTCGACGCGCTGGTGGGCCACTCGCTGGGCGCGGGCATGCTCATCATGGGCTCCAAGATCGGCATCGCGGCCGAGCGCCTGGTGCTGATCTCGCCGGTGACCGACCTGGTCGACCACACCGACAGGTTCGCCGCCGCCATGGGCATGCCGGTGCCGGTGGCCGAGCGCATGCGCCGGCTCATCTACGAGGAGTACAACGCCGACTTCAGCCCGCTCGGGCGCTACTGGAACGACCTGTTCGAGACGCGCGTGGAGGCGCCGACGCTGCTGGTGCACGACGAGAACGACGAGCTGATGGGCGTTTCGCAGTCCGAGTACATCGTGCAGCGCTGGCCCAACGCCCGGCTGGTGCGCACCCAGGGCCTGGGCCACGTCAAGATCCTGCGCAACCCGGCCGTGGTGGCCGGCATCGCGCAGTTCCTGGATGGCAGCCCCGCCCTGCAGGCCAGGTCCGGCGTCGCCGCGGCTTCCGCCTGATCGCCGCTCAGGCGCCCAGGCGTTCGGCGATCCGGGCCTTGGTGTCCTTCAGCTCCTGCGGCAGCCGGTACGCCAGCTGCTGGAACAGCTCCTCGTGCAGCTGCAGCTCCTGCCGCCAGGCGTCGTGGTCGATCCGGGTGACCGTCTTGAACTGGTCCCGGCTGAAGTCCAGGCCGTCCCAGTTCAGTTCGTCGTAGGTCGGGCTCAGGCCGAACACGTGCTCCTGGCCGTCGGCCTTGCCTTCGATGCGGTCGATCATCCACTTCAGCACGCGCATGTTCTCGCCGTAGCCGGGCCAGACGAACTTGCCGTCCTCGCCCTTGCGGAACCAGTTGGTGGTGTAGATGTGCGGCAGGCGCGCACCGCTGTTCTGCAGCCGCTTGCCCAGCGCCAGCCAGTGGCGGAAATAGTCGCTCATGTTGTAGCCGGTGAACGGCAGCATGGCGAACGGGTCGCGCCGCACCACGCCCTGCTGGCCTGCCGCCGCGGCCGTGGTCTCGGAGCCCATGGTGGCGGCCATGTAGACGCCTTCCACCCAGTCGCGCGCCTCGGTCACCAGCGGCACGGTGGTGGAGCGCCGGCCGCCGAAGATGAAGGCGTCGATCGGCACGCCCTTGGGGTCGTCCCAGGCCGAATCCAGCGCCGGGTTGTTGATGGCGGCCACGGTGAAGCGCGCGTTCGGATGCGCGGCCTTGGCGCCGGTCTGTTTCGCGAGCTCGGGCGTCCAGTCCCGGCCCTGCCAGTCGGTGGCGTGCGCCGGCGCCTCGCCCATGCCTTCCCACCACACGTCGCCGTCGTCCGTGAGCGCCACGTTGGTGAAGATCACGTTCCTGTCCAGGCTGGCCATGCAGTTCGGGTTGGTCAGGCTGTTGGTGCCCGGCGCCACGCCGAAGTAGCCGGCTTCCGGGTTGATGGCGTACAGCCGGCCGTCCTGGCCCGGCTTGATCCAGGCGATGTCGTCGCCGATGGTGGTGACCTGCCAGCCCTCGAAGCCCTTGGGCGGGATCAGCATGGCGAAGTTGGTCTTGCCGCAGGCCGAAGGAAAGGCTGCCGCCACGTGGTATTTCTTGCCCGCCGGCGTGGTCACGCCCAGGATGAGCATGTGCTCGGCCAGCCAGCCCTCGTCGCGGCCCATGGTGGAGGCGATGCGCAGCGCGAAGCACTTCTTGCCCAAAAGCGCGTTGCCGCCGTAGCCGGAGCCGTACGACCAGATCTCGCGCGTCTCGGGGAAATGCACGATGTACTTGGTGGTGTTGCACGGCCATGCGACGTCCTTGTCGCCCGGCTCCAGCGGCGCGCCCACGCTGTGCACGCAGGGCACGAACTCGCCTTCCACGCCCAGCACGTCGTACACCGCGCGGCCCATGCGGGTCATGATGCGCATGTTCACCGCCACGTACGGGCTGTCGGACAGCTCGATGCCGATGTGGGCGATCGGCGAGCCCAGCGGGCCCATGGAGAACGGCACCACGTACATGGTGCGCCCGCGCATGCAGCCGTCGAACAGCGGCTGCAGGGTGGTGCGCATCTCGGCGGGGTCGGTCCAGTTGTTGGTCGGGCCCGCGTCTTCCTTGTGCCTCGAGCAGATGAAGGTGCGGTCTTCCACCCGCGCCACGTCGCTCGGGTCGGACCAGGCCAGGTAGGAGCCGGGGCGCCTGGCCGGATTCAGCTTGCGGAAGGTGCCGGCGTCCACCAGCTGCTGGCACAGGCGGTCGTACTCCTGCTGGCTGCCGTCGCACCAGTGCACCTGCTCGGGTTTGCACAGGGCCACCATGTCGGACACCCAGGCGATCAGCCTGGCGTTCTTGACGTAGGCGGGAACCTCGAGGTTCAGGCCCTGCATCACGGGTGAGTTCATCCAAAAGCTCCTAAATGTGAAAACCGGATTTCAAAAGGAGCTCGGAGATGCAGCTGCCGGGCGCGCGCCCTTTTGAAATCAGGCTTGGCACAGTCGCCCGCTGGGTCGGCTGGACGAACCCATTTTAAGAACGCGACCTCGCCGGCCGCCGCAGAACTGTCGCAATTCCATGCAAAACACGCATAGGGTTATGCATGGAGTTCTTTGGTGCTCAGAAACGACAACGCCCTCGGCGCGAAGCGCGCGAGGGCGGAGGAAACGCCTGCCGGATCAGCCCGGCAGTGGCGTTCAGGCCATGTAGATCGCGATGAAGGCCAGCAGGAACATCAGCACGCCGCCGGCGACCGGCAGCACGATGGGCATGGCCGGCACGATGGATTCGACCGGGTCGTTCGGTTCGGTCGCTTCGCCATGGCTGTGGCGCGGCTCGGGGCTGGACATCGGGTTCCTCTGGAGTGGGGTGCGAAGAGGTGGAATTCTAAAGCAGCGCGTAGGTGGTGCTCGCGCGGCACACGCTCTTGCCGTCGTCGGCGCCACGGATGTCGATCTCGCCGAAGGCCAGGCTCTTGCCCGCCCGCAGCACCCGCGCCTCGACCAGCGCGTCCTGGTTGGACAGCGGCTTGAGGAAGCTGGTGTTCATCTGGACCGTGGTGCAGGGCCGGAATTCGCCGAACTGGGCGATGAGCGCCAGCACCATGGCCGTGTCGGCCGCGGCCATCATGGCCTGGCCGCACAGCATGCCGCCCACGCGCGACAGCTGCGGGTTCTGCGGCAGGCGCAGGGTGGCGCTGCCGGCCTCGAAGCTTTCCACGGTCAGGCCCAGGGCCTGCACCCAGGGGGCGAAATACTCGGCCAGCGCCGATTGCAGGGTCTGCGCGTCCATCGTGCTCATTCGGGTGCTCATTGTTCCTCGGCCGCGAAGCCGCCCGCGTGCAGCGCTTCCAGCACCACCTGGATGTGCGCGCGCCCGCGTGTCTGCACCACCAGTTCCACTTCCACGTTCTGCGCTGCCAGCAGGGTGAAGGCGCGCTGGTGGTGCACCTCGTCGATGTTGGCGCCCGCTTCGCTGACGATGGCCGTGATGCGGGCCAGCGAGCCCGGCACGTCGCGCGCGCTCACGCGCAGCCGCGCGAGCCGCCCGGCGCGCACCATGCCGCGCTGGATGATGGCGGCCAGCAGCATCGGGTCGATGTTGCCGCCGCTCAGGATGATGCCGATCTTGCGCCCGCGCCAGCGGTCCGGGTGCTTGAGCAGCGCCGCCAGCGGCGCCGCGCCGGCGCCCTCGACCAGCGTCTTCTCGATCTCCAGCAGCATCACGATGGCCTGCTCGATGTCGCCCTCGTCGACCAGCACGATGTCGTCGACGTGGCGCGCGATCAGCTCCTGCGGAATGCGCCCCGGCCGGCTGACGGCGATGCCTTCGGCAATGGTCGAGCTGCCCAGCGGCAGGTCCTGGTGCTTGATGGCGTTGAACATCGAGGGAAAGCGCAGCGTCTGCACGCCGATCACCTCGATGGCGGGATTCATGGCCTTGGCCGCCGTGGCCACACCGGCGATCAGGCCACCGCCGCCGATGGCCACCACCAGCGTGTCCAGGTCGGGCTGGGCCTGCAGCATCTCCAGGCCGACCGTGCCTTGGCCGGCCGCGATCGCCTCGTCGTCATAAGGATGCACGAACACCAGCTGCTCGCGCTCGGCCAGCGCCAGCGCGTGGCTGCGCGCTTCCTCCAGCGTGTCGCCGTGCAGCACCACCTCGGCGGCGAAGCTGCGGGTGCGCTCGACCTTCACGCCCGGCGTGAAGCGCGGCATCACGATCACGGCGCGCAAGCCCAGCCGTTGCGCGTGGTAGGCCACACCCTGGGCATGGTTGCCCGCGCTCATGGCGATCACGCCGCGGGTGCCGCCTTCGGCCAGCTGGACCAGCTTGTTGCAGGCGCCGCGCTCCTTGAAGGACGCGGTGAACTGCAGGTTCTCGAACTTCAGGAAGATCTGGCTGCCGGTGATCTGCGACAGCGTGCGCGACTCCACGCAAGGCGTGTCCAGCACCTGGCCGTGCAGGCGACCGGCGGCCAAGCGGATATCTTGCAGGTCGATCATGATCCGTGCATTCTGCCCGTGGTGCCTGCCGGGGTCCGGGCTTTCCCCGGCATCACCATCTTCCATGTCGCATCAAGTCGCGTTATCGTAGTCGCGCGGAAAACGCCACGTTGCCGGAGGTTCATTGGCCAAGCGCTCCCTGGATGTGCAAGTGCTGCCCTCGCCGGGCCTGAAAGACGCGCCGGTGCTGGACCTGATGTGCTCGCACTTCGTGCTGACGCTCGCGGCCAAGCAGGGCGCGAAATTCAATGTGCGGCGCGACCTGAACGGCCTGCTGTCGCTGGCCGGCCGCCACCTGGCCTGGCCCGGGCCGGCGCTGGCGCGGCTGCGCGAATTCCTGGCGCGCCGCTGCAAGGACAACGAGTTCTGGCGCGGCCACGAGCTGCTGTCCACGCGCGAATTCCTGGAACGCCACGGCGTGTGGCGCGGCCCCTATGAAGAGGGCACGCTGTTCTTCTACCTGGACGAATACGCCAAGGACCAGCCCAAGGACCTGCTGTCGGTGCTGGCCGTCACCGGCGAGTGGCTGGCCAACGCGCTGAAGAAGCAGTCCACGCTGGTGGAAAAGAACATCGACGCGCTGGCCAGCCTGCTGCAGTTGAACAAGGCCGAGCGCGCGCTGCTGCTGTACGGCACCCTGGCGCGCTACCAGCGCGACCTGCGCAGCCTGCTGGTGGAGTTCAAGGTCAACAACGCGCCCGAGGCCTATGCCGCCATCGCCGAAGTGGCCGGCGTGAGCGCCAGCGAGGTCGGCGAGGCGCTGCGCGCCGGCTCGCGGCTGGAGCGCATCGGCCTGGTGGAAAACCTGATCTCCGAGCACAACATCACCGACCTGGCCGACCTGATGAAGGTCAGCGAAAAGCTGCCGCCGGTGCTGATGCGCGAATACCGCGACCACAGCGAGCTGATGGCGGTCTTCACGCGGCCTTCGGCCAAGAGCACGCTGGCGCTCGACGACTTCGCCTTCGTCAGCGACGACGCGCAGGTGCTGTGCGCGCTGCTGCGCAACGCCGTGGACCGCAAGGAGCCGGGCGTCAACGTGCTGTTGTACGGCCCGCCCGGCACCGGCAAGACCGAGCTGGCCAAGGTGGTGGCACAGGCCACCGGGCTGGAACTGTTCGAGGTGGAATACGCCGACCGCGACGGCAACTCTCTGAGCGGCCGCGACCGCTACCGTTCGCTGCAGATCGCCCAGGTGTTCCTGAAGGGCAGCGCGCAGGCGGCGCTGCTGTTCGACGAGGTGGAGGACGTGTTCCCGCCGATCTCCAGCGAGGCGGCGCAGATGATGGCGCGCGCCGAGCAGGTGGTGGCGCCGCCTTCGGGCAGCGTGAGCGGCAAGGCCTGGGTCAACCAGATCCTGGAAACGAACCCGGTGCCCACCTTGTGGGTGACCAACCGCATCGAACAGATCGACCCGGCGTTCCGCCGCCGCTTCGCCTACCACCTGGAGCTGAAGTCGCCGCCGCCCGGCGCACGCGAAAGCCTGGTGCGCAAGACGCTGGAAGGCGTGCCGGTGTCCGACGCCTTCGTCGCCAAGCTGACCGAACGCAAGGGCCTGACGCCGGCGCAGATCCGCACGGCGGTGCGCTTCGCCGGCCTGGCGCGCGGCGACACCGCCACGGCGGAGGAGCTGATCGAGCGGCAGCTGCGCAACGCCGACCAGGCGCTGGGCGTGCGCCCTGGCGGCAACGGCCTGCGCCGCAGCGTGACGACGTATGACCTGGACATGCTGAACGTGGAGTCGCGCTTCGAGCTGCCGCGCGTGGTGCAGGCGCTGAAGGCGCGCGGCCACGGCAGCTTGTGCTTCTGGGGCGCGCCCGGCACCGGCAAGACGGCGCTGGCCGAACACATCGCGCGCAGCCTGGACCGGCCGCTGCTGGTGAAACAGGCCAGCGATCTGATGAGCAAGTTCGTCGGCGAGACCGAACAGAACATGGCGGCGATGTTCCGCGAGGCCGAGAACGAAAAGGCCGTGCTGCTGCTGGACGAGGCCGACAGCTTCCTGCAGGACCGCCGTGGCGCGCAGCGCACCTACGAGGTGACCGAGGTGAACGAGATGCTGCAGGGCATGGAGCGCTTCGCCGGCATCTTCGTCTGCACCACCAACCTGATGGACCGCATCGACCAGGCGGCGCTGCGGAGGTTCACGTTCAAGCTGCGCTTCAAGCCGCTGACGGGGGTGCAGCGGGAGAAGATGTTCGTGACGGAGGCGCTGGGTGGGGATGCGGAGCGGCTGTCGGCAGAGGCGAAGTCACGGCTGGCGAAATTGGATCAGCTGTGTCCCGGGGATTTTGCGGCGGTGAAGCGGCAGGTGGACATCCTGGCCGCGGAATTCAGCGAAGAGGAATTCCTGGAGCAGCTGGAGGCAGAGCACCGGATCAAGCCGGAGGTAAGGGAGGCGCGGGGGATTGGGTTTGTGCAGTGATGATCCGTGTGAGTCCGAGCAAAGCGACGGATGCTGATCAATGCGCTCACCTCACACGAGAGTCGTAGACCCATTTACGAATCTTCTTCGCGGAAATCTTTCCCGCATCGGGATGCCGCGGGTTGACAAGGACGTTGAACTCCTCGGGGACGACGACAGAGGGTACATGTGCGATCACGCTGGATTGCGCGGCGCACCATGCGGTACCCCAGTCGATGCTTACCTTGCCGGCAGGCAGGGCATCCCACCCCGTCAGCGCAGCGGGATCGGCTATCACAGCACTGTTCCAGATCGATTCTGGAACGACCAATTGCACCAGGTATCGGTTGAGGGGCAGCGCGCCGGCACCCAGATGGACCATTGTTTCCAGAACTGCGAGCGCGATTGTTGGTGCGGCATAGAGCATCGGCGTGCCCACAGCATTCCATCGCCCTCCAGTTCTTTCTGCGCCGGTGCCGGTCAGGTCGTCGGCGACATACAAGGGCGTGTCTGTGGCGATTCTCCATAGAGAAATGTTGCTCACGCATAGGCTCCCGACTGCATCTGGGCGAGCAGTTTCGATACCAGCTCGCGGCCGTCTGCCGTATCGAGCAACTCCTCGGGACGCCGGCCTCCCAAGGCGGGTAGCGGTTGCGAGATCCATTCACCAAACCACTTGGCTGGTTTGAACCCTTCGGGAGCGCCCGACTCCTCGATGCTTGCCTGCACTTGACCGATGAGTTTGGCCAAGCCCACAAGGCGCTCGCTCTCGTCTGCGGAGAGGTTTGCCTTTTTCGCGATTTTCCTGGTCACGGTTGCTCGCGGCAAACCCACGATGTGCACGAACCGTTCCTTGGTGATTTCCATTTCCTTCGAAATCACATTGACCATGATGGACGGAGCACCGTGTCTCACGAGGTCTGCACGATCCAAAAACGGCATCACGAAGATATCCGTAAAACCCATCGTGCCGGGCCGGCTCAGTTCGCGCCAGAGCTTCGCCTTCCTCGCTTCAGCATTCACTAACAACGCGGTGGCGGCATTACTCGAGGGAGCGCCTTTTCGCACCCCGGCGGCCGGTTTGGCGGATTGTCGAGACAAGGCTTGCGGCATAAGACTCTTCGGGCTCAAATGAGCCTTCATCTTATCTCAAATGCGTTCCACACGACGCCTGCGCTGAATCCAAATCAAAAGCCCAGGCGAGCAGGACTTGGAGCCGCCCTATGAGTCAGATGAGTTCGACGTTATCGTGCGGCCGCGTCAGGTATTTACCACCCTGAGGACATCGCTGCCATACGCCTCGAGCTTCTTCGCGCCGATCCCGCTGACCCCTTGAAGGTCATCCAGCGACTTCGGCGCCAGCGCCGCGATCGCCGCCAGCGTCGCATCGTGGAAGATCACATAGGCCGGCAGGTTGTGCTCGCGCGCCACCTCGCCGCGCCAGGCCTTCAGTGCCGCGAACCGCTGCTGTGCGTCGGCCGTCAGGCTGGCGGCCACGGCCGGCACCGTCTTGCCGTCCTTGCCGCTGCTGCGCCGCTTGCCGCCGCCTGCCGGCGCCGAAATCGATTCGCGCAGTTCCACGCTGCGCTCGCCCTTCAGCACCGCCCGCGACCCATCCGTCAGCTTCAAGGTGTTGTACGCCTGCGCATCCACCGCCAGCGCGCCGGTGGCGATCAGCTGCCGCAGCACGCCGCGCAACTGCTGCTCGCTGTACTCCGCTCCAATGCCGAAGGTGGAGATCCGCTCATGCCGGAACTGCGCCACCTTCTCGGTCTGCTTGCCGCGCAGCACGTCCATGATGTGGCCGGCGCCGAAGGTGATGCCGCTTTGCTGTTCCACGCGGTAGATGGTCGACAGCAGCTTGCGCGCGGCGTCCGTGCCGTCCCAGATCTGCGGCGGCTGCAGGCAGTTGTCGCAGTTGCCGCAGGGCGTGGCGTGCTCGCCGAAATACCCCAGCAAGCGCACGCGCCGGCAGTCGGTGGCCTCGGCCAGCGCCAGCAGCGCATCCAGCTTGCCGCGCAGCACCTGCTTGAATTCCTCGCCGGCCGGGCTCTCGTCGATCATGCGGCGCTGGTTCACCACGTCCTGCAGGCCATAAGCCATCCAGGCGTCGGCGGGCAGGCCGTCGCGCCCGCCCCGGCCGGTCTCCTGGTAGTAGCCCTCGATGTTCTTCGGCAGGTCCAGGTGGGCGACGAAGCGCACGTCGGGCTTGTCGATGCCCATGCCGAAGGCGATGGTCGCCACCATCACGATGCCTTCTTCCCGCAAAAAGCGGTCCTGGTGGCGCTGGCGCACGTCGGCGTCCAGCCCGGCGTGGTAGGGCAGGGCGGAGATGCCCTCCTTGCTCAACGTCTGCGCGATCTCCTCCACGCGTTTGCGCGACTGGCAATAGACGATGCCGGCCTCGCCGGCATGCTCGCGCTCGATGAAGCGCAGCAGCTGCAGGGTGGCGTCCTTCTTCTCGACGATGGTGTAGCGGATGTTCGGCCGGTCGAAGCTGCTGACGAACTCGCGCGCGTCCTGCAGCTGCAGGTGCTGCACCATGTCCTGGCGCGTCAGCCCGTCGGCGGTGGCGGTGAGCGCGACGCGCGGCACCCCCGGAAAACGCTCGTGCAGCACCGCCAGCGCCCGGTACTCCGGCCGGAAGTCGTGGCCCCACTGGCTCACGCAATGCGCCTCGTCGATGGCGATCAGGCTGAGCTGGCCACGCTCATACAGCGACTGCATCTGCGCCAAAAAGCGCGGCGTGGTGATGCGCTCGGGCGCGGCGTACAGCAGGGTGATCTCGCCGCGCAGCAGGCGCCTTTCCACATTGGCCGCTTCCTCGCCGCTGAGCGTGGAGTTCAGGAAGGCGGCTTCCACGCCGGCCTCGTGCAGCGCGCCGACCTGGTCGTGCATCAGCGCGATCAGCGGCGACACCACGATGGCGATGCCGTGGCCGGCGCGCTGGCGCGCGATGGCCGGGATCTGGTAGCACAGCGATTTGCCGCCGCCGGTGGGCATCAGTACCAGGGCGTCGCCGCCGGCGACCAGGTGGTCGATGATCTCGGCCTGCGGGCCGCGGAAGTGCTCGTAGCCGAACACTTCGGAAAGAATGGACAAGGGCGTAGGCAAGATGGGCGCCATTGTCGGGGATGTCGGCGGGGGTTGGCGGGGCGGGGATGCCGCGCCGGTTCCGGGGGCAAGGCTTTCTCCCTAGAATGGCCGGACCATGAAGCCGATCACCTACACCCGTGGCCAAGCCCTGCCGGCCATCCTGGAACAGCGCATCGCCATCCTCGATGGCGCCATGGGCACCATGATCCAGCGCTTCAAGCTCACCGAGGCCGACTTCCGCGGCGAGCGCCTGAAGGACCACCCCAAGGACCTGAAGAACAACGGCGACCTGCTGGTGCTGACCCGGCCCGACGTGATCCGCGACATCCACGAGGGCTACCTGGCCGCCGGCGTCGACATCATCGAGACCAACACCTTCGGCGCCAACGCGCTGGCCCAATCGGACTACGACCTGGCCCACCTGTCGCTGGAAATGAACATCGCCGCCGCCAAGCTGGCGCGCGAAGCGGCCGACAAGTTCTCCACGCCCGACAAGCCGCGCTTCGTGGCTGGCGCGCTGGGCCCGACGCCGCGCACCGCCAGCATCAGCCCCGACGTGAACGACCCGGGCGCGCGCAACGTGGACTTCGAGGCGCTGCGCGCCGCGTACTACGAGCAGGTGCAGGGCCTGGTGGAAGGCGGCGTCGACCTGCTGCTGGTGGAAACGATTTTCGACACCCTGAACGCCAAGGCGGCGCTGTTCGCCATCGACGAATACTTCGACAACAGCGGCGAGCGCCTGCCGCTGATCATCAGCGGCACCGTGACCGATGCATCCGGCCGCATCCTGAGCGGCCAGACCGTGACGGCCTTCTGGTACAGCGTGCGCCACGCCCGCCCGCTGGCCATCGGCCTGAACTGCGCCCTGGGCGCGGCGCTGATGCGCCCCTACATCCAGGAACTGAACCGCGCCGCGCCGGACATGTTCATCAGCTGCTACCCGAACGCGGGCCTGCCCAATCCGATGGCGGAGACGGGCTTCGACGAGACGCCGGACGTGACGTCGCGGCTGCTGCGGGAATTCGCGGCCGAGGGGTTGGTGAACATCGTGGGGGGATGCTGCGGGACCACGCCGGAGCACATCACGGCGATCCGAGAGGCGGTGGAGCCGCTGCCGACGCGGACGCGGCAGCGGGAGTTTTTTTACAGAGAAGCGGCTTGAGCTGGTGATCGGGGCGCTTCGCGGGAGAAGCTTGGTCCCTAACGGCGGTCGATGACTTCCTTAGTGTCCACGTAGCGGCCTGGAACGGGCGTCAATAGCCGCACCTCAACGACATTGCCGTCGACAAAAAACTCTATGGTCTTGCCGCGTACGCGTTGTACGTTGAGCGTCGAGAGATCGAAGCGCTTTTCAATTACGCGGCCATCGACTTGATAGCGCAGGTAAGCAAGCTTCGGAACGGCTAAGACACCGCAATAGCTGCTGCCCGAAATGGTTGGTCGGTTCGCATCCACATAGTCTCCGTATTCGAACAGCTCAAGTGGCGTTTTTTTTGCCCAAGTGTCTTGTGGCGGAATCGGATGGTCAGTTCCAACGCAATGATAAACACGACCATCGATCGTCGGGGTTGGTGAGTTTGCACATCCGATCAGCATCCCTGTGAGCACTAGTGCAGTGGTCGCACCGTGTGACAACCACGAGAGGTGATCTGCCAACTTCATGATCGTTATCTCAATACGGGTTCCGGATGGACTGTAGCGGCGTGTAGCGCGGAGCAACCGCGCGCACAAACGGTGAGTTGTCAGGTGGAGCGACCCCTTGATTGCCACGCATATCATGGATCCACATGTTCTCAGGCCTGGGTGTGTATGCGCTCGGAATGGGTGCCATCGGCAGGCCTAGTTTCTCCGTCATAAAGCGATATGCCAACTTGAGATTCAAGTCACCCAAGCCGCCTCGGTCATGGTTGTTGCCAAGATCCGAATGGTCGCCAGGTAGCACCGGTTGGAACCAATTCGAGCTCATCGCTTGACCTAGTCGCGCTAGCGGTGCGCTTGCAAATTCGGGCCTCATCTCGTCGCGCGCGATGGGGTGGTACACCTGCGCGCGTGTAGGTAGATCAACGTTATAGAAATCGCCCACACCCGTGGTCACAGTATCGAAGATGATCGTATTCAGGTTCGCCGTACCAGGTGCCACGATATCGCGCTCGTAATGCACCTCGGTATGTCCGTCGCCAACCTGCACATCGTATGCACTACGCGTGTCCGGAATCCCTCGCTGATCAAGCATGCGCAGCAGCATACGCGTTTCCAGTGAACCGCGGCTAAAGCCCACCCCCAACAAATCGAATGTGGCGTGCGAGTTATTGATGAAGACGGCGTTCACCTGCTTCACCATCCATTCGTAGGCACCCTCAGCGCGCAAAGTCACACCGGCTCCAGTGGCCCCACCTATCAGCTTTGTATACCAGTCTGTGCCGACACCCTCGAAGTATTTTGTGCGGAAGTTGGAGTTTTGTCTTCTCGACATCAGTTCCAATAAACCGGCATTTGTATAGTCAACTCCCGGGCGCGTATCCAGCAAATCCTCCCCGGGCCGCTTGTTCCACGTGCCGTCGAGGAACGCACCGATCACGAAATGGTTCGGGTCATTGGCGTGGAAGATCTTGTTCACCCTCCACCCAGGCATCTGCTGCAACACCTCCTCATAGCGCGCCACGTCCGCTGCCGTGGCCTTCGGCCCGCGCTTGCGAAAATCGGCATCCTGTACTTGTTCCGCGATCTGTTCCGTGCGGTTGCGGTAGTCGATCTCCTGTCTGCGCAACTGCTCCAGGCTCATCGCCGCATTGGACGGCGCGCCATCCTCAGGCAGCGCCGTCTCGATCGGTTCGAACTGGTCCGGGCCGCTACCCGCCACAAAGTTCGAGCGCAAATCGATCCTCGATAGCAACGCCATCTGTGCCGCCGCATTCGGGTTGAGTGGGCCAAAGCCCATCTTCAAGGCTTCCCGCTGGTTGTCATCCAGGGGGTGGTTCGCCGCATCGGGTAGGCCTGCCGCTGCGACGGCGTTTCCAAGCGCATTCCCAAACGCATCCACCGCAACCTGCTGCACCGCCACCCTCCCGCCGCGCGCGACTGCCGTCGCCAGCCCCGAGGCAAATCCCCTAACGGTCCCCTGCGCCAGTTGCTGGCCGAAGCGCCCCAGGCCGGCGAAAGCATTGCCCGCATGCAGCGCATCGCCGGCCACTTGGCCCACGCCCGCGCCCACAGCCGACGTCGCCACTCCTCTCCAATCGAACTTGCCCTGCAGCCCAGTCACCACCCCGATGCCTTGCGTGATCGCATTCCCGACTGCCGCCCGCGCCACCGCATTGCCGAACGATCCCGGCGCGCCGCCCAGCCCGGCCGGCAAGCCCGCCCCGACGCCGGCAGACAGCGCGCTCAGTGCAACCTGCTTCCAGCTGAAGCCATCCTGCTGGCCGCTCGCGATGGAGAATGCCTGGCCGGCAATGGAGCCGGCCGCGGCCGAGACGGCGAAGCCGCTGACGCCCAAGGTGCCGGCAGCCGTGCCTGCCAAACCAGCGCCTGTGACGGCTGAACCCAAAGCCGTCATCCCGCCCTCCAGCGTGGCCAAGAGTCCGCCCGTTGCGCCGCTCAAGGCCCCTGCCGTGTAGATCGTCACGATCACCATGATGACGATCGCTAGCAGCTTGCCGAACCAGCCCTTCTTCTTCGGCTGGGGCGCCGGCAGAAACGGCGCCGTGTCGCCCTTCACCGCGCTCGGGTCGTAGGGCTTGAAGGTGCCTGCCGCATTGCCCGCTGTCTGCAGCGGCGGCAGCTTCAGCACCTGCCCGGCGCGTAGTTCCTCGTTGCTGCTCAAGCCGTTGGCGTCGGCGACGCGGTACCACAGCCGGCTGTCGCCGTAGGCGGCCTGCGCAATGGCCTGCAGCGTGTCGCCGGCGGACACCACGTGCGTGCTGTCCTGCATCTGCGGCGTGTCGCCGCCGGTGGGCGCGAAGCCGAAGTTGAATTCCGCCGTGTCCTTGAACATCGGCACGCCCGAGACGCTCCTGGCCTGGTTGGGGTCAACCGTTCCGCCATAACGCCCCAGCACCTCGCCGTTGACGATCAGCTGGCGCTGGACGTGGCTGCCCTGCTTCACGTACAGCGCGCGGCCCGCCTCGTCGTTCACGAAGCTGCGGTAGTTGTCTTGCTGGCCGGTGTCCGCCACGCTGGTCAGGAAGCCGTTGCCGTCGTAGGTTTCCCGGGTGCTGCTGATGACGCTCGAACCCACGCGCTGGCCGGTGACGCCCTGCTCGCGGTAGCCGTCCATGCGCGCATAGCTGTAGGTGTACTGGTTGGTATAGCTGCTGCCCTGCAGCGTCTTCAGCTTATAGCCCAGCAGGTTGCCCGCGCCGTCGTGGTTCGCGGTGCCGGCGGCGTTCGCGTAGTCCAGCTCGTACCTCGGGGTGCCGATTTTGTCCTTGACCAGTTGCTTCAGCAGCCGCCCGTCGGCGTCGTAGCGGCTGAACTTGATTTCGCTGCCGTTGCCCGACAGCACCTCGTTGCTGCTGTTCACGCCGTACAACGCGTTCACGTACGCCGCGGGCAGCGGCTGCAGCGCGCCGGTCTGCACCAGTCGCCCGCCCGCGTCGTACAGGCGGTCGTCCACCCGCGTGCCGTCGCGCGTGATGGCCGCCAGCCGTCCCCTCGTGTCGTAGTCGTAGGTCTCGGTGGTCACGCCCAGCTGCGCCACGTAGCTGGGGGGCGTGGTGTAGCTGCTGGTGGAGCCGGTCTCGAAGTCGGTGCTGGTGTAGGTGGTCGGCGGCGTGGTGCTGACCACTGTGCCCTGCCAGCTGTCGGAGGTCTTGTTGCCCAGGAAGTCGTAGGTGATCCGGTGGCCGTCGGTGCCCAGCGTGCCGCCGGCCGTGCCGTTGGCCAGCGTCTGGCGGTTCATCGCGTCGTACTGGAAGCTGTAGTCCGTGTCGTGCACGGTGGCCTGCTGCGTGTTGGCCGTGGCGCTGCTGCTTTCCGTGATCACGTGGGTGGTGATCCGCGTGCGGTTGCCCACCTTGTCGTAGTGCATCGACACGTAGGCGCGGCCGTCGCCCACCCAGCGCAGCCGCCCCAGCGCGTCGTAGGCCAGGTGGTTGTCCTGGTAGGTCACGTACTGGGCAACGTTGTTGATCACGTCGCCCTGCTTGGTGGTTTCGCGGATGCGGTGGCCGGCCAGGTCGTAGCTGAAGGTGTGGACGGTGTTGGTGCTCGCGTCGTTGATCTCGACCTGGTTGCCCGCCTTGTCGTAGCGGTAGGTGATGGCGTTGTGCGACTGCGGGTTCAGCGGGTCGGACAGGCGGTCGTTGCTTTGCGCGATCAGCTGGCGCGCGTTGTCGTAGCTGTACGTGGACTGCCGTCCACCGATGTCGGTGTGGAGGCTCAGCTTGCCGAAATAGTCGTACCACCAGGTCGTGCCCAGGCCGTTGCCGTCCTGCTGCGCGACCAGCCGGCCCTGCGTGTCGTACGCCATCAGCATGGTCACGCTGCTGCTGGTGCTCTTGATGACGTTGCCGCGCAGGTCGTAGCGGTAGGTGGACACGGTGCCGTCGGTGCCCGTGTGGCTGATCTTGCGGCCCGCCTGGTCCCAGGTGCTGCTCTCTTCCAGCTGCCGCGTGCCGTCGTCCACCAGGTTGTAGGCGGCATCCACGTGGACGGAATGGACCGCGGCGTACCGGGTCGTCAGCAGGTGCGAGAGCTTGTCGTAGCTATAGGTGGTGGTCGTGCTGGCCGCCTTGTCCACCTGCGTGACCGTCTGCACCTTGCCGCCGAACACGCTGTAGCTGTGGCGCACGGTGCCGCCGTCGGCGTGGATCTCCTGCACCAGGTTGCCCGCGGCATCCCATTCCTGGCGGCTGGTGTTGCCGTTCGCGTCGGTCACCGCCAGCTGGCGGCCCAGCGCGTCGTACAGGGGGGTCGTCACCGCCGCGTGCGCCGCGTCGCCGTCGGTCTGGGTCTGGCGCACCAGCTGGTTGTTGGCGTTGTACTGGAAGCTGGTGATCCAGGCGGTGGAGCGCGCGTCGCTCACCGTCAGCAGGTTGCCCCAGCGGTCGTAGCTGCGGTTCACCACGGCACGCTGGTTAGGTAAGGCCGTGTTCGCGCTGGACAGCTGCGCGATGGCGTTGCGCTGCAGCGGCGTGGTGGCCTGCGTCACCCCGAATGTCGCCGGCACGTAGCCGGTCGACTGCGTCGCCATCACCGGCGCGTCAGGCGCCGGAACATGCATGGTCAGGAGGCCTTGCGCCTGGTCGGTGCGTCCGGTGGCATCGGTGAAGAACAGGTCGAGCTGGTATTGCCCCGGCAGCAGGTCCCAGGTGTGGATCTGGACCGCGTCCCGGCCCGCGGCCGCCTTCACCGGCTGCGGCAGGTCGAGCCAGGCTGTGCTCCCCAGCAGCTGGTACTTCAGCGTCGCGGTCTTGCCCGCTGGCGGATGGTTCCAGCTCAGGGTCCAGCTGCCGTCGACCGGGTCGCCGATGAACTGGGTGAGGATCACCGGCAGGTTCTCGGCCTTGCGGTAGCCGCTGTCCACCTGGGCGAGCGTGGGCGGGACCGAGTTCTCCGGGAACGTGACGCTGGCCTTGTACTGCGCGGTGCGCGTGCCGTCGCTCTTCGCGTAGGCCAGGTCCATCCTGTAGGTGCCGACGTCCAGCGTGCCGCTGATGTCGAGGGACTGCGTCAGGCCGTCGGCGCTGGTCACCACGTTCGTGCGCTGGTCGATCCAGGCCGTCGAATTGGGCACCTGCCAGTTCGCCACCAGCGTCGTGCCGAAGGTCGGCACCGGCCAGGCCATGCGCCAGTTCCCGTCGGCCAGCAGCGTGAAGGTCACCGGGATCGGTTCGGCGTTCACGGGGGCGGTGTACGGCGGCGTCTTTTCGGCCCAGGCGGCCTTGGTCGCCGGCGTGGAGCTGACCGTCACAGTGCACAGGGACTGGCTGGTGCGCACGCCGCCGCTGGTGCAGAACAGGTCGAATTCGTAGCTGCCGGGCGGCAGGTCGGCGGCGGCGATGCTCGCCTTCTGCGTGGAGCCGGAGCTGGAGATCTTGCTGCTGAAGTTCTGCCATCCGCCCGTGCTGCCCGCCACCTTGTAGTACAGGTTCATGGTGCCGGACTGCAGCGGCCAGGTCAGCGACCAGCTGCCGTCCGCCGCGCTGCTGGCGAAGCTGGCGTTGATCTTCGGGTGGTTGGCGCCCGGGGCGCTGGTGGTGACGGCAGGAACGGCGCCGGTAGTGTTGCTGAAGCCGTTGCCGAAACCTCCGCCGGGAATGGTGACCGTCCCGGTCGTCGCCTGCGCGCGCTGGCCGTTGCTGCCGACCATTTCCACCATGAGGTAGTAGGTCCCGGCCCCGGTCGCCGCGCCGATGGTCACCTGGGTGCCACCGGGGACGTCCGGCGACATCGGTGTCCAGTTGACGCCGTCGGTGGAGTACGCCACCTTGGCCGTGAAGCCGCTGTCCGGGGCCGACCAGGAAACGACCGAGCCGCCCGTGGACAGGTTGTTGGTGAACGCGAAACCTCGCACCGCCGGCCAGGTGCCGCGCATGTCGTGCGTGACCCCGCCGTTCGAGACGTTGATGGTCGCCGTGGACACCCCCAGCACCGTGCCGCCGCTCGTGCTCACCTGCGTGACCTGCACGTCCCATGCGCCGTCGGTGAGCGCCTGCGCGCCGATGTACAGGCTTTGCGGGCTGGTTCCCGCATAGGCGTTGGGGTCCGCGGTGGTCCAGGTGCCCGTGCCGCTGCGGCGGTAGCTGACCACCGTGGTGTAGCCCGACGGCGCTTTTTGCCAAAAGAGGGTGGAGCCCTGTGCGTTGGTTGACCACAAGATGCCGCTGACTGACTGGTAGGTCCGTGGCATGGACCAGCTGTACCCCGGCACGTACGTCGGCGTGGTGTCGGTCTGCGCCGCCGCCGCGTACGTCGGCGGCTTCACGGTCACGGTGCACAGGCGCTGCGCCACCAGCTTGGTGCCGCTCAGGTCGAACACCGCCACGTCGTAGCTGCCGGCCGCCAGCGTGGTCGGCGCGAAGTCGATGCGCTGCGTCGTTCCGCTGTCGATTCGGGTGACCGGCTGCCAGCTGGGCGCAAGCGGGCTCCAGTCCGTGCTTCCCGTCAGGCGGTACCGCACGAGGGTGAGCGACACGGTGGAATCCGTGCTCCTGGGCCACGCGAGCGACCAGCTGCCGTCGGTGTTGGCCGTGAACGTGGTGTTGATGAGCGGCACGTTCACCGGCGCGGTGTAGGCCGGCGTCGTGTCGGCCAGCGTCGGGACGACCTGCACGTCCGGGTACGTCGCGAGCGCATAGTCGTTCTGGTAGACCTGGGTTCCGCCGCTGTTGAACTGCCGCAGGGCGATGTCCCAGTTTCCGGGTGGCAGCGTGGCCGCCGACACCGACATCTGCTGCCTCGAACCGCTGGTCACGATCGGGAAGTCGGCGGGGTTCGGTGTGATCCAGGTGGTCGCGCCGTGTTTCCGGAACACGATCTCCGAGCGCCCGCCCGCCGGCGGCAACGGCCACGAGAGCGACCAGGCGCCGGTGGACGCGGGCGTGAAGATCCATCCGTCCAGGGGAGGGAATCCGTTTTGCCCCGTGTAAACGGGTGTCGTGTCCAGGCAGGTGGCCTGCTCCACGGGCCCCTGTTTGATCGTGACGTTGCCAAGCGAGATGTTGACCACGCTTGCGTCGACCGGCGAGAGATAGGCGACTTCCACCCACCAGGTGCCCGGCTGCAGGTTGCTGGGCGTGACGGCGTATTCACGGCCCGAGGCATCGCGCTCGAAAGGGCCCGGCATGGAGGTGGCGAGGCTTGCCCCCGTCAGTCCGTAGCGCAGGCGCGACGATGTGCCTGCGGGCGGCGGCGTCCACGCGATCACCGAGGAGCCGTCCGCCTTGCCCTGGAAGGTGAAGCCGGGCACCGGCGGCGTGCCGATGGCGTTGTCCAGCGTCAGCTGGCCGGTGGTGTAGGCATACGGGCCCAGGTCGCCGGCGTGGCTGTACAGCAGCTCGTAGTCGTAGCTGCCCGGCAGCAGCGCCAGCGCATTGATGCCGTCGTAGCCGCCGCCCAGCGCGCCGACGGCCAGCGTCTGCCAGCTGCCCGTGCTGCCTGCCGCGCGGTAGCGCAGCGTCTGCACCACGCCGCTGCCGGGGCTCTGCCAGCCGTAGCGGCCCGGCCCCCAGATGTTCTGGTGGGTGACCGGCGTGGCGATCAGGGCATGGATGGCGGGCGACAGCTCGATGCTGCCGCTGGAACTCACCGTCGGTCCGGCTTCTCCCACGCGCTGCGTGAGAACGCGGTATTCGTAGGTGGCCCAGCCGTGCGGCGCCGTGTTGTAGAACAGCTGGTCGCCGAAGTTCAGCGTCTGCAGGGTGGCCCACTCTCCGCCGCCGCCGAGGACACGGCCTTGCAGCTGCACGCTGGCCGACGCATCGGTGGGCGCCAGCACCGTGATGTAGCTGGTGCCGTCAGCCAGCGCGGCCTGGTCGGTCACCTTCTGCCACTGGCCGAACACGTCCTTCTTGTAGACCGAGACGCCGGTGACCTGGCCGATGCCGCCCACCGTGTTGCTGTCCTCGCTCCATTGCAGCGTCACGCCCGAGGCGGCCTGTTCGGCCGTGAAGTAGCGCGTCACGGTGCGGGTGGCGGTGTCGAGGGTCTGGTCCGTGGTGTACGACAACTCCACCTTGATCTCGCCGGAGCCCAGCGCGGCCAGGCTGGTCCACAACAGGGTGACCCGGTTTGGTTGTGTCCAGGCGACCTGCCCGGTGCTGCCGCTCACCTGCCCCACCTGCACGATCTGTGCATGCACCGTCTGGTGCGTCACGTTCACGCCGCTGGGCCAGTCCAGCCGCTGCGGCAGCACCTGTTTCACCAGGTGCCCTAGCTTGTCGTAGACGGAAATCGTCTTGCGCAGGCTGCTCGCCGCCGCGGCTGCCTGGTCGGGCGTGGCGAACGCGGCCACGTCGATGTTGCTGCCGCCGCTGCCGTCACTGCGCAGCTCCAGCGTGGCGCGGCCCAGCGTGTCGTGCAGCATCACGCAGTCCACGCCGTCGCCGCTGTTGGTCATCCAGACGCGGCCGGCGTTGTCGTAGCGGAAGAACTCGGCCTGCATGCCGTCCACCTTGCGGTCGGTGACTTCGCCGAACGCGTTGTAGGTGACGACGGTGGTGCTGGCACCGTTGCCGGTGGTGCTGCCCAGCGATGCGGCGGCCGGTTCGCTGATGGACACAGCGCGCCCCAGCTTGTCGTACAGGATGCGCTGGTAGACCGTGCAGGTGCCGGTGGCGTCGCTCACCGCCTGCCAGCTCTTGGCCAGGTCCCCGCGCGCGTTGTACGAGAAGTAGTGGCTGGCGCCGTTGGCGTCGGTGGTCTGCGTCAGGTGCCCGAAGCCGTCGTAGGCCGACCCCTGGACCCGGTCGTCGGCGCTGTCGTTGCCGCGCGTGTAGGCCGTGTCGCTGAGCGCGGCCGCGCCGTTCGCGCGGGCGATGGTGCCCACCACGTTGCCGTAGGCGTCGCGGAAGTACTCGGTCAGCGGCGCGATGCTGCCGTTGAGGCCGGCGACGGCGGGCGTGGCGGTGGCGAGCACCCGGCCGAGCGCGTCGTAGTAGCTGTAGGTGTCGCCCTGCAGCGCGTCGGTGGTGCGCACCAGGTTGCCGACGTGGTCGTACGCGAACGTGGTCGCCACATCGCGGCGCTGCGTGGCGTAGCCGGTGAGGTCCAGCTGCAGCGCGTAGCTGCCCGCCGGCAAGCCGTCGGGAATGGCCACGTACTGCACGCCGGCGGCGCTGTCGGTCTGCACCTGGGCGGGCAGCCAGTCGGTGCTGCCGGGCGCGATGAAATGCAGCGTGGCGGTGGCGCCGCCGGAGGGCAGCGGCCACTGCAGCACGTCGACGCCGTTGCGCATGGCCAGCACAACCCCGCCGATTCCCGGCAGCGCGCTGGTGGGCGCCGCGCCGACCAGGCCCAGCTGCAGGGCCGGGCCCGGGAAGGTGACGCGCAGGGTCTCGAGCGCCACGATTCCATCGCCCGACAGGTAATCGATCTCCACTTCGTAGGTGCCGGACGGCATGTCGGCGGCGATGGCCAGGCTCTGCAGCCCGTTCGCGCCGGTCGTGATCGCGGTGTCGCCGCTGCTCCATTCCTGGGTGCCGGCCAAGCGCCACTTCACGCTGGCCTGGGTTCCCGCGGGCGGCGCGCGCCACTGCAGCACGCCGCTGCCGTCCGCACCGCCGAAGAACGCCACGCTGGGGACGCGCGTGCTGCCCGCCGGGGTGGTGACGGCCGCAGTGGGCTGCCGCGGCATCCGCGTGACCGACAGGGTGCCATCGGCGCGGGCGATCGGCACGCCGTTGGTGCTGACCTCGACGTTCTTGCGCGTCTCGGCGGTCTTGCGTCCGGCGTCGTCGTAGGTGTATTGGATGGTGCGGTCGCCCGCGGACGCGATTGCATTGGGAATGCCGGTCGGAACAGCCTGGCTGCCCCAGTCGCCGCCGCCGATGGACACGGCGTACTCGGTGCGCGACAGCAGCTGGCCGGCCGCGTCGTACGACTGCGTGCTGAGAAAACCCATCGCATCGATGGTCGCCACCTCCAGGCCGCGCGCGTCGAACACGTGGTCGGTGGTGGCGCCGGCGGACACGCTGCGCACCAGCTCACCGAACGCGTTGTAGCTGCGCGTGGTGACCTTGCCGCCGATCGTCGCCGAACCGTTGCCTTCGGCATCCACGTTCCAGTTGTAGACGCTGGGCTCGGTGACCACGGCCGTCTGGCCGCGCCGGTCGTACTGCGTGAGCAGGTGCCGGTCGGCGGCGCCGGCGAGCGCCGTGGCTATCGCCCTGGCCTGCGCCTCGCCGATGCCCAGCGGGCTGGGCGCCGGCAGGGTGGCCGCCGTGGCGTAGCGCGCCAGGTCGGTCACCTCGCCGAAGGTGTTGCGCGTGTAGCCCACCATGTAGCCCATGGCGTCCATCTCGTACGCCACGCGCCCGAGCCGGTCGTAGGACTTGTAGCTCCAGTTGCCGGCCAGGTCGATGCCGGCGACCGCGTTGCCGAGCGCGTCGTAGAAGGTGCTGGTGCTCAGCATCTGGGGCGGGGTCTCGCTGCGCGCCGCGAGCCCCGTGGTCGTGAGCGGGTCGCCGGCGGCGTTGTACACCGCGACGGCGGGATACAGCGTCTTGACCTGTCGGCCCAGCGGGTCGTACTGGTAGCTGGTGACGCGCTGGTCGACCGTGCCCGCCGCTTCGGTGCGCGCGGTGAGGTTGCCCAGCGCGTCGTAGGCCAGCCGTGTGACGATAGATGTGGGGGGTCCGACCGTGGTGCATTGCACCTCGGGCGAAGTCTCCTGCACCAGCCGGCCGGCGGCGTCGTGGTCGTAGCTCCAGGTGGCGCCGTTCCTGTTGGTGAAACTGAGCTTGTCGCCGATGGCGTTGTAGCTGAAGGTCTCGGTGAAGCCCAGCGCGTCGGTGCTGGCCAGCAGCCGCCCGGCGGCGTCGTACGCATAACTCTCCGTGCGCATTGCCGGGTCGTCATGAAGGATGGTCTTGCGCGTGCGGCCCACGCCGTCGTACTGCGTCTCGCGCACATAACCGGCCGCATCGACGGTGTAGACCAGTTGCCCGGCGGCGTCGAAGGCGCGCTGCGTCACGCGGTCCAGCGCGCTGTTGCGGCTGACCAGACCGGCCACGGTGGCAGCGGTCGCGGTGGGGGACAGGCCCGCCAGCGCGGCCGCGCCGAGCGGGCCGGCGAAGGCCGTGGTCTTGACCGCGTTGCCGGCGCCGTCGTACAGCGTTCCGGTGATCGCGCCGGTCGCGTCAATGGCATAGGCCAGCCGGCCGGCGGTGTCGTAGGCGAAGCGGCTGACGCGGTTGGCGGCATCGTTCGCCAGCGCCGGATCGGCGTAGGCGGTGCTCTGCGTCAGCCGGCCCTCGTTGTCGTACACGTTGCGCACCACCCCGCCCAGCGCGTCCACCGTCTCGACGCAGCGGCCCGCCTTGTCGTAGCTCATGGTGGTGGTGCGGTTGGCGGCGCTGGACGCCACCGTGCTCGGGTCGGCGCCGGCGGCGAGGGCGCCGGCGTACTGCTGGAGCTGCCGCAGGTTGCCGGCGCCGTCGTAGCTGCGGCGCGTCACCGCGCCCGCGCCGTCCACGCTCCACGTCAGCCGGCCTGCCTTGTCGTAGACCTGGCGCAGCAGCATGTCGCGCGCGGCATCGGCCACCAGGCCCGCCGCCTGGGCAACCGCCGAGGCAGTGGCTGCGGTGCCGGCCGGAATGGCGCCTGCATACGCCTTGCGCTCAGTGAGCCTGCCTGCCGCGTCGTACTGCATGGCGACCACCCCGCCGGCGCCGTCGACGGTGTAGATGGCCCGGTCCAGCTTGTCGTAGACAGTGCGCAGCCGCAGGTCGCGCGCGGCGTCGCGCACCGGCGACGGCGTGGTGCCAGGTGTCCAGCCCGGCAGCGCTTCGGCGTAGGCGAGGCGGTCCACGACGTTGCCGTTGCCGTCGTAGGCATAGGCCACCACGGAGCCGGCGCCGTCCACCGTGAAGGCCAAGCGGCCGTCGCGGTCGTAGACGCGGTGCTGCACGCTGTCCTGCGGGCTGCTTGTGACCAGCGGCGCCACCTGGCCCACGGTGGGGGTGCTGCCCAGCGACGCCAGCGCGGTGGCGGTCAACGGCGTCGCGTAAGCGGTCGTCTTCAGCACGCGGCCGTTGGCGCCGTACACCGTCCGCTGCACGTCGCCCAGCGGATCGATGGCGTAGACCTGCCGGTTCTCGGCGTCGTAGACGTAGCGCGTGACCTGGCCGTTGGCATCCGTGGCCGTCACCGCGTTGCCGGCCTTGTCGTAGGTCCAGCTGCGCGTGAGGTTCAGCCCGGTGGGATCCACCTGCTCCTTGGTGCGCCGTCCCAGCAGGTCGTAGCCGTATTGCGTGACGGTGCCGGTGGGCGAGGTCACGGTCAGCACCTTGGCCG
The DNA here is from genome assembly GCA_040384685.1 of Pseudomonadota bacterium. GTDB lineage: Bacteria > Pseudomonadota > Gammaproteobacteria > Burkholderiales > Burkholderiaceae_C > Ramlibacter. The sequence goes on along the minus strand of JAZKIV010000013.1, from coordinate 274,965 downwards.
CGCCGTCGTAGGTGTATTGGGTGGTGAGGTTGAGGCCGCCCGGGTCGACCACCTGCCTGGCCAGTTGTCCGTTGGCGTCGTAGCTGAATTGCGTGACCGCCTGGTCCGGGTCGGTCACGGTCAGCTGCTGGCCCTTGGGCGTCCAGGCGTAGCTGGTGACCAGGTTGAGGCCGCCGGGATCGACCATGCGGGTGATGACGCGGCTGGCGGCGTCGTAGGAGAGGCTCACCTTGTCGCCGTTGGCATCGGTGCTGTCCGCGATACGGCCAGTGCGGTCGTAGTTGGCGGAGGTGGTGGTGCCGTCGGCGCGCGTCGTCGTCTTCAGGTTGCCGTTGCGGTCGTAGAGGAAACTGGTGGTGTTGCCGCGCCCGTCCGTCACCGACTGGGTCTGGCCGAAGCGCGTGAACACCGTGGTGGTGGCGATGCCTTCGGGCGTGGTGATGGCGATGCTGCGCTGCGCCGGGTCGTACAGGTAGCTGGTGGTGTTGCCCAGCGCGTCCTTCTGCGTCAGTACACGGTCGAACGCGTCGTACGTGGTGAAGCGCGCCGCGCCGGTGGCGTCGGTGCTGCCTACCTGCCGGCCCAGGCGGTCCCAGTCGAAGTTACGGGTGTTGCCGTTGGCGTCGGTGGTGCGCCAGATGCGGCCGAACGCGTCGTAGTGGATCTGGCTCGCGGCGTCGATCCCACCGGGGTCCTGCGTTCGCGTCAGCAGCAGGCCGCGGCGGTCGTAGACGGTGGTCTCGACGCGTAACCGGTTCGAGCCCAGCGCCTGCGTGCGCGAATCCTCCTCGTCGAACGCGTTGTAGGTGGAGGTGGTGGCGAAGCCCATCGCGTCGGTGACGCTGGCGAGCGACCCGGTCGCCAGGTAGGCGTAGCTGGTGGTGCTGTCCAGCGCGGCGCTCTTCACCGCGTTGAGCGCCGTCGTCAGCGCCGAAGTCACCAGGCCGCCGGCCAGCCCGGTGAGGCCGATGCGCGAGCCGTACTTCACCACCGCGCTGGTCTGGCCGAAGACGTGGTACTGGTTCTCGACGACCTCGCCCAGCGCGTTTACAGTGTGCGTGCGCTGGCCGTCTGCGTTGTAGAAGAACAGCGTGCGGTTGCCGTATTGGTCGGTGGTGCCGGTGCGGCGGCCGGCGGCGTCGTAGCTGTGGGTCAGCCCCCACTGCGACCAGACCGTGTCGACCTGTGCCTGCGTCTGGTTGCCGGTGAGCTGCAGCGCGCCTTCGGCCGTGAGTTCGCCGGTCATGCGGCCCTGCACGTCGTAGCGCGCCAGCAGCGTGCGCGTGTCCGGCTGGCCCAGCGCGGCCACGGTCTTCACCAGGTTGCCGGCCTTGTCGTAGCTGAACTGGGTGACGGTGCCCTGGACGTCGGTCTGCTGCGCGACGCGTCCCAGCGCGTCGTAGCTCCAGCGGGTCGACTGGTCCTGCGGGCTCGGTGCCGGCCGCACGTCGGCCACGCTGCTGCCGGGGCCGCAGGCTGCCGTGACCTTGCCGGCGTAGCGGACGGTCCGCGCCAGGTTGCCGTCCGCGTCATAGACCTTCTCGGTGAGGTAGCCCTCGGCGTCGACGATGCCGGTGACCTGGCCCTTGTTGTTGCTCAGCAGCGTGGTGGTGGTGTCGCCGTCGCTCGATGCGGGCAGCAGCTGCGCCAGCGTACCGCCGCCGCGCAGTGCGGCATCGGTGGGGTTCGCGTAGCGCACCGTGCGCACCAGCCGGCCCGCCGCGTCGTACAGGTTCTCGGTGAGGAAGCCTTCGCCGTCCAGCGTGCCGCGCAGCAGGCCGTCGCCGTCGTGGAAATTGCGGCTGGTGCGGTCGTCCGCCGAGGTGACCGGCGCGGCGGCGGCCGATGCCGGCGCGTTGCCCAGCGAGGCGGTGGCGATTCGCGCGGCATAGGCGAGCGTCGACACCACGCGCGACAGGCCGTCGTACACCGTCTGCACCACGCCGCCGCGTGCGTCCACCGTCTTCACCAGCCGGTCGGCCGCGTCGTAGATGCGCCAGCTGCTGCGGTCGGCGGCGTTGGCGGCGGGGCGGATCGACGCCAGTGTGGGGTTGAGCGGCGTGCCGGTGTTGTCCGCCAGGCTGCCGGTGCTCACCGCCGTGGCGTAGGCGATGGTGCGGGTGAGCAGGTTGTCGGCGTTGTAGACGTATTCCGTGAGGCTGCCGTTGCCGTCGATGTCCGCGACCTGCCGGCCCGCTTCGTCGTACAGCATCCAATGACGCACGCCCGTGGAGTCCTGCGTCATCAGCAGCTTGTTGTTGGCGTCGTAGGCGTACTGCGAGGTTCCCAGGTTCGGGGCTGTTGCCGTGCTTTGCGCGACGCTGACCAGGCGCCCGTTCTTGTCGTATGCGCTGGTGGTGACCAAGCCGTTCGCCTGCGTGACGGAGATCGTGTTGCTGGCGGCGTCGTAGCCGTGGAGGGTGGTCTCGCTCAGCGCATTGGTTTCGGTCAGCACGCGGCCCAGGCCGTCGTAGGTGAAGGTGGTGCCGCTCCCGTTGGGCGACACGGTCTGCAGCAGCCGGCCACCGGCGTCGCGCACATAAGTGGTCACCGACTGCTTGCCGTCGTTCACGCCCGCGCCGGTGGCGTCGACCTGCGCCCATTGCGTCGCCGTCTGCAGCCGGCCGCGGTAGTCGTAGTTGAAGTCGGTTCGTGCGGCTTGCTGGCCGCGCGTGCCGGTCCACCCCACCATGTCCGCCAGCGCGGGAACGTCGGTCGGCGCGAGCCCGCCGGCGCCGTACGCATCCACCGTGTACTGCAGCGCGGCAACGCGCTGGCCCAGCGCGTCGTGGCGGTATTCGGTGACGCGGCCTTCGGGGCTGAGGACGAAGCGCAGCAGGTTCTTTGCGCTGCCGTCGTACACATGGCGCGTGACCAGCGGCTGCGAGGCGGATGCCGCACCTGCGCCGTCGGGATCGGCCACGACGTACAGCGCCTCGGTCACCAGCTGGTTGTTGGCGTTGAAGGTCCGCGTGATGGTGTTGCCCGCGGCGTCGCGCTGCAGCGTCTGGTTGCCGCTGGCGTCGTAGCCCATCGCCAGCTGCTGGCCGAGCGGGTCGGTTACCGCCACCAGGTCGCCGTTGGCGCTGTAGGCGAACGTGGTGAGCTGCGACACGCCGCCGATGGCCGGCGCGGTGACGCTGGTGAGCTGGCCGCTTGTGTCGTAGGCATAGACCGTGGCACGCCCGAGCGGATCGGTCACCGTCGTCCTGCGGTTGGCCAGGTCATAGCTGTACGTGGTGACCTTGCCCAGGCCGTCGGTGACGCTGGTGACGCGGTAGACCCCGTCCGAGCCGCGCTGGTGGTTGAAGCTCAGCTTCGTGCCGTCCGCCTGGGTGGTGGAGGCCAGTCGCCCGCCGCTGTCGTAGCTGTAGGTGGTGGTGTAGACCTTGCCGTCTGCCGTGCTGTTGTCGCCGGGTGTGAGGTCCACCGTCACCGATGCCAGCCGCCCCTTGTTGTCGTAGCCGTAACCGACCACCGTGCCGGTGTTGCCGGCGGCGCTCACGTAGCTGACGCTGGCGAGGTTGCCGCTCACGTATCTGTAGTTGAAGGCGTCGCCGGACGCGGCCTGCACCCTGGTCAGCAGCCCGGCGCCGTCATAGCTGTAGGTGGTCGCATTGCCAGCCGCATCGGCGGACCTGACAAGCGCGTACTTGCCCGTCGCGAGCTTCCGGTACTGCTCGGTGGCGCCGCTGCTGCCGTCGGTCCAGGTGAAGGTTTGCGACGCGCTGTCGTAGGCGATGGTGTCGTGGGCGCCGTCGCCGGCCGTGCCCAGGTAGTTCTGCCCCGCCGCGCTCCAGAGGTAGGTCGCCTGCGCGCCGTCCCGCGCGGTGCGGGTGACCGTGCTGCCGGCGGTGTTCGGCGTGCCGGTGAGCTGCAGGTTGCCGTTCTTCTGGAACGCGCCCGTGCTCCAGTTGTCGCCGTTGTCGTCGTCCAGCAGCCCCAGGCTGTTGTACGTGCGCAGCGCATCCACCTGTATGCCCGGCGCCGCCAGGACATCGTCCCTGTCCTGCAGCACCAGGTTGCCGGTGGCGACGTTGACGAAGCTTTGCTCGCCCGCCTGGCCCAGGCTGGCCGTGCCGAACTGTCCCCGCTCGCCCAGCGTCGCCCAGGACGTCAGGCCCAAACCCAGGCTATTGCCGCTGACGATCGCAACCATGTCCGCTCCCTGTTCCCGGTGTTTCCCGGTACATCGGCGGATCGGCGGTCTTGTTTAGCGGCGGGCGCCGCGGCGCGGGTAAACCCTGCTCGAATTGGTGCCGCTACAGCGGCATCAGCTCGTTGATTTCCTCGTTCATCGCTTGCGTCAGCTGCGAGTAGAGCTTCAGCTTTTCCTGGTTCTCGCGCATGCGCTCGGCGATGCGCATGGAAATCGCCAGGATCAGCTTGGCGGCGCTGCGCGGGTCGTCGTCCAGCAGTTCGCTCAGCGCATCGCGCGTGAGCACGGCGCAGCGCAGGTCGGTCATCGCGGTGCAGGAGGCCGAGCGCGGCGCACCGTCGAGCAGGCCCATTTCGCCGATCAGCGCGCCCGGCCCCAGCACCGACATGGTGATCGGCTGGGTGCGGCTCACCACGATGGTTTCGATCATCACCTCGCCGTCCAGCACCAGCAGCATGAAGCCGGTGTCCTCGGTGTCGCCCTCGTGGATGAAGGTGGTGCCCTCGGGAATGCGGTGCGGCGCCATGTAGGCCACCACGGCGCGCGCCTCCTCATGGCTGAGCTGCATCAGCGCGGTGGGCGCGCCCAGCATTTCGGCGGCCAGGTCGGCGGCGCTCGAGCCTTCGATGCGCCGCAGCCGGCCGGGCGAAACGCCCGCGCCCGGCCGGGTGTCGGGTGCGTCGTCGTCGGGCCGGGTGTCCCGGCCCATGATGGTCTGAAGAATGCGCATGCGAAATCCCCCGTGCTGCACGGGCGGGCCATTGCTCTAAAATCATCCTAGCTCAAGGAGCGCTGCAGCGACTAGGCAAATTGCTTAGCGTCAGGCTTGAGATATCCCAACCGCGCTCACCTTTGGACCAACCCTGGAGGTGAGATGCAGCAGCAAGCGCAGCCCGCGGATTCGGCGATTCCCGCGATTCCCGTCCCCCCGATGAAACTGTCCGGCCTGGAGCCGGTCGGCATCGGTGCCGGCAGCCTCTTCGTCAACATCGGCGAACGCACCAACGTCACCGGCAGCAAGGCCTTCGCCCGCATGATCCTGACCGGCCAGTTCGAGCAGGCCCTGGCCGTGGCGCGCCAGCAGGTGGAGAACGGCGCCCAGGTGATCGACATCAACATGGACGAAGCCATGCTGGACAGCAAGGCCGCCATGGTGCGCTTCCTGAACCTGCTGGCCAGCGAGCCCGACATCGCGCGCGTGCCCATCATGGTCGACTCCTCCAAGTGGGAGGTGATCGAGGCCGGCCTGCGCTGCATCCAGGGCAAGGGCATCGTCAACTCCATCTCCATGAAGGAAGGCGAGGACCAGTTCCGCCGCCAGGCCAGGCTGATCCGCCGCTACGGCGCCGCCGCCGTGGTGATGGCCTTCGACGAGAAGGGCCAGGCCGACACCTACGAACGCAAGATCCAGATCTGCGAGCGCGCCTACCGCATCCTGGTGGACGAGGTCGATTTCCCGCCCGAGGACATCATCTTCGACCCCAACATCTTCGCCATCGCCACCGGCATCGAGGAGCACAACAACTACGCGGTGGACTTCATCAACGCGGTGAAGTGGATCAAGCAGAACCTGCCGGGCGCGAAAGTCTCGGGCGGGGTGTCGAACGTGAGCTTCTCGTTCCGCGGCAACGACCCGGTGCGCGAGGCCATCCACACCGTGTTCCTCTACCACGCGATCCAGGCCGGCATGGACATGGGCATCGTCAACGCCGGCATGATGGGCGTGTACGACGAGCTGGAGCCCGAGCTGCGCGAGCGCGTGGAAGACGTGGTGCTGAACCGCCGGCCCGATGCCGGCGAGCGCCTGGTGGAAATCGCCGAGGACGCCAAGGGCGCGGCCAAGGACGAGGGCAAAAAGAACGAGTGGCGCGCGCTGACGGTCGAGCAGCGCCTCGCGCACGCGTTGGTGCACGGCATCACCGACCACATCGTGGCCGACACCGAGGAGATGTACCAGCAGGTGCTGGCCAAGAAGGGCCGGCCGCTGCACGTGATCGAGGGGCCGCTGATGGACGGCATGAACATCGTGGGCGACCTGTTCGGCGCCGGCAAGATGTTCCTGCCGCAGGTGGTGAAGTCGGCCCGCGTGATGAAGCAGGCTGTGGCGCACCTCATCCCCTACATCGAGGAAGAAAAGAAGCAGCAGGAAGCGGCCGGCGAAGACGTGCGCGCCAAGGGCAAGATCGTCATCGCCACCGTCAAGGGCGACGTGCACGACATCGGCAAGAACATCGTCACCGTCGTGCTCCAGTGCAACAACTTCGAAGTCGTGAACATGGGCGTGATGGTGCCGTGCCACGAAATCCTGGCCAAGGCCAAGGTCGAGGGCGCGGACATCGTCGGCCTGTCGGGCCTGATCACGCCTTCGCTGGAAGAAATGCAGTACGTGGCCAGCGAGATGCAGAAGGACGACCACTTCCGCGTGCGCAAGATTCCGCTGCTGATCGGTGGGGCCACCACCAGCCGCGTGCACACGGCCGTGAAGATCGCGCCGCACTACGAAGGCCCGGTCGTCTACGTGCCCGACGCCTCGCGCAGCGTGAGCGTGGCGCAGAACCTGCTGTCCGACGAGGCGGCGCGCTACATCGCCGAGATCAATGCCGACTACGACAGGGTGCGCACGCTGCACGCCAACAAGAAGCAGGTGCCCTTGTGGCCGCTGGCCAAGGCGCGCGCCAACAGGACGCCGTTCGACTGGCGCAGCTACACGCCGCCGAAGCCGAAATTCATCGGCCGGCGCGTGTTCAAGAATTTCGACCTGGCCGAGCTTGCCCGCTACATCGACTGGGGCCCGTTCTTCCAGACCTGGGACCTGGCGGGTGCCTTCCCCGGCATCCTGAAGGACGAGATCGTCGGCGCCGAGGCGGTGCGCGTGTTCTCCGACGGCCAGCGCATGCTCAAGCGCCTGATCGAGGGCCGCTGGCTCACCGCCAGCGCGGTGATGGGCCTCTGGCCGGCCAACACGGTGCGCGACGACGACATCGAGCTCTATGCCGACGAGTCGCGCGGCGATCCGGTGCTCACCTGGTACGGGCTGCGCCAGCAGACCGAGAAGCAGGAGATCGAGGGCCGCATGCGCCCCAGCCGCTGCCTGGCGGACTTCGTCGCGCCCAAGGGCGTGGCGCCGGACTATGTCGGCGTGTTCGCCGTGACGGCCGGCCTGGGTGTGGACAAGAAGGAGAAGTACTTCCTCGACGACCACGACGACTATTCCGCCATCATGCTCAAGGCGCTGGCCGACCGCCTGGCCGAAGCCTGCGCCGAATGCCTGCACGAGCGCGTGCGCAAGGACCTGTGGGGCTATGCCGCGGGCGAGCAGCTGGGCAGCGAGGAACTGGTCGCCGAGAAGTACCGCGGCATCCGGCCCGCGCCCGGCTACCCGGCCTGCCCGGACCACAGCGTGAAGCAGGACATGTTCCGCCTGCTGCAGTGCGAGGAGATCGGCATGGAGCTGACCGAGAGCATGGCCATGCTGCCGGCCGCCAGCGTGAGCGGCTTCTACCTCAGCCATCCGGACAGCACGTATTTCAGCGTCGGGCGCATCGGCGAGGACCAGCTGCAGGACCAGGCCCAGCGCCGCGGCGCCGGGCTGGCGGAGCTGCAGCGGCTGCTGGCGCCGAACCTGTGACGCACGCCGTGTGACGAATGCTTACCCCGGCGGCTGTCCGCCGGGTAAGCTCAGCGGGCGTTGCAAGCCAACCACTCCCGAAAGACCGCGATGAAGAAACTCCTGTGCGCCGCCTTCGTGCTGCATGCCGCCACCCTCTGGGCCCAGCCCAACGGAACGCCCGGCGACACCGCGGGCGCCAGACTGGCCCGCTGCCATGACTGCGCCACCGTGCAGTCGGTTGTCCAGGAAAAGCGCAAGGGCCAGGGCGGCGCCGTCGGCATCGTCGGTGGCGCCGTGGTCGGCGGCCTGCTGGGCAACCAGATCGGCAAGGGCGGCGGCAACACCCTGGCCACGGTCGGCGGCGCGGTCGCCGGCGGCTATGCCGGCAACGAGGTGCAGAAGCACGTGAACGCCAAGGTGGTGTGGGTCACCACCGTGCGGATGAAGGACGGCAGCATCCGCCGCTTCGAGCAGGAGGCGCGTCCCGCCTGGCGCGCGGGCGGCATCGTGCACGTGCGCGGCCACGTCCTTTCCCGGGCCTGATCCACTCTCTCGGAGACCGCGATGAAACAACTTCTGTGCGCCGCCCTCGTGCTGCATGCCGCCGCCGTCTGGGCCCAGCCCAATGAAACACCGGGCGACGTGGCGGCGACCAAGCTGCTGCACTGCCGCGACTGCGCGACGGTGGAATCGGTGATCGAGAGGAAGCACCGGCATGCGCACGGGGTGGTGTGGATCACCACCGTCAGGATGAAGGACGGGCGGCGCCGCGTCTACGAGCAGAGGGACCGGCCGGCCTGGGGCGCCGGCGGCATCGTGCACGTGCGCGGCCGTGGGCTGAGTCCGGCCTGATCCTTCGCCGGCTTCCTACCGCCGGCGGCCGTCCGCAGGCCCAGCATTGCGGCATGGCCTGGACCGATCACATTCCCCAGTGGCTGCGCCGCGCCGCGCGGCCGGCCCACCCGCTGTACCGCGCGGTGCAGCTGTGGAGCGAAGCCGGCGGCCTGCAGATGAGCGCCGCCATGTCGTTCTACGGCATCCTGAGCCTGGCGCCCCTGCTGCTGCTGCTGGTCGGCATGCTCGGCTGGTGGCTGGACCGCCAGGTGCTGGAGCAGGGCCTGCTCGCGCAGCTGGGCGCCATCATCGGCGAGCGCGGCACCGCCTTGATCGCCGAGGCGCTGAAGAGCGCCAAGGAGCCGTCGCAGGGCATCGGCGCCACCGTCGCCGGTTTCGTGGTGCTGCTGTCCGGCGCCACCGGCGTGTTCACCGAGCTGCAGGACGCGTTCGAACGCCTCTGGTCGCACGGCCAGCCGGCCGGCGCGGCCCGGCATGGCTGGCGCTACACCGCGACCCTGCGCCTGCGCGGCGTCGGCTACGTGCTGGTGTTCGGCTTCCTGCTGCTGGTGTCGCTGGTGTTCACCACCCTGCTCAACATGTTCTCGGGCTGGGCCGGCAACTGGGTCCCGCTGGAGACGCTGCTGCGCGCGCTGAACGAACTGGCCGGGCTGCTGGTGTGCTGCCTGCTGTTCGTCGGGCTGATGCGCCTGAGCGGCGGGCCCAAGCCGCGCATGCGCTACCTGCTGGTCGGCGCCTTCGCCGGCGCCATCCTGTTCACCGTCGGGCGGCAGCTGCTGGCGCTGTACCTGTCCAAGGCGGCGGTGGTGTCGGCCTACGGCGCGGCCGGCTCGCTGATCGTGCTGCTGATGTGGATCTACTTCTCGTCGGCCGTGCTGCTGTTCGGCGCCGGCTGCGCGCGCGCGCTGGAGGAGCAGTATTCAGGCAAGGGCGCGGCGCTGGGCGGCCCACAGGGCGGCCACCGAGAGCACGGCCGCCACCAGCAGGACGGCCAGGCCCCAGCGGTAGCCCACCTGCGGCATCCACAGCAGGCCCAGTAGCAGCGGCGCCACCGCGCGCGACACGGCGGCCGGAAAGCCGAGCGCGCCGTTGAGCGAGGCCACGTGCTCGCGGCTGACGTAATAGGCGATGGCCGTGCCCTTAACGATGGTGATCATGCCGTTGCCCAGGCCATACAGCACCACGAACACCAGCGCCGCCACCGGATGCGCGGCACCGGCAAGCAGCGCGGCCAGCGCCAGCGGTACCAGGCAGGGGATCACCCGGTTGGCCCGGTGCAGGTCGAAGTGGTGCTCGAAGAAATACAGCAGCAGCCGCCCCACCACCTGCAGCGCGCCCACGCTGGCCGGAATCGCGATGACCCAGGCCTCGGACAGGCCGCTTTCGCGCAGCAGGCTGATCATGTGCGGCGGCAGCGCCGCCTGGATGCCCATCATCACCACCACGAACACGCCGATCAAAATGAACGGCGCGCTGCGCAGCAGGGCACGCGGCGAGTGGGCGCTCTGGCGCGGCGTTTCGCGCGGCCCGGGTGCGCCGCGCAGCAGCACCGCGTGCAGCGGCGCGCACACCAGGAGATGCAACGCGGCCAGCACCCACAGCGCGTGGCGCCAGCCGAAGGCATCGATCAGCCAGGCCGACAGCGGAATGAACACCGTGCTGGCCAGGCCGCCCAGGAAGGTCAGCGTGATGATGGCGCGGCGGAAGTCGTCGGGAAAGCGCCGCGTGACGACCGAGAACACCGGCGTGTACAAGGTGGCCGCGAGGCCCGCGCCGAGCAGCGTCCAGACGGCGTAGAAAGCCAGCGTGCCGTGCACGAAGCTGTGGAGCAGCAGCGCCAGCGCCACCAGCAGCGAGCCGCCAGTCATCACCGCGCGTTCATGGCCCTGGTCGATCCAGCGGCCCACCGGGTAGGCCAGCAGGCCTTCGGCGAGAAGCGCCAGGCTGAAGGCCAGCGAGGACTCGGCGCGCGCCAGTCCCAGTTCACGCTCCACCGGCGCCACCAGCAGCGCGAAGGTGTAGAACACGCTGCCCCAGGTGATCAGCTGCGCCACCGAGAGCCAGACCACCCAGCCGCGCTGGTGCGTCGGGCTGTGGGGCGGGGCGGGCGGCATGCGGCGATTGTGCCTCGCGCGTGAATCCTTTTTTTGAACGCAGAGGACGCAGAGATCGCAGAGAAAACCAAAAAATGGATGTTTCTCTGCGTCCTCTGCGCAACCTCTGCGCCCTCTGCGTTCAAGGACCCCGGCTTCCTACGCCGCCCCAGGAGCCCTCGACAGCGCGCTGCTGCCCGACGCGTTGCCCGCCGGATAGTGCTGCTGCGGCACCACCAGCAGCTCGGGGCCGGACGGCGGCTGCGGCACCTTGGGCCAGCTCACCGGGCTCGGCACGGTGGCCAGGTCGTACACCGGCTGGCCCGCCAGGGCATTGACGATGTTGGCGCTGCGCCAGGACATCAGGCCCAGGTTGGGCTCGGCCACGCCGCGGAAGTTGCGCGCCATGCCGTGCACGTAGATGCGGTTGGTCGACTCCCTGGCCCAGGCCAGAGAAAAGTCCTGCCGCACCACCGGCGTGCCGGTGCCGTCATGCTCGATCAGCGGCTTGAACGCCGACAGGTAGTCCGGCAGGCCGTGCTTGTAGCCGGTGCAGAACACCACCATGTCGGCGTGGCGCTCCTCGCTGGCATGGTCGGTCTGCAGCTTCAGCCGCACGCCGCCGGCCGTGGGTTCCGCGCCGACCAGCTCGCGCCCGGCCAGCAGCTCGTAGCCCGGCTCGCCGCCCTCGATGAAATCGAGCTCGTACAGGCGCTGGTAGATCTGCTCCAGCAGCTTCTCGCTGACGCCGTCGCTGGCGTACTTCTGCTGCTCGTTGAGCGCGATGCGGGTCTGTGCCGGCAGCGAGTAGAAGTAGTCGGCATAGGCCGGCGTGAAGTACTCGTTGGCGAACGGCGACTCGTCCAGCGGCAGGAAGTTCGGCCGGCGCGTGACCCACAGCACGCGCGACGGGCCGCCCGTGCGCGGCCCCAGCAGGCGCTGCACGATCTCCGCGCCGGTCTGGCCGCCGCCGATCACCGCCACCGTCTTGCCTTCCAGGTCCGGTTCGCGCTCCAGGAAGTTGGTCGCGTGGAAGGCCTTCGGCCCGAGCAGCGCCTTCATGTGCGGCGGCACGAACGGCTGCGCGCCCGAGCCCAGCACCAGGTGCTTGCTGCGCACCGTGGCGCCCGGCGTCTCGATGCTGAAGCCGCCGTCCTCGAAGCGCACCGAGCGCACCGGCGAGGAGAAGCGCACCGAGGCCAGCGCATGCGCCGCCCAGCGGTAGTAGGCCGCGAACTCGTGCCGGCTGACGGCCGGCGGGTCGGCCACCAGGAAGCGGTAGGCGCGCCGGCTCTTCACCAGGAAGTTGAAGAAGCTGAACGGGTTGCAGGGATCGACCAGCGTCACCAGGTCCTTGAGGTAGGGCGACTGCAGGGTCGAGCCGTACATCAGCAGGCCCGGGTGCCAGGCGAAGTCGTCGCGCGCCTCCAGGAACAGCGCCTTCGTCCCGGCCACCGGATGCAGCAGCGCGGCCAGGCTCAGGTTCGCCGGCCCGACGCCGACGCCGACGACGTCGTACGGTGCGTCATGCTTCACGTTCCACCCCCACAGTGCCCGGCACCTTCTTGTTGACGATCAGCATCACGGCCACGCCGATCGCCAGCGGATAGAGCAGCGCCCAGCCGAGGAAGGGCGCCACCGCGACACTGGCGACCAGCGCGATCAGCGCCAGGACGCGTTCGACCGTGCTGCGCGCCAGCCACACCCCCGCCGCGCAGCCGAGCACGTAGGTCAGGATGAAGTTGGCGGTCGGCAGCGCGATCAGCGAGCGCACGGTGAGCATTCCGGAGAAGCTCAGCACCAGCACCAGCGTGGTTCCGGCGGCGATCAGCGCCAGCCCGCCGACGGGAGTGCCGTAGCGCGCGTGCGTCTTGCCGAGGAACTGCGGCGCCATGCCTTTTTCGGCCAGCGCGCGCGCCAGGTGCGAGGCGCCGCCGACGTAGGCGATGTCCACCGCCACGCAGGAGCAGAACGCCACCGCGCCGGCCACCGCGCCGGCCATGTTGCCGAACGACGCCTTGATGATCAGCACCATCGACGCCTCGCTGGCGCGCCCGCCGTACTGCCCGGTGCCGACGATCACGTAGGCCGTGCCGACGTACAGCGCCGTGACGACGACCACCGCGATCACCACCGCCGGCACCAGGTCGCGCGCCGGGTTGCTGAACTCGCCCGAGAGGTAGGTCACCGCCTCCCAGCCGATGAAGCACCAGAACAGCAGCGCCATCGCCTGCGCCACACCCAGCATGCCGTGCGGCAGGAACGGCTCGAAGCGCGCGGCCTCGGTCTGCGGCACCGCGCCCACGATGGCCGCCAGCAGCGTCACCGTGATCGCCACCACCACCGCCACCTGCACCTTGCTGGCCATGCGGATGCCCAGGTAGTTGGAGCCGAAGGCGGTCAGCGCGATGGCGGCGGCCCAGAACACCCGCGTGCTCTCCGGCCAGCCGAAGGCGGTGCTGATGTAGCTGGCGCCGATGATGGCCACCAGCGGCGTGCCGATCGGAACCGCCAGCAGGAACAGCCAGCCGGTGAAGGCGGCCGTCACCTTGCCGAAGGCCTTCTCGGCGAACGTCGCCACGCCGCCGCCGCCCGGAAAGCGCGCGGCCAGCAGCGTCATGGTCAGCGCGAGCGGCAGCGTGAGCAGCGCCATCGCGGCCCAGGCGAGCAGCGAGCCGGGGCCGGCGATCTCCGCCGCCACGCCCGGAATCAGCAGCACGCCCGAGCCCAGCACCGCGCCCACGTAGAGCGCGATGCCCTGGATGCGCCCGAGGGCGCCTTTGGGGGCGGCCATCAGGCGACCTCGGCGGTCGCCGGCTCGGCGTCGCGCAGGTAGGTCATCATGCGGTCGCACACGGCGCCGGCCTGGTAGAGGCGGCGTTCGACGCCCAGCATCATCTCGCGCATGGTCTCCGGGTGCTTCTTCACCAGCGGCAGCACCACGTTGCGCATCCAGTTGGCGCCGTGGCCCACGTCGACCTCGGCATGCAAGGTCAGGTAGTAGATCTGGTCGCCGTCCATGCCGTTGCGCCGGAACCCCTGGATCTGGTGGTTGATGCGGCCCGGCACCATGGTCTCGGTGGCCAGCATCATGCCGATGCCCTGCACCAGCTTGCCGCGGTTCTTGATGCCGTCGAAATACATGTTCGACAGCGCCAGCTCCTCGGACACGAAGCGGTGGATCTGGCGGATGTGGGCGTCGGTGTCGATCCCCATGCGCCGGCCGGTCTCGATGCGGATGGTGCGGTGCACCGCCGCCTCGCCCGCGCCGCTGCCCATCTCGTCGTTGAAGTTGTCGGCCATCTCCTCCTTCATCTGGCCGTACACGCCCGGCATCATCAAGGTGATGAGGTCGGCGTGGAAGATGTCGAACGGCGACTCCTGGAAGAAGAACAGGCGCAGCTGGTCCAGCGTGGCGTCTTCCTTCAGGAAGCGGAACAGCGGGTGGCTGACGTTGGAGCTGTGGTCGCGGATGTGGTGCGTGACCCACTCCTCGAACTGCTCCACCGGCGGCAGCTTGTCCAGCACCGCCTTGTGGCGCTGGCGCTCGGCGCGGTCCCAGGCGCTTTCGATGGCGTGGCGGACCTGCACGATGAACGGGTGGTCCACCTGCACCGCCTTGTGTTCCCAGGGCAGGGCCAGCGAGGCGACGTTGATCGCGTACAGCACCTCGTGCACGTGCTGCTGGTCGGCGGCCGATTCCTTGGCGAAGGCGCGCGTCGCCACCTCGCCGATTTCGGCGGGCAGGGCGCGGAACGCCGGCTCGTTCAGCCGCGCCCCGATGTCGGGGTCGTACAGCAGCGTCTCGATGCGTTCGAGGTAACCGGATTTCTGGCGGCCGAGTGTTGTCATGTTGTCCTCTCCTTGATGGATTCAGTAGGGTTGCTGGCGGGAAAGCGGAACTGCCGGACCATGTGGTCGGGCCGCGTCGGCCACCACGCACCGCAGTCGTCCGAGACGATGCAGCCGCAGCCGGCCGCAGGGTCGTACACGCCCATGCCGGTGATCGGCGGGGCATAGGCAAAGATGGTGCTCAGGCGGTTGTCCGCCGGCCCCAACGTGTGGATCAGTCCTTCGGGCATGAAGGTCAGGCCGCCCTCGGTCAGCGCCTCGCGGCGCTCCTCGTGCAGGGTGCCGTCTTCCTGGAACTCGTACAGCACGTGCTCGGCCTCGCCCCACAGGATGTGGACCCAGCCCGGCGAGCGGCCGTGGTCGTGCGGCAGCCATGCCTGCTTCGCGCCGAACACCATCTGCACGATCTCCAGCGCGTCGGTGCGGTAGAGCGGCGCGCGCCAGTACGGCTCGCCTTCGGGAATGGCGCGCGGGCTGTGCAGCTCCGGCAGCATGCGGCCGAGGTCGGCCAGCAGCTGGCCGATCGGCGCGATCTCGCGCCCGCCGACACGTGCCACCTCGGCGGCGACACGCGCGAGCGTCTCGTCGGAAAAAGCGGCCTGTGTCATTCGGTGCGCAATTCCATCGACAAGGCGGGCAGCGTGGCCGGCATCACCGCGTTCACGCTCTCGAGCTCGCTCCAGCGCGGCACCTCGGCCAGGCCGAGCGAACGCGCGAGGTCGGACGCGAATTGCGGCATCAGCGGCGCGCTGAACGCGGCCAGCGCGGCCAGCAGCGCCGGCGTCGGCGCCGCCTCGGCGCGGGCGAGCCAGTTGAGCGCCTGCACGACCACGCGCGCGGCCTGGCGCAGGCTGAAGAAGCGCACGCCGTAGTAGGTTTCCAGGCGCGCCGCATAGCCCTGGAAGCGGCGCCGCGCGGCGGCTTCGTCGAAGCTGCCCGGCCCGGCCTGGCGGATGCGTTCCCAGGGCTGCAGCAGCTTGTCCTGCAGCCAGGTGCGCATCTCCGCCTCGACGTAGTTGGTGCGCTGCAGCTCCGGGTTGGTGGCCGACAGGTAGAGGCGCACGGCGTCGGGGTTGTAGCGCTCCAGGAAGTCGCCGACCCAGATCGCGTGCTTCAGGCTGGTGGAGAACTTCAGGTTCTCCAGCTCGTAGAACTCGTTGCTGATCAGCGCCTTGGGCAGCACGCAGCGCGGCCCGGCCGCGAACAGCAGGCCCAGGTGCACGAAGGCGAAGAAGAACGAGTTGTCGTAGCCGAAGAACTGCACCAGCTCGGTGTCGGGCGGCGGCGGGTTGTACTGGAATTCGCCGCTGTCGCCGCCTGCTTTCTGCGCGAGCGCGAAGCTGTTCAGCAGCCCCGGCAGCATCTCGCCCCAGGCGTTGTACTTCTGCCCGCCCAGGCCGGGGATGTCCACAGGAATTCCCCAGCGGGTGGGATAGGTCAGGCGGAAGTCCGGCAAAGGCTTGGACAGCATCTGGCGCACGAACTCCATCAGGTGCGTGCGCCACACCACATCGGTGCGCGCGTAATAGCGTTCGAAGTCGGCGCGGAAGTTCTCCAGCGGCAGGAACAGGCCCGGCGCTGGCTTGCGCGCCAGGCGGTGTTCGGCGCTCACGGTGCAGCGCGGCTCGATCAGGCCGACCGGGTCGTTGGGATGGCCGCACACCTCGCAGATGTTGCCGCGCGTGCCTTCCAGGCAGGTGGGGCAGGTGCCGCCGACGTAGGCCTCGAACAGATAGACGCCGCAGTCCTCGCAGAACAGGCAGGGCGTTTCCTTGACCTGCAGCTTGCCCTCGTTCAGCAGTTTGGTGAAGAAGCCGCCGACGAATCCGGCATGCCCGGCATCGGGCCGGTTGAAGGTGTCCAGGCCGATGCGGGCGCCCTGCAGCGAGCGCCGGATGCGCTGGTCGTAGTCGTCCGACACGGTCTCGGGCGCGCGCTGCTCGATGGCCGCGGTGGTGACGACATAGGTCTGGTTGTCGTCCCCACTCGATACATATGTCGCGCGATTGCCGCAAAGGTGGGCGAATCGCTTGAAAACATCGCCGGCCAGATAAGGCCCGCTGAGGTGGCCCAGGTGCAGGTCCCCGTTGGTGGTCGGCGGCGTGGCGGTGATGAGATAGCGAATGGCGGCCTCCTATCAGATGGGCGGCCATTCCATCACGGAGAAAGCTTGCTGTCTCCTGTCAGGTATGCACCAAATCGCAACGGCTGTGATGGCCTGTGTGAACTTATTCAGTGATTACCCTGATCTATGCATCCAGACCCTCTGTCCACCATGTGCAGAAGAAGCGCAGGTCTTCGCCGGTCAGATTTTCTAATGTGTGTTCCGACTTCGAAGGAAGATGCACAACGTCACCAGCCTGTAATTCACAGACCTGATCGTCGATGCGCAGCCGCCCGCGCCCGGTGAGCAGCACGAAGCTCTCGTTGTCGATGTGGCTGTGTGGCACGGTCGCCTCGCGCGGCGCGATGTCGGCCAGCGCCGAACCCCAGTCGAGCACGGCGCTTTCGGGCAGCAGCGGCAGCCGGCGGAAACGCGTGTTGAATTCGATGGTGGACTTGGCTTGCGTCTCGCGCTGCAGCACGATGCGCGGCCCGCCGGCGGGCGCGGCACGCGGCAGCCACACGGCCAGCGCATGCGCGTCGGAAGCGAGCGCACGCACAGTGCATGTGCGTGCGCCGTGCACGACCGCTGCATCGCCTGCTGACAATTCCTGGTGCTCTTCGCCCAGGCGAAGCGCGATGATGCCGTGAACGGCCACCACCAGGCAATCCCCATCTCGCTCGGACAAGGCGATGTCCGCATCGGTGCGCGGCGCCAGCCAGGCCGCGCCGACCGGTGCGTCCGGGGCGAGGTCGAGTGCATGGCGGTGCGCGGCCGCATGCTGCGCGAAACGATGAATGTGCATATGCTGTCTCCCTGTGTCTTGCCGCAATGGGCGTTTTGCAGTCTAGAAGGATTTGCGGGAATTGGCACCTGACGTTTGTAAGCGGCGAATGGATAGAGGGAGATGCGGATGGGAGCCATGGACATGCAAGCGGACGTGATCGTGATCGGCGCCGGCCTGATCGGCCTGGCGATCGCGGATGAGCTGGCGCGGCGCGGCCGCCGGGTGCGCGTGCTGGCCGACCGGCCCGTGCGCAACACCGCGTCGTGGGCCGGCGCCGGCATGCTGACGCCCCATCCCGAGCGCTCCTGGCATCCGGTGTCCGAGCAGCTGTGCCTGCGCTCCTTCGAGATGTACCCGGCCTTCGTCGGCGACCTGCAGGAGCGCACCGGCGTCGATTGCGAGCTGCGCATGGACGGCCTGCTGGTTACCGCGGGCGACGTCGCCGGCGAGCGCAACCTGCGCGAGCGCACCGAGGAGCTGCGCGATGCCGGCCGCGAGGCGCGCTGGCTGGACGCTGTTGCCGTGCGCGAGACCGAACCCGCGCTGTCGGTGCAGGAGCACGGCGGCATCCTGCTGGCCGACACCGGCCAGGTGAACAACCGGCAGCTGCTGGCCGCGCTGGAAGCCGCTTGCCTGAAGCGCGGCGTGACCATCGACCGTGAAGCGGCCGGCGTACGCCTGGTGGTGGAGGGCGAGCGCGTGCGCGGCGTGCAGACGGCGGCGGGCCCGCTCACGGCCCCGGTGGTGGTCAACGCCGCCGGCGCGTGGGCGCACGTGCTGCCGGGCGTGCCCGATGCGGCGGTGGTGCCGGTGAAGCCGGTGAAGGGCCAGATGCTCGCGTTCGAACTCGCGAGCGAGCCGATCCGCCGCGTGACCTGGGCCGACGGCCTGTTCCTGGTGCCGGGCGCGGGCCGGCGCCTGCTGGTCGGCGCCACGCTGGAAC
This sequence comes from Pseudomonadota bacterium, assembly GCA_040384685.1. Taxonomy (GTDB): domain Bacteria; phylum Pseudomonadota; class Gammaproteobacteria; order Burkholderiales; family Burkholderiaceae_C; genus Ramlibacter. Next base: position 256,562 of record JAZKIV010000013.1, on the reverse strand, counting down.
AGAACGCCGGTTTCGACGAGCGCGTGACGGCCGGCACCGTGCACGACCTGATCGGCAAGGCGCAGGCGCGCTGCCCGGCGCTGGCCGGCGCGGCGCTGGTGGAGGCCTGGGCCGGCTTGCGGCCTGGCACGCCCGACGAACTGCCCTGTGTCGGCGCCACGCCGGTCGAAGGCTACGTGCTGGCCTGCGGACACTACCGCAACGGCATCGTGCTGACGCCGGTGACGGCGCTGCAGGTGGCGGACCTGCTGGATGGGAAGGCCGACGCGGTGGACCGCGCGTTCACGCTGGAGCGCTTCAGGCCTGCAGCCGCAGCTTGAGGGCGCGCGGCAGCCGAGGCTCAGTTCGCCGCGAACAAGCTGCGCCGGTACTGCACCGCCTCCGCCACGTGCGCTGCCTCGATCGCGTCAGCACCCTCGAGGTCGGCGATGGTGCGCGCCACCTTCAGCACGCGGTGCGTGGCGCGGGCGCTCCATCCCAGCTTGGCCGCTGCGGCGTGCAGGAACCGCGTGGTGGCGTCATCAAGCGCGGCATGCACGTCGATCTCCTTGCCCGTGAGCGCGTGGTTCGGTTTGCCCTGGCGCGCCAGGGCAAGGTCGCGGGCGGCGATGCAGCGCGAACGGATGGCACGCGAAGGCTCACCGGCCGGCGCCTGCAGCAGCTCGTCGGTCCGCAGCGCCGGCACCTCGATGTGCAAGTCGATCCGGTCCAGCAGCGGCCCGCTCAATTTGCGCTGGTAACGCATGATCTGGTCGGGGGTGCACCTGCACGCCTTGTGCGTCGCGCCCAGCCAGCCGCAGGGGCAGGGATTCATCGCCGCGATCAATTGAAAGCGCGCCGGAAACTCCGCGCGCCGCGCGGCGCGCACGATGGAGATCTGTCCTGTTTCCAACGGTTCGCGCAATGCCTCCAAAGCCGGGCGCGCGAATTCGGGAAATTCATCGAGAAACAGCACACCGTGGTGCGCCATCGAGATCTCTCCCGGCCGCGGCGGTGAACCACCGCCCACCAGTGCCGCTGCACTCGCCGAATGATGCGGCGCGCAGGTCGGCCGCGTGAACCAGCGCTGCAGCGAGAACTGCCCCGCCAGGCTGGCGATGGCCGCGCTCTCCAGCGCTTCCTGCACGTCCATCGGCGGCAACAGGCCGGCGAAGCGCTGCGCCAGCATCGACTTGCCGGCGCCGGGCGGCCCGACCAGCAGCAGGCTGTGCCCGCCCGCCGCCGCGATCTCCAGCGCGCGCTTGGCGGCGGCCTGGCCCTTCACGTCGCCCATGTCGGCGTAGCGCGGCTGCGCCGACGGCGGCGCCGCTTCCACGCGCGACCAGCCGTCCGGGGCGTCCGCCGGCGCGTCGGCAGTGCCGTTCTCGCCGGGCGCGAAGGCGCGCACCACGTCCAGCAGGTGCCGCGCGCGGTACACGTGCGCGCCGGGCACCAGCGCCGCTTCTTCCGCGCTGGCCGGCGGCAGCACCAGCCGTGTCGCGACGCCGTCGGCGTGCAGTGCCAGGCTCATCGCCAGCGCGCCGCGCACCGGCCGCAATTCGCCGGACAAGGACAACTCGCCAGCGAACTCGTGGCCCGCCAGCTTCGCCGCGTCGACCTGGCCGCTGGCGGCCAGGATGCCGAGCGCGATCGGCAGGTCGAACCGTCCCGAATCCTTGGGCAGGTCGGCCGGCGCGAGGTTCACCGTGATCCGCTTGTTGTTCGGGAACTCCAGCCCGCAGTTCTGCAGGGCCGAGCGCACGCGTTCGCGCGACTCCTTCACTTCGGTGTCGGCCAGGCCCACCAGCGTGAAGCTGGGCAGGCCGTTGGCCAGATGCACCTCCACCGTGACAGCGGCGGTACGCAGGCCGACCAGCACGCGGCTTTGCACAAGAGACAAGCTCACCCGATTCCTCCCATCGCGCATCGCATGGATGCCCGCGCATAACGTGGGCCCACGCGGCCGCGACGACGGCGAACGCGGCCCTGTGACTTAGCGCCGGTGTTGCGGGTGGAACCGCACAGGAATGCGGTTTCGCACCAAAGACAGGCTGAAGCGGCCCGGATTCACCAAGGCGGTGCACGCAGCCGGCCTTCCGTTTGGTCTTCGCCGGATCGCACCCTCTTGGTGCGCCGCCTGGCCTGGCAGCGCGAAAAGAAGCACGGCTGCTGGTGGCACGGCTCCTGCTAATCAGCCGAGCTGCCTTTTTTTCCAACGAAACTTGAACGGAGTTCCCATGACATCGAAATCCACCGCGGTCCTGCTGGCGGCGCTCAGCCTCTCAGGCGCGGCGATGGCCCAGACCAAGGCGCCGGAGCCCGATTACACGCTGTCCTACAACGTGGGCGTGGTCACTGACTACCGCTACCGCGGCATTTCGCAGACCCGGCTGAAGCCGGCGCTGCAGGGCGGCGTGGATTTCGCGCACAAGAGCGGCTTCTACATCGGCACCTGGGCCTCCACCATCAAGTGGATCAAGGACGCGGGCGGCAGCGCCGACCTGGAGCTGGACATCTATGGCGGCTACAAGGGCACCGTCGGCGACTTCGGCTACGACGTGGGCGTGCTGACCTACAACTACCCCGACCACAGCCTGGCCATCAGCCCGAACACGCAGGAAATCTATCTTGCCGGCACCTGGGGCCCCGCCACGCTGAAGTACTCGCATGCGGTCAGCAACCTGTTCGGCTTCGACGACAGCAAGAACAGCTGGTACCTGGACCTGAGCGCCACCTTCGACCTGGGCAACGGCTGGAGCGTGGTGCCGCACATCGGCCACCAGAAGGTCAGGAACTGGAGCGCCGCCTCCTATACCGATTACTCGATCACGCTCGCCAAGGACTTCGGCAACGGCCTGTCGGCCTCGGCCGCCCTGGTGGACACCGACAGCAACAACGCCTACCTGTCGCCCACCGGCAAGAACCTGGGCCGCGGCGGCCTGGTGCTGGGCGTGAAGTACACGTTCTGACAGCCGCCATTCGCGCACCCATCAAGGAGCACACATGAAACTCATCACAGCCATCATCAAGCCGTTCAAGCTCGACGAGGTGCGCGAAGCCCTGTCCACCATCGGGGTGCAGGGCATCACCGTGACCGAAGTCAAGGGCTTCGGGCGCCAGAAGGGCCACACCGAGCTGTACCGCGGCGCCGAGTACGTGGTCGACTTCCTGCCCAAAGTGAAGATCGAGATCGCGCTGTCCGAGGAGCTGGTGGAGCAGGCCATCGAGGCGATCGAAGGCGCGGCCCGCACCGGCAAGATCGGCGACGGGAAGATCTTCGTCTACGACCTGGAGCAGGTCGTGCGCATCCGCACCGGCGAGACCGGCAAGGAAGCCCTGTGAGCTCCATTCATCTCAAGAGAGGCATCGCCATGAGGAATTTCTTCGCATCCCTGGGCTTGGCCCTGGGCCTGCTGGCCGGAGGCGCCGCGCTCGCCCAGGCGCCGGCCGCCGCGCCCGCCGCCGCGGCCGCGTCCACCGAAGCCGCGCCGGCAGCCGCCGCCGCACCGGCTGCTGCCGCACCGGCCGCCGCGCCTGCTGCAGCTCCCGCAGCCGCAGCAGCTTCCGCGCCCGCCGCCGCAGCGGCGCCGGCGCCGGTCCCCAACAAGGGCGACACCGCCTGGATGACGGTCGCCACCATCCTGGTGATCCTGATGACCCTGCCCGGCCTGGCGCTGTTCTACGGCGGCCTGGTGCGCAGCAAGAACATGCTGTCGGTGCTGATGCAGGTGTTCGTGGTCACCGCGCTGATCTACGTGCTGTGGGCGATCTACGGCTACAGCCTGGCCTTCACCGGCGGCAGTCCGTTCATCGGCGGGCTGGACAAGATCTTCCTGAAGGGCATCACGCCGGATTCCGTGGCCGCCACCTTCAGCAAGGGCGTGGTCATTCCCGAGCTCACCTTCATGACCTTCCAGGCCACCTTCGCGGCCATCACCTGCGCGCTGATCGTCGGCGCCTTCGCCGAGCGCATCAAGTTCTCGGCGGTGCTGCTGTTCGTGGTGATCTGGTTCACCTTCAGCTACCTGCCGATCGCCCACATGGTGTGGTACTGGGACGGCCCGGACGCGATCAAGGACGCCAAGACGCTGGAAGCCGTCACGGCCGCCGCCGGCTGGCTGTGGGCCAAGGGCGCGCTCGATTTTGCGGGCGGCACCGTGGTGCACATCAACGCCGGCGTGGCCGGCCTGGTGGGCGCCTACGTCACCGGCAAGCGCCTGGGCTACGGCAAGGAGGCGCTCGCGCCGCACAGCCTGACCCTGACCATGGTCGGCGCCTCGCTGCTGTGGGTGGGCTGGTTCGGCTTCAACGCCGGCTCCAACCTGGAAGCCAACGGCGTCGCCTCGCTGGCCTTCGCCAACACGCTGTTCGCCACCGCGGCGGCCACGCTGTCGTGGATCGGCGGCGAAGCGCTGTCCAAGGGCAAGGCCTCGATGCTGGGCGCCGCGTCCGGCGCCGTCGCCGGCCTGGTGGCCATCACGCCGGCCTGCGGCTTCGTCGGCCCGATGGGCTCGATCGTGATCGGCCTGCTGGCCGGCCTGGTCTGCCTGTGGGGCGTGAACGGCTTGAAGCGCCTGCTGGGCGCGGACGACTCACTGGACGTGTTCGGCGTGCACGGCGTGGGCGGCATCCTGGGCGCGCTGCTGACCGGCGTGTTCGCCTCGCCGTCGCTCGGCGGCACCGGCATCTGCAACTACGTGACCAACAAGTGCGGCGACGCCGCCGACTTCCCCGGCATCGCGGCGCAGGTCTGGATCCAGCTGCAAGGCGTGCTGACCACCATCGTGTGGTCCGGTGTGGTCGCCTTCATTGCCTACAAGGTCGTCGACCTCGTGATCGGCCTGCGCGTGAGCGAAGAGGACGAGCGCGAAGGCCTGGACATCAGCAGCCACGGCGAGACCGCGTACAACCGCTGATCCGCGGCTGCACACCAAGCAAGCTCCCTGGGAAAACCTTCGGCCCGCTTCGGCGGGTCGTTTTTTTTTGCGCTCGGAGGCTATAAACTACCTTATAGTAGGTAGATGAGTCGCCGCGCCCTTGCCCCCGTCCCATCCGCCGCACCGGCCGCCAGCACCCGCGACCAGGCTGTGAAAGCCGCCCGCCGGCTGATCCAGACCCGCTCCTACCTGGGATTCAGCTTCCAGGACGTGGCGGATGCCGTGGGTGTGCGCAAGCCCAGCCTGTACCACCATTTCCCCAGCAAGGAAGCCCTCGGCGCCCAGGTGCTGGGCGAAGCGGGTGAGGCTTTCCGACGCTGGGCGCAATCGGTCGCCGGGCGAACGCCGGCTGACCGGCTGGATGCCTACTTCAAGATGTACCGCAACGACGTCCGCGCCGGGGAACGGATGTGCCCCGGCGGCTCGTTTGCCGCCGGCTGGGACTGCATCGAGGACGGCTTGCGCCGGGCCGTGCGCGAGATCCGCGCCGAGCAGGTGCTGTGGCTGACCGGCGTGCTGGGCGCCCTGCTGCCGGCCGGCAAACCGGTGAGTGCGCTGGCCAGCTACGTGTACGCAAGCTGCCAGGGCGCCCTGTCCACCGCCCGCATGACCGGCCGCGTCGAGGACTATGACGAAGTCATCGCCCAGGTCGAGAGCACGCTGTTCATCTGAGACACGACGCCGCCGAGGCCGATGGCCGACGCGGCTTTTCTTTCATTCGGTCAATCTACCTACCAATAGGTTTATTTACGCCATGACGAAAGCAACTCCCTTGTACCCCGATGGCCTCTACCTCGAGGATCTCGCCGTCGGCCAGCGGTTCCGCAGCGGCGAGCACGCGGTGGACGACGCGCAGATCATCGAATTCGCCCGCCAGTTCGACCCCCAGCCCTTCCACAGCGATCCCGAACGCGCGCGCGGCACGTTCTTCGGCGGCCTGACCGCCAGCGGCTGGCATGTGGCCGCGCTGACGATGAAGCTGTACCTGAGCGGTGGCGGACCGCGGCTGGCCGAAGGCACGATCGGCGCGGGCAGCGAGCTGAGCTGGAAGCAGGCCACGCGCCCCGGCGACGTGCTGCACCTGGTCAGCGAGATCATCGAGATCACGCCGTCCAAAACCCGGCCCGACCGCGCCATCGTCGCCGTCCGCGGCGAGACGTTCAACCAGCGCGACGAGCTGGTGCAGGTGTTCATCTCGCGCCTGGTCGTCTCGCGCCGTCCTTCCTGAGCGAGGCGCGGATGTACAGAAACCTGCTCTGGGCCGCCGTCGGCACGTTCGCCATCGGCACCGAAAGTTTCGTGATCGCCGGTGTGCTGGAGGAGCTGTCGCGCGATCTGGCCGTCTCGCCGTCGCAGGCCGGCCAGCTCGTCACCGCGTATGCGCTGGTCTACGCGCTGGCCGCACCGGTCATGGCCACGCTCACCGCGCACTGGAAGCGCCAGGCGGTGATGCGCGGCGCGATGGCGCTGTTCGCGCTGGGCAACGTCGCCGCGGCGCTGGCGCCGGGGTTCGCCGCCTTGCTGGCAACGCGCCTGCTTCTGGCCTTGTGCGCCGGCACCTTCAGCCCGGTCGCCGCGGCCTGGGCCAGTGCGGCTGTGGCGTCCGAGCAGCGCGGCCGGGCGCTTGCCTTCGTGATGGCCGGCGTGGCGGTGTCCACCGTGGCGGGCGTGCCCATCGCCACCCAGGTGGGCCAGGCATTCGGCTGGCGCGCCACTTTCGTGCTGGTGGCGGCGCTGGCACTGGTCGCGCTGGCCGGGCTGTGCCTTCCGCGGCCGGCGCAGCCCGCCGCGCCGCCGGCCAGCATCGCGCAGCGCGTCGCCTGGCTGCGCACGCCGGCCGTCGCGCACGCGCTGCTGGTCACCTGGCTGACCTTCACCGGCGCGTTCTGCGTGTACACCTACCTGGCGCCGCTGATGCATGCCGTCGCCGGCCCGCTGCTCACCCGCCACCTGCCGCTGGTGCTGATGGCTTTCGGTGCCGCGGCCGTCACCGGCAGCCTCACCGGCGGGCACCTGGCCGATCGTTTCGGGGTGCGCTTCGTCATCCCGCGCGCCCTGCTGTTCATCGCCGTGGTGTATGCCGCGCTCGGCGCATTGGCCGGCGGCGCGGGCTGGGGCGCCGGCCTCAGCGCGGGCGCGGCGGTGTTGCTGCTGGTTCTGTGGGGTTTGGTCGGCTGGCAACTGCCCGCGGCCCAGCAGCTCAACCTGATGCAGCTCGCCCCCCACGCCGCGCCCATCGTGTTGTCGCTGCAGGGCTCCGCCCTGTACCTGGGCGTGTCCACCGGTGCCTTGGTCGGCTCGCTGGCACTGAAGTTCGGTTCGCCGTCCTTGCTGGGCTGGATCGGTGCCGGGTGCGAGCTGGCAGCGCTGCTGGTGTGGGCGGCGCACACGCCGCGGCCGCTGGCGGCGCCGGCAGCTGCCAGGCCTATGCGTGTTCCAGGAGGATCCTCGTGAGCGCTTGCGGCGCCAGCCGCGGAATATCGTGCGCACAGTCGAGGCGGTGCGTCGCCCATTCGGGGTCCAGCCGCAGGCGTTCGTACAGCGCGATGAACGGGCTGCCTTCCCAGCCGAACGCGGCGACGAAAGCCTTGCTGGGGACGCGGCGCCAATCGCCGGTCAACCTGATCGCCTGCAGGAAAGTGGCCATGGGATGCGGCCGGCATCGCTTGTCGAGGTGGGCGCCGGGCGCGCAGTTCAAGCCGTCCGCTGCCGCGCCCGCGATGAAGCGGTCCCGGTAACTCTGGGTGGCAAGCGACCAGACCGACGCACCGTCGTCTGGCACGTAGGCATCGGCGTAGACCAGCGCCTGCAGGCGCGACGGGTCCTTGTCGGCGGCGCCGGTGACGACCATGCCTCCATACGAATGGCCGACAAGAACGGCAGGGGTCTCGCGCGCACGAACCGCGTGTACCACCTCGTCGATATGGCGTTCGAGATTCGGCGCATTCGCAGGCGCGTCACCGAGCCCGGAGAGCGTGATCGCCTGGACTTCGTGGCCGTTGCGCGAAAGCTCGCCGGCAACCGCATCGAAGGCCCAGCCCCCATGCCAGCCACCCGGCACCAACACGAATCTCGCCATCGGGCTTGTCTTATCTGCGCTGCTTCACCCACTGCTCGACCGCGTCGCTGCCGCCGATCAGTTCGCCGTTCACGAACAGCTGCGGCACCGTCTTCGCCTTGGCGATCGCGCCCAGCGCGCGGGTGCGGATGCTGTGCGGCAGCGGCACGTTCGCATAGGCCACCCCGGCCTCGTCCAGCAGCTTCTTGGCCTTGGCGCAGAACGCGCAGCCCTCGCGCGTGAGCAGCGCCACCTGGTCGGGCTCCCTGGCCTCCTTGTTGACGTAGTGCAGCAGCGTGTCGGCATCCGACACCTTGAACGGGTCGCCGGGTTCGTCCGGCTCGACGAACATCTTCTCGACGACGCCGTCGCGCACCAGCATCGAGTAGCGCCAGGAGCGCTGGCCGAAATTCAGGTCGCTCTTGTCGACCAGCATGCCCATCTGCCCGGTGAAGGTGCCGTTGCCGTCGGGCAGCATGAAGACGTTGTCGCACTCCTGGCTCTTGGCCCATTCCTCCATCACGAACGGGTCGTTCACGGCGATGCAGACCACCTGGTCCACGCCGTTCTGCCTGAACGTCGGAGCCAGTTCGTTGAAGCGCGGCAGGTGGGTGCTGGAGCAGGTGGGCGTGAAGGCGCCGGGCAGCGAGAACACCGCCACCGTGCGGCCCTTGAAGAGTTCGTCGGAGGTGATCTCTTTCCATTCGTCGTCCGCGCGGTAGCGGAACTTGACCTGGGGGACCGGCTGGCCTTCGCGGCTCGGCTGTGGCATGGCGTCGCTCTCTTGCTAATGGGGAATTCCGCATCTTGCCCCGGATGCGGCGAGGCGTGTTGCGACGCTCTCAACCTGTCACGAACACCAGCTGCGCCACGCCGTCCGCGCGCTGCACGCGCACACCCTCGGCCGCCGCGAGCAGCTCCACGTCGTCCCACCCGATCAGCCGGTACGGCTGGTTGCCGGCAAAGCCGGGCTCGCCGGCGCTCTGCCGCAGCTCCAGCACGAGCGCCACGGCGTCGTCGCCGCGCGGCTCGGCCGCCACCGCCAGGTCGGCCGGCGACGTGGACCAGTCGGTGAGCGCCAGCAGCGCCGCGGGCAGCACCTGCCGCACGGCGCCGCGCGACACCTGCTGCGGTGCAGCATCGATGCGCTCGGCCAGGGCGAAGCCGCGGAAGCTGAAACTGCTGCGCAGCAGGTCCACGCATTCGCGCACGCCGTCCTGCGCCGCCACGCGCTCGGCCGGGTCGGGCGCCAGCCAGCTCACCACGTCCAGGCAGGCCTGCACGGCGGCGCGCGACAGCGTGTGCACCTTGTCCATGCCGTCGCGGACCTGCGCCAGTGGCGGCTCGGGCTGCTGCAGCCGGCGTTCCATCAGTTCGGTGATCAGGCTCATCGGCTGCAGGTGCACCACCAGCTGGTGCCGCATGGCCAGCGTCAGGCGGCGCAGCAGCGCGTAGCGCGTCGCCTCCAGGTGGCGCTGCTCGACAGCATGCCGGCTCATTTGCATGCGAGGATGTTAGCGGTTGAAGACGCCCGGCGGTGCATGCCGCACAATGGACGGGCAGACTTTTCGGGAGAGCTGTCATGGTGTCATTGCAGGCCGGCGCGCTGCGCTGCGAGATCGAACCGCAGCTGGGCGGATGCATCAGCGGGTTCTGGATGGGCGACGTGCCCGTGTTGCGCTCCACGCCCGCGCAGCAGCTGACGTCGGCGCGCCAGGCCGGCAGCTATCCGCTGGTGCCGTTTTCCAACCGGGTGGCGCAGGCGCGGCTGGACTACATGGGCACGCAGTATCCGCTGCTGCCCAACAACGGCGACGAGCCGCACGCCATCCACGGCGTCGGCTGGCAGCGGCCCTGGCGCGTGCTGGAGCAGGACGAGCGCTATGTGCTGCTGGCGTACGAGCACGCGGCCGACACGAGCTGGCCCTTCGCCTTCGATTGTTCGCAGGCGTTCCGGCTGCGCGAGGGCGCGCTGGGCATGACGCTGTCGGTGACCAACCAATCGAGCCATCCGGCGCCGGCGGGCCTGGGCTGGCATCCGTATTTCGTCAAGCGCGAGCGCAGCCGCATCTCGTTCGAGGCCACCGGGCGCTGGGAGATGGGCGGCGACAAGCTGCCCACCGCGCGCAAGCCGGCGCACGGCCTGGACGCCGACTGCGCGTTTCTCGACGTCGACAACTGCTACGACGGCTGGGACGGCGTGGCGCACCTGCGCGACGAGCGGCTGCGCGTGCGGGTGCGCAGCAACCTGTCGCGGCTGGTGGTGTTCACCAACGACACGCGGCCCTACGTCGCGGTGGAGCCGGTGAGCCACGTCAACAACGCGATCAACCTGCACGCCACCGGCGTGCCGGCCGAGGCGCTGGGGCTGTGCGTGCTGCAGCCGGGCGAATCGCTGACGGCGCAGTGCACGATCGAGGTGGAGGCCGCGAAATGAGCTGGGAGGCGGTGGTCGGCGACGCGGATGCGCTGGGCGAGTCGCCGTTCTGGCATCCGCAGGAGCAGCGGCTGTACTGGGTCGACATCGACGGCAGGCGCATCCGGCGCTGCGACATGCGCGGCGGCGCGGTCGAGGATTGGGCCGTGCCGTCGGAGCCGGGCAGCATCGCGCCGGTGCGCTCTGGCGGACTGGTGATCGCGTTGCGCGACGGCGTCTACCGCGCGCGCGGCTGGGGTGACGGGCTGCAATGCATCGCGCGCTTCAACCACGACCCCGCCACCACGCGCTTCAACGACGGCAAGGCCGACCCGCTCGGCCGCTTCTGGGCCGGCACCATGTACGAGCCGCGCGACGCCAGCAAGGGCGAGCTCTACAGCATCGACTGCCGCCCCGACAACGGCCAGCAGGGCGCGCCCGTGGTGCAGCTGAAGGCGCAAAACAACATCATCGCCAACGGCCTGGCGTGGTCGACCGATGCGCGCACCCTGTACTGGGCCAACACCACGCGCCACGTGGTCCACGCCTGGGACTGGGACGCGGCGTCCAACGCGCTGCGCAACCAGCGCGTGTTCCATGAATTCGCCGGCAAGCCGCCCGGCTGGCAGCCCGGTGATCCCGGCTACGGCGGCCGCCCCGACGGCGCGGCGGTGGACGTGGACGGCAACTACTGGGTCGCGATGTTCGAGGGCCAGCGGCTGGTGAAGCTGTCGCCCGCCGGCGCGCTGCTGCAGGAGTTCGCGCTGCCGGTGCGCTGCCCCACCATGCCGTGTTTCGGCGGCGCGGACCTGCGCACCCTGTACGTCACCAGCGCCACGCACAAGCGCTCGGCCGAGGAACTGGCGCAGCTGCCGCTGTCGGGCCGCATGATCGCGGTGCGGGTGGACACGCCGGGCCTGCCGGTCGAATTCTTCATCGACTGACACTTGGGCGCCGCGCGAAGCGAGCGGCAAGTGAAGGGACTTACCATCCGGGCATGCACCCGGGCCTGAACGCGATCATCGAACGCATCCGCGCGGCCGCCGCCGCGCGCACGCCGCTGCGCATCCGCGGCGGCGGCAGCAAGGACTTCCACGGCCAGCGGCTGCAGGGCGAGCCGCTGGACACCGCGCCGCTGGCCGGCATCGTGAGCTACGAGCCCAGCGAGCTGGTGGTGACGGTGCGCGCCGGCACGCCGCTGGCGGAGCTGGAGGCGGCGCTGGCGGCCAGCGGCCAGTGCCTGCCGTTCGAGCCGCCGCATTTCGGCCCCGGCGCCACGGTGGGCGGCATGGTCGCCGCCGGCCTGTCGGGGCCGGCGCGCGCCAGTGTCGGCGCGGTGCGCGACTACGTGCTGGGCCTGAGCATGGTGAACGGCAAAGGCGAGCTGTTGGTGTTCGGCGGCCAGGTGATGAAGAACGTGGCCGGCTACGACGTGTCGCGCCTGACGGCCGGCGCGCTCGGCACGCTGGGCCTGATCGCCGAGGTCAGCCTGAAGGTGCTGCCGGTGGCGCCGGCCGAGGCCACGCTGGCGTTCGAGCTGCCGCAGGCCGAGGCGCTGCGCCGGCTGAACGCCTGGGGCGGCCAGCCGCTGCCGCTGAACGCCAGTTGCTGGGAATTGCGAGACGGCGCGCCCACTTTGCATTTGCGCCTGCGCGGCGCGGTTGCCGCTGTGGAAGCGGCCTGCCGCGGCCTGGGCGGCGAACGGGTGGATGCAGCCCACGCCGCCGCGCACTGGCAGGCCTGCCGCGAGCAGCGGCTGCCCTGGTTCGCCGATGCCGCGGAGCGCGACCTGTGGCGCCTGTCGGTGCCGCAGACGGCGGCGGAGCTCGACCTGGGCGCGCCGTCTCTCATCGAGTGGCATGGTGCCCAGCGCTGGGTGCATGCGCCGGCCGGCGAGGCCGGGCGCCTGCGGCGCATCGCGCGCGAAGCCGGCGGCCACGCGGCGCTGTTCCGCGCGGCTCCAAGCGGCGCGGCGGATGTGCTGCGCTTCCACCCGCTCGCGCCGCCGCTGGACCGCATCCACGCCAACCTCAAACGCGAATTCGATCCCGCCGGCATCTTCAATCCCGGGCGGCTGTTCCCGGATTTCTAATGCAAACCAATCTCTCCGCCGAATTCAGGAACACGCCCGAGGGCGAGGAGGCCGAAGCCATCCTGCGCAAGTGTGTGCACTGCGGCTTCTGCACCGCCACGTGCCCGACCTACCAGGTGCTGGGCGACGAGCTCGACGGGCCGCGCGGGCGCATCTACCTCATCAAGCAGATGCTGGAGGGCGAGCCGCCGACGCAGAAGACCCAGCTGCACCTGGACCGCTGCCTGACCTGCCGCAACTGCGAAAGCACCTGCCCGAGCGGCGTGCAGTACGGCCACCTGGTCGACATCGGCCGCAAGGTGATGGAGCGCAAGGTGCCGCGCGGCGCCGGTTCGCGCGCCCTGCGCTGGGCGCTGAAGGAAGGCCTGCCGTCGCCGCTATTCGCGCCCGCCATGAAAGTCGGCCAGGCGGTGCGCGGCCTGCTGCCGGGCAAGCTCAAGGACAAGGTGCCGGCGCCGCAGGACGCCGGGCGCTGGCCCACGCGCGAGCATGCGCACAAAGTGCTGCTGCTGGCCGGCTGCGTGCAGCCCGCCATGGCGCCCAACATCAACAGCGCCACCGCGCGGGTGCTGGACGCGGCCGGCATCCAGGCCGTGGTGGCGCCGGCCGCCGGCTGCTGCGGCGCGGTGCGCTTCCACCTGAACGACCAGGAGGGGGGCCTCGCGCAGATGCGCAACAACATCGACGCCTGGTGGGCCGATGTGGAAAGCGGGCGGGTCGAGGCGATCGTCATGAACGCTTCGGGCTGCGGCGTGACGGTCAAGGAATACGGCCACCTGCTGCGGCTGGACCCAGCCTATGCGGACAAAGCGCGCCGCATCAGCGAACTCACGCGCGACCTGAGCGAATTGCTGCCGCAGCTGGCTGAAGCTCTGCAGGGCCGGGTGCGGCCGCCGGACCAGCTTCTGGGCTACCACCCTCCCTGCACACTGCAGCACGGCCAGCAGCTCAAGGACGGGGTGGAAAGCGGGCTGGCAAGGCTGGGTTTCAAGGTCCGCCGGGCGCTCGATGAAGCCCATTTGTGCTGCGGGTCGGCGGGTACTTACTCCGTCTTACATCCTGACATTGCACAGAAATTGCGTGACAGGAAACTAAGCCATCTGGGTCGCCTGGAACCGGCCGCGATCCTCTCCGCCAACATCGGTTGCATCACCCATTTACAGAGTGGAACCGGCACGCCGGTGCGGCATTGGGTCGAGGTTCTGGATGAAGCGCTGGTAGCTGATCGGTAACGTTGGGTGACAGGAGCCCCTACTGACATCAGCTTGTCAGTGTGGTGCGCCAAAGTAGAGGCTTCAACGGCGGCAGACACGACCGCCGGCGTCCCCAATTCCGCTGTCACACACACTTTTTTCAGGACATTCCCATGCGCCGAGCCGACCGACTGTTCCACATCATCCAGCTGATCCGCGGCCGGCGGTTGACCACCGCCGCCTACCTCGCACAGCGGCTGGAGGTGTCGGAACGCACCATCTACCGCGACGTGGCCGACCTGCAGCTGCAGGGCGTGCCGATCGAAGGGGAGGCCGGCGTCGGCTACCGCCTGGGTGCCGGCTTCGACCTGCCGCCCATGATGTTCACCAACGACGAGGCCAAGGCCCTGGTGGCGTCCGTGCGCATGGCCCAGGCCTGGCTGGACCCGGCGCTGGCCCACAGCGCCGAGGACGCGCTGGGCAAGATCCTGGCCGTGCTGCCGACCGACGCGCGGGTGGCCGCGGAAGCACTGGCCGTGTACGCGCCGCTGGGCGGGCTGTCCGAATCGGCGCAGACCATGCTGCAGACGCTGCGCGAAGCCGCCCAGGAGCGCCGCAAGGTGTTCATCAACTACCGCGACCTCAACGAGAAGATGACCCAGCGCACGGTGCGCCCGCTCGGCTGCTTCTACTGGGGCAAGGTCTGGACGCTGGCCGCCTGGTGCGAGGAGCGCAACGACTTCCGCAGCTTCCGCATCGACCGCGTGACCTACGTGCGGCGCATGGACGACCGTTTCCGCGACGAGCCCGGCCGCACCCTGGCCGACCTGGAGCGGCTGGACCACGAGTGGTACAAGGACGCGCACTGGACCAGCGACGCGCCGGCGCACGAAAGCGCGGCCCGGGCGGCGGCCTGACGGCGATCTTGCCGGGGTAACTCAGGCCAGCGCGTCGCGGTAGCGGCGGCTGCACGGCACCACGCTGCCGTCCCTCATCTTCAGGCGGGCGTCGCCGGACGGCTGCGGCTCGATCTCGGCGATGCGGTCCAGGTTGACCGCGTAGCTGCGGTGCACCTGGACGAAGCGGGCCGGATCCAGCTGGCGCAGGAATTCGGCCAGGGTGGAGCGCAGCAGGTAGTCGTGGCCGTTCACGTGCAGGCCGACGTAGTTGCCCTGGGCCTGGATCCAGGCGATGTCGGCGGCGGCGATGAGGAATTCCTTGCGCAGCTTGCGCACCAGGAAGCGTTCCGGGCGCTCGGGCGCGGCCGGCGGGGCGGCGGGGCCGGCGTCCGCCGATGGCGGGTCCGCCGCTTGCGCGCCGGCCGCCGGCTCAGGCGCGTCCAGCAGCCGGGCCTCGCCCTGCAGCCGCAGCAGCACCAGCCGGTAGCTCCAGATCGCCAGCAGGATCATCAAATAGGTGCGCACGTCCTTCAGGTACTCGTAGCCGAAGGCGGCGGTCCAGTCGCGCACCACGTACTCGGTACCCGCGAACGCGTACACCGCCTTGCGCAGCAGCACCATGCCCGCGATGTGGGCGGCGCAAAACACCAGGCTGCCCAGCAGGTGCCAGGGCAGGCTGGCGCGCCAGCTGTCCCAGCGCAGCGGAAAACGGCGCTCGAAGGCGGCCACGGCCGGGACCAGGGCACCGATCACCAGCGCGCTGGTGATCTCCCAGCTCGCCGGCTGCCAGAGCGGGATGTCGGGCATGGCGCGCTGCAGATCCAGCCAGCTCACCCCGGTGTTGAACAACGCCTGCGCCAGCAGCACCACCGCCCAGAAGCCGATCTCGGCGCGCCGCCGCCATGGCCGGTATCGCTCCAGCAGGGAAAGGGGATGGTCGGGCATGGGCCGAAGTCTAGAGGCGCCGGGCGGCCGTGGTCGTCCCGCGTTGCCACCGCTTGTCCCAGAAGGCCCTCGACCCGTCCCATCGCGGGTGCCGTGGGCGGCGGCGGGGCGAAGAATCGGCCGCATGAACCCTTCGACAAGCTCAGGACAGGCCCGGCGACACGACATCGACGCCTTGCGCGTGCTGGCCTTCGGGCTGGTGATCCTGTACCACGTGGCCATGTACTACGTGCCCGGCTGGGGCTGGCACCTCAAGAGCCCCGATCCGGTGGCCTGGCTGCCGGTGCCGATGCGTGCGCTCAACCTGTGGCGGCTGGACCTGCTGTTCGTGGTGTCCGGGCTGGCGATCGCGCTGCTGCGCCGCGGCAACGGCAGCCCGGCGGCGCTGGCAAAGCAGAGAAGTTGGCGCCTGCTCCTGCCGCTGGCCTTCGGCATGCTGGTGGTCGTGCCCTACCAGCCCTACGCCCAGGGCGTCGCCAACGGGCTGGTCGAGCCGGGCTTCGGCCGCTTCCTGGTGCGCTACTTCACCCGCAGCCAGCCCTGGCCGGCCGGCGCCTTCGACGGCTGGGAGGCCGGCATCACCTGGAACCACCTCTGGTACCTGGCCTACCTCTGGTTCTACACGGTGCTGCTGGTGCTGCTGATGCCGCTGCTGGAGTCCACAGCCGGCCGGAGATTGCGCGATGCGCTGCTGAAGCTGCGCGGCGCCAAGCTGCTGGTGCTGCCGGTGTTGCCGCTGCTGGTGGCCAGCCTGCTGCTGTGGCCGCGGTTCCCGGTCACCCACGATCTCATCCATGACGGCTGGGTGCACGTCGCCTACTTCACGCTGTTCCTGTACGGCTACTGGATCGGGCTGGACGCTGGCTTCTGGGCCGAGCTGACCCGGCTGCGCTGGAAGGCCCTGGGGGCGGCCGTCCTGCTGCTGGCCGTGCTGATGAGCCTGCGCGCCGCCTTGCCCGACAGCCCGGCGCTGCGCCAATTGCTGCGCTGCATGGGCGACTTCTACCTCTGGGCCGCCATCGTCGCCGTGCTGGGCTGGGCCCACCACAAGCTCAACAAGCCATGGCCCTGGCTGGCCTGGGCCAGCGAGGCGGTGTTTCCCTGGTACGTGCTGCACCAGACGCTGATCATCGTGCTGGTGGTGCAGCTGGCGCCGCTCGGGCTCGGGCCGGTGCTGGAGCCGGCGCTGCTGGTGGCCGGCACGGCGCTGGGCTGCCTTGCCATCACGGCCCTGGTGCGGCGCGTGCGCTGGCTGCGGCCGCTGTTCGGCCTCAAGCCGGTGCCGGCTGCGGCTGCTTCTTCGCGTGCTCCGACCATGCAGCCCAGGCAGCTGCCGCCATGATCAAGGCGCCGCCGAGCAGCGTGCGCCCGGTGAGTTCGCCGGCGCCGAAGGCCACCGACGACAGGCTGGCGAACACGATTTCCGACAGCATCACCAGCGCCGTCACGTGCGCCGGCAGGTGCGCCGCGCCGTATTGCATGGTGGCGTTGCTGCTGAGGAAAACCAGCCCGAGCAGGATCGCCACGCCCACCCATTGCACCGTGGGTGCGGGAATGGCCGGGATCGCACCCATCGATGTGGCCACGATGCCGCCCGCCAGCCCGGCCACCACGCCGCCGCCGAACATGGCGTTCAGCCGCACGGCGGAATCGACGGCGCGCAGCCGGCGCACTGTGATGCTGGTCAGCGCGAAGCTGAAGCCGCCCAGCAGCGCCAGCACGTCGGCGATGTCGCGCGGCACCGGCCAGGGCGTGTCGGGCGATTTCAGCACCACCCACACGCCGGCCAGCGCCAGCGCCAGGCGCATCAGCTTGGCCGGCTCGGGCTTTTCGCCTAGCAGCGGCCAGGCCAGCAGCACGCTCCACACCGGCATCAGGTAGAACAGCAGCACCACCCGGACCACATCGCCCACCGTCACGCCCCAGTTGAAGGCCAGGTTGGTGAAGCCGGCCGTAGCGGCCAGCGCCCATAGCGCGGGCTGGCGCAGGATCAGCGGCCAGGCGCTCGGGCGCATCAGGATGCCGACGGCCAGCGGCGTGGCGAACACGATGGCGGTGGCCCACAGCGGATGCACGCCGTTGCCCAGCAGCACGCGCATCGGCCACCAGGACAGGCCCCAGACGAAGGCATTCCAGAGCAGGGCCGCCACGGCCCGCCCGGTGTGCGTCGGCTCAGTCATGCAGGTGGTCGTGCCGCGCGATCTGCAGCAGATGCTCGACTTCGTCCTTGTACTTGATGCAATTGCTGGCGTGCCAGCGCTTGATGATCCACATCACTCCCGCCACCACCAGGCCGAACGCCGTGATCGCGCCGAAGGCGGACAATCCCAGGCCGGCCGAGAGGCTGTAAAACGCGCCCAGGCCCAGGATGCAGGCCTGCTCGTTGAAATTCTGCACGGCGATCGATCGCCCCGCGCCCATGAGGTTATGGCCGCGGTGCTGCAGCAGCGCGTTCATCGGTACCACCAGGAAGCCGCCCAGCGCGCCCAGCAGGATCAGGAAGGGCGCGGCCAGCCACACGTTGTGGATGAAATTCATGGCGATCACCAGCACGCCCATGGCGATGCCCAACGGCATCACCATGGTGGCGTGCTCCAGCCGCATGCGCATGGAAGCGCCGATGGCGCCGACGGCGGTGCCCAGCGCCACCACGCCGCTCAGCGCCGAGGCCTGCGTGGTGCTGTAGCCCAGCGCCGCCGCGCTCCAGGCCAGGATGATGTAGCGCAGGTTGCCGCTCACGCCCCAGAACAGCGTGGTGGTGGCCAGCGAGATCTGCCCCAGCTTGTCGTGCCACAGGCGCGAGCTGCAGGTCCAGAAGTCGGGCACCAGCTCCAGCGGGTTCTTCGGTATCGGCCGCATCTCCACGCCGGTGTGCGGGATGCGGGTGTTGAACCAGGCCGCGATGATGTAGACCACGATCAGGATCGCGATGGCGGCTTCCGGCGCCGTGTCGATGCCGGTCTCCAGCAGGGGCAGGTCGACCGCCAGCAGGTGGCGCGAGATGGCGTGGCCGACCAGCTGGCCGCCCAGCAGGATGCCCAGGATGATGGAGGCGATGGTCAGGCCCTCGATCCAGCCGTTGGCCTTGACCAGCTGCGAGGAGGGCAGCAGCTCGGTCAGGATGCCGTACTTGGCGGGCGAGTAGGCCGCCGCGCCCAGGCCGACGATGGCGTAGGACAGCAGCGGATGCGTGCCGAACAGCATCATGAGGCAGCCCACGACCTTGATCGCGTTGCTGACGAACATGACCTTGCCCTTGGGATACGCGTCGGCGAAGGCGCCGACGAAGGGCGCCAGCACCACGTAGAACAGGGCGAACATGGGAACCAACGCTGCGCGCTGCCACTCGGCGGCACCGCCCGATTTGAGCAGTTCCACCGCGGCCACGAACAATGCGTTATCGGCCAGCGACGAGAAGAACTGCGCTGCCATGATGGTGTAAAAACCGCGCTTCATCGCATCCGGTGAGCGGAATCAGGCAGGCTGATGGCCGTCAAATGTTTTATCGTCTCCAACGACACGGGGTTATATCACGCTGGGTAATGACACAATCATCCGGCGGCCCCAGCCGAGAATTCCCCATGCCCCGTCCCATCCTGGCCACCATCCACACCGAAGCGCTGCGCCACAACCTGGCGCGCATGCGCCGGGCCGTGCCGGACGCCAAGGTCTGGGCGGTGGTGAAGGCCAATGCGTACGGCCACGGCATCGAGCGCGCCTATGAAGGGTTGCGCGGCGCTGACGGCTTCGCACTGCTGGACCTGCAGGAGGCCGAGCGCGTGCGCGCGCTGGGCTGGCGGGGTCCCATCCTGCTGCTGGAAGGCGTGTTCGAGCCGCGCGACCTCGAGCTCTGCTCGCGGCTGGACCTGTGGCACACGGTGCACTGCGACGAACAGATCGACATGCTGGCCGCGCACAAGACGCAGCGGCCGCACCGCGTGTTCCTGAAGATGAATTCCGGCATGAACCGGCTGGGCTTCGCGCCGCAGCGCTACCGCGCCGCCTGGTCGCGCCTGAACGCCTTGCCGCAGGCCGGCGAGATCACGCTGATCACCCACTTCAGCGATGCCGACGGCCCGCGCGGCATCGCGCACCAGCTGGACGTGTTCGAAACCATGGCCGACGGGCTGCCTGGCGAACGCAGCGTCGCCAACAGCGCCGCGACGCTGCGCCACGCCGCCGATGCGCGGGTGGGCGGCGAGTGGGTGCGCCCGGGCATCGCCGTGTACGGCAGCGCCCCCGATTTTCCCGACCACGACATCGCGCACTGGGACCTGCGGCCCGCCATGAGCCTGGGCGCGCGCCTGCTGGCCGTGCAGCAGCTGAAGGCCGGCGACACGGTCGGCTACGGCTCCAGCTTCACCGCCGACGCGCCGATAGCCATCGGCATCGCGGCCTGCGGCTATGCCGACGGCTACCCGCGCCACTGCGGCACCGGCACGCCGGTGCTGGTGGACGGGGTGCGCACGCGCCTGCTCGGCCGCGTCAGCATGGACATGGTCGCGGTCGACCTCACGCCCGTGCCGCAAGCCGGCTTCGGCAGCGAGGTCACCTTGTGGGGCCGCGCCGCCAACGGCGCCGTGCTGCCGATCGACGAGGTCGCGCGCGCCGCCGGCACGATTGCCTACGAGCTGATGTGCGCGGTGGCGCAGCGCGTGCCGTTCGCCGTGGCGGACTGACAAACCCCGGCCCGGAGGCCTTCATGGCAATCAGCGTCTTCGATCTGTTCAAGATCGGCATCGGTCCTTCCAGCTCGCACACCGTGGGGCCGATGAAGGCCGCGCGGCTGTTCACCATGCGCCTGGCCGAACAACAGCTGCTGCCGGCGGTCGCGCGCGTGAAGACCGACCTCTACGGCTCGCTCGGCGCCACCGGCAAAGGGCACGGCAGCGACACCGCGGTGCTGCTGGGGCTGTCGGGCTACGAGCCCGACGGGATCGACCCCGACGCCATTCCCGGCGTGCTGGCCGACATTCGCGGCACGCAGCGCGTGCGGCTGCACGGCGAGGAGCATGCCATCGCCTTCCAGGAGAAGGACGACATCCTGTTCTGGCGCAACCAGTCGCTGCCGCTGCACGCCAACGGCATGCGCTTCACGGCCTATGGCGCCGGCGGGAATGAGCTGCTGTCCGCCGTCTATTACTCTGTGGGCGGCGGCTTCGTCATCGCCGACCAGCCGGCCGAGGATGGCACGACCCGTCCGGCCATCGTGCCCGACACCACCGAGCTGCCGCTGGCCTACCACAGCGCGGAGGAACTGCTGGCGATCACCGCGCGCGAGGGCTGCAGCATCGCCGACGTGATGCGCACCAACGAGCGCCACTGGCGCACCGACGCGCAGATCGACGCCGGCCTGCTGCGCATCTGGGCGGTGATGCAGGAGTGCGTGGCGCGCGGCTGCCGCACCGAAGGCACGCTGCCCGGCGGCTTCAAGGTGAAGCGGCGCGCGGCCGGCTGGTGGCGCAGCATGTCGGCCACCGCGGGCACGCACCGCGCGATGGACCCGCTGAGCGTGCTGGACTGGGTGAACCTCTACGCGCTGGCCGTCAACGAGGAGAACGCCGCCGGCGGCCGCGTGGTGACGGCGCCGACCAACGGCGCCGCCGGCATCATCCCGGCGGTGCTGCACTACTACCGCAACTTCGTCGCCGGCGCGAACGACCGCGGCGTGGTCGATTTCCTGCTCACCGCCGCCGCCATCGGCATCCTCTACAAGGAAAACGCCTCCATCTCCGGCGCCGAGGTTGGCTGCCAGGGCGAGGTCGGCGTGGCCTGCTCGATGGCCTCGGGCGCGCTGTGCGCCCTGATGGGCGGCACGCCCGCGCAGGTGGAGAACGCGGCCGAGATCGGCATGGAGCACCACCTGGGCCTGACCTGCGACCCGGTCGGCGGGCTGGTGCAGATCCCCTGCATCGAGCGCAACGCGATTGCATCGGTCAAGGCGATCAACGCCGCGCGCATGGCGCTGCACGGCGACGGCACCCACCACGTGAGCCTGGACCAGGTCATCAAGACCATGCGCGAGACCGGCGCGGACATGATGACGAAGTACAAGGAAACCGCGCGGGGTGGGCTGGCCGTGAATATTGTCGAATGCTGAAGTTAACGCCTGCGTAAACCCAGGCCCATCACCGCCCCGACCACCAGTAGCGCCCCCGCCACCTGCACCGGCGCGATCGTCTGCCCCAGGATCAGCCAGCCCAGCACCAGGGCGAACACCGGCTCCACGTTCATGATGGCCGAATTGCCGACCACGCCCAGGCGCGGCAGCACGGTGAACATGATGGTGAAGGCGGTGCCGTACAGGAAGGTCAGCGCCGCCAGCCCGCCCCAGCCGGCCGGCGCATCGGGCAGGTGGAAGCTGCCGCGCAATGCCACTGTCGCCAGCGCCACCAGGCCGGCGGTGGCCATGGTGGTGGCGGTGCGCACCCGGCCGTCCAGGTCGCCGGCCTCGTGCTGCGTGAGCACCAGCACCAGGCCGAAAGCGGCGGCGGCCGCCAGCGCGAACGCCACGCCGACGCCGATGTGCTCCCACTGCGCCGACGCGCCCAGGCCGGAGGCGGCGCCCAGCACGTCCAGCGCCAGCGCCAGGCCCACCAGGATCAGCGGCATGGCGATCAGCAAGGCGCGCTCGGGCCGCTGGCGGTACAGCAGCAAGGCCCAGGCGGCCGTCCAGATCGGGTAGGTGTTGAAGGCCAGCAGGGCCAGCGCCACCGGCAGCCGCGCCACCGACGAATACAGGCACAGGCTCTGGATGCCGACCAGCAAACCGATCAGCGGCAGCATGCGCCGGTGCCGCGCCGTGAAGCGCGGGCGCACGCCCTGCATGACCAGCAGCGCCACCAGCACCAGGCAGGTGACGCCGCTGCGGAACACCACCGCGGTGGCGACGTCGGTGCCGTGGTTGAAGGCGATGCGCGCGGCAACGTGGTTGGCGCCCATCATCAGCGCGATGAGCAGCAGGGTGGCGAAGGCGGTGGCGGACAAGGCGCGGCCGGAAGTGCTCATGGCGTGTTCAGTCCAGCGTGGCCAGATGGGTACGCGCGGCGGCGGCCAGCCTGGCGTCGAAAGTGGCGAGCGGCGCCCTGAGTTCGCTCGCCAGCCAGAGGTAGGCCGCGTCGTAGGCCGAGAGCTGGTAGCGCAGCGCCAGCGCATACTGCGCCTCGCCGTCGGGGCGGTGCAGGTCGAGCGCCTGCTCGAAGTAGTCGGCCAGCGCGCGGGTGATCACCGCCTCGGGCCAGCCGGCTTTGGCTTTCTTCGTGGCGACGCTCACCATCTCATCGTCCAGCAAGGTCGGCGCATGCAGTGCTTTGCCCAAGAGCAGTTGCAGCGCATCGTCCCGGGTTTCTTCCTGGAACAGGGCGGCGCTGAGCACGCTGCAGTCCACCACGATGGGCGGGCGCCACGCGTACGCGGGCGGCGGTTCGGCAACGTGCAGCACGGGCGCCGCGCTGCGCTTCACCGGCTGTCCCGGTCGGCGCGGATCAGGTCCACCGCCAGCGGCCCGCCGCGCACCGGCTGCGGGAAGGCGCGGCGCTGCTCGCGTGCAATGTCTTCCAGCGTCCGGGTGCCGCGGCGCTCGGCCGAGGGCGATGCCGCGGCCGGCGCGCCGCCCTGCACGGCCTGCTCGAGGATGGCCATCAGCTCGCCCTGCAGCGAGCGGTGGTTGCTGGCCGCGCGGGCGCGCAGCCGCTCGGCCCAGTCTTCCGGCACGTCCTTGATCGAGAGATTGGGCATATGGAGTGAATCCGATTTGGCTCCATTTTGGCGCCAAATTGGAAGACCTGTCAATACAGCCCGCGTACCCGCGCATGCAGCCGGGCGATGCCCAGCAGCGCGTCGGTGAACGGCGTCGGCACGCCCGTCAGCTCGCCCAGTTCCTTCACCACCGACACCAGAGCATCCAGCTCCACCGGCTTGCCGGCTTCCACGTCCTGCAGCATCGAGGTCTTGAAGGCGCCCAGCTTCAGCGTGACCTGGTGGCGGTCTTCCGGCCGCTGCTCGATCGGGATGCCGATGCGTGCGCCGATCTCTTTCGCTTCCAGCATCACCTGGCTGACCAGGCCGCGCACCAGCGGGTCGCCCAGGATCAGGTCGGTGGTGGCGCCGGTGATCGCGCTAATCGGGTTCAGCGTCATGTTGCCCCACAGCTTGTACCAGGCGTCCTTCTGGATCTGCTGCGACACCGTGGTCTCGAAGCCGGCTTTCTGCAGCAGTGCGTCCAGCGCCTCGATGCGCGCCGTGCGCTCGCCCGACGGTTCGCCGACGATCAGCTTGTTGCCGAAGTGATGCGCCACGAAGCCGGGCTCGCGCAGCGAGCAGCTGGCATGGACCACGCTGCCCACCACGTGGCGGGCCGGCACGGCGCGCGCGATCGCGCCATCCGGATCGATGGACTTCAGCCGGGTGCCCGCGTGGGCGCCGCCGAAGCCTTCGAAGAACCACCAGGGCACGCCGTTCATGGCGGTGAGAACGACGGTGTCGGGGCCGAGCAGCGGGCCGATGCCGCGCGCGACCTCGGCCATGGCCGGCGCCTTCACGGCGACGATCACGATGTCCTGCGCGCCGAGCGTGGCGGGGTCGGCGCTGGCATGGATTGGTACCTGTACCGTTTTCCCTGAGCTTGTCGAAGGGCCGGCTTCGACAGGCTCAGCCTGAACGGAGGGCGCGGTGGATTCCAGCCGCAAGCCATGCGACTGCAGAGCCTGCAGGGTCGCGCCGCGCGCCACCGCGCTCAATGTGCAGCCGGCGCGCGCCAGCCCCACGCCCAGCCAGCCGCCGATGGCGCCGGCGCCGTAGATGCAGACCTTGTTCAATGCGTGCACCACGTCAGTCCTTGTAGCTCGCGTCGATGCGGTCCACGCGCCGCGCCATCGCATCGAACACGTCCAGGCCGCCGCCGAACTTCGCGTCGAACTGGAACGAGTCGCGCGTGGTTTTGCGCGCCACCTCTTGCGGCACCGCGATGGCCGGGCCGAGCGCGGCCTGCGCCACCTGCACCTCGCAGGCGCGCTGCAGGGTCCACAGGCGCGAGAAGGCCATCGGCAGGGTCGGGCCCCAGGCCAGCAGGCCGTGGTTGCGCAGGATCACCACCGGCTTGTCGCCGATGTTGTCCAGCAGCCGCGGCGCCTCGTCGGCATGGATGGTGATGCCCTCGAAGTCGTGATACGCCACCATGCCGTGCAGCTGCGCCGAATAGAAGTTGTTCTGCGCCAGCCCGCCCTGCGTGCAGGCCACCGCCAGGCCGGCGGTGGTGTGGGTGTGCATCACGCAGTGCGCCTCGGCAATGGCCTGGTGGATGGCCGCATGCACCGTGAAGCCGGCCGGGTTCACCGGCCAGGTGCTGTCGTCCAGCTTGTTGCCGTGCACGTCGATCTTCACCAGGTTGCCGGCCGTGACTTCGCTGTAGTGCAGGCCGAACGGGTTGATCAGGAACTGCTTTTCGTCGCCCGACACGCTGGCCGGCAGCCGCACCGTGATGTGGTTGTAGATCATCTCGGTCCAACCCATCAGGTCGAACACGCGGTAGCAGGCGGCCAGCTGCACGCGGGCCTGCCATTCGTCGGGATGCATCGCGCGTGCGCGCGGCTGAAGCACGGCATTCATCAACTTCTCCTGCTCGTTTTCTCGTTCCGTTCAGTACGTGCTGCTCTTCGGCGCCGCGGCCGCGCCCTTGAACTGCGCGGCCAGCGCGCTGGTGGCACGCATCAGCAGCTGCGTGTCCAGGCCCACGGCGACGAAGTTCGCGCCCTGGTCCAGGTACTTGCGCGCCATCGCTTCGTCGGTGGCCAGGATGCCGGCCGCCTTGCCGGCCGCGCGGGTGCGCCGGAACGCGTCCGCGATCACCGCCTGCACTTCCGGGTGGCCCGGGTTGCCGACGTGGCCGAACGCCGCCGACAGGTCGGCCGGGCCGATGAACACGCCGTCCACGCCTTCGGTGGCGGCGATGGCGTCCAGGTTGTCGATGGCGGCGCGCGACTCCGCCTGCACCAGCAGGCACACCTGTTCGTTGGCTTCCTTGCTGTAGTTCGGGTAGCGGCCCCAGCGCGAGGCGCGCGAGCCGCCCATGCCGCGGATGCCCTGCGGCGGGTAGCGCGTGGCCCGCACCAGCGCGGCGGCCTGCTCGGCGGTGTCCACCATCGGCACCAGCAGGGTCTGCAGGCCCAGGTCCAGGTACTGCTTGATCAGCGTGGTGCCGACCTCGCCGTGGCCCACCGGCACGCGCGAGATCGCGTGCGTGGCCGGGTAGCCGGCGATCACCTGCGCCTGCTGGATGATGCTGCGCAGGTCGTTGGGCGAATGCTCGCCGTCGATCAGCAGCCAGTCGAAGCCGGCACCGGCGCAGATCTCGGTGGCGTAGTGGTCGGCCAGGCCCAGCCACAGGCCGATCTGGGTGCGGCCTTCGGCGAGGGCCTGCTTGAAGGAATTGACGGGTGTCTGCATGCGGCGGCCGTTTCGGATGGATTCAGGTGAACTGGAACTGGAAGCGGCCCAGCGGGCCGTAGTCGGCGTCGAACACGTCGCCGGCCTTCGCCGGCACCGGGCGCGTGAAGGAGCCGGCCAGCACGATCTCGCCGGCCTCCAGCCCTTCGCCCCAGGGCGCCAGCTTGCCCACGAGCCAGGCCACGCCGATGGCCGGATGGCCCTGCACGCCGGCCGCCAGCCCGGTTTCCTCGACCACGCCGTTGAGCCGCAGCACGGCGCCGCACCAGGGCAGGTCCAGCTCGCGCGGATGCGACTTGTTGCCGCCCAGGATGATGCCGGCGTTGGCCGCGTTGTCGCTGATGGTGTCCTGCACGCGGCGCATCTTCTTCGTCTCGCGGTCGAACTGCTCGATGCGCGCGTCGATGATCTCGATGGCCGGAATCACGTGGTCGGTGGCGTCCAGCACGTCGTCGACGGTGAGCCCTGCGCCGCGCAAATCGCGCTTGAGCACGAAGGCGAGCTCCACCTCCACCCGCGGCGCGATGAAGCGATGCGTGGGGATCTCGCCCGGCGCATACAGCATGTCGTCCAGCAGCGTGCCGTAGTCGGGTTCGTCGATCTGGCTGGACTGCTGCATGGCGCGCGAGGTCAGGCCGATCTTGTGGCCGATGCGCTTGCGCCCCTGCGCGAACTTCATCGCCACCCAGGCGCGCGCGACCGTGTAGCCGTCCTCGATGCGCATGCCGGGAAAGCGCTTGGAGAACTGCTCCAGCTGCACGCCCGTGCGCTCGCTTTGCTCCAGTTCGGCAGCCAGCCGCTGGACGAGTTCGGCGTCGAAAGTGGGACTGGTCATGTGTTGTTGAACAGGGGGTGGATGTTGCCGTGCTTGGCGTCGTACACCTGGCCCGGCGCTTCGTCGATCTGCAAGGTGATGCTGATGAGGCGTTGCTCGAGCAGCGCCGCGAAGTGGCGCTTCACCACCTCCATCAGCCGGTCGCCCGCTTCCTTCTTCGACGCCGCGCTGCGCCCGAACGCCATGCGCAGGTTGAGGTAGACGAAGGCGTAGTCGCGCTCGCCGTCGGCCACCGCGTAGTGCGTGGCCGGGTAGGCCAGCACGCGCGTGCCGCCGGGCGGGAACACCGCCTTGCCGGCTTCGTCCTTCACCGCCAGCATGGTGTCGGCCAGCGCGCGGCACAGCGTGGCCATGTCGGCCTGGGCTTCCAGGTTCGGCGTGTAGAGGATCACCAGGTGCGGCATGCGTTGCTCCTTGCTACAGGCGGCTGGCCGCCTGGTAGCCCGCGGCGCTGGACGCCTGCGGCTGTGGAATGGCCGCGCCGTCCTGCGGCGTGACCGGGAACACGGCGTTGATCTGCCCGGTGCCCGAGGCCGCGAAGTAGGGCGTGACCACTTCGGCGCGGCCGTCGTAGCCGCTCCAGCCCAAAGCGCCCAGCATCATGGCCGTGTCGTGCATGAAGCCCTCGCCGTGGCCCTTGGCCGCGTACTCGGGCAGCATCTCGCAGAAGGCCTGCCAGTCGCCCTGCTGCCACATGGACACCACCTGCCGGTCCAGCGTTTCCAGGAAAGGACTCCAGATCTTGGAGGCGTACTGCGGCGCCAGGCCGTTCTGCGCGAAGCGGTGCGACAGCGAGCCGCTGGCGAAGAACGCCACCGTGCCGTCGTAGTGTTCCTCCACCGCGCGGCGCATGGCCCAGCCGAGCCGCACGCTGTCGTTGAGGTAGTGCGCCATGCACAGGGCGGACACCGACACCACCTTGAAGTGCTGGTCGGCGTTCATGTAGCGCATGGGCACCAGCGTGCCGTACTCCGGCGCCAGCGTGGTCGCGTCGTGCGCCAGCGTCTCCACGCCGGCGTCGTTGCAGGCCTCGGCCAGCAGCTTGCCCAGCGCGGGGTTGCCGGCAAACGCGTAGTCCATGTTGCTGATGAAGTGCGGCAGCTCGTTGCTGGTGTACAAGCCCTTGAAGCGCGGCGAGCAGTTGACGTGGTAGCTGGCGTTGACCAGCCAATGCGTGTCGAACACCACGATGGTGTCCACGCCCAAAGCCCGGCAGCGCCGGCCGATCTCGCGGTGGCCCTCGATGGCATCCTCGCGGGTGCCCTTGCGCGGCCCGTCCAGCTCGGACAGGTACATCGAGGGCACGTGCGTGACCTTGGCGACCAGGGCCAACTTACCCATGCGGCGCTCCGTCGTCCAGCGCCACGGCGCGCTGCGCCCTGGTGTTCACCTGCAGCGAGAACACGTCCGGCCGCGCGTAATGGCCGACGGGGTCGAAATCCATCTGCGACATCGGGATCGCGGCCAGGTCGAGTTCGGCGGTGAGCAGGGCGTCCTCGTTGAACAGCGGGCCGGCCAGGATCTTGCCGAAGGGATCGACGATCACGCTGCCGCCGCGGATCAGCACCGTCTCGGGCGCCTCGGGCAGGCGGTTGTTCATGCGGTCGGCCGGGAACTGCGGGCGGCGCAGGTGCTGGCAGGCCGACAGCACGAAGCAGCGGCCTTCCAGCGCGATGTGCTGCATGGTCGACGCCCAGGTGTCGCGGTCGTCCACGGTCGGTGCGCAATACAGGGCCACGCGCTGCTGGTACATCGCCATGCGCAGGGCCGGCATGTAGTTCTCCCAGCAGATCACCGCGCCCAGCTTGCCGAATGGCGTGTCCACCGCCTGCAGCGTGGAGCCGTCGCCGAAGCCCCAAACCAGCCGCTCCAGCGCGGTCGGCATCAGCTTGCGGTGCTTGCCCAGCACCTGGCCTTCGGGGCCCAGGTAGACGGCGGTGCAGTACAGGGTGCCGCCGTCGCGCTCGATGATGCCGACCACCACGTACATCCTGTGTTGTGCCGCCGCCTTGGCCATCTGCGCGATCTCGGGGCCGTCGACGGCCACGGCCGCGTCGTAGTACAGCTTGAACTCGGCGCGGCCCTGCGGCGTGCGGCCGCCCAGGTAGATGTGGAAGTCGGCGCCTTTCGGGTAGCCGCCCAGGAAGGCTTCCGGAAACACCAGCACCTGCGCGCCGCGCGCGGCGGCCTCGGCCATGATGGTGAGCGCGCGGTCCACGGTGGCTGGCGTGTCGAGCAGCACGGAGGCGGTCTGCGCGACCGCGGCGGTGAGCTTGGTAGCGGTCATGCGACTCCCCAATGCGGAATGTGGTGGTTGCCGAGCGACACGGCGACGTTCTTCGGCTCCAGGAACACCTCGTAGCTCCAGGTGCCGCCTTCGCGTCCCACGCCCGATGCCTTGGTGCCGCCGAACGGCTGGCGCAAATCCCGCACGTTCTGGCTGTTGACGAAGCACATGCCGGCTTCGATGCCCGCGGCCACGCGGTGCGCGCGGCCCACGTTCTCGGTGAACAGGTAGCTCGAGAGGCCGTAGTCGATGTCGTTGGCCAGGCGCACCGCCTCCGCTTCATCCGAGAACGGGATCAGGCAGGCCACCGGCCCGAAGATCTCGTCCTGCGCGATCTTCATGCGGTTGTCGACGTCGGCGAACACGGTGGGCAGCACGTAGTTGCCCTTCTTCACGCGGTCCGGCAGCAGCGGCGCGTCCAGCCCGCCGCACAGCAGCGTGGCGCCTTCCTTCGGCCCCAGCTCGATGTAGCTGCGCACCTTGGCCAGGTGCGCCTGCGACACCATCGGGCCGATGATGGTGTTCTCGTCGAGCGGGTCGCCCACGGTGATGCGTTTCGCCCGCGCCACGAACTTGCGCACGAAGTCGGCGTAGATGCTTTGCTGCACCAGGATGCGGCTGCCCGCGGTGCAGCGCTCGCCATTGTTGGAGAAGATCATGAACACGGCGGCGTCGAGCGCGCGCTCCAGGTTCGCGTCGTCGAAGATCACGAAGGGCGACTTGCCGCCCAGCTCCATGCTGAACTTCTTCAGCCCGGCCTCCTTCACGATGCGGTTGCCGGTGGCGGTCGATCCGGTGAAGGAGATGGCGCGCACGTCGCGGTGCCGCACCAGCGGCTCGCCGGCCTGCCTGCCGTAGCCGTGCACGACGTTCAGCACGCCGGGCGGAATGCCGGCTTCCAGCGCCAGCTCGCCCAGGCGCGCAGCCGTCATCGGCGACAGCTCGCTCATCTTCAGCACCGCGGTGTTGCCGAACGCCAGGCAGGGCGCGACCTTCCAGGTGGAGGTCATGAACGGCACGTTCCACGGCGAGATGAGGGCGCAGACGCCGACCGGGTGGAACAGCGTGTAGTTCAGGTGCGTGTCGGTCGGATAGGTGTGGCCGTCCACCCGCACGCACATCTCGGCGAAGTAGGAGAAGTTGTCGGCCGCGCGCGGCACCAGCTGCTTGCCGGTCTGCGCGATCACCTGGCCGGTGTCGTCGGTTTCGGTGCGCGCGATCTCCGGCACGTGCGCGGCGATCAGCTCGCCCAGCTTGCGGATCAGTTTCGCGCGCTGCGGTGCCGGCAGCCCGGCCCATTTCGGAAACGCCGCCTTGGCCGCGGCCACCGCCGCATCGACTTCGGCTTCGCCGCCCGACGCGACTTCGGCCAGCACCTCCTGCGTGGCCGGGTTGACGGTCTCGAAGTATTCGCGGCCGGGAACGGCCTTGCCGTCGATGAGGTGGTGGATCTGCATGGCTCTTTCTGCCTAGGACGCGATGGTGTTCACCAGGGCGCCGATGCCCTCGATTTCCGTGATCACCACGTCGCCCGGCTTGCAGTCGACCACGCCGTCGGGCGTGCCGGTGAGGATCACGTCGCCCGGCTGCAGGGTCATGAAGCCGGTGAAATATTCGATCAGCGACGGGATGTCGAAGATCATGTCGCGCGTGTTGCCGCTCTGCGCGAGCTGGCCGTTGACGGTGGTCTTCAGCGCCAGCGCCATCGGGTCCGGCACGTCCGCCGCATCGACCAGCCAGGGGCCGATGGGCGTCGCGCCGTCGCGGTTCTTCACCCGCAGGTTGGGCCGGTACCAGTTCTCCAGGTAGTCGCGGAAAGCGTAGTCGTTGGCCACGCTGTAGCCGGCGATGAAGTAGTAGGCGTCTTCGCGCCGCACCCGCCGCGCGCGCCGGCCGATCACCACTGCCAGCTCGCATTCGTAGTGCATGAAGCTCACGTCGGCCGGCCGCCGCGTGGTGCGGCGGTGGCCGTTCAGCGCGTTCTCGCCCTTCAGGAAAGCCAGCGGCTCCTGTGGCGCCTTGAAGGCCAGCTCCCTGGCGTGGTCGGCGTAGTTCAGGCCCAGCGCGAGGATGGTGCGCGGCTGTTCCTGCGGCGGCAGCGGCGGCAGCCAGGCCACCGCGTCCTCGGCCACGGTGCGGCCGTCGTCCAGCAGCAGCATGCCGTCGCGTTCGGTGGCGCCGAAGGCCTGGCCCTGGTAGGTGACGCGTGCGTGTTTCACAGGGCCTCCGCCACCAGGATGTTGGCCAGCTTGCCCAGCGCCGGCATGCTGATCTCGACCAGGTCGCCGGGCCGCGCGCGCGGCCGGTCGACGTCGCAGCCCAGCATCAGCACGTCGCCGGGCGCCAGCGTCATGAATTCCTGCACGTCGGCCAGCAGCCGCTCGGCCGGGCGCACCAGGTGGTTGAAGCGCACGGTCTGGCGCAGCTGGCCGTTGATGTGTACGCGCAGCGCGAAGATGGCCGGGTCGCCGGCCTCGTTGCGCGCGCGCACGCGGCTGCCCACGCCCAGGAAGCCGTCCAGGCAGCGGTACTGCACGGGCGGGCGGAAAAAACTCATGTGCGGGATCGACAGGTCGTTGAGCAGCACGTAGCCGGCCACCTCGCCGCCGCCGCCCATCACCATGCCGACGGTGGCGCCCACCTCGACTTCCGGCACGTGGGCCGGCAGCACGATGGGCGCGCCGTCGGCGCTGAAGGTGTTGGCGGTCTTGACGTAGAGCACCGGCGCCTTCGGCGCCCCCTTGTAGGGCGGCTCTTTCATGGCGGCGCCTAGCGCGTTGTGTTCGCCGCTGAAATTCATCAGCGTGCCGTAGACGGTTCCCTGGGGCCTAAAGCTCATGGCTGTTCCAAGGTAATCAGTTCGTCCAGCAGCGCGTACAGCTGCGTCAACTTTTGTTTGCCCATCGATCCCTCCAACCAGCGGTAATGGGCTTCCACCGTGTGCGACAGCTTTTCCACGAGCTTCAACCCCCTGGGGGTCGCTTCTACCACGCTGCGGCGCTGGTCGGCGGGGTCGCGCTCGCGCCGCACCAGGCCGTCGCGTTCCATGCGCGCCAGCACGCCGGTGAGGCTAGGTCCGGGAATGTAGGCCTCGTGCGCGATGCGCCCGGTCTCCACCGTGCCGTGCTCGCCCAGCACCCGCAGCACGCGCCACTGCTGGTCCGACAGGCCATGCTCGCGCAGGCTGGGCCGCGTGTGCAGCATCACCGACTCGCGCGCCTGCAGCAGCAGGCGCGGCAGGTTGCGGTGGGCAAAGGCGGTGGTGTGCATGGCGCGGCAAGTTATTTCACATGTTAAGTGATTTGCCGCGCCGGTTCAAGCCGGAGCCGCAAAGGGCCCCGGCCGCTCATCGAAAGCGGAGCTCAGCCGGCGCTGTACGGCACTTCCGGCACCGGCATGTGGAAGCTGGCGTTGAGCATGTTCCAGGCGCGGATCGCGCAGACCACGAAGGTGATGTCGGCCAGTTCGGCTTCATTGAAGTGGCGCTTGGCCTCTTCGAAATCGGCGTCGCTGGGCACGCGGTGCGGCACGGCGTTCACCGCCTCGGCCCAGTTCAGCGCCGCGCACTCGTGCTCGCTGAAGAAGCGCCGCGCCTCGCGCCAGCCGGGCAGGGCGTTGATGTGGCGCGGCTCCATGCCGTCCTTGACCAGGGCCGCCCAATGCATGTCGATGCAGAAGGCGCAGCCGTTGATCTGCGAGATGCGCAGCTGCACCATCTCCTTCAGCCGCAGGCCGAGCGAGGCGCCGACGCTCTTGGAAAAATGCAGCAGGCCGCCGGCGGGCTTGGGCGCGGCTGTGTAGTAGTCGAGTCGGGGTGCGTGGCTCATCTGTGTTTCTCCGTTTTTGATCGATGGGGTGGGGAAGCGTCCTGCTTCACCCTTCAAGACGGCTGCACGCGGCGCCTTGTGACGGCCGCCGGCCAAATCAGTGCGCCAGCGGCGCGGCGATGCGCGCCAGCTTGTCCGGGTTGCGCACCACGTAGATGCGCACGATGCGTTCGCCGTCGGTGACCACGGCCTGCGCGGACTCCAGCTGGCCGTCCACATAGCGCAGCAGGCCCGGCTCGCCGTTGATGGAGGCGATGCGGTACTGCAGCCGCTCGCCCAGCCGCAATGCATGGGCCCAGTACAGGTTGGTGATGCGCTCGGCACCCAGCATGCCGCCGGCCACCGATGGGACCTTACCGCCGCCGTCGCCCTGCGCCTCGGCGTTCTCGTCGAGCAGGGCGCGGATGGCCGGGCGCTGGCCGCTGCGCGCCGCCGCGACGAACTTCTCCAGCAGGCGCCGGTGCGTCTCGGGCGGCACCGCAAAGCGCGGCCGTTCCAGCCGCACGCGCTCGGCCGCGCGGTGCACCGCCTGGCGTACGGCGGCTTCGCCCTTGTCCAGCATGGCGGCGATCTCGGCATAGTCGTAGTCGAACACCTGGCGCAGCAGGAAGGCGGCGCGCTCCTCCGGCGCGAGGCGCTCCAGCATGTGCATAAAGGCGACCGACAGATCGCTGGCCAGTTCGGCGGCAGCCTCGGGCGTGCGCTCGTCCAGCTCCACCAGCGGCTCGGGCAGCCACAGGCCGGTGTAGGCCTCGCGCTCGGCCTTGGCGGCGCGCAGCCGGTCGATCGCCAGCCGGGTGACCACGGTGACCAGCCAGGCCTCGGCCGACTGCACCGCGGCGTGGTCGGTGGTGTTCCAGCGCAGCCAGGCGTCCTGCAGCACGTCCTCGGCATCGGCGCGCAGGCCGAGCATGCGGTAGGCGATGCCGAACAGGCGCGGGCGCAGCGCGTCGAAGGTGGCGAGGGCGCTGTCGGGGGCGGAGGAAGAGGGCGTTTGCGGGTCCATCCTGGCAAGACGGAAAAGGCGCGGCGATTGTGACAGGCCGCGCGCCGGCGGCGTCATTGCCAGCCAAGGAAATCCAGCAAGCCCAGCAGGTCGAAGTGGTGCATCCGCGCGCGCGCCAGGCGTTCCCGGCTGAAGGCGTACAGGGCCAGCGTGTCCACGGCGATCTGCCGGCCATCCGCATGGGCACCCTTCAGCGTGTACTGCGCCACCACCTCGCGGTCGTTGGCGGCCACGATGCGCCAGTCGAGCGCGCGCAGCGCCGGCGTGGGCTGCAGTGGAAGCCAGGTCGCGCGAAACGACTCGGCCATGGCCGCGATCGCCTCGGGCCGGTGATGCCCGCCGTAGGGCAGGCCGGGCGGCCACCAGAATTCCACCTGGGGGTGGTAGATGGCCGCCAGCGTGTCCATGTCGCGCTGCTCCACCGCCTGCAGCATGCGCGCCGCCACGCGGCAATTCGCGTGGTTCACGATGTCTTCGCCGCGGTGGCCGCGCCGAAGGGGCTGAGGCCCAGGCGGCGGTCGAAGATCGCCTGCCAGGGCAGCACGGCGGGCACCATGATCTCTCCGCGCACCGCCGGATCGCGCGCCACCAGCGCCTGTGCCTCGGACAGGCTGCCGCATTCGACGACCGCCATGCCGCCGTTGTCGGGGAACGGGCCCGCCAAGACCAGCTGGCCTGCCACCATCAGGTTGTCCAGGTAGCGGCCGTGCTCCAGCAGGTCCTGCTGCGCCGTGGGAGCGCCTTGGCGCCACGCAGGGCCAGGGGAATACAACACGCAGTAGCTGGGCATGGGCTCGCTCCGAGGGAGATGGGAAGACACCGAGGCTAGGCCGGGTGCCACGCGCCACCAAGTGGCATGATTGCCATCTTCATGGCGAAAATGGCCAACCAGCCGGCACGTACCCGCCCCCTGCAGGTGGCGGTGCTGGCGTACGCCGGCTGCTCCGCCTGGGTCGCCACCTCGGTTCGCGAAGCGCTGGAACTGGCGGTGCTGCTGCAGGACGCCGGCCCGCCGGACCTGCCGCGCCCCTTGCTGCAGGTGCGCTGGCTGGGCACCGGCAACGCGCCGGTCGCGGTCTCGGCGGCGGCCCACCTGGCGCCACCTGCGCCGGCGCGGCCGCTGCGCGCCGACGTGCTGGTGGTGCCGCCGCTGTGGCACACCTCGCCGGACGACTTCGCCGAGCGGCTGGGCGTGCTGCAGGCCGAGGTTGCGCTCATCCGCAAGCTCGCGCGCCAGGGCACGCAGATCGCCAGCGTGTGCAGCGGCGCCGCGCTGCTGGCGGCGGCCGGCGTGCTGGACGGCCGCGCGGCCACCGGTTGCTGGTGGCTGGAGCCGCAGCTGCGCCGCCTGTACCCGCGGGTGCGCTGGCAGCTGGGCAACACGCTGGTGCGCGACGGGCCGGTGACGACCGCCGGCGTCGGCGCGGCCTACGCGCGCCTGGTGTTCGAGC
Source organism: Pseudomonadota bacterium (assembly GCA_040384685.1). Taxonomy (GTDB): domain Bacteria; phylum Pseudomonadota; class Gammaproteobacteria; order Burkholderiales; family Burkholderiaceae_C; genus Ramlibacter. The sequence continues at coordinate 221,194 of JAZKIV010000013.1, read as the reverse complement.
TGCTGGAGCGGACTGCCGGTCGCGGCCTGGCCACCCGCGTGGCGCAGTTCCTGGGCATCGAGCCCAACCGCGGCGAGCAGTCGGCTTTCGCCTCGCTGCTGCCGCCGCGCCTGGCCGACGACGCCGTGGTCGCGGCCTTCCAGCGCCACGTGCGCGACCACGTGGATTCGCGCGAGCTGTCCATCGGCGCGCTGGCCGCCGCCCTGGGCACCAGCCCGCGCACGCTGTTCCGGCGGGTCCGTGAAGCGACCGGCCGCACGCCGCTGCGCGTGATCCAGCTGGTGCGCCTGGAGCACGCCAAGGCCCTGCTGGCCGACACCGGGCTGTCGGTGGAGGAGATCTGCGAGCGCTGCGGCTGGCGCGATGCGGCCTCGTTCCGCAAGCTCTTCGCGCGCGAAGCGGGCATGACGGCCAGTGCCTGGCGCAAGGCCTTCGGCCTGCGCCACCGGCGCTGAAACGCGGCGGCCTACACTGTCGCGATGGCAAAGGACAAGACCGTCTACAGCTGCACCGAGTGCGGCGGCACCACGCCCAAGTGGCAGGGCAAGTGCCCGAACTGCGGCGCCTGGAACACGCTGATCGAAACCGTGCCGGAAACGGCGGCCGGGGGCGCCCGCAACCGCTTCGCCTCGCTGGCGCCGGCCTCCGAGGTGGCGGTGCTGGCCGACATCGAGGCGTCCGAGGTGGAGCGCACGCCCACCGGCATCGGCGAGCTCGACCGCGTGCTGGGCGGCGGCATCGTCGAAGGCGGCGTGGTGCTGATCGGCGGCGACCCCGGCATCGGCAAGTCCACCCTGCTGCTGCAGGCGCTGGACGGCCTGCAGCGCGCCGGCGTGCCGACCTTGTACGTCACCGGCGAGGAAAGCGGCGCCCAGGTCGCGCTGCGCTCGCGCCGGCTCGGGCTGGAGCGCTCGCAGGTGAAGGTGCTGGCCGAGATCCAGCTGGAAAAAATCCAGGCGACGATCGCCGCGCAGCAGCCGGCGGTGGCGGTGATCGACTCGATCCAGACCATGTACTCCGAGCAGCTGACCTCGGCGCCCGGCTCGGTGGCGCAGGTGCGCGAATGCGCGGCGCACCTCACGCGCGCGGCCAAGGCAGGCGGCACCGCCACCATCCTGGTCGGCCATGTCACCAAGGAAGGCGCGCTGGCCGGCCCGCGCGTGCTGGAGCACATGGTCGACACGGTGCTGTATTTCGAGGGCGACACGCACTCCGCGTTCCGCCTGGTGCGCGCCATCAAGAACCGCTTCGGCGCGGTCAACGAAATCGGCGTGTTCGCCATGACGGAAAAAGGCCTGAAGGGCGTGGCCAATCCCAGCGCCATCTTCCTGTCGCAGCACAGCGAGCCGGTGCCCGGCAGTTGCGTGCTGGTCACGCTGGAAGGCACGCGGCCGATGCTGGTGGAAATCCAGGCGCTGGTCGATTCCGGCGGGCCCAGCCCGCGGCGCCTGTCGGTCGGCCTGGACCGCGACCGGCTGGCCATGCTGCTGGCCGTGCTGCACCGCCATGCCGGCGTGGCCTGCATGGACCAGGACGTGTTCGTCAACGCGGTGGGCGGCGTGCGCATCAGCGAGCCGGCGGCCGACCTGGCGGTGATGCTGGCGATCACCTCGTCGCTGCGCGGCCGCGCGCTGCCCAAGGGCTTCCTCGCCTTCGGCGAGGTCGGCCTGGCGGGCGAGGTGCGGCCCGCGCCGCGCGGCCAGGAGCGGCTGCGCGAAGCGGCCAAGCTGGGCTTCTCGATGGCCATCGTGCCGAAAGCCAATGCGCCGAAAGGCGGCAAGGCGGCGGGTCGCGAGTTCGAGGGGCTGACGATCCATCCGGTGGAGCGCATCGAGGAAGCGCTGGAAGTGGTGCGGGGGCTCACATGAAGATTGCCGTTCTCTCCGACATCCACGGCAACCTGCCGGCGCTGCAAGCCGTGCTGGAGGACGCGAAGCGCCAGAGCGTGGACCAGGTCGTGAACCTGGGCGACATCCTGAGCGGGCCGCTGCTGCCGGCCGAGACGGCGGACTTCCTGATGGAGCGGCCCGACATCGTCACCATCGCCGGCAACCACGAGCGGCAGCTGCTCAAGATGCGCGAGAGGCCGCGCGCGCAGATCGATGCACGCAACAGCGACGGCTACGCGGCCCTGCGGATCGAGCAGCGCCACGCCGACTGGCTGCGCACGCTGGCGCCGCAGCACTGGCTGGCCGACGGCGTGCTGCTGGTGCACGGCACGCCGTCCACCGACCTGGTGTACTGGCTGGAAACCGTGGTGCCGGGCTTCGGCGTGGACGGCTCGCCGGGCATCCGCGCGGCAACGGATGCCGAACTGCGCGAACGTTTGCAGTCCGGCGAAGTGCGTGCCGCGCAGGCCACGCTGGCGCTGTGCGGCCACAGCCACGTGCCGCGCGCGGCGCAGTGCGACGGCACGCTCGTCGTCAATCCGGGCAGCGTCGGGCTGCAGGCCTTTGCCGACGACCACCTGCAGCGGCACATCGTGGAGACCGGCGCGCCGCATGCGCGCTACGCCGTCGTCGAGCGGCACGTCGGCGGCTGGAACATCGACGATTGGCAGGTGCGCCTGTGCAGCGTGGGCTACGACTGGGAGGCGATGCGCCGGCTGGCCGAAGCCAACGGCCGGCCCGACTGGGCATACGCACTCGCCACCGGCCGCATGCCCCCAGCGGACGCGACAATCGGCGCATGAATTTCCAGAAAATCCTGCCGCCCATCCTGGGCGTGGTGCTGGTGGCCGCGGCCTACCGCGGCTGGGGCTGGGCCGGCGTGGCGCTGGCCGCCACCGGCATCGTCATGTGGATGCTGCTGCATTTCACGCGCATGATGAAAGTGCTGCAGCGCGCATCGAACCGGCCGGTCGGCTACTGCGACAGCGCCGTCATGCTCAACGCCAAGCTGCGCCCGGGCGCCAGCCTGCTGCACGTGGTGGCGATGACGCGCGCGCTCGGCGAGCTGGTGTCGCCCAAGGAGACGCAGCCCGAAATCTACCGCTGGACCGATCCCGGCCAGTCGTTCGTGAACTGTGTATTTGCGAACGGCAAGTTGTTGAAGTGGGAGCTCACCCGCCCGCCGCAGGCCGAAGACGCCGCCCGCTAAAATCGTCCGCTCTCTCCCGAATCCCGAACTCTTCCTCATCCAAAGAAGGACATCCCATGAGCGCACTGCCCCCCTCCATGGCCGACCGCGACGGCAAGATCTGGATGGACGGCGAGATGGTGGACTGGCGCGACGCCAAGATTCACGTGCTGACGCACACCCTGCACTACGGCTGCGGCGCGTTCGAGGGCGTGCGCGCCTACAACACGGTCAACGGCACGGCCATCTTCCGCCTGCAGGACCACACCGACCGCCTGTTCAACAGCGCCAAGATCCTGCGCATGCAGCTGCCGTTTTCCAAGGAGCAGGTCAACGAGGCGCAGAAGGCGGTGGTCAAGGCCAACAAGCTGGAAAGCTGCTACCTGCGCCCGCTCACCTGGATCGGTTCGCAGAAGATGGGCGTGAGCCCCAAGGGCAACCAGGTGCACCTGATGGTGGCCGCCTGGGCCTGGGGCGCCTACCTGGGCGAGGAGGGCATGCAGGTCGGCATCCGCGTGAAGACCTCCAGCTACACCCGCCACCACGTCAACATCACCATGACGCAGGCCAAGGCGGTGAGCAACTACACCAACTCCATCATGGCCAACATGGAAGCGGTGGACGACGGCTACGACGAGGCGCTGCTGCTGGACAGCTCGGGCTTCGTGTCCGAAGGCGCGGGCGAGAACGTCTTCGTGGTGAAGGACGGCGTGGTCTACACGCCCGACCTGTCGGCCGGTGCGCTGAACGGAATCACCCGCAACACGGTGTTCCACATCTGCGAGGACCTCGGCCTCAAGCTGGTGCAAAAGCGCATCACGCGCGACGAGATCTACATCGCCGACGAGGCTTTCTTCACCGGCACCGCGGCGGAAGTGACGCCGATCCGCGAGCTCGACCGCCTGCCGATCGGCATCGGCAGGCGCGGCCCGATCACGGAGAAGGTGCAGAGCGCGTTCTTCGACATCGTCAACGGCCGCAATCCCAAGTACGCGCACTGGCTGGCGAAGGTCTGAGCATGGCAACCACGGTGGAGAAAAAAGACGCGGCGGTGGAACTCGCCGCGCGCGACCTCAACGCCAACGGCGGCGTGTTCTGCCCCAGCCCCATCGCGGGCATGAAGCTGTGGAACACGCACCCGCGCGTGTTCCTCGACGTCGCGGGCAGCGGCGCAGCCAAGTGCCCGTATTGCGGCACGGTGTACAAGCTCAAAGAGGGCGAGCACTTCGGCGGAAGCCACTAATTGGGGTCAGACTCCAATTTCCGTTCTCTCGTCATCGCGCCGCAATGGATCGGCGATGCGGTGATGACCGAGCCGCTGCTGCGGCGGCTGCGCGCGCGCGGCGAGCGCATCACCGTCGGTGCGCTGCCCTGGGTGGCGCCGGTCTACCGCGCCATGCCGCAGGTGGACGCCGTCGTCGAATTCCCGTTCCAGCACGGCGGCCTGCAGCTCAAGGCGCGCCGGCGGCTGGCGCATGAGCTGAATGGCCGCTTCGACACGGCCTACGTGCTGCCCAACTCGTTCAAGAGCGCGCTGCTGCCGCTGCTGGCCGGCATCCCGAAGCGGGTCGGCTACCTCGGCGAGGCGCGTGTCGGCGTGCTCACGCACCGCCTGAAGAACCCCGGCAACAAGCCGCCGATGGTGGCCTTCTATTCGGCGCTGAGCGGCGAGACGGATGTCCAGAACGACCGCCCGCAGCTGCAGCTGGCACCCGACGAAGCCGAAGCCGCCGCCGCGCAACTGGGCGTGCCGCCGCGCGGCTATTACGTGTTCGCGCCCGGCGCGGAATACGGCCCGGCCAAGCGCTGGCCGGCGGCGCGCTATGCCGAACTCGCGCGCCTGCTGGATGCGCCGGTGCTGCTGCTCGGCTCCGGCAAGGAAGCGCCGCTGTGCGAGGAAATCGCGCAGGCTGCCGGCGCGCCCTGCCGCAACCTGGCGGGCCAGACCTCGCTCGCGCAGGCGCTCGGCCTGATCGCGGCGGCGCGCGGCGTGGCCAGCAACGACTCGGGCCTGATGCACGTGGCGGCCGGCTTCGGCGTGCCGCAGGTGGCGGTGTTCGGCTCGTCCAGCCCGCTGCACACGCCGCCGCTGAATGCGCGCGCGGCGGTGGTGTGGCTGAAGAACGACCCCACCTACCAGCCGCCGCTGGACTGCGCGCCCTGCTTCGAGCGCGAATGCCCGCTCGGCCACATGCGCTGCCTGAACGACGTCAGCGCCGAACGCGTGGCGGCCTCACTGCAGCAGGCCCTGTAGCCGCTCCAGCGCGGTCGACGGCAGGCCGTTCCACACCAGGTGCGTGTGGTTGCGCCGCACGCGCACCGGCATCTCGTGCAGCCGCACGTCCTGCGCGGCGCGCAGGGCCGCCAGCAGCGAGCGCGGCACCAGCGCGAAGCCGGTGCCGGCCGCCACGCAGGCGATCATGGCCTGGTAGGAGGCGAACTCCAGCGTGCGCGCCGGCATCACGCCCGATGCGCCCAGCCAGTCCTCCAGCCGCTTGCGGTACGAGCAGCCGTTGGCGAATGCGATCACCGTCATGCCGGCGAGATCGGCCGCGCGCCGCACCGGCGGCAGCTCCTTCGGCGTGATGAGCACGAGTTCCTCCTCGAACACCTTGCGCGTGGCCAGGCCCGGCGCGGTGAAGGGCTCGGAAACGAAGGCCGCCTCGATTTCGAAATTGGCCACCCGCTGCACCAGCGCGCCCGTGGTGCCGGTGACCAGCTCCACCACCACGCCGGGGTAGAGCCGGTGGAACTTCGACAGCACCGGGGCCAGCCGGCTGCCGGCCGTGCTCTCCAGCGAGCCGATGCGGAACGCCCCCATCGGCTTGCCGGTGCGCAGCTCGCTCTCGGCCTCGTCGGCCAGGCGGAACAGGCGCTGCGCGTACGACAGCAGCAGCTCGCCCTCGGGCGACAGCACCAGCCCGCGGCCCTGGCGGCGGAACAGCTGCAGCCCCAGGCGCTGTTCCAGTTGCTTGATGCGCGTGGTGATGTTGGACTGCACGCGGTTGAGTTTCTGCGCCGCGCGGATCACGCCGCCCTCCTGCGCGACGGTGCGGAAAATGTCCAGCGAGTCCAGGTCGATGCTTCTCATGAAGAGAATGGTTCTTCAGATTTATTCATTTGTGCCTGCGAACGATTGTGGGTTTAATGCCGCTCGATGGCAAACCACAAGGCACCCGCATCCGCCCAGGTCCACCCGGCCGCGCTGACCCTGGCCGGGCTGCTGTCGCTGGCGGCGGCCATGGGCATCGGCCGCTTCGCCTTCACGCCCATGCTGCCGCTGATGATCCGCGACGGCCAGCTCGACCTGGCCTACGGCGGCTGGCTGGCGGCGGCCAACTACGCCGGCTACCTGGCCGGCGCCGTGACCGCCGCGCGGCTGCGCATCAGCGCGGCCGCGCTCGGCCTGCTGGCGCTGCTGGCCACCGCCGCGCTCACCGCCGCGATGGCGTGGCCGTTCGCGCCCGCCTGGCTGCTGTGGCGCTTTCTGGCCGGCATGGCCTCGGCGTGGGCCTTCATCGCCACGGCCGTGTGGTGCCTGGGCGCGCTCGCGCGGCAGCCCAACCCGCTGTGGGCCAACGTGGTCTACACCGGCGTCGGCGGCGGCATCGCGCTGGCCGGCCTGTACTGCCTGGCCGGCGGCGTGGCGGGCACCAGTGCGCGCAGCCTGTGGCTGCAGCTGGGCGCGCTGGCCCTGGTGCTGAGCGTGCCGGTGATGCTGGTGGCGCGCAGGCTGCAGGCCGCGCCGCCGCCCGCGCAAGCGGCCGCCGCAGCCGCGCCGGGCGCGGCGCCCGCCACGCGCGGCATCGTGCTGTGCTACGGCGTCATGGGCTTCGGCTACATCCTGCCGGCTACCTTCCTGCCGGTGCTGGCGCGCGGCGTGATCGACGACCCCCGCTGGTTCGGCCTGGCGTGGCCGGTGTTCGGCGCCACCGCCGTGGTCTCCACCCTGCTGTCCGGCTGGTGGCTGCGCCGCGCTTCGCGGCTGCAGGTGTGGGCGGTGACGCAGGCCGCCATGGGACTGGGCGCGCTGCTGCCCAGCCTGTGGCTGAACGGCTGGACCATCGGGCTGTCCGCGCTGCTGGTGGGCGGCACCTTCATGGTCATCACGCTGGCCGGCGTCCAGGAAATCCGCGCGCGCGTGTCCGGCAACCCCACGCTGTGGGTCAGCCGCATGACCACCGCCTTCGCCATCGGCCAGATCGCCGGGCCGGCGTCGTCCGCCCTGCTGCTGCGCATGCCCTCGCTCGCCGCGCACGGGCTCGATCTCGCCCTGCAGGCCGCCGCCGCTGCATCCTGTCTCACCGCCTGGTGGCTGTGGCGGCTGCACCGCGCCATCGCATCGACCCACCACCAGGACCTGTCCCATGCCCGCTGACACCACTGCACCTTCTGGCACGCCGCAAGGCTTCGCCGCCGACCCGCGCGAGCGCCTGCCCATGCCGCGGCCCGAGGCGATGAACGAAGCGCAGGCCGCCGCCGCGCGCGCACTCGTCGAAGGCCCGCGCAAGGGCGTGTACGGCCCGTTCCTGCCGCTCTTGCGCAGCCCCGAGCTGCTGGAGCGCGTCGGCAAGGTCGGCGAGTACCTGCGCTTCGGCAGCGTGCTGGAGGCACGCGTGCGCGAGCTCACCATCTGCGCCGTTGCGCGCCACGTGGGCAACCAGTTCGAGTGGCAGATGCATGCGCCGCTGGCGGCCAAGGCCGGCGTGGCCGAGGCGACGATCGAGGCGCTGCGCGTGGGCGCGTGGCCGAAGGCGCTGCCGGCCGACGAAGACATCGCACTGGACTTCACGCGCGAGCTGCTCGCCACGCACGGCGTGAGCGACCCGACCTACGCCAGCGCGCTGGCGCAATTCGGCGAACAGGGCCTGGTGGAACTCGCCAGCCTGATCGGCTACTTCGCGATGGTGTCGTGGCTGATGAACGTGGCGCGCACGCCGGCGCAGGCGGGCGCGCAGGCCAAGCCGCTGGAGGCGTTCCCGGCCTGAGCGGGCGCGCCGTGCTCCCAAAAAAACAGCCACCTTGCGGTGGCTGCGAAGGTCCTTGAAAGGACGTCGTTGGGAGACTTGAATTCTGTGGATGCGAATCGCGTTGCGTGACAGCGTTGAAACGAATTTAGCCGCTGGACGCCGCATCCGCCTCCTCCAGTTGGAGGAGGCGGATGCGGCGTGACAGGCGGTACCGGCGTCGATCTTGGTGACTTTCGGCACAGAAGGCGAGCGTCTTACGGACTCTTTTACATCGTCTGACATTTGGTCACAGGGGCAGCCGCAGCACGAAACTGGCGCCGCCACCCTCGCGGCCTTCGCAGCGCACGTCGCCGTGGTGGCGCTCGGCGATCGAGCGCACCAGCGCCAGGCCCAGGCCGACGCCGCCCTCGCGCTCGCTGGCGCCGGGCAGGCGGTAGAACGGCTCGAAGATGCGCGTGCGCAGCTCGGGCGGCACACCCGGGCCGCGGTCGCACACGCGCACCAGCGCATGCGAGCCCTCGCGGCGCACGTCCACCGTCACCGGGCCGCCGCCGCTGTAGCGCTGCGCGTTCTCCAGCAGGTTGCGCATCGCGCGGCGCAGCAGCTTGGACACGCCCGGCACCACCACCGCCTCGCCGGCGGCCTGCGGGTCCAGCTCGGCGCCGGCCCGCGCGCATTCCTCGGCCGCCAGCCCGGTCAGGTCGACCTGCTCGACCGTGCCCATGTCGCTGTCGCGCGCATCCAGCCTGCTCGACAGCAGGATCTCGTCGATCAGCTGGTCCAGCTCGGCGATGTTGCGCGAGATCTCGGTGCGCGCCGCGGCGTCGCTGTCGCGCCCGATGAATTCCAGCCCCATGCGGATGCGCGCCAGCGGCGAGCGCAGCTCGTGCGAGGCATTGGCCAGCAGCGACTTGTGCGTCTTCACCAGCGTTTCCACGCGCTCGGCCGCATGGTTGAAGCGCCGTGCGAGGAAGGCCACTTCGTCGCTGCCTTCTTCCTTCACGCGCGCGCTCAGGTCGCCTTCGCCCCAGCGCTCGACGCCGCGGCGCAGGTCTTCCAGCCGCAGCGTGAGCCGCCGCACGATCGGGAAGCTGCCCACGGCCACGGCCAGCGCGACGATGCCCAGCATCCACAGCAGCCCGGCGGGGCCGCGCATCCACGAGCGTCCGGGCGGCCCTTCGCCGGGCGCGCGCGGGCGCGGCGGCAGCTGGACCACGACGGTGCTGCCGTTCTTCATCTCGACCGGGAATTCCAGGCCCTGGCCGGGCACGCGCACCGGGCGCACCCGGGTCTGGCCCAGGATCTCGCCGTCTTCGGTGCGGATGATCACCTCGCGCGCCGGCGACTGCTCCACGCTCTGGCGCCACAGCCAGCCGAAGGCCAGCGTGAGGAGCGCGACGGCCAGCACCACCGCCAGCCAGATGCGCAGGTAGAGCGGGAAGCGCCAGCCCGCGCGCCAGGAGTCCATCAGTCCTGCTGCTTGGCGAACACGTAGCCCACGCCGCGCACGGTGAGGATGCGCTTGGGGTTCTTGGGGTCGGCCTCGATGGCGGCGCGGATGCGGCCCATGTGCACGTCGATGGAGCGGTCGAAGGCTTCCAGCTCGCGCCCGCGCACCGCTTCCATGATCTGGTCGCGCGTGAGCACGCGGCCGGCGCGTTCGGCCAGCACCACCAGCAGGTCGAACTGGTAGGAGGTGAGTTCGCTGGACCGGCCGGCCACGGTGACGGTACGCGCGTCGCGGTCGATTTCCAGCGAGCCGAAGCGCATCAGCTTGGCCGGCGTGGGCGCGCCGTCGCTGCGGCGGCGCAGGATGGCGCGGATGCGCGCCAGCAGCTCGCGCGGCTCGAACGGCTTGGGCAGGTAATCGTCGGCGCCCAGCTCCAGGCCGATGATGCGGTCCATCGGGTCGCCCTTGGCGGTAAGCATCAGCACCGGCACCTTGCCGGCTTCGCCGGGCATGGAGCGCAGCCGCCGGCACACTTCCAGCCCATCCATGTCGGGCAGCATCAGGTCGAGGATGACCAGCTCGGGCAGCGCGCCCGAGGGCGGCTCCTGCAGCAGGCCCAGCCCGGCCTTGGCGTCGATGGCGTGCGTGACCGTGAAGCCGGAGCGTTCCAGGTACTCGCCCACCATGCGCGCCAGGCGGGCGTCGTCTTCGATCATCAGCAATTGCTGCATCCGGTCATGGTACTGGCTTGCGTGGCCGTCGTGGACGTTCGCTTGCGCGTCGTCGGCCGGGCGATCGAGGGTGGTGGTGGGCATGGCGGTGAAAAGAGGAAGCTTGGGCCCATGGTCGGCAGCCGCGTTCTCGCCGGCTTGAAGCACCGGTAAAGTTAGGTAAATGGCCGAGTCCTTTTCCCCTGTATCGCCCACCGCTCGCGGCCTTGCGGAGGCCATCGCGCTGCAGGCGCGGGTACGGCCCGACGCCGTGGCGCTGCGCTTCGAAGGCGAGGTCCTGAGCTACTCGGCCTTGCACACGCGCGTGCGGCAGGCTGCGGCCATTGCCTGGCACGGCTGGGGAGTGCGCCCGGGAGACCGCGTGGCCTGGCTCGGCGGCAACCATCCGGGGCAGCTGGTGCTGCTGTTCGCGCTGGCCGAGATCGGCGCCATGTTGCTGCCGCTGAATTTCCGGCTGGCGCCGGCCGAGTGGGACGCGATGGTTGCGGACGTCGGTGCGGCGCATGTTGTGCACGACGCCGAGTGGGCCGATGCGGCGCGCGCGCTGGCGGTGCGCAACGGCATGGCGGCGCATGCGGTGCGGGAACTGGAACAGGCGGCGCCCGTGGAGCAGGACGTGCCGCGCCATGGCGATGTGACCTCACCCGTGCTGCTGGTCTACACCTCGGGCACCACCGGCGGGCCCAAGGCTGCCGTGCACACCCAGGGCAACCTGCTGGCCGGAATGCGCATCGCGGCCCAGGTGCAGGGCATGCACCCGGGCGACCGCATCCTGACCGTGCTGCCGATGTTCCACGTCGGCGGCCTGTGCATCCAGACCCTGCCGGCGCTGGGCGCCGGCGCGGAGGTGATCCTGCACCCGCGCTTCGATGCCGCGCGCACGCTGGCCGACATCCGCGCGCTGCGGCCCACGCTCACGCTGCAGGTGCCGCCGACCATGAAGGCGCTGGCCGAGCATGTGGACTGGGCGGGCACCGACCTGTCCTGCCTGCGCGCCGTGTGGGCCGGCTCCAGCCTGTTGCCCAGGGCGCTGGTCGAGGCGTTCCACGCGTGCGGCGTGCCGGTGTGCAACGTCTATGGCGCGACCGAAACCGGACCGTTCTCCATCGCGCTGCCGCCCGCACGCGCGTTCGACCACGTCGATGGATGCGGATGGCCGGCGCCGGAAGTCGAGGTGATGCTGGACGGAGCGGACGCCAGCAGCGGCGAGGTGTGGGTGCGCGCGCCCAACGTCGTGCAGCGCTACTGGCCCGACATCCCCGCCTGCGACGCGCAAGGCTGGTTCCGCACCGGCGACCTGGCGCGCCGCCACGACGACGGCAGCTACGCCATCGTCGGCCGCATCAAGGACCTGATCATCTCGGGCGGCGAGAACATCCATCCGGCGGAGATCGAAAACGCGCTGGCGGAACACCCGGCCGTGGCCGAATGCGCCGCCTTCGGCCTGCCCGATGCGCAATGGGGCGAAGTGGTCGCGGTGGCGGTGGTGCGCAATCCCGGCGCGCAGGCCGACGAAGCCGTGCTGGCCGCGTACCTGGCGCAGCGCATCGCGCGCTACAAGCTGCCGCGGCGCTGGGTGTGGATGGATGCCTTGCCGAAGACGGCACTGGGCAAGGTGCAGCGCAAGCTGTTGCACGACACCGTACCCCGTTCGCCCTGAGCCTGTCGAAGGGCTTCGACCGGCTCAGCCCGAACGGGAGGGTGGTTCCTTGCCCTGCATCCGCGTGGCCAGCCACACCAGCACCAGCACCGGCACGCCCAGCATCGCCGTGGTGACGAAGAAGTGCGAGTAGCCGAAGGTGTCCACGTACTTGCCCGAGAAGCCGGCCAGCCACTTGGGCAGCAGCAGCATCATGGAGCTGAACAGCGCGTACTGCGTGGCCGAGTACTGGATGTTCGTCAGGCTCGACAGGTAGGCCACGAACGCCGCCGAGGCGATGCCGCTGGACAGGTTGTCGGCGGAGATCACCAGCACCAGTGCCGTGACGTCGTGGCCGCGCGAGCCCAGCCAGGCGAACAGCAGGTTGCTGGCGGCGCTCAGCACCGCGCCCAGCATCAGCGTGCGCATCACGCCGATGCGCAGGCCCAGCGCGCCGCCGAGGAAGGCGCCCACCAGCGTCATGATGACGCCGTAGATCTTGGAGACCGCCGCCACCTCTTCCTTGGTGTAGCCCATGTCCACGTAGAACGGGTTGGCCATGATGCCCATCACCACGTCGCTGATGCGGTAGACGGCGATCAGCGACAGGATCAGCGCGGCCTGCCAGCGGTAGCGCCGCACGAAATCGGCGAACGGGTCGATCAGCGCGACGCGCAGCCATTCGCCGGCGGTGCGAGCCGGCGCCATCGGCCGCGGCGCCGGTTCGGGCGAGAGCAGCACGGTGAGCACGCCGACCGCCATCGACGCCGCCATCACGAGATAGGCGGCCTGCCAGGCGCCGTGCTCGTAGCCGGCCATGCCCGGCGTCTCGGAACGCGCGGCGATCCACAGCACGCCGGCGCCGGCCCAGATCATGGCCATGCGGTAGCCGGTCTGGTAGGCCGCGGCCAGCGCGCCCTGCCGCTCCACGTTGGCCGACTCGATGCGGAAGGCGTCCAGCGCAATGTCCTGCGTGGCCGAACCGAAGGCCACCAGCACCGCGAACCACACGATCGCATCGAGCGTGTACTTGGGGTCGGTGAAGGCCATGCCCAGCAGGCCGGCCACGATGACGGCCTGCGCCGCCAGCAGCCAGCTGCGGCGGCGCCCCAGCCAGCGCGTGAGCAGCGGGATCGGCAGCCGGTCGACCAGCGGCGCCCAGGTCCATTTCACGCCGTAGGCCAGGCCCACCCACGAGAGATAGCCGATGGTGGTGCGGTCGATGCCCGCCTCGCGCAGCCGGAAACTCAACGTGCCCAGCACCAGCAGCAGCGGCAGGCCGGCCGAGAAACCGAGGAACAGCATGCGCAGCGTCGCGCGTTCGAGATAGACCTTGAACGTCTCCGCCCAGGTGGGCGGCGCCGCGGAAGCTTGAGTCTGAGTGGATGTAGAGGTTGGGTCTGACATGGTGCGAAGGGTTGCTCGGTATTATTCCCCCATGTGCCAGCTGTGCTATGCATCTTCCGCCTCTTCTTCCTCGCCGTGGACGGCGCGGCGCGCGTTTCTCCTGGCTGCGGGCAGCGCGGCCGCGGCGCCGGTGCTGGCGCAGGTGAACGTGGGCGAGGCCTCGCGCATGCGCAGCCTGGTGCCGGCCGACAAGCTGGAAGCCGCGGCAGCCCAGCAGTACAGCCAGCTGCTGCAGCAGGCGCAGTCGCAAAAGGCGCTGGCGCCCGAAAGCAGCCCGCAGCTGCAGCGCATCCGCGGCATTGCCCAGCGGCTGATTCCGCAGGCCGGCCGCTGGAACGACCGCGCCAAGGGCTGGCGCTGGGAGGTCAACCTCATCGGCAGCAAATCGGTCAACGCCTTCTGCATGCCGGGCGGCAAGATCGCCATCTTCTCCGGCCTGCTGGCGGCCATCACGCCGAGCGATGACGAACTTGCCATGGTGATGGGCCACGAAATGGCGCACGCGCTGCGCGAACACGCGCGCGCCCGCATCGCCAAGAGCCAGGGCACCGGCGCGCTGCTGTCGCTGGGCGCCCAGCTGTTCGGCCTGGGCCAGCTGGGCGACGTGGCGGCCAACGTCGGCACCCAGCTCATCAGCCTGAAATTCAGCCGCGACGACGAGATCGAAGCCGACCTGGTGGGCCTGGAGCTGGCCGCGCGCGGCGGCTACGACCCCCAGGCCTCGCTGTCGCTGTGGCAGAAGATGGCCAAGGCCGGCGGCGGCAGCAGCGGCGGCTTCCTGTCGACCCACCCGGCCGGCCCGGAGCGCATGCGCCGCCTGGAAGAAAACATTCCCCGCGTGCGCGGGCTGTACCGCGAAGCGGTGGCGCGCCGCTGAGCTGGGTACAGTTGCGCTCCATGCGCTTCCTGTTCATCCACCAGAACTTTCCCGGCCAGTTCACCTTCGTCGCGCGCGCGCTGGCCGCGCGCGGGCACGAGGTGGTGGCGCTGGGCGTCAACCAGGCCCCGGAGCTGAAAGGCGTGCGCTACCTGCAGCACCGGCCCGAACCGCTGCCGTCCCTGCCGGGCGACCAAGCCCTGATCGGCGCGCTGAACGAATGGCATGTGAAGGTGGCGCGCGGCCACTCCGCCGCCGCCGCGATGCGCGGCCTGAAGGGCGAAGGCTTCGTGCCCGACGTGGTGGCGGTGCACCCCGGCTGGGGCGAGGCGCTGTTCGTGCGCGAGGTGTTCCCCAAGGCGCGCATGCTGGCCTATGCCGAATACTTCTACGGCACCGAGGGCGGCGACACCGACTTCGACCCCGAATTCGCTGGCGAAGCCGGGCCCTACGACGGCGAGCGGCTGCACATCAAGAACACGCATTTGCTGCACGCGCTGTCGGACTGCGACCTGGCGCTCAGCCCCACCGAATTCCAGCGCGGCCGGCACCCGGCCTGGGCGCAGCCGCGCATCAAGGTGATCCACGACGGCATCGACACCACGCACTTCAAGCCGAACCCGCAGGCATCCATCCAGCTGGCCAAGGCGGGCCGCACATTCAAGGTGGGCGACGAGCTGATCACCTTCGTGGCGCGCCAGCTGGAGCCGTACCGCGGCTACCACGTCTTCATGCGCGCGCTGCCGCTGTTGCAGCAGCTGCGGCCGAACGCGCACGTGGTCATCGTTGGCGGCGAGGGCGCCAGCTACGGCGCGCAGCCGCCCGCAGGAAAGACCTGGCGCAACATCTTCCTGGACGAGGTGGGCGCCAAGCTGGACATGCGGCGCATCCACTACGTCGGCCAGGTGCCGCACCAGGTGCTGACCGGGCTGATGCAGGTGTCGGCCGCGCACGTGTACCTGACCTACCCGTTCGTGCTGTCGTGGTCGCTGCTGGAGGCCATGAGCATCGGCTGCCTGGTGGTCGGCTCCGACACGGCGCCGCTGCGCGAAGTGGTGCAGGACGGCGTCAACGGCCTGCTGGTGGACTTCTTCGACCACGAAGCGCTGGCGCGCCGCGTGGCCGACGCGCTGGAGCGCCGGGCCGAACTGCAGCCGCTGCGCGAAGCCGCGCGCGAAACGGTGGTGCGCCGCTTCGACCTGCGCAGCCACTGCCTGCCGGCGCTGGTGGGGCTGCTGGAAGGCATGGCCGGCCAGCCTGCTTAGGCAAACGGCTTAGCGCACTCCAGGAAATTTCTCCGGCCGGCGGGCACGGCCGGCGAGAGCATAGATGCGTCGCGCGGAGGGCCGGCGACGCCAACACCAACGGAGAAGACTCACCATGCACAAGACCTTTGCCACCCTGCTTGCCGCCGCGGCGTTCACCCTGGCCTGCGGGGCCGCGGGCGCGAAAACGCCGCTGACCGACGCGCAACTGGACCGCATCACCGCCGCCGGCAGCGGCGGCACCGGCGCCAACGTATACCGCCCGGAACAGACTTTCACCCAGGTGTCCAACAGCGGCAACGCGTCGCGCAACAACACCTCCAGAGGCCTGGGCCGTAGCACCGTCAACTACTTCATCTGCACCGGCGTCGGCACCAGCTGCTGACCGGCGCGCGCGGGCGCGGGCACCCGGCTCAGGTGCCGCCGACGTAGGGATTGGTCTTGCGCTCGCGCCCGAAAGTGCTTTCGGGCCCGTGGCCGGGGATGAACACGGTGTCGTCGCCCATCGGCCACAGCCGTTCGCAGATGCTGGAGATCAGCGAGGCGTGGTTGCCCTGCGGCAGGTCGGTGCGGCCGATGCTGCCGGCGAACAGCACGTCGCCCACGAAGGCGCGCTTCATCTCGGGCGAATGGAACACCACGTGCCCCGGCGTGTGGCCCGGGCAGTGCCGCACGTCCAGCGTATGGCCGGCGAGTTCCACCGTGTCCTTGTCCTGCAGCCAGCGGTCGGGCGTGAACGTGCGCGCGCCGGCGATGCCGAACATCTGGCCCTGCTGCGGCAGCATGTCGATCCAGAACTGGTCGGCCGGATGCGGCCCGGTGATCGGCAGCTTGAAGCGCTCGGCCAGCGCCGCGGTGGCGCTGGCATGGTCGATGTGCGCGTGCGTGAGCCAGATCTGCTCGAGCGTGACGCCCAGCCGCTTGGCGGCGTCGACCAGGATCTCGGGGTCCCCGCCCGGATCGATGATGGCCGCGCGGCGGCTGTCGTCGTCCCACACGATGGAGCAGTTCTGCTGGAAGGCGGTGACGGGGATGGTTTGGTAGCGGAGCATGGGTTCTGTTGTAGATCAGGGACGACTACTTCGGAGACAAACAATCAGTCCCGGGATGTGATGGGTTGCGGGCTTACACACCGCTTTATACCTGTATAAATTCTCAGAGCAACACGCAGTGGCATGCGCCAGTTGGAGCCCATGGTCGGGTCCAGCTGCAGGATACCCGCCATCCATAGCGACCCGCAGTGTTATCTAGCACTCGTAAGCTTGCGGGTTTTCAGGGATGATTTATACCCAGCAGGAGAGGAGCGAGCACGATGAAAGTAGAAGACCGGCAAGGGCTTAGGACGACTTTGGCGAATTTGCTTCACCAAGGGTCCAGTGCTATTCGGCGGCTCGTGCGGTCTACATTGAGTTAGGCCGCGGGATGCGCACACGCAATCGCCATTTCATACCGAAGGACAAACCTCGCTTCTGGGTTGTGTTTGTCCTTGCCGGGCTCCTTGGCCTACTTTTCGGGCTAGTCGCTTTCGCCGCAGAGTGGGCAAACCTTGGCTGGGCTGCAGGTCCCTGCAAGGCCGCTTTTTTTGTTGCCTGGCTCGTAGCCGCGTTTAGTGGGGTCGGGTTCGCTGCGGGCTTGTTGTCGGGCAAGTACAAGAGTCTCAGCGAACGCCCATGGAAGGAACAGGTGTGGTAATCGCCGAGTTGCTGATGCTGCTGCCTAACTTGGCATTCGAACGGACCGCCTACGGCGTCCGCTCACTTCTACGTTAGGCCTCACGTGACACTCCGTACCGCCGTCGGTTTGGCCGTAGCTGCTGGTGCTCTCATGTCCTTGGCTGTGTACGCGGCGACGTGGGTCATTGATGAGGTCTTTCCGTTCAGATTTTGGCCTCTCTTCCTCGGCACAGCATCGGTGTTCATTTCGGGAGCAATCTCGGCGCAAGTGCTGATGCCTCACTACAAGGTGGACCGAGTGCTTCAACTACCGCGGCTCAAGCCCTTTTTCTTAGATCAGGAATACAAGTCAATCTGGGCGGCTTTCGTGCTCACGGTAGCCGCCCTTCTCATCGGAATTCTTCAGTTTTCCGGTGATGGGGAGGCAAGCCGGGTCACGCTGCAAGTCTTCTCGGCCGGATGGTTCGGCTTTCTGTACACGGACGCAATGATTTTGTTGCGAGCAAAGTTCCCAACTGAATCCGCTACCACGGGTGAGGCCTAACCCTTCTCTGCTGGCGAAGCCAGCTGTCGCACTTCGGGTGAACTAAACGTTAGAACCCATGGAAACCGCCGCGCTGCTCGCCCTATCAGTGCTCTTTGCGTACTTGGCCTCAGATGCTCGACGCCTGGAGGTCAATCCGGAGGAGGTTTCCTACGAGGTTCTCGCTGGGAACTCAGCCGAGAGTGCGAGTGGCCTAATGAGGTCCGAGATCGAGAAACGGAAATGGTGCTTATCCGGCATGGCGAGCAGGACTTCCGTGGCGCGCATGGCTGTGGATGCTGGCTTCGGTGGCGAGCCTATGCGCCGCTCTCTGGAGGCTTGTGGCATGAGTCCTAACTTGTCATTCGACGGATCGCCTGCGGCGGCCGGTCACTTTCACGTTAGGCCGCATCAAATGCCACTGCCCTTCCTCATCTCATGCACATTGCCGGAAGCGCGCTTGTATGAGCTTGCGGACGGCCGTTTTCAGCTCATTGAGCACGCACTTGTCTCGCCTTTCATGGCGGGTTATCGCTATCTCCTCGTGGAGCAGCCCCTTGCCATCTTTCTCTCCGAGCTGGGTCTCGAGCGTGTGCGTCACGAACCCGCTGTCCTGTTCAATCGAACCACCGGCGAAGAGCACCACACTCATGTCCGTCTTGGGTGTCGGTCAGTCCTTCACGGAAAATGAGCTTCATGATCTTTCGCTCGAAGGCCCGCGCTTGCTCACCATGAACGACGAGTACTACTTTGCGAGCCCCGAGCTCAAGGCTCTTCTTGAAGCCAGTCCGTTCAAGTACCTCGAATTCAGCGAAGGGCTGAGCTGGTTCGCGAGCCATGCGGCCTAACCCTTCCATCGAGGGGACGTCCAATATCAGGCTTCGCCTGCCGTTGGCCGCCCCTCATGTCGAACGTTAAAGATTACGATGAAGCGTTACCTGAAGACGGCGCTTTGTGTTGCTGGAGCTACCGCCGTTGCTTTCGTCGCGCGCAAGATTGTCTACGAGCCGTTCATGACGAGGGAAGTCGTCGAGCTCACTATTCGGGAGGACCGGAAGATCGAGGTGTTCAACGATATTAGTCGGTTGGAGGCCTATGACATCTTGCAGGACTTCCTTGCCAGGGGGTGCATACGAGAGCAAAGGAGTTGGTCGAAGTTCAGCGGAGCCTGCTGCTAAGCGGCACTGCGCACGAGATGCAAGGGAATGACGACGTGAAGAAGGTGGTCCTCGATCGAAATGCCCAAGTGGTCGAGCGAGCGCGCGCCGAGGCCATGAACCGGAATCCCCCAAGGAGCGTGCCGCGGTGCCAGTGATCTCTAACATGGCAATCGACACGGACATCCTATCGACGCTTTCGCCAGCCTACTGTCCGCCGGTCATTTCTACGTTTATGTCGCATTGTATGGACCGAAGCACTTTTGAGTCTGCACGTGCGCAGATCGCAGCTCGCGCGAAGCTGTCGGAATCGGAATTCCGAGAAGAATCGTTGGAGTTGGTATGTCACCATCGCGGCCGTCCCGGCGCGCCGGCTCGTTTAGGACGGAAAGGAGCGCTGGCTAGTGGTCGAATTGCGCGCGGCCGAAAACCGCGCTG
The DNA here is from genome assembly GCA_040384685.1 of Pseudomonadota bacterium. Classification (GTDB taxonomy): domain Bacteria; phylum Pseudomonadota; class Gammaproteobacteria; order Burkholderiales; family Burkholderiaceae_C; genus Ramlibacter. The sequence goes on along the minus strand of JAZKIV010000013.1, from coordinate 201,986 downwards.
GTTTTACTGCGTGGAAGAATCTCTGGATCAAACGCGCCGCGGTCGAAGCGGACGTTGTCGCGGCGGTTGAACGCCTTCTACAGACGCCAAGTCAAGATGCGACATAACATGTCAATCGACACGGACCCACAACAGCAGAAGGCGGCTTCGTCGTTTGCGTTGATGGTCCGATCATGTCTTCACGTTAGAACGCGCTGCATGCACCTATTTGGTCGTTGGTGGCTCCAGCTGATCGCGGTAGCGGTCGCTCCTGTCGCGATTGCGGTTGCGAGCTACGAGGCTGCCTTGCTGGTCCCTGGCAGAGTTTCTGTTCTCGGCTGGAAGTCGGTCGTAGCATGGCTGTTCTTGGCGGCTGCGATGGCGGTAGCCGTCCTTGCCTGGCGCGCGCGGGCACCTGTATTGCACCGCGTGACTGTTGCCGTTGCGCTCGTCCTTCCACTTGCGTTGGCGTGGCTCCTCGCGGGCTCTCGGTCCACTTGCTACGATGGGCGTACGCATATTGGTGGAGGGGCGAAGTCGGAGGTAGCCGTATGTGGATGATGGGTTCTAATTTTTCGATCGATACGGACGCCCAGCTGCGTGCGCTCCCTGCAGTCACTCCCGCCGGTCGCCGGTCATCATCACGGTAGACGTCAGATGGTGAGTCGCTCCAAATCTGTCGTACCAGCAAACCCGTCCCAATGGCGTGAGCAAAGTCAGAGATCTGTTTCTGCAGAGTGGACGAAAGAGTATCGGGACATTCACTATCAGTGCTGGAAATGCAAGGCCGGTGCAGTGTTCACGGCCCAAGAGCAGAAGTTCACCTTTGAGGTCAAGAAGGCGCCCATCGACCAGCGCAGGATCTTGTGCGAGGATTGTTGGCAGCAGTCAAACCAGATCGTGCGCGAACTATCTGAAAATGAACGACGGTGGCTTGAGCAAAAGCCGACGCTGCAGAAGGATCGTGAGTTCTTGCGTCGGTGGTTGGAATTGCTGGAGGAGAGGGAAAAGTATGTGCCCTACCGATCGGACACAGCGAAGAAGAATATGCTCAACAAGCTGCTCGCTGAGGTCTAGCAAGGCAGGCGAAGACGGACGCCAAGCGCGTCCGCGTCTGGCGGCACGCTTGTAACGCATCAGATGCAACATCCCCCGCCCCCTTCACCCATACCGCGTCACATTCAAATCCTCTTCGTGGTGTTTTTCGCCGCGAACTTGACGCACTTCGCGCACAACGCCGAGTACATCTCGCTCTATCCCGGCCTCCCGTCCTGGCTCACGCGCGAAAAGGTGTACCTGGCCTGGATCGCCGGGGTCGGCGTCGGACTTCTGGGCCTGCTTGTCGCAAGAACAAGGCTCAGAGCGCTTGGCATGGCACTGATTGCGGCCTACGGGGCGCTCGGCATCGACGGCCTCGCCCACTACACACTGGCGCTGTGCTCGGAGCACACGCTGGCCACCAACCTGACCATCTGGTTTGAAGTGGTGGCGGGCCTGTCCTTGCTGCTTGCCTCGGCCACATGCGCAGGCCGGGTCTCCGCCGTGCGAGTGGCGAGGCGACGGACAATAGGCCCATGATCCGCCTCCAACTCGAACTCCAGCTCGACTATGAAATCCAGGACCCCGAGGGTGCCGATTTCATCTTCAACATCCACGCCGCCCAGACCAGCCAGCAGACCGTGGAGTCCGAAACCCTGGTGCTGAGCCAGCCGGTGCCCACCGACATGGCCACCGATCCAGCCACCGCCACGCGCTTCATGCGCCTGCACGCCAATCCCGGGCCGCTGAAGCTGTCCTATTCGGCCACGGTGAATATCGCGCACCACTTTGCCGAGCCCGACACGCTGGAAGAGGTGCCGGTGCGGTACCTGCCGCTGGACGTGCTGCCCTACATCTACCCCAGCCGCTACTGCCAGTCGGACCGGCTGCTCAAGCTGGCCTTCAACGAGTTCGGCTCGCTCTGGCAGGGCTACAGCCGCGTGCTTGCCATCCAGCACTGGGTGCAGAAGCACGTGGCCTTCGTCTCCAACACCAGCGACGGCAACACCTCGGCGGTGGACACGCTGATCGAGCAGGTCGGCGTCTGCCGCGACTTCGCGCACCTGATGATCGCGCTGTGCCGCGCGCTCAACATCCCGGCGCGGGTGGCCACCGGCACCGACTACGGCGCCAGCCTGGACCTGGGCCCGCCCGACTTCCATGCCTACGTCGAGGTCTACCTGGGCGACCGCTGGTACCTGTTCGACGCCTCGGGCACCGGCATCCCCATGGGCTTCCTGCGCTTCGGCACTGGCCGCGACGCGGCCGACGTCGCCTTCGCCACCATCTTCGGTGGCGTCAAGGTCGGCCCGCCGACGCTCCAGGTGACGGCGCTGGAAGGGCCGGGGCTGGAACTGCCGCGCCATTGCCGCGAGGCGCTGTCCACCTCCGCCGCGGTGATGCCCTCGGCGGGGATGCGCAGGGAAGGAAGGGCGGCGGGCCGGGCGACGACGCAGCGGGCGTCCTAGAACCTATCTCAAATTGCGAACCAGCCGTTCGCCCTGAGCTTGTCGAAGGGCGGTTCACAAGCAGGGCTTCGACAGGCTCAGCCCGAACGGGTGATTTTGCGATGGTTCTAGGCATCGCGAGTCAAACCACCTCCGACACCTCGACCAGATTCAAATCCGGATCGCGCACATACACCGAGCGGATCTTCCCCGTCGCCCCGGTGCGCAGCACCGGCCCCTCGACGATCGGCCAACCCGCTGCCTTCAGCCGCGCGATCACCTCGTCCAGCGGAATCGCCGCGATGAAGCACAGGTCCAGCGCCCCCGGCACCGGCAGGTGGGCCTTGGGCTCGAACTCTGCCCCCTGCACGTGCAGGTTGATCTTCTGGTTGCCGAACCTGAACGCCCGGCGCTCCACCGGCGGCGTGCCGCCGACGAAGGTCTCCAGCTGCATGCCGAGCACGCGGGTGTAGAAGTCCACGCACGCGGCTTCGCGCGCGGTGGTCAGCACCAAGTGGTCCAGGTGGTCGATCATGCGAATGCCTTGCGCAGTTCAGCCACGGACGCAGGCGCCGGATGCAAATCGGTGATGCGCCCGGCCTTAGCCACCTGCCCAGGCACTTCATGCCCGACGATGCCGGGCAGCCGGCGCGCCACGTTCAGCAAACGATCCAGATCGATGCCGGTGTCGTAGCCCATCGCATTCAGCATGTGGATGGCGTCCTCGCTGCAGATGTTGCCGCTGGCACCCGGCGCATACGGGCAGCCGCCCAGGCCGCCCAACGAACCGTCGAAGCGGTCGATGCCGGCCTGCACCGCGGCCAGAACGTTCGCCAGGCCCATGCCGCGCGTGTTGTGGAAGTGCAGGGTGAGCTGCAGGCTGTTGCCGAAGCGCGCGCGCAGCGCCTCGGCCATGCGCGCCACCTGCGCCGGGTGCGCCATGCCGGTGGTGTCGCAGATGGTCAGGCCGCGCACGCCCAGCTGCGCGAAGCGGTCGGCCCAGCGCAGCACCTCGTCTGGCGGCACATCGCCTTCCATCGGGCAGCCGAAGCAGGTGGACAGCGACACGTTCACCGCCGCTCTGCCAGCCGCCAGCGCGATCACATCCTGCAGCCCGGCAAAGCTCTTCTCGCGCGGCATGCGCAGGTTGGCGAGGTTGTGCGTCTCGGAGATGGACATCACCAGGTTGAGCTCGTCGGCGCGTGCCTCCAGCGCGCGTTCGGCCCCGCGCACGTTGGGCACCAGCACCGTGTACTCCACGCCCGGAACGCGGCGGATGCGGCCCATCACCTCCTCGGCGTCGCGCAGCGCGGGAATCGCCTTGGCCGACGTGAACGAGGTGGCTTCGATCTTCGGGAAGCCGCACTGGCCGAGTTCGTCGATCAGCGCCACCTTGGCGTCGGTGGCGATGAAGTCCGGCTCGATCTGGAAGCCGTCGCGGGTGACGACTTCGTTGAAGTGAATGCGTTGCATGGATGGCGTGGTTCCGTTCACCGCGCAGTCTGCGCCGGACGGCGCGCCGCGTCCATGTGCGCTTGGCGCGGCCGCCCCTCGCGCTTGGCGAAGGCAGCACAATGCCGCCATGCCCATCACGGTTCCCGAGCATGAGGTCGAGTTCAGCGCCATCCGCGCCCAGGGGCCGGGCGGCCAGAACGTCAACAAGGTGTCCAACGCGGTGCACCTGCGCTTCGACATCCGCGCCTCGTCGCTGCCGGCGCACGTCAAGCACAAGCTGCTGGCGCTGCGCGACCAGCGCATCACCAAGGACGGCGTGGTCGTCATCAAGGCCCAGGCCGCCCGCAGCCTGGAGCAGAACCGCGCCGACGCCCTGGCGCGGCTGGCCGAGATGGTGGACGCCGCCGCGCACGTGCAGCCGCCGCGCAAACCCACCAAGCCGACCTTCGGCTCCAAGCAGCGGCGGCTGAAGGCCAAGGCGGTGCGTTCGCAGGTGAAGGCGGCGCGCGGCAACGAGCCGGTCTGAGCCGCGCGCCGTCTCGGCCTTTTGCCGCCCCGAAATCAGCAATTCGCCGATGCCGCCGCGGCGCCGTTGCCGCTACAAAGCAATCTGAGGAGAGCTTTGCATGCCGCACGCAGACAAATCCCGCGCCCCGGAGGGCGAGGCCGCCGCCGGGCGAACGGCGGCTTCCGGCGCGCCGGCCACCCTGGCGGACCACCGGCCCGACGCGCTCGTCCAGCAGCGCGTGGCGCAGGGGATCGCGCAAAGCCCTCGCTTGTCGGCGCAGCGGGCGGCCGGCACCGGCATCGATGCCAGCCCACGCCTGTCCGCGCAGCGCCAGCGCATCGACAGCGGGTTCGGGCCGGTCGCGCAAAAGCAGGGAGAGGCCGAAAAAACCGAAAAAGCCGAGGAAGCCCCGGCCGGCAAGGCCGTCACGCCCGTGGCGCGCCTGCGCGGCGCGGACGGCAAAGCGCACACCGCCTACCTGGAAGGCGAGCCGGGCAACGAGCAGCTGATGATCGCGAGCACGCCGCAGCAGCTGCTGCAGGTGCTCACCGACCATCTCCAGAATTTCGGGGCCTACTACGTGCACAACGGCCTGATCGACACGCTGGTCCAGACGAGCGAAACGTGCTCGGCCCTGATCAGGCACCTGGCGGTCCGCATCGTGAACCGGGGCGACGCGTGGGAGCCGGAAAAGGAGCTGTTGCTGGGCACCATCCGCACCAACCTCGGCATCCTGAGCACCCATCTGATGTGGGGCAGCACCGACTGGTACGTGGACTGGATCAAGCCGCCCACGGCGCATTACCCGCCGGTCTGGATCGGTCCGCAGGCGGCGGGCACCGTGCTGCAGAGCGCGCTGGCCTGGTACCGGCACAACCGGTCGAGCGACAGGCTCAAGAACATCCGCGAAGTGCTGACGGACACGGAATGGCAGCAATGGGTGGGCGTCGACAACGCCCACACCTGGGACCAGTTCTGGTACCACGGCGGCTACTGGCTGGAGCACATGCCCTGGCCCACGGTCCACATCTATTTCCCGAACGGGGGCGGAACGCTTCCCAACGGCACCGACATCGGGCTTGCCGATGCCAACCAGATCTACGACGGGCGCCAGTTCGACCTGGACGGCAACACGGGCACCACGCCCGGCGGCACGCTGATCAACAACGCGCTCGGAACCTACGGCTTCAAGCCGATCACCGAGGGCCTGGACGGCGACCATGCCCGCGAAATCCAGCTGGGCGGCGCCGACGCGCTCAGCAACCTGTGGCCGCTGGAGCACGCGCCGAACCGCGCCGGCGGCGTCTGGCTGAACACCACCAACGTCTACGACGGCCTGGGCCACAGCATGCCGTACCCGGTGCTGTCGGACCTGGTGGGGGCCGGCGCGCTGCCGAACGTCAGGCTGATCGTGCGCATCGCGACGGACGCCGTGTCCGAGCGCTGGAACTGGAGGAGCTGAGCCTGCGCTGCTCAGGCCACGAACACCAGCAGCAGGTTGTTCGCCGGCATGGCGTGCCGCTCGCGCAGCGCCAGGCCGGCGCGCAGTGCTTCTTCCGCCACGTCTTCCAAACGACGGATGCCCCAGGCCGGGTCCCGCGCGCGCAGGCTCTCGTCGAACGCCAGGTTGCCCGGCGACGTCGGTACCCCGTCTTCGAGATACGGGCCGTAGGTGACCAGCAGGCCGCCCGGCACCAGGTGGCGCGCCGCGCCCTGCATCAACCCGGCGCAGGTGGCCCAGGGCGCGATGTGCAGCATGTTGGCGCAGTAGACCGCGTCGAAGCGCTGCGCGAACGGCGGTTCGGGCGGCGCCGGCCACTGCGGCGCCAGCACGTCCAGCCGCAGCGGCGGCAGCACGTTCGCCAGGCCGGCCTGCGCGGCGCGTTCGGCAATCGCGGGCAGCATGCCGGCCTCGAAGTCGGTGGGCTGCCAGGTCCAGCCGGCGAACGCGGCCGCGAAGAACACCGCGTGCTGGCCGGTGCCGGAAGCGATTTCCAGCGCAGCGCCGCGCGGGCCGAGCAGCGCGCGCAGCACCGCCAGGATCGGCTCCTTGTTGCGGTCGGCGGCGGGGCTGTGGGGCAGGCTGGACATGTTTTCTTTCGTCGTGCGTTCGCGCACAATGCGCGCGCAACCATCATTCACCAGAGGGGGAGGGACCAATGTACACAATCAATTTCGCCAACAGCAACACGGGCATTGCCAATCCGTGGGTCACGTTCGTGCAGGCCACCGAGATCGTGAGCGGCACCACCCAGCTGGTCGGCCCGGCGCTGGCCGCCACCGGCGGCAATGGCGTCGGCGCGCTGGCCAACGGCACGTCGTACAGCCTGGCCAGCATCGGCAACACGCTGTCCATGGGCCCCACCAACTGGCAGGGCCACATGTACATCAGCGACAGCGCGCTGACACTGCCGCAGTCCGGCACCCTGCCGGTGGACATGGCCTACACCATCACCTCCGACACGGCGCAATACCAGTACCTGGAGTTCGCCGGCTCGGCCACCAGCGCCAACGTCGACATCACCTACATCAACTGGTATTCGATCCCGCTGCAGATGAGCAGCACCACGGCGCAGGCCTCGCAGACGCGCGGCGCGCCGCTGTCGCAGGCGGCGCTGTCGGCCATGCCGCAGACGCTGGCCGCGCTCACCGGCAGCAGCGCGGTGACCACGGTACCGAACGCGAGCGGCGGCATCGGCCGGGTGATCAGCCCGAACGCCGGCAACCCGTCGTGGCTGCCGCTGTACGCGAGCTTCACCGACTACCTCAAGAGCGTCTTCATCGACTCGGCGCAGACGATTCCGATCGACAACAGCTACAGCGGCATCGGCAGCCCGCCGTCGCCGGACTTCCAGCCGCAGACGTACCAGGTGACCTCGGCCACGTACGCCGGCCAGACGCTGTCCATCGCCGGCACGTCCAGCCTGCTGGGCAGCTTCACCATGACATCGCCCATGATCTGGCAGCAGTTCAACTCGGTGATCTACCTGGCGGTGATGAACTACGCCTGGTCGTATGCCGGCGCCGGCACGATTCCGGCCGCGTCCAACGCCAACGGCAACACCGGCGACAACAACGTGTTCTCCGCCGTGTCGCGCGACCTGATGGCGGGCTTCGCCTACGGCTTCGTCGGCAGCGCGAAGTACGGCACGCAACCCAGTTCGGCCTGGATGGCCGCGCCCACCACCGAGGTGTTCAGCGCGATCCAGCCCGCCAACGCCTACTACAACCCCTGGGCCAACGCGATCGCCGCGGCGTTCTCGGACGTGTACACCTTCCCGTTCAACGACTTCCTGGCCAGCTCGGTGCCGGAGCTGGGCGTGAACGACGGGGATACGCTGACGGTGACCCTGCTCAATCCCTGAGCTGCGGCGCCACTCGGCGCTGCCTGCTGCTACCGTCCGCGGCCCACCGCTTGCGCCAGCTCGTCGATCACGGCGGCGGTGTCGTCCCAGCCGATGCAGCCATCGGTGATCGACACGCCCGGCTTCAGCGGCACACCGGGTTTCAGCTCCTGCTTGCCGGGGTTGAGGTGGCTCTCCACCATCAGCCCCAGGATGCGGCGCTCGCCCTCGGCGATCTGGTTGGCGACGTCCTGCGCCACCGGGACCTGCCGCTGCGGGTCCTTCTGCGAGTTGGCGTGCGAGCAGTCCACCATCACGCGCGGGTTCACGCCGGCCTTCTCCAGCACGGCGCAGGCCTGCGCCACGTGTTCGGCCGCGTAGTTGGGCCCGCGCGAGCCGCCGCGCAGGATCAGGTGCGTGTCGCGGTTGCCCTCGGTCTCGAAGATCGCGACCTGGCCCATCTTGGTCATGCCCATGAAGGCGTGCGAGGCACGCGCCGCCACCAGCGCGTCGGCGGCCACCTGCACGCCGCCGTCGGTGCCGTTCTTGAAGCCCAGCGGGCAGCTCAGGCCGGAGGCCAGCTGCCGGTGGCTGGGGCTCTCGGTGGTGCGCGCGCCGATCGCGCCCCAGGCCACCAGGTCGGAGATGTACTGCGGCGACAGCAGGTCCAGGAATTCGGTGGCCACCGGCAGGCCCAGCCTGTTCACCTCCAGCAGCAGGCGCCGCGCCAGGCGCAGCCCTTCGTTGATGCGGAAGCTGCCGTCCAGGTGCGGGTCGTTGATGAAGCCCTTCCAGCCCACCGTGGTGCGCGGCTTCTCGAAGTACACCCGCATCACCAGCAGCAGTTCGTCGCGCACCGTGTCGGCCAGCGCGCGCAGCCGGTGCGCGTACTCCATCGCTTCATCGGCGTTGTGGATCGAGCAGGGGCCGACCACCACCAGCAGGCGCCGGTCCTCGCCCTGCACGATGCGGGCGATCGCCCGGCGGTCGGCGGCCACGGCCTGCTCCACCCCGGCGTCGGCGGGCAGCTCGTCCTGCAGCAGGGCGGGCGAGATCAGCGGGCGGACGCGGCGGATGCGCACGTCGTCCAGGGAAGTGGCGCGTTCGCGCTCCTCGTCGAAAGGGTTCATGGCGCCGTCATTGTGACAGCGCGGTTTGCGCTTTCCGTGTCAGGCCCAGACCACCAGCGCCACCACCGCCACGACCAGCAGCAGCTTGGTCAGCTTGTAGACGGTGGGGTTCCACTGCTTGAAGCGGCGGCGCTGCCGGCCGGCGTAGAAGGACACCAGGAACAGCTTGCTGATGAAGCCGGTGCGGTCGCCGGCCTCGTTGGGCGAGGCGGCGGCGCTCATCACGCGGCGCGCCAGGAAGCGGGTGAAGGCCTGCGCCCAGCGAAAGCGCATCGGCCGCTCCAGGTCGCACAGCAGGATCAGGCGCGGCTGGTCGGTGTCGTTGCGCACCCAGTGCATGTAGGTCTCGTCGAACACCACGCCCTGGCCGTCGCGCCAGCTGTACACCTCGCCGTCCACGTAGATGCGGCAGCGGTCGTCGTTGGGCGTGGCCAGCCCCAGGTGGTAGCGCAGCGAGCCGGCGAACGGGTCGCGGTGCGGGTTGAGCTTGCTGCCCGGCGGCAGCTCGGCGAACAGGGCCGCCTTGACCGAGGGCGCGTCGCGCAGCAGCGCCACCGTCTTCGGGCACAGGCGCGCGGCGGAGCCGGGGTCCACCTCGTACCATTTCAGGTAGAAGCGCTTCCAGCCTTCCTTGAAAAAGCTGTTGAAGCCGGCGTCGTCGTTCTTCTCGGAAGCCTTCACCGCGCGCAATTTGATCAGCGCCTCGGCCTCGTCGCGGATGGTTTCCCAGTTCGCTTCCAGCATCTTCAGGTCGGGCCAGGCCTCGACCGGCGGATAGGGCCGCGTGGAGACGCGCGAGAACGCGTAGATCAGCACGTTCAGCGGCGCGACGAAGGCTGAGTGGTCGAACAGCTGGCGCGTCCACGGATGCCGCACGCGGCCGCGGAAATGCACCCATGCGATCGAACTCGCATAGAGCACGAGGATGATCCACTTCATGTTGGACAGTACTGGTGCGGGAGAACCTGTCAGCTTAACCGCATGGAGCGGCTGAGCCGCAAATGATTTTAGGCGGCGGCCGCCAGGTGTTCGGCCAACGCGAAGCAGGCATCCCCGATTGGAACGGGTTGGCTCTCACATGGAGACGACGTGTCCGTTCGGAAATTCTAAACTTGCACCATGCCCTCCATCCTCGAATCCATGCCCCAACGGGCCGTCATCCGCGAAGTCGGCCCGCGCGACGGCCTGCAGATCCTGCAGCGCGTCGTGCCCACCGCCACCAAGCTGGCCTGGATCCGCGGCGCCTACGAGGCCGGCCTGCGCGAAATCGAAGTCGGCTCCTTCGTGCCGGCCCGCCTGATGCCGCAGCTGGCCGACACCGCCGAAGTGCTGGCCTTCGCCAAAACGCTGCCCGGCCTGGCCGCCTCCGTGCTGGTGCCCAACCTGAAGGGCGCCGAGCGCGCCATCGCCGAAGAGGCCGACCTGCTGCTGGTGCCGCTGTCGGCCAGCCACGCGCACAGCCTGGCCAACCTGCGCAAGACGCCCGACGAAGTGGTGGCCGAGATCGGCCGCATCCGCGCCGCGCGCGACGCCGCCGGATCGCGCACCCGGCTGGAGGTGGGCATCAGCACCGCGCTGGGCTGCACCATCCAGGGCGAGGTGAAGCCCGCGGAAGTGGTGCGCCTGGTGCAGGCCGCGCTGGATGCCGGCGTGGAAAGCGTCAGCGTGGCCGACACCGTGGGCTACGCCGACCCGGCCATGGTGGCGCGGCTGTTCGAGCAGGTGCTGAAGGTGGCGGGCGAGCGCTTCCACACCGCGCACTTCCACGACACGCGCGGCCTGGGCCTGGCCAACTGCATGGCGGCGCTGCAGATGGGCATCCGCAAGCTGGACGCCTGCCTGGGCGGGCTGGGCGGCTGCCCGCACGCGCCCGGCGCCTCGGGCAACGTGGCGACCGAAGACCTGGCGTACATGCTGGCCAGCATGGGCATCGAGACGGGCCTCGACTTCGACAAATTGATCGCGCTGCGCGGCCGGCTGGCCGGCTGGCTGGAAGGCGAAACGCTGCACGGCAGCCTGTGGCGCGCCGGCCTGCCGCGCACCATGCGCCGCGAAGCAGAGGCGACGGCAGAGGCGGCCACGGCATGAGCGCGGACGCACGGCACAACGGAGCTCCGCAGCCACTGAAAGGCCTGCGCGTCGTCGAATTCACCCACATGGTGATGGGGCCGACCTGCGGCATGGTGCTGGCTGACATGGGCGCCGAGGTCATCAAGGTCGAGCCGGTGGACGGCGACCGCACGCGCCACCTGCTGGGCTCGGGCGCGGGCTTCTTCCCGATGTTCAACCGCAACAAGAAAAGCATTGCGCTGGACCTGCGCAACCCCGACGGCGCGCGCATCGCGCGCGAGCTGTGCGGCGGCGCCGACGTGGTGGCCGAGAACTTCAAGCCGGGCACCATGGCCAAGTACGGGCTGGACTACGCCTCGCTCTCCAAAACCAACGAGAAGCTGATCTACATCAGCCTGAAAGGCTTCCTGCCCGGCCCCTACGACAACCGCACCGCGCTCGACGAGGTGGTGCAGATGATGGGCGGGCTGGCCTACATGACCGGGCGCCCCGGCGACCCGCTGCGCGCGGGCACCAGCGTCAACGACATCATGGGCGGCATGTTCGGCGCCATCGGCGCGCTGGGCGCGCTGGTGCAGCGCGGCATCACGGGCCGCGGCATGGAGGTGCAGAGCGCGCTGTTCGAGAACAACGTGTTCCTGGTCGGCCAGCACATGCTGCAGTACGCCATCACCGGCCAGCCCGCCGCGCCCATGCCCGACCGCATCTCGGCCTGGGCGGTGTACGACGTGTTCACCGTCAAGGACGGCGAGCAGATCTTCCTGGCCGCGGTGAGCGACGGGCAGTGGACCACCTTCTGCAACGCGCTGGGCTTCGGCGACCTGCATGCCGACCCGGCCTATGCCAACAACAACGACCGCGTGCGCGAGCGTGCGCGGCTGATCCCCGAGCTGCGCACGCGGCTGGCCGGCCGCAGCGCGGCCGAACTGGCGGAGATCTTCGAGCGCCACGGCCTGCCGTTCGCGCCGATCCGCAAGCCCGAGGAACTGTTCGACGACCCGCACCTGCAGGCCACCGGCGGCCTGGCCGACGTGCGCCTGACCGACGGCCCCAAGGCCGGCGAAACGGCCAAGGCCACGCTGTTCCCCATCACCATGGATGGCGAACGCCTGGGCGTGCGCCTGCACCCGCCTTCGATGGGCGAACACACGGGCGAACTGCTGCGCGGCCTGGGCTACACGGACGGCGACGTCGAGGCGCTGCGCACGCGCGGCGCGGTCGCCTGAGCCGCTGTCGCTCGCTGTCCTTTTCCTGCTTCCGTTTTTCCCCCCTACAACATCCTGGAGACAAGCATGCCCTCTTTTCGCCAACGCATTCCCCGCCGCGCCGTGCTGGCCGGCTCGGCCGCCCTGCTGGCCGCCGGCCTGTGGCCGCTGGCCGCGCAGGCCGACGGCACCGTGAAGTTCATCCTGCCGAACGCCACCGGCTCCGGCGTGGACACCATCACGCGCGCCGCCCAGCCGGCGCTGGGCAAGGCGCTCGGCGCCTCGGTGGTGGTGGACAACCAGCCGGGCGCGGGCGGCGTGGTCGGCCTGCAGGCGTTGGCGCGCTCGGCGCCGGACGGCAGCACCTTGTCGATCGTGTCGAACAACGTGGTGATCTTCCCGAGCGTGCTGAAGTCGCTGCCGTTCGACATGCCGAACGACTTCACGCCGATCGCCGTCATCGGCGCCACGCCGATGGTGCTGGTGGTGAACCCGGCCAGGATCTCCGCCACCAATGCCAAGGACTTCATCGCGCAGCTGAAGGCCAAGCCGGGTGCCTACAACTTCGCGTCCGGCGGCAACGGCACCATCCTGCACCTGGCCAGCGAGCTGGTGCTGGACCAGGCCGGCGTCACCGCCAAGCACATTCCCTACAAGGGCGTGGGCCCGATGGTCACCGACATGCTGAGCGGCCAGGTCGATTTCGGCACCGCCGCGCTGCCCAGCGTGCAGGCGCACATCAAGAGCGGCGCGCTGCGCCCGATCGGCATGCTGACCGCGCAGCGCGTGGCGGCCGTGCCCGAAATCCCGACCTTCGCCGAGCAGGGCATGCCCAACTTCTCGGTGGAAGCCTGGTTCGCCGTGATCGGCCCGAAGAACCTGCCCGCCGCGCAGGTGAAGAAGGTGCACGACGCCGTGGTGCTGGCCTTCGCCGACCCCGCGGTGAAGGAGGCCATGGCCAAGCAGGGCAACACCATCGCCATCAGCACGCCGCAGGAAGCGCAGGCCGCGTTCAAGCGCGAGCTGGCGAAGTACGCGGCGCTGGTGAAGAAGGTGGGGCTGGAGCCGCAGTGAGGATGAAGCGGGAGCCGGCATGACGATGCGGGCCGATCTGGCCGCCGTGGCCGTTCTGCTGCTCGCGTTGGCGGGCTGCGCGAACGTGCCGGCGCGCAAGGACCTCGCATCGCCGTGCGCGGCGAGCGAGGCCTCCTATGAATGCCAGGTCGAGCGGTACCACAACGTGAACGCGGAGTAGCCGCGTGGAAATGCTCCCTCTCCCGCCGGGGCGGGAGAGGGCTGGGGTGAGGGTGGCGGCCCGCGAGTGCCGCCGTCGGCCTTCCATAGGAGAGTCAAAGATAACAAGAGTCAGTCGTTGCCGCTGCGGCATTAGCAGCGTTGGATCGAGCTTGCACTCCGAGCGCCCAGCTTGGACTGTACGATGCGGTTTCACCGACCTGTCGAACAACTGCAATCTTGATGAAGATGACCGATGCCACGCTTATCGCAGTCTTGAGCGCAGCGATTTCGTTGTTGGCGTTAGTCGTGTCCACCGCGACGATGTACTTTGCCTGGCTGCGACATGGCAATCTGGCTATGACCAAGCCTGCGCTTGTGTTCTTCGGGTTCGACGCTGTTCCGCGACAGACTGCAAAGATTTTCGTGCGAACACTGCTTTACAGCACTTCGGCCAAGGGTCAGATCGTAGAGAGCATGTACGCGAAGGTGCTGTACGAAGAGGTCGAGCAAAACTTCAGCTTTTGGGGACACGCCGATCGGGAGCAGATATCGCCCGGAAGCGGGCTATTTGTTCAAGGCCGGTCACTACACAATCGAGATATTTGCAAAGCTGGCGGGACGAGCCGCTGCCAAGCTAGCGATCATTCCGCTCACCTTGGACGTCCATCACGCAACTTCGCTGCACGAAGGCGGTGGAGTTCTGTTCGAACTGCTTCCAGATACGCAGGAGTATGTCGGCTCAACCCGAGAGCGACCAGAGAAGTCGGCCGCCCCTTCAACATAAAAATAGAGCTGAAGCTCTGCGAGCCCTCACCCCAACCCTCTCCCGCACGCGGGAGAGGGAGGAAGTCAAATAACCTTCTGCCGGCCCAGACGCTTAGCGGCCGTCGTGGTCGGAGTCGCCCGGGATGGCGTGCTCCACGGTGTTGCTCACGCGGTCCCAGGCGTCGCGCGTGGCGTGCTTGGCGTGCTGCCACTCCAGCGACGAGCGGCCGCGCGTGCCGGCCCAGCTGCGGCTGAGTTCGGGTTCCACTTCGTCGAACGAGCGGCCTTCCCCGTGGCGCGCATACGCGTCGACGCCGTAGCGGTACGCAGGGCCGTAGTCGTCGTAGCTCGCGCCGCTTTTCACGTAGGGGCGGCTGGCGTAGTTGTCGCGCCAGTAGGACTCTTCGATGGCCGGGTCGGCCTTCCTTCCGGCCAGGGCGCCGGCCACCGCACCGACGGCTGCGCCGACGGCCGCGCCGACCGGGCCGGTCATGCCGCCTACAGCCGCACCCGCGGCCGCGCCGCCGGCGACACCGCCGGCCACGCCACCCACCACGGCACCGGTGGTGGTCTTCTTCGCCTTGTCGTCATATCGATCGGTCATGTGTTCTCCTGTGTTGGTTGCAGAACTCCCGCTTGGAACGGAAGACCAGTCGATTTCCGCCTAGTTCGGCCGTGGCGGCAGCAAGCGCCAATGCCGGCCTGATGTCGGCCGGCCTCGACACAGCCATGAATGAGAGAGAAAGCGCTGCGGCTCAGGCCGCCACGACGATCGGGAAACTCGCCTGCATCCCGTCCGTGCCCGTGCTGAATGGCACCGTGACGGCCGCGCGGTCCTGCGCCTCCAACCGGCGCCAGAGGCCGTCGCTTTCGTTGTGCGGATCGTCCTGCACGTACAGCTGCGTGGTCAGCAGCTCGCGCTGTCCCAGCTTCACCTTGAAGTGCACGTGCGGCGTGCGGCCGGCGTAGGCCACCGGCCGGATGGTGCGAAAGCGATAGGCACCGTCGGCGCCGACGGTGACGCGGCCGAAGCCCTGGAAGGCCGGGTCGGCGCGGCCGCCGTCGCCGGGGTGGTGGTAGTGGCCGGCTTCGTCGCATTGCCAGATTTCCACCTGCGCGCCGGCCACCGGCTTGCCCTGCAGGTCCAGCACGCGCCCGCTCACCCAGGCGGGCTGGCCGCGCGCGTACTGCTGCATACCGTTGCGCAACAGGTCGAAGTCGCTGTCCTTCGGCAAGGCCACCGGATAGAACGGGCCCTCGGTCTGCGCCGGCGTGCGGCGCAGCGGTACAGCAGTCGCGGTCTGCGCGATGCTCCAGCCTGCCGGGAAGACGACCAGCGCCGCGGCCGCGGTGCGGCGCGACAGCAGCGGACGCGGACGCGACAAGGAATGCGAGGAACCGACAGCCACGGCGTTCTCCTATGGTGCTGACCGCACGATACTCCCGCCATGAAGACGATTCGCGATCTCCACACGCCGCCGGATGCGGCCGGCCGCGTCGACGCCATCGTGGTGCGCAGCGCATGGCGCACGCCGGCGCGCAGCATCGCCCACACCGTCGCGCTGGCGAATACCGGGCTGGCCGACGACCGGCTGGGCCAGCGCGCCGCCTCGCAGCCGCCGTCGATGCGGCAGGTCACGCTGATCCAGGCCGAACACCTGCCCGTGATCGCACAGCTGGCGCGCGTAGGTGCCATCGATGCGGTGCGCCTGCGGCGCAACCTGGTGGTGTCGGGAATCAACTTGGTGGCGCTGCGCAACCTGCAGGTGCAAGTCGGCGATGCCGTGCTGGAGATCGTCGGGCCGTGCCACCCCTGTTCGCGCATGGAAGAGGAGATCGGCCCGGGCGGCTACGCCGCGATGCGCGGCCATGGCGGAATGACCGCGCGCATCCTGGCCGGCGGCGCCATCCGCGTCGGCGACGCGGTGCGCCTGGCCGAAGCGGAGCGTGCCGCGCCCGCCGCTTCAGGCCAGCCCGGCCTGTTCTAGCCGGGCGCGCTCAGCCGCATCAGGCCGGCGAGCCGGCCTGCAACTGCTTCTTCAGCTTCGACAGCTCGTCGTGCGCGCGCTGCACGGCCTGCTGGGTCTTCTGGTCGACCTGGCCGGCGTTCTGGCAGGCCTGCTTGGCGCGGTCGGCGGCCTGCTCGAGCTGCATCACCGTCTGGCGCAGCGTGCCTTCGTCGGACGCGCCGGACTGCTTGGCCTGGCGCGCCTGCTGGTGCAGCGTGTCGATGGCCTGGCGCAAATCGTTGGGCACCGAACCCGACTGCACGGCCTGCTTGGCCTGGTCGGCGAGCTCCTCGATACGGTCGATGTTCTGCTTGAGTTCCTGGGTGTTCATGCGTGATGCTCCTTTCAGGTGATGGCGCCTCGCGGCGCCGAAAGGGCATTACAGAACCCTGCGCGGCCACGCGGCGCGGGACCGCCGAACATCCGGGCGTCGGATCGGCCCTACAGCGGCCGCCCTTCCAGCTGAGGCGCCGGCGGCAGCCCCGTGGCCTGCAGGATCTCTTCTTCCGACAGCGTCTCGGTCTTCAGCAGGGCAGCCACCAGCCCGTCGAGCGCGGCGCGGTGTTCGCGCAGCAGGCGCTTGGCGTCCTCGTGGCAGCCGTTGATGATGCGCAGCACCTCGGCGTCGATCAGCGCGGCGGTCTGCTCGCTGAACGGCTTCTCGCCGCCGTAGCCCGACGGCCCGCGCAGGAACGGGTTGTCGCGCGGCGCCAGCTGCACCATGCCCAGCGCGTCGCTCATGCCCCAGCGCGTGACCATGTTGCGCGCCATCTGCGTGGCCTGCTCGATGTCGTTCTCCGCGCCGGTGGTGCGCGTGCCGTACACCACCTCTTCGGCCGCGCGCCCGCCCAGCATGCCGACGATGCGCGCGCGCAGATACGCCTCCGGATAGTTGTAGCGGTCGGTCTGCGGCCGCTGGTAGGTGACACCCAGGGCCTGGCCGCGCGGCACGATGCTGACGCGGTGCACCGGGTCGGCGCCCGGCACCACCAGGCCCAGGATGGCGTGGCCGCTCTCGTGGTAGGCGATGCGCTCGCGGTCCTCCGCGCTCAGCAGCAGCGGCCGTTCGGGGCCGAGCACGATCTTTTCCAGCGCGTCCAGAAAGTCCTTGTGCTTGACGGATTCCTCGCCGCGGCGCGCGGCCAGCAGCGCGGCCTCGTTGGCCAGGTTCTTCAGGTCGGCACCCGAGAAACCCGGCGTGGCCTGCGCCAGCTCGTCCAGGTTGACGTCAGCGTCCAGCGGCACCTTGCGCACGTGCACGCGCAGGATGGCCTCGCGCCCGGCCTTGTCCGGCAGGTTGACCACCACCCGGCGGTCGAAGCGGCCCGGCCGCAGCAGCGCGCGGTCCAGCACGTCGGGCGAATTGGTGGCGGCCAGCACGATGATGCCTTCGCGGCCGCTGAAGCCGTCCATCTCGGTCAGAATCTGCTGCAGCGTCTGCTCCTGCTCGCTGTTGCCGCCGATGGAAATCTGCCCGCGCGCGCGGCCGATGGCGTCGATCTCGTCGATGAAGATGATGGCAGGCGCGCTCTCGCGCGCCTGCTTGAACAGGTCGCGCACGCGCGCCGCGCCCACGCCGACGATCATCTCCACGAACTCGGCCGCGCTCATCGAGAAGAAGGGCACGCCCGCTTCGCCGGCCACGGCTTTCGCCAGCAGCGTCTTGCCGGTGCCTGGCGAGCCGATCAGCAGCACGCCCTTGGGTGCGCTGCCGCCCAGCCGCGTGTACTTCTCCGGCGCCTTCAGGAAGTCGACGATCTCCACCAGCTCGGCCTCGGCCTCGTCGATGCCGGCCACGTCGTTGAAGGTGATGCGGTTGTCCGGGTCGGCGGCGGCGTCGTAGCGCTTGGCCTTGCTGCGCCCGATGCCCAGCATGCCGCCCATGCCCATGCCGCCGCCCTGCGAAGCGCGGCGGTACATCCACACGTAGAAGCCGATGATGAGCAGGGCCGGCCCGAAATACAGCAGGGTGTTGAAGAAGCCGCCCTGCTGCAGCGGCACGGCGCTGATTTCCACGTTGTGCTGGATCAGGAAGGACTCCAGGTCGCGGTCGAAGAAGGCCGGCAGCTCGGTGTTGAAGTACAGCGACGTCTTCGACGGCGGCAGCAGCCGGCGGTCCAACGCGTTGCGCTGCGGCGCCGACGCGGCCTGCTTCGCCTCTTGCGGCGTCGGCCAGGTCACGGCCGACTTGAAGCGCCCCTCGATGGCGGTGCCCCGGCTGTAGATGGCGGTGACGTTGTCGCGGCCGGCCTGCTCGCGGAACACGGTATAGGGCACGGTGACCGGCGCGTCCGGCTGCGGGAACAGGTAATTGACGAGCAGGTAATTGACCACCAGCACCAGGAAGAACCACGGCCAGTACTTGCGCGGCGGCATGGACGCGAAGCCGGGCTTGCGCGGCGGCGCCGGGGTCGGCGGGGGTTTGGAACCATTCATGCAAGGCATCATGCCGCGAAGCCGGGCCGCGCGGGTGCGGCAGGCCGTATGCTGGGGCGCATGGACGAAGACATCGAAGCACTGCGCACCGAGGTGCGCCACCTGATCGCGATGCACGCGGCCAGCTACGTCGCCATCACCTCGCTGGTGGCGACGCATCCCAACCCGACGCAGTTCCACCTGCACCTGGTGCAGGCGCTGGAAGGCATCCTGTCGTCCGACCGCGTGGCGCAATGGCCCGACGACCAGAAGGAGATCGTGCGGCGGGTGGTGGAGACCTTCCAGGGGGTGAAGACGGCGGCGCCGATCGATCCGCTGAAGGAGGGGCTGGGCGAGCGTGATCCGCGGCGCGGCGGCTAGCGGCGGCCTGCTTGTGCCGCGTGCGGCGAAGGCGCATCATCGCCGCTTCGGTGCTCGACAGGAGAACGCAGCATGCCGTCCCAGCTTCCCATGGCTACCAGCCAACGTGTCGTCCAGGTCTGCCTGTTCATTTTTGCCGCCATCGCGCTGTCGGGCGGCGCGCTGCAGATGGTGCTGGGGCAGCCGGACACCACGCCGCGGCTGGACAACGTGCACCGCTTCATGGCGGGCGTGTACTTCTCCACCGGCCTCATCGCCTTCTGGGCCGCCATGACGATCCGCGAGCAGGGCACGCTGGTGTACCTGCTCGCGCTCGGCGTGTTCCTCGCCGGCACCGGCCGGCTCGTCTCGATGTCGCAGGTGGGGCTGCCGCAGCCGGCAGCCGTCTGGCTCGGCTACCTGGTGCCGGAGCTGCTGATGCCCTTCGTGATGGCCATCGCGCACACCGCCACCCGCCGCGGGCTGCGCGTGGCCCCGGCGCAGGGCTAGGCCACCAGCGCCTGCACCTCGATCTCCACCTTCGCGCCCTTGTAGAGCACCGCTTGCACGCAGGAGCGCGCCGGCAGGCCGCCGGCGAAGTGCCTGGCGTACTCGGCATTGAAGGCGGCGAAATCCGCCAGGTCGGCCAGCCAGATGGTGGCGCGCACCACCTGCGCCATGCCGGCGCCGCATTCGGCCAAAGTAGCGGCGATGCGCTCCAGCACCACGCGGGTCTGCGCCTGCACGTCGCCTTCCACGATGTTGCCCTGTGCGTCCATCGCCAGCACGCCCGACAGGAACAGGAAGCCGCCGGCGCGCACCGCCTTGGAGAACGGCACTGGCAGCGGCGTGGGGTAGCGGGTGATGGCGTCGCTCATGCGGTCATTCCTTGTTTCGATGGAGTGGGCGGCGTGCGCGTTAGCACCTGCCCGGCACGCGCACCGGTGCTGCAGCCTTGCGACCAGGCGAGTGCGCCGTTGACGATCACGCTGTGGATGCCTTCGGCCGGACGCGTCGGGTGCTCGTAGTCGGCGGCGTCGCGCACCGTCGCGGCGTCGAACAGCACGATGTCGGCATGCTGGCCTTCGGCGATCGTGCCGCGCCCGGCCAGGCCGAAGTTGCGCGCGGTCAGCCCGGTCATCTTCCACACGGCGGTCTCCAGCGGGAACAGCGCGACCTCGCGGCTGTAGTGGCCCAGCACGCGCGGAAACGTGCCCCACAGCCGCGGGTGCGGCTTGTCGCCGACGGGGATGCCGTCCGAGCCGATCATGGTGTCGTCGAAGGCCAGGATGCGTTGCACGTCGTTCTCGTCCATCAGGAAGTAGATGGCGGTGCCGGGCTGCAGCCGCTTCGCCGCCTCGGTTTCCTCCACGCCCCATTCGCGCGCGATGTCGCCCAGGTCGCGGCCGGCGCATTCGGGGTGCGGCACGCTGGAGGCGATCAGCACGCGGCCGTCCAGCATGCCGCGGTCGGTGCGGATCATGGTGGAGCCGGCGGTGTAGGGATAGCAGTCCAGGCAGACCGATTGCTTTTTCATGGCCTCGCGGATGAAGGGCAGCGTCTCGGCCGAGCGGCCGAAATTGGCGCGGCTTTGCAGCTTGTGGTGCGACACCACCACCGGAATGCCGATGTCGCGGCCGATGCGGAAGGTTTCCTCCAGCGCCTCCATCACCTTCGCCGCTTCGTCGCGCATGTGGGTGACGTACAGGCCCTGGCGCGCGGCCAGCGGCCGGCCGACGGCGATGATTTCCTCCGTGGTCGCATGGAAGGCCGGCGGGTAGAAGGTGCCGGTGGACAGGCCGATGGCGCCGGCCGCGAGCGATTCCTCCAGCAGCCGGCGCATGGCGGCGATCTCGGCGTCGTTGGCCGGCCGGTCCAGGTTGTCCATGGTGACGGCGCGCAAGGTGGAGTGGCCCACCAGCGCCGCCACGTTGACGGCCGGCGGCGCGCGGCGCAGCGCCTCGAAATACGCGGCGAAGCTGGTGTAGCGCTCGCCCGGCGGCGCGTCGATCAGGTTCAGCGGCATCGGCAGGTCCATCTCCTGCTTCAGCGGCGCGGCGCTGATGCCGCAGTTGCCGGCGATCACCGTGGTCACGCCTTGCGAGACCTTGAAGCCCATGTCCGGCTGCGCCACCAGCGCCTGGTCGTCGTGGGTGTGCGCGTCGATGAAGCCGGGCGCGACGACCAGGCCGGCGGCATCGATGGTGCGCGCGGCGCGCGCGCCGGCCAGCTTGCCGACGGCGGCGATGCGCCCGTCCTTCACGGCGACGTCGGCGGTGAAGCGCGGCGCTTTGGTGCCGTCGATGACGGTGCCGCCGCGGATCAGCAGGTCGTACCCGGCTGCGTCGTTCATGTCTCGTCCTTCTTGCTTGTTCAACGGAATTTCAGCGGAAGTGGCAGGCCACCCACTGCGCACCCGTGTCGCGCGGCGTGAGTTCGGGGCGCTGCTCCCTGCACACCGGCTGCGCCAGCGGACAGCGCGTGTGGAAGCGGCAGCCCGTGGGCGGGTTCGCCGGGCTGGGCGGGTCGCCCTGCAGCAGGATGCGCTTGGCGGGTGTGCGCGGGTTAGGCACCGGCACCGCCGACAGCAGGATCTCGGTGTAGGGATGGCGCGGCGCCGCGAACAGCGTGTCGCGGTCGGCCACCTCCACCACGTGCCCCAGGTACATCACGGCCACGCGGTGGCTGATGTGGCGCACCACCGCCAGGTCGTGCGCGACGAACAGGTAGGCGATGCCGAATTCCTGCTGCAGGTCCATCAGCAGGTTGACCACCTGCGCCTGCACCGACACGTCCAGCGCCGACACCGGCTCGTCGCAGACGATCAGTTTCGGCTGCAGCGCCAGCGCGCGGGCGATGCCCAGGCGCTGGCGCTGGCCGCCGGAGAACTCGTGCGGGAATTTGGCGGCGGACTCGGGCCTGAGGCCGACGCGCGCGAACAGCCACTGCACGCGCTCGCGCCGCTCGGCCGCCGTCATGCCGCCGAAATTACGCAGCGGCTCGGCCACGGTGTCGCCGGCCTTCAGCCGCGGGTTGAGCGAGGCGTACGGGTCCTGGAAGATGATCTGCATGGCGCGGCGGCGCTGGCGCATCTGCTCGGGCGACAAGGCCAGCAGTTCCTCGCCCTCCAGCCGCACCGAGCCGGAGGTCGGTTCGACCAGGCGCAGCACCGATTTGGCGGTGGTGGTCTTGCCGCAGCCGGACTCGCCCACCAGCGACAGCGTCTCGCCGCGATTGACGGTGAAGGACACGCCGTCCACCGCCTGGATCGGCGGCTTGGCCGGCCGTAGCCACTGGCGCGGCGTGGTGTAGTGCTTGCGCAGGTTCTCGACGGCGAGCAGAGGGGTTTTGGGGTCGAAGACGGCGCTCATGCGGCCACCCCCTCTTGCACCGGCACGCGGCCTTCTTCCACTGCGAAGCAGGCGACCGTGTGGCCTTCACCCTGCGCGACCAGTGCCGGCGTCTCCTGCCGGCAGCGGGCCGTCGCCAGCGTGCAGCGCGGCGCGAAGGCGCAGCCTTGTCCGAGCTCGTGCGGCGCAGGCACCAGCCCCGGAATTTCCGTGAGCCGCGGCGCGCGCGTGTTCATGGCCGGCATGGATGCCATCAGCGCCCGCGTGTAGGGATGGCGCGGGTTGTCGAACAAGTCGTACACGCCGGCCTCCTCCACCTTGCGCCCGGCATACATCACGATCACGCGGTCGCAGCTTTCCGCCACCACGCCCAGGTCGTGCGTGATCATCACCACGCCCATGCCCAGCTCTTTCTGCAGCCGCTTGATGAGATCCAGGATCTGCGCCTGGATGGTGACGTCCAGCGCGGTCGTGGGCTCGTCTGCGATCAGCAGCTCGGGCCGGCAGGCGAGCGCCAGCGCGATCATCACCCGCTGGCGCATGCCGCCCGAGAGCTGGTGCGGGTACTCGTGGGCGCGGCGCTCGGCTTCGGAAATCTGCACCAGCCGCAGCATCTCC
The DNA here is from genome assembly GCA_040384685.1 of Pseudomonadota bacterium. Classification (GTDB taxonomy): domain Bacteria; phylum Pseudomonadota; class Gammaproteobacteria; order Burkholderiales; family Burkholderiaceae_C; genus Ramlibacter. Next base: position 179,056 of record JAZKIV010000013.1, on the reverse strand, counting down.
ACCGCGCGCTGCATCGCCTGCGCACGGCTCGCACCCTGGTGGCGGCGCACGCTTTCGGCGATCTGCCGGCCGACGCTCAGCACAGGGTTCAGCGAAGTCATCGGCTCCTGGAAGATCATCGAGATGCGGTTGCCGCGCACCTTGCGCATCTGCGCTTCCGGCAGCTTCAGCAGGTCGGTGCCGCGGTAGCGCACCGCGCCGCCGTGGCGACCGGGCGGCGTCGGTACCAGCCGCAGGATGGACAGCGCGGTCACGCTCTTGCCGCAGCCCGATTCGCCGACGATGCCCAGCGTCTCGCCGGCATTCACCGTGAAGGACACGCCGTCGACCGAACGCACGGTGCCGGCCAGCGTGTCGAAATGGGTGCGCAGCGCATCCACTTCCAGCAGCGGGGTAGTCGTGTCGGGCGTCATCACAGCTGCCTCGCCAGGCGCGGGTCGACCGCATCGCGCAATCCGTCGCCGACCATATTGATGGCCAGCACGGTGGCCGCCAGCAGCAGGCCGGGGTACAGGATGATGTGGAAGGCCACTGCCACCACGTTGCGGCCCTCGGCCATCATGTTGCCCCAGCTGGGCGTCTGCGCCGGAATGCCGACGCCCAGGAAGGACAGCGAGGCCTCGATCAGCACGGCCGAGGCGCAGACGAAGGTGGCCTGCACCATCAGCGGCGCCATCATGTTGGGCAGCACGTGGCGCCACAAAATCACCGGCAGCCGCGTGCCGACCGCGTGCGCGGCTTCCACGAACAGCTGCTCGCGCAAGGTGAGCGCCAGCGAACGCACCAGGCGCACCACGCGCGGGATCTCCGGCACGGTGATGGCGACGATCACGGTGGTGAGGCTGGCGCGCGTCACCGCCATCAGCGCAATGGCCAGCAGGATGCCGGGAATCGCCATCAGGCCGTCCATCACGCGCATCACCGGGCCGTCGGCCCAGCGCACGAAGCCGGCCACCAGGCCCAGCAGCACGCCGATGGCCGAGGCCAGTGTGGCGACAGTGAGGCCGACGATCAGCGATACCCGGCTGCCCCACACGGCGCGGCTGAACACGTCGCGGCCCAGCGCGTCGGTGCCGAACCAGTGCTCAGACGACGCCGGCTGCAGCCGCGCGATCGGGTCGATCTCCTGCGGGTCGTGGGTGGCGATCTGCGGCGCGGCGAAGGCGAGCAACGCCACCAGCACCAGCAGCAACGCGCCCAGCACCAGGGTCGGGTTCTTGCGCAGCCAGCGGAAGCGCCGTCGGCGCGGCGGCGCCATGGTGTCGGGCGGCGTCTCGGGGGGAAGAATGGCACTCATGCCGGGGTCAATACCTGATACGCGGATCGAAGAGCCGGTAGCTCAGGTCGATCAGCAGGTTGATCAGCACGTAGACGCCGGCCGACAGCAGCAGCACGCTCTGGATCACCGGGTAGTCGTGGCGCTGCACCGAGTCGATCACCAGCCGGCCGACGCCCGGAATGGCGAACACGGTCTCGGTCACCACCACGCCGCCGATCAAGAGCGCGATGCCGACGCCGGCGGTGGTGGCGATCGGCACCGCCGCGTTGCGCAGCGCATGTCCCAGCACCGCCAGCACGCCCAGGCCCTTGGCGCGCGCGGTGCGGATGTAGTCCTCCTGCAGCACCTCCAGCACGGTGGCGCGCGTCATGCGCGTGAGCAGCGCCATGTACAGCAGCGCCAGGTTCAGGCAGGGCAGGGTGAGGCTGCGCAGCCATCCGCCCACGCCTTCACTGATGCGCACATAGCCCTGCACCGGGAACCAGCCCAGCTGGATGGCGAAGCCGTAGATCAGCAGGTAGCCGACCAGGAACACCGGCACCGAGAACGCCAGCACGGCGAACAGCATCACCGCGCGGTCCACCCAGCTGCCGGCGCGGTGCGCGGCCAGGGTGCCCAGCGGCACCGACAGCGCCAGCGCGATCGCCATGGTGATCAGCGCGATCGACAGCGTGGGCTCCAGCCGCTGCGCCAGCAGCCGCGTGACCGGCACCTGGGTGAAGATGGAGGTGCCGAAGTCGCCGGTGAGGATGCGGCCCAGCCAGAGCGCGAACTGCCGCCACAGCGGCTGGTCCAGGCCGAGCGCCACGCGCAGCCGCGCGATGTCGTCGGTGGTGGCGAAGTCGCCGGCGATCAGTGCCGCCGGGTCGCCGGGCGACAGGTGGATCAGCAGGAACACCACCACCGCCACGACCGCCATCACCGGCAGCGTGGCGGCAAGCCGCCGCAGCAGGTAGCCCATGGACCGGTGCCCTACTTGTCCAGCGCCCAGACCAGCGGCAGGCCGTTGGCCAGCTTCTCCGCGCCCTTGATCTCCTTGCGCACCGCCATCGCCGGCGAGTACTGGCCGACCGGGATGTAGGGCAGCGATTCGAAGGCGCGGGTGTGGAACTGGTCCAGCAGCGCCTTGCGCTTGCCCGGGTTGGTTTCCTTCAGCCAGGCGGTGCGCAGGTCATCGAGCTGCTTGTCGCAGGGCCAGCCCGGTAGCGCGGTGCCGCAGGAAGCGCTGAGGTAGGCGTTGGTGATGGGAGAGTCGGCGTCGAAGCTGCCGGCCACGGTGACGTACATGTTCCAGCCGCCGGCCTCCGGCGCGTCGCGCTTGGCACGGCGGCTGCCGATGGAGGCCCAGTCGGCCGTCTGCATGTCCACGTTCATGCCGATGCTGCGCATGGTCTGCGCCGCCATCAGCGCCTCGGCGTTCAGGTAGGTCACGTCGCTGGGCACCAGCAGCACCACCTTCTCTCCCTTGTAGCCGGCCTCCTTCAGCAGTTCCTTGGCCTTGGCCGCGTCCGGCGTGCGCCAGGGTTCGGCACCGGCGAAGGTTTCGTTCGGCCCGCCGCAGATGAAGAAGGTGGCGCAGTGGGTGAGCCGCAGGTCCTTCGGGTAGCCCATGGCCGCCATGAAGCGGTCCTGGTTCACCGCCTTCAGCACCGCCTGGCGCACCTTCGGGTTGTTGAAGGGCGGGTGCAGCTGGTTCATCACCATCCAGCCCTGCCACGAGCCCGAGGGCGCGAGGCGGATGGCGGGGTCGGAGCGCAGTGCGTTGATGTAGTCGGCCGGCACCTGCTCGATCAGGTCGACCTCGCCCTTCTTCAGCGCCGCCACCGCGCTGTTGGCGTCGGGGATGTAGAACCACTCGACCCGGTCGAAGGCCGGCTTCTTGCTGCCCGACAGGCCGCTGGCGGGTTCCGTGCGCGCCACGTAGTGCGGGTTGCGCACGAACACCACCTTGTTGCCCGGCACCCATTCGTCGCGCTTGAAGATGAAGGGCCCGGAGCCCAGCACTTCGGTCAGCGGCGTGGTGGTCGGCAATTTGGCGATGCGCTCGGGCATGATCACCGGCGGGAAGCCGGATGGCTTGGACATGCCTTCCAGCACCATGCCGAACGGCTCCTTCAGCGCCAGCGTGAAGGTGCTGGCGTCGACCGCCTTCCACTCGGCGGCCGAGATCGCCGTCATGGCGCGGCCGACGCTGTCCTTGGAGGTCCAGCGCTGCATCGAGGCCACCGCGTCGGCCGCGGTCACCGGCGTGCCGTCGGAGAACTTCAGGTTGGGCCGCAGGGTGAAGGTCCACAGCTTGCCGTCCTTGGAGGTGCTGTACCTGTCGACCATCTGCGGCTTGGGCACGCCCTTGTCGTCCAGGCCGAACGGCATGTCGTAGACCATGTAGCCGAAGTTGCGCGAGATGTAGGCCGTGGTGAAGGTCGGGTCCAGGATCTTCACGTCGGCATGCGCCACCACCTTCAGGGTCTTGCCTTGCTGGGCATGCGCCGGCGGCGCGCCCAGCAGGATGACTGCTGCGGAGATGGCGAAGGCGGCGAGGGTGCGTCGTGTCATCGGCGGGGTCCTTCCAGGAAAACGTCTTCAGGCGTCCAGCGGCCACTTGGGCCGGCGGATTTTGCGGTAGGGCAGGCTGCGCAGGTCGAAGGTGACCGAGCCGGGCGCGGCGGCGTAGATCACGTGCCTGGCGATCTTCGAGAACGACGCGTAGAAGTGCTGCGAGGACTTCACCACGATGATCTTCTTCGCGGCCAGCTCGCAGCCGATGCCGGTGAACAGGTCGGTGCCCATCGCCTGGTTGCGCAGCGACACCAGCAGGATCTCCACGCCGCGGCATTCCACCAGCGCGCAGTCGCCCATGGCGGTGGGCGTGTTCGACAGGCCGGTCTGCATGTGCTCGTGGCGCACCGCCTTGACCGTGCAGTCCAGGTCCAGCGGCTGCCCCGACAGCGGGCTCACCTTGCCGCCGATGCGCAGCGCCAGCCGCGCCCCGGCGCCGGCCTCGATGGCGATGCGCGCGGCGACCGGGTCCCAGATCGGGCCGACGGCGGCGTTGACTATGCCGCGGTCCAAGAGGCGCTGCAGGATGAAGGTGGCGTCGCTGGCCGCGCCGCCGCCGGGGTTGTCGGCGCCGTCGGAAATCACCACCGGGCCGCCGTCGAAGGCCAGCGCCTCGTCCAGAGCTTCGTCGATGCCGGGATGGCGCACCGACAGCTGGTCGCGCAGCGCGATCAGCTCGTCGGCCAGGCGGCGTGCCAGCGTTTGCGCCTTGGCGGCGTCGCCGTCGGTGTAGACCAGCACCTTGGTGCCCATGTCGGGCACGTCGCCCCAGGCGAAGCCGTGCGTGATCGACACCGACAGCACGCCGTCCTTGCCCTCCAGCGCCTGGATGCGGTCGACGAAGCCGCGCGCCGGCTGGCGCGAGGTGTGCACCGTGACGATCATGTCGCAGTCCACCACCGCGGCCACCGGGCGGATGCGGCCCTCGGCCTTGGCGGCGCACAGGTCCACCAGTTCCAGCGCGCGCTCCAGCACGTCGGTGTGCGGATATTCCTTGTACGACACCAGCACGTCGGCGCAGTCGACCATCGCGTCGCTCAGGTGGTTGTGCGGGTCCAGCTCGGCGCCGACCACCACGTTCGGGCCGACGATCTCGCGCACCCGCATCAGCAGGTCGCCCTCGCAGTCGTCGTAGCCGTCGGCCACCATGGCGCCGTGCAGGCCGAGCAGCACCACGTCCACCGGCAGCGCGGCACGCAGGTCGGCCAGCAGCTCGGCGCGCAGCGCCTCGTAGGCTTCGCGCGTGGTGGTGCCGCTGGGCTGCGCGCCGGCGACCAGGCCTTCCACCAAATCCCAGCCGCGCTCCTTGCCGCGCAGCCGCGCAGCCCACAGCGGCCCGGCGAAATAGAACATGTGGTCCGGGTGGGTGCCCGCGGGGAAATAGCCGCGGTCGCGAAACGAGGCCATGCCGGTGGGCATGGGCCCGAAGGTGTTGGTTTCGGTGGCGATGCCGCCGCTGAAGACGCGCATGTTGTTGGGAGGGGCTGGGGGTTAGGGGCTGGGGATGAGCGAAGGGCGGGCGGGGGACAGAGCTTCGGCGCTGAGGCCGAAGGCCGCGATGCGTTCCGGCAGCGGCAGGCCGCGGATCAGGGCGGCGCAGGCTTCGGCCATGGCGGGGGCGGTCTGGATGCCGTAGCCGCCTTGCGCGGCGACCCAGAAGAAGCCGGGCGCCTGCGTGTCCCAGCCGCCGACCAGTTCGCCGTCGGAAACGAAGGAGCGCAGGCCGGCCCACACGCGCGTGGGGCGGCGGATGGTCAGCGTCGTCATCTCCTGGATGCGGTCGATGGCGATCGCGATGTCGAGTTCTTCGGCCTGCACGTCGTGCGGCGGCACCGGGTCGGCATTGGCCGGCGAGCCGAGCAGCATGCCGGCGTCGGGCTTGATGTACCAGTCCTCGCCGACACCCACGGTCATCGGCCACCCGGCGCTGGCGTGCTCCGGCGGCGGCGCGAAGATGAAGGCCGAGCGGCGCTTGGGCTGCAGGCCGATGGAGGCTGCGCCGGCCAGTGCGCCGACCTCGTCGGCCCAGGCGCCGGCGGCGTTCACCAGCAGCGGCGCCTGGACGGTGCGGCCGCCGGTGGTGCTGACTTCCCACACATTGCCGACACGGCGGATCGCCGTCACGCCGGCATCGCTCAGCACGCTGCTGCCCGCACGGCGCAGGCCGCGCAGGAAGCCCTGGTGAATCGCATGCACGTCCATGTCGGCGGCGTCGGGGTCGTAGACGGCACCCAGCAGCTTGTCTTCGCGCAGCACCGGCGTGAGCGCGCGCGCGCCCTTTGCATCCAGCAACTGGCCGTGCGCCGCGAGCTGTCGCACCACCTGCCAGTGCTCCTGCAGCTCCTTCTCCTGCGCGTGCGTCGCCACCATCATGGCGCCGCGCCGGCTGAGCACGGGAAATTCGGCAAAGCCGTCGGGCGGCGCGTCGAAGAAGGCGCGGCTGGCGCGGCTGAGCGCGCGCACCTGCGGCGGGCCGTAGCTCTCGCTGAACAGCGCGGCCGAGCGGCCGGTGGAGTGGTAGCCGGGCTGCGACTCGCGCTCCAGCAGCAGCACGCGCGCATGCGGCGCGAGCCAGTAGCTGACCGAGGCGCCGGCCATGCCGGCCCCGATCACGACGACGTCGGCATCCAGGTCCATGCCGGGCATCCTAGCTCGTTTTTGCGTATCTGCAAATATTTTCTTGCGCGCGCCACTGGTGAAGCAAGCGAACGGTGGTGGTTCTTCTTGCGTTCACGCAAAATGCGCGGCATGACGCAGAACAGCCAGCGCGCCGGGGAGGCGCATACGCTCGACCGGGAAACCTTCGGGCGCCGCCTGCGCAGCGCGCGCAAGAAATACGGCTGGACCTTGTCGGACGTGGCGCAGCGCTCCGGCGTGTCGGTGCCCACCATCTCGCGCGCCGAGCGCGGCCAGCTGGCGCTCAGCTACGAGAAGTTCTCCGCGCTGGCGCGCGCGCTGAAGATGGACATGAGCGACATGTTCTCCGACGCGAACGCGCAAGGCACCGACCTGCAGGGGCCGATCGTCACGCGCGCGGGGAAGGGCGTGGCCTACCGCGGCCTGGCCTTCACCTACGAGTTCCTGGCCACGCAGGCCACCGGCAAGCAGATGAGCCCGATCCTCGGCACGGTGCACGCGCGCGCGCTCAACGGGCCCGAGGATTTCGCGCGCCACGAGGGCGAGGAATTCGTCTACGTGCTGAACGGTTCACTGGACGTGCACTTCGAGACCGGCGAGGTGATGCGCCTGGCGCGCGGCGATTCGCTCTACTTCGACAGCCGCATCGGCCACGCCTACGTCAGCACCAGCCGCCAGCTGGCACGCACCATCGGCGCGACCACCAGCGAGAGCAGCCAGATGCGCTTCGCGCGCGAGAGCGAGGGGCACGCGGCGCCTGCTGCCCCGCCCGCGGCGCCGCCAAAGCCGGCCAAGCCGCGCGCGAAGCCCGCCGCCTCAGGCCGCAACCGCCGCTGATGCGGTGCGCGGCACCGCGCGGCGGATGCACAGCACCGCCACCGCCGCCACCAGGCACAGCGCGCCGGCGACCACGAAGGCCGGCATGTAGGTGAGCAGCGCCGTGCGCGCCCAGCCCGCGCCGTAGGCGGCCGCGGCCGCGCCGATCTGGTGGGCGGCGAACACCCAGCCGAACACCAGGCCGGCCTTCTCCGGGCCGAAGCGCTCGGCCACCAGCTTGACCGTCGGCGGCACGGTGGCGATCCAGTCCAGGCCGTAGAACACCGCGAACAGCGACAGGCCGTAGACGCTGAAATCGGTGAACGGCAGGTACAGCAGTGCCAGCCCGCGCAGGCCGTAATACCAGAAGAGGAGCCAGCGGTTGTCGAAGCGGTCGGACAGCCAGCCCGAGCCGACCGTGCCGACGAAGTCGAACACGCCCATCATCGCCAGCACGCTGGCGGCGGCGACCGCGGCCAGGCCGTAGTCGCCGCACATGGCGACGAAGTGCGTCTGGATCAGCCCGTTGGTGCTGGCGCCGCAGATGAAGAAGGTGCCGGCCAGCGCCCAGAACACCGGCACCCGCGCCGCCTCGCGCAGCACGGCCAGCGGCGACACCATGTGCGCGAGCAGGCTGGTGCCGCTGTCGGGCGGCGGCGTCAGCGCGGTCGCGCCGTAGGCCGGCAGGCCCAGGTCGGACGGGCGGTCGCGCATCAGCAGCAGCGCCACCGCCGCGCCGGCCAGCAGCAGCACGCAGGCCAGCAGCACGCTGGAGCGCCAGCCGTAGCGCTCGGTCACCGAGGCCATCAACGGCAGGAAGGCCAGCTGGCCGGTGGCGGCGCTGGCCGACAGCAGGCCCATCACCAGCCCGCGGCGCTGCTGGAACCAGCGCGCCGCCACGGTGGCGGCCAGCACCATCGCCACCAGGCCGGTGCCGACGCCGACCACCACGCCCCACAGCAGGAGCAGCTGCCACGGGGCAGTCATGCCCAGCGAGCCGAGGAAGCCCAGGGCGATCAGCGACATCGCCACGCCGACCATGATGCGCACGCCGAAGCGGTTGATGAAGGCGGCGGCGAACGGGCCCAGCACGCCGAACAGCATCAGCCGTAGCGCCAGCGCCGAGGAGATCTGCGAGGTGCTCCAGCCGAATTCGCGCTGCAGCGGAACGATCAGCACGCCCGGCAGGCCGAGCGCGGCGGCGGCCACCAGCATGGTGAAGAAGGTGGCGGCCACGACCACCCAGCCGTAGTGCACGTTGCGGCGCGCGAGCGCCGCGGCCAGCGTGTCGGACGCCGCCATGCTCAGCGCGCCAAGTAGACGCCGGGTTCAGCCGACAGGCCGCGCTTGACGCCCTGCGTGATCTCGTCGGCCAGCACTTCCTCGGCGCCGGCTTCCAGCGCGTCGAGCGTGCGCGCGACGATCAGCTCGGGCGGCGACTTCTGCACCTCGAAGCCGCGCGTCATGTCGGTGTCCACGTAGCCCATGTGCATGGCCAGCACCTGCGTGCCCTGCTCGCGCAAGTCGATGCGCAGCGAGTTGGTGAGGTTCCAGGCGGCCGACTTGGTCGCGCCGTACAGGCCCAGCGTCGGCGCGTTGATCCAGCTGGCGATCGACAGCACGTTGACCATGCCGCCGCCGCCGTTGCGCGCCAGCACCGGCGCGAAGGCGCGCACCATGCGCAGCACGCCGAAGAAGTTGACCTCCATCTGCGCGTGCGCGGTGGCCATGCCGTCCTCGCCCAGCCCGCCGCCCAGCATGGCGATGCCGGCGTTGTTGATCACCAGCGTGGTGTCGCCGCAGCGCTCGGCGGCGGCGGCCACGCAGGCGTCGTCGGTCACGTCGAGCTGCACGGCCTCCACGCCGGGCAGCTCGACCTTGGACGGGTCGCGGCTGCCCGCGTAGACCTTGCGTGCACCGCGTTCCAGTGCGGCGCGCGCGAAAGCCAGGCCGATGCCGCGGTTGGCGCCGGTGATGAGGACGGTGGCGTTGTCGAGTTTCATGCTTGCTCCTGCAAAAGAGGGATGGGGCGGCGGCGCGGCCAGCGCAACGGGCCGAACCAGGCGCCGCCGGCGACGGCGGCGGCATTGAGCACACCGTACACCATCAGTGCGACGGCCTGCGCCGCAAAAATGCCGGGCAGGCCGAGGCCCGCGCGCGCGGCCAGCCAGCCGCCGGCGCCGGCGACGACCAGCCGGACGATGTTGCCGATGACCGGCCACTTCAGCCGGCCCGCGCCCTGCGAGGCGAAATACAGCAGCAGGCCGAGCGCGAAGAAGCCGTAGAACGGACCGACGATGCGCAGGTAGGTGCTGCCGGCGGCGATGACGGCGGGGTCGTCGGTGAACAGGCGCATCCACGGGCCGGGAAAGGCCGCGGCCAGCAGGCCGATGGCTTCGGTGAGCGCGACCGCGATGGCCGCGCCGATCCAGGTGGCGCGCAGCGCGCGCTCGCGCTGGCCGGCGCCAATGCAGGTGCCCACCATCGCCACCAGCGGGCCGCCCAGGCCGAACACCAGCGGCACCAGCAGGTACTCCAGCCGCGAAGCCGTGCCGTAGCCGGCGATGCCGGCCGCGCCGTAGGCACCGGCGAGTGCCGTGGCAATCGCGATCGACACGTTGGTGGCGACGGTGGACACCGCGCCGGCGGCGCCGACCCGCAGGATGTCGGCCAGCAGCGGCTTGCGCAGGCGGAAGCCGCGCAGCCGCGGTGCGACGACGCTGCGGCCGGCCGCCAGGTACCAGGCCAGCCATAGCGTGCCGGCGGCGTAGAACAGCAGCAGCGCGATGGCGCCGCCGGCGACGCCGAGCGCGGGGATGGGTCCGAAGCCGAAGATCAGCGCGGGCGACAGCGGCACCAGCACCAGCGTGCCGATGCAGGTCACCGCGGCCGGCACCGCCATGTTGCCGGTGCCGCGCACCACCGAGGCCAGCGCGTTGAACAGCCACACCAGCACGGCGCCGGAGAACACCCAGCCCGAGTAGGTGAGCGCCACCTGCAGGGCGGCGCCGCTGCCGCCCATGCGGCGGTACAGCGCCTCGCCGCCGAGCCAGGCGGCCAGCGTGAACACCAGGCCGAACGCCACGGAGATGAGCACGGCATGCAGCGCCAGCGCGTCGGCGTCGTCCTTGCGGCGCGCGCCGAGCGCGCGGGCGATGGCCGAGGAGATGCCGCCGCCGACCGCGCCGGCCGACATCATCTGCATCAGCATCACCAGCGGGAACACCAGCGCAACGCCGCCCAGCGCATCGGTGCCGAGGCGGCCGATGAAGTAGGTCTCGATCAGCCCGACGGCGGCCTGCGCCACCATCACCAGCACGTTGGGCGCGCCCAGGCGCAGCAGGGTCGGCGCGATCGGCGCTTCCAGCAGCGCGCGTGTGCGCGGATCGACGGGTTGGGGCGGTTTGGTGTGCATATGCACGGATCTCGGAAAACGCGATAATACGTGCATGTGCACACTTCTGCCCACCCAGCTGCTTGTCCCACTCCCGCGCGGGGGAATTGCGCCATGAGCGACGCACGCAACAAGCTTGCGCCGGCGGACGTCTGCCACTGCCTGGTGGTGCGGCAGGCCGGGCGCTGGATCACCCAGCTGTACGACCAGCACCTGGCGGGCAGCGGGCTGAGCGCGACGCAATACACCATTGCGTCGCAGCTGGTGCACCTGGGCTCGGCCAGCATGGCCGAGCTGGCCGAGGCGATGGTGATGGACCGCACCACGGTCACGCGCAGCGTGATGCCGCTGGAACGCGACGGGCTGGTGGAGATCACGCCGGCCGAGAGCGACCGCCGGCGCAAGGAAGTGCGGTTGACGCCGCATGGCCGCGAGGTCTGGACCGCGGCGCGCCCGCGCTGGAAGCAGGCGCAGGCCGCATTCGAAAAGCATTTCGGCGCGCAGGATGCCGAGGCGCTGCGCACGCTGCTGCGCGACGTGCCGCGCGGGCGCGCGCACAAGCGCGGCCAACGCGCCTAGCGCGCTTACCGCGCGGCCGTCACCCGCCGCGCCACCGCCGCGATCGCGCCGTTGCGCGCGTCCTCGGGCGCCTTGGTGTCCGTCAGGTACGCCGCCACGATGATCGGTTTCGCGCCGCCCGGCGGCCAGAAGATGCCGGCGTCGTTGGTGCTGCCGCGTGCGCCGGTGCCGGTCTTGCTGCCCATGCGCCAGCCGGCCGGCAGGTCGGCGCGCAGGCGCTTGCCGTTGGTTTCGCTCGCTTCCAGCCAGCTCGCCAGTTGCGCGCGGCTGCCCGCCGACAAGGCGTCGCCGAGCAGCAGCGTGTGCAGCAGGCGCGCCATCGCGCGCGGCGTGGTCGTGTCGCGCGGATCGCCGGGCCGGCCTTCGTTCAGGGTGGGCTCGGTGCGGTCCAGCCGCGTCACGCTGTCGCCCAGGCTCCGGACGTAGCGGGTCAGCCCCTGCGGGCCGCCGTAGGTCGCCAGGATGATGTTGGCGGCGGCGTTGTCGCTGACGGTTATGGCGGCGTGGCACAGCTCGGCCAGGGTCATGCCGGCATCGCCGACGTGCTTGGAGGTGACCGGCGAATGCGGCAGCAGCGCGCCGGCGGCGATGGGGAGGCGCCGGTCCAGGCGCTCCTGGCCGGCGTCGACCCGGTGCAGCACGCAGGCGGCGGCCAGCCACTTGAAGGTGCTGCACATCGGGAAGCGCTCGTCCAGGCGATGGCCTTGCATCTGCCCACCGGCCTGCAGCACGGCGACGCCGAGGCGGCCGCCGCTGTCGCGCTCGATGCCGGCCCAGGCATCCGGCGTGCGTCCTGTGTTTTTCTGTTGCGTGCGGCCGAGCAGCGGCATTGCGGCGGCCAGCGTGGCGGCGAGTTGCAGGTGGAAGCGGCGTCGGTGCATCGGTGGTGTTCTCCTGTGGATGGGAGCGGACGATAGCCACGCGCCGCATGCCGCACAAACTGTGTTTTCGCGGGCCAGACCGAAGAAAATCTGGGGCATGAGCCTACCCCTGAATGCCCTGCGCGCCTTCGAGGCGTCGGCCCGCCACCTCAGCTTCACGCGCGCCGGCCTGGAACTGAGCGTCACGCAGACGGCGGTGGCCGCGCAGGTGAAGAACCTGGAAATGCGGCTGGGCGCCACGCTGTTCCGCCGGCTGCCGCGCGGCCTGGCGCTGACCGACGAAGGCCAGGCGCTGCTGCCGCTGCTGACCGATTCCTTCGGCCGCATCGCCGCCGTGCTGGACCAGTTCCGCGACGGCCGCTGGCGCGAGCCGCTCACCGTCGGCGCGGTCGGCACCTTCGCCGTGGGCTGGCTGATGCCGCGCCTGGAAGCGTTCGAGCGCGCGCACCCGTTCGTCGACCTGCGCCTGCTCACGCACAACAACCGCGTCGACCTGGCCGGCGAGGGCTGGGACTACGCCGTCCGCTTCGGCGGCGGCGCCTGGCATGGCACCGATGCCGAACCGCTGATCGAGGCGCCGCTCTCGCCTGCCTGCACGCCCGCGCTGGCGCGCGAGTTGCGCACGCCGGCCGACCTGGCACTGCTGCCGCTGCTGCGCTCTTACCGCGCCGACGAGTGGAGCCGCTGGTTCGCCGCCGCCGGTGTCGCCGCGGCGCCGCTGCTGCGCGGCCCGGTGTTCGATTCCTCGCTGGCGCTCGCCGCCGCCGCGATGCAGGGCACCGGCGTGGCGCTGCTGCCGGTGCGCCTGTTCGGCGCCGAGCTGCGCGAGGGCCGGCTGGCGCGGCCTTTCGAAACCGAGGTGAGCGCCGGGCGCTACTGGCTCACGCGCCTGCAGTCGCGGCCGGTGTCGGCGGCGATGCGGCAGTTCCGTGCCTGGCTGCTGGACGAAGCGGCGCCAACCGAATGACGGCGTCGCTCGAAGGCTACTTCGACCTCCAGCTGCGCTTCGCCGCGCACTACGCGCGCATCGCCCGCATGCCGCTGCGCGATGCCGTCGACAGCTGCACCAACCTGCGCCGGCGCTTCGGCCTGCTGGAGGCTTCCGGCGCGGCGCGGTGGGAGGCGTTCCTGCGCGGCATCGATGGCGCTGCCCGCCATGAAGACGTGCTGCAGTGGGCCTGCCGCTTCCAGGCAAGCTGCGGTCCCGAGCCTGCGCCGGCCGACGCCTTCGGCTGCTTCAGCTATGCGGTGCCGCAGGACGGCGTGCTGCGCATCCACTTCATGGAGCCCGAGCCACGCGATGACACCCGGGGACCGCTGGCCCGCGCATGCATGCAAGAACGCGTTGCCGAACTGCGCGCCTTGTTCGCGCATGCGCGCGCGCATCGGCCAAAGGCCGCTACCGTGCTGGGCGTGTCCTGGCTCTACAACCTCGACGCCTACAAGCGCCTGTTCCCGCCCGAGTACGGCGCGTCGGCCACGGTGCCGGCCTTCCCGCTGCACCTGACCGGCAGCTCCACCTGGGGCCAGGTGCTGGACCACCGGCAGCAGCTCAAGCCGGCGATGCGCGACGCGCTGCTGGCGCGGCTTGGCGCGATGACGGCGGAGGCGCCGTGGCGCGTGTTCCCGCTGCAGGCGCTGGCCGCCAGCTGTCCCATCGCGCGCTTCCACGCATGGTTCAAGGCGTGATGGTCAAGGTCACCGGCACGTACAACGTGCTCTTCACGCCCAGGTCGGTCAGCTCGAACACGTGCCGCGCGGTGTAGGTGCCCGGCGGCAGCGCGCCGTCCGTGCCCCAGGCCAGCTGCAGCGTGGAGATGCCGCACCAGTTCTCGCGCAGCGGATGCGTGGCCGCGGCGGCCGGCGCGCTCAGGTACTCGGTGGCGACCCAGCGCAGGTCGGCGCTGAAGCTCCAGCTGTAGCTGAAGTCGGTCAGGATGCCCTGGGTCGTGATCTGCGATGCCGGGATGGTGAACTCCAGGTGATCGGGCGTGAACCAGTAGACCTTGCGCTCGCCCGTCACGGTATAGGTGACCTTGATCTCCGAATTGATTTCGTACTCGGTGCCGTTCGGCGGGCGCACGACGGCGCCCACGCGCACGGTGCCGGTGTGCACGCCGGGGTCGGTGCCCAGCGGGTCCAGGCGGATGGTGCCGGTGGCGCCGTCGGCGCTGGTTTCGGTGCGCACCGCGATCACCGGCTGCCAGCCGTTGCGGTCCTGGTACCAGTCGGCGCGCCAGGACGCGGTGTGGCGCGGCAGCGCGAAGGTCACCGACTGCGTGGTGCCCGCCTGGTAGGCGAGCCCGCTGAAGCTCACCGGCGGCAGCGCGATGTTCTCCAGCACGTCCACCGTGTAGGGCACCGTGAGCGGCGTGTTCGGCGCGCGCGTGGTGCAGCCCGCGTCCAGGCAGACGTGCAGGCGCAGCGAGCCGCTGCGCGCGCCGGGCGTCGCCTGCGGCCTGAGGATCAGGTGCAGGTCGAAGCCGGTGGGCGTGAAGTAGCCGAGCGAGGTGCCCAGCGCGAACAGGCCCTGCGGGTCTTCCACCAGCAGGTACACGCGCGACAGCAGCGCCAGGTTGCCGTCCAGCCGCAGCGGGATGTGCGCCAATCGCGCGATGTCGCCGGTGCGCACGGCCTCGTAGATGCCGGCCGGCGACTCCAGCGTGACCGAAACGCCGGGCACCGCCGCCGAGCAAGTCTCCGGCCGCACCGCGCAGGCGAAGTCCTGCATCCGGCCGACGGACTGCAGCACGCCGCCCGACGCCGGCCCCAGCAGGTAGACCGCGCCCCCGGCCACGCCCACGTGGTTGCCGGTGGCCGGGTAGAAGCGGTACTGGTAGGGGTCGGCGAAGGCATCGGCTTCATGGCTGGGAAACAGCGCCGGGTAGGCCCATTCGGCCCAGTCGAACAGCTGCGTGGCGCTGAGGTCCGCCGCCGCCATCGGCGGGGCCGTGCGCGAGGACAGCGCAACGGACCACGCGTTGGCGGGCGCCATCGCCGGCGTGGCGGAGCGCACCGCGGTGTCGGGCGCGGGCAGCGGCGAGGACCCGGAGCCGCCGCCGCAGGCGGCGAGCAGCAGGGCGGCGACGAGGATGGAGGCGAGTGTGCGGAACATGGGCCGTGGATGGTGCGCGAGCTGACTGATGAGTTCCGCGCCACGGTCCCGCCACGCGCACCGATGAGCGGTGTGCGTGACTTTTTTCATGGCGATTGGACTTGCCGGCGGGACAGTGCATCCCACCGCCGGGACTTTATCCGGCACGGCCGAACGCCTACATTGGACCTTTGAGGAATCACACCATGGAAACCACGCTGCCCACCCTGTTCATCTCGCACGGCGCGCCGACCTTCGCGCTGGAGCCGGGGCGCGCCGGCGCCCAGCTGGGCGCACTCGGCCGTGCGCTGCCGAAGCCTCGCGCCGTGGTGGTGGTGTCGCCGCACTGGATGACGCGCGGCGGCGTCGAGGTCACGGCCGCGCCACTGCCGCGCACCGTGCACGACTTCGGCGGCTTCGACCGCGCGCTCTACACCATGCACTACCCGGCGCCGGGCGATCCGGCGCTGGCCGCGCGCGCCGTGCAGCTGCTGCAGGCGGCCGGTTGGGACGCGTCGCTGAACGAACAGCAGGGCTTCGACCACGGTGCCTGGGTGCCGCTGATGCACCTGTACCCGGATGCCGGCGTGCCGGTGGTGCAGGTCTCCATGCCCGCGACATTGGACGCCGAAGGCGCCGTGCGCCTGGGCCGCGCGCTGGCGCCGCTGGCCGATGAAGACGTGCTGGTGGTCGGCTCCGGCAGCCTCACGCACAACCTGTACGAGTTCCGCGCCGGCACCACGGCGCCGGCCGCGTATGCGCGCGAGTTCACCGACTGGATCCGCGAAGCCGTGCAGACCGGCGACGCCGAGCGGCTCGCGCAGGCGCTGGAACGCGCCCCGCACGCGGCACGCGCGCATCCGACCACCGAGCACTTCCTGCCGCTGCTGGTGGCGCTGGGCGCGGCGCGCGCGCCGCTGCCTGCTACCGTGCTGGACGGCGGCATCGTGCACGGTATGCTGGCGATGGAGTCGTACGTGTTCGGCAGCGAACTCGCGCTGGAAACGGTGCCGGAGGCCGCATGAACGACGCCGCGGACAATTCTTCCATCGTGGTGCAGCGGCCAGGTGGCACGCCGGCCGAGCTGGTGCTGCTGTTCCACGGTGTCGGCGCCTCGGCCGACGACCTGGTGCCGCTGGCGCGGCACGTCGCGCGGGCGCGGCCGCAAGCCATGGTCGCCAGCATCGGTGCACCGTTTCCGTTCGACATGGGAGAAGGTCGCCAGTGGTTCTCGTTGCTCGGCGTGACCGAGGCGGACCGGCCCGCGCGTGTCGCCGCCGCCATGCCAGCCTTTGCCGGCGCCGTGGCGCACTGGCAGGCCGGGAGCGGCGTGGCGGCCGGACGCACCACGCTGATCGGCTTCTCGCAAGGCGCGATCATGGCGCTGGAGGCGACGCAGGCGGATCTGCCGAAGCCGCTCGCGTGCCGCGTCATCGCCATTGCCGGGCGCTTCGCGCAGCCGGTGCGCCGGGCACCGGCGAGCGTGGCGCTGCACCTGATCCACGGCGCGGACGACCCGGTGATCGCGGTGCAGCAGAGCGTGCGCGCCGCCGAGGCGCTGCGCCAGCTCGGCGCGGACACCACGCTGGACGTTTTGCCGGCGCTCGGCCACGGCGTCGACCAGCGGGTGGTGGAGTTGGTCGTGTCCTACCTGGGCGGCGCCGCCTGAAAGGCACGCAACGGTGCCGGGTGCTCCGGCCGCTGGCGCCCGAGTGACCTTATGGATGAGTTATTCCGGGTGCCCGCTCGCGTAGCAGCTTGTAAGATGCCTCGGCGATGACCACTGTGGCGCCGAGTTGTGTCGAGGGCGCGGAACCCGCCGGGTCCCGCATGGCGCCTTTGCGCGGCGACGGGCTGGGCGCCGAACTCGAATCGGTGTTCGCGGCGGCGCCGGTCGGCCTGGCGCTGTTCGACCGGGAGGGGCGCTACCGCCGCGTGAACGCGGAACTCGCCCGCATCGACGGCCTGCCGCTCGAGGAGCACCTGGGCCGGCTGGTGCGCGATGTCGTGCCCGCGCTCGGCGGGCAGCTGATGGAGGCGATCGCGCGGGTCCATGCCACCGGCGAGACGCTGCGCGACATCGAGGTCAGCGGCGAGACGCTGCAGGCGCCCGGCCAGCCGTGCCACTGGCTGTGCGGCTTCTTCCCGGTGCGCGGCGCCGGCGGCGCCATCGAGACGGTCGGCGCCTGGGTCACCGACATCACCGAGCGCAAGCAGGCGCACCGCGCGCTGGAGGCCAGCCGGCTGAAGCTGCAGATGGGCATCGAGGCGGCCGGGCTGGTGATGGCGGACATCGACTACCGCAGCAACCAGAACAGCCTGTCGGCCGAGCTGGCCCAGCTGCTGGAGATCGCCGACACGGCGGTGACGGTGCCGCGCCAGGTGATCTTCGACCGCATCCATCCGGACGACCGCGAGCGCTACCTGCGCGCGGTGACGCAGGCCACCGACCCCGACGGCAGCGGCCACCTGGCGATCGACGTGCGCGGGCTGCTGCCCAGCGGCACGGTGCGCTGGCTGCACATCCGCCTGCAGGTGACCTTCGCCGCCGTCGACGGCCGCCTGCAGCCGGACCGCGGCATCTGCGCGGCGCGCGACGTCACCGCCGAAATGGTCGCCGAGCGCAAGCTGCGGGCCGCGCAGCGGCTGGCCGAATCGGTGATCGAGGGGGCAGGCGCGCTGGTCTACGCCAAGGACCTGGAAGGCCGCTACTTCCTGTCGAACCAGGCCTGGCGCGCGCTGCACGGCCTCACGCCCGCGCAGGCGCAGGGCATCACCGACGTGGAGATCTTCGGCGCCGAAGTGGCCGACACGATGCGGGCCAACGACCTGGCCGTGGCGCGCAGCGGCGAGCCGCTGCTGGTGCAGGAGCGGGTGGCGCTGCACGGCCGGCCGGTGACCTACCGCTCCAGCAAATTCCCGCTGTACGACGAGGCCGGGCAGATCCACGGCGTGTGCGGCGTGTCCACCGACATCAGCGACGTGGTCGAGGCCGACCGGCGCAAGAACGAATTCCTGGCCATGCTGGCGCACGAGCTGCGCAATCCATTGGCGCCGATCCGCACCGGGCTGGAAATCCTCAAGCGCTGCGGCGAGCTGCCGCCGCCCGCGGCCCGCGCGCGCGGCGTGATGGAGCGCCAGCTGACGCACATGGTGCGGCTGATCGACGACCTGCTGGACGTGGCGCGCGTCAGCCGCGGCCGGCTTGAGTTGCGCATCGCGCCGGTGACGCTGCAGTCGGTGGTGGACCATGCGCTGGAAACCAGCCGCGCCGTGGTGGAGGCGGCCGGCCACGCACTGGCCGTCGAGCTGCCGGCCGAGCCCGTGTGGCTGCAGGGCGACCTGACCCGGCTGGCCCAGGTGGTCGGCAACCTGGTGAGCAACGCCGCCAAGTACACGCCCAGCGGCGGCCGCATCCAGCTGCGGGCCGTGCCCGGGCACGGCCAGGCGGTGATCGAGGTGCGCGACAACGGCCAGGGCATCGCCGCCGACGTGCTGCCGCACGTGTTCGAGCTGTTCGCGCAGGGCCACGACACCATCCACAACGCGCAGGGCGGTCTCGGCATCGGCCTGTGGCTGGTGAAGAAGCTGGTGGACATGCACGGCGGCGCCGTCCAGGCGCACAGCGACGGCCCCGGGCAGGGCAGCCTGTTCGTGGTGCGGCTGCCGGTGGTCGAGGCACCGTCCTGAGGCGGCATCGCCGGCGCCGGGCGGAGGGGACCACGTTCACCGGGGGCGCCGTCCTACAGCCCGGCAGGCCCGGCGTTCGCACAGTCGGCGATGGCGCGCAGACCGCGCGCCGGGGAGCAGCCGGGTTTTCCGCCGGGCGCTTCCAACCACAGGAGGTGCTTCATGCACACGATCAAGGATGTGATGAGCCGGGATGTTCAGGTGATCAGCCCGGACGCGACGATTGCCGAGGCGGCCCTGCGCATGCGCGACGGCGATTTCGGGATGATGCCGGTCGGCGAGGCCGATCGCATGATCGGCGCGATCTCCGACCGCGACATCGCCGTGCGGGCCGTGGCCGAGGGCCGGGACGGCAGCGCCAAGGTGCGCGACATCATGTCCCAGGGCATCCGCTGGGCCTACGAGGACGAGTCCATCGCACGGGCCGTCGAACTCATGGGCGAGCACCAGATCAGGCGCTTGCCGATCGTGGATCGCGACAAGCGGCTGGTCGGCATCCTGGCGCTGGGCGACATCGCCGTGAAGGAGTCCGAAGCCAAGCCGGCGGCCGAGGCGCTGAGCGAGATTTCGGAATCCGCCTGAACCGCCGCTAAGGCGGCGGCAGCACGACGTCGACCCGCGCGCCGCCGATCTCCGCGGTGCCGAGCAGCAGTTCGCCCTGGTGGCTGGCCACCAGGGCGTTCACCACCGCCAGCCCGACGCCGTGGCCCGGCACGCGCTCGTCCAGCCGCACGTGCAGCTGCAGGATGGATTCGGTGTCGCTGAAGCCCGGCCCATCGTCGTCCACGCGGATCTTCAGGCGGCCGTCCTCGCGCCACACGCGCGCGGCGACGCGGGCGCGCGCCCACTTGCCGGCGTTGTCCATCAGGTTGCCGGCGATTTCGAACAGGTCGCCTTCGTCGATGCGCCACATCAGGCCGGGCTCGCACTCCACGCCGAACGCCACGCCCTTGTCGGCGTAGACCTTCGCCAGCGCCTCGCGGATGCGCTGCAGCACCGGCAGCACGGCGATCGGCGGCGCGAAGCGCGCGCTGCCGCTGGCCGCGGCGCGTCCCAGCTGGTGCTGCACGATGTCGTCCATGCGCGCCACCTGCTGCTCCACCGCCGCCGGCAGCTGCGCTGTGTCGTGCAGCGCGCCGCGCAGCACCGCCAGCGGCGTCTTCAGGCTGTGGGCGAGAAAACTCAGCGCCTCCTTGTAGCGCGTCTGGCGCACGCGCTCCTGCTGGATCAGCGTGTTGAGGTTGTCGGTGAGGCCGGACACCTCGTTCGGGTAGCGGCCCTCGATGCGCGGCTGCTCGCCGTTCTCCACCCGCCGGATCTCGCCCGACAGCCGGCGCAGCGGCGCCAGCGCCCAGCGCAGCAGCAGCAGTTGCGCCAGCAGCAGCAGCGCCGCGGCGCTGCCCAGCCAGGTCCACAGCGTGCGCGCGAACACCCGCACCTCGCGCTTCAATCCGGCACGTTCTTCCAGCACCGACAGCACCAGCGGCGCGGCGCGCGCGCCGGTGGCCCAGCGCACGGCGTAGGTGGCGGACAGGAACGACGCGCCCGCCTCGCCGTCGACCTCCTCGAAATGCCATTGCCCGGTGTCCACCGTGCGGCGCAGCGGCAGGCGCATGCCGACGGTGGAGCCGGAGCGCCACTCCTGGGCGAGGTCGGTGTTGTAGATGGCGGCATACAGGCCCGAGCCGGGCAGCGACAGGCGCGGCTCGGCGGTTTCCCGCGGCATCACCAGCGCGCCGGCAGCGTCCAGTTCGGCCTGGGCCAGCAGCAGGTAGACCGTGCCCTGCAGCCGCGCGTAGTGCGCGGCGCGCACGCTGTTCTCGTGCGCGCGCTGCACCGCCGCGCCGGCGCCGGCCAGGAAAGCCAGCAGCACCAGCGCGGCGCCGAGCAGCAGGCGGGCGCGCAGCGAGTAGCCGGGCTTCATTCCACAGTGAAGCGGTAGCCGCGCCCGCGCAGGGTCTCGATCGGCGCCAGCGCGCCTTCGGGGTCGAGCTTGCGGCGCAGGCGGCCGACCAGCACCTCCAGCACGTTGCTGTCGCGGTCGTCGCCGTGCGGGTAGAGGTAGTCCGACAGCTCCTGCTTGGTCACCACGCGCGGGCGTTCGCGCACCAGGTATTCCAGCAGCCGGTACTCGTAGGCGGTGAGCTCCAGCGGCTCGCCGTTCAATCGCACCGCCTGCGCCGCCAGGTCGATGCCGATCGGCCCGAGGGTGAGCACGTCGGTGGTGGCCTTCAGCGAGCGGCGCAGCAGCGCCTTCACGCGCGCCGCGAGTTCGGGGTATTCGAAGGGCTTGACCAGGTAGTCGTCGGCGCCGGCTTCCAGGCCCAGCACCTTGTCCTGCCAGGTGCCGCGCGCCGTGAGAATCAGGATCGGCGTGTCGCGGCCGTCGGCGCGCAGCCGCTTGACCACCTCCACGCCATTGAGCTTCGGCAGGCCGAGGTCGACGATCAGCAGGTCGCAGGGATATTCGCGCGCCAGGAACAGGCCTTCCTCGCCGTCGCGCGCTTCGTCCACGCGGTAGCCATCGGCTTCCAGCTGGCGCTTCAGCCCCAGCCGCAGCGCGGCATCGTCCTCGATCAGCAGCAGGCGCATGGCGCTACTGCACGCGTCCGGTGGCGGCGTCCACCAGCAGCACGCGCACTTCGCCGCGGGCGGTGAGCACCTTCACGCGCCAGGACGGGCCGGCCCGCTCCACCGCCAGCACGCGGCCGTTGCTCGCGCGCTGCGCGGCCGCGGCCGCGTCGTCGCGGCTGACGTCGGCCCAGGCGGGAACGGCGGCCGCGAGCAGCACGGCGCAGGCAAGCAGGCGGAGTCGGTTCATGGCGAAGTGCGGTGAGGGGCGATCAGTTGGTGCGATGGTACTCGCGCTCGAGCGGCATCACGGACACCTGCACCGGCACGGTGGCGCCCGGTTCGCTGCGCATCAGGGTGGTGGACACGTGGCCGCGGTACTCGTAAGTGACTCGGTAGCCGGTCAGGCGGTTCTGCACCTCGTTGACGGTGCGGCAGGTGGTGACTTCGCGCTGCTGCTGCTGGTAGCCGACCACCGCGCCGTTGTTGCTGTTGGCGTTGCCGATGCGGTCGCCGGCAACGGCGCCGGCAATCGCGCCCGCGGCGGTCGCGGCTTCGCGGCCGTGGCCCTTGCCGACCTGGTTGCCCAGCACCGCGCCGGCCACGCCGCCGATGATGGCGCCACCGTAGCCGCGCGGCGCGGCGACCACCGGCTGCGGATCGTTCACCCACTGGCTGGTGCACTCGTTGCGCGGGATCTGCACGCTCTCGTACTGCGGCTCGACGCTGCGCACGCGCGCGCTGTCGGTGAAGGTCTCGGCCTGCGCGCCGATGGCGGCGCTGGCGGCCAGCAGGCCGAAGGTGGTGGCGATGCGGTTCATGGTCGGGCTCCTGTCGTTGTGTGTCCGCAGCTTAGGCCGGCCCGGCTGAACGCTGCATGAACGGCGGGACCGTCGTCGCGGTCCCGCCGTCGTTCCTGCTTAGCCGCGGCGGCCGTCGTGGCGGTCGCGTTCGCGGATGTCGAAGGTCCAGCTGCGGCGCGCCACGTTGCCGGCACGGTCGCGCACCGTGATTTCAGCCGTGTGGCGGCCGTCGCCCAGCGCTTCGCGGTACTGCACTTCCTCGGCGCTGACGCGGGCGCGCTCGGTCACGTCGCGGCCGTCCACGCGCAGGCGCACGGTGCCGGCATCGACGCCGCTGCCGTCGTCGCTCAGGCGGGCGAAGATCTGCGTGCGGCGCCATTCGCCCACGCGTTCGCCCTGCGCCGGCGTGACGTCGGTGATCTGCGGCGCGCGCGCATCGTGCGGGCCGCCGTGGCCGCCGCCGCGCATGTCCACCTGCGCCGTCATGCGCTGCGGTCCGCGCTGCAGGGTGGCCACGGTGCGGGCGAAGGCTTCCGCGTTGTCGCGCCGGCGAACGGTGTACTCGGCTTCGTAGACACCCGGGCGCACTTCGCGCATCTGCACATCGCGCGCCACGCCGGGAATGTCCAGCCAGACGCGCGCGCCGGGCGCGCCGACCAGCGAGAAACGCAGCTCGCGGCCGGCCTCGATGCGGCCGGCGCGCAGCACGAAGCGGTCGATCATCGGTGCGGCGGCGCCGGGCACGGCGAGCTGGGGCGACGAGAAGCCGATGCGTCCGGGGATGGCTTCCGCCTCGGCATGGGCCGGCTGCACCATCAGTGCGGCAAGGGGAGACAGCAGGAGCGTCGCTGCCAGACGGGTACGAAGGGTCGATTGCATGCGGATACCTCCTGGAGTTGGTTGCATGGAGCCGGGTTCATTCCCGGCTTGGAAGACAGCTTAGGCCGGGGTGCATGAACCCACGCTGAACCGATTCGCTTTTTTCAGCCCGGCCGTGAAACCGGCGGTGCGCGGGCCGCGTATCCGGTGCAGGGCGCTTTTTCCAGCCCTTCCGTTCAATTCCAAGGAGTGATGCAAATGCGCAAGTTCGTCCTGCTGTCCACCGTGTGTGCCTGTTCCGTGCTGGCCGCCTGCGGTTCCATGAACCATTCGTCGTCGTCGTCGTCGTCGTCGGCCATGGCCGCGCCGATGTCCGCGCCCAACACCAAGATGGTCGGCGGAGCGCCGATGTACCCCGCCAGGGACATCATCGACAACGCCGTCAACTCGAAGGACCACACCACGCTGGTGGCGGCGGTGAAGGCCGCCGGCCTGGTCGATACGCTGAAGGGCGCGGGTCCGTTCACCGTGTTTGCGCCGACCAACGAGGCGTTCTCCGCGCTGCCCGCCGGCACCGTGGACACGCTGCTCAAGCCCGAGAACAAGGGCACGCTGACCAAGGTGCTGACTTACCACGTGGTGCCGGGCCGCCTCGACGCGGCGATGCTGGCACAGGAGATCCGCGCGCAAGGCGGCCGCGCGATGCTGAAGACGGCCAGCGGCGGCACGCTCACGGCCAGCATGAGCGGCAACACCATCGTGGTGACCGACAGCAAGGGCGGCATGTCCACGGTGAGCATCGCCGACGTCTACCAGTCCAACGGTGTGATCCACGTCGTGAACAAGGTGCTTCTTCCCGGTTGATCGGCAGCGCGAGCCGAAGACACGAAGCCGCCGCGAGGCGGCTTTTCCTTTGCCTCAGTGCGCGTCGAATGCGAGGGTGACGAACCTGCTTTGCCAGCCCGATGCGCCATCGGCTTCCAGCAAGGTCGCGCGCAGCAGCCATGCACCACTGAACGGCAGCGTGAAGCGCAGCCGTCCCTCGGCGTCGCTCTGGCTCCAGATGCCGATCGGGCTGCGCTCGCTGCGCAGTTCCACCGCCAGCAGCGGCACCGGCGCGCCGTTGGCCAGCACCTGGAAGGCCGCGGCACGGCCAGCCAGCAGCGGCTCTTCTCCCGACACCACGATCTCCAGCGGCTGGTTCACCGGTTGCCGGATGGCGCGCAACGCCGCCGCCGGCGTGTCGCGGCCTGATGTTTCGATGCGCGCGAACTTGCGGTAGCGCTCCTGCCACGGCAGGCCCTGTTCGCGCAGCGCGGCCCAGCGCGCCAGCAGCGGTGCGGACGGCCTGATCTCGCGAAGATAAACATTCACCAGCTCGGGCTTCAGCGTGATGGCCTGCTCGCCCAGTTCGGCCCAGCAGCCGAGCGCGTTCGGATCCACTCGAGTGGTTTGCAGCAGCAGCTTGCCGGCCTGCGCGAACGGCCGCAGCGGCAGCATGCGGCCGGCCGCATCAACGCATCCGGAAGCGGACACGCTGGACGGCGGAGAAAAGGAATCGGCGATCGGGTATTGCGTGCCCGTGCCGAAGACGAACTGCGCCGCGCCTTTCGGCGGCGGCGCATCCGGGCGGAACAGCCAGCTGTCGTGCGCACCCGCGGCCGAAGCCGCGAACGCGCACGCCAACGCGGCCACGCTGCGCAACCAGCAGGCGGCCGTGCGCGCCATCGTCAGAGCGCCTGCGGCTCGTCGGTGTCGCTGGTCGCCAGCGTGGCGTCGCCCACGCGCAGCGGCTCGTCGGTCTCGCTCTTCGCGCCCGCCGTGCTGGCGACAAAGGCGAAGGCGCCGCCCGCGCTCTGCTGGGCCGAGGCCGGGACCTCGCTGCCGCCGACCACCGGCGGATTGTCGGGCGGCGTGCCGCCGCCATCGGTTCCACCACCACCGCTGCCGCCGCCGCAGGCGGCGAGCACCAGGGCCGTGGCCACCGCGGCCAGCGCGGCCGCCATCGGGATCCTGCGCCGCATCGTGTGTCGTGTCATCGCGTGCTCCTTACTGCGAACCGGCATTCGGCGTGTTGAGGTAGGGGAAGCCGCCCAGGAACGGCACCACCGCCTGGTCGACCGCGTCGTGCACGTCCAGCGACGCCGCACCGGCCGGCACGCTGGACGGGTTGCAGGCCGAAGTAACGCCGGCCACGCCGGGAATCGAGTTGAGCTTCAGCGTGTCGCCGTTGCCGTTGGCCACGCACAGGCCGCCCAGCATGGCGACCAGCGCGATGTCGACCACGTCGTCCTTCGGCCGGCGGCCGTTCGGGAAGCCGGCGAAGTCGGTGCCGGCCGGCGAGGTCTTCAGGCTGCCCACGATGGCCAGGCGGTTCTGGCTGGCGAACGGCACCGGCGCGACGGCGGTGTTCAGGCGCAGCATCTCCGCGGGCTTCACCGTGGCCGGCTTGTTGACGCCGACGATGCCGGTCAGGAACACGGTGGCCAGGTCGGTGCGCGGCACGTTGGTGGGCGCCAGGCCGGCCGGGCTGCCGGCCAGCACGGCGCCCAGCAGGGCCGGCAGGGTCGGGTGGGTCACGTAGTCGAGGAACTGGCTGTCGTCCTTGGGCTTGGAGGCGTTGAACTTGTCCTTGTCCTTCAGGCCGATCACCACCTCGTTGACCAGCGGCTGGCCCAGGCGCGAGACCTGCACCCAGGCGCCGCCGGGCTTCTCGCTGGCCTGGTGGCCGCTGGCCGGGTCGCCCGACAGCAGGCGGGCCTGGCGCAGGCTGGCGGTGGTCCAGCCGCCGATCACCGGTTCGCCGCCGGCCACCAGGCAGTCCTTGTGCACTTCCAGCGCGATCGAGGTGACGTTGGTGTCCTGGATCGAATTGGCCGCGGCGGCGTTGATGTTGGCCGGGTTGGTGATCACCGCCAGCGGCGCGTTCACCAGGTCGAAGATCGGGCCCAGGTTGACGGCGAAGCCTTCCTGGCGCTGGCCGACGAACACGCGGCCGGCTTCCTTGCCGGCCGGGCAGCCGGGGATGCGGATGTCGTGCACGTGCTTGGCCGCATAGGCGGCGTAGGCGCCGGCGTTGCCCAGCGTCTTCACGCCGATGTAGTCCACCGGCTTCTCGAAGCTGGTGCCGCCGCCCGACTTGGTCACCGCCGCGCCCGTGCCCTTGCGGCGGTCGCCGCGCACCACGTTGACGCTGTAGGTTTCGTTCAGGTTGAGGTTGGCGTCGTTGAGGTTGGCCACGCCGCCCGCCTGGATCAGCGGAATGGCCACGCTCTTCTGCGCGGCGCCGGCGCCGATCGGCAGCGCGATGTTGTTGAGCTTGTTCTGGAAGCGGAACTGGAAGGTGATGTCCTCGGTGGCGTCGCCGTTGTTGTCGACGTGGATCTCGTACAGCGCGTTCGGGTCCAGCGAGAAGTAGTTGGGGCCGCCGTAGGGTGCCTGCAGCGGCTGGTAGTTGGCGATCAGCGTCACGTAGTCGCTGCGCCCGCCGGCGCCGCCGGCCGAGACGCCCTCGTAGCTGCGGAACATGTAGAAGTCGGTGGCGTCCACCTTGGGGCTGGTGGTGATGAACGGTGCCTCGCGGTGGCTCGAGGCCAGGGCGGTGCCGGCGGCACACAGGGCGGCGGCGACGGCCACCGACCCTGCGAGTTTCTTGTTGCGCATTGCGGATCTCCAATCGGATGGAAGAGGGTTGCTGGAAGACAGCACCGCGAATACGCGCGGGAATGCACCTTGGATGTGCCGCAGGCTTGCCCGAGCGTCATACTTGGGCTTTGTGAATCCACGGCCGCGCTGGTTGCGTAGACATCTCCATGCCACATGACGATTCCCTGGTCGAGCTGATCGAACGCATCGCGGTGCTGTCGCGCGAGCCGGGCTCGCGGCGTGCCGCCGAGGACGCGCTGCGCACGCTCTACGACCAGACCTCCGGCCGGCTGTACGGCCTGGCGCTGCGCGTGGTGGTCCGGCGCGAAGCGGCCGAAGACGTGCTGCAGGAGGCCTTCCTGCAGATCTGGCGCAGCGCGGGCGACTACCGCGCCTCGCTCAGCCCGCCGTTCGCCTGGATGGGCCTGATCGTGCGCAGCCGCGCGCTCGACTACCTGCGCCGGCGCGCCAGCGAGCGCGCCGACGTCGCGGTCGAGCTGGACGACGCGCTGTCCGAAACGCTGCCCGGCAACAGCGCCGACCCGATGCAGCAAAGCGAAACCGGCGAGCTGGCGTCGGCCATGCACGGCTGCCTGCGCCTGCTGGAGGCGCGCCAGCGCGAGGTGGTGAGCCTGGCCTACCTGCGCGACCTGAGCCACCAGGAACTCGCCCGGCAGCTCAAGCTGCCGCTGGGCACGGTGAAAACATGGATCCGGCGTGGCCTGGACCAGCTGCGCGCCTGCATGGCGCGGTTTGCCTGAGGAGCCCACCCATGGACCTGGAGCGCAATCCCCCCCTGCTCGAGCACCTGGCGTCGGCCTATGCGCTGGGCACCCTGCGCGGCGGTGCGCGCCGCCGCTTCCAGGCGCTGGCGCGGCGCAGCCCGCGCGTGCGTGCCGCGGCGCTGCTGTGGCAGGAACGGCTGCAGGCGCTGACCGAAGTGGAGTCGGTCGCGCCCAGCCCGGAAGTCTGGAAGCGCATCGTCAACATGCTGCCGCCGGCCTCCGCGCCGCCGCTGCAGGAACCGCTTGCGACGCGTGCCGCCGAGGCCGCGCTGCGCCTGTGGCGTTCGCTGGCGGGCGGCGCGGCCGTGGCCGCCGTGGTGATCGCCAGCGTGGGCTGGAACGTGTGGACCGAATCGAACCAGCGTGCCGAGGCGCTCGCGCAGGCGCGCGCACAGGCTGGTGAGCTGGCCGCGCGCAACCAGCAACTGCTGGCGCAAGCGCAGGCGCAGCCGGAAATCCGCTACGTCTCCGTGCTGTCCGACGAACGGTCGGCGGCTTTCCTGCTCGCCATGTACGACCCCAAGCACAGCACGCTGACCCTGCAGCGCGTGGGCAGCTACGCGGAAGCGCCCGACCGCTCGCTGGAGCTGTGGGCGCTGCCGCAGGGGGCCGCACCGCAGTCGCTGGGTGTGCTGGACGCGGGCGGCATCGTGCGCCTGCCGGCGGCCGAGCAGCAGCTGGGCCGCGTGCCGGCGCTGGCGGTCACGCTGGAGCCCCGGGGCGGCGTGCCCGCCGGCAGCGGCCCGACCGGCCCGGTGCTGTTCAAGGGCGCGCTGCTGCGCACGCCGACCTGATCAGGCGCTGCGGCTGGCGGCGCGGCCCGGCGCCTGCTCGCGCAGCGCGCGCACCGCGCGGTTGATGCCGGGCGCCAGGGTGTCCCAGCGCGCGAGCCGCAGCAGCGGCGAATGGGTGAAAGACTCCGAGTTCACCAGCTCGTTCTCGTCGACGAACACGCCCATGTCGCGCAGCACCAGCGGGTCATGTTCGGGCGCGCAGGCGTTCAGGTAGACCGATTCGCTGGCGTTCCACAAACGGTGGCCGTCGCGGTGGATGCCGTAGCCGTAGTCCCAGCCGTTGAGCGCCATCTGGTCGCGCGCGGCGGCCACATAGGGCGCGTCGTACACGTAGGTGTCGGTGCCGATCCAGCCGCCGTCCAGCTTCACCTCGACCACGGCGCGCATGATGCTGCTCAGCCCGTTGGTCAGCCCGCGCAGGATGTCGCCGCGCAGCTCGTAGCAGTGCATGCGGGTCGGGATGCCCGCCAGCCGCAACAGGCCGACCAGCAGAGCGGCCTTGTCGGGTGCGTCGCCGACGCCGGCCTCGATCACCGAGCGCGCGCTGTGCGGCTGCAGCTTGAGCGGCTTGGTGTAGGGAATGCGCTTGACGTAGCCGTACAGGGCCAGCGCCTGCTCGCGCGGCGTGCGGCACAGCTGCGTGAGCGATTGCGCCTTCAGCCGCAGCTTGGGGTCGCCGAGGTCGATCAGCGGTGTGGAGCGCAGCCAGGCAGCGTCATCGCTGCCCGGCGACGTCGCTTCGCCGGAGGGGGTGTCTGTGGGGGAGGGCAAGCACCAAGGGTAGCGGCGCGGCGGATGAGCTGTCAAGGCGCACGAACGTTCGCTGTCCGTGCGCCCGCAAACGGTGCGCTCAACCCCGCAGCGCCTGGTCGAAGTCCTCCAGCAGGTCCTCGATTTCTTCCACCCCGACCGAGACCCGCACCAGGCCGTCGGTCACGTTCATCAGCGCCCGGGCCTCGGGGCCGGCTTCGTAATAGATGCTGGGCGCCACCGGGATCACCAGGGTGCGCGTGTCGCCCATGCCGGTGGCGCGCGAGGCGACCTGCAGCCGGTTCATGGCCGGCAGCAGGTTGGACAGGTCCTTGACCTCGAACGACAGCAGCCAGGACGGCTCGCGGAAATGCTCGCGCGCGATGGCGTACTGCGCGTGGCTTTCCAGGCCGGGGTAGTTCACCCGGCCGACGTCCGGATGGCTCTCCAGGAACTTGGCCAGCGCCATCGCGTTGCTGCTGGTCTGCTTGATGCGCAGCGCCAGCGTCTCGGCGCCGATGCCGATCTGGCTGGCCGAGTCCGACGACAGGCAGGCGCCGATGTCGCGCAGGCCCTTCTTGCGCAGCTGCTGCAGGCCCCACATGCGCGGGTCGCCCTTGCGGTAATCCGGCGAGATGTTGGGATATGTCTGCCAGTCGAACAGGCCGGTGTCGGTGACCACGCCGCCCAGCGCCACGCCGTGGCCGCTGATGGTCTTGGACAGCGAGTTGATCGACAGGCCCGCCTTGACGCGGCGCGGCAGGAACAGCGCCGGCGAGGTGATGGTGTTGTCGATCACGTACAGGATGCCGCGGCGCGCGCACAGCTCGCCGATGGCGGCCAGGTCCGGCACCTCGGTGCCGGGGTTGGCGATGGTCTCCACGAACACCATGCGCGTGTTCGGCTTCAGGGCCGCCTCGACGTTGGCGACCTTGCAGGTGTCGACCGTGGCGACATCGATGCCGAAGTCGCGCATGGTGCCGAACAGGCTGTTGGTGCCGGCGAACACGTAGCGCCCGGAGACCATCTGGTCGCCGGCCTTCAGCATCGTCAGGAAGGCCGCCGAGATCGCGCCCATGCCCGAGGAATAGCAGACCGAGCCGAACCCTTCCTCCAGCTGCGTGAGCTTGGCTTCCAGCGCCGCCGTGGTGGGCGTGCCGGTGCGCGAGTAGTTGAAGGCGTTCTTGGTGGTGCCCTGGAACACCCCGATCAGGTCCTCGACCTTGTCGAAGCCGTACTGCACCGAGTTGTGGATGGGCTTGCGGATCGCGTTGTGCTCGACGCCGAATTTGCTGTCCGCATGGACGATGCGGGTAGCCAGGCCGCGCTTCTTCTGCTCGCTCATTGCGTGCTCCCCTTGTTCGGCTTGGCCGAGGCGGCCCAGGTGGCGGCCGGCGCGCTGCGCGGCGCGGTGCGCCCGGGCGCGGGGCCCTGGCCGCCGGCGCCGCGCTGGTCCCAGGTGGTGCGCCGGGCGTGCCAGTTGCCCGGGTGCTGCGCGGTCTTGCCGCGCCGCAGCCAGCCCCAGGGGATGATGACGAAGACGAACAGTAAAAAGGCGAGCAGTTTGTGTGCCATGTGGGTGTGCTCCTGAATCAATCCAAGGGAATGGCTTCGCGCCAGTCGGTTTCTTCCACGAACGGCGGCTGCCCGTCGCGCCGCAGGATGTACCTGCCGAGCACCAGCACGTCGATGCCGGTGCGCATGAAGCAGGCGTACGCCTCTTCGGGTGTGCACACGATGGGCTCGCCGCGCACGTTGAACGAGGTGTTCACCAGCACGGAGCAGCCGGTCTTGGCCTTGAAGGCGCGCGCCAGCCGGGTGAACGCCGGGTGCGTGTCCTCGGTGAGGGTCTGCACCCGCGCCGAGTAGTCCACGTGCGTGATGGCCGGCAGGGTCGAGCGCACCTCGTTGATGGCGCCCAGGCCCTCGGCGGCCAACTGCCCGTCGGGCCGCGGCACGCGGATGCTGTCCAGCACCGGCCCGACCAGCAGCATGTAGGGGCTGCTCTGGCGCACGTCGAAGTAGGCGGCCGCGTCCTCGGCCAGCACGGCCGGAGCGAACGGGCGGAACGATTCGCGGAACTTGATCTTCAGGTTCATGGTGCGCTGCATCGCCGTGTCGCGCGCGTCGCCGATGATCGAGCGCGCGCCGAGCGCGCGCGGCCCGAACTCCATGCGGTCCTGGAACCAGCCGATCACCTTGCCTTCGGCCAGCTCGGCCGCCGTCGCGTCGTACAGCTCCTGGTCGCCGCAGCGCTGGAACGGGTAGCCGTGCGAGCGCAGGAACTGCTCGATCTCGGCGTCCGAGAAGCTCGGGCCGAGCAGCGAGCCCTGCATGCCGTCGCTGCCGGGCGCGGCCAGGTGCGGGCGGCCGGATTCGGGCACGCAGGCGTCCAGCGCGGCGCCCAGCGCGCCGCCGGCATCGCCCGCGGCCGGCTGGATCCACAGCGACTTGAACAGGCCCGAGCGGCTCAGCACGCCGTTGGCCACGCAGTTCAGCGCCACGCCGCCGGCCAGGCACAGCTCGCGCTCGCCGGTGCGCTCGATGGCCGCCTTGGCCAGGCCGAGCACCGCTTCCTCGGTCACCGCCTGCACCGAGGCCGCCAGGTCGCAATGGACCTGCTCGATGCGGCTTTCGCCGCTGCGCCGGGGCACGCCGAACAGGCGCTCGAAGGCCTCGCCGATCATCTGCTCGCCGCGCATGAATTCGAAGTACGCCAGGTTCAGCTCGAACGAGCCGTCGGGCTTCAGGTGCACCAGCTCGTCGCGGATCTTGGAGGCGAACACCGGCCGGCCGTAGGGCGCCAGGCCCATCAGCTTGTATTCGCCCGAATCCACCTTGAAGCCGCAGTAGCTGGTGAAGGCCGAGTACAGCAGGCCGAGCGAGTGCGGGTAGGAGATCGAGTCGCACAGCTCCAGCGCGCGGTCGCGGCCGTGCCAGATGGACGTGGTGTGCCACTCGCCGACACCGTCGATGCACAGCACGGCGGCCGAGCGGTAGGGCGAGGGATAGAACGCCGAGGCGGCGTGCGAGCGGTGGTGCTGCGTGGTGTGGAAGGCGCGCACGCGGCCGCGCTCGAGCGACAGCAGCTCCTGCTCCACGCGGTCGAGCACGTCGCGCTTCCAGCGCATCCATTCGGGCAGCACGCGCGTGAAGGCGTTCAGCCCGGCCGGCCCGCCGTCGGCGAACGAGGCCAGCACGCGGCCGAACTTGACGCGCGAGTCCTCGTAGTAGGCCACCGCGTCGACGCCGTCGAGCGAGATGCCCGCCGCGTCGAGGCAGTACGCGACCGCGCGTTTAGGGAACGAGGAGTCGTGCCGCACGCGGCTGAAACGCTCCTCCTGGGCCGCCGCGACGACGACGCCGTCGCGCACCAGCGCCGCGGCGCTGTCGTGGTAGTACGCGGAAATGCCGAGAACGCATTTGCTCATGAAGTTGTCACCGCTGGATCGTAGGTTCTGTGCAGGAGCGCCGGCGGCGCCTGCTCGGGGATGCGAGGCTTGCCGGCGCGGGCCGCCGCGACGCGCTCGCGCAGGCGCTGCAGCACGCCGCCGGGCGCCGCCGCGAGCGAGTCGTAGCCGGTGCGCACGCGCCGCCATGCGGCCGCCGTGTCGCCGTGGTGCCGGTGCACCACTTCGCTCATGTAGGCATCGATGGCGTCGGCCGCCCAGCCGGAATGGCCGGTGCCGACGTTGTCGATGGTGTTGTGCAGGTCGACGAACTGCGTGTCGAAGCCGTGCGCGCGCAGGAAGCGGCTGGCCTCGCGGTAGCCGTCGCCCACCCCGGAGAGTTCCATCGCCAGGTTCATGCCCAGGATCTCCGGCTGGAACGTGACGGGCAGCTTGCCCAGGCACAGCCAGTAGACCGGGACTTCGAACGACTTGTCGTCGAAGCGCGCATCGAAGGCGAACTCCCAGGCGCCCGTGGCCGCCATCTCGACGCCCATGGAGCGCAGCAGGTCGCGGTAGATCTTCGGGTGGTTCAGCTGCGGCAGCCCGTTGCCCAACTCGTCCCAGAAGATCTCGAACAGCGGCTGGCCGACGGCGGAACAGGCGAATTCGAGGTCGGTGAAGCCTTGCAGCCAGGCGCCGTCGATCAGCAGCAGCGGCGCCAGCTGCAGGGTCGAACGGATCACTTCTTCGCGCGAATGCACTGCCTTCTCGCGTTCCATCTCCTCGAAGGCGCGGCCGTGCAGGTCGTGCTGGGCCAGCAGCCAGGGCCGCAGGCCGTCGGTGGTCCAGGCGGCGGGCAGCGCGCGCGTCGACTCGGCGGGGCCGTTGGCGGCGCGGCGCAGGCGCTTGTGCACGTAGTCCACGGCGAACGCGCGCAGCGCCGGCGGCAGCGCGCGGCCCTGCAGCAGGTAGTAAGCCTCGCGCAGGCCGGACGGCGGCCGGTCGTTGCCGGCCGCTTGCGCTTGATCCAGTGTGGGCGGCGCCTGCCAAGCGCCGGCAGCCGCATCGGCCGGGGCCGGTGCCGAGGCCTCGGCCGGCAGGTGGTCGATCCAGTCGCGCATGGTGGCGAGTTCGTGCTCGGGGAACACGCGGAACATGCGGCCGCGCGGGCCGATCAGCGTCGTCACCAGCTGGCTCTTGGCCGCGTTGCCGGGCCGCACGAAGCGGCTGCGCGACAGGGCGTCCAGCAGCGGCAGCGGGTCTTTCGCCGCTTCGCTGAAGCGCTGCGACAGCGGGCAGCCGTCCATCACGGTGTTGTGGTGGTAGACCGAGGCTTCGCGCGAACGCCGGCGCAGCAGTTCGGCCATCGCCGCGCGCGGGTCGGCGCCCACGCGTGCCAGCGCCGACAGGCGCGCGTCCCAAGCCTGCACGGCGCGCGCCGCGCGCGCCACCATGGCGGCGAAGCGCGCATCGGGTGAACGGTCCGCGCTCGTGTAGTGGGCGAGCACGGCTTCGGTGTGGTCCGGAGCGGCGGACACCGCAAGGTCCAGCCGCTGCCATTGCAAGGCGTGGGGGAAGACAGACTGCAAGCCGGCCCAGGCCGGCATCAGGCCGGTGGCGCGCAGCACCAGGTCCGCCGCGCAGATCTCGGCATGGAAGGCGTCGCTGCGGCGGCTGAGCGCCTGCAGCACGCAGGGCAGCGCGAACATGCTGTCGTCGATCTCGCCGGCGCGGGTGAGCTCGTCGGCGCGCGCGCCGTACACCGGCAGCCGCAGGTGGCGCAGCAGGCGCAGGAATTCCTCGCGCCGCGCGGCGCCGGGGCGGCCCGCGCCGATGTCGTCGGCATAGGCGCCCAGCAGCGTGAGCTGCAGCGGGTCCTCGCACACGCCGGGCGCGATCATGCCCTGCAGCCAGCTTCCCAGCCACAGGCCCAGCGGGGCCGATTGCAGCGCGGCGACTTCGGCGAAGCGCTGCAGGCGGTGCTCGTCCTGCAGTGCCTGCAGGAAATCGGTGTGCGCCCGCGCGCGCTCCATGCTCCAGCGGCGCAGTGCGCCGAGCGTGTCGCGCGCGGACGGCTGCGCCGTGCCCGCCTCGCCTTCAGCAGGCAAGGCCGCCAGCAGCGCGCGCACCTGCTCCTCGGTGACGAACACCTCGGGGTCGGCGAACTGCAGGAACAGTCCGCGCCAGGTGGTTGCGCCGGTTGGCGTGGCGCGCGCGTCCGTTCCCTCAGAACATGGGGTAGATGGACGCATCGCGCTTGGGCTGCTTGCGGCGGAAAATGATGGCGATGAGTTTGCGAAGGAACTTCATTTGATGTCTCCCTGGGTTTGCAGGGCTTCGAGCAGCGTCTTGGCGACGAAGTCGTGGCCCCAATCGGTGAAATGGATGCGGTCGACGAACAGCCAGTCGCTCGGCTTGAGCCGCTCGGCCAGGATCGGCGCCATGTTGAGGAAGCCGACGCCCATGTCGCGCGCGCCGCGCTCGAGCGCCTTGCCGTATTCCAGGCAGACCTCGCGCGTCAGGATGTCGCCGTAGGTTTCGGTGAAGCGGCCGGCCTGTTCGAGTTCGGTGAACAGCGCCTCCTCTTCCTTGCTGCCGGTGGGGCGCACCCATCCCGACAGCGGCTGCAGCACGAAGGTCAGCTTCGCGCCCATGTCCTTGGCCACCGCGTTCCACGTGCGCAGGTGGCGCAGGGTCAGGCCGCTGGCGTAGTCGATCTGCTGGGCGAGCGTCATCGCGCTGGTGTCTTCCTCGGCGCGCGGCTCGTCCGCGCCGACCAGGCGCTTGGCCAGGCCGAACATGCCGCCCTGCTGGCGCTTGTCGCGCGCGGCCAGCGCGTCGAAGAACTCGCGGCAGTTGAAGAAGGCGCCGCTGTCGCCGCGCAGGCTGGCCGGCAGGCGCGCCAGGCCCAGGTCGTTGAAGCCGGAGAACAGCACGATCTCCTTCACCTCGGGCAGCAGGTGGCGGTACAGCGTGAGCAGCAGCAGTTCCTGCGTGGAGTTGAAGCTGCGCCCGCCGTAGTTCAGCCAGGGCTCGGGCCGCGGATCGTTCTCGCTCAGGCGCGAGGGCAGGGTCCACTTGTCGGCGCTGGCGCCGATGCCGAACACGGTCGAGCTGCCGGCCAGCAGGCGCACCGACGGGCAGTCGCCGCGGTCGGCCACCGAGTACGGCCAGCCGCGCACTTCCGAATAGCGGAAGCCGGCCGGGTCGGTGCTGATCACCGAGCTCTTGTGGGCCGCCGGATGGAAGTACATCAGGTACGGCATCCAGCGGATGTCGCCGCTGTCGGCGAACTTCTCCATGTAGGCCGCCATGTGCGGCGTGAGGGTGCTGCGTGCGGTCATTGGTGTGCGGTCGCCAGGCTGGGTTGTTCGCGTTGCGCGGCGTCTTCGCGCTTGGCCGCGACCTCGGCCACGAAGTTGCCGTAGGCCTCGAAGCCCTCTTCCTTCGTGTTCGGGTTGCTGTAGCCGCGGTCGCGCGCGTCCTGCTTGCGCTGCAGCTCGCGCAGGTGCTTGGCGAAAGTCGGGCCCATCGGGATGCCGAAGCGCCGGTAGATCTCCTGCGTGGCGCCCTGCACGTCGCTGGTGAAGCGGTCGTAGGTGACGTAGCTGAGCGCACCCTTTTCCTCCAGCTCGCGGCAGAACGCGATGTGCTTGGCGCATTGCGAGCGGCGGAACGCCATGTTGGCCTCGTACCAGCCGGGAATGCGGTTGGGGTCGGTGCCATGCTTGGGCGTGGTGCACGAGTCGGACATGCGGATGTACGAGCTGACGAAGGCCTTGGGCTCGCGCACGATCACCAGGAAGCGCGCGTCGGGGAAGGCCTCGTACACCAGCCGGAACAGCTCGACGTTCTCGTTTTCCTTGGTCAGCCAGAAGCGGCCGTCGCCGCGGTAGTAAGCCGCCTTCTGCACCGCGCGCTTGAGCGTGCGCACCAGCTTCTTGCGCTCGCCGGGCGACAGCGTGTCCACCCCGTCCACCTGCCGCAGCACTTCCGGCAGCGGGAAGCGGCGGAAGGTGAAGTAGTGGTGGTACATGCGTTCCTCGAAGAACACGCCGTGCCCCTCGACGCTGCCCAGGTTGTGGAAGTGCATCTTCGAGGCCAGCCGGCCGATCTCGGTGCTGGGCCAGTAGTCGATCTTCTCCAGCCGCTCGCGCAGCTTGAAGCGGTCGATGAATTTCCAGAAGCCGATGAAGGGAAAGCGCCAGTCCAGGTGCTTGAGCACGAAGAACGACTGCTGGTCGGACGACAGCGTGCGCAACAGGAAGGTGGTGCCGCTGCGCGGCTGGCTCATGACGAAAACCGGCGGTGGAACCTTTGTATTGCGGTATGCACCCCACACAATCTCGTCGATAACCCACATCAGAACAAGGAATGGAAGATAGACCAGTTCCTTCAGCAGATGCAGTGCCATGCTGGCCCTGCCGCGTATATCGAGGTGGGGATTGAATAGAACAGCGTGTGCAACCTTGAAATACGATCTCCAGATAAGAAAAGGACTGAAGATGTAAGCGCAAGTAAGCAACGCAAGGCCCATGGCAAGTGCGATCAAGAGACGCCTCCTTGAAATCAACGTCTGTCCCGCTCACAGCCCTTCTAAGAGGTTTTATGCCGAAGCGGGAAGCGGATGTTAAGCGAGGGTCGGTCGATCGCACCACTTGGATTTACGAAGTCAACTATGCAAAAATGCAGAGAAGCCTCTGCATCGCGAGGGGCAGGTGCAGGGAGTGGAAAGAGAAAATTGGGATGATCTCCGGGTCGTGCTCGCGGTGTCGCGCACGCAATCGTTCAGTGGTGCCGCGCAGGTTCTCAAGGTGAACGAGAGCACCGTGCTGCGCAAGGTCGCGCAGGCCGAGCAGCGCCTGCACGCGCGGCTGTTCGAGCGCAAGCGCGGTGTCGTGACGCTCACGCGTGCGGGCGAGGAACTGGTGGAGCGCGCGGTGCGGGTCGAAGACCTCATCCTCGACGCCACCAATTCCATTCGTGGTGCCGACAGCCGCGTCAGCGGCGTGGTGCGCCTCACATCGGTTCCGCTGCTTGTCAACCGGCTTCTCCTGCCAGCTTTGCCCGCACTGCTGAGCAGCTACCCGGGTCTGCAGGTGGAACTGGTGGCCGAATCGCGCGTGCTGAGCCTGGGCCGGCGCGAGGCCGATATCGCTCTGCGGCTGGCGCGGCCGGTCGACAGCATGCGCGCGGTGGCGCGCAAGGTCGGTGCATTGCGCTACGCGGTGTACGCGCCGCAGGACAGCGATCCCGCGGTGCTGCCGTGGCTCACCTACGAGTCGGGAACCGGCCACGTGCCGCCGGCCGAATGGATCGCGCGCAACGTCGGCGAAGGCATGCTGGCGCAGGTGCGCGTGAACGAGGCCGAGGGCCTGCTCGCCTGCCTGCAGCGCGGCCTCGGCAAGACCGTGCTGCCGCATTTCATCGGCGACGTGGTGCCGGGCGTGAAGCGGGTCGAAAGCTTCCATTGCGACCTGTCGCGCGAGCTCTGGCTGGTGGTGCATCCGGACCTGCGCAAGCTCGATCGCGTGCGGCTGCTGATGGACTGGGTGATCTCGGTGTGCGGCCGGCTGTCGGGCGGGCCGCTGCCGCCCGGACCCCTGCCGGGCACCCTGCCGCAGTAGCCCGTTCCGTGCGTGGCACGCGGAAATGCCGCCGGAGTCCTGCAAGTTTGCATGCAACTGCGCCTCCGGGCCGCTGCTATGCTTTTTGCAGATCAGCAGGGAAAAACGCCATGTACGCGCACACGGCCATCGCGCCACAATGGGGCCGTCCGGAGCGTCCATCGATGAACAACCCGCGCGCCATGCCCGCCGCGATGCCCTTCTCCCCAGGCGTGTGGAACCCCGTGTTCACATGCATCTGGGCGGCGATCTTCCTAGCCAGCGTGGCCACCTATTTCCTGCTGATGACGCTGGCGGCGAACGTGTTCGCGGCCAGCGGCTCGGCGCTGTGGGCCAACAGCGTGGTGCTCACCCAGTGGCTGCCGGCGGTGGTGGCCCTGGTGCCGATCCGCCGGGCCGTGGCGCGCCATCCGCCGCGCGCGCTGCTGATGTTCTGCGAGCTGGCTAGCGCGCTGCTGCTGGTGGCGGTCCTGTTCAGTGCCGGCACCCTCGCGCTGCTGATGGCCGTGCTGCTGCTCAAGGGCAGCATGGACGCGCTGTCCAAGGTGTCGCGCACCGTCGCCCTGAAAAACTATTTCAGCGGCAAGACCCTGGAAACGGCAGCCTCCTACTACAACACCGCGGCGCTGGCGGGGCAGGCGGTCGGCGCACTGATGGGCGCGCTGCTGCTCGGCCACCTGGACATGGGCGCGATGCTGGCGGTGTGCGGCGCGCTGCACCTGGCGGCGGCGGCGCTCTACCAGTCGCTGCCGGCGGCAAGCACCGCGGCGTCCGCACCCGCCGGCGGCCCGAAGCAGGCCGCCGAGGCGCAGGCCGCGGACGCGGCGCGGCTGCGCTCGGCCATCGTCTATTTCATCGCCGCCATCTGCCTCTACCAGGGCTTCCACAACATCGCGCGCTCGGCGTTCCCGGTGCGCCAGCTGGGCATGGCGGAGTCGGCCATCGGGCTGGTGCAGACGCTGACCAACGTGGCCTACATCGCCGGCGCGTTCGTCGCCGCGCGCTTCTCGCTCGCCGCCGGGCGCTACGCGCTGGTCGGGCCGCTGGCGCACGCGGCGCCGATCCTGTGCCTGGTGCCGCTCGCGTTCGTCACGGCGCCGGTGCCGGGCCTGGCCGTCTACGCGCTGTTCGCGTTCGGCTTCGAGGTGGCGTTCTGCGTGCACCTGCGCTACATCATCACCGCCGCGCCGGCCGCGCGCCTGGGCGCCATCGTCGCCAACACCAATGCCATGGCGCTGGGCGCGATGGTCTGCTTCTCGCTCGCCGGCAGCTGGGTGGCCGACCGGGTGGGCCTGTGGGTGGTCACCGGCGCGGTGCTGCTGCTGAGCCTGCTGGCGCCGGCGGTGGCGTATGGATTGGCCCGGCGCGCCGCATCGGATGCGCCGGCTTCGGTTTCGCAATGACACAGCAAGGGAGATAAAAATGCACATCGCTTTCATCGAAAGCAACGCGGTCGGCCTGGGCGCGCCCGCCGCGGCCAAGCGCGCCGGCCACCAGGTGACCTACATCGGCTCGCAGTCGTTCGCGGGCCTGATCGGCGGCCTGGACACGGTGCGCCATCCGAACTACACCGACCGCGTGATCGAGATCGAGTCCACGCTCGATGAGGAGTTGCTGTACCAGACGCTGCTCAAGCTCAAGCGCGAAGAGGGGCTGGCCGCGGTGCTCTCGCCGCTGGACTTCACCGCCGCCGTGGTGGCGCGCGTGGCGCGGCGCCTGGAATTGCCGGGCACCAACCCCGACGCCGTGGCGCTGGCGCAGGACAAGGCCGCGTGCCGCCAGCGCCTGGCCGACAACGGCATCCGTTCGGTCGGCTTCGCGGTGGTGGAGGACCTCGCCGCGGCGCTGCGCGAAGCCGAGCGGCTCGGCTACCCGCTGATCGCCAAGCCCAAGCGCGGCTGCGCCAGCATCGACGCGGCCAAGATCAGGAAGCCGGAGGATTTCGAGCCTTATTTCGCCGCGCTGGACCAGGACCTGGGCATGCCCTCGGGCGTGGAGCGCGTGCTGTCGCGCGGCGAGACCCTGATCGAGCAGTTCGCCGAAGGCCCGATGTTCTCGGCGGAGATCGCGGCGGGCGGCGGCGAGCACAAGGTGATGGCAATCACCTGGCGCAAGCGCTGCACCGACGACCCGTTTGTCGAGCTCGGCAGCGTGGTGCCGGCGCCGGTGTCCGAGCGCACCGCCAACGAACTGGGCGAGTACGCGGTCAGCGTGGTGCGCTGCCTGGGGCTGGACGTCGGCATCTTCCACGTGGAGGTGATCTACGGCCCCAAGGGCCCGGTGCTGGTGGAGGTCAATCCGCGCATCATGGGCGGCAACGTCCCGATCGCGTTCCGGCTGGCCACCGACGTCGACCCGTTCTCGCTGCTGGTGGACATCCACCTGACCGGCAAGCTGCCGAATGCCGCGAAGACGGTGCGGCCGGTGCGCGGCGCGGTCACCCGCAGCATCGCGCCTTCGCACGTCTGCAAGGTCCGCGAGGATCTCGCGCCCGACTGGACCCAGCCGTTCCGCCCGCAGCTGGCCTACTGGAACGCGCGCTTCGCGCCGGGGCAGTCGGTGCCGCGCACCGACGCCACCTTCTGCCCCAACCACTTCCAGCTGGTGAAGAACACCTCG
The DNA here is from genome assembly GCA_040384685.1 of Pseudomonadota bacterium. Taxonomy (GTDB): domain Bacteria; phylum Pseudomonadota; class Gammaproteobacteria; order Burkholderiales; family Burkholderiaceae_C; genus Ramlibacter. The sequence continues at coordinate 138,322 of JAZKIV010000013.1, read as the reverse complement.
CTGGAGGCCAGCCTGTTCGCCGAGTGGGTGATCGGGATCTCCGCCAAGGAAACCGGCCTGCCGCTGCGGCAATCCGGCGAGGACTACTACGGCCTCTGAGCCGGGCCGCGGCCGATCAGCAGCCAGGCGCTCAGCGCGCTGAGCAGCGCCAGCGCGGCGCACACCAGCATCACGTGGCGAAAGCCCGCGACGAAGGCCGTGCCGACGGCCTGCTCGACGGCGCGCGCCGCGGCGGCGTCGGTGCCGGCCGGCACGCGCAGCGCGGCCAGCTGGTGGCGCTGCGCCTGCACTTCGCCGCGCAAGGCGGCCGGCACCGCGCGGCGCGCCAGTTCGCTGTCCAGCGTGCTGTTGAAACTGCTGGCCATCAGGATGCCGAACACCGCGATGGCCAGCAGCCCACCGGTGCGCGACACCGCGTTGTTGATGCCCGAGGCCAGGCCCGCGTGCTCGCCGTCTACCGCGTTCATCACGGTGGTGGTGAGCGGCGCTACCGTGATGGCCATGCCCAGCCCGAGCACGCAGACGGCCGGGAACAGCTCGCGCCAGTACGCCAGGCCGATGCCCGGCCGCGCGAACAGCGCGAAGCCGGCCGCCGCGATCAGCGGGCCCACCACCAGCGGCGTGCGCGAGCCGATGCGGTCGACCAGCTTGCCGGCCCAGCCGGACAGCAGGAACAGGATCACCACGAAGGGCAGCAGGGCGGAGCCGGCGGCCGCGGCGCTGTAGCCCTGCACCTGGATCAGGTTGAGCGGCAGGAAGTACAGGCCGCCGCTCAGCGCCGCGTACAGCAGCAGGGTGAGCAGGTTGGCGCCGGCGAAGTTGCGCACGCGCAGCAGCGCCGGCGGCAGCATCGGGTGCGGGCTGCGCGCCTCGGTCCAGGCGAAGGCCAGCAGGGCGGCCGCGCCGGCGATGCCCGCCGCCAGCACCGGCACGGCGGTCCAGTCGCGGCCCGGCGCCTCGATGCAGGCGAACACCACGCCGGCCAGGCCGACCGTGCCCAGCACCGCGCCCGCCAGGTCCAGCGGCGTGCGGTCGGCCGACGGCCGGTCGTGCGGCACCTTGGCGCGGCAGACCAGCAGCAGCGCGATGCCCAGCGGCAGGTTGATGACGAAAGCCCAGGGCCAGGACGAGTGGTCGATCAGGAAGCCGCCGACCACCGGCCCGACCGCCGCGGCGATGCCGCTGAAGGCCGACCAGGTGCCGATCGCGCGGCCGCGCTGCGCATCGGGAAAATTCGCGCTGATCAGGGCCAGGCTGCCCGGCACCAGCAGCGCCGCGCCGATGCCCTGCACGGCGCGCGCCGCGATCAGGCCCCAGGCGTCGGGCGCCGCCGCGCAGCCAGCCGCCGCGGCGGTGAACAGCGCCACGCCGGCCATGAACACGCGCCGGCGCCCGTAGTGGTCGCCCAGGGCGCCGCCGACCAGCAGCAGGGCGGCCAGGAACAGCGCATACGACTCGATCACCCATTGCGCCTGCGCTGCGTCGGCGCCCAGGTCGCGCTGGATGGCGGGCAGGGCGACGTTGACGATGGTGCCGTCCAGGAACGCCATGCTGGAGCCGAGGATGGCCGCCACCAGCGTCCAGCGCAGGGCCGCGGCGTCGAGGGGCGGCGCGCCGGCGCTCACGCCGCGTCCCGCGTGGCCGCCTGCGCGATGGCCGGCGCGCGCGCCGGCCACAGCACCGAGGCGATCGCCACCACCATCAGCACCACGGCGGCCCAGTCCTGCCAGTGCAGCACCTCGCCCAGCCACAGCGCGCCGCTGAACAGGCCGACCACCGGGATCAGCATCACGCTCAGGGTGGAGGCGATCGGCGGCAGGCCGCGCGCCAGCGAGAACCAGGCCGCCTGCGCGAAGCCGAAGATCAGCACCGCGTTGAACACGATGGCGCCGGTGGTGGCCGGCGGCGGCATGCGCCAGGCGCCGCGCTCGAACACCGTGGCCAGCAGCACCAGCCAGCCGGCGGCGAGCGCCGTCATCCAGAACGACAGCGTCAGCGTCGGCACGCCGATGCGCGTGCGGCGCAGCAGCTGCGTGCCGAGCGCCCACACCGCGGCCGCCGCGAGCGCCAGCAGCACGCCCAGCGGCCGGCCGGCCAGCTGCGACAATTCGTGCCACAGCAACAGCGCCACGCCGACGGCCGCCGCGCCCACGCCCAGCCAGCCGCGCGGCGCGAGGCGGGTGGAGAACAGCAGTGCGCCGATCACGGCCGAGAAGATCGGCATGGTGTAGCCCAGGATGGCGGCGCGCCCGCTGGACAGCGTGCGCACTGCCAGGATGATGCACACGTGCCAGACCAGCATGTTGGTGGCGGTCAGCCACAGCAGCTCGGGCCAGTGCGCGCGCGGCACGCGGAACGGCGCCTTGAACAGCACCAGCACCCCTGCCAGCAGCGGCAGCCCGAGCACGATGGAAATGGCGCGGAAGCTGAGCGGCGGGAAATCGGCCACGCCGAGCTTCATCACCGGCCAGTTGACGCCCCACACCAGCGTGAGGAGGACCAGCATGGCAAGCTGCCGCGGGGTGAGGGAATGCATGGGTGCCGATTCTCGCCGCTCGGCCGCCGCTCCGTAGAATCCCGGCCATGACGTTTATCGAGATGCTGCGCGGCGCCCAGGCGCGCAACGGCTCCATGCTGTGCGTGGGCCTGGACCCCGAACCGGCGCGCTTTCCCGGCGCGCTGAAGGGCGACGCCGGGCGCATCTACGACTTCTGCGCGCGCATCGTCGACGCCACCGCCGACCTGGCCATCGCCTTCAAGCCGCAGATCGCCTACTTCGCGGCCCACCGCGCCGAGGACCAGCTGGAACGCCTGATGGCCCACATGCGCGCCAACGCGCCGCAGGTGCCGGTGATCCTGGACGCCAAGCGCGGCGACATCGGCTCCACCGCCGAGCAGTACGCCCGCGAGGCCTTCGAGCGCTATGGCGCCGACGCCGTGACCCTGTCGCCCTTCATGGGCTTCGATTCGGTCCAGCCCTACCTGAAGTTCGGCGGCAAGGGTGCCTTCCTGCTGTGCCGCACCTCCAACCCGGGCGGCGACGACCTGCAGAGCCAGCGGCTGGCTTCGGTCGATGGCCAGCCGCTGCTGTACGAGCACGTGGCGCGGCTGGCCCAGGGGCCGTGGAACCTGAACGGCCAGCTGGGCCTGGTGGTGGGCGCCACCTATCCGGCGGAAATCGAGCGGGTGCGGGCCATCGCGCCGACCCTGCCGCTGCTGATCCCCGGCGTCGGTGCCCAGGGCGGCGACGCGGCCGCCACGGTCAAGGCGGGCTGGCGCGCGGACGCGCCGATCGTCGTGAACTCCTCGCGCGCCATCCTGTACGCCTCGGCCGGCGACGATTTCGCCGGGGCGGCACGGCGCGAGGCCGAGCGCACGCGCGCCGTGCTGGAGGCCGCCAAGGGGTCTTGAAGCGCGAAGGGAGGGTCCGTGTCAGGAGACTAGCGGAAGCGTTGCGTATACGTTAAAGTATATTTTTGCGCTTAATCTAGGATGTACTCCCCATGCAAGCAGGCAAGCCGCGGACCCTCTACGACAAGATCTGGGATTCCCACGTCGTTCACGACTACGCCGACGCCGACGGCACCGCCCTGCTCTACATCGACCAGCACCTGGTCCACGAAGTCACCACGCCCCAGCCGTTCGACGGCCTGCGGACCGAAGGCCGGCGCGTGCGCCGGCTGGACGCCACGCTGGGCGTGGCCGACCACGACATTCCCACCACGCCCGGCCGCTCGGACGACGTCGAGGACCCCGAGGCCAAGCTGCAGCTGTCGCTGATGCGCAAGAACACCAAGGAGTTCGGCGTCACCTACTTCGGCTACGAGGACCCGCGCCAGGGCATCGTGCACGTGGTCGGCCCGGAGCAGGGCCTGACCCACCCGGGCATGACCATCGTCTGCGGCGACAGCCACACCTCCACCCACGGCGCCTTCGGCGCCTACGCGGTGGGCATCGGCACCTCCGAGGTGGAGCACGTGCTGGCGACCCAGACGCTGATCCAGAAGCGCTCGAAGAACATGCGCATCACGGCCACCGGCACGCTGCGCCCGGGCGTCACCGCCAAGGACCTGGTGCTGGCCATCATCGGCCAGATCGGCACGGCAGGCGCCACCGGCCACGTGATCGAGTTCGCCGGCCCTGCCGTGCAGGCGCTGTCGATGGAAGGCCGCATGACCATGTCCAACATGGCCATCGAAGCCGGCGCGCGCGCCGGGCTGATCGCGCCGGACGAGACCACCTATGCCTACATCAAGGGCCGCCCCGGCGCCCCGACCGAGAAGCACTGGGAGCAGGCGCTCGCTTACTGGAAGGCGCTGCCGTCCGACCCGGGCGCGGTGTACGACGCCGAAGTGACCATCGACGCCACCCAGGTGGCGCCGATGGTGACCTGGGGCACCAGCCCGCAGGACGTGATCCCGGTGACCGCCCTGGTGCCCGACCCGGCCGCCGCGGCCGACGAGACCAGCCGCGCGGCCGCCGCCTCGGCGCTGGAGTACATGGGCCTGAAGGCCGGCCAGAAGCTGTCGGACATCAGGCTGGACAAGGTGTTCATCGGTTCGTGCACCAACAGCCGCATCGAGGACCTGCGCGAAGTCGCCAAGGTGGTCAAGGGCCGCAAGGTGGCCAGCCACGTGCAGGCGCTGGTGGTGCCGGGCTCCGGCCTGGTCAAGCGCCAGGCCGAGGAAGAGGGCATCGCCAAGATCCTGCTGGATGCCGGCTTCGAGTGGCGCGAGGCGGGCTGCTCCATGTGCATCGCCATGAACCCCGACCGGCTGCAGCCCGAGGAGCGCTGCGCCTCCACCTCGAACCGCAACTTCGTGGGCCGCCAGGGCCCGCGCGGCCGCACCCACCTGGTGAGCCCGGCGATGGCCGGCGCCGCCGCCGTGGCGGGCCATTTCGTCGACATTCGCGACTGGAAGTAAGCACGTGGAAAAGTTCACCACCATCAAGGGCTACGCGGCCCCCATGCCCATTCCGAACATCAACACGGACATGATCACCCCGAAGTACATGCTCAAGTGGGTGACCAAGACCGGGCTGAGCTGGGGCCTGTTCCGCGAATACCGCATCCGCGACGACGGCTCGGAAAACCCCGACTTCATCCTGAACCAGGAGCCCTGGCGCAAGGCCAAACTGATCGTGGCGCTGGAGAACTTCGGCTGCGGCTCATCGCGCGAGCACGCGCCCTGGGCGCTGTACGACTTCGGCATCCGCAGCATCATCGCCACCTCGTACGCCGACATCTTCTTCAACAACTGCTTCAAGAACGGCCTGCTGCCGGTAGTCCTGAAGCCCGAGGAAGTCGACCAGGTGATGGAAGAGGCCAAGGCCGGGCGCGAGGTGGCGGTGGACCTGCCGCAGCAGAAGGTGACGCTGGAAGACGGCCGCCAGTTCGGCTTCGACGTCACCGAGTTCCGCAAGCACTGCCTGCTCAACGGGCTGGACGACATCGGCCTGACGATGCAGCAGGCGCCCAAGATCGACCAGTTCGAGCAGCGCCAGCGGGCCGCGCAGCCCTGGCTGTACGAGCGCACGCCGATCGCCTGAGGCGCGCGGCGCGAGCGGCGGGCGGCTTCTACAGCTGGTGGATGTTCAGCGAGATCAGCAATTGGCCCAGCGTCTGCGTCCACGAATGGCGGTGCGCCCCGTGGATTTCGCGGGCCAGCTGGGGGCGCCGCTGCCGGATCGCGTCGACCAGGTCGCCGTGGTGCTTGACCGAGCTGACCGGCTTGTCGCGCAGACGCAGGGCGAACAGGCGCACCCGGTGCGACTGGGCGAACATCAGCTTGGCGGCGCGCGCCAGCCGGTTGTTGCCGCACAGGTCGACCAGCCGGGTGTGGAACAGCTCGTCGGCCACCGCCCAGGCTTCCAGGTCGTTGCGCTGCAACGCCGCGTCCATGGCGTCCACGCATTCCTGCAGCGCCTGCACCTCCTGGGCGTTCGGCTCCTTCTCGGCCAGCAGCTCGGCCGCCACCGTCTCCAGCGGCGACAGGATCTGGTAGATCTCGTGGATGTCGGCCACCGTGATGGGCGTGATGCGGTAGCCGTGCCGGCGCACCGCCTGCACCAGGCCTTCGGACTCCAGGCGCGACAGGGCGGCGCGCACCGGCGTGCGGCTGACGTTCAGGTCGGTCGCCACCTCCTCCTCGAGCAACTGGCTGCCGCCCGGCAGCTGGTTGTTCATGATCTTGTGCCGCAGCGTCTCGTAGACCGCGTCGCTGGCGGTGGGCTTGGCTTCCGGGTTGCGCATTCCCCAGTTTAACGTAGACTTGGCCGCAAGAAAATCCGCAAACGTATACGTAGTCAGATACGAAAGGCATTCCAACATGGCAGACGCCTCCGCAGTCACCTTCAGCGGCCGCATCCTGTTCCTGTGCGACGACCCGCAGCGCATCGCCCGCCAGCTGGGCGGCGAGAGCCTCAGCCGCGCGGCGGCCGGGGCCTTGCGCGACAACGTGTCCACCGACGAGATCACGCCGACCACCGTCATGACCACCTATGACGAGAAGCTGGGCGACTTTCCCTACGTCGGCTTTCGCGCCGGCAACGAAACGCCGATCGGCCGCGGTGCCGTCCGCCAGGGCGGCTTCGCCGTGGTGGTGGGCGGCAAGCGCTACGGCAAGGGGTCGTCGCGCGAGAACAGCCCGATGGCCGAGCTGATCGCCGGCATCCGGCTGGTCATCGCCGAGAGCTTCGAGCGCATCTACCGCCAGAACGCCCACAACGTCGGCCTGCTGACCTCCACCGACCTGGGCCTGGTGGAACGCATCCAGGCCGGCGAGGCGATCCCGCTGCATGAATTCACCGACGGCCACGACGAGCTGACCCAGCACATCATCCGCGCCGGCGGCCTGCTGGCGTTCTCCAAGCAGCACATGCGCAATGCCGCCGCCGGGCCGGCGCCGGCGGTCTCGCAACGCCCGCGCAGCCTGGCGCACAAGATCATCGACCGCGCGCTGGTGCGCACGCCCTTCGAGCCGGCCGACGCGCCGCCGCCCAAGGTCGGCGACGGCATCTTCCTGAAGGTCGACTGGCGCTTCTCGCACGAGTACTTCACCGGCATGGCGGCGCACCTGATGGAAAGCGCCTTCGGCAAGCCGGCGCTGCTGCACGACCCGTCGACCATCGTCGCCTTCCAGGACCACCTGACCTACGTCACGCGCAGCCCGGTGCACCAGAAGATGGGCCTGATCGAGGGCGTGCGCGGCCTGGCCGACGGGCACTACGCGTTCGTCAACGGCTATGGCGTGAAGGGCCATGGCGCCGTGCCCGGCAGCCTGGGCTCCGAGGGCATCTGCCACGCCATGATGGCCGAGCGCTACGTGCTGCCCGGCCAAGTGGCGGTGGGCACCGACTCGCACACGCCGCACTCCGGCGCTTTAGGCGCGCTGTGCTTCGGGGCCGGCGCCACCGACGTGGCCAACGCCTGGGTGACCGGTGTGGTGCGCGCCAAGTACCCGGGCGTGTGTCGGGTCGAACTGAAGGGCGAACTGCAGCCCGGCGTGCACGCCAAGGACGTGGTGCTGGAGCTGCTGCGCTCCTCCTACATCGCCGAAGGCGGCGGCATCGGCATGGTGTTCGAATACACCGGCCCGGCGGTCGAGCGCATGTCGGTGGACGACCGCGCGACGCTCACCAACATGGTGGCGGAGCTGGGTGGCTTCACCGGCATCGTGGCGCCCGACGCGCAGACGGTGAAGTTCCTGAAGGAGCGCCGCGGCGTCGACTTCCACATAGAGCCCTGGATGCACAGCGACCCGGACGCGGTGTACGAGAACTCCATCGCCCTCGACTGCTCCGCCATCGAGCCGATGTTCGCCGCGCCCGGCGACCCGGGCAACGGCGTGCCTTTCAGCAGCATCGGCAGGAGCGTGCCGGTGGACATCGCCTACGGCGGCTCCTGCACCGCCGGCAAGCGCGCCGACTTCGACGAATACCTGGAGGTGTTCTCCTGGGGCCTGCGGCACGGGCTGAAGGTGCCGCAGAGCGTCTCCCTGTTCCTGCAGTTCGGCACCCAGGACGTGAAGCGCTACTGCGAGGAAAAGAACATGCTGCCGGTGTTCCAGGAGGCCGGCGCCGAGATGCTGATGCCCGGCTGCGGCGCCTGCGCCAACTGCGGCCCCGGCTCCTCGACCTCCACCGAGCAGGTGACGGTGAGCGCCATCAACCGCAACTTCCCCGGCCGCTCCGGCCCGGGCCAGGTGTGGCTGGCCAGCCCCGCCAGCGTGGCGGCCAGCGCGCTGGCCGGCGAGCTGACCACCTTCGCCGAGCTGAAAAAGCGTTTCGGGGAGGCACCCGCCGCCGCCCATTGACCGCGCATTGATCGCGCTTCGCGATGGGTCGCGTTCCCAACGGGAAAACCGCGGACGCACCCATGCGCTATATTTTTCGACAGGCCACCGCAGGGGAAACGGATGAGCAACTTCACGATCACATCGCCTGAATTCAAGGCGCAGGACACGCTGCCGCACGCGTTCGAGTTCAACGGCTTCGACGGCAGCGGCGAGAACCGCTCGCCGGCGCTGCAATGGCAGGGCACGCCGCAGGGAACGCAAAGCTTCGCGCTCACGCTGTACGACCCCGACGCGCCGACCGGCAGCGGCTTCTGGCACTGGGTCGTGTACGACATCCCGGCCGACGCGACCGGGTTGCCCGCGAATTTCGGCTCGGGCGGCCAGGCCGACCTGGGCGGCAAGGGCATGCAGGTCGTCAACGACTACGGCGCCATCGGCTACGGCGGCCCCTGCCCGCCCAAGGGCGATCCGGCGCACCGCTACATCTTCACCGTCCATGCGCTGGGCGTGCCCAAGCTGGGCCTGCCGGCCGGGGCGACCAACGCGGTGGCGCGCTTCATGATCCACCAGAACAGCCTTGCCTCGGCCAGCCTGAGCGGCCTCTACCAACGCTAAGGGGCCGCCTTGCAGCGCTTACTCGAGCGGCTGGGAAGCCGCAAGGCGAAGCTCGGCGTGGCGGTGGCGGCGTTCATCGTCGCCGTCGTCGCGCTGCTGGTCTACTACAACACCCGCCAGATCACCACCCAGGCCTTCATCAACGCGCCGGTGGTCACCCTGCGCGCGCCGATTCCCGGCCGCACCTCGCTGCCGGCCGGCATGCAGGTCGGGCGGCGCATCGGCAAGGGCGACGAGCTGGGCACGGTCATCGCCGACACCGAGAACCCGCGCGTGTCCGAACTCACCGGCCTGATCGCCGACCTGACGGCGCAGCGCACGGCGCGCCAGTCGGAGGTGGAGGGCATCAACGCGCAGCTGGCGCACCGCCGGCGCGAGCTGAGCGGCCAGCGGCAAAGCGCCGGCTTGCAGCTGACGGCCGACGTCAAGGGCGCTCAGGCGAGCCTGGCCGTCGCCGCCGCCGAACTCGAGCGAGCCGGCGCAGCGATGAAGGAGTCCACGCGCCGCGTGGAGCGCGCCGACGGCCTGCGCACCGCGGGCTTCATCAGCGCCGCGGCCTTCGACAGCACCAAGGCCGAAGAGGAGCAGGCGCGCGCCGCGCACCGCTCGGCCCAGCAAAGCATGCAGCGCGCCGAAGTGGTGCTGGCCGGCGCCCAGAAAGGGCTGCAGATCGAAGGCCCGCGCGGCCTGCCCTACGCGGTGACGCGCGGCCAGGAGCTGGACCAGTCGATCGCCGACCTGGCGGCGCGCAAGGCGCAATTGGAAAAGCAGATCGCCGCCATGAACACCGAGATCGAGGTGCTGCAGCGCGACCTGTCCAAGCAAAGCCAGGCGAAGCTGCTGTCGCCGGTGCAGGGCGCGGTGTGGAGCATCGATTCCAACAGCGGCGATGCCGTCGCGCGCCAGGGTTCGGTGCTGCAGCTGGTGAACTGCGAGGACCGCTGGGTCGAGGCCTTCTTCAGCGAGAAGGACGCGGCGCGCGTGGCGCCCGGGATGCGCGTGAAGGTCCGCTCCTACTACGGCGGCACTTCCGAGTGGGACGGCGAAGTGACGTCGATCCGCTACGGAACCGGCCGCGTCACCGTCGGCCAGTACGTGGTGGACCCGCCGCCCGAAGTGATGCGCCGGCAGCTGCCGGTGCGGGTGGCGACCGCGCAGATCCGCGTGAACTGGGGACGCGACGATGCTGGCGCGCCGCTGTGCAACGTGGGCCGCAGCGTCGAAGTGCTGCCGGGCGACGGCAGCAGCGCCGGCGACAAGCCGCGCTCCACCGACAAACCCGCACCCTGACATCCGCGGCCTGGTATTCGGCGGCCCGGTGCTTCTATCAATGCACCGAATCCCTAAACAGAAGAAACGATGCCCACGCCGTGGGCTTGTTTCTTGCCTGCGTTTCCCGTGCCACCCTCTGGCCGTCGCGAGATGGAACGAGTCCCTTCTTCAGAAGAATGCGCTCAGTCACTATAGTTTAAGCAAACTTCTGTTTTTGATACACCGTTTACGAACGGCGATATGGGCCATTTGGATTAAGAAGAATCAAATCGTCTTTTTACCCCACGGGAGATCCCACGCAATGGAACCGTTTCTAAGTCTGAGCGACACCGACAAGCAAACCCTGGCCTCCGCGCTTCTGAAACTCACCACCAGTCCCTACCGCGACTACCCGGCGTTCCGCGACGAGATCGCCGGCTTCGCCAGATCCTCCACAGTCCCCGACGCGCTGGCACGCGCCTGCGAGTCCATCCGCATCGCCCGCGCCGGCGGCGGCCGCGCCGACTACCTGCTGCGCAATTGCCCGCTGGACCCGGTCATCCCGGTGTTCGACCAGGACGACCCGGTCGCCGACAAATACCGCCAGAAGACCACCTTCGTCGGCGAAGGCTTCCTGGCCCTGTTCGCCCACCTGACCGAGACGCCCCTGCTGGCCTACTCGACCCGCAACAACGGCGACTTCTTCCACGACGTGTACGCGCAGAACCGCTACACAAAGACGCAGACGCAGAAGACCGACGGCGAGCTGTACTTCCACAACGACCGCACGGCGCACCCGGTGCGCGCCGACTACCTCGCCCTGCTGGGCATGCGCGCCGACCCGCGCAACCTGGTCTACACCGGTTATGTCGACGGCCGCCATATCCTCCAGTACCTGAGCGCGGAGCACCAGGCGCTGCTGCGCGAGCCGCTGTACTGCACGCCCTACGACGAATACTCGCGCGATTCCAACCAGCTGCACGTGCAGTCCAAGCCGCACACCATCCTGGAAGAGTCGCAGTGCTTCCGCTACTACGACACGCGCACCAAGCCGATGCCCGACGCGCCGGTGGCCGCGCGCGACGCGGTCATCGCCCTGAAGGACGCCATCGTGCGCGCCGACAAGGTGCGCGTGCGCATCGGCGAAGGCGACCTGTTCTCGTTCCCGAACCAGGCCGGCCTGCACAACCGCGACATCGTCGAACTGGGCGACCCGGCGCAGGCCAAACTGCGCTGGCTGCTGAAGACCTACAGCTTCCGCAGCGACGCCTACATGCACCGCTTCGACGACGCCTTCTCCACCGGGGTGGACGGCTTCGTGTACGACGAGGTCGAATCCGCCTACGCGGCCTGAACCACGGTTCGCCGCATCCACCGCAACCCACGCAAACCGAGACAGGAAGACGAGACAGCAATGGCCCACACCGACATCGCCGAAACCTACGATCCGACCGTCGCCGCACGGCGCCTCAAGGAAGGCGGTGTGGCCTTGCTGCCGACCGACACCAACTACGGGCTCGGTTGCGTGCCCTGGGACGAGGCGGTTTGCGCCCGGCTCTACACCATCAAGCGGCGCCCGGCCGACAAGCCGCTGACGCTGTTCGTGCGCAGCGCCGCCGAAGGCCGCGCCTATGCCGACCTGACGCCGCAGGAAGAAGAGCTCTTCAACGACCTCACGCGGCGCTTCTGGCCCGGGCCGCTGAACATGATCGTGCGATCGGGCGCGCGCGCGCCCAAGCACAAGTACTTCGACGCCAATTCCATCTCGCTGGTGTGCAACCGCAACAAGGCGCTGATGCAGCTGATGGAGGCGCTCGGCGGCCCGCTGGCGCTGACCTCGGCCAACATCTCCGGCACCAGCATCGACGGGCTGGTGTCCGCCGAACAAGCGGCCGAGCTGTTCCGCGGCCAGGTCGACGTGATCGTGCCGCCGATCGACTCCGGTGCCAACACCACGCAGTCGAGCACCATCGTCTCGCTGGTGGGCGGCTCGGTGAAGGTGGTGCGCCAGGGCGACGTGGTGGTGTGAACCGCAACGTCGTCCTCTTCATGGCCTACCGGGTGGTGTCCCGGTTGTATTTCCATTTGCCGGTGCTGTTCCTGCTGTTCTGGTCCCTGCGCACCGAGTACAGCACCGTCACCCTGCTGCTTGCCGTCTACAGCGCGTCCTCCACGCTGGCGGCCGACATCGCGCCGCGCCTCGGCCGCATGATGGCGTCCACCCGCATGGTGATCCTGGGCGAGGGCATGAAGTCGTTCGGCCTCGCGCTGCTGGTGATCGGCACCCTGCCGGGCGCGGTGTCGCTGCCCATGCTGCTGACCGGCCAGGTGATCGGCGGCACCGGCTTCGCGCTGGCACTCGCCGCCGACGGCGGGCTGCTGCGCATCGTGGCGCCCGGCGCCGACGCCAGGACGCTGGGCGTGATCCAGGGCCGCACGCAAAGCATGATGTTCATCGCCACGCTGGTGGCCGGCTTCATCGGCGGCGTGCTGTTCGACCACGAGATGCACTGGGCGTTCTACGCCGGCATCAGCGCCTCGATGGCGTCGATGGTCGTCATCCTGTTCATCGCCGAGCCGCCGCAGCAGGCCGCGCCGGCACCGGCGCCCGGTGCGCCGCCTGCCGCGCCGGCCGCCTTGCACCTGTCGCGCAACCAGACCACCTGGGTCGGCTTCTACGCCATCACCCGCGCCTTCGCGCTGGCGCCGTTCATCGGCCTGTTGCCGCTGCACTTCGCGCTGCAGAACGTCGACCCCTACCTGTTCGGCGTGGTGCTGGGGCTGTTCACCCTGGGCGGCTTCATCGTCGCCCTCTACGGCGCGCCGGTGATCGCCTGGCTCGGGCCGCAGGGCGGCGTGTGGGTGACCTTCACCGGCATCGTCGCCTCGCTCGGCCTGTTCGCCCTGTCGGACCTGATCGAGTACTGGAGCGGCATCAGCATCTTCGCCACCTCGCTGGTCGGCATTTCCTTGCTGGGCATCGCCGCCGGCGCGATCCGCTCGGTGGTGACGACCCGGCTGGACCTGCAGTCGCTGACCATGCCGCAGCGCATCATGGTGTTCTCGCGCATGGAACGCATGTTCGGGTACCTGAGCGCCGGGCTGCTGCTGTCGTTCGGCCAGCTGGTCGAGCGCGTGTCGATCAACGCCACCTTCGGGATGACGGTGCTGGCGCTGCTGCTGACGGTGGCGGGCAGCGCCGCCTGGCTGCGCATGGGCGCGGAGCCGGCGACGCCGAGCCCCGCGCCGAATCCCTAGGCCGGCTCTTCTTCCGCCGCCGCGGCGGAGGCGGGGGAAGCAGAGGACGCCGCCGCCGGCGCCTGCACCACGCCGGCGGCGCGCAGCGCGGCGATCCGCCCAGGCTCCAACCCGGCCTCGCGCAGGATCTCCACGCTGTCCTGGCCCAGCGCCGGCGCATTGCGCCGGTGGCGTCCCGGCGTGAGCGACAGCTTGGGCGTGATGCCGGGCAGGGCGATGGTGCTGCCGTCGTCCATCTCCACCTCGGCGAGCATGCCGCGCGCGCGGTAGTGCGGATCGGCGGCGATGTCGGCCGCGGTGTAGATGCGGCTGCCCGGAACGTTGGCCGCTTCCAGCATGGCGAGCGTCTGGGCCACCGTGTGCCGCGCCGTCCAGTCGCCGATGGCGCCGTCGATCTCCGCCACGCGGGCGACGCGGCCGGTGTTGCCGGCCAGCTGCGGATCGTTGCCCAGGTCGTCGCGGCCGATGGCATGCATCAGCCGCTTGAAGATGCTGTCGCCGTTGCCGGCCACCAGCACGCAGCCGTCGCGGCACGGATAGGTGTTGCTCGGCGCGATGCCGGGCAGGGCGCTGCCGGCCGCCTCGCGCACGTAGCCGAACGCGCTGTACTCGGGCAGCAGGCTGTCGGTGCAGTTGAACACCGCCTCGTACAGCGCCACGTCGATCATCTGGCCGCGGCCGCTCGCGTGCCGGTGCTGCAGCGCCATCAGGATGCCGATCACGCCGTGCAGCGCGGCCAGCGTGTCGCCGATCGACACGCCGGTGCGCACCGGCACGCGGCCGGGTTCGCCGCTGAGATGGCGCAGGCCGCCCATCGCCTCGGCGATGGCCCCGAAGCCGGGCCGGTCGCGGTAGGGGCCGGTCTGGCCGTAGCCGCTGATGCGCAGCACGATCAGGCGTGGGTTGATGGCCAGCAGGGCGTCCGGGCCGAGCCCCCAGTCCTCCATGGTGCCGGGGCGGAAGTTCTCGACCAGCACGTCGGCGTCGCCCGCCAGGCGGCGCACGATGTCCTGCGCGTCGGCATGGCGCAGGTCCAGCGCCAGCGATCGCTTGTTGCGCGACTGCACCTGCCACCAGACGGAGGTGCCGTCCTTCAGCAGCCGCCATTTGCGCAGCGGGTCGCCGGTGTCCGGCGCCTCGATCTTGATGACGTCGGCGCCGAAGTCGCCGAGCGTCTTGGCGGCGAAGGGGCCGGCGATGAGTTGCCCGAGTTCGAGGACTTTCAGTCCCTCCAACGGGCCGGAGTTGGAAATATCTGGCATGTGCGTGTTCTTGTGTGCGTTGATCGGCGGATGCCCTTCCCTGACACCAGAAGCATCCGCGAGGAATTCTGGTGTTGCGCCCCGGCGCCGGAGTCGCGTTTCGCCACCCCTGCCATCACGGATCGCGAGTACAGGCAATTCCGCTTAATGGGCCGCGTGCCGCGCAGCCATGCCCGCCTGCGGGGCCGGCCATCGGCAACCGCGAGCACGTTCGCGCCGCGCCGTATTGACAAGGCGGACGAAGGGCCAGACCATCGGAAAGCCGTTCGAAAAGACAAGCACGAAGCAAAGGAAACAATCGTGTCGCTATCCCCAAGGCTCTCGCGCCGGCTTGCACTGGCCGCGCTGCCCGCCTCCCTTCTTCTATACAACCATGCATCCTTTGCGCAGGCGGCCGATCCGCGCCTGGCGGCAGCCAAGGCGGCCGGCAAGGTCAGCTGGTACACCTCGGTCGCGCCCGACGAGCTGCGCAAGGAACTGATCGACGGCTTCAAGAAGAAAACCGGGCTGGACGTGGTCGTCTACTACGGCGGCACGGGCACGGTCTACAGCCGCCTGTCCACCGAGCGGCGCACCAAGTCGTACAACGTCGACGTGGTGACGCTGGGCGACACCGACCTGGTCGACGAGCTCAGCACGGCCAACGCGCTGAAGAAATACCACAGCGCGAATTTCGCCGGCGTGCAGGACGCCTACAAGGACAAGAACGACCACTGGATCGGCATCTGCTTCTACGGCCTCACCAAGGCGGTCAACACCGAACAGGTGAAGCCCGGCGCCGAGCCGCAGAGCTGGGCCGAACTGGCCGACCCGAAGTGGAAAAGCAAGGTCGTGATCTCCGACCCCGCCAAGAGCGCCAGCGGCCTGCTGCTGCTGAAGGCCATGGTGAAGGAGCAGGGCTGGCCCTGGGTCGAGAAGCTGCTGCGCAACGACCCGCTGGCGATCGCCATCGCCCCGGGCATCGAACAGGTGCTGGCCAACGGCGAGCGCAGCGTGTCCACCGCGGCCACCTCGTTCCTGTCGGAAACCATGAAGGCCAAGGGCCCGGTCAAACCGGTGGGTGAAGTGCTGTTCACCTCGCCGCTGACGGCCAGCCTGATCGCCGAGGCGCCCAACCCCAAGGGCGGCGAACTGCTGATCGACTACCTGACCTCCAAGGAGGCCGGCGAGTCCTTCCGCAAGTACGGCTGGTTCTCCAGCCGCGGCGACGTCGAAGGGCCGTACGGCTTCCCCTCGGCCGCCAAGCTGAAGGTGAAGTACGCCACGGTGGACCTGCCGATGACGCGCAGCCAGTTGCTGGAGCAGTACGGCCAGATCCTGCAGAAGGCGAAGAGCGGCTCGTGACCGCGGCCGCCGCAACGCTGGACCCTGCGCTACGCAGGACGGGCGGCCTCGGCACCGGCCCGGCGCTGGCCGTGGCCTGCGCGCTGGTCTGCGCCTTCGTCGCCTATCCGCTGCTGGCGGGGCTGGGCGTGTTCCAGGCGGACGAAGTCGCGAAAGTCTTCCGCCTGTCCAACAGCGAGCCGCTGGTGAACTCGCTGCTGCTGGCGGCCTTCACCATCGTGCCGTCCACCATCATCGGCGTGCTGCTGGCCTGGCTGTGCGCGCGCACCGACCTGCCGGGCCGCTCGCTGATCTCCGGCCTGGTGTCGATCTCGTTCGTGATCCCGGTGCTGCTCACCAGCGTCGCCTACATCTTCCTGTTCGGCAAGAACAGCGGCCTGGTCAACCGCGTGTTCGTCGACGCGCTGGGCGGCCCGCTGTACAACGTGTACTCGTTCTCCGGCGTGGTGCTGCTGTCGGTGCTGCACACCTACCCGCTGGTGTTCTTCACCACGCTGGGCGGCCTGAGCAAGATGAACCCCGAGCTCGAGGAAGCCGGCCAGGTGGCCGGCCTGTCGCCCGCGGGCGTGTTCCTCAGGATCACGGTGCGCACCATCATGCCGTCCATCATGGCCGGCGTGACCTTCGTGGTGGCCGAGTCGCTGACCGTTCTGGCCGCGCCACTGCTGCTGGGCGCGCCGATCCAGCTGCGCTTCATGACCACCGAGCTGTTCGGCACCATCGTGGTGGAGTCGAACCTGGCGGCCGCCATCGCGCTCAGCATCCCGCTGGTCGCGCTGACGCTCGCCGCCGTGGCGCTGCAAGCGCGGCTGATGGGCGGCGCCGGCTCGGCGCGCTACGTGGTGGTGGGCGGCAAAGGCGCGCGCAGCGAGACCGTGCGCCTGAAGCGCTGGAAATGGCCGCTGACCCTGTTCGCCTGGACGCCGGTGTTCCTGTCGCTGGTGCTGCCGGTGGCGACGCTGCTGGCCGCGGCCTTCATGGACCGCTGGTGGAAGGGCCTGCGGCTGTCGAACTTCTCGCTGAAGAACTTCCAGTTCCTGGCCGGCGACAGCTCCACCCTGCTGGCGGTCGGCAACAGCCTGCTGCTGGCCTTCGGCGTGGCGGTGGCGATGGCCGCCACCGGCGCGCTGCTGGCGATCCTGGTGGCGGGCGAGCAGACGCCGCTGAAGCGCGCGATCCGCGGCCTGGCGGCCATTCCGCTCGGGCTGCCGCACGTGGTGGCGGGCGTGCTGATCCTGCTGGCCTGGTACGGCGCGCCGTTCCGCCTGGGCGGCAGCATCTGGATCCTGGCCTTCGGCTACGTGTTCGTGATGATCCCGTACGCGCTGCGCACCTGCGACGCGGCGCGCGGCCAGATCGACAACAGCCTGGCCGAGGCGGCGTCCATCGCCGGCATGAACAACCTGCAGACCTGGCGCCACGTGATGCTGCCGCTGATGAAGAGCGGCATCGTGACCACCTTCGTCATCGTGTTCCTGTTCACCATCAAGGAGTTCTCGCTCACCGCGCTGGTGTACGGCGCCGACACCGTCACGCTGCCGGTGCTGGTCTACACCTTGCTTGAAGGTGGCAGCTACGAGCGGACCGCGGCGGCCTCGATGCTGCTGCTGCTGCTCACGGTGCTGGGCCTGGTGCTGGCCAGCAAGGTGTTCCGCGTGTCGATGAACAATCTGAAGGTATGAGCGTGCAAACAGGGACAACCGACTTTCTCTCGCTGGTGGGTGTGGGCAAGCGCTACGGCGCCACGCGCGTGCTCGAAGGCTTCAGCCTGTCGATCGCCAGGAACGAGTTCATCACCCTGCTGGGCCCCTCGGGCTGCGGCAAGACCACCACGCTGCGCATGATCGCCGGCTTCGTGCAGCCCACCGAAGGCGAGATCCTGCTGCAGGGGCAGAGCCTGTCGTCCGCGGCGGTGCACGTGCCGCCGGAGCGCCGCAACATCGGCATGGTGTTCCAGAGCTACGCGGTGTGGCCGCACATGTCGGTGCGCGAGAACATCCAGCTGCCGCTGCGGCTGCGCAAGATGTCGGGCGCCGAGATCCGCAAGCGCACCGACGAGGTGCTGGAGCTGTGCCGCCTGGGCACCTGGGCCGACCGCAGCCCGCACCAGCTGTCCGGCGGACAGCTGCAGCGCGTCGCGCTGGCGCGCGCGCTGGCCTACCGCCCCGCGCTGGTGCTGCTGGACGAGCCGCTCAGCAACCTCGACGTGGCGCTGCGCGAGGAGCTTCGCGCCGAGCTGCAGCAGCTGCACAAGGCGATCGAATCCACCTTCATCCTGGTCACGCACGACCAGGTGGAAGCCATGTCGCTGTCCGACCGCGTGGTGGTGATGCGCGACGGCCGCATCGAGCAGATCGGCGCGCCGCACGAGATCTACCGTGCGCCCGCCACCGAGTTCGTCGCCAACTTCGTCGGCGCGGCCAACGTGCTGACCGGCGAGGTGGTGTCGACTGCCGGCGGCCTGTGCGAGGTGCGCGTGGGATACCTGCTGCTGCAGATGCGCGCGCGCCCGGGCGCCGCGGTGGGCGACGCGGTGTCGCTGGCCATCCACCCCGAAGCGGTGCAGCTCGGCGGCGCCGCCGCCGGCGAGTCCAACCGCTACACGGGGCGCGTGCTGCGCTCCAGTTTCCTCGGCCGCACCCACGAGGTGCTGCTGGACGTGCAGGGCGTGCAGATGCGCGCGGTCGCGCTGCGCGGCCAGCTGCCCGCCGAGGGCGCCAACGTGGCGGTGTCGATCGCCACCGATGCCGCCGTGGCGATCGGCCGCGATCCGCGCGGCGCGCCCGCGGCGAACGAGGAACTCAAGGCGCCGGCGGCGCCGCGCTTGGCGCCGCAGCCGGTCGCGGCCTGACGGCGCGCGGCCGCACGCCGCGCGCCTGGCCGCCTACTTCATCAGGCCCCGCTGCGCCAGCCACTGCTGGATGCGCGCCGCGATCTCGTCGGAGTTGCGGTCCATCATCATCATGTGGGTGTTGCCCGGGATGCCCGCTTCCGGCAGCGCCAGCTTGTCCGCCGTGCCGCCGGCTTTGGCCAGGTTGGCGCGGAACTTCTCCTGCCGCGCGACGATGCCCTGCCAGAACGGGTAGCGGTCGATGGAGTCGCCCCAGACCCACAGCATGGGAATGCCCTTGATGCGGCTGAAGTCGGTGCTGTCGGGATCGGGCGAGCCGGACGGCTCGACGGCGACGAGGGCCTTGATCCTGTCCGGGTGCGCCAACGCCGCCTGGAACGCGAAGTTCGCGCCCTGGCTGTGCACCACGATCACGCAGGGGCATTGCCGCTGCACGTAGGCGTCGTAAGCGGCCTGCGTGGCCGCGTCGTTGGTGGACCAGCGCGGGATGCCCTGCTTGATGAACTGGTCGAAGGCTTCCACCGGGAAGCGCGCGCCGGGGTGGGCCGTCCGCTTCGCCGGGTCGGTCTGGTAGGAGCCGTTGGGGCCGATGCGGAACAGCTCCCAGGCTTCCTTCTTCGGCCGGAAGAACGGCTCGCCCTTGAAGATTTCCGGATAGCGCGCCCAGGACGCGCGCCCGCGCTCGACCGCGTCGCTCACGTACACGTCGTGGCCGGCGCGCAGGAAGAAGTTCTCCCAGCCGGGCTGGCCGTCGGGCTTGGTCTCGAAGGTCACGCCCGACAGGCCACCGCCGTGCCACAGCATCAGCGGGTATTTCGCCTTCGGCTGTTCCAGCCGGGTGTAGCGCGCATAGAGCGATTCCACCTCGAAGTCGCCGTTCGGGTCCACCTTCAGCGGCGGCGCGCCGGGCGTGAAGGTGATTTCCTTGGGCGGCAGGCCGGACAGCGTGACGGCGCGTCCGCCCACGTGGTAGCTGCCGACCTCCCTGACCTGCAGGCCGGTGGTGGTGGAGCAGGCCGCGAGGCCCAGCGCCGCGCAGGCGATGCCGGTCCATCTGGCGATGATGGTGGTGTGCAGGGTCATGTCGGGCTCCTGAAGTTGAGTTCTTGTGGATTAAAAGACTCGCCAGCCGCGTTGGCCGATGCAAAATCGACAGGCAGCCTTCGCGAACCGCGAGGCGTGCTACATTGATTCGCAGTGGATTCCGATTCTTCCGATGCCATCCATGCTTCCGCGCGCAGGTTCACCCGGCGCGTCGATCTGGCGTCGCTGCAACTGTTCGTGGCGGTCGGCGAAATGGGCTCCATCGGCAAGACCGCCGAGCGCGAGTCGATCGCCGCCTCCGCCGTCAGCAAGCGCCTGTCCAACCTGGAAGACGCGCTCGGCACCCCCCTGCTGTACCGCCATGCCCGCGGCGTCGACCTGACAGCCGCCGGCGAGACCTTCCTGCGCCACGCCCGCTCGCTGCTGTTCAGCCTGGACAAGATGCAGGCCGAGCTGAGCGAGTACGCCGAGGGCGTGCGCGGCCACGTGCGCATCCACGCCAACATCTCGGCCATCGTGCAGTTCCTGCCGGAGGACCTGGGCAGCTTCGTCGCCAGGCACGAAGAGGTGAAGATCGACCTGGAGGAGCACGTCAGCTCCGACATCGTGCGCGCGGTGCGCGACGGCGACGCCGACATCGGTATCTGCTCGCAGCAGACCGTCACCGGCCAGCTGCAGTCGCGGCCCTACCAGCGCGACAAGCTGGTGCTGGTGGTGCCGCGCAGCCACGCGCTGGCGGCGCTGCCCTCGGTGCGCTTCGAGGACACGCTGGACTACGACCACGTGGGCCTGCACATCAACAGCGCCATCTACATCGGGCTGCGGCACGCGGCGGCCGAAGCCGGGCGCATCATCAAGCTGCGCATCCGCGTGACCAGCCTGGACGCGATGTGCCGCATGATCCAGAACGGCCTGGGCATCGGCGTGCTGCCGGACCGCGCCTTCGAGCTGCTGCACAGCCTGGGCGAGCTGAAGGCCGTGCCGCTGGTGGACCCCTGGTCGGAGCGCGGGCTGCAGATGGTGGCGCGCGATTTCGACGGCCTGCCCGCCGCCGCGCGGGCGCTGGTCGACCACCTGAGCGAGTGCGTGGTCCGCCGCTAGGGTTCTCTCCCCAGAAAAGTCGCTGCGCGATGTTTCAGAGTTGCCGGCCCAGGTGGTCGACAAAGAGGCGCACCTTGGGCGACAGGTGCCGGCTTGACGGCCAGAGCGCGTTGAAGCGCCCGCGCCCCTCCATGTGCGCATCCAGCACGCTCGCAAGCCGGCCGTCGGCCAGCCGCTCGCGCGCCAGGAAGTCGGGCATGCAGGCGATGCCCAGCCCGCGCAGCGCGCCGTCGAGCACCGCTTCCATGTTGTTGCAGGCCAGCACCGTGCGCGCGGGCGGCTCGCCGCCGGGCAGCGGCCAGTCGAGCAGCTTGCCCGAGTCCGGGTGGCGAAAGCGCACCGCCTCGTGCCGCGCCAGCTCGCGCGGCTCTATTGGCGTGCCGCGGCGCGCCAGGTAAGCGGGCGCGGCGCACAGCAGCAGGCGGAAGGCCTGCAGCGGCCGCGAGACCAGGCGCGAGTCCGGCAGGTCGCCGCTGCGGATCGCGACGTCGATGCCTTCCTCGATCAGGTCGACGTTGCGGTCGGTGAAGACGACGTCGAGTTCCACCTGCCGGTGGCGCGCGAGGAAGTCCGGGATCACCGGCATCAGGAAATGGTGGCCGACGATCGGCGCGCTGACGCGCAGCCGGCCGCGCGGCTCCTCGCGCGCGTGCGAGAGCATGGCCTGTGCGTCGTGCAGGTCGTCCAGGATGCGCCGGCAGCGCTCGTGGAACAGCCGGCCCTCGTCGGTCAGCTGGAGGCGCCGTGTGCTGCGCTGCAGCAGGCGCACGCCCAGCTCCTGTTCGAGCCGTGCCACCCCCTTGCCCACGGCCGACGCGGAAATCTCCAGCACCCGGCCCGCTGCGGCGAAGCTGCCCAGCTCGGCCGTCCTCACGAAGGCCAGCAGGCCACTGAGCTTGTCCATCCGTGCTCCGTTTTCATCCATCGATTCGAGCGGATTGTTCCGCAATCAACGGAGTGGCAGGCTGTTTTTCGGTGATTCGATCCGGTTTAGCCTCGCGGCACTTCCGGACACGCACCCATGGCCTTCGCTTTCCGCATCGCGGCGCTCCTGCTGCTGCCGCTCGTCCTGCAGCTGCTGGGCAGCCACTGGGTGCGCATCGCCGACACCTGCCTGCTGTACGTGATGCTGGCCCTGGGCCTGAACGTGGTGGTGGGCAATGCAGGCCTGCTGGACCTGGGCTACGTCGCCTTCTACGCGGTCGGTGCCTACCTGTTCGCGCTGCTCGCTTCGCCGCACCTGCCCGAAACCTTCGCCTGGATCGGCGCGCTGTTCCCGGCCGGCCTGCACGCGCCGTGGTGGCTCACCCTGCCGCTGGGCGCGCTGCTGGCCGGGGGCCTGGGCATGCTGCTGGGCGCGCCGGTGCTGAAGTTGCGCGGCGACTACCTGGCGATGGTGACGCTGGGCTTCGGCGAGATCGTGCGCATCCTGATCGTCAACCTGAACCATCCGCTGGACATCACCCATGGCGCGCGCGGCCTGGGCCTGATCGACCCGATCCGCATCGGCGGCCTGGACCTTGGCCGGCCGCTCGCGCTGGGCGGCATGCAGCTCGCGCCGGTGACGCTGCACTACTACCTGTTCCTGGCGCTGACGCTGCTCACGGTGACGGTCTGCGGCCGCCTGCAGGACTCGCGCATCGGCCGCGCCTGGAATGCGATCCGCGACGACCAGCTCGCCGCCGAGGCCATGGGCATCGACATCCGCAAGATGAAGCTGCTGGCCTTCGGCGTCGGCGCCAGCTTCGGCGGCGTGTCCGGCGCCCTGTTCGCCACCTTCCAGGGCTTTGTGTCGCCCGAGGCCTTCACCCTGCAGGAGTCGGTGATCGTGGTGGCGATGGTGGTGTTCGGCGGCATGGGCCACATCCCCGGCGTGGTGCTCGGCGCGGTGCTGCTGACGGCGCTGCCGGAGGTGCTGCGCTACGTGGTGGGGCCGGTGCACGATCTCACCGGCGGCCGGCTCGACGCCGGCATCCTGCGTCCGACGCTGATCGCGCTGATCATGGTCGCCACCATGCTGGCCCGCCCGCGCGGCGTCTGGCCCGCGCCCGAGCACGGGCTGACCGTGCCCCCTGCGGGTCAGCCCGGGACCAGCAGCCGCTTGAGGTAGCGGCCGGTGTGGCTGCCCGGGTGCGCCGCGATCTCTTCCGGCGTGCCCTGCGCCACCACCGTGCCGCCGCCCGAGCCGCCTTCGGGGCCCATGTCGATCAACCAGTCGGCGGTCTTGATCACGTCCAGGTTGTGCTCGATCACGACGATGGTGTTGCCGGCGTCGCGCAGCTGGTGCAGCACGTGCAGCAGCAAGTCGATGTCGGCGAAGTGCAGGCCGGTGGTCGGCTCGTCCAGGATGTAGAGCGTGCGGCCGGTGTCGCGTTTGGACAGCTCCAGCGCCAGCTTGACGCGCTGCGCCTCGCCGCCCGACAGCGTGGTGGCCGACTGGCCGAGCTTGATGTAGGACAGGCCGACGTCCAGCAGGGTCTGCAGCTTGCGCGCGATGGCCGGCACCGGGCGCAGGAACTCGAGCGCGTCCTCCACCGTCATGCCGAGGATCTGCGCGATGTTGCGGCCCTTCCACTGCACTTCCAGGGTCTCGCGGTTGTAGCGCTGGCCCTTGCAGACGTCGCAGGGCACGTAGACGTCGGGCAGGAAGTGCATTTCCACCTTGACCACGCCGTCGCCCTGGCAGGCCTCGCAGCGCCCGCCCGCCACGTTGAAGGAGAAGCGCCCGGGGCCGTAGCCGCGCTCCTTGGCGGCGGCGGTCTCGGCCATCAGTTCGCGGATCGGCGTGAACAGGCCGGTGTAGGTGGCCGGGTTGCTGCGCGGCGTGCGGCCGATCGGCGACTGGTCGACGTTGATGACCTTGTCGAAATGCTCGATCCCCTCGATCGCGTCGTGCGCCGCCGGCTCCTCGTGGGCGCGGTACAGCGTGCGCGCCACCGCGGCATAGAGCGTGTCGTTGACCAGCGTGGACTTGCCGGAGCCGGAAACGCCGGTGACGCAGGTGAACAGCCCCACCGGGATGTCCACCGTCACGTTCTTCAGGTTGTTGCCGCGCGCGTTCTCGATGCGCAGCACCTGCGGGTCGAGCTGCTCGCCCAGGCGGTTGCGCTTGCCCGGCACGGCGATCTTCAGCGTGCCTGCCATGTACCTGCCGGTGAGCGATTCCGGGCTGGCTTCCACCTCGGCGGGCGAACCCTGCGCCACCACCCGCCCGCCATGGATGCCGGCGCCGGGGCCCATGTCCACCACGTGGTCGGCGGCGCGGATCATGTCCTCGTCGTGCTCCACCACGATCACGCTGTTGCCCAGGTTGCGCAGGTGCTTGAGGGTGGCGATCAGCCGGTCGTTGTCGCGCTGGTGCAGGCCGATGCTGGGCTCGTCCAGCACGTACATCACGCCGGTCAGGCCCGAGCCGATCTGCGAGGCCAGCCGGATGCGCTGCGCTTCGCCGCCCGACAGCGTCTCGGCGCTGCGGTCCAGGCTGAGGTAGGACAGGCCGACGTCGTTGAGAAACTTCAGCCGCGAATCGATCTCGCGCACCACCTTGTCGGCGATCTCGGCCTTCGACCCCTTCAGGTGCAGGCCGCGGAAATAGGCGTGGCTCTCGGCCAGCGTCATGTGGCCGATGTCGAAGATCGCCTTGGGTGCCTCTTTGCCCGGTTCCGCGGGCTCGCCCAGCTTCACGTGGCGCGCCTCGCTGCGCAGCCGCGTGCCGTGGCATTCGGGGCAGGGCTGCAGGCTGCGGTAGCGCGCCAGTTCTTCGCGCACGGCGGCCGAATCGGTCTCGCGGTAGCGCCGCTCCATGTTGGGGATGATTCCCTCGAACACGTGCTTGCGCGTGATCTTGCGCCCGGCCGAGGCGCCCGACTCCATCGTGTAGTGGAAGCGGATCTGCTCCTCGCCCGAGCCGTGCAGCAGCACGCCGCGCACCTCCGGCGCGAGCTCCTGGAACGGCACGTCGACGCTGAACCGGTAGTGCTTCGCGACGCTCTCGATCACGCTGAAGTAATAGTTGTTGCGCCGGTCCCAGCCCTTGATGGCGCCGGAGGCCAGCGACAGCTCGGGAAAGCCGACCACCCGGTGCGGGTCGAAGAACTCCATGGTGCCGATGCCGTCGCAGCGCGGGCAGGCGCCCACCGGCGAGTTGAACGAGAACAGGCGCGGCTCCAGCTCGCTGATGGAGTAGTTGCAGATCGGGCAGGCGAACTTGGCGTTGAACAGGTGCTCGCGGCCCGACTCCATCTCCAGCGCCAGCGCGCGCCCGTCGGCCAGGCGCAGCGCGGCCTCGAAGCTCTCGGCCAGGCGCTGCTGCATGTCGGGGCGCACCTTCAGCCGGTCGATGACGACGTCGATGTCGTGCTTCTCGGCCTTCTTCAGCTTGGGCAACTGGTCGAACTCCAGCACCTGGCCGGCCACGCGGAAGCGCACGTAGCCCTGGCCCTGCATCTCGGCGAACAGGTCGGCGAACTCGCCCTTGCGGTCGCGCGCCACCGGCGCCAGGATCATCAGCCGCGTGTCTTCCGGCAGGGCCAGCACCGCATCGACCATCTGCGACACGGTCTGTGCCTGCAGCGGGATGTCGTGGTTGGGGCAGTAGGGCGTGCCGGCGCGCGCGAACAGCAGGCGCAGGTAGTCGTGGATCTCGGTCACCGTGCCCACGGTGGAGCGCGGGTTGTGGCTGGTGGCCTTCTGCTCGATGGAGATGGCCGGCGACAGGCCCTCGATCACGTCGACGTCGGGCTTGTCCATCAGCTGCAGGAACTGCCGCGCATAGGTCGACAGGCTTTCCACGTAGCGGCGCTGGCCCTCCGCGTACAGCGTGTCGAACGCCAATGACGACTTGCCCGAGCCCGACAGCCCGGTGATCACCACCAGCTGGTTGCGCGGCAGGTCCAGGTCGACGTTCTTCAGGTTGTGCGTGCGCGCCCCGCGGATGCTGATGCGCGAGCGCACGGCGGAGGCCAGGTAGGCGCCGCCGTCATCGTCGTCTTGGTCGGTGTGCGTGAGGGGAGCGGTGGAAGTCAAGAGGCGAGGCCGCGCGGCGGGAAACCCTCGATGATAAGGGCGGGGCTGCGGTCGCGCACCCCCGGCGCGGGATGCCTGAAAATGCACGGTTTTCTCCCGGCGGCCAGCTGCCGCCGCGCCAACCCCAGATCCGGTGACCGACGCCTCAGCCATTCCCGTTCCCGACCACCGCATGACGCCCGCCGAGCGGCGCGCCAGCGGCTCGCTGGCGGCCATCTTCGCCGCGCGCATGCTCGGGCTGTTCCTGGTGCTGCCGGTGTTCGCGCTGGAAGCCGCGCGCTACCCCGGCGGCAACGACCCGGCCCGGGTCGGCCTGGCCATGGGCATCTACGGGCTGACCCAGGCGTTCCTGCACATCCCGCTGGGCATGGCGTCCGACCGCTTCGGGCGCAAGCGGGTGATCGTGCTGGGCCTGCTGGCCTTTGCCGTCGGCAGCCTGGTGGCAGCCGCTGCCGAGACGCTCAACGGGCTGGTGCTGGGCCGCGCGATCCAGGGCGCCGGCGCCGTCTCGGCCGCGGTGACGGCCCTGCTGGCCGACCAGACGCGCGACGTGGTGCGCACCAAGGCCATGGCCATGGTCGGGGCCAGCATCGGGCTGATGTTCGCGCTGGCCCTGGTCGTGGCGCCGCTGCTGGTGTCGCTGGTGGGCCTGCCGGGGCTGTTCGGCACCACCGCGGCGCTGGCGCTGGCCTGCATTGCCGTGGTGCTCTGGTGGACGCCGCCCGAGCCGGCACTGCACCGCAACGCACCGCGCGCGCCGCTGCGCGAGGTGCTGGCCCACGGGCCGCTGCTGCGCCTGGACGTCGGCGTGTTCGTGCTGCATGCGGTGCAGATCGCTATGTGGGTGGCGCTGCCGGCGCTGCTGGTGGCGGCCGGCCTGCCCAAGCAGCAGCACTGGCAGGTCTACCTGCCGGCGGTGCTGGCGTCGTTCGTGCTGATGGGCGCGGCGCTGTTCCCGCTGGAGCGGCGCGGCTACCTGCGCGCGGTGTTCCTAGGCGCCATCGGCCTGCTGCTGCTGGTGCAGCTGGGGCTGTGGTGGCAGGCGGCAGCGCCCGGCTTGTGGGCGCTGGCGTTGCTGCTGTTCCTGTTCTTCTGCGGCTTCAACGTGCTGGAGGCCAGCCAGCCCAGCATGGTGTCGCGCATCGCGCCGCCGCACACCCGCGGCACGGCGCTCGGTGTGTACAACACACTGCAATCCTTGGGATTTTTTGCCGGCGGCGCGGTCGGCGGCTGGCTCGGCAAGGCCGTTGGACCTGCAGGCCTGTTCGCCACCTGCGCCGCCCTGCTGGGGCTGTGGCTGGTGGCGGCCTGGCCGATGCGCGCGCCGCGGGCGGCGAAAACGGCCGAACAGGTGTTGGCCGACGAGGCCGAGGCGACATAATCCAGACAACTTCGGAGAACTCTTCCCATGGCATCCGTCAACAAAGTCATCCTGGTCGGCAACTGCGGCCGCGACCCCGAAATCCGCTACCTGCCCTCGGGCCAGGCCGTCGCCAACGTCAGCGTCGCCACCTCCAGCCGCCGCAAGGACAAGACCAGCGGCGAGACGATCGAGGAGACGCAGTGGCACCGGGTGACCTTCTTCGACCGCCTGGCCGAGATCGCCGGCGAATACGTGAAGAAGGGCCGCCCGATCTACGTGGAAGGCCGCCTGGTCTACCGCAAGTACACCGACAAGGACGGCGTCGAGAAGCAGTCCACCGACATCATCGCCACCGAGATGCAGCTGCTGGGCGGCCGCGAAGGCATGGGCGGCCCCTCGGGCGGTGGCGACGAGGACGGCGGCGGCGCTCCGCGCCGCGCACCGCCGCAGCGTCCGGCCATGGGCGGTGGTGGTGGTGGTGGCGGCGGTGCCCGCCCGCCCGCACCGGCGCCGAAGCCCTCGTCGACGGGCTTCGACGACATGGACGACGACATTCCGTTTTAATTGGAAGCAGCGAAGCGCGCTCTGAGTGCGGCGCTCCGGACCGCTCTGGGCTCGCGCGGCCTAATTACTCAAAGAAGCTGACGACGAGAGCGCCGTAAGCCGCGGGGCATGCCTGGGCTCGCGTGCCATTCGCGATTGATTCTCAATGACGGACATTGCCCTAGAACCGCAAAAGGAGCGCCGCGCAACTGCATGGGTTTTAGCGGCGCTCGCTTGCTGGGGACTCTCGCTGTTGCTGCCAGGGTTCATGGTAGATACGCGAGCGGCACCCTGGTTCGGAGGCGCCATCCTCCTGATGGGACTCCTGTTCGGCTGGATGGTGCAGGGCTGGGCCGTCTACGCGAACTTGTTCTTCGCGGTGGCCGCAATCGCGCTGATGAGAGGGCGTACACCGCGCTTGTCGATCATCGCGATGCTCGCCCTAGCCGCCACGCTGCCCCTGTACCGGGGGGTCATACAGGACGAGGGATCTGGAACCATCCTGCCGGTCGCCAGTTGGGGCTGGGGCGCGCTCCTTTGGCTAGCCTCCCTCGTACTGCTTGCCACAGCGACGGCCCTCCGACGTGGGCTGCTGTCTCCTGCAGGTGCCCGGAATGTGGCTTTCAGTCTTGGCGCATGCCTATTCGCCGCAGTAGTCCTGCACGTCTACCAGCGCTCCTTTGCGAATGATCAGGAGCGTGCCGTGTACCTATCGCCAAGCATGATATTCACAAAGGCATCCTTTTGCGGTGTTGCACTGACGCCTGTGGCCGCGCCGGTGGTACCGCCCGGCACGATCGTGCGACTGGACGTGGATCCGCAACTGCGGGAGCCGGGGTCCAGTCCCTATCTGTGGCTGCCGAAACTCTCCAATGACCAGCAAGGAGGCTTCTCATGGGTGAGTTGGCAAGATCTGAGTGTCTCCAGCGTTCACGTCAAAGTCCAAATGGATGCTGCGCCAGGCGGTCCTCAGGTGGAGGCCCGCAAGACCGCCGACGGCGCTGTGGTGCGCGTGTTGGCCGCGCCCGGCGGCCGAATCCTGTACGAGCAGCGGCTGCGGGCAACAACTGGCGTGAACGGCCATCGGATTTACTGCCCGATGTCGACGCAGTTCGGATTCAAGGGCCTTCAGATTGGCTACGACACGCAACTGCTGCGAGCGCTGGGCGAGGGATCGCAAGCATCTCGACGCGAAATCTCGCGCGATGAGGTTGCGCGCACGCCGTGCGACCCGGGCGCGCAGGATCTGGACGGCGTCCAGGGGCTGCAGCTTTGGGATGGGCGCAAGGTCATTCTGCAACCTGAATCGATCCGTACGCGAAAGGGGTTCTGCTCCGACTCTTACGTAGTGCTCGTGTACGTGAGCGACCATTCTGCTGCGGGAGTGCCGGATATGAGCCCGGTCGCACAGGTCTTCGACCGTCGAACGCTGCGGCCGCTGGCTGTGTTCAACGACCGACGCGTGTGCCCGCACCCCAGATGCGCAGAGGCTCCCC
This sequence comes from Pseudomonadota bacterium, assembly GCA_040384685.1. GTDB lineage: Bacteria > Pseudomonadota > Gammaproteobacteria > Burkholderiales > Burkholderiaceae_C > Ramlibacter. The sequence goes on along the minus strand of JAZKIV010000013.1, from coordinate 108,872 downwards.
GCGACCTTGCGACCGGTGTGCGTATTGCAGACATGCGGCTTGTTGTCGAGAGTGGTGCCGGTGATTTGGCGGCAACACGTTATGAACGCCCATGACAGTCGCAAGCTCCTTCGTTAGCTCCAGGGCGGGTCCGCCTGGGTCGTTCTTTGAACTCTCCGACGTCCGACCCAATGGGTGCCACGTAACCCATAATTCTGAAGAAATCAGGGCTGAAGCGAGCGCCCTGCCGGGCGGGGTTCTGGTGCCCATGATTGAGAAACTCGGCATGAGGTCACTTACTCATGCTCAAGTTTGTATCTTGCGTCTCTCTTAACATCTGTTCGAAGCCACACCATCGATGCCACGCTACGTAGCCCTTCTTCGCGGCGTGAGCCCGATGAACTGCAAGATGCCGGCGCTCAAGAAGTGCCTGGAGGACGCCGGCTTCACCAATGTGAAAACCGTGCTGTCCAGCGGCAATGCGGTGTTCGACGCGCGCAAGACCGCCGTCACGACGCTGCAGCGCAAGTGCGAGCAGGCGATGGCCGAGGGCCTGGAGCGTTCCTTCGCCACCATCGTGCGGCCGCAGGAGGAGCTGGCGGCGCTGCTGGATGCCGACCCGTTCGCCCGCTTCAAGCTGCAGCCGGACGCCAAGCGCATCGTCACCTTCCTGCGCAAACCGCACGCGGGCGCGCTCAAGCTGCCGATCGAGATGGACAACGCGCGCATCCTCGCCGTGCAAGGCGCCGAGGTCCTCGCCGCGTATGTGCCCGACCCGGGCAACCCGGCGTTCATGCGGCTGATCGAAAAGACCTTCGGCAAGGACGTGACGACGCGCACCTGGGACACGGTGAAGAAGTGCGTCGCCGCCTGAGCCGCGCACCGGTTGGAGAGGTCCGGAAACGGCCGGTCTCTTCCCCGGCAACCGCTAGCCTCGGCCTCTTCTGAACCCACCGGAGATGCCCGCCATGGATGCCAAGGAAACCGTTCTTGCCTTGTTCTCCGCCTACCGCAGCGGCGACGCGCAGCGCATCGCGGCGCTGCTGCACCCCGAGGTGCGCTGGATCGCGCCGGCCGGCAACGCCACGCAGGTGGCGCTGGGTCTCGGCGCGGCCGAAGACGCCGGCGCGCCGCGCGGGCTGAACGACCTGGACCACGGCGCCATCGTCACCTTCATGGCCTTCAACTACGGCCGCTTGTTCCAGAACGTCGCCAACGAGGTGCGGCTGCTGCTGGCCCAGGGCGACACGGTGGTCGTTGAGCACCGCATGTCGGCCGTGCTGCCCGACGGCCGCGATTACGTCAACGACTACTGCTTCATCTACGAAGTACGCGACGGCCAGGTCTGGCGCATCCGAGAGTACATGGACACGCGCGGCGGCTGGGCCCAGGTGTTCGGCGACGCGCCGCCACGGCAGCTGATGGACTTTGCCACCGCATGAACCAAGCACCTCCGCCTTCCCACACCATCACCACCCCGGACGCGCTGGAAGCGCTGTTCGACAAGCCCGGCGAGGCGTCGCTGCGCAAGGAGGCGGACCACGTCCACCCGCTCTACCGCGCCATGATCGAGGCGTCGCCGTTTGCCGTGCTGGCGACCGCCGGCCCGGACGGCCTGGACGCGTCGCCGCGCGGCGACCCGGGCGGCTTCGTGGTGGTGCAGGACGCGCACACCTTGCTGCTGCCCGAGCGGCGCGGCAACAACCGCGTCGACAGCCTGCGCAACCTGCTGGCCGACCCGCGCATGGCGCTGTTGTTCCTGATTCCCGGCGTCGGCGAGACGCTGCGCGTGAACGGCCGCGCCCGCATCTCGGTGGAGCCTGCCCTGCTGGAGCGCTGCGCGATGCGCGGCGTGCCGCCCAAGTGCGTGCTGGTGATCGAGGTGGAGCGCGTGTTCTTCCAGTGCGCCCGCGCCATCCACCGCTCGCGGCTGTGGGAGCCGCTGCCGGCCGAGGTGCTGGCGACAGTGCCGACGGCGGGCCAGGTGCTGGAGGCGCTGACCGAGCGCGCGATCGATGGCGCGGGCTACGACAAGGCGCTGCCGGAGCGGCAGCGCTCGACGCTGTACTGACAACCGAGGGCGTGACCGGCGTTAGCGCGGACGCATTTTTACGCTTTGGAGGCTGAGGCGTCGCGGTGAGAGGAGGCCGGCGGGGCTACCTGTCGCCAGCATCGTGAGGAACGCATTGACCTCCGTCTGCCCCATCAACTTGGGTGGCGCAATCCTGACCCGCGCACGTACATTCGCACCTAGTAGAGGTAGACCTTCTCGGTGCGCAGGCTGTAGTGCAGGTAGCGGGCGCGTTCCCGGACCTGCTCGAGCAAGCGCGGAGCGACGGGCGCCGGTGCAAGCGTGCGGATTTCCATGCCTCATTTATACTGAATATACGTACAGTATTCAACGTCTTGCCCGCCTGGACCCTTGCTGGCAGAGTCACGAGCATTGGGAGATGCGGCTGCGTTGCGGTGTATCCCGCAGTTTATCCAGCAGCGCGGCCAAGTTGCGTTTTGCGAGATATCAGGTCGCAGACTTCGAGAACAGAATTTCCGCAGGGGAGAAGAAAAGTGCTTCCGCTTCAAAAGATTGCGATGACACGAGCGGCCAGCTTATCCAGTATTTGCGAGAAAAGAGCTCTCGGTCTGCGGGCTAAATCACGTTAGGCCTCACAGAATGCATCTGTCCGCGGGTTGAGCCATCGCGATTCGCCTTCATTTGACGTCACTTGACGACAGCGCCGCAAACAGTACGATGCATCGCAGATCAGCGCGGGTGATCGTTTCTGTCGAGCCCCCAGTAGGTCTTTCAAACTCAACGCTCAACAAAGCAACTGCGCAATGAAACTCGTCTCGCTTGCACTTAACTGCATTGCCGTTGTTTTTGTGGTCGGTTGCGGTCCATCACAAGAAGAACTTGCGATAAAAGCTGGAAACGAATGCAGGATACGAACGCTTTCGAAGTTGAACGCAGTTATCCCCAACGTTCTGGCCAGTGACAGCCCTGAGAGATGGGGGAAGGTTGCCCATGACATAGGTGCAGCGGCTCTCGCACTTGACACTAAAGGCTGCCGACAGGGGACAGTCAATGGCATTCAAAGGGTCCTTGAAGGCACTGAGAAGCTCAAGAGCGCAGCGCGCGACAGCGGGGGAGTTGGCGACACAGTGCCTAGCCTATTCGGGCAAAAAAAGCCATCGAACCAGGCTATGTCCGATGCATACTCGCTGATTCTTCAAGGCGTAAAGATTGTTGAGAATTCTTGAGATCGATTGACTGTATTTGTCGGGCGCAAGTTGCCGCCTTCAAGCAGCGCAAAAAGGTCCGTTCCTCACCGAAGGCAGCTGGATTAATGCAAAGGGAGTTGCGCATGTATAAAATCGGTGCGTTCTTTCAGAATTTGGCTTTCGCTTGCGGTGCGTTGGTTCTCGCTTTTGCCTTCTTCATTATGAATGGCAAGAAGTTTGAGCAACTTCATCCAACGGATCAACTGGTTGGGATGGTCATCTTTGTATTTGGAATACTGTTCGCCATAGTGGGATGGGCGCTCAAAAGTGCCGCTAAGGAAGCGCCGCCGACTGACACGCCAAAGAAGTGACAACATCTCCCGCAGAGAACTGCGAGGTGAGGTGCGCTCCCCCGCATTAGGACAAGAGAAGCTCGCTCGCCTTTGACGCCTAAGGAATGTCTGAGCAAGTCCCGCACAATCTGACGCAGACAAGAAAAGCGAGGCCACGGGATGAGTCAACTCAGTTTCGCGGATGCCGAGTACGCCGGCAAGAGGAAGAAGACCCGGCGCGAGGTCTTCTTGGAGGAGATGGAGCAGGTGGTGCCGTGGAAGGTGCTGCTGCAGATCATCTCGCTGCACTACCCGGTGGCCGGGCGCGGTCGCAGGCCGTACCCGCTGGAGGCGATGCTGCGGGTGCACCTGATGCAGAACTGGTTTGCGCTGAGCGACCCGGCGATGGAAGAGGCGCTGTACGAAATCGCTTCGCTACGCAACTTCGCGGGGCTGAACCTGAACGAGCCAATTCCCGATGAGACTACTATCCTGAACTTCCGGCATCTGCTGGAGGCCAACGATCTGGCCGAGGACATCCTCAAGGTGGTCAATGCGTTGCTCGCGCGCAAGGGTCTGCTGCTCAAGCGCGGCAGCATCGTGGACGCCACGATCATTGCCGCGCCCAGCTCCACCAAGAACGCCGAGGGGGAGCGCGACCCGGAGATGCACCAGACCAAGAAGGGCAACCAATGGTTCTTCGGGATGAAGGTGCACATCGGGGTGGACGCCGACAGCGGCCTGGTGCACACGGTCAGCACCACGGCGGCGAACGAGGCCGATGTGGAACAAATCGCTGATCTGCTGCACGGTAAGGAGAAGGATGTTTGGGCCGACTCCGGCTACCGCGGAGCACAAAGCCGCGTCACGCGCGCAGACCTGCAGTGGCATATCGCGGCCCGGCCCAGCGACATCGCCAAACTGCAGGGCAGGGCCAAGGCCAAGATTCAGAAGGCCGAGCACCGCAAGGCCAGCGTACGCGCGAAGGTGGAACACCCGTTCCGCGTCATCAAGCGGCAGTTCGGACTGGTCAAGGTGCGATTCCGCGGCTTGGCCAAGAACACCGCGCACGTGGTGACGCTGTTCGCGCTGTCGAACCTGTGGATGGCGCGAAAGCAGTTGATGGCCTCGGCGGGGGCAGTGCGCCTGAAAGCAGCATGAGGCGAGACATGAGCCTGAAACCGACTGCAAACGAGAGCCTGACGCCGCAAGCCACCCTCGCGAGCCGACTTGACGCGTCAGCCATGCGGTCGAATGGGGTTCTTGTTCAGACCTTCCTTAGGCATCACACACTATCATCGCCGACGCTGTAGGCACCTTCATGCATGGGGCAGTTCACTGAACTCGCAACAACGCTAAAGCTTCTCGTCAATTGGAGATTTTAGATGCAGCCAACCGGCCTTACGCCCGTAACAAGAGCGGTGTACATTGCAGAAATGCAATCTGCGGCAGAGCGATACAGCATCTTGTTATACGTATTTTACTTCGCATTCGCATATTGGTTAGTTTCCTTATTCACAAGCAGCGCTATCGGTCCCTTGATCGCGATCGTTCTTGGCATTGGCGCAGCGAGGTCCTACATCAAAGACACGAGTAATGGAATTCGTGCGAGCGCCGAAAATATGTCGGATGAGGATCTGCGTTTGGCATATCTCGAATACAAGAAGGACAAGCCAATGCGATAACGATCGCTGTAGTCGCGGCTGCTGTCGCTTGGCTCTTGCTTACCGCCCAGGGACAACAAGTGCTGCAAACATTCTTCGACGGCGCCTCGCGGAGGCGCTAAAAGATCTCAACGACCCAACTACGTCTGATTGACGTGCAATGGAAAGCAGTAGATGAAAACTGACTACTTTCGAGCTGCAACCACTAAGCTTCTCGGGCCATCAATTTTTCGCGTCGCTCGCTCTTGGAGCGTGCACGCCCTCGCCCCTGGAGGTGACCAAAGTCGACGTGTTGCTGGGTGACACGGTAACCATCACATCCAAATCAGCGAAGTCCCTTCTGGTTCGTAGCGCCGTTGCCAATGACAATGATGGCAATTCAAGCTGTGACAAAGCGATTGGTAAATCACTCGCTCCCGGCGAGTCAACAACATTAATCTTTATGGGTTGTGGCGACGCTATGGAACTTGCAGTACGCACAGATCAAGGCGGCTCAGCGACATTCAAGTTCTCTAAGAAGTAGTAGATCCGAGCTTACAGAGCCGATGCGATGCCTAACAGGCCGTTCAACCGAACTCGCTACGGCAAGGCTGCCTACCGCCCAGGTTCATCATGCTTCCGGCGGCCAGGCTACCTTGCCTCCGCGGGCCGGTTAACTCTGCGTTAGGCCGCACCACACTGTTGGCATACTTCGATAAAAGACGAATCATCATCACTCTCAGGGAAGGAGGTCCACTTGAAGCTCGCCTACGTTGCGATTGGCGCGTTCGTTGCGCTGTTCCCCATGGCTTCATTTGTCTTGATCGCGCTGGAGGTCGTGATGGTCTTCCAGATCGCCAAGAAGCACAACGCCGTCCATCTTGGCGACATAATCTGGTTTTGCTCCGTGATGGTCGTGGTTAGTTTGGTGTTGAAGTTCATAGCAGCGTGGTTGCATTTCATACCGCTGCTAGGGCAGATCGCGAACTCCCTGGTAGCCGCTGCCTTCATCTACTTCACATACGAAGTCGCGGACGCTCACTACGCCAAGGTAGCCGCGGGAAAATAGCAGAAGTTCGCCACGTACTGCAAGCGCAATCGCCGTACCGTGCGGGCGAGCGTTGAGTTCCCATCTCTGGAAAAGGAAAGGCACACGATGACTAGCGACGACCTCAGGGTTCTAATGGATCAGCCGCGCTCAGACCTAGTTCCCCAGTAGGAAAGTACCATGAATGCGATGCCGTCGTTCGAGGAAGCTATGCGACGCACGGCTGAGGCTTCTGTCGTCGTGAGCGCTTCTGCACTCGCAACGCAAGTGGCAGACGTGTACTCCAAGGTCACTGCTGCAATCGGTAAACTGCCTTGAAGACTTCAGGCTGCAAGCTGGAGAAGGTCAGCTTCACGCTTTCAGTCTCGTCGAGCGGGGAAGTTTCCCTCTTGTCTCTCACAAGGGCATGAGCCTGATCCACTCGGCGCGGCTGAACGGCCACGATCCGCATGCGTACCTGAAGGACATCATGGAGCGGCTGCCGACGCAACCGGCCAGCCGCATCGGCGAGTTGCTGCCGCATCGATGGAAGCCAGGTTCATGAGGAACATCGAAACGCTGGTCGACGACGGCGGCGACATCAGCATCGGCCCTCTTCCGCCGTTCGACTGCGTCGCGGCAGCCCCCGACGGCGGCAATTGCCTGGCCATGCTCGTGCGCCGCGATGGCGAAACCTTCGGCACATTGCTCAAGCGCCTGGACAAGGCAATCGGTCTGGCCTGGTCAGGCGGCCTGCACACTGACGAGGTCAACGGCCCGTAGCCGCAGAGCGCCGCGCTTCGTCAAGACGGATTCACCGGGCGCTTACGATCAACCTCCGTCCTGGTGTCAGCAACATGTACCAGTGGCAGTCCGCCGAGCGCTGGCAGGGCGTTTCACTCAAGTGGGGTGACCATCTCACGCCAGTGATCTCGCGCGGATGAAACGCGCCAAATTCAACAGCCTGCTAGACGATCACCCCGCCGCCCAGGCACACCTCGCCGTCGTACAGCACGGCCGATTGCCCCGGCGTGACGGCCCATTGCGGGTCGTCGAACTCGAGGTGGAGCTTTCCATCCGCCGCGTCCGACAGCACGCACGCCGCATCGGCCTGCCGATAGCGCGTCTTTGCCCCGTAGCGACCGGCGGCAGGCGGCTCGCCGGCGATCCAGCTGGCGTCCCCCGCATCCAGCGCCGGCGACAGCAGCCAGGGATGGTCGTGGCCCTGCACCACCCACAGCGTGTTCTTCTCGACGTCCTTGCGCGCCACGAACCAGGGCGCGTGCTCGCCGCCGCCGCGCTGCGCGCCTTTCTCCTTCACGCCGCCGATGCCCAGGCCCTGCCGCTGCCCCAGCGTGTAGAAGCTCAGGCCCTGGTGCTTGCCGATGGTGCGGCCGCGCTCGTCCTTGACCGGACCCGGCTCCTTGGCGATATAGCGGTTCAGGAACTCGCGGAACGGCCGCTCGCCGATGAAGCAGATGCCGGTGGAATCCTTCTTCTTGGCGTTCGGCAGCCGGATCTCTTCGGCGATGCGCCGCACCTCGGTCTTGCGCAGTTCGCCCACCGGGAACAGGCTCTTGCCGAGCTGCGCCTGCGCCAAGCGGTGCAGGAAATAGCTCTGGTCCTTGGTCTCGTCCAGGCCCTTGAGCAGCTGGTGCCTGCGGCTCGCTTCGTCGTAGCGCACGCGCGCGTAGTGGCCGGTCGCAATCTTCTGCGCGCCCAGCCGCATGGCATGGTCGAGGAAGGCCTTGAACTTGATCTCGGCATTGCACAGCACATCGGGATTGGGCGTGCGGCCGGCCTGGTATTCGCGCAGGAATTCGGCGAACACCCGGTCCTTGTATTCGGCGGCGAAGTTGACGTGCTCGATCTCGATGCCGATCACGTCGGCCACCGACGCGGCATCGACGAAGTCCTGGTTGGACGAGCAGTATTCGCTGTCGTCGTCGTCCTCCCAGTTCTTCATGAAGATGCCGACCACCTCGTGGCCCTGCTGTTTCAGCAGCCAGGCCGTCACGGCCGAGTCCACGCCGCCGCTCAGGCCCACCACCACCCGCGTCTTGCCGCTGGCGCTCATGCCTGCGCCACGCCGGGGTCGGTGTAGACGGCGGCCAGCGGGTAGCGCTGGCCTGCCAGGTAGTCCTCCAGGCAACGCAGCACCAGCGGGCTGCGGTGGCGCTCCACGCTGGCGCGGATCTCGTCGGCGGTGAGCCACAGCGCGCGCACGATGCCGGTGTCCAGCCTGCGCAGCGGGTCGTGCGCCACCGCCTCGCCGCAGAAGGTGAAGCGCAGGTAGGTCACGTCCTCGCCGCTGGCGGGCCGCCGGAAGCGCGCCAGGTAGATGCCCACCAGGGCGGTGGGCTGGAAGGCCCAGGCGGTCTCCTCCAGCACCTCGCGCGCGCAGCCGTCGGCCGGCGACTCGCCCGGGTCCAGGTGGCCGGCCGGATTGTTGAGCTTCAGGCCCTCGGCGGTTTCTTCCTCCACCAGCAGGAAGCGGCCGTCGCGCTCGATCACGGCGGCCACCGTCACGCTGGGTTTCCATCGTTGGTCCATGCCGAATTATCCCGGGCTGCGCCAGAATGCGCCGGATGCAGGACATCGCCCGGCTGATCTTCATTGATGGCGTGGTGCCGCTGTGGATTGCCGCCGGCTTCGCCGACTGGGCCTGCCACCGCCGCACCGCCATAGAGCGCACCAGCGGCCTGCCGGAGAACGTTTTCCATTGGGTGCTGTGCGTCCAGGCGGGGCTGGTGATCGGCGCCGTCGCGCTGCTGGAGCCCACGGCGGCTGTCTTCGCCGGCATCGCGCTGCTGTGGCTGGCGCACGAGGTGGCCACCTGGATCGAGCTGCGCTACACCGTGCGGCTGCGCGAGGTGCGGCCCATCGAGCAGATGGTGCACAGCTTCATGGAGATCCTGCCGCTGGTGGCGCTGGGCGTACTGGCGGTGGCGCACTGGGATGCGGTGGCGGCGGGGGACTTCGGGCTGCGGTGGAAAGCCGAGCCCTGGCCGGCCGCCAATCTGTGGGGCATCGGGATCGCTGCGGCGCTGTTCAATGCGCTGCCGCTGGGGGAGGAGACGTTGCGGTGTTGGCGCGTGGCCCTCACCCCAGCCCTCTCCCGGAGGGAGAGGGGGTAAGGCCCCTTACGCTTCGTATTCGGCGGCGCCTTGCACCCAGATGAACGACTGCAGGTCGATCATGTCGCGCGCCTTGAAGCCGGGCTTGCGGTCCAGGTCGCGGCGGATCACGGCGGCGAAGGCCAGCAGTTCCTGGTACAGCGGCCACGAGGGCGTGGGCGCGTAGGGCAGGGCATAGCCGTAGGCCTGGGCCGCCAGGCGGGTGGCGCGCGGCTTCAGGAACAGGTGGCGGTCCGGCCGCGCGATGAAGCCGAACACCGTCGCCACCGGCCAGGTCAGCACCCGGCTGCCCGGCTGCGGCAGTTCGGCCAGCGCCTGCAGCCAGTCGCGAAAGCGCCGCTGCGGCGAACCCGGGCCGTACAGGAAGCCGTACAGCTCGGTGGCGAACAGGCGCGCGCCGGCCGGTGTCTTCACCGCGTCGCGCAGCGCCATCTTCTCGAACGAGAACAGCAGGCTGGTGCGCGACTCGATGCGCACCGCCAGGTCGGCGACCTGGCGGAATTCGCCGCGGGCGATCAGCTTGCGCAGGGCGGCCGGGCCCAGTTCGGCCTGCCATTCCAGGTGGGCGCGCTCCTTGTGCGCGCGCTCCGCGACGACGTAGGTCTCGTCGTCGAAACCTTCCGGATAGAACAATTCGAATTTGCGGCGGCAACGCGCCGCGCCGAGGTAGCTGACGTTCGCGGGACCACCGCGCGCGAGGGGGAAAGGGACGAAAGCTGCACGTGCCATGCAGGCAGTGTTGGGTTCCGGCTCAGCTCAGCCATGTGGGAATGCGCGCCGCGCGGACGTAGGAGCGCTCTTGCGCCGGGCTGCGCGCCCACCGTCATGCGGCAGCTGCGCGGATGAGCACCACCTGGGTGATTTCGGACGGCGCGCCCAGCCGTTTCGGCGGGCCCCAGTAACCGGTGCCGCGGCTCACGTAAAGCCAGAGCTTGCCGATGCGGTGCAGCCCGGCCGTGTGCGGCTGCTGCAGCCGCACGAAGAAGTTCCAGGGCAGGAACTGCCCGCCGTGCGTGTGGCCGGAGAGCTGCACGTCGAAGCCGGCGGCCAGCGCGCCGTGCAGGCTGCGCGGCTGGTGCGCCAGCAGCAGCCGCACGGCCGCATCGGCCGGCGCGCCGCGCAGCGCCGCGGCCGCATCGGGCGCGTGGCTGGCATCGAAGTGGCCGGCGCCGTGGTCCGGAATGCCGGCCAGCACCAGGCGGGCGCCGGCGCGCTCGATCACCACGTGCTCGTTCATCAGCACCCGCATGCCCATGCGCCGCAGGTGGGCGATCCACGGCCCGGCGCCGGAGTAGTACTCGTGGTTGCCGGTGACGGCGTAGCTGCCGTGCGCCGAGCGCAGCGCCGCCAGCGGCGCCACGTGCGGCGCCAGTTCCTCCACAGAGCCGTCGACCAGGTCGCCGGTGAGCACCACGGCGTCGGCCTGCAGCGCGTTGACCGCGTCCACCACCGCCTGCACGTAGGTCGCCCGGATGGTCGGGCCGACGTGCAGGTCGCTGATCTGCACCAGCCGGAAGCCGTGCAGCGCCTCGGGCAGGCCGGGCAGCGGGATCTCCACCGTCTTCACGCGCGGCAGGCGCCGGGCGTTGAACAGCCCGAGCAGGGTGAGCGCGATGCCGAGCAGCGGCACGCCCATGGCGGTGGCGGCCTCCAGCCGCGCGCCGGTTGCCGGCGCGAGGAGGCCGGCGCCCAGCAGCAGCACGTCGCGCAGCACGGCGAGCACGAACAGCGAGGAGAACAGGCCCATGGCCAGGAAGCCGGCCCAGGCCAGCCGGTCGGCCGCGGGCGGCCGCGCGATGCGGCGCGCCAGCATGCCCAGCGGCATCAGCAGCGCGCTGGCGGTCAGCAGCAGCGCGAAGGCCGCAGCCGGCCCTGTGGACAGGTGGGGGACGATGCGCGCGCCGATGTACAGGTGCAGCGCGATGGACAAACCGAACAGGGTGAGGCGGGACATGGGTGCGGCAGCTTAAGCAGGATCCCGGCCCGCCGGGTGGCGGCACGGGCGCATCTTTCATGTAAGCTCGTGTTCAGCAAATACCAGAGCCACCCGCCGCGAGGAGAAGCATTCATGCAGATAGGCGTGCCCGCCGAAACGTCGGCGGGAGAAACCCGCGTTGCCGTCACGCCCGAGACGGCCAAGAAGCTCAAGGCCCAGGGCCACACGGTGCGGGTTGCCTCCGGCGCCGGGCTGGCGGCCAGCGCCACCGACGACGCCTACGTGGCCGCCGGCGCCGAGATCACCGACCAGCTGGGCGCGCTCGGCTGCGAGCTGGTGCTCAAGGTCCGTGCCCCGCAGGACAACGAGTTCGCCGCGCTGAAGCCGGGCACCACCGTGGTGGGCATGCTCAATCCGTTCGACGCCGCCGGCCTGCAGCGCATGGCCGCGGCCGGGCTGACCGCCTTCGCGCTGGAAGCGGCGCCGCGCACCACGCGCGCGCAAAGCATGGACGTGCTGAGTTCGCAGGCCAACATCGCCGGCTACAAGGCGGTGATGATCGCGTCCAACGTCTACCAGCGCTTCTTCCCGATGCTGATGACCGCCGCCGGTACGGTGAAGGCCGCGCGCGTGGTGATCCTGGGCGTCGGCGTGGCCGGCCTGCAGGCCATCGCCACCGCCAAGCGCCTGGGCGCCGTGATCGAGGCGTCGGACGTGCGGCCCTCGGTGAAGGAACAGGTCGAGTCGCTGGGCGGCAAGTTCATCGACGTGCCCTACGAGACCGACGAGGAAAAGGAAGCCGCCGTCGGCGTCGGCGGCTATGCCAGGCCGATGCCCCAGAGCTGGCTCGACCGGCAGAAGGCCGAAGTCGCCAAGCGCGTGGCGCAGGCCGACATCGTGATCACCACCGCATTGATCCCCGGGCGGGCGGCGCCGGTGCTGGTGACCGAGGAGATGGTGCGCTCGATGAAGCCGGGCTCGGTGATCGTCGACCTGGCCGCGCCGCAGGGCGGCAACTGCCCGCTGACCGAACCGGGCCGCACGGTCGTGAAGCATGGCGTGCACCTGGTCGGCGAAACCAACCTGCCGGCGCTGGTGGCGGCCGATGCGTCGTCGCTCTACGCACGCAACGTGCTGGACTTCCTGAAGCTCATCGTCAACAAGGAAGGCCAGCTGCACATCGACCCCGAGGATGACATCGTGATGGCCTGCCTGATGGCGCAGGGCGGCGAAGTGAAGAGGAAATAAAGATGGAAGTCAGCCACACCGTCATCAACCTGATCATCTTCGTGCTGGCCATCTACGTGGGCTACCACGTGGTGTGGACCGTCACGCCGGCGCTGCACACGCCGCTGATGGCAGTGACCAACGCCATTTCGGCGATCGTCATCGTCGGCGCCATGCTGGCCGCCGCGCTCACCGAGACCTGGCTGGGCAAGACCATGGGCGTGCTGGCCGTGGCGCTGGCGGCCGTCAACATCTTCGGCGGCTTCCTGGTCACCCGGCGCATGCTGGAGATGTTCAGGAAGAAAGAGAAGAAGACGGCGGAGGTGGCCAAATGAGCATGAACGTCGTCACGCTGTTGTATCTCGTCGCTTCGGTGTGTTTCATCCAGGCGCTCAAGGGTCTGTCGCATCCGACCACCTCGATCCGCGGCAACATGTTCGGCATGGTCGGCATGGCCATCGCCGCGCTCACCACGGCGGCGCTGATCGTCGAGCTGTCGGGCGGCCGTGCGCAGGGCATGGTCTGGGTGCTGGCCGGCCTGGTCGCCGGCGGGGCCTACGGTGCCTGGCGCGCCAAGACGGTCGAGATGACCAAGATGCCCGAGCTGGTGGCCTTCTTCCACAGCATGATCGGCCTGGCGGCGGTGTTCATCGGCGTGGCCGCGGTGGCCGAGCCCCACGCGTTCCAGATCGTCGCCAACAAGGGCGACCCGATTCCCGCCGGCAACCGGCTGGAGCTGTTCCTGGGCGCGGCCATCGGCGCCATCACCTTCTCCGGTTCGGTGATCGCCTTCGGCAAGCTGTCGGGCACCTACAAGTTCCGGCTGTTCAAGGGCGCGCCGGTGGTGTTCCCCGGCCAGCACAAGCTCAACCTGGTGCTGGGCCTGCTCACCGTCGGGCTGGGCCTGACCTTCATGGCAACCGAGAACTGGGCCGCCTTCTTCGCCATGCTGGCGCTGGCCTTCGTGATGGGCGTGCTGATCATCATCCCGATCGGCGGCGCCGACATGCCGGTGGTGGTGTCCATGCTCAACAGCTATTCGGGCTGGGCGGCGGCGGGCATCGGCTTCTCGCTGAACAACGCCATGCTGATCGTGGCCGGCTCGCTGGTGGGCAGCTCGGGCGCGATCCTGAGCTACATCATGTGCAAGGCGATGAACCGCTCGTTCTTCAACGTGATCCTGGGCGGATTCGGAGGTGACGCCGGTGCCGCGACGTCACAGTCGACGGAGCAAAGGTCCGTGAAGAGCGGCAGCGCCGACGACGCCGCCTTCATCCTGGGCAACGCCGAGAGCGTGATCATCGTGCCGGGCTACGGCCTGGCGGTGGCGCGTGCGCAGCACGCGGTGAAGGAGCTGGCGCTCAAGCTGGCCGAGAAGGGCGTGAACGTGAAGTACGCGATCCACCCGGTGGCCGGCCGCATGCCGGGCCACATGAACGTGCTGCTGGCCGAAGCCGAGGTGCCCTACGACCAGGTGTTCGAGATGGAGGACATCAACGCCGAGTTCGGCCAGGCCGACGTGGCGGTGATCCTGGGCGCCAACGACGTGGTGAACCCGGCCGCGCTGCAAAAGGGCAGCCCGATCTACGGCATGCCGATCCTGGAGGCCTACAAGGCCAAGACGGTGATCGTGAACAAGCGTTCCATGGCCGCCGGCTACGCCGGCCTGGATAACGAATTGTTCTACATGGACAAGACCATGATGGTGTTCGGCGATGCGAAGAAGGTGGTCGAAGACATGGTGAAAGCGGTGGAATAAGGACGAACGGTCTCCAAAGCGACGCGGCCAATGGCCGCGTTTTTTGTTGATGGGCCCAAATGTGAGCAAAATGCGTCTGCCGGGCTGTTCGCCGGACGATCGCACACATACAAGGCAACGGAGACAAAGACAATGACCGACCGCCCCTGGCTGAGCGCCTATCCCGCAGGCGTTCCGGCCGACATCGACACCAACCTGTACCGGTCCCTTGCGCAGCTGCTGGAGGACGCCTACCGCGACCACGCGGACAAGCCGGCGTACGCCTTCATGGGCAAGGAGATGAGTTACGCCCAGGTGGAGGTGCTCAGCCGCGCGTTCGGCGCCTACCTGCAAAGCCTGGGTCTGGTGAAGGGCGACCGGGTGGCGATCATGATGCCCAGCGTGCTGCAGTACCCGGTGGCGGTGGCCGCGGCCATCCGCGCCGGCTTCGTGGTGGTGAACGTCAATCCGCTCTACACGCCGCGCGAGCTTGAACACCAGCTGAAGGACTCGGGCAGCAAGGCCATCGTCATCATCGAGAACTTCGCGCACACGCTGCAACAGTGCATCGCGGCCACGCCGGTCAAGCACGTGGTGGTGGCCGCCATGGGCGACCTGCTGGGCACGCTGAAGGGCGGGCTGGTCAACTACGTGGTGCGGCGCGTGAAGAAGCTGGTGCCGCCGTTCCAGCTGCCGGGTGCGGTGCGCTTCAACGACGCGCTGGCCCAGGGCCGCAGCCGCGCCTTCACCCGGCCCGAGATCGGGCCGGACGACGTCGCCGTGCTGCAGTACACCGGCGGCACCACCGGCGTTTCCAAGGGCGCGGTGCTGCTGCACCGCAATATCACGGCCAACGTGCTGCAGTCGCAGGCCTACAACCACCCGGTGACGAGCCAGGTGCCCAAGAACGAGCAGCCCACCACCATCTGCCCGCTGCCGCTCTATCACATCTTCGCCTTCACGGTCTGCATGATGCTGTCCGCGCGCGAAGGCGGAAAGCTGGTGCTGATCCCCAATCCGCGCGACCTGGCGGCGGTGCTCAAGGAGATGTCGCACCACACCTTCCACAGCTTCCCCGCGGTCAACACCCTGTTCGCCGCGCTGCTCAACCACCCCGACTTCGACAAGGTGAACTGGCGCAACCTGAAGGTGTCGCTGGGCGGCGGCATGGCGGTGCAGAGCGGCGTGGCGCAGCGCTGGCTGGAAAAGACCGGCTGCCCGATCTGCGAGGGCTACGGCCTGTCGGAAACCTCGCCGTCGGCCAGCTGCAATCCGCTGACCAACAAGGAATTCACCGGGACCGTCGGCGTGCCGATCCCCTCCACCTATTTCAAATGCCTGGACGACAGCGGCAACGAGGTGGCACTGGGCGAGCCGGGCGAGATCGCCATCAAGGGACCGCAGGTGATGGCCGGCTATTGGCAGCGCCCCGACGAAACCGCCAAGGTCATGACGCCGGACGGCTACTTCAAGACCGGCGACATCGGCATCCAGGACGCGCGCGGCTATTTCCGCATCGTCGACCGCAAGAAGGACATGGTCATCGTGTCGGGCTTCAACGTGTATCCCAACGAAGTGGAAGACGTGGTGTCCAAGATCGACGGCGTGCTGGAGTGCGCGGCCATCGGCATTCCCGACGCCAAGAGCGGCGAGGCCGTCAAGCTGGTGATCGTGCGCAGCAACGACAGCCTGACCGAGGAGAAGGTGCGCGACTACTGCCGCCAGAACCTCACCGGCTACAAGCAGCCCAAGGTGGTGGAATTCCGCAAGGAGCTGCCGAAGACGCCGGTGGGCAAGATCCTGCGGCGCGAGCTGCGCGAAGGCGGCAAGGCCGCAATCGCGTAACAGCGGCAACAAGGCGCCTCCGGGCGGCACGGCCTTTGCATGACCTGACAGGGCACCTGGGGTTCGCCCCAGATGCCCGGGCCCAGCCGTACCCTCACAATCCGCCGCTTCATGCTGCGCTTCATCCTCACGCGCCTCGGCCTCGTCGTCCCGACTTTCTTCGGGATGACGCTGCTGGCGTTCTTCATGATCCGGCTGGTGCCGGGCGACCCGATCGAGACGATGGCGGGCGAGCGCGGCATCGACGCGGCGCGCCACGCCAAGCTGCTGACCGAACTGGGGCTGGACCAGCCGGTTCTGGTGCAGTACGGCATCTACATCGGCCGCGTGCTGCGCGGCGACCTGGGAAAGTCGCTCATCACCCAGGAGCCGGTGCTGCGCGAATTCGCGACGCTGTTCCCGGCCACGGTGGAACTGGCGGTGTGCGCCATCGTGTTCGCGCTGCTGCTGGGCATTCCGGCCGGCATCATCGCCGCGGTGCGGCGCAATTCGGTGTTCGACCACGGCGTGATGGCCACCTCGCTCACCGGCTATTCGATGCCGATCTTCTGGTGGGGCCTGCTGCTGATCCTGCTGTTCTCGGTGCAGCTCGGGCTCACGCCGGTGTCGGGCCGCCTGGGCGTGGAGCACTACATCGAGCCGACCACCGGCTTCCTGCTGGTCGATTCGCTGATCTCGGGCGAGAAGGGCGCGTTCACCTCCACCCTGCGCCACCTGGTGCTGCCGGCCATCGTGCTGGGCACCAACCCGCTGGCGGTGGTGGCGCGCATGACGCGTTCGGCCATGCTGGAAGTGCTGGGCGAGGACTACATCCGCACCGCGCGCGCCAAGGGCCTGCCGCCGCTGCGGGTGGTGGGCGTGCATGCCCTGCGCAACGCGCTGATCCCGGTGGTGACGGTGATCGGCCTGCAGGTCGGCGTGCTGTTCACCGGCGCCATCCTGACTGAGACCATCTTCTCCTGGCCCGGCGTCGGCAAGTGGCTGATCGAGGCCATCAACCGGCGCGACTACCCGGTGCTGCAAGGCGGCATGCTGCTGCTGGGCGTGGTGGTGATGGCGGTCAACCTGCTGGTGGACGTGACCTACGGGTTCATCAATCCGCGGATTCGCCGATGAACGCCACTCCCACCGTTTCCGTCCAGGCGGCCAACACACCGCCCGGCCCCTGGCGCGAATTCTGGACTTCGTTCTCCGCCAACCGCGGCGCCGTGATGGGCCTGGTGGTCGTCGCGGTGCTGTTCCTGCTCGCGATCTTCGCGCCGCTGCTGGCGCCGCACCTGCCCGACGCCACCAACGCCGGCGCCTTCCTGCGCCCGCCGATGTGGCAGCAGGGCGGCTCGGCGCAGTACCCGCTAGGCACCGACGCCATCGGCCGCGACATCCTGTCGCGCCTGATCCACGGCGCGCGCCTGTCGCTGTCCATCGGGGTGGCGGTGGTGGCGATGTCGATGGCGGTGGGCATCGCGCTCGGCCTGATCGCCGGCTTCGCGCGCGGCATCACCGAGATCGCCATCATGCGGGCGATGGACATCGTGCTCACGCTGCCCAGCCTGCTGCTGGCCATCGTGGTGGTGGCCATCCTCGGGCCGGGCCTGGTGAACGCGATGCTGGCCGTGGCGGTGGTGGTGCTGCCGCACTACGTGCGCGTGACGCGCGCCGCCGTCATCGCCGAGATGTCGCGCGACTACGTGACCGCCGCGCGCGTGAGCGGCGCCGGCACCCTGCGGCTGATGTTCAGCGAGGTGCTGCCCAACTGCACGGCGCCGCTGATCGTGCAGGCCTCGCTCGGCGTGTCCACCGCCATCCTGGACGCGGCGGCGCTCGGCTTCCTCGGCCTGGGCGCGCAGCCGCCCTCGCCCGAGTGGGGCACCATGCTGGCCGACGCGCGCGAATTCGTGCTGCGGGCCTGGTGGGTCGTCACCTTCCCGGGGCTGATGATCCTGGTGGCCGTGCTGGCCTTCAACCTGCTGGGCGACGGGCTGCGCGACGCGCTCGACCCCAAGCTCAAGCGCTGAACCATGGCATTGCTCGAGATCGAAGACCTGCACGTGGAGTTCCCGACCCAGGGCGGCACCATGCATGCCGTCGAGGGCGTGAGCCTGACGCTGGAAGAAGGCGAGGTGCTGGGCATCGTCGGCGAATCGGGCTCGGGCAAGAGCGTGTCGATGATGGCGCTGATGGGGCTGATCGCCTGGCCGGGCCGGGTGCGCGCCAAGGCGCTGCGTTTCGCCGGCCATGACCTGCTGGGCATCTCCGACCGCGAGCGGCGCCGCCTGGTGGGCAAGGACATGGCGATGATCTTCCAGGAGCCTACCACCAGCCTGAACCCGTGCTTCACCATCGGCTTCCAGCTGGTCGAGGCGCTGCGGCTGCACTCGCCGCTGGACAAGAACTCGGCGCGGCGGCGCGCGGTGGAACTGCTGGAGCAGGTCGGCATCCCGTCGCCCGAGGCGCGGCTGAACGACTACCCGCACCAGCTGTCGGGCGGCATGAACCAGCGCGTGATGATCGCCATGGCGATCTCGTGCAATCCGCGCCTCTTGATCGCCGACGAGCCGACCACGGCGCTGGACGTGACCATCCAGGCGCAGATCCTGGACCTGCTGCGCGAGCTGCAGCGCGAGCGCGGCATGGCGCTGGTGCTGATCACGCACAACATGGGCGTGGTCAGCGAAATGGCGCAGCGCGTGGCCGTGATGTACGCCGGCCAGGTGATGGAGCAGCAGCGCGCCGAGGCGCTCTTCACGCGGCCGCAGCATCCCTACACCGAGGCGCTGCTGTCGGCGCTGCCGGAGCACGGCGAGGCGGGGCACCGGCTGGCCACCATCCCGGGCGTGGTGCCGGGCATCTACGACCGGCCGGCCGGCTGCCTGTTCGCGCCGCGCTGCGCCTACGCCACCGAACATTCGCGCACCGTGCGCCCCGCGCTGCGGCCCTGGCAGGACGGGCAGGTGCGCTGCCACTACCCGCTGGGCGATCCGGCGCGGCAGGCGGCGATCGAGCGCGACGGGCCGCTGCCGGCAGAGGCCGTGGCATGACCGACGATCCGGTGATCGTCGAAGCGCGCGATTTGCGCAAGACCTACCCGATCCGCCGCGGCCTGTTCCGCGCGCCGGCCATGCTGCAGGCGGTGGGCGGCATCTCGTTCTCGCTGCGCCAGGGCCAGACGCTGGCGGTGGTGGGCGAGTCGGGCTGCGGCAAATCGACCCTGGCGCGCATGGTGGCGCTGGTCGAAAAACCCACGGAAGGCACGCTGACGCTGGACGGCGTCGACGTGGTGAAGACCGCGCACGGCGAGGAGCGCAGGCGGCTGCGCCAGGCGGTGCAGCTGGTGTTCCAGAACCCCTACGGGTCGCTGAACCCGCGCAAGAAGATCAGCGCCGTGCTGGAGGCGCCGCTGGCCATCAACACCGACCTGCCGGCCGCCGAGCGCGCCGAGCGCGCGCGCGCCATGCTGGCCAAGGTGGGCCTGCGGCCCGAGTACGCCAGCCGCTACCCGCACATGTTCTCCGGCGGCCAGCGCCAGCGCATCGCCATCGCGCGCGCGCTGATGCCCGGCCCCCGGCTGGTGGTGGCCGACGAGCCGGTGTCCGCGCTCGACGTGTCGGTGCAGGCGCAAGTGCTCAACCTGCTGGCCGACCTGCAGCAGCAGCTGCGCCTGGCCTACCTGTTCATCTCGCACGACCTGGCGGTGGTGCGCCACATCGCGCACGACGTGCTGGTGATGTACCTGGGCCACGCCATGGAGCAGGGGCCCAAGGAGCGGTTGTTCGCGCGGCCGCTGCATCCCTACACGCGCGCGCTGCTGGCCGCCACGCCGGGCCTGGGCGCGCGCACCGAGCGCATCGTGCTCAAGGGCGAGCTGCCGTCGCCGCTGAACCCGCCCAGCGGCTGCGTGTTTTCCAGCCGCTGCCCGCACGCGGTGGAGCGCTGCCGCGCCGAAAGGCCGCTGCCGCGCCCGGTGGACGGGCGGCTGGTGGCCTGCCATTTCGCCGAAACGTTTCTGCAAACACCGGGATGACGCGGGCCCCGGTGATTGGTAAATTGCCCGCTAACCGGCCTGCCGGGCCATGTTTTTTCAGAAAGAAGGAGTTCGCAATGAATCCGTTCCCGTCCCGCAAGCGCCTGGCGATCGCCGCGCTGGCCATGGCCTGCGCCGCCGGTGCCGGCGCCAAGACGCTGGTGTTCTGCTCGGAAGGCAGCCCGGAGAACTTCTACCCCGGCGTCAACACGACCGGCACGTCGTTCGACGGCAATGAGCCGATCTACAACCGCATCGTCGAATTCGAGCGCGGCGGCACCAAGGTGGTCCCCGGCCTGGCCGAGCGCTGGGACATCTCGCCCGACGGCCTGACCTACACCTTCTACCTGCGCAAGGGCGTAAAGTGGCACAACCACCGCGCCTTCAAGCCGGCGCGCGACTTCAACGCCGACGACGTGATCTTCGCCTTCGAGCGGCAGTGGAAGGAGGACCACCCGTTCTTCAAGGTGACCAGCTCCAACCACTCGTACTTCAACGACATGGGCATGCCCAAGCTGATCAAGACGGTGGTCAAGACCGACGACTACACCATCAAGATCACGCTGAACCAGCCCGAGGCGCCGTTCCTGGCCAACCTGGCCATGCCCTACGCGGCGGTGCAGTCCAAGGAGTACGCCGACGCCATGCTCAAGGCCGGCACGCCCGAGAAGATCGACCAGGAGCCGATCGGCACCGGGCCGTTCTACCTGGTGCAGTACCAGAAGGACGCGGTGATCCGCTACAAGGCGTTCGCGACCTACTGGGGCGGCAAGGCCAAGATCGACGACCTGGTGTACGCCATCACGCCCGACGCGTCGGTGCGCTGGGCCAAGCTGCAAAAGGGCGAGTGCCACGTCATGCCCTACCCGAACCCGGCCGACCTGGAGGCGATCCGCAAGGACCCGAACGTCACGGTGCTGGAGCAGCCGGGCCTGAACGTGGGCTACCTGGCCTACAACACCACCAAGAAGCCGTTCGACGACGTGCGCGTGCGCAAGGCCGTCAGCATGGCGATCAACCGCAAGGCCATCATCGACGGGGTCTACCTGGGCACCGGCGTGATCGCCAAGAACCCGATCCCGCCGACCATGTCGGCCTACAACGACGCCATCAAGGACACCGCCTACGACCCCGAAGGCGCCAAGAAGCTGCTGGCCCAGGCCGGCTTCCCGAGCGGCTTCAGCACCGACCTGTGGGCCATGCCGGTGCAGCGCCCGTACAACCCCAACGCCAAGCGCATCGCCGAGCTGATGCAGGCCGACCTGGCCAAGATCGGCGTCAAGGCCGAGATCAAGACCTTCGAGTGGGGCGAGTACCGCAAGCGCATGCAGGCCGGCGAGCACCAGATGGGCATGCTGGGCTGGACCGGCGACAACGGCGACCCGGACAACTTCCTGCACACCCTGCTGGGCTGCGATTCGGCCAAGACCAACGGCTCCAACGTGGCCAAGTTCTGCCACAAGCCGTTCGAGGACCTGGTGCTCAAGGCCAAGATCGTCACCAAGCCGGCCGAGCGCGACGCGCTGTACAAGCAGGCGCAGGTGGTGTTCAAGGAACAGGAACCCTGGCTGACGCTGGCCCACGCGGTGCAGCTCAAGCCGGTGCGCAAGGAAGTCATCGACTTCAAGCCCAGCCCGTTCGCGCGCCACATGTTCTACGGCGTCGACATCAAGGAATAGCGGGTTACAGAGGTGTTGCAGAGGGCGTTGCGCCCTCGCAACTTTTATGAAACTACTTGTTACCAAAACGCGGGAATACCCCGCGTTTTTCTTTTTACTTTTTCACATTTGTGTTTTTGAGTTCAAGCCATCCGTGAGGAAATTCACGTAACTCCCTTAACCACTTGACCTAAACAGACTGGCTGAAGCATATTCGCCTCTCGTTACGAACGTAACGCACGTGCGTGATTTGTTTCATATGCCTGATGGGCGGCGTTGTTTGAGCCCCAGGCGGCAAGGAGTGCTGTATGAACTCTTGGCGTCGACGAGCCGAGGACGGGTTGCTTAAGGGGCTGGCCATTGCGGGCGGCATGACAGCGGCGATGTTGTTCGCCGTGCCTGCCTGGGCCAACGGCCTGGGCGAAAACGGGTCCTGGCAGTTCCAGACCTCGCAGGACAAGGTCAACAAGGGTGCGGTGCTCGACCTGATCGAGCGCAAGAAGGGCGGCTACTACGACTCCTTCAAGACCACCATCAACAACAACACGTACATCGACAAGCAGTACAACTGCTCGCTGTCGGCCAACTCGCAGGGCAATTCCGGCAGCAACGGGATGACGGCGAGCACCTCCTCGCCTTCCACCAGCAACAGCGGCAGCACCAGCTCCAGCACCGGCGCCAACACGGCGTCCAACGGCGTGTCCCAGTTCGGGCTGCCGGGCGTGCTGGTGGCGCTCAACGGCGCGACGACCCCCGGCACCGGCGCGGTCGCCAACACGCAAAGCAACAGCGGCAGCCTCAGCTCCGGCGTCTCCGGCTCCAGCACCTCGGCCACCACCGGCGCCATCTCGGCCGACGGCGGGCGGACCGACCAGGCGCTGAACTCGGACCAGAACAACTCGGGCGCGCAGACGGCCAGCGTCTCGGGCAGCACGGCATGTGCAGGCCCCCTGAATGCGAATTGAGCGAGGGAATCCCGTGGTAGTACCTTGGAGCAAGAAGATCGCGCTGTGCGCGCTGGCCGGCCTGGCGACAGGCTGCACCACACTGCCCACGCAACAACTGGCGCCCGACGAGGCGCCGGTGATCGTCGGTTCGGCCGCGCGCCGCAATTTCACGCAGATGGAGCCGGCCTTCGGCTGCCTGGCCGACGCCATGCGCCAGCGCAAGCAGCCGGTGGTGGGCATCGCGGTAGGCGACGTGAAGGACTACACCGGCAAGTACAGCCAGAACGAAGGCAGCACCATCACCCAGGGCGGCGCCCTGATGATCTATTCGGCGCTCGGCAAGCTGGGCGACGTGGTGCAGCTGCAGGAGCGCTTCGACACCCGCATCGCGGAGCTGGAGCTGGCCTACACCGACCGCCGCCAGCTGGGCGACGGCCGCACGCACGCCGTGGAGCAGGGCAAGCCGGCGGTGCCGTGGGTGCCGTACTTCGGCGGCACCATCCTGCGCTCCAACTACTACATCGTGGGCGGCATCACCGAGCTGAACTACAACATCGGCTCCGGCGGCTTCGAAGCGGCGGTCAACGGCGTGGGCGTCAAGAAGCGCACCTACACCATGAACATCGGCGTCGACCTGCGCCTGGTGGACACCCGCACCCTGGTGGTGGCCAGGACGGTGAGCCTGCAAAAGCAGATCATCGGCGAGGAAATCGGCGCCGGCGTCTACCGCTTCTTCGGCAGCGACCTGGTCGACATCAACGTCGGCGGCAAGAGCCAGGAGCCGCTGCAGCTGGGCGTTCGCACCACCATCGAGCAGGGCGTGGTCGAGCTGGTCTCGGCGATCGCCGGCATCGATCCGCAGGACTGCCTGCCGCGCGACAAGGCCAAGGGCGCGGCCGCGCCGGCGGCGCAGCCGCAGTCGGTGGCCGTCGCGGCGGCGCCCGCCAACGGCAACGGCAAGAACGGCACCCACAAGGTGGTGGTCAACGACGAGACCCAGTCCGGCCTCACGCCGCAGAACGGCGCGGTTTCCGCGCAGGGCGGCGAGCAGCTGGTGCCCTTCGAGTTCGGCAGCACGGCCATCGGGCCGCAGGCCATGTCGATGATCGAGCAGATGGCCAGCGAGGCCGCGCGCGGCAACAGCGTGGGCTTCCACCTGCTGGCGCGCGACAACGAGAGCTGGCCGCCGGTGCAGCGGCGCGAAATCACCAACCAGCGCATCAAGGCAATCACGGACGCGCTTGCGGCCAAGGGCATCGCGGCGACACGCGTCGGCGTGACCTGGATGCCGAACCCGACCGACAGCGGCATCGTCCGCCAGGGCGCGGGCTACCAGCGCATCGCCACGATGGTGATCGCGCGCTAGCCGCCGCGGACAACCCGACGTATTGAACGAATTGAATTGAAGGAGAAGTGATGAACAGCACCCAACGCCGCAAGCAAATCAACTCAGTGCAAACCGCCGTCTTCCGGCGCAGCGCTCTCGCCTCCGCCTGCCTGATCGCGCTGGGCGCGGCGGGCGCCGCCTCGGCCCAGATGGCCTACCAGCTGACGGCGCCCGGGACGCAGGCGCTCACGCCGAACGTCAGCAGCTCGCAGTACATCCAGAACCCCCAGCTCGATACCGGATTGTCGCGCTCGGCGACGATCTCCGGCGTCAGCAACGGCGTCGTGATCACCAACGGCAGCGGCGGCGTCAACAGCTCCTTCCTCGTCACCACGAACACCAGTTCGGCGACGGCGATGGGCAACCTGGTGACCAACTTCCTGGACCTGTTCGTGGTCGACCCGACGATCGGCCTGGCCGGCATCAATTCGGGCCAGCTGCTCACCGCGAACGGCGGCGCGCCGATCATCACCCGGGCCTCGCAGACGGATATTTTCTACGGCGTGAACACCACCGGTGCTCCCGTGTCGGCCGTTTCCGTGGGCGGCAACAAGATCAACTCGACGGTTCAGCTGAACCAGGCGACCAACCGCGTCGGCGGCGACACGACCGACGCTACCGTCCCGGGTGCCGTGAAGACCGGATTCACCGATGCCACCGCGGGCTCGGCGGCAACGACCTTCAATGCCGCGACTCCCGCCGCCACCAACACGGTGGCATCCACTGTCGGCATCTCGAACAACCAGGTCGCCTACAACGCCGGCGCGACCGGCGGCTCGCAGGCCATCGTCGACAACGCCCGAGTGCTGGTGGATATCAACGGCGGCGCGACCCAGACGCAGCCGCTGTCTCTCACCGGCAACCAGATCGGCGCCACCTACGGCGGCAACGCCGCGACCAACACCTTCCTGGTCGCCGACGGCGTCAACCCCGGCTACACGGGCAGCGCGGCCGTGAGCAGCATGCAGGCGAACATCGAAACCGGCGGCAACCCGGTCAGCACCGCGGTGATCACCGGCTCGCGCATCGAGGCCGACCTGCGCTTCCAGTCCGGCGCCACCACCACGACGCTGAGCGCGCCGCTGACGGTCTCGAACAACAGCGTGACCGCCCTGTCCACCGGCAACTCCGCCGGCAACGCGCTGGTGGTCGACGGCGTGGCCGTGACCGGCTCCGGTGTCGCCGGCAACAGCCTCAGCAACTCCAGCGCCACCACCATGGCCGACACCGTCACCGGCGGCCTGGTGATGCTGAACGAGCAGCGCAACAACAACGCCCCGCTCGCCTCCACCGTCACGGGGACCGGCGCCACGGCGGCGCAGGCGCTGACCGACGGCGGCGTGGTGATCGTGCGCGCCAACCAGATCGGCGTCGGCGGCGGCATCACCGTGGACGGCAACAGCGTCGGCGCGGGCGCGACCGGCAACGCTGCCGGCAGCGCGATCACCACCAGCGGCGGCAGCCTGTCGTCGGTGGTGTCCGCGGCCAACAGCCAATCGAACAACACGACCAACATCAGCGGGACGGTGACGGCCGGCTCCATCGCCGTCAACGTGGGCAACAGCGCCGCCGCCCTGACCGGCAACATCACGCTGAGCGACAACGGCATCTCCGCCGCGGCCCAGGGCAGCGCCGCGTCGACCAGGGTCGACCTCACAGCCGATTCCAGCCTGTCCTCGCAGGTCGGTGGCGGCGCCGCGAGCACGGTCAACGCCAACGGGGGCGGCTTCGGCAGCACCAGCGCCACGGCGGGAACCTCGGCCACCAACCAGCAGGCCAACTACGGCGGCGCCATCGGCGCCAGCGTCACCAACAGCTTCGCGGCCATCAACCTGCGCGACCAGGTGGCGGCGCAGCCGGGCAACCGGGTGAACGCGAGCGCCAGCACCTTCACGCTGGACGGCAACCAGGTCAACGCCGGTGCCGGCGGCAACGCCGCGGCCACAAGCGTTTCCCTGACCGCGGCCAATGCCACGGTGCAGGCCGCGGTGGGCAACACGCAGCAGAACGGCAGCGCGGTCTCGGCCACCATCACGGATGGCGGCGTCCTGTTCACCTCCAACAACATCACCGCCGGCACCACCGTCACCTCCAGCGGCAACAGCGTGGCCTCCGCGGCGGAAGGCAATTCGGCCAGCAACACGCTGGGAACCGACGTCAGCGGCACGCTGACGGTCGGCCCGAACGCCATGAGCGCCACCCCGTCCGCGCAGGTGACGGGCACCAGCGCCACCAGCAATTCCGCGCTCGGCATCGCCAGCAGCCAGGTCAACACCGGATCCGTCGGCGCCACCACCTCCAGCACGGCGGCGCCCTTCCTGGGTGGCGGCTTCGTTTCCGTGAGCGTCGGCAGCGCCGTGGGCCAGACCGCGGTCGCCAACAGCAGCGCCACGGTCAGCGACAACAGCGTCAGCGCCTCCACCACCGGCAACAGCGTGACGAACACGCTCACGCCCGGGGCCGGAACGCTGGTCACGACCGCCGGCGCCGCCACCAGCATCGCCAGCATCGCGAGCTCGCAGAGCAACGCCGTGACCGGCACCGCCAACGCGCTCGTGCAGGGATCGGCCGGCGGCACCACGGCGGTCGGCGTCACTTACACCGGCAGCCTCACCGCCGCCGTCCTGACGGTCGACCAGAACCAGATCACGGCCACGTCCACCGGCAACACCGCGACCAACAAGCTCGCGGCGGACCTGGGCACCCTCACCTCGGCCGCGCCCGGCGTGGCGACGGGCACCATCACCGCGGCCGCCTGGCCCGGCGCGAACTCGGTCAATAGCGAGTTCTCGGTCGCCAACGTCCAGGACGACGCTGTCTCCGGCGGCCGCAACGCGACCACCAGCACCCTGTCGGTCGGTGTGTCCGACGGCACCGCCGGCGCGGTCACCGTGTCCGGCAGCACGCTGAGCGTCTCGGGCAACCAGATCACCACCCAGGCGACCAACAACAGCGCGGACAGCACGCTGGCGCTCGATGCGGCATCGGCGCTGTCCACCAGCGCCGGCCTGCTCAACCAGCAGTCCAGCAGCACCAACGTCTCGGCCACCGCCACCGACAACCGCGTGCGCATCCGCGTGCGCGGCACGGGTGTCACGGCCGCCGCGATCAACGGCACCGACGCCACGCTGAGCGACAACACGGTCGAAACCACTGCGGCCGGCAGCACCGCCTCCAACAAGCTCAGCGCCACCGCCGGCACCCTGTCGGGCAACGCCGCCAACACGACCAGCGGCGTCACGCTGGCGGGCGTGGTGCCGACCGTCACGGCGGATTACGCCGTCGCGAACAACCAGAGCCAGACCGGAACGGTCACGGCCGACAGCACCAGCGTGACCCGCATCCAGTTCGGCCTGCAGACCAACCAGGCCAACGTGACGGGCGGCACCGCCACCCTGTCGGGCAACGAGGTCTCCACGACCGCGCAGGGCACCAGCGCCGTCAACACGCTGAACCTCGCGGCCAGCGGCACGGCATCCGCGCTCACCGGCGCGATCGGCTCCGGCCAGACCACCACCGGCGCCGTGTCGGCGACCATCGCCGCGGAAACCGGCGGCTTCGACGTCATGACCGTGGAGGCGACCAGCTTCGCCGGCACGCCCATCACCGTCAGCGGCAACCGCATCGCGGCGGCCGCCGGCCAGAACGAGGCCTTCAGCACCCAGACGGTCACCGGCGCCAGCATCGCGGGCTCGGCCCTGGCTGCCAGCACCGACTTCTCGGTGGTCAATGCACAGAGCGGTTCCGGGGCGGTAACCGCCACCAACAACGCCGGCCAGCTGGCGGTGCGCGCCAACACCATCTCCGGCGGCTCCGTCACGGTCGAGGGCAACACGGCAAGCGCCGCCGCCAATGTGAACCGCACCGGCAACAGCCTGAGCCTGGACGCGACCGGCACGGTCGCCGCCTCGGGCCTGGTTGCCAACACCCAGACCGCCAACACCGGCGCGGTGTCCTCGACCCTGGGCGCGCTGACCAACGCGGCGGGTGTCGGCGTGCTGCAGAACACCGGCGCCGGCGCCACCACATACATCGGCACCGCCGTCGTGGTGGACGGCAACACGCTGTCGACGAGCGCGAGCCGCAACCTGGCGACCAACGCGCTGGAGGTCTCCGGCGCCACGGTGACCGGCGGCAGCGCCTCTTCGGGCGCCCTCACCCAGAGCTTCATCACCTCCAACACGCAGACCGCCGACGCGGCGGTGACCGCCACCGGTTACATCGGGACGGTGGGCGCGGCCGTGGGCGGTGCGTCGGGAACGTCCTTCACGGTCAGCGACAACACGGTCACGGCCACCGCGCGCGGCAACTCCGCCGGCAACACGCAGACGCTGGCCGCCACGGCCGGCCTGACCGGCTCCGGTGTCGTCAACAACAGCCAGAACTCCGGCGCCGGCGTCATCTCGGCGACCATCGCGCCGGCGACCGGCGGCAGCACGATCGTCGGCGTCGGCGGCACGGCGCTCACCGGCGGCGGCAACACCGTCACCGTCAATGGCAACCTGGTCGGCGCGCAGGCCACGCGCAACGCAGCCGACAACACGCTCACCGCCACCGGCGCGAGCATCGCCGGCGACGCAGCGATGGCCCCGGCCAGCTTCACGTCGCAGAACAGCCAGACCGGCACCGGTGCGGTGACGGCGAGCACCACCACCAGCGCCATCGGCCTGAGCCTGACCGGCGACCTCATCGGCGCCACCGCGGTCACGGTGAGCGACAACCAGGCCTTCGCCACGGCCCGTGCCAACGCCGCAACGACCACCGTCAGCCTGGATGCCACCGGCACGCTGAGCGGCACGGGCGCCGCCACCAGCGCGCAAACCGCCAGCACCGGAGCGGCGACCGCCACCCAGGCCGCCACCACGATCGGCGTCACTGCCGGCCAGACGGTTGCCACGCCGATCACCGTCTCGGACAACACCAGCAGCGCGCAGGCGCAGCGCAACCTGGCGAGCACCGTTCTCGTGGCGAGCGGCGCCACGGTCACCGGCGGCAATCCGGTGGGCGCGACGCCGGCCAGCTTCTCGGCGCAGAACACGCAGACTTCCACCGGCGACGCCACCGCCACCAACACCACCGCGACGGTCGGCCTGTCGGCCACGTCGGTGACCGCCGGCAGCCTCACCGTGTCGGGCAACGACGTGTCCTCGCTGGCGGGAGCCAACAACGGCTTCACCGGCGTCGGCCTCGACGCCACCGGTACCCTGAATGCGTCGGGCATGGCGATCAGCACGCAGACCGCCGCATCCGGAACGGTGGCGGCGACCACCAACGTGACCACGGTCGGCCTGGTGTCCGCCGGGTCCGTGGTCGCGACGCCGGTGACGGTGTCGGGCAATAGCACCAGCGCCCAGGCGCAGCGCAACAACGCGACGACGCTGCTGGAAGTGACCGGCGGAAGCCTGAGCGATACCACCGTGCTGCCGGGAAGCACCCCGGCCAGCTGGACGGCCAGCAACAGCCAGACCGCAGGCGGCGCCAACACGGCGACGAACACGACCGCCACGGTCGGCGTGTCCGCCCCATCCCTCACCGCCGGCGACGTGACGGTGAGCAACAACAGCGTCTCCGCGGTTGCGGGCGCCAACCTGGGCCGCACCGGCGTGACGCTGGATGCCACCGGCAGCCTGGCCGGCACCGGCATGGCCACCAGCACGCAGACCGCGACGGCGGCCGGTGCCACCACCGCGTCCGTCACGGCGGGGACCCTGGGCGTCAGCGCCACGGGCAGCCTCGTCGCCGTGCCGGTCACGGTGTCGGGCAACGAAAGCGCCGCCCAGGCACTGCGCAACGTGGCCGACACCTCGCTCACGGCGAGCGGCTCCACCGTCACCGGCGGGACGCCGATCAACGGCAGCCCGGCGAGCTTCGCGGCCGTCAACACGCAGACGTCCAGCTCCACCGCGACCGCCACCAACGCGACGGCCACGGTCGGCGTCTCGGCACCGGGCGGCCTGACGGGGAGCAATGCCACCGTCAGCGACAACAGCGTGTCCTCGCGTGCCGGCGCCAACGCGGGCAGCACCCGCCTGGCGCTGGACGGCACCAGCAGCCTGACCGGCAGCGGCATGGCCTCCAGCAGCCAGACGGCCGCGACCTCCGCGATCGCGGCGACCACCACGGCGACCACGGTCGGTGTGGTGTCGAGCGGCGCGATGCTCGTTGCGGTGCCCGTCACCGTGGCTGACAACAGCACCAGCGCGCAAGCGGTGCGCAACTCCGCCGAAACCTCGCTGTCGGCCACCGGCGGCGCGATCACCGGCACCGCGGGCGGTTCGCTGCCGGGCGGCACGCCGGCCAGCTTCACGGCCAGCAACACGCAGAATTCGGGGACCTTGATTGGTGCCGCGGCGACCGCGACCGCAACCAACACCACCACCACCGTGGGGGTCGCGGCCCAGGGCCTGGTCGGCTCCGTCGTGACGGTCAGCGACAACAGCGTCTCGGCGCTGTCCGGTTCCAACTCGGCGACCACCTCGGCCACGCTGGACGCAACCTCCACGCTGACCGGCAGCGGGATGGCGACCAGCACCCAGAACGCCAACTACGGCGCCGTCAGCGCCACCACGGGCGCCACCACCATCGGCGTGAACTCGGCCGGCTTCTCGGTCGTGAGCGGCGACCTGACGGTGTCGGACAACGCCAGCAGCGCGCAGGCGATCCGCAACTCCGCGAACACCAGCCTCAGCGCCAGCGGCGCGGCGGTCACGGGCGACACGACGCTGGCGGCAGGCACGCCGGCCAGCTTCACCGCCAGAAACACGCAAAGCTCCGGCAACCTGACGAGCACCAACGCGAGCGCCTCGGCGAGCAACACCACCGGCACCGTCGGCCTCGCGGCCGCGAGCGCCACCGGCGGCAGCGTGACGGTGAGCGACAACAGCGTGTCGTCGCGTGCGGGCGGCAACATGGGGTCCACCGCGCTCGCACTGGATGCCACCGGCACCCTGAGCGGCAGCGGCATGGCGACCAGCACGCAGACGCACACCCCGCTGCTCGGCAGCGGGGTGACGGCAACGACCAGCGCCACAACGCTCGGCCTGGTCGCCACCGGCGCCGTCGTCACGACGCCGGTGATCGTCTCGGGCAACGCGACGAGCGCCGTGGCGCAGACGAACTCGGCTGGCACGACGCTCGATGCCACCGGCTCCGTGATCGCCGGCGCCACCACCCTGGCCGCCGGCACACCGGCGAGCTTCACCGCGCAGAACGCGCAGACCTCCGCGCTGAGCGCGGTGTCCGCGACCAACAGCACGGGTGTCACCGGCCTCTCGGCGGGCAGCGCCATCGGCAGCGCCGTGACGGTGAGCGACAACGCGATCTCGTCGTTTGCCGCCAACAACAACGCCACGGTCGCCGCCTCCCTCGATGCGACCAGCACGCTCACCGGCAGCGGCATGGCGACCAGCACGCAGAACGCCCTGGCCTCCGGAATCGCCAGCGCCACCACGACGGCCGGCACGGTGGGGCTGATCTCCACCGGCAGCACCGCGGCGGTGGTGACGGCCTCCGACAACACCGTCTCGGCGAGCACGCTGCGCAATGTCGCCGACGTCTCGCTCACCGCCGCCGGCGGCAGCGTGACCGGCGCGACCTCGCTGCCGGCCGCGACGCTGGCCAGCTTCACGGCAAGCAACACGCAGCTGGACGTGAACATCACCGCCGGCACCGCTTCCGCGACGGCGACGACCATCGGCGCCAACGTCGGCGGCGCGGTGGGCAGCATCGGCGTGACGGCGACGGGCAACACGGTGAATGCGCAGTCGGTGTCGAACAGCGGATCCACCTCGCTCGGGTTGAGCGCGGTCGGCACGCTGGACAGCACCGGCCGGGTCAGCAACACGCAGACCGGCATCGCGGTCGGCGCGGTCACCTCGACCGCGACCGCGACCACCATCGGCGTGGTGTCGTCCGGTGCCGTGACGAGTGCCACCGTCACCGCGACCGACAACCTGGTGGCGGCCCGCAGCCTGCGCAACGACGCGGCCAACACGCTGGATGCGACGGCTGCGTCGATCGTCGGCGGCACGCCCGTGGGCGCCAGCCCGGCGAGCTTCACCGTGACCAACACGCAAACCGGCGCCAGCGTCGGCGGCGTCGCGAGCACGGCGACCTCCGGCACCATCGGCGTCAACGCCACCGGCGCGCTCGCAGGCACCAACGGCGTCACCGTGTCCGACAACGAGGTGTCGGCCCTGTCGCGATTCAACAGCGCGCGCAATGCGATGACGCTGGAAGCCGCCGGCAGCACGTCGGGTTCGGCGATGGTCACCAGCACGCAGACGGCAGCCTCGCTGGACACGGCCGCCGCGACGGTGAACTCCACGGCCATCGGCCTGCAGGGCCTGGCCGGCGCGAGCGGCACGACGCTGGCGGTGTCCGGCAATCTGCTGTCGGCCGATTCGGTGCGCAACATGGCGGGCAACACGCTCGCCGTCGACGGCGCCGCGATCACCGGCACGGCCGCGGCTTCGCTGCCCGGCGGCACGAATGCCAGCTTCACGGGCCGCAACAACCAGACCTCCGGCGGCAACGCGAGTGCGACGGTCAACACCGGCACGATCGGCGGCGACGTGGTCGGCAGCGTGACGGGCACCAACAGCTTCACGGTGAGCGACAACACGGCTGCCGCCCGCGCCGGTGCCAACCTCGCCACCACCTCCGTGGTGATCGCGGCGCAGGGCGCGTTCAGCGGTTCCGCGGCGGTGGAGAACACGCAGAACGCGACCCTGGGCAGCATCACTGCGACCACCACCTCCGCCCGCGTCGGCGTGAACCTCACGGGCGACCTGACCGGCTCGCCGGTGACGGTGTCGGGCAACGTGCTGAGCGCCGAAGCCACCCGCAACGTGGCGACCAACAGCCTCGGCGTGACCGGCACGGTGCTCAACGGCGACACCACGGGGGCGCCGGCCAGCTACGCGGTGACCAGCAGCCAGGTCGGCAACGGCAACGTGACGGCGACCACGACCGGAGCCCTGATCGGCGCCAACAGCGCCAACGTCGGCGCCGGTGCGGTGTTCGGGGTGGTCGACAACAGCATGCTGGCGATGGCCAACGTCAACGTGGCGCGCAACGCGGTGCAACTGAGCGCCACCAGCGCGCTCAACGGCACCGGCCAGATCTCCAACACGCAGACGGCGGGCACCGGCGCGGCCACCGTGGTGACCGCCACGGCGGGCGGCACCGCGCTGACGCCGGCGATGATCGGCGTGAGCACGGCAACGTCGCTCGACAGCGCGTCGGTCACCGTCAACGGCAACGCCATCAGTGCGCAGGGCGGCGGCAACACCGCGCGCAACACGATGGATGTGTCCGCGACCAGCGTCGGCGGCTCCGCCTTGTTCCCGACCTACGGCGTGCTGAACAACCAGCTCAACGCGGCGACGGTGAACACCACGGTGCAGTACGGCACGATCGGGCTGAACGGCAGCGGGCTGGCCGTGTCCAACACGGTGGCGACGGTCTCGGGCAACCAGGCGACGGCGGTGTCCTACGGCAACAGCGCCTACAACTCGCTGACGGTGGTCGGCGTCGGCAGCACCGCCTCCAGCGGGCTGGTGAGCAACACGCAGACCAACACGGCCAACATCTCCGCCACCGCCACGGGCATGACGATCGGCGTCAACGTGGGTGCGATGGCCGGAGGTTCGGCGGTCGTGACCAACAACGGCGTGGCGGCCACCGCGGTGGGCAACTCGGCCACCAACATCATCAGCTCGAAGTAAGAAGGCGCGCCGGCCGCCGCCAGGCGGCCGACCGCGGCGACGATCGGGGGCCTGCTGCGAAGCAGGCCCTTTTCCTTTGGGGAAGCCCCCCGCGGTTGGATCAGCTGTTCGCGAACAGCGCCCGGATGCCGTCGCGGCCTGGTTCGCGCAGCACGCCGCGCTCGGTGATCAGCGCCGTCACCAGCTCGGCCGGCGTCACGTCGAAGGCCGGGTGCCGCGCCGCCACGCCCGCGGGCGCCCACTGCAGTTCGCGAAAGCCCTTGACCTCCTCCGCGCTGCGTTCCTCGATCGGGATGGCGTCGCCGTCGGGCGTTTCCAGGTCGATGGTGGACAGCGGGCAGGCCACGTAGAACGGGATGCCGTGGCGCTTCGCGAGCACCGCCACCATGTAGGTGCCGATCTTGTTGGCGACGTCGCCGTTGGCGGCCACGCGGTCGGCGCCGACGATCACCGCGTCGATCTCGCCGCGCTTCATCATGAAGCCGGCCATGTTGTCGGTGATCAGCGTGACCGGGATGTTGTCCTGCATCAGCTCCCAGGTGGTGAGCCGCGCGCCCTGCAGGAAGGGCCGCGTCTCGTCGGCCACCACGCGCACCTGCTTGCCGGCTTCCACCGCCGAGCGGATCACGCCCAGCGCGGTGCCGTGGCCGGCGGTGGCCAGCGCGCCGGCGTTGCAGTGGGTGAGCACGGTGGCCTGCTGGCCCAGCAGCGCGGCGCCGTGCGCGCCCATGGCGCGGTTGATGCGCACGTCCTCGGCCAGCACCTCGTGCGCCTCGGCGAGCAGGGCGTCGGCCACCGCGCCGGGCGGCTGGCCCTCCAGCGCCTGCCAGCAGCGGCGCATGCGCTGCAGCGCCCAGAACAGGTTGACCGCGGTCGGGCGGCTGCGGCCCAGCACGTCGAAGGCCTGCTCCAGCGCCGCGGCGAACTGCCCGGGCGCCGCGGCGCGCTGGCGCAGCGCTTCCACCGCCACGCCGTAGGCGGCGGCGCAGCCGATCGCCGGCGCGCCGCGCACCACCATCTCGCGGATGCCCTCGGCCACGCCTTCGGCGCTGTCGTAGCCGATGAACTCGATGCGCGCGGGCAGGATGCGCTGGTCGATCAGCTCGATGCGGCCATCGCGCCAGCGCAGGGTTTCGACAACGGAGGAGGTGGTCATGGTTGGGCGGGCCGGCGCGGCCCGTAGTCTTTGAATTTCTCGATCACGGCGTCCATCTCGGCGTCGTCCAGCAGGTGCGGCGCGCCGATCTGCAGGGCGCGCCAGTACTGCTCGCACAGGCTTTCGACCTCGACCGCCAGGGCCAGCGCGGACTGCAGGTCGCGGCCCACGGCGAGCATGCCGTGGTTGGCCAGCAGGCAGGCCTTGCGGCCTTCCAGCGCGGCCAGCGCCTGGTTGGACAGCGCCTGGGTGCCGAACAGCGCGTAGGGCGCGCAGCGGATGTCATTGCCACCGGCCGCGGCGATCATGTAGTGGAAGGCCGGCACGCCGCGCCGCAGGCAGGCCAGCGTGGTGGAAAACGGCGCGTGCGTGTGCACCACCGCATGTACATCTTCCCGCGCGGCCAGGATGTCGCGGTGGAAGCGCCACTCGCTGGACGGCCGCTCGCCGGCCAGCACGTTGCCATCGAAGTCCAGCAGCACCATGCCTTCGGCGGTGAGCTCTGGCACCGGCACGCCCGAAGGCGTCACCAGCAGGGCGTCGCCGCAGCGCACGCCGACGTTGCCCGAAGTGCCGCGGTTGAGGCCGAGCGCGAGCAACTGCCGCGAGGTCTCGACCATCGCCTGGCGCAGCGCGGCCTCTTGCGGATTCATTCCGCCTTGCCCAGCAGGCGCCCCGCCACCGCGTCCAGCTTGCCCAGCACCGCCGGGTCGCGCGCCGATTCGGCCGTGATGAAGGCGTGGCTGAGCGCGCTGCGGCAGCTGCAGCCCGCCGCCTGCGCGTCCCCGCCGATCAGGGGCGCCGCCTGGCTCACCAGCTGGCGCGCGCGCCCGGCGTTGCCCAGCAGCACCTGGACGATCTGGTCCACCGTCACGGCGTCGTGGCCCGGGTGCCAGCAGTCGTAGTCGGTCACCATGGCCACGGTGGCATAGCAGATCTCGGCTTCGCGCGCGAGCTTGGCCTCGGGCATGTTGGTCATGCCGATCACGTCGCAGCCCCACTGGCGGTACAGCCTGGATTCGGCCAGTGTGGAGAACTGCGGCCCTTCCATCACCAGGTAGGTGCCGCCGCGCACCGCCTGGATGCCGGCCGCGCGCGCCGCCTGTTCGAGGTGGCCGCCCAGGCGGCCGCACACCGGATGCGCCATCGACACGTGCGCCACCATGCCGGTTTCGAAGAAGCTCTTCACACGCGCGAAGGTGCGGTCGATGAACTGGTCGACCACGACGAAGGTGCCCGGCGGGAGTTCTTCCTTGAGCGAGCCGACGGCGCTGACCGACACGATGTCGGTCACGCCGCAGCGCTTGAGCGCGTCGATGTTGGCGCGGTAGTTGATCTCGCTGGGCGGCACCCGGTGGCCGCGGCCGTGGCGCGGCAGGAACACCATCTTCTGCCCGTCGAGTTCGCCGTGCAGCAACTCGTCAGAAGGCGCGCCGAACGGCGTGTCGACCCGCACCCAGCGCTTGTCGGCGAGCCCCTCGATGTCGTAGACACCGCTGCCGCCGATCACGCCGATGACGGCCGGTTTCTCCTGTGCCATAGATCCTCCCTGGATGAGGAGATCATAGCCACGCCCGGCCGGGCTGCTATTTCAGCCAGCCCCTCTTGCGGAAGTACCACATCGGCACCAGCGCGCTGGCGGTCATCACCAGCAGCACGTAGGGATAGGAAGCCGTCCCCAGGAATTCCAGTTCGGGGAATTTCAGGTTCATGCCGTACAGGCTGGCGATCAGCGTGGGCGGCAGCAGCGCCACGCTGGCCACCGAGAAGATCTTGATGATCTTGTTCTGGTTGATGTTGATGAAGCCGACCGTGGCGTCCATCAGGAAGTTGATCTTGTCGAACAGGAAGGCCGTGTGGTTGTCCAGCGATTCGATGTCGCGCAGGATCTGGCGCGATTCCTCGAACTGCTCGGCCGTCAGCATGCGGCTGCGCATCATGAAGCTCACCGCGCGCCGCGTGTCCATCACGTTGCGGCGGATGCGCCCGTTCAGGTCTTCCTGCCGCGCGATGGCGCCCAGCACCTCGCCGGCGAGCTCGTCGGTCACGTCACCGGCCAGCACCTGCTTGCTGACCTTCTCCAGCTCGTCGTAAATGCCCTCCAGCGTATCGGCCGAGTATTCGGCATCGGCGTCGAACAGCTTGAGCAGCACTTCCCTGGCGTCCTCGATCAGGCCAGGCGCGCGGCGCGCGCGCAGCCGCAGCAGCCGGAACACCGGCACGTCCTCGTCGTGGATGGAGAACAGCACGCCGTGGCTCTTCAGCGTGCTGTTCTGCAGGTTGAGGATGAAGGCCACGCGCACCGTGCGCGGCTCCTCGTCGTCGGCGATCAGGAAGTCGCTGCGGATGTGCAGGTCGCCGTTGTCTTCCTCATAGAAGCGGGCCGACTCCTCGATGTCCTCGTCCATCGCGTCTTCCGGGATGGACAGGCCGTAGTACTGCTTGATCCAGCGCTTTTCCTCGACGGTCGGCGACTCCAGGTCCACCCAGATCGGCTGGAACCTGGACAGCTCCTCCAGCGACTCGATCTCTTCCTGGAAGAGCCGGCCGTTGGCGAGCGAGAAGATGTTGAGCATGGCCCACTCCGTGACGTGCGTTTTGTTTTCCGGCGGCAGTGAAGATGCAGCTTCCGGCGCCGGTCACGGACGCCGAAAGCTACCGACTGGGGTAGGTTTCCAAGGAGCGCTCTCCCTTGTGATTTCGACGTTACGGATTATGCCGCCATCGCCAAAATGCACCTGAACAGTGCGTTTTATGGATCAGCTGGCGCTTCCTGCTGTGTTTTATTTACTGTTGTGTAGGACACGCAGGAAATCTCCTACACGGCTGGGCCAAAGCGTCCGACACCACAGCTGCAAGCCTCCCCCTACATTGAATCCATCGCCGGGCAGAAGGTCGCCCGGATCCCAGGAGCTCCCAATGATCCATCTCGCGTCCGATCCGACGGCCAGCCGCATGAACTGGCAGCCCACTTCGGCCGAAGAAGACAAGGGTCAATCCGCGCAGGCGCGTCGGGCGCGAAGCGGCCATGCATGGCCCTTCATCAGCCGCCACACCGACAAGCCGAACGGACAGGAGCAGGCCCGTCAACCCGCCAGCCAGCACGGCAGCTGAGCGGACCGAAAGATCATCGAGAACATCAGGAAGGTCACCATGTACAAAGAGCCCAAGAGCAACAACCGCTTCACCGACACCCCGCGCGACAAGCCGCAGGCCGATCGTGTGGAGCACGCCAACCTGGACCGCCCCGGCGCCCAGGCCCATCCCAAGGCCACCGGCTGGAGCCGCGTGTCCGACCCCGTCGCGGCCTGGCGCATGCGCTGAGCCCGAGAAGCCACTCCAGGTGGCAAAGGCGGCCCCAAGGGCCGCCTTTTTCTTTTGGTGACGCGCTTTTCGTTTGCCCTCGGACATTGCCCGAAATCGATTGCTTTTCCCCGGGGGCGGGGGCATAGTGGTTTCGAGACAGCTTGCTTCAGTGGAGCGTCCGCCGGGCGGGTGGGCGCTTCGAGTTCAACCCGAGTGCAAAGGAGGCTACTCATGAACTTGACGATCAGCGGTCACCATCTGGAAGTGACGCCCGCGTTGCGCAGTTACGTGACCACCAAGCTTGATCGCATCACCCGGCACTTCGACCAAGTCGTCGACATCAAGGTTCTGCTCACCGTCGAAAAGCAGAAGGAGAAGGAGCGACGACAACGGGCCGAATGCAAGATCCACGTGAAGGGCGGCGACATGTTCGCCGAGAGCGCCCACGAGGACTTGTACGCAGCGCTGGATGAACTGGTCGACAAGCTCGATCGCCAAGTCGGCAGGCACAAGACACGCCTGCAGGACCACCACCACGACGCCGCCAAGCGCCTGATGTAGACCCTGCGGCCACACGGCAAGGGCGCCCCTCGCGGGCGCCTTTGTTTTTTGTAAGCGCTGTCGGCTGAGGCACCCGGTTTCACGTTTGGTTGCAGTGCAGTGCACAGGTGCATAATCGCCGCTTTCCAAACCATGAACCGCCTCGCGTCCATCCTGCCGCCCGCCCAGGTCCTGGTGGGTGTCGACGCCACGAGCAAGAAGCGCGCTTTCGAGGAAGCCGGGCTGCTGTTCGAAAACATCCACGGCCTCTCGCGCGCCCTCATCACCGACAGCCTGTTCGCGCGCGAGCGCCTGGGCTCCACCGGGCTGGGCCACGGGGTCGCCATTCCGCACGGCCGCATCAAGGGCCTGAAGTCGCCGATGGCGGCGCTGTTCCAGCTGGCCGACCCGATCGGCTTCGACGCGCCCGACGAACAGCCGGTCAACCTGCTGATCTTCCTGCTGGTGCCCGAAGCCGCGACGCAGAAGCACCTGGAAATCCTGTCCGAAATCGCCGAACTGCTGTCCGACGCGCCGCTGCGCGAGCGCATGAAGTCCAGCCCCGACGCCGTTCAGCTGCACCAGCTGATCGCCCAATGGCAGTCCGCGCAGACCTGAGCCGCGAGCCTGCGGCGCGCCCATGAAACCCACCGTCGTCAGCGCCGACGTCCTGTTCGAAGACCACCGCCCGCAGTTCAAGTGGGAATGGGTCGCCGGGCTCGGCGCCTCGGAGCGCCGCTTCGACGAAGTGGCGGTGCGCGCGGCGCGCTCGGGCGCCGACCTGGTGGGCTACCTGAACTACATCCATCCGTACCGGGTGCAGATCATCGGCGAGCGCGAGATCGCCTACCTCGCCCGCGGCACCCAGGAAGACTGCGCGCGCCGCATCTCGCGCATCGTCACGCTGGAGCCGCCGGTGCTGGTGCTGACCGACGGCCAGCAGGCGCCCGACGCGCTGACCTCCACCTGCGAACGCGCGCAGATCCCGATGTTCGCCACGCGCGAACCGTCGGCCTTCGTGATCGACGTGCTGCGCGCCTACCTGTCCAAGCACTTCGCCGAGCGCACCTCGATGCACGGCGTGTTCATGGACATCCTGGGCCTGGGTGTGCTGATCACCGGCGAATCGGGCCTGGGCAAGAGCGAGCTGGGCCTGGAGCTGATCACGCGCGGCAACGGCCTGATCGCCGACGACGCGGTGGACCTCTACCGCATCAACCAGACCACGGTGGAAGGCCGCTGCCCCGAGCTGCTGCAGAACCTGCTGGAGGTGCGCGGCATCGGCCTCTTGGACATCCGCGCGATCTTCGGCGAGACGGCGGTGCGGCGCAAGATGCGGCTCAAGCTGATCGTGCACCTGGTGCGCCGCGAGACCATGGAGCGCGAGTACGAGCGCCTGCCTTACGAGCCGCTCACGCAGGACGTGCTGGGCGTGCCGGTGCGCAAGGCGGTGATCCCCGTCATGGCCGGCCGCAACATCGCCGTGCTGGTGGAAGCCGCGGTGCGCAACACCATCCTGCAGATGCGCGGCGTCGATACGTACCAGGACTTCGTCGAGCGGCATCGCCGCGCGATGGAAGGCGGCTCGCTCTAGTTCAAGACGAGCCGCCGCCTCTGTGGGGGCAGGGGTTTTTCGTGCATTGCGCGTACAGCGACAGCGCGTGGTCCGCGATCGCGAAGCCCTTGAGCTTGGCTACCGCGTGCTGGCGCTTCTCGATCTCGGCGTCGTAGAACTCCTCGACGCGGCCGCAGTCCAGGCACACCAGGTGGTCGTGGTGCGTGCCCTCGTTGAGTTCATAAACCGCCTTGCCGCTCTCGAAATGGCTGCGGCTCAGGATGCCGGCCTGTTCGAATTGGGTGAGCACGCGGTAGACCGTGGCCAAGCCGATGTCCGAGCGCTCCTGCAGCAGCACCCGGAACACGTCTTCCGCCGTCATGTGCCGCTGGGCGCCGTTCTGGAACACTTCCAGGATCTTCAGCCGCGGCAGGGTCGCCTTCAGGCCGGTGCTCTTGAGTTCTTCGATGTTCGCCATGGAGCAGCGCGGACCTCCGGAACGGGGCCGCTACAATCGCCCGATCATATCGCTAGCTCACCGCCCCATGCCTGTTTTCCCCCAGCGCGTGACGCGCGCCGCCCTGACGCTGGCCGTTTTCCTGGCCGCCGCAGGTTGCAGCAGTTTCGACAACGCGTCCCAACGCGTGGCCGGCCTCGTCACGCCTTACAAGGTGGAGGTGGTGCAGGGCAACTTCGTCTCGCGCGAGCAGGTCGAGGCGCTGCAGCCCGGCATGAGCCGCCAGCAGGTGCGCGACGTCCTGGGCACGCCGCTGCTGGCCAGCCTGTTCCATGCCGACCGCTGGGACTACGTGTTCACGCTGCGGCGCCAGGGCGTGGAGCCCCAGCAGCGCAAGCTGGCGGTGTTCTTCAAGGGCGAGGTGCTGGACCACGTCGACGCCGACACCATGCCCTCCGAGGCCGAGTTCGTCTCCACCCTGGACAACAAGCGCAAGAACGCCAAGGTGCCCCAGCTGGAAGCCAGCGAAGAGGCCTTGAAGGCCGCCGCCGTGCGCCCCGCGGGCGCTGCATCGGCCCCCGCCGCACCGCAGCCGGCTGCCCCCGCCGAGACCGCGTATCCGCCGCTGGAGCCGGCCACGCGCTGAGGTTCGGATGGACAAGTCTCCCGAAACGCTGAAAAAGGTCGCCGTGGCGGGCGCCCGCACGGCCGCGCCGGTGCCGGCCGCGCAGCACCAGGTCGCCGTGGCCGGTGCCTCCGGCCGCATGGGCCACATGCTGATCGAGGCCATCCGCGACAGCGGCGATTGCCGCCTGGCCGGCGCGCTCGACCAGCCGTCCAGCCCCACCATCGGCAACGATGCCGCCGCCTTCCTCGGCCTTGCCAGCGGCGTGCCCGTCACCGCCGACCTGCGCGCCGGCCTGGCGCATGCCCAGGTGCTGATCGACTTCACCCGCCCCGAAGGCACGCTGGCCCACCTGAAGGTGTGCCGCGACATGGGCGTGAAGATGGTGATCGGCACCACCGGCTTCAACGCATCGCAGAAGGCGCAGATCGCCGACGCCGCGCGCGACGTCGCCATCATGATGGCGCCCAACATGAGCGTGGGCGTCAACGTCACGCTCAAGCTGCTGGAGATGGCGGCCAAGGCGCTGGCCACCGGCTACGACATCGAGATCGTCGAGACGCACCACCGCCACAAGGTGGATGCGCCCTCGGGCACCGCGCTGAAGATGGGCGAGGTGATCGCCCAGGCGCTGGGCCGCGATCTGAAGGATTGCGCGGTGTACGCGCGCGAAGGCATCACCGGCGAGCGCGACCCGTCCACCATCGGCTTCGCCGCGCTGCGCGGCGGCGACATCGTGGGCGACCACACCGTGCTGTTCGCCGGCACCGGCGAGCGCCTGGAGATCACGCACCGCGCCGGCAGCCGCGCCACCTATGCGCAGGGCAGCCTGCGCGCCGTGCGCTTCCTGGCCGGCCAGCCCAGCGGGCTGTTCGACATGTTCGACGTGCTGGGCCTGAAGTGAATGCGCTGAGCGCGGCGCGCGCCGGAACCGGCCGATGAACCTCTGGCAGCTGTTCGAGCGGGGCGACCTTCTCACGCAGCTGGTGGCCGTGCTGCTGCTGGCCATGTCCGTGGCCAGCTGGGTCGTCATCCTGTGGAAAGCCTGGCTGCTGCAGCGCGCCGGCGGCGACGTGGCGCGCAGTGTGGCCGCCTTCTGGCAGGCCGGGTCGCTGGAAGACGCCCAGCGCCAGGTCGGCGCCTTCGACCGCGAGGCCCTGGTCCTGCCGCTGATCGGCGCCGCGCAGGCGCCGCCGACGGGCGCCCTGGCCGCCGCGGGCGACCGCGCCCAGCAGCTGACCCGCGTGCTGCGCGACGCGCTGCACCGGACCTTGGACCGCCTGCAGTTCGGCCAGGTGCTGCTGGCCACCGTGGGCTCCACCGCCCCCTTCGTCGGCTTGCTGGGCACGGTCTGGGGCATCTACCACGCGCTCACCGGCATCGCCTCGGCCGGCCAGATCACCATCGACAAGGTGTCCGGCCCGGTTGGCGAGGCGCTGATCATGACGGCCGCCGGCTTGGCCGTGGCGATTCCCGCGGTGCTGGGCTACAACGTGTTCGGCCGGCTGATCGGCCGCATCGAGGCCGAGCTGGAAGGCTTCGCGCGCGACCTGCGCGAGCTGTTCACCCACGTGCACCCGCAGCAGGGGGCCTGATGGCATTCGGCCGCCTCGAACGCACCCCCGGCCCGCAGCCCATGAGCGAGATCAACGTCACGCCGCTGGTCGACGTGATGCTGGTGCTGGTGGTGATCCTCATCATCACCGCGCCGCTCCTGGCCAGCTCGCTGCGGCTGAACCTGCCGCGCGCCGAAGCGGTCAGGCCGACCGACGCGCCGCGCTTCGTCACCCTGGCGCTCAACAGCGCCGGCGAGCTCTACCTGGACGAAAAACCGGTCACGCCGGCGCAGCTGGGTCCGCGCCTGGCCCAGGTGGCCCAGGCCAATCCCGACACCGAGGTGCAGCTGCGCGCCGACGAATCGGTGCCCTACGGCCGCGTGGTCGAGATCATGGGCGTGGCGCAGCAGGCCGGGCTCAGCCGCATCGGCTTCGTGGCGGAACCGTCGAAGAAATGACGGAATGACGGAATGACGCCCGGCTCCGCCAGGGCATGAAAGTCATGGCGCGCAGCGCCGTCATCGAAGCGAAGCGAGGTCATCCCGTCATGCCCTCTACAATTTCGCCATGCAAGACAAGTACAACCACCTCGAGGTCGAGCGTGCCGCCCAGGCCCACTGGACCGCGCGCGACGCCTACCGCGTGACCGAGGATCCGCGCAAGAAGAAGTTCTACGCCTGCGCCATGCTGCCGTATCCCAGCGGCCGGCTGCACATGGGCCACGTGCGCAACTACACGATCAACGACATGTTGACGCGCCACCTGCGCATGAACGGCTACAACGTGCTCAACCCGATGGGCTGGGACGCCTTCGGCCTGCCGGCCGAGAACGCGGCCATGAAGAACAACGTGGCGCCGGCGAAGTGGACCTACGAGAACATCGCCCACATGAAGGAGCAGATGCTGTCGATGGGCTTCGCCATCGACTGGTCGCGCGAGATCGCCGCCTGCGACCCCAGCTACTACAAGTGGAACCAGTGGCTGTTCCTGAAGATGCTGGAAAAAGGCCTGGCCTACCGCAAGACCCAGGTGGTCAACTGGGACCCGGTCGACCAGACCGTGCTGGCCAACGAGCAGGTGGTGGACGGCCGCGGATGGCGCACCGGCGCCATCGTGGAAAAGCGCGAGATCCCCGGCTACTACCTGAAGATCACGGCCTACGCTGAGGAGCTGCTGCACAACGTGCAGCACGGCCTGCCCGGCTGGCCCGAGCGCGTGCGCGTGATGCAGGAGAACTGGATCGGCCGCAGCGAGGGCGTGCGCTTCGCCTTCCCGCACGCCATCCGCGGCGACGACGGCGAGCCGATCGGCGGCGGCCGCATGTACGTGTTCACCACGCGCGCCGACACCATCATGGGCGTGACCTTCTGCGCG
This sequence comes from Pseudomonadota bacterium, assembly GCA_040384685.1. Taxonomy (GTDB): domain Bacteria; phylum Pseudomonadota; class Gammaproteobacteria; order Burkholderiales; family Burkholderiaceae_C; genus Ramlibacter. The sequence continues at coordinate 64,479 of JAZKIV010000013.1, read as the reverse complement.
GTGGCGCCCGAGCATCCGCTGGCCGCGCACGCCGCCAAATCGGACCCGAAGCTCGCGGCCTTCATCGAGGAATGCAAGAAGGGCGGCACCACCGAGGCCGAGCTCGCGGTCAAGGAAAAGGAAGGCATGCCCACCGGCCTGCAGGTGCTGCACCCGCTGACCCAGGAACCGGTGGACGTGTGGGTCGGCAACTACGTGCTCATGGGCTACGGCGACGGCGCCGTGATGGGCGTGCCGGGCCACGACGAGCGCGATTTCGCGTTCGCGCTGAAATACGACCTGCCGATCGTGCAGGTGGTGCACGTGGACGGCGAAGCCTACGACTACCACCACTGGCAGGACTGGTACGCCGACAAGGAGCGCGGCGTCAGCATCAACTCCGACATCTACAGCGGCTTCCGCTACAAGGAAGCAGTCAACGCCGTGGCGCACGCGCTGGAGCAGAAGGGCCTGGGCGAGACGAAGACCACCTGGCGCCTGCGCGACTGGGGCATCAGCCGCCAGCGCTACTGGGGCACGCCGATTCCCATCATCCACTGCCCGGAGCACGGCGCGGTGCCGGTGCCGGAAAAGGACCTGCCGGTGGTGCTGCCGCTGGACTGCGTGCCCGACGGCAGCGGCAACCCGCTGAACAAGCGCGAGGACTTCCTCGCCTGCAGCTGCCCGGTGTGCGGCAAGCCGGCACGGCGCGAGACCGACACGATGGACACCTTCGTCGATTCGGCCTGGTACTTCATGCGCTACTGCGACCCGAAGAACGACCAGGCCATGGTGGGCGAGGGCACGCAGTACTGGATGCCGATGGACCAGTACATCGGCGGCGTCGAGCACGCCGTGCTGCACCTGCTGTACGCGCGCTTCTGGGCCATGGTGATGCGCGACATGGGCCTGATCTCGTTCGGTGAACCCTTCGTCAACATGATGACGCAGGGCATGGTGCTCAACCACATCTACTACCGGCGCGACGAGAAGGGCGGCAAGCATTACTTCCCGCCGTCGGACGTCGTGCCGGTGCACGACGACACCGGCCACATCACCGGCGGCAAGCTGGCCGACGGCACGCAGCTGCAGTACGGCGGCATCGGCAAGATGGGCAAGACCGAGCGCAACGGTGTCGACCCGCAGGACCTGATCGACAAGTACGGCGCCGACACGGCGCGCCTGTACACCATGTTCACCGCGCCGCCCGAGGCCACGCTGGAATGGAACGACGCCGCCGTGGAAGGCTCGTACCGGTTCCTGCGCCGCGTCTGGAACTACGGCCACAAGCTGGGCGGCCGCCCTGCGCCGGCAGGCCCGGCAACGGCGTACGGCAAGCAGGCCCAGGCGCTGCGCCGCGAGATCCACACCGTGCTGCGCCAGGTGGACTACGACTACCAGCGCATGCAGTACAACACCGTGGTGTCGGGCGCGATGAAGATGCTCAACGCGCTGGAGGATTTCAAGGCCTTCGACGAGCCCGGCGCGGATGCCGCGCTGCGCGAAGGCTTCGGCATCCTGCTGCGCGCGCTTTACCCGGCCACGCCGCACCTCACGCATGCGCTGTGGCAGGAACTGGGCTACGCGGCGCTGCAGGGCGACCTGCTGGATGCGCCCTGGCCGCGGATCGACGAGGGTGCGCTGAAGCAGGACGAGCTCGAGCTCATGCTGCAGGTCAACGGCAAGCTGCGCGGTTCCATCCTGGTGCCGGCGGGCGCCGGCAAGGACGAGATCGAGGCGATCGCGGTGGCGAGCGAGGCATTCGCCAAGTTCTCCGGCGGCGCCTCGCCGAAGAAGGTGGTCGTGGTGCCGAGCCGCCTGGTCAACCTGGTGCTGTGATGCACAGCTCCAGGCGCCTCCTCCTGCTCGCCGGCGCGGCGCTCGTGACCGGCTGCGGCTTCCAGCTGCGCCAGCCGCCCAGCTTCGTGTTCGACACCATCTTCGTCGGCGCGTCGCCGGCCTCCGCGGTCGGCAACGAGCTCAAGCGCACGCTGGGCGCCGCCTCGCCGGTGAAGCTGGCGCCCGCGGCCGACAACGCCCAGGTGGTGCTCGACCTGCTGGACGAGCGGCGCGAGAAAGTGGTGGTCGGCCTCAATGCCTCCGGCCAGGTGCGCGAATTCCAGATCCGCACGCGCATCCGCTTCCGGCTGCGCACGCCCTCGGGCAAGGAACTGATCCCGGCCACCGAACTGCTGCAGCAGCGCGACATCAGCTTCACCGAATCCGCGGCGCTCGCCAAGGAGGTCGAGGAGAACCTGCTGTACCGCGACATGCAGACCGACCTGGTGCAGCAGCTGATGCGGCGCCTGGCGGCGGTCAAGGCGCTCTGAGCCGGGCGCGCGGCCATGGAACTGGACCGCGCCGACCTGGAACTGCTGCGGCTGCTGCAGCAGGATGGCCGGGCCACGGTGCAGGCGCTGTCGGAATCCATCCACCTGTCGGCGCGCGCCACGCTCAACCGGGTGCGCCGGCTGGAAAGCGGCGGGATGATCCAGGGCTACCGCGCCATGCTGCACCGCGCGGCGTTGGGGCCGCAGATCTGCGTGTTCGCCGAAGTGACGCTCAAGGACCAGCGCCAGGTCAGCGTGCAGCGCTTCGAGCGCCGCATGGCCACGGCGCCTGAAGTGGTGGCCTGCTGGGTGGTGAGCGGCCGCTACGACTACCTGGTGCGCATGGCCTGTTCCGACCTCGACCGCTACCACCAGCTGATCAGTGCCTGGCTGGACGACGGCACCCTGGGCATCGAGCGCATCGTCACCAACATCGAGCTGCAGACGATCAAGGAATTCGCCGGCTTTCCGGTGCCCAGGGCCGCGAAATAAGCTCAGGTGCAGGTCTTCGGCCTGCATGCCGATCCAACGGCGTCCTACATTGCTTCCGAATCGGAAGCGGCGACCCCTCCGAACTGCCGTTGCCGCCGCCCGGCTGCCGTCGGAACACGTTCACGGCAGCGCCTGCGTGCCTAGAGTGAATTTCCAACCGGGAGATGCGCAATGGAAGCAGGAGACAGCCGCACCAGCGAAGATTTCATCGGCACGGAGGCGCGTTACGGCGCGCGCAATTACCAGCCGGTCCCCGTCGTCGTCGATCATGCGAAAGACTGCCTGGTCTGGGACGTGGAAGGCCGCGAATACGTCGACATGATGGGCGCGTATTCCGCAGTCAGCCACGGCCACCTGCACCCGCGCATCGTGGCCGCCGCCGAACTGCAGCTGGGCCGGGTGGCCGTCACCTCGCGCGCCTACTACGGCACCACGCTCGGCCCCTTCCTCGAAAAACTCTGCCAGCTCACCGGCTTCGCCCGCGCGCTGCCGATGAACACCGGTGCCGAAGCCGTGGAAACCGCCATCAAGTGCGCCCGCCGCTGGGGCCACCGCACCAAGGCCATCGCCGACGGCCAGCAGGAAATCCTGGTGGCGCGCGGCAACTTCCACGGCCGCACCAGCACCATCATCAGCTTTTCCACCGAAGAGGAATACCGCGACGGCTTCGGGCCGCTGTCGGGCGGTTTCAGGCACTTCGATTTCGGCGACATGGACAGCGTGCGCGCCGCCGCCGGGCCCAACACCTGCGCCGTGCTGGTCGAAACCGTGCAGGGCGAGGCGGGCGTGATCCTGCCGCCCGAAGGCTTCTTCGCCGAGCTGCGCAAGTGGTGCAACGCCAACGACGTGATGCTGATCCTCGACGAGGTGCAGGCCGGCCTGGGCCGCACCGGCTGCTGGTTCGCCTTCGAGCACGAGGGCATCCGGCCCGACGCCATGATCCTGGGCAAGGCGCTGGGCGGCGGCCTGCTGCCGGTGAGCGCCTTCCTGGCGCGCGAGGACATCATGCAGGTGTTCGAGCCCAACAGCCACGGCTCCACCTTCGGCGGCAACGCGCTGGCCGCGGCGGTCGGGCTGGAAGCGCTGCTGGTGCTGGAGGAGGAGAGCCTGGTGGCGCGCAGCGCCGCCATGGGCGACTACCTGATGGCACGCCTGCGCGAGCTGCAGGACGAGGCGCGGCCGCTGATCCGCGACGTGCGCGGCCGCGGCCTGTGGGTGGGCGTGGACATCGATCCCGCGCACGCGATGGCGCGCGAACTGGTCGAGCAGCTGGCCGAGGGCGGCGTGCTGTCCAAGGAAACGCACGACACGGTGATTCGCCTGGCGCCGCCGCTGACCATCACCACCGAGCTGATCGACCGCGTGGTGGCGGTGCTGCGGCGCGTGCTGCTGGACAAGCGAGACCAGCTGCACCCGGTCGCCGAACCGGCCGAACCGGTGGCGGTGGCCGCCGCCTGAGCCGGGGGCGGCGCGCGCAAGCTCTACACTTGCGGCATGCAGCTCGCCGCCGCCCAGCTGGGCCAGCATCTCCAGCGCGCACTGAAGTCCCTCTACACCGTGCACGGCGACGAGCCGCTGCTGGCGCAGGAGGCGGCCGACGCGATCCGCGCCGCGGCGCGTGCGCAGGGCTACGGCGAGCGCACCGTGCACACGGTGGCCGGCGCGCACTTCGACTGGAGCGAGGTGCTGGCGGCCGGCGGCTCGCTCAGCCTGTTCGCCGACAAGCAGATCGTCGAGGTGCACGTGCCCTCCGGCAAGCCCGGCAAGGACGGCAGCGCCGCCTTGCAGCAGCTGGCCGAAAGCGCCCAGGGCAACGACTCCACCCTCACCCTGGTGCTGCTGCCGCGGCTGGACAAGGCGACCCGCACCTCGGCCTGGTTCAGCGCGCTCGAGAGCGGCGGCATGACGGTGCAGGTCGACCCGGTGGAGCGCGGCGCGCTGCCGCAATGGATCGCGCAGCGCCTGGCGGCGCAGGGCCAGCGCGTGGCGGCGGGCGAGGAGGGCCAGCGCACCTTGCAGTTTTTCGCCGACCGGGTGGAAGGCAACCTGCTGGCCGCGCACCAGGAAATCCAGAAACTCTCGCTGCTGTATGCGGCCGGCGAGCTCGGTTTCGCGCAGGTGGAAGGCGCGGTGCTCAATGTGGCGCGCTACGACGTGTTCAAGCTGTCCGAGGCGGTGCTGGCCGGCCAGGCGGCGCGCGTGCAGCGCATGCTGGACGGCCTGCAGGCCGAAGGCGAGGCGGCGGTGCTGGTGCACTACACGCTGGCCGAGGACATCCGGGCGTTGAAGCGCGTGAAGGACGCGGTGGCCGCCGGCCGGCCGCTGCCGGTGGCGCTGCGCGAGCAGCGCGTCTGGGGCCTGCGCGAGCGCCTGTTCGAGCGCGTGCTGCCGCGCCTGTCGGCCACCGCGCTGGACAACCTGCTGCACGCCGCCCACGTGGTGGACGGCATCGTCAAGGGGCTGAAGGAGCCGGGCTGGCCGGCCGACGGCTGGCAGGCGCTGCACCGGCTGGCGCTGCGGCTGTGCATGGAGTGCATGGCCCAGCAGCCGGGCGCGCGTGCGAAAATCGCGGCATGAACGCGCTGAACGTCGCAGAGTACATGCAGACGCTGGGCCTGCAGGCCAGGCAGGCGTCGGCGCGCATGGCGGCGGCGCCCGCCGCCGCCCGCAACGCGGCGCTGCGCGCCCTGGCGGGGCTGCTGCGCGGCAACGTGCAGGCGCTGCAGCAGGACAACGCCCGCGACCTGGAGCGCGCCGTCGCCGCCGGCCTGGCCGCGCCGATGGTCGACCGGCTCAAGCTCACGCCCAAGATCATCGAAACCCTGGCCGTCGGCTGCGAGCAGCTGGCCGCCATGGCCGACATCATCGGCGACATCTCCGGCATGAAGCAGCAGCCCAGCGGCATCCGCGTCGGCCAGATGCGCGTGCCGCTCGGCGTGTTCGGCATGATCTACGAGAGCCGGCCCAACGTGACCATCGAGGCGGCCAGCCTGTCGGTCAAGAGCGGCAACGCCTGCATCCTGCGCGGCGGCTCCGAGGCCATCGATTCCAACAAGGCGCTGGCGCGGCTGGTGCAGCAGGCGCTCGAAGGCGCCGGCCTGCCGCCCGAGGCGGTGCAGCTGGTGCAGACCACCGACCGCGAGGCCGTCGGCCAGCTGATCGCCATGCCGCAATACGTCGACGTGATCATCCCGCGCGGCGGCAAGGGCCTGATCGAGCGCATCAGCCGCGACGCCCGCGTGCCGGTCATCAAGCACCTGGACGGCAACTGCCACGTGTACGTGGACGATCCCACCGACCTGGCGATGGCGGTGGACATCGCCGACAACGCCAAGACGCAGAAGTACAGCCCCTGCAACGCCATCGAAGGCCTGCTGGTGGCGCGCGGCGTGGCGGGCGACTTCCTGCCGAAGATCGGCGCCATCTACGCCGCCAAGGGCGTTGAAATGCGCTGCGATGCGGAGGCGAAGGCCTTGCTTTCCGGGGTGCCCGGCGCCATGTTGAAGGACGCCACCGAACAGGACTGGTCCGAGGAATACCTCGCGCCGGTGATCGCCATCCGCGTGCTGGATGGCCTGGACACCGCCATCGACCACATCAACCGTTATTCCAGCCACCACACCGACGCCATCGTCACGCGCGACCACGTGCATGCGCAGCGTTTCCTGCGCGAGGTCGATTCGGCCAGCGTGATGGTGAATGCCAGCACCCGCTTCGCCGACGGCTTCGAGTTCGGGCTGGGCGCCGAGATCGGCATCAGCACCGACAAGTTCCACGCGCGCGGGCCGGTCGGCATCGAAGGGCTCACCTCGCTCAAATGGGTGGTGCTGGGCAACGGCGAAGTCCGTACCTGAAGAAACGACAGGCTGTATGGTCCCCCATCTCGTCACCGCCCTGACCGGGCCGATCAACGAACTCGAGCAGCGCGTGCTGGACTCCATGCCCGCCATCGAGCGCTGGTTCCGGCTGGAGTGGATGGAGCACACGCCGCCGTTCTACAGCTCGGTGGACATCCGCAACGCCGGCTTCAAGCTGGCGCCGGTGGACACCAACCTGTACCCGGGCGGCTGGAACAACCTCACGCCCGAGATGCTGCCGCTGGCGGTGCAGGCGGCGATGGCCGCCATCGAGAAGATCTGCCCGGAAGCCAAGAACCTGCTGGTGATCCCGGAGAACCACACGCGCAACACGTTCTACCTGAGCAACGTGCTGCAGTTGAAGCGCATCTTCCACATGGCGGGGCTGAACGTGCGCATCGGCTCCATCAGCCCCGAGATCAAGCAGCCGACCACCATCGAGCTGCCCACCGGCGAGAGCATCACGCTGGAGCCGGTGGTGCGCAGCAAGCGGCGCCTGGGGCTGAAGGACTTCGATCCCTGCACCATCCTGCTGAACAACGACCTGTCGGCCGGCCCGCCCGGCATCCTGGAAGACCTGCACGAGCAGTACCTGCTGCCGCCGCTGCACGCGGGCTGGTCGGTGCGCCGCAAGAGCCGCCACTTCCGCAGCTACGAGGAAGTCTCCAAGCGCTTCGGCAAGCTGCTGGGGATCGATCCGTGGCTGATCAACCCGATGTTCAACAAGTGCGGCGAGATCGATTTCTCGCAGGGCGCGGGCATGGACTGCCTGCAGACCAACGTCGACGCGCTGCTCACGCGGGTGCGCAAGAAGTACAAGGAATACGGCATCGGCGAGAAGCCCTTCGTCATCGTGAAGGCCGACAACGGCACCTACGGCATGGGCATCATGACCGTGCGCGACGTGAAGGACCTGGAGGAGATCGGCCGGCGCACCAAGAACAAGATGTCGGTCATCAAGGATGGCCAGCAGGTGCACGAGGTCATCATCCAGGAAGGCGTGCTGACGGCCGAGCGCATGCATGAAGCGGTCGCCGAGCCGGTGGTCTACATGATGGACCGCTACGTGGTGGGCGGCTTCTACCGCGTGCACGCTGAGCGCGGCATCGACGAGAACCTGAACGCACCCGGTGCCAGCTTCGTGCCGCTCGCGTTTGCCGAGAGTACGCGCTTACCTCAGCCCGGTGAAAAACCCGGTGCCAGCGCGCCCAACCGCTTCTACATGTACGGCGTGATCGGGCGGCTGGCAATGCTGGCGGCCAGCTACGAGCTCGAAGCCACGGACCCCGACGCCGAGACCTACGAGTAGCGCGGCCGGGCGCGTTGCTGCGCTGCAACATGAGCGACACGCGGCCCTGGGCCGAGGCGCACAATAGCGATCCCATCGATCCGGAAACCCCGCGGCGGCACCTGCGCCGCCAAGACGGGGCCAACGCGTGCAGAAATCGAAATCCTCGCTTGCGGCGCTCACTCTCAGCGCCATCGGTGTCGTCTACGGCGACATCGGAACCAGCGTCCTGTACGCCGTCAAGGAAGTCTTCGGCTCCGGGCACGTGGCATTCACGCCGGCCAACGTCTACGGCATCCTTTCCATCTTCTTCTGGACACTGACGGTCATCGTGTCCATCAAGTACGTCGTGCTGGTGCTGCGCGCCGACAACAACGGCGAAGGTGGCCTGGTGGCGATGCTGGCGCTGGCCTCGCAGGCGGTGAAGGACAAGCCGCGGCTGCGCCAGGTGCTGCTGGGCGTCGGCATCTTCGGCACGTCCCTCTTCTACGGCGACGGCGTCATCACGCCGGCGATCTCGGTGCTGTCGGCGGTCGAAGGCCTGGAAGTGGTGTCGCCGAAGTTCAAGGAATGGGTGATCCCGCTCACGCTGATCATCCTGCTGGGCCTGTTCTCCGTGCAGAAGCGCGGCACCGGCGGCATCGGCCGCTTCTTCGGGCCGGTGACGCTGGTCTGGTTCATGACCATCGCCGTGCTCGGCGTCTCGCACATCGTGCGGCACCCCGAGATCCTGAAGGCGCTGAACCCGTCCTATGCGCTGCGCTTCATGTGGCACAACCCGGGCACCACCTTCATCATCCTGGGCGCGGTGGTGCTGTGCGTGACCGGCGCCGAGGCGCTCTACGCCGACCTGGGCCACTTCGGCAAGAAACCGATCCGCCTGGCCTGGTTCACCGTGGTGATGCCGGCGCTCACGCTGAACTACTTCGGCCAGGGCGCGCTGCTGCTGGCCAACCCGGAAGCGGTGAAAAACCCGTTCTACCTGATGGCGCCCGACTGGGCCACCTTGCCGCTGGTGGTGATGGCCACCGCCGCCACGGTGATCGCCTCGCAGGCGCTGATCACCGGCGCCTTCAGCGTCACCAAGCAGGTGGTGCAGCTGGGCTACCTGCCGCGCCTGAACCTGCAGCACACCAGCGTGCGCGACACCGGACAGATCTACATGCCGGCGGTGAACTGGGGCCTGTTCGTGGCCATCGTGCTGGCCGTGCTGATGTTCCGCTCCTCCAGCAACCTGGCCGCGGCCTACGGCATCGCGGTGACGCTGGACATGCTGATCACCACCATCCTGACCTTCTTTGTCATCCGCTACGGCTGGGGCTATCCGCTGCCGCTGTGCATCGCGGCCACGGTGTCGTTCTTCGTGGTGGACATCACCTTCTTCACCTCCAACCTGCTCAAGCTGCTGCAGGGCGGCTGGTTCCCGCTGATGATCGGCGGCTGCGTGTTCACGCTGATGATGACCTGGAAGCGCGGGCGGCACCTGCTCAACGAAAAGCTGCGCGACGACGCCATCGACCTGAAGAGTTTCCTGGAGTCGGTGTTCACCAGCCCGCCCACGCGCGTGCCCGGCACCGCCGTGTTCCTGACGTCCGAACCCGGCACCGTGCCCAACGCCATGCTGCACAACCTCAAGCACAACAAGGTGCTGCACGAGCACAACCTGTTCGTGACGGTGCGTGCGCACGAGGTGCCGTGGATCGGCATGGACAAGCGCCTGCAGATCGATCCGCTGGGACACGACTGCTGGCAGGTGGTCGTGCATTACGGCTTCAAGAACGACCCCGACCTGCCGCGCGCGCTGGAGCAGATCCGCGGCCGCGGCTGCGAGCTGGAGCCCATGACCACCAGCTACTTCCTGTCGCGCGACAACGTGGTGCCGACCATCGGCGGCGGCATGGCGACCTGGCGCGAGAAGCTGTTCGCGCAGATGCACCACAACGCCAGCGCGGCGGCCGATTTCCTGAATCTGCCCAACAACTCGGTGGTGGAGCTGGGCAGCAAGATCGAAATCTAGCCCGACCGCACTGATCGGGCTATAAAAACCGCCCGGGCGGTTCTCCAGGGATGCGCCTAGCATCGGGCCATGCTCGAACTGCGCCCCTCCTGCGAACACTGCGACAAGCCGCTGCCGCCCGACGCCACCGACGCGATGATCTGCACCTTCGAGTGCACGTTCTGCGCCCACTGCGTGGAGTCGGTGCTCTTCAACGTGTGCAAGAACTGCGGCGGCGGCTTCGCGCCGCGGCCGATCCGGCCGGTGCGCAACTGGAAGGGCGACAACTACCTGGGCAAATACCCCGCCGGCACGCGCGTGGTCCACAAGCCGGCCGACCCGGCGGAGCACGCGAAGCTGGTCGCGGCCGTCGGCGACCTGCCACCGGCCCGGCGATAGCGGCGATAGCCGGTGCCTGCGCGGGCAAGGCAAAGCGGCTATCCTTTGCCGCGATGACTTCCGCGACCGACCTCTCCGCCTTCCCGATCACCCGCAAATGGCCGGCCCGGCACCCGGACCGGCTGCAGCTGTACTCGCTGCCCACGCCCAACGGCGTGAAGATCTCCATCGCGCTGGAGGAGCTCGGCCTGCCGTACGAGCCGCACCTGGTCTCGTTCGACACCAACGACCAGCTCTCGCCCGAGTTCCTGTCGCTCAACCCGAACAACAAGATCCCGGCCATCATCGACCCCGACGGGCCGGGCGGCAAGCCACTGGCGCTGTTCGAGACCGGTGCGATCCTGCTCTACCTGGGCGAGAAAACCGGACAGCTGCTGCCGCAGGACCCGGCCGCGCGCTACGAGACGATCCAGTGGCTGATCTTCCAGGTGGCCGGCATGGCGCCGATCTTCGGGCAGGTCGGCTTCTTCCACAAATTCGCCGGCAAGGACTACGAGGACAAGCGCCCGCGCGACCGCTACGTGAACGAGTCGAAGCGCCTGCTCGCCGTGCTGGACAAGCGCCTGGCCGGCCGCCAGTGGATCATGGGCGACAGCTACACCATCGCCGACATCACGACCTTCCCGTGGGTGCGCAACCTGGTCGGCTTCTACGGTGCGGGCGAGCTGGTGGAATTCGACAGCTTCCCCGAGGTGAAGCGCGCCCTCGATGCCTTCCTCGCGCGACCCGCGGTGCAGCGCGGCCTGGCGATTCCGGCCCGGGGCTGACGGAGCATGGGCATGCACATCCTGTTCGTCGCCGATCCGCTGGAAGACTTCAAGGTCTACAAGGACACCACCTTCTCGATGATGCGCGAGGCCCAGCGGCGCGGCCACCGCGTGGCCGCCTGCGAGCCGCGCCACCTGCAGTGGGTGAGCGGCGGCGTGGTACGCGCCGACGTGCGCGAGCTGGTGCTCACCGGTGACGAGGACGCATGGTTCCGCGAGACCCGCGAGGCCGCGCGCGCGCTCAAGGACTTCGACGCGGTGATCATGCGCAAGGACCCGCCGTTCGACAGCGAGTACTTCTACGCCACGCACCTGCTGGAGCAGGCCGAGCGCGAAGGCGCGCGCGTGTTCAACCGGCCGGCGTCGCTGCGCGACCATCCGGAAAAGCTGGCCGTCATGGAGTTCCCGCAATTCACCACGCCCACGCTGGTGACGCGCGACGCCGCGGCCGTGAAGCAGTTCCACGCCGAGCACAAGGACATCATCCTCAAGCCGCTGGACGGCATGGGCGGCATGGGCATCTTCCGGGTCGGGCACGACGGATTGAACCTTGGATCGATCATCGAGACGCTCAACCACCAGGGCGCCACCACCATCATGGTGCAGCGCTTCGTGCCGGAAATCGCGCTGGGCGACAAGCGCGTGCTGGTGATCGGCGGCAAGCCGGTGCCGTTCAGCCTGGCGCGCATCCCGCAGGGCAGCGAGATCCGCGGCAACCTGGCCGCGGGCGGCAAGGGCGTGGCGCAGCCGCTGACGCCGCGCGACCGCGAGATCGCCGAGGCGCTGGGCCCGGTGCTGGCCGCGCGCGGGTTACTGCTGGTGGGCTTGGACGTGATCGGCGACTGCCTGACCGAGATCAACGTCACCAGCCCGACCTGCTTCCAGGAAATCACGCAGCAGGCCGGATTCGACGTGCCGGCGATGTTCATCGACGCGCTGGAAGCGGCGGTCGCACAGCGCGCGCCGGCCTGAGCGCGCGGGCCTGAGCGCGCGGGCCCGAGCGCGCGGGCCTTCGAACGCGCCGCTCAGCCGAGCGCCGCGCCGTCGGCGAACACCTTCAGTTCGCCCGGCGCCATCTGCGTCCAGTTCTCGTTGACCGTCAGCGGCGCGGTCACCACCACCGCCACCTTGTCCTTGGGCGTGGTGTTGCGCGCGAAGTCGATGCTCAGGTCCTCGTCGGCCAGCTTGGCGTGGGCGAACGGGTGGCTGCGCTCCACGTAGAACAGGTTGGTGGCGCAGTGTGCCCACAGCGCCTCGCCGTTGGACAGCAGGAAATTGAAGGTGCCGTGGCGCGCGATCGGCGCGGCCAGCTCGCGCAGCGTGAGCGTCAGCTCGGCGACGCTGGGCAGGCCGGCGTGCGACTTCCACAGCTCCTGCATGATCCAGCAGAAGGCGCGTTCGCTGTCGGTGTCGCCCACCGGCCGGAAGCTGGCGTGCAGCCGCGGCGCGAAGCCCTTCAGGTCGCCGTTGTGCGCGAACACCCAGTAGCGGCCCCACAGCTCGCGCACGAACGGGTGGCAGTTCTCCAGCGCCACGCTGCCCTGGGTGGCCTTGCGGATGTGCGCCACCACGTTGCGGCTGCGGATCGGGTAGCGCTGGATCAGCTCGGCCACCGGCGACTGGCTGGCCGGCGCGTGGTCGACGAAATGGCGCAGGCCCCGGCCCTCGAAGAAGGCGATGCCCCAGCCGTCGGCATGGTGGTCGGTGCGTCCGCCGCGCTGGGCGAAACCGGTGAAGCTGAACGTCACGTCGGTCGGCGTGTTGCAGTTCATTCCGAGCAGCTGGCACATAGGGAGATTATTTGTCGGTGCCGCCCGGCCGGGGCGCCGTGCGCGCGGCGATCACCGCTTCGGTGTCGCGCAGCCGCCAGGCGGCGACGATGGCCAGCGCGCAGACGGCCGCCAGGATGAGGAAGGATTCGTCGAAGGCCGCGATGCGCGCCGCGCTGGTGGCCGGGTTGGTGAGCGCGTCGCCGTGCGCGGCGATGCGCCACTCCAGCACGATGCCGCACAGGCTGACGCCGGCCGCGCCGCCCAGCATGCGCAGGAAGTTGATGGCGCTGGCGCCCTGGGCGATCAGCGCCTTGTCCAGCGTGTTCATCGCGCCCAGGTTGAGCGAAGGCAGGATGAAGCCCAGGCCGATGCGGCCCAGCACGCACCACAGGATCAGCACGATCGACGCGGTCTGCAGGCCGACCGTCGGGATCAGCGCGAACGACGCGGCCAGCAGCGCCAGGCCGCCGCTCACCAGCCAGTTGGTCGGCACGCGGTAGACCATCCGGCCCGCCACGGCGATGGTGCCGGCCAGCACCAGCCCGGCCGGCAGCAGCACGCCGCCGGCCTGGGTGGCCGGCATCTTCAGGCCGAACTGCATGAACACCGGCAGCAGGTAGGTGGAGCCGAACAGGGCGGTGCCGTAGATGAAGGCGACGATGCTGCCGAGCATGAAGTTGCGCGAACCGAACAGCGCCAGGTTCATCAGCGGCTCGCCGCCGCGCCGTCCCACGCGCCGCTGCCAGCCGATGAACAGCACCAGCGCCGCCAGCGCGCCGGCCAGCAGCGCGGCCGCGATGTGCAGGGTGCCGCCGTGCAGTTCCACCAGGCCGTTGAGCAGGCACAGCGTGCCGCCGGTGGCCAGCAGCAGGCCGACCCAGTCCAGCCGCGCCTGGCGCTGCATGGCGACGCCGCCAGGCGCGGTGGCCGGCACGAAGCGGCGCGCCAGCACGAAGGCGGCGATGCAGAACGGCACCACCATGAAGAAGATCGAGCGCCAGCCGAACGCGTCGACCAGCACGCCGCCCACCGCCGGCCCGACGGCGGGCGCCAGCACCGCGCCCATGCCGAACACGCCGGAAGCGCGGCCCTGCTCGTGCGGCTCGAAGGCGCGCATCACGATGATGGCGGGGATCGGCTGCATCACGCCGGCCGCCAGGCCCTGCGCCACGCGTCCGCCCAGCACCAGCAGGAACTGCTCGGCCAGCCCGCCGGCGACGCCGCCGGCCAGCAGCAGCACCATGGTGCCGACGTAGACGCCGCGGTAGCCGTAGCGCGCCAGCAGCCAGGGCGTGGTGAGCATGGAAGTGGTCATGGCCAGCATGAAGCTGGAGCTGATCCACTGCGCGCGTTCCTGGCCCAGCGCGAAGTGGTGGCTCATGTCGGGAATCGCCACGTTGACGATGGTGGAGGACATGATCGAGGCGATGGTGCCGACCATCACCGACAGCAGCAGGTACCAGCGGTAGCGCGGCCCCCAGCGCGCCTGCATCGCAGCCAGCGAATGGGGGCCGGTGGCTGCCTCGGTCGCCATCAGGCGGTGGGCGTGGCGCGCGCGCAGGCGGCGCAGATGCAGGCGGTGCGGCGTGCCGCGGCGGGCACCCGGTCGAGCAGTTCCTGGCTGAAGTTGACGTCGGCCTGCGTGCACCAGCAGGGCGGCTGCTTCACGCCGGTCTCGCGTTCCACCTCCATGGCGCAGCGGTTGGCCTGCCCGCACAGCGGGCAGGAGGCGGGGTCGGGCGAAGCGGCTTGCATGCCCCCAATGCTACGACGGCTCAGGGCGGCAGGCGGATCGATTCGGCGAAATGCCGGTACACGGCCGCGATGCGGCGCAGGTGGCGCGACTCGGGATGCGCCAGCAGCCACAGGCTGGAATCCCAGCCGTCCAGCGGCGCGCCCAGCGCCACCAGGTCGGGTTCGAGCTCGCGCAGGAACAGCGGCGCCACGCCCACGCCCAGGCCGGCGCGGATGGCGTCCACCACGTGCGTGACGCCGTCCACCAGGTGCTGCGGCGCGAGCTTGGGGAAATTCTTGCGGCGCCAGCGCACCGTCGGATGCTCGGGCAGCGCCTCGTCCACGGCGATCCACGGCAGGCTGTCCAGCGGCTTGCGGCGCTGCGCGGCGGTCCACGCGCGCGGCGCATAGACGGTGAGCGGGATCGCACCGAGCCGCCGCCCGATCACGTGCTCGGGCGGCTTGGCGGCGCCGGTCAGCACGCGCAGCGCCAGGTCGGCGTCGCGCTTGCTGAGGCTCATCACCTCGTTGGAGGCGCGCAGCTCCAGCTGCAGCTGCGGATGGCGCTGCGACAGCGCCGCCAGCGAGGGCAGCACCAGCCCGCGCAGCACCGCGTCCACCGTGGTCACGCGCACCCGGCCCGACACCTCGTCGCCGGGGCGCAGCAGCAGGGCGCGCGCGGCCTCCAGCTCGGCCTCGATGCGCTCCGCGTGCGCGGCGATGCCGATCATCGCGTCGCTGGGCAGGTAGCCCTGGCGCGTGCGCTCGAACAGGCGCTGGCCGGCCTGTTTCTCGATGCGCTGCAGCGCGCGGAACACCGTCGATGCGTCGGCGCTCAGGCGCGCGCCGGCTTCGGCCAGCGTGCCGCCGCGCGCAAGCGCCAGCAGCACCTGCAGGTCGGCGGGGCCGAGTGTGTATTGCGTTTGCGCAATCGATGATTTCATACGCGCTTATTTCAATTGCAAGAACGCAATCCTACATTCCAGCCCTCGCATCCATTTCCGAAAGGGCTTTCCATGAAGCTGTACTACTCTCCCGCCGCCTGCTCGCTGGCCGTCCACATCGCGCTGCGCGAGCTGGGCATCGCGTCCGGGCTGGTCAAGGTCGACCTGGCGACGCACCGCACCGAGGCCGGCGACGACTACCTCGCCGTCAACCCGCGCGGCTACGTGCCGCTGCTGGAGCTGGAAGACGGCAGCCGCCACACCGAAGTGGCCGCGCTGCTGCAGCACCTGGGCGAACGCGCGCCTGCCAGTGGCCTGCTGCCGGCACAAGGCGCGCAGCGGCTGGAGGTGCTGAAGTGGCTGACCTTCGTGTCCAGCGAACTGCACAAATCCATGAGCCCCTGGCTGTGGCACAAGGAAACGGCGGACTCCACGCGCAAGACCATCAGGGACAAGCTGGCCCTGCGCTTCGCCGAGCTGGACCGCCACCTGGCCGGCCGCAGCTTCCTCATCGGAGAGGATTTCACGGTCGCCGATGCCTACGCGTTCGCGATCGTGCGCTGGGCGCCGATGCTGGGCATCCCGCTCCCGCCGTATCCGCAGCTCGCCGCCTACCTCGAGCGCGCGGCGGCGCGGCCGGCGGTGCACGCGGCCCTGCTGGCCGAAGGGCTGGTGAAGGCATGACCGCCGTGACTGCCGCCTCGCCCGCGCTGACCCTGGTCAGCCACCACCTGTGCCCCTACGTGCAGCGCGCGGCCATCGTGCTCGCGGAAAAGAAGGTGCCGTTCGCGCGCCGCGACGTCGACCTGGCCGACAAGCCGGCCTGGTTCACCGCGCTGTCGCCCCTGGGCAAGACGCCGGTGCTGCTGGTGGGCGAGGTGCCGGTGTTCGAATCGGCGGTGATCTGCGACTACCTGGACGAAACGCATGCGCCGCGCCTGCATCCCGAAGACGCCCTTCAGCGCGCGCGCCACCGCGGCTGGGTCGAGTTCGCCTCGGCCGTGCTGAACACCATCTGGGCCTTCTACACCGCGCCCGACGACGCGGTGCTGGAAGCGAAGCGCGAAGAGCTGCGCGGCAAGTTCGCGCAGCTGGAGGCGGTGCTCGATGACGTGGGGCCGTTCTTCGCCGGCGCGCGCATCAGCGTGGTTGATGCCGCGTTCGCACCGGTGTTCCGCTACTTCGAGGTGTTCGAGCAGCACGGCGAGCCGGATCTTTTCGCAGGCCTGCCGCACGTGCGCGCCTGGCGCGCCGCGCTGGCCGCACGGCCCTCGGTGCAGCAGGCGGTGGGAGCGGACTATCCGCAGCGCCTCACGCGCTTCCTGCGGGAGCGGCGCTCGGCGCTGTCGCGCCGCATGGCCTGAACCGCTCACGCGGCGGATGGCACGGGCCGCTACGCGGCCATCGCTTCCGGCTCGGGCTCCGGCTTGGTCGACAGCGTCTCGATGGCGTGCTGCACCACCTCGTAGCCCTCGATCGGGCGCAGCAGCCGGCTGGCCACCAGCCGGTGCAGGCTGCGCCGTGTCATGGAGTGCGGCCGGTTGCCCTGGCTCACGAACATGAACAGCGTGCCCTTGGTGCCGGCCCACACCAGCCGCGCGCGGCGCCACTGCTGCCTGGAGAACAGGTCGACCCAGCTGCCTTCGCGCAGCCCGGCGATCAGGGCTTCGGCCTGGCTGGCCGGCAGCGGGGCGACCGGTGCCTGGGCGCGCTCCGGCGCCTGGCCGCCGTCGGCCGGGCCCAGCTCCGCGTAGTCGCTCGGCATGGTGTCCTCGAAGCCGCAGACCTGCAGCTCGCCGGGCGCCAGCCACATCTCCTCGGCCGCGTGCGGCTTCTGCGCGGCGGCGGGCAGCAGGTCCTCGTCGGACGACAGCTCCGCCGACAGGCTGTCCAGGTTCTGGCGGCGGTGCTTGGCGCGCAGCTTGAGCACAGGGCGGTGCAGCCGCTCCAGCGCGCGGAAGAAGGCTTCGCTTTCGGCCGGCGGATGGCCCAGCAGGTCCAGGCCTTCGCGCAGCTTGCCGATCACGCGCGGAATCAGCTCGAAGGCGCGCGCCGGGTCGCGCAGCATCTCCTCGGGCTTCACGCTCCACAGCAGGTCGCTGATCACCGCGACGTAGCCGCCCGCGTCGAGCTGGCCGGGCTTGCTGGTCATGCGCGCATGCGCCATCACCAGCGACCAGGGGCCGAACAGGAAGTCCTGCACCACGGCGGGCGCGCCTTCCAGGTCGCTGCGCTGGCTCAGCTCCCAGGCGATCTGCTCGGATTCGGCCTGGCGGCGGTCGGCGAAGCGCACCGCGTCCAGCACCTGCTGGCGCTGCCGCTCCTCTTCGCGGTCCTGCTCCTGCCAGCCGGCTTCGAGCTGCTGCAGCGCCTGGGCGAACGGCTCGGCGTCGCGCAGCTGCTCCATGCCGTTCAGCGCGTTGAAGGCCGCGCCGACGCTTTCGTGGAACTCCTGGAAGCGGCTGTCGAATTCGTCGTTGAACTTGAAGCTGCGCTCGGCGACGCGCTCCACCAGCTGGCGCGCCGGATGCTGTTCCTCGCCGAAGAACTGCGGCGACTCCATCGCCAGCCGCGCCAGCGACGGCTCCAGCGCGACGATGGCCTCGCGGATCGGCGCCAGCAGCCGTGGGTCCTGCGCCACCTGGTCGACCAATTGGCGCACCACCTCCAGGCCGACCACCTGGCCGACGCGCTCGGCCTGCTTCTTCAGCTGGGTGCGCACCAGCGAGCGCTGGCGCGCCGCGCCGTAGTCGCCCCAGATTTCGCTGTCCAGCGGGCTGTCGGTGCCCACCGTGCGCATCGGCCGGTCCACCGGCGCCAGGTGCTCGTGCCGGCGCGCCGCCGAGGCGTCGTAAGGTGCTTCCTCCCAGCGCGCTTCCAGCGCGGCCAGTTCCTGGTCGACCTGGGCGTAGTAAGCGGGTTCCAGCGGCTGCTGCACCGGCAATTCGCTGCCGCCGCCGCGGAACAGGAAGTCGCGCAGCAGCGGCCCGCGCAGCGCCTGGCGCGCCATGTTCAGCAGCGCGGAAATGCCGCCGCGCACGCCGCCGCCCCTGCCGCCTCCTCCTCCACCGCCGCCGAACGACGATGTCCCGAAGCCTGGCCGCGAGTCGCCGAAGCCGGGGCGGGAATCGCCGAAGCCCGGGCGCGAGTCGCCAAAACCGGGCCGCGAGTCGCCGAACTGCGAGGAGCGCGGACCCAGCGTGCTGGACCCCGAATTGCGGTTCAGGTCGCCGGAGCGCGAGCCGCTGGGGGTGAGCGGCGCCGGGCCGGTGACCAGCCGGTAGGCGGCGCTTTCGACCCCGGCCTGCTTCAGCAGCTTGGAGGCGGCGCGGTACAGCTGCGTCAGGTCCTGCGCCAGCGGCTCGGCCATGTGGCGCATCCACAGCGCCGGCCATCCGACATCGGGTTTCGACTCGCCCATCACGTCGCGCAGCACCTGCGTGAACACCTCTGGGCGCAGCGGGTTGCGGTCGTGCTGGATGCCTTCCAGCCCCAGCGCAGGGCTCATCAGGGCATTGAGTTCGTGCAGCGGCTGGTCGAGCAGCGGCGCGATCTCCTGGGCCAGCCGCGCGGCCTCGATGGAGCGCATCAGCTCGTTGTCGTCCACCAGCGTCAGCGACGAGGGCCGCAGGCTGCCGCTGCTGGAAGACGGCTTGGCGGGCGGCGCCTCCAGCGCGGTGCGCAGGGCCTGGGGAAAGCGGCTGGTCCACACCATCCGCTGGTGGGTCAGCATCCGCACCGCGGCGGCGATCTCCTGGCGCTCGGCCGAACTCGTGCGGCGGCGCAGTTCGGCTTCCAGCGCCGTGGCCGCATGCTCGATGCAGCGCTCCACCAGGCGCGGCGAGCGGGCCACGGCCTCGTTGATGCACGGACGGACAAGATTGGGCAGGGAGGGCATGGTTTGTTCAACCAAAGTGTAAGCAGCCCCCCCGCTTCAGACTCTGCTATTCGTCCGCACTCGTCCGATTTGATTCAGTTGGTCACAATCGTTACAGATTCGGCTGCGACGGCTCAGTGCGCCGCAGCCTTCACCTTCAGCCGCCAGGCATGCAGCAGCGGCTCGGTGTAGCCGCTGGGCTGCTCCTTGCCCTTGAAAACCAGGTCCAGCGCCGCGCGGTACGCGGGGCTCGCGTCCCAGTTGCCGGCCATGGGTTGGTAGATGGGGTCGCCGGCGTTCTGCCTGTCCACCACGGCGGCCATGCGCTGGAATGTTTCCAGCACCTGTTCCTTCGTCACCACACCGTGGTGCAGCCAGTTGGCGATGTGCTGGCTGGAGATGCGCAGGGTGGCGCGGTCTTCCATCAGGCCGACGTTGTGGATGTCGGGCACCTTGGAGCAGCCCACGCCCTGGTCGACCCAGCGCACCACGTAGCCCAGGATGCCCTGCACGTTGTTGTCCAGCTCCTGTTGGCGCTCCGCCGGCGTCCACTTTGCCTGCGGCGCCACCGGGATCTGCAGCAGGCCGGCCAGGATGTTGTCGCGCTCGGCCTCGGCGCTGGTGGCCTCCAATTCCTTCTGCACGGCGGACACGTCCACCTGGTGGTAGTGCAGCGCGTGCAGCACGGCGGCGGTGGGCGAGGGCACCCAGGCGGTGTTGGCGCCGGCCTTCGGGTGGGCGATCTTCTGTTCCAGCATGGCGGCCATCAGGTCCGGCATGGCCCACATGCCCTTGCCGATCTGCGCGCGCCCGCGCAGCCCGCAGCCCAGGCCGACCAGCACGTTGTTCCTTTCGTAGGCCTGGATCCAGGCGCTGGACTTCATGTCGCCCTTGCGGAACATCGGGCCGGCCAGCATGGCGGTGTGCATCTCGTCGCCGGTGCGGTCCAGGAAGCCGGTGTTGATGAAGGCCACCCGTGCCGCGGCCTCGGCGATGCAGGCCTGCAGGTTGACGCTGGTGCGGCGCTCCTCGTCCATGATGCCCAGCTTCACGGTGTTGGCGGGCAGCCCCAGCAGCTGCTCGACGCGGCCGAACAGCTCGCCGGCGAACGCCACTTCCTTGGGGCCGTGCATCTTCGGCTTGACGATGTAGACCGAGCCGGTGCGCGAGTTGCGCAGTCCGTTGGCACCGTGCCCTTGCAGGTCGTGCAGCGCGATCGTGGTGGTGATCACCGCGTCCATGATCCCTTCGGGAATTTCGCGGTCTTCGTCACCCCACAGGATGGCCGGATTGGTCATCAGGTGGCCGACGTTGCGCAGGAACAGCAGCGAGCGGCCGTGCAGCCGCACTTCGCCGTTGCCGTCGGGCGCGGTGTAGACCCGGTCCGGGTTGAGCCCGCGCGTCAGGCGCTTGCCGCCCTTGTCGAAGCTCTCGGTCAGCGTGCCTTTCAGGATGCCCAGCCAGTTCGCATAGGCCAGCAGCTTGTCCTCGGCATCCACCGCGGCAATGGAGTCTTCCAGGTCCAGGATGGTGGACAGCGCTGCTTCCACCACCAGGTCGCTGACGCCGGCCGGATCGGTGGCGCCGATGGAGTGCGCGCGGTCGACCTGGATGTCCAGGTGCAGCCCGTGGTGCTTCAGCAGCACGGAAGACGGCACCGCTGCGTCGCCGCGGTAGCCGGCGAACTGCGCCGGATCTTCCAGCCCGCTGGTGGCGCCACCCTTGAGCGTGACCACCAGCTGGCCATCCTTCACCGCATAGCCGGTGGAGTCCGCATGCGAGCCCTGCTTCAGCGGCGCAGCCTGGTCCAGCACGCGGCGCGCATAGGCGATCACCTTGGCGCCGCGCACGGCGTTGTAGCCGGGGCCCTTCTGCGCGCCGTCGGCCTCGGGGATCGCGTCGGTGCCGTACAGCGCGTCGTACAGCGAGCCCCAGCGTGCGTTGGCGGCGTTGAGCGCATAGCGCGCGTTCAGGATCGGCACCACCAGCTGCGGGCCGGCCTGCAGCGCGAGTTCGGCGTCCACGTTGGCGGTGGTCGCCTTGGCGCCCTGCGGCGGCGCCACCAGGTAGCCGATCCTCTCCAGGAAGCCGCGGTACGCCGCCATGTCCTTGATCGGGCCCGGATTGGCGCTGTGCCAGGTGTCCAGCGCCGCCTGCAGGCGGTCGCGCTCGGCCAGCAGCGCGGCGTTCTTCGGCGCGAGCTCGCGCACGATGGCATCGAAGCCCTGCCAGAACGCGGCGGCGTCCACCCCGGTGCCGGGCAGCACCTGTTCGTCGACGAAGCGCTTCAGCGCGCTGTCCATTTTCAGGCCGTGGATGGCGGTGCGGGCGGTCATGGGATCTCCTTGGATACGGCGAAAAAAGAATCAGAAAAACGAGAGCACGTCGCGCAGGCTGCTGCCGGTGCGCGTGGGCTGCGTGCCGAGCTCCTCGAAAGGAAGCTGGTAGCGGTTGACCCACAGCGTGCGGAAGCCGAACCAGGTTGCGGCCAGCGCGTCCCAGCCGTTGCAGCTGACGAACAGGATCTGCCCGGCGGCCAGCCCGGTGGCGTCCAGCCCCACTTGGTAGGCGGCGGGATGCGTCTTGTACCTGCGCACGCCGTCCACGCTCAGCACGTGGTCCAGCAAGGGCTCCAGGCCGGCGCTGCGCACGGCCACACCCAGCATGTCCGGGTCGCCGTTGCTCAGGATGCCGGTGGCGATGCGCTTGTCCTTCAGCGCCTGCAGCACTTCGCGGTTCTCCGGAAATGCCGACAGGTGCCGGTACTGGTTCATCAGCTGCTGTTCGCGCTCTTCCGTCAGGTCGAGCCCGAGCCGTTTGCAGGCATAGCGCAGGCCGGCGCGCGTCAGCTCCCAGAACGGCTGGTAATGGGCGCCGTCGTTGCTGGTGGTGACCAGCCGCGTGTACTCGATCTGCTTGTCGCGCCACAGCGTCGCCAGCGCCTCGCCGCGGCCGGGGAACAGCTGTTCCGCCAGCAGGCCGACGCTGTAGACGTCGAACAGCGTGCCGTAGGCGTCGAACAGAACGGCTTTGGGTTTGTCCATGGCTTGCGACTGTATTTGAGACTCTGCCGAAGATTAAGAGCCGCGAAAGCGATTGATCTATGACTTGAATAGATAGAATCCGGCCCATTCGATGGACAAACTCAAGCAGCTGGAGTCTTTCGTGTCGGTTGCCACGCGCGGCAGCCTGACGGCGGCGGCGCGCGCCGAAGGCGTGGCACCGGCCATCATGGGCCGCCGGCTCGATGGCCTGGAAGAACGCCTGGGCGTGAAGCTGCTGGTGCGCACCACCCGGCGCATCACGCTTACCCACGAAGGCAGCGCCTTCCTGGAAGACTGCCAGCGCCTGCTGGCCGAAATCGCCAACGCCGAGGCCAGCGTCAGCGCCGGCGGCGTCAAGGCCAGCGGGCACCTGCGCATCACGGCGCCGGCCGGTTTCGGCCGCCGCCACGTCGCGCCGCTGGTGCCGCGCTTTCGCGAGCTGCATGGCGACGTCAGCCTGTCGCTGAACCTGAGTGACCGGGTGGTCGACCTGGCGGCCGAGGGCTTCGACTGCGCGGTGCGCGTCGGCGACTTCCCCGATTCCTCCCTGGTCAGCGTGCGGCTGGCCGACAACCGCCGCCTGTGCGTGGCCACGCCCGAGTACCTGCGGCGCCACGGCACGCCGCAGCACCCCAACGACCTGACGCGCTTCGACTGCCTGATCCTGTCCAGTGAAGCCTCGCAGACGCGCGGCTGGGCCTTCAGCCTGCCCGGCGAAGGCAAGCGCGGCGAACTGCTGCACATCCGCCCGGCCGCGCCGCTGGACTGCTCGGACGGCCAGGTGCTGCACGACTGGTGCCTGCAGGGCCTGGGCATCGCCTGGCGCAGCACCTGGGAGGTCGAGCAGGAAGTCGCCTCGGGACGGCTGGTGGAAGTGCTGGCACCATTCGCGGCGCCGCCCAACGGCATCTACGCCGTCGTGCCCCAGCGCAAGCACCTGCCGCTGCGGGTGCGGCTGTGGATCGATTTTCTGAAACACCATTACGCCCGGCCCGATTTCTGGAAACGGGCCCAAGGAGACAGCGCATGATCCTGGAAGCTTTGCTGGCCTACGCCCACCTGCTGGCCATCCTGACCCTGGTGGTCTTCATCTCCAGCGAGGCGGCGCTGTGCCGCCCCGAGTGGATGAACGCCAAGGTGGTCGAGCGGCTGGTGACGGTGGACCGGGTCTACGGCTTCGCCGCCATGGCGGTGCTCGCCACCGGCCTGCTGCGCACCTGGCTGGGCGCCAAGGGCGCGGGCTGGTACTGGAGCAACCCGCTGCTGCACCTGAAGGTGACGCTGTTCGTCGTCGCCGGGCTGATCTCGATCAAGCCGACCCTCACGTTCGCGCGCTGGCGCAAGGCGCTGCGCGCGGACGGTTCGCTGCCTTCGGAAGCGGAGGTGCGCAAGGCGCGCAAGCTGGTGATGGTGCAGGCCCACATCGTGGCCGTCATTCCGCTGGCGGCCGTGTTCCTGGCGCGCGGCTTCGGCCGCTGAGCCCGCACCGGCGCGCCGGCTGCACAATCGCCGCATGCGGGTGCTGCTGGTCGAAGACGACGCGATGATCGGCGAAGCCGTGCTGCAGGCGCTGCGCCACGACGGCTATGCGGCCGACTGGGTGCGCGACGGCGCGCTGGCGGAAACCGCCTGGCGCAGCGAGCCCTACGACCTGCTGCTGCTCGACCTGGGGCTGCCGCGGCGCGACGGGCTGGACGTGCTGCGCGCGCTGCGCGCCGGCGGCTCGCGCATCCCGGTGCTGGTCATGACGGCGCGCGACGCGGTGCGCGACCGCATCGCCGGGCTGGATGCCGGCGCCGACGACTACCTGGTCAAACCCTTCGATACCGACGAACTGCTGGCGCGTGCCCGCGCCCTGATCCGGCGCAGCGCCGGCCGCGCCGAGCCGGTGTTCAGCCACAAGGGCGTGACGCTGGACCCGGCCACGCGCCAGGCGACGCTGGACGGCCAGCCGGTGGCGCTGTCCTCGCGCGAATGGGCGGTGCTCGAGCCGATGCTGCTGCGCCCGGGCGTGGTGTTCTCGCGCCGGCAGCTGGAGGAAAAGCTGTACGGCTGGAAGGAAGACATCAGCAGCAACGCGGTCGAGGTGTACGTCCACGGGCTGCGCCGCAAGCTGGGCAGCGATGTGGTGCGCACCGTGCGCGGCCTGGGCTATGTGGTTCCGAAAGACTGAGGCCCACCCGTCGCTGCGGCGCCGGCTGGCCGTGCTGGTGCTGGCCGCCGTGGCGCTGGCCTCGCTGGCGCAGGGCGTGTCCGCGTACCGCGGCGCGCTGCGGGCCGCCGACGCCGCGTTCGACGAGTCGCTGCGCCAGATCGCCCATTCGCTGCAGGCCGCCACGCCGGGCGAGGCCACGCTGTTCGACTACTCGGTGCAGATCTGGGGGCCCGACGGCGTGGAGATCTTCCGCTCGCGCGGCATCCAGCCGCCCGGCCCGGCGGCGCCGCCCAGCATCGGCTTTTCCGACGCGGTGATCGGCGGCAGGCGCCTGCGGCTGTACGTGCTGCGCACGCCCGAGCGCACGGTGCAGGTGGCGCAGGACCTGGACGCGCGCTCGGCGCGCGCAAGAGACCTGGGCCTGCGGGCAGTGCTGCCCGGCGCCGTGCTGGCGCCGCTGCTGATGCTGGCCGCCTGGCTGCTGGTCGGCCGGCTGCTGGCGCCGGTGGAGCGGGTGCGCCGCCAGGTCGCCGCGCGCGCCACCGGCGACCTGTCGCCGCTGCCGGCGCGCGGGCTGCCGGCCGAGGTGCTGCCGCTGGTGGGCGAGCTCAACGCGCTGTTCGGCCGCGCGCGCGGATTGCTGGACTCGCAGCAGCGCTTCGTGGCCGACGCCGCGCACGAGCTGCGCTCGCCGCTGGCCGCGCTCAAGCTGCAGGCCCAGGCCCTGCAGCGCGAATTCGCCGCCGGCCGCGGACCCGAGGCGGTGGCGCGGCTGGAAGCGGGCATCGAGCGCACGATCGCGCTGGCCGGCCAGATGCTGGCGCTGGCGCGCGCCGAAGCCGAACCGGATGCCACTACGTGGAACACCGTCGACCTGGAGGCGTTGTGCCGCGAGGCGGTGTCGGACGTGCTGCCGGCGGCGCAGGCGCGCGGCGTCGACGTCGGCATGGCGGCGCTGGAGCCGGCCGAGGTGCGCGGCGACGCGCAGGGCCTGCGGATCCTGCTGCGCAACCTGCTGGACAACGCGGTGAAATACGCGCCGCCCGGCGGCGTGGTGGACCTGTCGGTGGTGCGCGATGCGCAGGACGTGCTGCTGGCGGTGGAGGACAACGGCCCGGGCATTCCGGAAGGGGAGCGGGAGCATGCCTTCGAGCGCTTCCACCGGCTGCCCGGCCGCGACGACGCGCCCGGCAGCGGCCTGGGGCTGGCGATCGTGCGGGCGATTGCCCGGCAGCATGGCGCGGCCGTGGTGCTGTCGCGCTCCGAACGGCTGGGCGGATTACGCGCCGAGCTGCGGTTTCGAGAACGCTTAAGCGAGGCCTAAGCACGCGCCACCACAGTTGGGTCATTGCAAATCCCTGGAGGACCCGACCCATGACAGCGATTCCCGTCAAGACCGCCGGCCTGGTGGCCGCCCTGCTCGGTGCCGGCGTGATCGGCGGCGCCGGCGTCGAGGCGCTGCACCACGCGAATGCCCACGCCGCCCTGCTGCCGGCCCCGCCCGCCATCACCGCGCCGGGCCCCGCCTCGGCGCCGGCCGTGATGCCCGACTTCGCCCGCATCACGGCCGAGGCCGGCCCGGCGGTGGTGAACATCAGCGTGTCCGGCACGCGCAAGGCGTCGCTCGCCGAAGACGAGGAGGGCAACAGCGACGAGGGCGCCGGGATCGACCCCTTCGAGCTGTTCCGCCGCTTCCAGGGCGGCGGTGGCCGCGGCGCGCCGCCGCGCGACGTGCCGGTGCGCGGCATGGGCTCGGGCTTCATCGTCAGCCCGGACGGGCTGATCCTGACCAACGCCCACGTGGTGAAGGACGCCTCCGAGGTGAGCGTGAAGCTGACCGACCGGCGCGAGTTCAAGGCCCGGGTGCTGGGCAGCGACCCCAAGACCGACGTCGCCGTGCTGAAGATCGAGGCGAAGAACCTGCCGGTGGTGAAGCTGGGCAGCACGCGCAGCCTGGCCGTGGGCGAATGGGTGCTGGCCATCGGCTCGCCGTTCGGCTTCGAGAACACGGTGACCGCCGGCGTGGTGAGCGCCAAGGGCCGCTCGCTGCCCGACGGCAGCGGCGTGCCGTTCATCCAGACCGACGCGGCCGTCAACCCCGGCAACTCGGGCGGGCCGCTGTTCAACAGCCGCGGCGAGGTGGTCGGCATCAACTCGCAGATCTACAGCCAGTCGGGCGGCTACCAGGGCGTGTCGTTCGCCATCCCGATCGACCTGGCGCGCGGCATCCAGCAGCAGATCGTCGCCACCGGCCGGGCCGACCACGGCCGGCTCGGCGTGACGGTGCAGGAGGTCAACCAGGCGCTGGCCGACGCCTTCAAGCTGGACCGCCCGGAAGGCGCGCTGGTGGCCCAGGTGGAGCCGGGCAGCCCGGCGGACAAGGCCGGCCTGCGGCCCGGCGACGTGATCCGCACGGCCAATGGCGAGCGGGTGGTCGCCTCGGGCGACCTGCCCGCGGCGCTGGCGCAGCTGAAGAGCGGCGAGCGCGTGCAGCTGCAGGTGGTGCGCCACGGCGAGCCGCTGACCCTGACGGCGCAGCTCGCGCCCAGCGGTGCGAGAAACCGCGTCGCGGCGCGCGAGCAGGCGCCGGCGCAAGGCGGCAAGCTGGGCCTGGCGCTGCGCCCGCTGGAAGCGCAGGAACGCCGCGACGCGGGCGTTGCCGGCGGGCTGGTGGTGGAACAGGCCGGCGGCCCGGCCGCGCGTGCCGGCGTGCAGCCGGGCGACCTGATCCTGTCGCTGGACGGCACGCCGGCCACCAGCGTGGAGGCGGCGCGCGGCGCGGTGGCGAAGGCCGGCAAGTCGGTGGCGCTCTTGATCCAGCGCGGCAGCGACCGGCTGTTCGTGCCCGTTCCGCTGGGCTGAGGAAGGGCCGGGGAGCACGCGGGGGCGGCGGCGGGCGCCGCGTCCGTAAAATCCCCCGATGCTCCTCGCAAAACAAGAACTGCTCGGCGCCCTGGCCGCCGGGCTGGAACAGCTGTCGCCCGGCGCGGGCGACAAGGCGGCGTTCGAGTCGCCCAAGGCTGCGGCGCACGGCGACCTGGCCTGCACGGCCGCCATGCAACTGGCCAAGCCGCTGAAGCGCAATCCGCGCCAGGTGGCCGAAAGCCTGCGCGACGCGCTGCTGGCCACGCCGGCCTTCCAGCGCTGGGTCGACGCCATCGAAATCGCCGGCCCCGGCTTCATCAACATCCGCCTGAAGCCTGCTGCCAAGCAGGAAGTGGTGCGCGAGGTGCTGGCGGCCGGCGCTGGCTTCGGCAGCCAACCGGACAACGGCCAGCGCGTGCTGGTGGAATTCGTCTCGGCCAACCCCACCGGCCCGCTGCACGTGGGCCATGGCCGCCAGGCGGCGCTGGGCGACGCCATCTGCAACCTCTACGCCACCCAGGGCTGGCAGGTGCACCGCGAGTTCTATTACAACGACGCCGGCGTGCAGATCCAGACCCTGGCCAACAGCGTGCAGCTGCGCGCCAGGGGCTTCAAGCCGGGCGACGCCGAATGGCCGGAAGCCGCCTACAACGGCGAGTACATCGGTGAGATCGCCAACGACTTCCTGGCGAAGAAGACCGTCAGGTCCGACGACCGCGAATTCACCGCCTCGGGCGACGTGGACGACCTGGACGGCATCCGCCAGTTCGCCGTGGCCTACCTGCGCCACGAGCAGGACCTGGACCTGCGGAAGTTCGACGTGCGCTTCGACCAGTACTACCTGGAGTCCAGCCTCTACACCAGCGGCAAGGTCGAGGCCACGGTCAAGCGCCTGGTCGAAGCCGGCAAGACCTACGAGCAGGACGGCGCGCTGTGGCTGAAGACCACCGACTACGGCGACGACAAGGACCGCGTCATGCGCAAGGGCGACGGCTCCTACACCTACTTCGTGCCCGATGTCGCGTATCACATCGCCAAGTGGGAGCGCGGCTTCGGCAAGGTGGTGAACATCCAGGGCACCGACCACCACGGCACCATCGCGCGGGTGCGCGCCGGCCTGCAGGCGGCCGGCGCCGGCATTCCGGCCGGCTATCCCGACTACGTGCTGCACACCATGGTGCGGGTGATGCGCGGCGGCGAGGAGGTGAAGATCTCCAAGCGCGCCGGCAGCTACGTGACCCTGCGCGACCTGGTCGAGTGGACCAGCAAGGACGCGGTGCGCTTCTTCCTGCTGTCGCGCAAGCCCGACACCGAATACGTGTTCGACATCGACCTGGCGCTGGCGCAGAACAACGACAACCCGGTGTACTACGTGCAGTACGCGCATGCGCGCATCTGCTCGGTGCTGGCGGCCTGGGGCGGCGACGCGGCGACGCTGAAGGATGCCGACCTGTCGGCGCTGGACAGCCCGGCCGCGCAATCGCTGATGCTGCAGCTGGCGCGCTACCCGGAGATGCTCACCGACGCGGCAGCCGACTTCGCCCCGCACGACGTCACTTTCTACCTGCGCGAGCTGGCCGCGGCCTACCACAGCTACTACGACAGCGAACGCATCCTGGTGGACGACGAACGCGTGAAGCGCGCGCGCCTCGCGCTGGTCGCCGCCTGCGCGCGGGTATTGCACAATGGCCTCGCTGTGCTGGGCGTGGATGCCCCGCAGAAGATGTAGCAGCCTTGCGAGGACAACGAACGCAGTGAAAAAAGCACAACGCGGCAACACCATCGTCGGCATCATCATCGGCGTCGTGCTGGGGCTGGCCGCCGCCCTGGCGGTGGCGGTGTACGTGACCAAGGTGCCGGTGCCCTTCCTGAGCAAGGGGGGCGGGCGCACCGCCGAACAGGACGCGGCCGAATCGCGCAAGAACCAGAACTGGGACCCCAACGCGCCGCTGCACGGCAAGAACCCGGCGCGCGCGCTGCCGCCGGCTTCCGCCGCGGCGGGACCGGCGCTGCCCGGTGCCTCGTCGGCGCCGCCGGTGGCGATCATTCCCGCGCCCCAGGCCGAGCGGCGCGCACCCGAGGCCAGCGCACCCCGGGCCGTGGCCCGCCCGCAGACCGATCCGCTGGGCGACCTGGCGTCCGCGCGGGCGGCCACCGCGCCCGGCGCCGATCCGTTCCTCTACTTCGTGCAGGCCGGCGCCTTCCGCACGCCGGAAGACGCCGAGGGGCAGCGCGCCAAGCTGTCGCTGATGGGCATCGAAGCCAAGGTGACGGAGCGCGAGCAGTCGGGCCGGCAGGTCTGGCGCGTGCGGGTCGGCCCGTTCGACAAGAAGGACGACGCCGACCGGCAGAAGGAACGGCTGGACGGCAGCGGCTTCGACACCGCGCTGGTGCGCGTGCAGCGCTGACCGTTCGGCGGCGCCGGGCGGCGGAACCTCCGCCGCTCGTGCTGCTCAGAAACGCACACTCTGGAGGAACGAATCCGATGAATCGACGCGAGTTTTCCCAAGGCGCCGCCTGCCTGCTGGCCGCCACCGCGCTGGGCCTGCCCCAGCTGGCGCTGGCCCAGCGCAAGCCCGACGAGGGCAAGGACTTCCGCCGGCTCGACAAGCGCGCGCCGATCGAGGCGCCCCCCGGCAAGATCGAGGTGGTGGAGTTCTTCTGGTACAGCTGCCCGCACTGCAACGCCTTCGAGCCCAGGCTGGTGTCCTGGATCAAGCGCCAGCCGGCCGACGTGGTCGTGCGCCGCGTGCCGGTCGCCTTCCGCGAGGATTTCGTGCCGCAGCAGCGCCTGTTCTACACGCTGGAAGCCATGGGCAAGCTCGACGAGCTGCACGCCAAGGTGTTCGAGGCGATCCACGTGAAGCGCGAAGCCACCGCCAACGAAACCGCCATCCTGGCGTTCGCCGAGCGCAACGGCCTGGACAAGGCCAAGTTCCAGGAGATGTACAACTCCTTCGGCATCGCCAACAAGGCGCGCCGCGCGGCGCAGCTGCAGGACGCCTACAAGGTCGAGGGCGTGCCGGCGCTGGGCGTGGCCGGCGCCTACTACACCGATGGCGAAGCGGCAGGCAACATGGACCGTGCGCTGCAGGTGGTGGACTACCTGGTGTCCGAGGCCCGCAAGTCGAAATGATCCGCGCTGCTGGATGACCCGCGCTGCGCGCGGATGACCTTGGCGCTGCGCGCCTCGATGACAGAATGACCGGGACAGCGCTCGCTGTCATTTCGTCATCGAGGCGCGCAGCGCCGAAGTCATTCCGTCATCGAAGGCTACAATCCGCAGCAAGATTCGTGCCTCTATGACAAACCTCCCCGCCCAACTGTTTCTCGCCGCCGCGCTGGCACTCGCCTGCGGCGCGGCCACTGCCGAGAAGGCAGACCGCAACAAGCCCATGAACGTCGAGTCGGACGCGCTGCGCTACGACGACCTGCGCCAGACCAGCGTGTTCACCGGCAAGGTGGTCGTCACCAAGGGCACCATCGTCATCCGCGGCGCCAAGGTCGAGGTGCGGCAGGACCCCGAGGGCTACCAGTACGGCGTGGTCACGGCCGAGCCGGGCCAGCGCGCCTTCTGGCGCCAGAAGCGCGAAGGCGCGGACGAGTTCATGGAAGGCGAGGGCCAGACCATCGAATACGACGGCAAGGCCGACCGCGTCAAATTCATCGGCCGCGCCGAGATGCGGCGCTACCGCGGCGCCGCGCTGGCCGACGAAGTCAGCGGCAGCCTGATCACCTACGACAACAGCAACGACGTGTTCGCGGTCGACGGCAGCCCGGCCGGCAGCGCGCCTGGCACCCCCGGCGGGCGCGTGCGCGCCACCCTGGCGCCGCGCCCGGCCGCTTCCGCGGCGGCACCTGCCGCCGCCCAGCAGCCGCCCGCGCGCCTGCGCCCCAGCACCACGCTGGGCGCGGAGGGCCGGTGATGGGGGACGCGGAAACCGCGCCCCGCGACTCCGTCATCGCGGCCGAAAGCCGCCTGGAGGCGCGCCACCTGCAGAAGTCCTACGGCGGGCGCAAGGTGGTGGCCGACGTGTCGCTGGCGGTGACCAGGGGCGAGGTGGTCGGCCTGCTGGGGCCCAACGGCGCCGGCAAGACCACCTCGTTCTACATGATCGTCGGCCTGGTGCGCGCCGACGCCGGCGAAATCTCCATCGAGGGCCGGCCGGTCGAGCACATGCCGATCCACCGGCGCTCGCGCCTGGGGCTGTCCTACCTGCCGCAGGAGGCGTCGATCTTCCGCAAGCTGAACGTGGCGGACAACGTGCGCGCCGCGCTGGAACTGCAGCGCGGCCCCGAGGGCAAGCCGCTGCCGGGCGCCGAGATCGAGAAGCGCCTGACCGCGCTGCTGCAGGACCTGCGGGTGGACCACCTGCGCGACTCGCCGGCGCTGGCGCTGTCGGGCGGCGAGCGCCGCCGCGTGGAAATCGCGCGGGCGCTGGCCACCCAGCCGCGCTTCATCCTGCTGGACGAGCCGTTCGCCGGCATCGACCCGATCGCCGTGATCGAGATCCAGCGCATCATCGGCTTCCTGAAATCGCGCGGCATCGGCGTGCTCATCACCGACCACAACGTGCGCGAAACCCTGGGCATCTGCGACCACGCCTACATCATCAGCGAGGGCCGCGTGCTGGCGCAGGGCACGCCCTCGGAGATCGTCAACAACGCCGACGTGCGCCGGGTCTATCTCGGCGAGCATTTCCGTATGTGATGGCCTTGCGGGCAGTTCGATGAAGCAGGGCTTATCCCTTCGGGTTTCGCAGCACCTGGCGCTCACGCCGCAGCTGCAGCAGTCGATCAGGCTGCTGCAGCTGTCGACCCTGGAGCTGAGCCAGGAGATCCAGCAGATGCTGGACGACAACCCGTTCCTGGACACCACGCAGGACGAGGCGCCGCGCGAGGAGTTCGGCGTGGCGCAGGCCGACACGCTGGCCGCGCGCGACGACGACGAGTTCGACCGCGCCGAGATGCCGGCGGCGGCCGCTTCCACCGCGCCCGGCGAGACCGCGTCCACGGCATCGGAAGGCCCCGACGACGACGGCCCCAACTGGGACGGCGACGGCAGCACGGAGGTCGTGCCCGACGACGGCGAGTGGGGCGGCGAGGCGCCGGCGCGCAAGAACAACGCGAGCGACGACGACGACGTGGAAGCGGCCGAACTGGCGCGCAGCCACCAGACGCTGCAGGACGCGCTGCACCGCCAGGTGCTGTCGCTGCGCCTGGGCGAGGAGGACCGCGCCGCGCTGCACTACCTGATCGAGTCGCTCAACGACGACGGCTACCTCGACGAATCGCTGGACAGCCTGGCCCAAGGCCTGGCGCCGCGCGACCTGGAACAGCGCGAAGAACTGGTGCACCGCTTCACCGTGGCGCTCGGCCTGCTGCAAAGCCTGGATCCGACCGGCGTGGGCGCGCGCAACCTGGCCGAATGCCTGGCGCTGCAGCTGCGCGCGCGGCTCGCCGAGGCGCCCGGCGACGAGGCCGTGCAGGCCGCATTGCGCGTGTGCAGGCAGCCGCTGGAGCTGCTGGCGCGGCGCGACGTGAAGCGGCTGGCGCAGCTGTGCGGCGACGCCGAAGCGGCGGTGAAGGCCGCGCTGGCGGTGATCGCGCGGCTGGAGCCCAAGCCGGGCCGGCGCTTCGTCGATGCCGAGCGGCACATCATCGTGCCCGACGTGATCGTCAAGCGGCTGGGCGGCAACGGCGGCAACGTGCGCTTTCGCGTGCAGCTCAATCCCGACGTGGTGCCGCGCCTGCGCGTGCACGACATCTACGCCGGCGCGCTGAAGGCGCACAAGGGCGAGGGCCACCAGGCGCTGCAGCAGCGCCTGCAGGAGGCGCGCTGGTTCATCAAGAACATCCAGCAGCGTTTCGACACCATCCTGCGCGTGTCCTCGGCCATCGTGGAGCGGCAGAAGAACTTCTTCGTGCACGGCGAGCTGGCCATGCGCCCGCTGGTGCTGCGCGAGATCGCCGACGAGCTGGGCCTGCACGAATCGACCATCTCGCGCGTGACCACCGCCAAGTACATGGCCACGCCGTTCGGCACCTTCGAGCTGAAGTACTTCTTCGGCTCGGCGCTGGGCACCGAGACCGGCGGCAACGCGTCGAGCATCGCGGTGCGCGCGCTGATCAAGCAGTTCGTCGCCGCCGAAAGCACGCGCAAACCGCTGTCGGACAGCCAGATCTCCGAGATGCTGAAAGAGCAGGGGATCGAGTGCGCGCGCCGCACCGTCGCCAAATACCGCGAAGCCTTGCGCATCGCGCCGGCCAACCTGCGAAAGTCTTTGTGACCGCATTCGTGCTGTTCCTGCCCTGCGCCGCCGGCGTCGAGGATTACCTGGCGGCCGAAGTGCTGCGCATCTGCGGGCCGGCGGCGCAGACGCAGACCGCGCGCGGCGGCGTCACGCTGCACGGAGAATGGGCCGACATCCTGCGGCTGAACCTGCACAGCCGGCTCACGCAGCGCGTGCTGGTGCGGCTGTTCCAGGGCGGCTACCGCGGCGAGCAGGACCTGTACGCGGCGGCGATGTCGGTGCCGTGGGAGGAATGGTTCGGCCAGCGCAGCAGCTTCAAGATCGAAGTGACGGCGCAGCACAGCCCGCTGAAGAGCCTGAACTTCGCCGCGTTGAAGATCAAGGACGCGGTGGCCGACCGCTTTCGCGACAAGTTCGGCGCGCGGCCCGACGTCGAGACGCGCCATCCGGACGTGCGCATCTTCGCCCACCTGACGGCAGACGCGCTCACCCTGTACATCGACACCTCGGGCGAGCCGCTGTTCAAGCGCGGCTGGCGCGAGGACAAGGGCGACGCGCCGCTGAAGGAAACGCTGGCCGCCGCGATGATCGCCGCCAGCGGCTGGGATGGAACCACCCCGCTGTACGACCCCTGCTGCGGCAGCGGCACCATCGCCATCGAGGCGGCGCAGGTGGCGTGCAACATCGCGCCCGGCCTGCTGCGCCGCTTCGGCTTCGAGACGCTGCTGCGGCACGACCGCGCCGCGTGGGCCGCGCAGAAAGACGAAGCCATGGCCGCGCGCAGGCCCGCCGCGGCGCCGGTGTTCGGCAGCGACGTGGCCTTCCGCATGGTCGACTTCGCGGTGCGCAACGCGCGCCGCGCCGGCGTCGAGCAGGCCGTGCAGCTGCGCGGCGGCGATGCGCTGCAGCGCATGCCGCCCTCCGACGTGCCCGGTGTGATGCTGCTGAATCCGCCGTACGGCGAACGCATCGCCGCGGCCGGCGTGGCCGGCACGCACCGGGCCGGGCGCGAACGCGCGCAGGTCAACGAGGGCGGCGACTTCTTCGCGCAGCTGGCCACGCACTGGAAGAAGAACTACGCGGGCTGGACCGCCTGGGTGCTGTCGCCGGACCTCAAGCTGCCCACCCGCATGCGGCTGAAGGAGTCGCGGCGCGTGCCCATGTGGAATGGCCCGATCGAGTGCCGCCTGTTGCGTTTCGACATGGTGCGCGGCTCGGCCCGTGCGCCTTCTTCTTCCCCAGCCGATCCCACCGATGCCGCAGCCCCTGGTGCTTGACACCAACATCGTGCTGGACCTGTTCGTCTTCGACGACCCGAAGGCGCAGGCGCTGATGCGGGTGCTGCGGGACGGCACGGTGCGCTGGCTGGCCACCGCGCCGATGCGCGAGGAGCTGGCGCGCGTGCTGGCCTATCCGCACATCGCCGCGCGCGTGGCGGCGCGCGGCACGGACGCGGACGCCGTACTCGGCGGCTTCGAACAGCATGCCGAGCTGGTGGACGAAGCGGCGCGCGCGCCCTATGCCTGCAAGGACCCGGACGACCAGAAGTTCATCGACCTTGCCGCGGCGCACCAGGCGGTGCTGCTGAGCAAGGACGCGCAGGTGCTGTGCATGCGCAGCCGCCTGGCGCGGGTCGGCGTGGCGGCGCGTGCGGCGTGGGAGCTGCCCGCTCAGGCGCAGCCGCGTGCCATGTAGCGCCGCAGGCTGGCCGCGGCGCGGCGGCGCACCAGGGCCCGCATGAGCGGGGTCCAGCCCAGCAGCAGGCCGGGGATCCCCATCGCCTGGCGCGCCCAGCGCCAGAAGTCGAAACGGTCGCGGTGGCGCACGATCAGGCCCATGCGGTTGAACTCGAAACGCGCTTCGATGCTGTTGTGCACCAGCCGGCCGGTACCACCGAAGCGGTAGTCCGCCTCCCAGTGCGCCCGGCCGCTGTCGGCGCTGGCATGCACGTCGTCGAACCGCACGCGCCAGGCATCTCGGCCGTCCGCGAGCACGGTGTCGCACAGCATGCTCCACATGGCGGTCACCGCGCGCTTGCCCTGCAGCGAGAACACTTCGTCCTCGAACACGGCATCGGTTGCATAGCAATCGGCCATGGCGTCGGCGTCGAGCCGGGACAGTGCAGTGTAGAAATTGTCGATCGTGCGCCGATGGTGGTGCATCGTTGTGGAACTCCCCTGGGAAATTATCCCGGACCCACAACGCGCACGATTGTCCCGTCGGCGCCGCGTTTTTGCGGGCTGAGCCCAACTCAACTCAGCAGTTGGACCAGCCGCCGCAGTGCGTGTTCGACCGTCGCGGCGCGCACGGCCGCGCGGTCGCCGTCGAAGCGCCGCGTCTCGCTGCTGAGCTGGCCGTCGACCATGAAGCCGAACCAGACGGTGCCGACCGGCTTGTCGGGCGAACCGCCGCTGGGACCCGCGATGCCGGTGACGGCGACGCTGGCCTGCACGCGCGACTGCCGCGCGGCGCCGAACGCCATGGCGCGCGCCACGACTTCGCTCACCGCGCCGTGCTGCGCGATCAGCACCGCGTCCACGCCCAGCGACTCGGCCTTGGCTTCGTTGGAGTAGGTGACGAAGCCGCGCTCGAACCAGTTGCTGGAACCGGCCAGCGCGGTGCAGGCGGCGGCGATCATGCCGCCGGTGCAGCTTTCCGCCGTGGCCAGCATCCAGCCGCGCTGCTGCAGCAGGTCCGCCAGCCGGCGGCACAGGTCTTCTTCCTCGCTCACCAGAGCCTCCACAGCGCGATGACCAGCAGCGTGCAGAAGGCCGCCACCAGGTCGTCCAGCAGGATGCCGAAGCCGCCGCGCCAGCCGAAACCGTGGAACAGCTGGTCGGCCCAGGCCACCGGGCCGGGCTTCACGGCATCGAAGAAACGGAACAGCAGGAAGGCCGCGAACTGCGCCAGCCAGCCGGCCGGCATCAGCAGCCACAGGACGATCCAGAAGGCGACCACCTCGTCCCACACGATGTTGCCCGGATCGAGCGTGCCCAGGTGCCGCGCCGTCACCGTGCAGGCCCACCAGCCCAGCGGCAGCGAGACCAGGATCACCAGGCCGATGGCGGCGGGCGTCAGCCACACCTGCATCGCCAGGTAGGCCAGCCAGGCCCAGGCCGTGCCGAAGGTGCCGGGCGCCGCGCGCGCCAGGCCGGAGCCGAAGCCCAGCGCGATGAAGTGCGCGGGATGCGCCATCAGGAAGCGCTTGTCGGGGAGCACGGCGGGCGCAGGCGGGGCGAGGGCGTCGGGCGTCGTCATCGCTGCGATGGTAACCAGCGGCCGCGCGCCGGCCCGTCAGGCGAAATGGTCGAAGGAGGCGTAGTGCTGCGGCAGTGCCTGGCCGGCCGCATCGACCAGCCGCAGGCCGGGTTCCGCCTCGATGGTGCCGATGCGCGTGACGTGTGTGCCGGCGGCGAGTCCCGCGGCTTCCACGTCGGCACGGCGCCCGGGTGCCGCGGTGAACACCAGCTCGTAGTCGTCGCCGCCCGCCAGCACGCACGCGCGGCGCTGTTCCGCACCGAGGCCGGCGACCGGCGGCGCGGCCAGCAGGGTGGCTGCGATTTCGGCATCGATGCATGCGCCAACCTGCGATTTCGCCAGAACGTGTCCCAGGTCGCCCAGCAGGCCGTCGCTGACGTCGATGGCCGCGCTGGCAATGCCGCGCAGCGCCTGGCCCATGGCGACGCGCGGCGCCGGCTGTTCCAGCCGCGCGCGCGCCGCCTGCAGCACCTCGGCCGGCAGCGTCAGCGTGCCGCGCAGCGCCTCCAGCGCCAGCCGTGCGTCGCCCAGCGTGCCGGTGGCCCAGATGTCGTCGCCCGCGCGTGCGCCGCTGCGCAGCAGGGCCGTGCCGGCCGGCACTTCGCCGAACACGGTGATGCAGAGGTTGAGCGGCCCGCGCGTGGTGTCGCCGCCGACCAGCTCGCAGCCGTGCGCATCGGCAAGCGCGAACAGGCCTTCGGCGAACGGTGCGAGCCAGGCTTCGTCGGCCTGCGGCAGGGCCAGCGCCAGGGTGAAGGCGAGCGGGCGGGCACCGCAGGCGGCCAGGTCGCTCAGGTTGACCGCCAGCGCCTTGTGGCCCAGCCGCCGCGGATCGGTACCGGCGAAGAAATGGCGGCCTTCCACCAGCATGTCCATCGACACGGCCAGCTGCATGCCGGCGCCCGGCTGCAGCAGCGCGCAGTCGTCGCCGATGCCGAGCGGGCTGTGCCGGGCGGGACGCTGGAAGAAGCGGGCGATGAGGTCGAATTCAGTCATGGGGTCGGGGACATTTTGAACGCAGAGGTCGCAAAGGAGGCGCAGAGGTCGCAGAGAAGA
Organism: Pseudomonadota bacterium; assembly: GCA_040384685.1. GTDB lineage: Bacteria > Pseudomonadota > Gammaproteobacteria > Burkholderiales > Burkholderiaceae_C > Ramlibacter. Next base: position 26,412 of record JAZKIV010000013.1, on the reverse strand, counting down.
CAGGAACCCAAATGGTTTTCCTCTGCGTCCTCTGCGTCCTCTGCGCACTCTCTGCGCCCTCTGCGTTCAAAAATGAATTTACCCCTTCCCCCCGCGAAACCGCTCCGCCCCCCTACGCACCACCTCCGCAAGCAGCCGCTCGCGCCCCTGCGTTTCGCGCAGCCAGCGCGAGTCGTTGGCGCCCAGGTCGGCGGCCAGCCGCAGCATGTCGACCGCGGTGGTGGCGCCGATGTCCTGCGCGTGCGCGTCGATGCGGCGCAGGGTGTGCACGATGTGCTCGCGCAGCGGCATGTGCTCGCCGCTGGACGGGTCCACGTACACCGCGTCCAGCCCGAAGCGGCAGGCCTGGAAACGGTTGTAGGTGTAGACCATGTAGTCGTCTTCCTGCGGCACGAACGGCTGCTCGTGCAGGAACCAGGCCGCCAGCGCCTGCACGAAGCCGGCCAGCGCGGTGGCGCGCTCGATGGTCAGCGGCGTGTCGAACACCCGGATCTCGATGGTGCCGTACTCCGGCTTGGGGCGGATGTCCCAGTAGAAGTCCTTCATGCTCTTGACCACGCCGGTGCGCGTGGTCTTGGCGAAGAACTTGCCGAACTCGTCCCAGCTGAGCGTGTAGGGCGCGCGGCCCGACATCGGGAAGGCGAACACCGAGTTGAGGCGCGCCGAGTCGAACTGCGTGTCCTGCCCCTGCACGTAGGGCGAGCTGGCCGACAGCGCGATGAAGTGCGGGATGTAGCGCGACATGCGGTGCAGCATCAGCAGCGCCGCGTCGGCGTCCGGGCAGCCGATGTGCACGTGCTGGCCGAAGATGGTGAACTGCTTGGACAGGTAGCCGTACAGCTCGGACAGCTGGCGAAAGCGCGGCCGGTCGTAGATGCGCTGCTCGTGCCACTGCTGGTAGGGGTGCGTTCCGCCGCCGACCACCGCGATGTTGAGCTTGTCGGCGCTCTTCACCAGCGCGTCGCGCATCTGCGTGAGCTGGCCCAGCACCTCGGAGGCCGAATGGCAGACGCTGGTGGACACCTCGATCATGCTGGAGGTCATCTCCGGCACCACCGCGCCGGGCAACTTGATCTTCGACATCAGGCGCAGCATCTCGCTGGAAAACGGCGCCAGGTCGTAGTCGTGCGTGTTGACCAGCTGCAGTTCCAGCTCGACGCCCAGCGTGAGCGGCTGCGAATGCTGGAACGGCTCCAGCGCGGACGGCAGCTCCCGCGCCTGGCCCACGCGTTCTTCCAGGCCCTTATCCACGCAGTTCTCCGGCTTGCGTCGGCAGCGCGCCGCCGCTGCCCGTGGCCTGCGGCCGCCACGGCCTGATGCTCTCGCCGGCCTCATAGATGGCGAAGGTGGTGACGATGGCACCCAGGATCTCCATCAGCAGGATGGCCGGCAGCGCGATGCTGGCGATGCGCGGGCCGAGCGTGATCGAGGAGGACATGAACTGCAGCACCAGCAGCAGCGCGACGGAGGACATCGGCGACAGCGCGCAGCCGGTCCAGAACGCCTGGCGCCAGCTGATGCCGCTGCCCCAGTGGGCGATCTCGACGCCGAGGATCTTGGCCAGCGCGCGCGCCAGCACCAGCGCACCGACCAGGCCGGCGACGGCCGGGTTCCAGTCGGCCTTGGCCGCCACCACCGAGACCAGCACGAACATCAGCATGGTCAGCAGCGACGACGCCGTGCCGAGCTGGCGCGTCCAGGCCCAGGGGCGCGGGTTGAGCTGCTTCAGCATCAGCCCGCCGATCAGCGCGGCCAGCGGCGCCGAGCCGCCGAAGTGCGACGCCAGCGCGGTGCCGGCGGCCACCAGCGCCACCAGCAGGATCGAGGTGTTCTCGCTGGTCGGGCTCATCACGCGCAGCGCCATGCGCAGCAAAAGCGCCAGCAGCGCGCCGACCACGAAGGAAATGCCCAGCACCACGGCCACCGGGTACAGCGTGGTCGACAGCGTGTCGGGCGGGCGGTGCATGACGCCGGCGCGCGCGCTCACCAGGGCCAGCGCATAGAAGGTGCTGAGCGTGCCCAGCGCCATCGCGCGTTCGGTCACCGGGCCGGCCGCGCGCGTGTCCATCACCACCCGGCTGAGCACCGCCGGCGCCGAGGCCATGGCGATCAGCGCGACGGCTTCGGCCACCGAGGGCCGCACGTCCATCCAGCGCAGCAGGTAGTACACGGCCAGCGCCGTGAAGGTCGATTCCAGGATGCTTTGCAGCAGCACCATGGGGTTGTGGCGGAACCAGCGCAGCGCGATGCGCCCGCCGGCCTCGAACAGCACCACCGACACGCCGAGTTCCAGCAGGAACAGCGCCACGCCCTGCAGCGGCCAGGCGGCGCCGGAAAACCCGGCCAGGCCGGCGAGCGTGCCCACCATCGAGTAGCCGACCACCTTGGGCAGGCCGGTGTGGCGCTGCAGCAGGTGGCCGACGGCCGCGGCGACGGCCAGCAGCAGCGACCATTGCACGGTGGGCAGGCCGGCCGAAGGCTTCAGCCACTCGGCCCAGATGGCCATCACTTCATCCATAGGGTTGCCCTCCGCGGCGGACTTTAGGGTCCGGGGGTCCTTGCCGCTGTAGGACAAGGACGAATGACGTTCGGGCGGTCAGGGCCTTGACAGCGTAGGCTCAGCAGCGCCTTTGAACGGCTCAGTGCAAGACGCGGCTGCCGCCGTCTTCCAGCACAAAGGGAGGAATTTCCACCTCGAAGCGTTCGCCATCTTCCGCCACGCAGAAGTAGTGGCCATGCATGGTGCCGTTGGGCGTGCGCAGCCGGCAGCCGCTGCTGTATTCGAAGGATTCGCCCGGTTTGAGCAGCGGCTGGTGGCCCACCACGCCCAGGCCCTTGACTTCCTCCACCTGGCCGCGCGCGTCGGTGATGAGCCAATGGCGCGAGATCAGCTGCGCCGGCAGTTCGCCGGTGTTGGTGATGGTGATGCTGTAGGCGAAACTGTAGATGCCCTGGTCCGGCGCCGACTGTTCGGGCAGGTATTGGGGCTGCGCGTCCACCTGGAACTGGTACTTGGCCATGGCCCGAATGCTACCTGAGGGACCGGCCCGCCGGTCGGCGACAATTCCCGCATGAGCACGACGCCGCAGCACCGCATCGCCCCGTCCATCCTCTCGGCCGATTTCACCCGCCTGGGCGAGGAGGTGACCAAGGTCATCGCCGCCGGCGCCGACTGGATCCATTTCGACGTGATGGACAACCACTACGTGCCGAACCTCACCTTCGGTCCGATGATTTGCTCGGCGCTGAAGCCGCTCGCGAAAACGGCGGCCGGCGCGCCGGTGCCGGTGGACGTGCATCTGATGGTGCAGCCGGTCGACGCGCTGGCGCAGGCTTTCGCCGATGCCGGCGCCGACTACATCAGCTTCCACCCGGACGCGTCGGCGCACGTGCACCGCAGCGTGCAGGCGATCAGGGCGCGCGGCTGCAAGGCGGGGCTGGTGTTCAATCCGGCCGCGCCGCTGGACGTGCTGGACTGGGTGATCGAGGACATCGACCTGGTCCTCATCATGAGCGTGAACCCCGGCTTCGGCGGCCAGGGCTTCATCGACTCCGCGCTGCGCAAGATCGAGCAGGCGCGCAGGCGCATCGACGCCTGCGGCAAGGACATCCGGCTGGAGGTGGACGGCGGCATCAAGGCCGACAACATCGCGCGCGTGGCGTCCGCCGGCGCCGACACCTTCGTGGCCGGCAGCGCGATCTTCGGCAAGCCGGATTACAAGGGCACGATCGACGCCATGCGCGCCGCGCTCAGCGCCTGAACTGCTTCTCGGGCTGCGCGGTGCCCTCGCGCACCTTGTCGTAAGTTGCGTCCAGCACCGGACCCCTGTCGGTGTCCATGTGACCTTTGGCCATATCGGCATGCGCGATCTCGCCCACGCGCTTGCCGCTCGGCTCGTCGGACTGCTGGCTGCTGGCCGATTCGTCGCGCTCGTGTGGCTGCTTCGGCGAAGGCTGTTGCGCCTCGCCCTGCACCGGTGTCGTCTCGCCTTCGGTCGGCTTGTCGCGGCTGTCGGATGTCGTCATCTGCGGGTCCCTTTCAAGCCGATGTTCGGCGCCCGCGCTGCACGCGGCGGTAGGACGCCGCCGCGCTTCGCTCGTCGTCGGCCGACTCCTACACAGGGTCGTCGCCCGCGCCGACGAACCGGCCCGTTGCGTGGCTACGGCTGACTCTGCAGCCGCTTGTTCCAATCGTTGTTCAAGCTCGCGTTGCAAGGAGATCGACATGGAAGTGCTGTCCGCAGTCCCCGAGTGGCTGGTCTGGTGCACCGCCGGCGCCGCCGGCACGGTCGCCCTGGCCGCGCTGGCGCGCATGCTCGAAGCCGCGCTCGACTTCGAAATGCAATGAACCGTGCCGCGGCAATGGGCCCGCGCGGCGCGGCCTCCAGTTGTGCATTCCCGATTTCCACAGGAGCCGTTGATGGCCCAGTCCCGACCGGACACCCGAAACAAAGCCAAGGCGGGCGACAGCGCCGCCGCCAAGATCAAGCAGCTGGAGGCCTTCACCCAGGCACCCGACAGCCAGCTGAGCACCCAGCAGGGCGTGCCCATCCCCGACAACCACAACTCGCTGAAGGCGGGCGTGCGCGGACCGACCCTGCTGGAAGATTTCATCCTGCGCGAGAAGCTCGCCCATTTCGACCATGAGCGGATTCCCGAGCGCGTGGTGTACGCGCGCGGCGCGGCCGCGCACGGCTACTTCGAGCTGACGCGGCCGCTGGGCGAATACACCAAGGCCGACTTCCTGCAGGACGTGGGCAGCCGCACGCCGGTGTTCGTGCGCTTCTCCAGCGCCATGGGCGCGGGCGGATCGGCCGACACGGCGCGCGACACGCGCGGCTTCGCGGTGAAGTTCTACACCCGCGAGGGCAACTACGACCTGGTGGGAGCCAGCGTGCCGGTGGCCTTCGTGCAGGACGCGATGAAGTACCCCGACTTCGTGCACGCCGCCAAACCCGAGCCGCACCACGGCATGCCGCAGGCTTCCAGCGCGCACGACACCTTCTGGGATTTCGTGTCGCTGGTGCCCGAGACCACCCATGCGCTGATGTGGCTGATGTCGGGCCGCGCGCTGCCGCGCAGCTGGCGGATGATGGACGGCTTCGGCGTCCACACCTTCCGCTTCATCAACGCGCGCGGCGTCGTCCACTACGTCAAGTTCCACTGGAAGCCCAAGCTCGGCCGCCACGCGCTGCTGTGGGACGAGGCCCAGCAGATCGCCGGGCGCGACCCCGATTTCCTGCGGCGCGATCTGTGGGAGGCGATCGAGCGCGGCCATTACCCCGAATGGGAGCTGGGCGTGCAGCTGATCGAGGAGTCCAAGGCCGGCAGCCTGCCGATCGACCTGCTGGACCCGACCAAGCTGGTGCCCGAGGAGCTGGTGCCGGTGCTCACCGTCGGCAAGCTGGTGCTCAACCGCAATCCGGACAATTTCTTCGCCGAAGCCGAGCAGGTGGCTTTCAATCCCGGCCACGTGGTGCCGGGCATCGACTTCAGCAACGACCCGCTGCTGCAGGGCCGGCTGTTCGCCTACAGCGACGCCCAGCTTTGGCGCCTGGGCGGGCCCAACCACGGCGAGCTGCCGATCAACAAAAGCCTGTGCCCGGTGCACAACTTCCAGCGCGACGGCAGCGGCCGCGCCACCATCGGCAAGGGCCGCGTGGCCTATGAGCCGCACACGCTGGCCAACGGCACGGAGTTCCGCGTCGACGGCGGCCAGCAGGGTTTCCAGAGCGTGGCCGACCCGGCCGATCCGGCCAAGCTGCGCCGGCGCCCCGAGGACTTCGACGACCATTTCAGCCAGGCCTCCCTGTTCTGGAGCAGCCAGAGCCCGGCCGAGCGCGACCAGATCGTCGCCGCCCTGCATTACGAGCTGTCGCGGGTGGACACCGCGGCGGTGCGCCAGCGCGTGGTGGACAACCTGGCCCACGTGGATGCGCGGCTGGCGCGCAAGGTGGCCGAGCCGCTGGGCATCGACCTGCCCGATCCGCGCGCGGCGGCCGGCCGCGCCGGCTTTCGCGAGCTGCGGCGCAAGCAGCTGGTGGAAACCTCGGCCGCGCTCAGCATGGAAAGCGCCGGCGGCGCGATCCACACGCGCAAGGTGGCGGTGCTGGTGGCTCCCGGCGTGGAACTGGGCGCCTTCAAGGTGATCCAGCAGGCGCTGCAGGATGCCGGCGCGACGGTCTGCGTGGTCGGTCCGAACCTGGGCTTCGTCGCCTCGTCGTCGGGCCAGCAATTGCCGGTGGACCATGCGCTGATCGCCACCTCTTCCGTGCTGTTCGACGCCGTGCTGGTGCCGGGCGGCGCGGCCAGCGCGCAGCTGCTGCTGGCCAACGGCTCGGCCGTGCACTTCGTGCTGGAGGCCTACCGCCACTGCAAGCCGATCTGCGTGATCGGCGAGGGCGCGCAGCTGCTGAGGCTCCCCGAGGTCGACAACCCGGCCGGCCTGCCGGGCGTGGTGGTCGGCAAGAACGAGCCCGGCACGCGCCAGCAGCTGGCGCAGGAATTCATCGCCGCGATCGCCAGGCACAGGCATTGGGGGCGGCCGCACATCGACGCCGTCGCAGCCTGAGGTCCTGCCCGGCGATCGGTCCGCTCCTACGCGTCCATCACGGATGCGCCGACTGCGGCCGCGCTGTCCGCGCGGCTCAATGAAGTTGTGGCCGGCAGACGCCGGCCCTCCCTTCAGTGACATGCAGACCAGGAGTAACCATGGCATCCAACCAGGCCAACCAAGACAACCAGGAACAGGGCAACCAGGGCGGCGGCAAGCAGGGAAGCTCCGGGCGCGGCTTCGCTTCCATGGACCCCGAACGCCAGCGTGAGATCGCCAGCCAGGGCGGCAAGGCCGCCCATGAAAAAGGCACGGCCCACCAGTTCACGTCGGAGGAAGCGCGCCTGGCCGGCAGCAAGGGCGGCAAGGCCGCCCACCAGCGCGGCACCGCGCACCAGTTCGATTCAGAAGAGGCGCGCGAGGCCGGCCGCAAGGGCGGCCAGGCATCCCACAACAGCAGCAGCCAGACTGGCGGCCAGGGTGGTGGGAACCAGGGCGGCTCCGGTCAGTAGCCGAGCGCCAGGCCGGTGTTGCGGCGCGGGTCGTTGGCGCCGTAGAAGCGCTTGGTGCCGACCGGCTTGCCGCCCAGCGAAGGCGCGCCGACCAGGATCGCGGCCAGGTGGCCGGGCGGGGGCGGGTTGGCCAGCTTGTGGCCCATGCCTTCGAGGATCTTGCGCGTGTCGGGGCTGAGCGCGAAAGTCTCCACGCCGGTGGTTTCGGGCAGCCACTGCTGGTGGAAGCGCGGCGCGTCGATGGCTTCCTGCACGTTCATGCCGTAGTCCACCACGTTCAGGATGGTGTGCAGCACCTGCGTGATGATGCGGCTGCCGCCCGGCGTGCCCACCACCATCACCGGCTTGCCGTCCTTGGTCACGATGGTCGGGCTCATCGAGCTGAGCGGCCGCTTGCCGGGGGTGATGGCGTTGGCTTCGCCCTGCACCAAGCCGTACATGTTGGGCACGCCGATCTTCACGGTGAAGTCGTCCATCTCGTTGTTCAGCAGCACGCCGGTCTTAGCGGCGGTGACGCGCGCGCCGAACCAGTCGTTGAGCGTGTAGGTGACCGAGACCGCGTTGCCCGCCTTGTCGACGATGGAGTAGTGCGTGGTGTTCATGCCTTCGTGCGGCGCCACGCCGGGCTTGATGGCCTGCGACACGCCCGCCTTGGCCGGGTCGATGGCGGCGCGGATCTGGGCCGCGTAGCCCTTGTCCAGCAGCCGGTCCAGCGGGTTCTTCACGAAATCGGGGTCGCCCAGGTAGCTGTTGCGGTCCACGTAGGCGTGGCGCATGGCCTCGATCTGGTAGTGCACCGATTGCGCCGAGCGGAAGCCCAGCTCCTTGAGCGGATAGCCTTCCAGGATGTTGAGGACTTCGCAGATCACCACGCCGCCGGAGCTGGGCGGCGGCGCCGAGACCACGCCGTAGCCGCGGTAGTTGCACTCCACCGGCTTGAGCTCGCGCGGGCTGTACTGGTCCAGGTCGGCCTGGGTGATGATGCCCTTGCCGGCCTGGTTGCTCGCCACCAGCGCGGCGGCCACCGGGCCCTTGTAGAAGCCGTCGCGGCCGTTGCGGCTGATCAGCTTCAGCGTGCGCGCCAGGTCCTTCTGCACCAGCGTGTCGCCGGGCGCATAGGGTTGCATGCCCTTGTTCAGGAAGATCGCGGCCGAGGCCGGGTCCTTCTTCAGGTCCTCGTTGGCGCTGGCGAACAGGTCGACGTCGCCCTGTTCCAGCGCGAAGCCCTTCTCGGCGTAGCGGATGGCCGGCGCGAGCAGCGCGGCGCGCTTCATGGTGCCGTACTTGGCCAGCGCTTCCTCGAAGCCGGCCACGCTGCCGGGCACGCCGACTGCCAGGTGCCCGAGCTGGGAGGCGCCCTTGATGACGTTGCCGTCCTTGTCCAGGTACATGTTGGCGGTGGCGGCGATGGGCGCCTTCTCGCGGAAGTCGAAGAAGGTGCGCCGGCCGTCGGCCAGCTGGATGGTCATGAAGCCGCCGCCGCCCAGGTTGCCGGCGGCCGGGTAGACCACGGCCAGCGTGTAGCCGACCGCGACCGCCGCGTCGACGGCGTTGCCGCCCTTCCTCAGCACGTCCACGCCGACCTGGGTGGCCAGCCGGTGGGCGGTGACGACCATGCCGTTGTCGGCGGCCACCGGCGCCACCGAGGCGGCCTGCGTGCTGGTGCTCCAGACGAACAGGGCCGCGACGAGCAGTCTCGCCGGGCGATGAAATCGCTCCATTGTTGTCTCCATGTTGTGGGAAATTTTGCGGGTGATCAGGAGGCGGAGGATGCCACTTTTTGCGCGAGCACGCCGTCGAGCGCCGCCTGCACGCGCTCCCACACGTGCGAGCGGCTTTTGGGCGACGGCACGTAGTGGTTGAAGTAGGTCACGCCCTCGGTCGGCACGCCCAGCAGCGTGACGGCCTGCACCGGCTGGCCGGTGGCGTCGATCGGATGGCCGAGGCGGTCGATGCGCGGCACCAGCTGCTCGCGGCCGTCCGCGCTGTGCGCGGCGGTCGCCGCGCACAGGCCGCTGCGGTACAGCGCCGACAGCAGCGAGCCGCTGTCGCGGGCGAAGTTCTCGTGGCCGACGTGGCCGCGCACGATCTGGTCCAGGCTGGTGGCGTAGCCGACATCGAAGCAGCTGGACTGCGCGCGCCAGACCGCGCGCGCGTAGTCGCGCTGGATGGCGGGCGAGGGCCCCAGCTCGGGCTTCAGCAGGCCCGAGCGCAGCAGCGCCAGCCACTCGCGCCCGCGCGACACCGGCGGGCCGACCACCAGCTGCGAGATGCGCGGCGCCACCATGTCGAAGAACTGCCGGCGCGAAGCCGGCGTGAGCGCGTCGAACTCCACCGCGCGGCGGATGTTGTTGCGCAGCACGCGCAGCATTTCCACAGCGTACTTGTAGGGACTGGCGGCCTCGCCCTTGCGTGCCTCGGCGACGTCGAACGCGAGGCGGCCGGCAAAGGCGTCGTGGAACGCGCCGGGCGCATGCCAGCGCGGCGCCGCGGGCGGCATCAGCAGGTCTTCGGGACAAAAACGCTCGCTGCCGGGCAGCGTGCGGCGGCAGAACGCGGCGACCTCGCCGGGCGCCAGCGCGCGCAGCGCCTGCAGGCAGGCATCGGCCGCCTCCGCGCCCTGCGCCAGCGCCACGGCCCGCACCAGCCAGGCGGCGCGCATCTCGGCGCACAGCACCGGCATCACGTGGTCGGCCCAGTCGGCGCCCTGCGGATGCGCGGCATGCAGCGCGGCGAGAAACCCCTCGTGGAAATACAGAGGTTCGTAGACGGTCGCGAGGTCCAGCGACACCGCCGGGCGGCACGCGAACGGCGTGCCGGTGCGCGAATAGACGAACATCACCGGCTCTTCGCCGCTGGCTTCGTAGCGCAGCGTGCCGTCGGCCTGCTCGGTGAAGCGGCCGCCGCGGCCTTCGGTCAGCGCGGCCACCACGTCCACCGCCACCAGGCCGGTGCCGACGATGCCGACCGAGGTGCCGGGCGCGATGCGGCGCTGCAGGTCGGCCACCGGATAGGGATCGAGCAGGCCGGCGGGCGCAGGCGCATCGCCGCAGGCGCCGCGCGGCACCCCATGGCCGACGCAGACGATGGCGTGGTCGCAGATCACTGGCGGGCCGCCCTGCAGCACGACGCGTGCCTGTCGCGCACCGGCCAGCGAAATGCCGGTGGCCGCGTCGCGCACCACGGTGAGCGCGAGATTGGCCGGCAGGTTATCGCGCAGCACACCGAACACCTCGCGCAGGTAAGCGCCGAACAGCGCGCGCGGCAGGAAGCCATGCGCATCGGCTTGCAGGCCGCGCCGCTCGCGCACCCACTGCAGGAACGGCATCGCGCCGGGCAGCGGCTCCTCGCCGAAATGGCGGGCGCTGTAGCTGTCGATCTGGCCGGACACGGTGTTGAGCAGCAGGAAGCTTTCCTGCTGCGGCTTGTGCAGGCCGGGCCCGGGGTCGCCGGCGTCGATCAGGGTGACGGCGAAGTGCTGCAGCGGCTGCCGGCGCGCGGTCATGACCAGGCGGTCGAGCACGGCCATGCCCCAGGGGCCGGCGCCGACGATAGCGATGGAGACGGATGCACCCATCACTCGCCCTGCGCCGACAGTTCGAGCCCGGCGTATGCGATGGCGCGGGCGACCGCTTCCTGCTCGCGCATGCGCGCGGCCCAGTCGAGCACGTGGGGGTAGCAGCCGATCGCTTCCAGCTGCGCGCGGCGCATGTGGACCGCCGGGTAGTGGGCGACGTCGGCGATGGTCATGCGCGCACCGCACACCCAGGGCTGCGTCTTCAACCCTTCGAAGGCGGCGGCCAGCATGCGCAAGAACCGCTCCTGCAGGAAACGCACGCTGTCCTCGCTGAAGGACAGGTAGCGCATCAGCGAGTTCTGCATCGCCAGGTCGCTGATGGCGGCGTACACCGACGACTGCACGCGCGCGCGCTCGACCGGATCGTTCGGATACAGCTCGGGCCGCGTGGGCTGCAGCAGGTGGTCGGCGATGGCGGCGGACTGCGTGAGCACCAGCTCCTCGCCATCGGCCAGCCGCTCCAGGTAGGCGGGAACCGTGCCGCTGGCATTGAGCCCGAGGAAAGCCGGCGTCCGGTTGTCGCCGGCCGCCATGTCCAGGCGGATCTTCTCCACCGGCAGGCCGGCCAGTTCCACCGCGATGGCGGCGCGCAGGCTGTTGCCCGAGCGCGAAAAATAGAGCGTGCGTGCCCGCATGTCGAATCCCTCCTCAGGTTCCTTTCGCGGGTACCGGCTGCAGCGCGGGCTTGGCCGCGCGCGTGACCAGCGCCACGCCCAGCAGGATCAGCCCGGTGCCGATCACCATGTTCCAGCCGAGCGGCTCGCCCAGGAACACCACGCCCAGGAACACGCTGAAGATGGCGCGCAGGTAGGCGTTGGTGGTGGTCGCGAGCGAACCCAGCGTCTTGATCAGCCGGAAGAAGATGGTGCTGGCCAGCGCCGTGGACAGCAGGGCCAGCGCGACCACCGCCAGCGTGGAGTCGGTGCTGGGCGTGAGCGTCCACGGCTTGTCGTGCCAGAGGCTCAACGGCACCATCAGCAGGCTGCCGCACAGCAGCGAGGTCGATGCGGTGACGATGGCCGGCTGATCGTCGAAGCGGTGGCCGAACAGCGCGCCGCAGGCGTAGGACACGCTGGCGGCCAGGACCGCCAGCACGGCCAGCACATTGACTTCGCCCACGCCGGCGATGCTGCCCAGGCCGGCCATGGCGGCGACACCGGCCAGGCCCAGCACCACGCCCAGGAACTTGCGCAGCACGAAGGGCGCCGCGCCGAGCACGAGCACCGAGATCAGGAACACGAACATCGGCACGGTGGAGTTCATCACGCCGGCCAGGCCGCTGGGCAAATGGATCTCGCCCCAGCTGATCAGCGTGAAGGGCAGCGCGCTTTGCAGCACGCCCTGCAGGAACAGCTCGGCCCAGCGCCGGCGCGAGGTGGGGAACTGCACGCCCTGCGCGAGCGCGATGGCGGCCAGCACCAGTCCGCCCGCCAGGATGCGGATGGCGACCAGCGTGGCCGGCGGATAGCCCGCCACCGCCACCTTGATCAGGGTGAACGAGCCGCCCCACAGCAGCGACAGCAGCACCAGCAGGACGTATTCGCGCACCGGCGGCGCGCCCTTTTCAGACATTGCTTGATTCCTCAGACATGGCTCAGCTCCTCGAGTTGCCGGCAGAACACCGCGAACGCGGCTTCCACGTCGGCGTGCGCCCAGACGCCGGCGCGGTACTGGATTTCCACCTGCGTGGCGTTGGTGAAGTCGCGCACCAGGAACAGCACGTCGTACTTCAGCTTGTAGCCGCGGTCGGCGTGGCGCTGCACCAGCTGCGCGGCGCTGTCCTGCGGCATGAAGTTGAGCGAAAAGCCGGTCAGCGGATTGCGGTCCGGATCGAACGGAATGTCCAGGTCGTCCAGCACCTCGTCGAACTGCCAGGCCTGGTGCGACGCGGCCGCGGCGATCTGTTCCTTCACCGCGGCCAGCAGCTGCGGCGCGCCGAGCGAGGGCAGCTCGCGCAGCCGCATCGGCACCAGGTTGATGAAGTCGCCGATGACGGGCGCAATCTGCGGATGCGCGCGGCCGGCCAGCGGCGTGACGATGGCGACGTCCTCCTGCCCGGTGAGCGCGGCGACCAGCCGGAAATAGGCGGACACGAACAGCACGTAGGGTGTGCACCTGAACTGCCGCGCGGCGGTGCGCACCGCGTCGCGCACGGCATCCGGCAGCACCGCCTCGAATGCGTGGCAGCGCTGCGGATCGCCGCATTCCACGCGCTGCTGCAGGTAGCCGTGCGCATAGAGCGGCGTGAGCAGATTGCGGAAGTAATCGCGTGACGCGTGCAGGCTGTCGGCCGGGCGCTGCGCCCAGGCGGCGATGTCGCGAAACGGCGTCGGCGCGGGGCTCGGCCGCTCGCCGCGCAGCCGCGCGCCGAGTTCCGCCGCCAGCAGGCCCTGGCTGGTGCCGTCGCTGACCAGGTGATGCACGTTCCACAGCAGCTTGCGCCTGCCCTGCGGCAGCGCCAGCACGGCGGCGCGAAACAGCGGGCCGTCGCGAAACACCGGGATCTCGGTCTCGGCTTCGGCGATGCGCAGCGCCTCGACGCGGCCGGCGAGTTCGGCCTGCGGCACGCCGCTCAAGTCCAGCAGCGGGACGGCGAAATCGGTGGCGGGGTCGATGGACTGCAGCACGCCGCCGTGGTCGTCCGGGTGGAAGCGCAGGCGCAGGCTCTGGTGGCGCAGGCCGATCTCGGTCAGCGCGCGCCGCACGTCGTAGCTGCCGGTGCCGTCCGGCAGGTCGAACACCGCGACCATGTTGCACCAGTTGCGGTTGCCGCCGGCGCAGAAGGTGCGGAAGTAGCGCTTCTGCTGCGGCGTGAGCGGAAACACGAAGGCGCGCGGCGCGTCGGGAATCGGCGCGGGCGCCGCCGCGCCGGCCGAACGCAGGTGCGCGGCGATGTCGCGCGCGCTCGGCGCCGACAGCAGCGCGGCCGGCACCAGGTGCAGGCCGGCGCTGTCCTTCAGGGCAGCCGACAGCCGGCCCGCGATGAGCGAATCCCCGCCGAGCGCGAAGAAGTCGTCGTGGACGCCGACCGTCTCGCGGCCGAGCGCCTTGGCCATGGCGTCGACGACAGCCTGTTCCAGTGCATCGGCCGGCGCTTCGCCGCCGCCTTGCGGGTCCGGTGCGGGTTGCGGCAGGCGTGCGCGGTCGAGTTTGCCGTTGGGTGTGGTCGGCAATGCATCGAGTGCGATGAAGTGGCTGGGCACGGCGGCGGCCGGCAGGCGTTCGGCCATGAAGGGCCGCAGGCTCCTGCGCAGCGCCGCGGCGTCGCCGCGCGTGGTGAAGTAGCCGGCCAGGTAAGGACTGCCGTCCGGGTGCGACAGGCAGACCACGGCCGCGTGTTCCACCTCGGGATGGCTTTGCAGCACGGCGGCCACGCCGACCGGCTCGATGCGCACGCCCAGGATCTTGATCTGGTCGTCCTTGCGGCCGCGCAGGTGCAGCTGGCCGGCGTCGTCCAGGAAGCCGAGGTCGCCGCTCAGGTAGCTCGGCACGCCGCCGATTGCGGTGAAGTTGGCGGCGGTCGGCTCGTTCGGGTCGAGGTAGCCGAGCGAGCGGTGCACGGTCTGGATCGCGACTTCGCCCAGCTGGTTGGCGGCGACCGGATTGCGCCGCTCGTCGACGATCAGCACGTCCGTCTCCGGCAGCGGCCGGCCGCAGCACTGGATGCCGTCGGGCGCGGGGTCGGGGACCCGGGCCCAGAACTTCGCCAGCGTGGTTTCGGTCGGGCCATAGAGGTTGTGCACGGCGCTGTTCGGGAACGCCTCGCGCCAGCGCGCCACCAGCGCGCCGGACAGCGGTTCGCCCGCGAACAGGGTGTGGCGCAGGCGCGTGTTGGGCCCGTGCGCGCCGGGCGCTGCCAGCCAGGCCTGCGCCAGCGAGGGCACGACGTGCGACACCGTGACCTGCGCCTCGGCCAGCCACTGTGGCACCTCGTGCGCGCCCAGGCCGTTGCGCGGGATGCAGCCGGTGACGCCGGCCACGATCGGCAGCAGCAGATCGCGCAGCACCACGTCGAACGACAGCCGCGTCAACAGGCTGACGCGGTCGCCGGGCACCAGTGCCAGCGTGCGCGCCTCCCACTGCAGGAAATGCGCGAGGCCGCCGCGCCGCCCCAGCACGCCCTTGGGCCGGCCGGTGGTGCCGGAGGTGAAGAACACGTAGCAGCCGGCGTCCCTGGAAATTTCGGGCAGGTCGATGTCGGCCAGCGCCAGCGTGGAGGCAGGCGGCGGGCCGGCCGTGACGCGGCGCGCGCCGGCCGGCACCGGTACGTCGAGGCCGCCTTGCGAGAAGTCGAGGATCAGCACCGGCGACGACAACTCCAGGATCAGCTGCTTGCGCGCGGCCGGCAGGTCGGCATCGACCGGCACGATCACCAGGCCCTGCAGCAGGCAGGCGACCAGGGTTGCGATCAGCGCCGGCGAGGCCGTGCCGTGCAGCGCGACGCGCGCGCCCGCCTCCAGCCCATGGCCACGCAGCGCGGTCAGTTGCGCGGCGACCCAGCCCGCGAACTCCGGCCGCGCCACCGGGCCGTCGCGGTCGATCAGCACCGGCGCGTCGCTCGCGCGCAGGCCGTCGATCAGCAGCGCGGTCAACGGCCGCGTGGGTTCGGTCACGGTGTCGTTCAGGCGGGACATGGCATCGGCCTTTGCACCACGGCCGGCGCGGTGAAGACGCCGGCGAAGCGCTGCGGGTGGTACAGGGTGTGCATCGGGTGCGGCCGGCCTTCCAGTGCGCAGGCGACAGCTTCGGCGACTTCCGGCGACTGGGCGAAGCCGCCGGTGTTGTGGCCGCCCGCCAGCACCAGCCGGCCGCCGCCGGCCGCGGCGCGGATGTCCAGGATGCCCAGGCCCGACGGCGTCCAGGGCCGGATGCAGTGGTGCACCTCGCCGGCGAACACGCCGTTGCGCGCGACGCGCCGGAACTTGTCGGCGAACAGCTCGCGCGCCGTCTCCTGGATGCAGCGCGCCAGCTGCGGCAGGTCGGCGGCGTCGACATCGCTTGGCGCCATGCCGATGAAGCCATGGCCGGAACTGCAGTGCAGCACCGGCCGGCCGGCGGCGTCGGTGCCTGGGGTGATGTTCGCGCCCTCGGCCGCCTCGCGGCTGGCGAAGGCGCTGCGCCGCACCTTCAGCGGCGAGGCCAGCGGCGCGTCGCCGTCGTTGGGCAGCGCGACCCACATGCCGACCATGGCGCCGATGTCGGCCAGCGTGGTCTCGAGTCCCTTGATGGCGCCGCCATAAGCGCCGGGGCAAATGACGTAGTGGTCCGCGCGGTGCAGCGCGCCGCCGATCACCAGGCCCTCCACCTCGCCCGCGGCATTGCGGCGCACCTCGTCCAGCGCGTGCCGCCAGTGGAACGGCACGCCCAGGCGCTGCAGCACCGCGATCAGGTTGCGGCTGAAGCGCTGCACGCCCAGCGAGAAGCCGCGCACCTCGAGCGCACCGGCGATCGCGCCGTCGCGCACCGCGCCGGCCAGCGCCGGCTCGCGCTCGGCGAGCGCCGGCAGGGCGATGGGCGCGAGCAGCGCGCCGATCTCGGCTTCCGCGCGCTGCCCGGCGGCGAACGAGGCCGGCGTCTGGTAGATGCGCAGCAGCCGGCCGATGTAGTTGGACTCCTGCAGCAGCTCCGGGTAGAGGCTGAAGATGGCCGCCCACTTGCGCCAGCTGCCCTTGTTGAAATCGATCAGGTCGTTGCCGTAGGCCAATGCGGCCCAGGGCGGCACGCTTTCCAGCCGGCCGATCCAGCCGTGGTCGCGCTCGGACAGGCTGTCGTAGTCGCGCGAGAGCCAGCCGTCGTCGCAGACCTGCCTGCGGAACTGCGCGGGCGCGGCGTCGCCCTGGAACGGCGAGCGTGCGAGGTGGTGACGCGATTCGTTGAACGAGAAGATGCGCGCGTCGCGGCCGCTGAAGGTGGCGCCGGCGCCGTCGGGCGCGCAGCCGGTGGCCAGCGGGTCGCTCATGCGGTCGAACACCGCGACCTCGTGGCCGCGGCTGCGCAGGGCCAGCGCGGTCACCAGGTTGACCACGCCGGCGCCGACCAGGATCGCCTTGCCCTTGCGCGCAGGGCTTGTTGCCGGGGGCTGCGCCGCGCGCGGGCGGGCGATGGATTCGGCGAGCACGAAGGCCTCGTACTCCGCGCGTTCCCAGTCCGCGGCGGTCACCAGCGTGCAGCGCGGCGAGAGCGCGGAGGTGTCGATGGGTTCGGTGCCCACCAGCGCCAGGCCGTAGAGGACGAACCGGCAGTTCGGCAAGCGGTCCTGGATCCGCGCCACTGTGGCCGAGAGCTCCTGCCGCGCCACCACCACCGCCGGCCGCAGGGCCGCCAGTTCGGCCAGGACACGGTGCGGCGGTTCGCACGCGAGGTCGGGCCGGTAGGCGACCTGCGGCCCGAGGAAAATGTCGACGGAGGATTGCGCGAGCCGGGACATCACGGCGATGCTCATCGCGGAAGCTCTTTCATGAAAAGAAATGTTCGATTCCCCGGCGCGCATGCGCTGCCGGAGCGCGGGCGCCCTTGCGGGCGCAGGCGGTCGTTTTCAGGAAAGAGGGATGGCTGGGCGCGGGCGTGGCACGCGCAGGTGTGGCTTGTTGTTCATGCTGTCTCCCTGGATCGACGCGCCGGTGCATCGACGGCACTCGGCAGCACCAGTGTAGGCAGGTTCGTCAGCGCGGCTTCAGGTTGTTTCGGACAAATTACAACTTGCGCGCGTGCCCTATCCTTGCGCCGTGGACACTTCCCGACTGAACCTGACAGCCCTGCGCGCCGCCATCGTCGACCTCGACGGCACGATGGTCGACACCCTGGGCGACTTCACCGCCGCCATCCACCGCATGCTGGACGAGCTGGCGCTGCCGCGCGTGGAACGCGACGCCATCGGCCGCATGGTCGGCAAAGGCTCGGAGCACCTGATCCGCGCGGTGCTCGCGCAGGTGGGCGCGCCGCCCGCGCTATACGAGCGGGCCTGGGATGCGTACCAGCGGCATTACTTGGACATCAACGGCCGGCACGCAGACGTCTATGCCGGCGTGGTGGACGGGCTCACCGCGTTGCGCAAGCGCGGCCTCAAGCTCGCCTGCCTGACCAACAAGCCCGGCACGTTCGCGCGGCCGCTGCTGCGGGCCAAGGGGCTGGACGGTTTTTTCGACGCGGTGTTCGGCGGCGACGCGTTCGCGCGCAAGAAGCCCGATCCGATGCCCCTGCTGGAGACCTGCAGGCACCTGGGCACCTTGCCGGCGCACACGCTGATGCTCGGCGACTCCAGCAACGACGCGCGCGCGGCGCGCGCCGCCGGCTGCCCGGTGCTGCTGGTCACCTACGGCTACAACCATGGCGAGCCGGTGCGCGCGGTGGACGCCGACGGCTTTCTCGACTCGCTGGCCGAGCTGGCAGGCCTGCTGGCTAGTTGACGTTGCTGTTGGCCGTGGTCTGCGCGCCGAGCAGGGCGCCCTGCAGCGGACCGTCGGGCGGCTTGGGGCCGAACCAGATCTTGAACATCAGGCTGCTGAACTGCGGGCTCTTGAAGGCCTCGCCCTGCTGCCTGCCGCGAAAACCGATGACGAGGCCCGTGCCGGGCGCGTAGTCCACCGTGATCACTTCGCCCTTCCGCAGCTCGTGCGCGTCGGCGAAGATCTGGCCCATGCGCACCACGTCGGCGATGGACTTGGCGAACTCCTCGCGCGAGGCGTTGTCCTCGATGGCGCGGCTGAACAGCTTGCCCAGCTCGTCGCCGCCGGTGTCGCGCAGCGCCACCAGATGCATGCGCTTGGCCATGTCGGGCTGCAGCACGTCTTCCGTGCGCACCGCCTTGCGCGACGTGTACAGGGCCGCGGCGTAGACCTTGATGAACAGCTTGAAGCGCACGCCCGCGCCATTGAGCTGCAGCCGCTGGCCGGCCACGGCCGCCTCCGGCTCGAAGCGCACACCCGCCACCGTGGTTTGCGCAGTCGCCTGAAAGTGCGCCAGCGCCAATGCGGCGGCCAGCATGATGTGTCGTATCGACATCAGTCCCCTCCCTTAAAAAACCCCTTGTTCCTTTTTCCCATTTTCCGAGGCGGGTTTGCTCAACCACAACAGGGTTTGCCAGGAGGATCGGGCGCTTTGGGGGCTGGGTGCCGGCTTTGCTACACTGGCCGCGTATGTTCATCCACCGCACCGTCATCACAGGTCGCAGCGACCGGGGAGCCTGGCCCTGGCGCAAGCCTGACGTGCGCAACTGAAACTGCACGGGGCACCGCCCGTGCCCCGCGCCCCGTGTCTTTCGGGGCATCGCCGGTTTCCTGGCGGCACTGTCCGCCGCAGAGCTTGTGGAGGCTCACCCTTGATCACCGAACTCGAATTCAAAAGCCTTGCGTTGCAGGGCTACAACCGCATTCCCCTCATCGCCGAGGCCTTCGCCGACCTCGAAACCCCGCTGTCGCTGTACCTCAAGCTGGCCCATGCCAAAGGGGGAGGGCGGCTCAGCTTCCTGCTCGAATCCGTGGTCGGCGGCGAGCGCTTCGGCCGCTACAGCTTCATCGGCCTGCCCGCCAACACCCTGCTGCGCGCCAGCGGCTTCGGCGCCGATGCGCTGACCGAAGTCGTGACCGGCGGCGAGGTCGTCGAGTCGGCGCGCGGCAATCCGCTGGACTTCATCGCCGCCTACCAGAAGCGCTTCAAGGTGGCGCTGCGCCCGGGCCTGCCGCGCTTTTGCGGCGGGCTGGCCGGCTACTTCGGGTACGACACGGTGCGCTACATCGAGAAGAAGCTGGAGCAGAGCTGTCCGCCCGACACGCTGCACTGCCCCGACATCCTGCTGCTGCAATGCGAGGAACTGGCCGTCATCGACAACCTGTCGGGCAAGCTGTACCTCATCGTCTATGCCGACCCGGCCAAGCCCGAGGCCCATGCCAACGGCAAGAAGCGCCTGCGCGAGTTGAAGGAACAGCTGAAGTATTCGGTGAGCGCGCCGGTGGTCAAGCAGACGCAGGGCTTCCCGGCCGAGCGTGAATTCGCCAAGGCCGACTACCTGGCGGCGGTGGAGCGCGCCAAGGAGCTGATCGCCGCCGGCGACTTCATGCAGGTGCAGGTCGGCCAGCGCATCAAGAAGCGCTATACCGAATCGCCGCTGTCGCTGTACCGCGCGGTGCGCTCGCTCAATCCCAGCCCCTACATGTATTACTACAACCTGAGCGGGGCGGACGGGAAAGGGAGCGACTTCCACGTGGTGGGCGCCTCGCCGGAAATCCTGGTGCGCCAGGAGCACACGGCCGAGGGACAGAAAATCACCATCCGCCCGCTGGCCGGCACGCGCCCGCGCGGCGCCACGCCAGAGCTGGACAAGGCGACCGAGGACGAACTGATCAACGACCCGAAGGAGCGCGCCGAGCACGTGATGCTGATCGACCTGGCGCGCAACGACATCGGCCGCATCGCCAAGACCGGCACGGTGAAAGTGACCGAGGCCTTCGTGGTCGAGCGCTACAGTCACGTGATGCACATCGTGAGCAACGTCGAAGGCGTGCTGAAGGACGGCATGACCGCGATGGACGTGCTGAAGGCCACCTTCCCCGCCGGCACGCTGACCGGCGCGCCCAAGGTGCACGCGATGGAGCTGATCGACCGGCTGGAGCCGAACAAGCGCGGCCTCTACGGCGGCGCCTGCGGCTACCTCAGCTATGCCGGCGACATGGACGTGGCCATCGCCATCCGCACCGGCATCGTGAAGGACCAGATGCTGTACGTGCAGGCGGCTGCGGGCGTGGTGGCGGATTCGGTGCCCGAGCTGGAGTGGAGGGAGACCGAGGCGAAGGCCAGGGCCTTGCTGCGGGCTTCGGAGCTGGTCGAGGAGGGGTTGGAATGACTAGCACCGAAGGGGTCATTCACCGCAGAGGCGCAGAGGACGCAGAGGGGCCGCAGAGGGAATTGACCGAGAAGATCATTGGAGCAGCCATTGAGGTTCATCGGGTACTCGGTCCTGGACTGCTTGAATCCGCTTATCAGGAGGCGCTGGCACGTGAGCTTGAACTCAAGCAATTGCGTTTCGTGCAGCAGCAGGCGGTTCCTCTTGTCTACAAGGGGGCAAAACTGGCCAGCGTACTCAGGCTCGACCTGCTCGTCGAGGACGCAGTCATTGTCGAAGTCAAGTCTGTCTTGAGCATCGAACCGATCCATGAAGCACAGTTGCTGACGTATCTGCGGCTGACCAGGTTGAGCGCAGGCCTGCTTCTCAACTTCAATGTGCCAGCGCTGCGGCACGGCATCAAGCGAATCTCCAACTCTCTGCGGCCCTCTGCGCCCTCCGCGTCTCTGCGGTGAAGGATGTCCGAATGAAACTCCTCATGATCGACAACTACGACAGCTTTACCTACAACCTGGTGCAGTACTTCGGCGAGCTGGGTGTGGAGGTGGAGGTGTTCCGCAACGACGAGATCACGGTGGCAGGCATCGCCGAGCGCAAGCCCGACCGCCTGGTGGTTTCGCCCGGCCCGTGCTCGCCGGCCGAGGCGGGCATTTCGGTGGAAGCCATCCGCCACTTCGCGGGCAAGCTGCCCATTTTGGGCGTCTGCCTGGGCCACCAGGCGGTCGGTGCCGCGCTGGGCGGCAAGGTGGTGCGCGCCAGGCAGCTGATGCACGGCAAGACCAGCGTCATCAGCACCACGCGCGAAGGCGTGTTCGCCGGCCTGCCGCAGCAGTTCACCGTCAACCGCTACCACTCGCTGTCCATCGAGCGCGAACATTGCCCGCCCGAGCTCAAAATCACGGCCTGGACCGACGACGGCGAGATCATGGGCGTGCGGCACACCGAACTGCCGCTGCAGGGCGTGCAGTTCCATCCCGAATCCATCCTCACCGAGCACGGGCATGCGATGCTGAAGAACTTCCTGGAGCAGACCGAATGACGACGGCAACAGTGGACCTGCGCAGCGACACCGTGACCCAGCCCACGCCGGGCATGCGCGAGGCCATGGCCGCCGCGCCGCTGGGCGACGACGTGTTCGGCGACGACCCGAGCGTGAACGCGCTGCAGGAGAAGATCGCGGGCATGCTGGGTTTCGAGGCGGCGCTGTTCGTGCCGACCGGCACCCAGAGCAACCTGTGCGCGGTGCTGGCGCACTGCCAGCGCGGCGACGAGTACATCGTTGGCCAGCAGCACCACTGCTACCGCTGGGAAGGCGGCGGCGCCGCGGTGCTCGGCAGCGTGCAGCCGCAGCCGCTGGACCACCAGCCGGACGGCACGCTGGCGCTGGACGCGATCGACGCCGCCATCAAGCCCGACGACCCGCACTTCGCGCGCACCCGCCTGCTGGCGCTGGAGAACACGCTGGGCGGCAAGGTGATCCCGATGGATTACATCGTCAAGGCGACGGAGCTGGCGCGCAGCAGGGGCCTGGCGCGCCATCTGGACGGTGCACGGCTGTTCAATGCGGCCGTGGCCTCCGTTGCCTCCGTTCACCCTGAGCTTGTCGAAGGGCGGGCTTCGACAGGCTCAGCCCGAACGGCCACAAGCTCAGCCCGAACGGCCGTCGAAGCAGCACGCGAGATTGCCGCGCACTTCGATTCCGTCTCGGTGTGCTTCAGCAAGGGCCTGGGCGCGCCGGTCGGCTCGGCGCTGTGCGGTTCGCGCGAGCTGATCGCGCGGGCGCGGCGCATCCGCAAGATGGCCGGCGGCGCGATGCGCCAGGCCGGCATGCTGGCGGCGGCCGCGTCCTATGCGCTGGACCACCAGGTGCAGCGCCTGGCCGACGACCACGCGCTGGCGCGGCGCCTGGCCGAAGCGCTGTCGGGCATCGACGGGCTGCAGGTCGAGCCGCCGCAGACCAACATCCTGTTCGTCGACCTGGTCGGCGCGGCGCGCGAGCGCTCGCAGCAGCTGATCGATCATCTGAACAAGGAAGGCGTGCTGGCCACCGGCCTGTACCGGCTGCGCTTCGTCACGCACCTGGACGTCGACGCCGCAGGCATCGACCGCGCGGCGGCGGCGATCCGGCGCTTCTTCAAGGCCTGAGCGAGGAAGCGCAATGCCCGACGCCCACCATCTGCTGCTGTTCGTCGCCGCCGGCTGGCTGCTCAACCTGACGCCGGGGCCGGACGTGCTCTACATCGTCACCAGCTCGCTGCGCGCGGGCGTGAAGGCCGGCATCGTCGCGGCCACCGGCATCATCACCGGCTGCTTCATTCACGTGTTCGCCGCGGCCCTGGGCGTCAGTGCGCTGATGGCCGCCTCGGCCACGGCGTTCGGCATCCTCAAATGGGCCGGCGCGGCCTATCTGCTGTGGGTCGGCGTGCGGCTGCTCACGGCGCGCGCGCCGCAGGGCGAGACCGACTGGAATGCGCTGGCGCGCGAGGGCTCCGCGCTGGGCCTGCGCGCCGTCTTCATGGGCGGGTTCTGGACCAATGTGCTGAACCCCAAGGTAGCGATCTTCTTCCTGGCCTTCGTGCCGCAGTTCATCGCGGCCGACACGCAGAACAAGCCGCTCGCTTTCATCCTGCTGGGCATGCTGTTCAACGTCGGCTCGTTCCCGGTGAACTGCGGCTGGGCCTGGGCGGCCGCCTGGATGGCCCGGCGCGGGGCCGTGCGGCGCGGCATGCACTGGCTGGACCGCGCGGCCGGCGCCATGTTCATCGGCTTCGGCCTCAAGCTCGCGTTCACCGACAACCCGTCACGCTGAAGGAATCCCATGCCCATCACTCCCCAGGAAGCCCTGCAGCGCACCATCGAGCACCGCGAGATCTTCCACGACGAGATGCTGAAGATCATGCGGATGATCATGAGCGGCGAGCTGTCGCCGGTGATGACGGCGGCCATCATCACCGGCCTGCGCGTGAAGAAGGAAACCATCGGCGAGATCACCGCCGCCGCGCAGGTGATGCGCGAGTTCGCGACCCAGGTGCACGTGGCCGACAAGACGCACCTGGTCGACATCGTGGGCACCGGCGGCGACGGCTCGCACACCTTCAACATCTCCACCTGCTCCATGTTCGTGGCGGCCGCGGCGGGCGCCAAGGTCAGCAAGCATGGCGGGCGCGGCGTGTCCAGCAAGAGCGGCAGCGCCGACGTGCTGGAGGCGCTGGGACTGAACATCAACCTCAAGCCCGAGGCCATCGCCAGGTGCATCGAGCAGGTCGGCATCGGCTTCATGTTCGCGCCCAACCACCACCCGGCCATGAAGAACGTGGCGCCGGTGCGCAAGGAGCTGGGGGTTCGCACCATCTTCAACATCCTGGGCCCGCTGACCAACCCGGCGAGCGCGCCCAACATCCTGATGGGCGTGTTCCACCCCGACCTGGTGGGCATCCAGGTGCGCGCACTGCAGCGCCTGGGCGCCGAGCACGCGCTGGTGGTGTACGGCCGCGACGGCATGGACGAAGTGAGCCTGGGCGCCGCCACGCTGGTGGGCGAGCTCAGGAACGGCGAGATCCGCGAATACGAAATCCATCCGGAGGACTTCGGCTTCGCCATGGCCAGCAACCGCACGCTGAAGGTGGAAACGCCCGAGCAGTCGCGCGACCTGCTGATGGGCGTGCTGGCCGACCAGCCGGGCGCGCCGCGCGACATCGTGGTGCTGAACGCGGGCGTCGCGCTGTATGCCGCGAACGTCACGCAGACCATCCCGGACGGCATCGCCAAGGCGCGCGCCGCCATCACCTCGGGCGCCGCCAGGGCCAAGCTGGACCAGCTGGTTGCTGCGGCCCAGTCGCTGGCGGGCTGAACCATGTCGGACATCCTGGACAAGATCGTTGCCGTCAAGCGCGAGGAGATCGCCGCGGCGCGCAAAAAGAAGTCGCTGGAAGCGATGCGCGCCGACGCGGAAAGCCGTGTGCTGACGCGCGACTTCGAAGGCGCGCTGCGCGCGAAGATCGCCGCCGGCAAGGCCGCCGTCATCGCCGAGATCAAGAAGGCCAGCCCGAGCAAGGGCGTGCTGCGCGAGGACTTCATTCCGGCCGACATCGCGCAGAGCTACGCCGAGCACGGCGCGGCCTGCCTGTCGGTGCTGACCGACCGGCAGTTCTTCCAGGGCCAGGTCGACTACCTCAAGCAGGCGCGCGCCTCATGCGACCTGCCGGTGCTGCGCAAGGACTTCATGGTCGACGCCTACCAGGTCTACGAGTCGCGTGTGATGGGCGCGGACTGCATCCTGCTGATCGCGGCCTGCCTCGACGATGCGCAGCTGGCGCAGCTGGAGGCGATCGCCCGCAGCCTGGACATGGCCGTGCTGGTCGAGGTGCACGACCGCGCCGAGCTGGAACGCGCACTGAAACTGAAGACGCCGCTGGTGGGCGTCAACAACCGAAACCTGCGCAGCTTCGAGGTGTCGCTGGACACCACGCTGGGCATGCTGAACGACGTGCCGGCGGATCGCCTGCTGGTCACCGAATCGGGCATCCTGTCGCGCGATGACGTGAAGAAGATGCGCGATGCGGGCGTCAACGCGTTTCTGGTCGGCGAAGCCTTCATGCGTGCCGCCGATCCGGGCCAAGCGCTGGCCGAGCTGTTCGAAGGCTGATGCTGGCCGAACGTCTTCAGGCCTGGGAGCCCGAACGCTGGCCGGTGGCCGAGGGCTGGCAGGAAGTCATCCACGAATTCCTGCACAGCCATCAGGGGCGGGGGCTGGCCGTTTTCATGCAGCAGCGGCTGGCGGCCGGCGCGGTGATTTATCCGCCCACCCCCTTTCACGCCCTCGAGCTCACGCCATTGGCCGAAGTGCACGCCGTCGTGCTGGGCCAGGACCCGTACCACGGGCCGGGCCAGGCGCACGGGCTGGCGTTTTCGGTGCAGCCGGGGGTGAAAATTCCGCCCTCGCTGCGCAACATCTTCAAGGAACTGGGTGAGCGGCCGGCCAACGGCTCCCTGGTCGAGTGGGCGCGGCGCGGCGTGCTGCTGCTCAATGCCAGCCTGACGGTCGAGGACGGCCAGGCCGGCAGCCACGCGCGCAAGGGCTGGGAAGCGCTGACCGATGCCTTGCTGGCCAAGGTGGCGCAAACCGCGTCGCCCTGCGTCTACCTGCTGTGGGGGGCGCATGCGCAGGCCAAGGCGGAACTGATTCGCGCCACGGCCCTCCAACACGGCCGCGAGGCGCTGATCCTGCAGGCCAACCATCCGTCGCCGCTGTCGGCCAGCCGGCCGCCCGTTCCCTTCCTGGGGTGCGGCCACTTCCAGCAAGCTCGGGAGTGGCTGGCCGGGCGGGGGGTGCACGGCGTTTTCTGACGGCCCGGCAGGATTCCGGACGTCAAAAACCATGCTATATTTCGAGGTTCGCCGGAGGGGTGCCCGAGTGGCTAAAGGGGGCAGACTGTAAATCTGTTGGCTTACGCCTACGTTGGTTCGAATCCAACCTCCTCCACCAAGGCTGAAGGCTTGAGTTTTTTGCCAGCCTTGGTGACCCGGTGAAAGAAGTTTTTTGATGGTCGAGTGCCGAATGGGATCGTGGCGGCTTGAGGGCCTGCTGGGGAACTGTTGAGCGGCTCCCGATGCGGGAGTAGTTCAATGGTAGAACCTTAGCCTTCCAAGCTAATGACGCGGGTTCGATTCCCGTCTCCCGCTCCACGAGCGGTTCGGTGCCGGCTTGAAGAATTTCGCCCTTGTGGCTCAGTGGTAGAGCACTCCCTTGGTAAGGGAGAGGTCGCGGGTCCGATTCCCGCCAAGGGCACCAAGTTTTGCGGTGCGCGCTGCCAAGGCAGCGCCGAGCTTCGCGAGTCGTCTGGTTTCTTTTTTTCGGAGTCGAAAAAAATGGCAAAGGGTAAGTTCGAACGTACGAAGCCGCACGTGAACGTGGGCACGATTGGTCACGTGG
>JAZKIV010000012.1:0-114087 GCA_040384685.1 Pseudomonadota bacterium | reverse complement strand
CGTCGATGTAGGCCGTCTCGTCGATCTCGCGCGGGATGCCGCTCATGAAGCCTTCCAGGATCCACACCGCCAGCGGCACGTTGAACAGCAGGTGCGCCAGCGCCACGGCCAGGTGCGTGTCCATCAGGCCGACGGTGGTGTAGAGCTGGAAGAAGGGCAGCAGGAACACCGCCGGCGGCGTCATGCGGTTGGTCAGCAGCCAGAAGAACACGTGCTTGTCGCCCAGGAAGCTGTAGCGCGAGAACGCGTAGGCGGCCGGCAGCGCCACAGCGACCGAGATCACGGTGTTGATGCCGACGTAGATCAGGCTGTTGATGTAGCCCGAATACCACGAGGGGTCGGTGAAGATGCGGTGGTAGTTGGCCCAGGTGAAGTGCTGCGGGAACAGCGAGAAGCTGGAAAGAATCTCCTCGTTGGTCTTGAAACTCATGTTCGCCATCCAGTAGATGGGCAGCAGGGCGAACAGGATGTAGGCGATGAGGAACAGGCTGCGCGCCCGGAATTTCCCCTGCGCGGTGGCGCTCATTGCGTCACCTCCCTGGCCTCGGTGCCCACGCGCTGCATCCAGTTGTAGAGGATGAAGCACAGCAGCAGGATGATCAGGAAGTAGATCAGCGAGAAGGCCGCCGCCGGACCGAGGTCGAACTGGCCGACCGCCTTCTGCGTCAGGTACTGGCACAGGAAGGTGGTGGCGTTGCCGGGCCCGCCGCCGGTCAGCACGAAGGGCTCGGTGTAGATCATGAAGCTGTCCATGAAGCGCAGCAGCACCGCGATCATCAGCACGCCGCGCAGCTTGGGCAGCTGGATGTAGCGGAACACGGCGAAGCGGCTGGCGCCATCGATGCGCGCGGCCTGGTAGTAGGCGTCGGGGATCGAGCGCAGCCCGGCAAAGCACAAGAGCGCCACCAGCGGCGTCCAGTGCCACACGTCCATGGCCAGCACGGTCAGCCAGGCATGGCGCGCGTTGCCGGTGTAGTTGTAGTCCACGCCCATCTTCTGCAGCGCGGCGCCCAGGAGGCCGATGTCGGCGCGGCCGAAGATCTGCCAGATGGTGCCCACCACGTTCCAGGGGATCAGCAGCGACAGTGCCACCGTCACCAGCACGATGGACGAGCGCCAGCCGGTGGCCGGCATGCACAGCGCCAGCGCGATGCCCAGCGGGATTTCCACCAGCAGCACGGCCAGCGAGAAGGTGAGCTGGCGCAAGAGCGCGGCGTGCAGCTCCTCGTCGCGCATCACGTTGGCGAACCATTCGGTGCCGACGAACACGCGGCGATCGGGCGAGATGATGTCCTGCACCGAGTAGTTCACCACCGTCATCAGCGGCAGGATGGCCGAGAAGGCCACGCACAGGATGACGGGCAGGATCAGCAGCCAGGCTTTCTGGTTGACGGGCTTGATGGTGCTCATGCGACCAGCTCCTCGTTCCTGTAGAAACAGGTGTGCTCGCTCACCAGCTGCAGCCACACGGTGTCGCCCGCGCGCGGCGCGTCGGCTTCGGGTGGCAGCCGCGCCTTCAGCGTGCGGCCGGCGAGCCGGGCGGTGAGCATCAGCGAGGTGCCGATGTCCTGCACCTGCGCCACCACGGCCTGCAGGCTGCCCGGCGCGTTCGGCTCGGCGATGCGCACGTACTCGGGGCGCACGCCCAGCACCAGCTCGCCTTCGGGCAGTTCGCGCGGCGCCGCCAGCGTGGCGCCGCCGTCGGCCACCCGCAGCGCGCCGCCGGCGGCGCGCACCGGCAGGAAGTTCATGCCCGGCGAGCCGATGAAGTGGCCGACGAAGGTGTGGCGCGGCCGCTCGAACAGCGCGTCGGCGGCGCCCACCTGCACCACGCGGCCGCGCGTCATCACCACCACCTGCTGGGCGAAGGTGAGCGCCTCCACCTGGTCGTGCGTGACGTAGATCAGCGTGAGCTTCAGCTCGTGGTGGATCTGCTTCAACTTGCGGCGCAGCTGCCACTTCAGGTGCGGGTCGATCACCGTCAGCGGCTCGTCGAACAGCACCGCCGACACGTCGGAGCGCACCAGGCCGCGGCCCAGCGAGATCTTCTGCTTGGCGTCGGCAGCCAGGCCCGATGCGCGCTGGTTCAGCTGGCCGGACAGCTCCAGCATCTCGGCGATCTCGCCCACGCGCTTCTTGATCTGCGCCTCGGGCACCTTGCGGTTGCGCAAGGGAAAGGCCAGGTTCTCGGCCACCGTCATGGTGTCGTAGATCACCGGGAACTGGAACACCTGGGCGATGTTGCGTTCCTGCGGGCTGGCATGCGTGACGTCGCGGCCGTCGAACTTCACGCCGCCCTGCGAGGGCGCGAGCAGGCCGGACACGATGTTCAGCATGGTGGTCTTGCCGCAGCCCGAGGGGCCGAGCAGCGCATAGGCGCCGCCGTCCTCGAACGTCAGCTGCAGCGGCAGCAGCGCGTAGTCGCCGTCGGCCCGCGGGTCGGGCTTGTAGGCGTGCGCCAGGTCGAGTTCGATGCGGGCCATCTCAGTTCCTCGCGGCGCGCGCCGGCGCGACCAGCAGCGCGCCCTGCGCGTCGAAGACATAGGCCTGCGCCGGGTCCAGGTACAGCGTGACGGGCGCGCCCAGGTCGAAGTAGTGCACGCCGGTCAGCTGCGCCACCACCTCGCCGGCCGGCGTGTCCACGTGCACGTAGGTGTCCGAGCCGGAAATCTCGGCCAGCTCCACCTGGCCCTGCAGCGCCACGTCACCCGGACGCTCGCGCACCCGCAGCGCGCTGGCGCGCAGGCCCACCGTCAGCGCCTTGGACGCGGCGGCCGGCAGCGGGATCGACATCTGAAGCCCTGCGTTCAGCCGCACGCCCAGGCTGGCGGCTTCGGCCGAGAGCAGGTTCATCGGCGGATCGCTGAAGGCGCGCGCCACGCGCAGCGACTGCGGCGCGTGGAACACCTCGGCGGTCGGGCCGTACTGCAGCAGCTCGCCGGCATCCAGCACCGCGGTGTAGCCGCCCAGCAGCAGCGCTTCGCCCGGCTCGGTGGTCGCGTAGACCACGGTCGAATCGCCGGCGGCGAACAGCTGCGCGAGCTCTTCGCGCAATTCTTCGCGCAGCTTGTAGTCCAGGTTCACCAGCGGCTCGTCCAGCAGCATCAGCGGCGCCTTTTTGGCCAGCGCGCGCGCCAGCGCCACGCGCTGCTGCTGGCCGCCGGAGAGTTCCGCCGGCAGGCGGTCCAGGAAAGGCTCGATGTGCAGCTTCGCCGCGAGTTCGCGCACGCGGTCCATCACGTTCTTCTCGCCGCGCAGCTTCAGCGGCGAAGCGATGTTGTCCGCCACCGAGAGCGACGGGTAGTTGATGAACTGCTGGTAGACCATGGCCACGTTGCGCTCGCGCACCGGCCGGCCGGTCACGTCGGTGCCGTCCACCGTCACGCGGCCGGCGCTCGGCGCGTCCAGGCCGGCCATGATGCGCATCAGGCTGGTCTTGCCGGCCTGCGTCGCGCCCAGCAGCACCGTCACGGCGCCGGGCTTGGGTGCCAGGCTCATCGGGTAGAGCCAGTCCTCGGCGCCCGCCTTCTTGCCGATGCCGTCCAGGGTCAGCTGCATCACGCCACCTTCTTCATCTGCTCGCCGCCGTCGCCCAGCCAGGCGGCCACGCGCTCGCGCTCGGCGGGAGCGCAGTGCAGGCCCAGCTTGGAGCGGCGCCACAGCACGTCGTCGGCGCGGCGCGCCCACTCGTGCTTCACCAGGTAGTGCAGCTCGGCTTCCCACAGGCCGGGCGCCAGTTCCTCGCCCATCGCGGCGGCCGACGGTGCGAGCACCCGGTCGATGCGCGAACCGTAGGCGCGCGCCATGCGCCGCAAGGGCGCGGCGGCCAGCCACGGGTAGCGCTTTCCCGCTTCGGCCACGAAGCGCTCGAAATCGGTGTCGGGCCGCTCGGTGCGGCCGATCCAGGCGGTGAGGTCGCCGCCCGGCAGCGTGGCGGTTTCGGTCCATGCGGGGCGGCGCTCGCCCAGCATGCGGCCGACGCTGTCGGCGGCGTCCTCGGCCAGCTTGCGGAAGGTGGTGATCTTGCCGCCCCAGATCGACAGCAGCGGCGCCGCCTCGGTGTTGGGCTCCAGCAGGTAGTCGCGCGTCACGGCCGAGGGGTCGCCCGAGGCGTCGTCCAGCAGCGGGCGCACGCCCGAATAGCTCCACACCACGTCTTCGGGCAACAGCGGCCGCTTGAAGTAGCGGCTGGCCTGCTCGCACAGGTAGCGCGTCTCGTCCGCGTCGATGCGCGCGTCGCGCGGGTCGCCCTGCAGTTCCACGTCGGTGGTGCCGATCAGCGTGAAGCGGCCCTCGTAGGGGATGGCGAAGATGATGCGCTTGTCCGGGTTCTGGAACATGTACGCGTGGTCGTGTTCGAAGCGCTGCGGCACCACGATGTGGCTGCCCTTGATCAGGCGCAGGCTGCGCGAGGCCAGCGTCTCGCCGCGCGCGGCTTTCGCTTCGCGCCGCAGGAAGCTTTCGGTCCAGGGGCCGGCGGCGTTGACCAGCGCGCGCGCCTTCACGGTGACCGGCGTGCCGCCTTCGGGCTGCAGCGTCGCGGTCCAGCCTTCGGCGCTGCGCTGGGCTGCCGTGCAGCGGGTGCGGGTGAGGATGCGCGCGCCGCGCGCCTGCGCGTCGAGCGCGGCCAGCACCACCAGGCGCGCGTCGTCCACCCAGCCGTCGGAATAGACGAAGGCGCGGCCCAGGTGCGGCTGCAGGCAGTCGCCCAGCGGGCTGCGGCGCAGGTCCACGCCGGTGCTGCCGGGCAGCAGGTCGCGGCGCGCCAGGTGGTCGTAGAGGAACAGGCCGCAGCGGATCATCCACGCCGGCCGCATCGAGGGGTCGTGCGGAATCACGAAGCGCAGCGGGCGGATGATGTGCGGCGCGCTGCGCAGCAGCACCTCGCGTTCCTGCAGCGCCTTGCGCACCAGCGAGAACTCGTAGTACTCCAGGTAGCGCAGGCCGCCGTGGATCAGCTTGGTGGCGGCCGAGGAGGTGTGCTGCGCCAGGTCGTCCTGCTCGCACAGCACCACGCGCCAGCCGCGGCCGGCCAGGTCGCGGGCGATGCCCGCGCCATTGATGCCGCCGCCGACCACCAGCACGTCGCAATCGGATTCGCTCGCGAACGCGCCGCCGGAGGCTCCCGGCGGGCGCGGGGAAAGAGATGTGGGCACGGCGCTTGCGATGAGGAATGTATCTGGATGTGTTTCGCTTGTTTTCTATTTTGTTTCGTTTTTGCGCGTTTTATCCAGGAGTTTTCCCTCGGTCTGTTTCTTTTCGTTGCGACTAAGCTCCCGCCGGCACACCCCAGAGCCCCAGAACGATGAATTCCAATCCCCGCCAGCTCAAGCTGCTCGCCGTCGTGCGCGAGCGCGGCTCGGCCACCGTCGAGGAACTGGCCGAGCAGCTGGGCGTGACGCTGCAGACGGTGCGCCGCGACGTGCAGCGCATGGCGGAGCAGGGCCTGCTGACCCGCTTCCACGGCGGCGTGCGCGTGCCCAGCTCCACCACCGAGAACATCGCGCACCAGCAGCGGGTGCGGCTGCACGCCGGCGGCAAGGCGGCGATCGCCCGCGCGGTGGCGCGCCAGGTGCCCAACGACTGCTCGCTGCTGATCAACATCGGCACCACCACCGAGGCGATCGCGCGCGAGCTGCTGCACCACAAGGGCCTGCGCATCATCACCAACAACCTGAACGTGGCGGCGATCCTCAGCCCCAACCCCGACTGCGAGGTGATCGTGGCCGGCGGCGTGGTGCGCGCGCGCGACCTGGGCATCATCGGCGAGCCGGCGGTCGACTTCATCGCCCAGTTCAAGGTGGACATCGGGCTGATCGGCATCTCGGGCATCGAGGCCGACGGGTCGCTGCGCGACTTCGACTACCGCGAGGTGAAGGTCGCGCAGACCATCATCCAGCAGTCGCGCGAGGTCTGGCTGGCGGCCGACCACAGCAAGTTCCACCGGCCTGCGATGGTGGAGCTGGCGCGGCTGGCCCAGATCGACCGGCTGTTCACCGACATGCCGGCGCCCGAGCCGTTTCCGCAGCTGCTGGCCGAGGCCGACGTCCAGTGCGTGGTCGCCGAAGGCTGAGGCAGGGCCAAAGCGAAAAGAAACGAATGCGACGCGCGTCGGCCGTCGCGGCAGAATCGACTCTTCCGTTTTTCACCCGCGCAGGAAATCCGCATCATGTCCATCCGCCCCTTCGTCGCCGCCGCTCTCGCGCTGGCCAGCCTGGCCGCTTCGGCGCAGTCGCTCAAGCCCGGCCTGTGGGAGTTGACCCTCAAGACGCAGACCTCCAGCGGCCAGATGGAGCAGGCCCAGGCGCAGATGCGCCAGCACATGGCCAGCATGTCGCCCGAGCAGCGCAAGCAGATCGAGGAGATGATGGCCAAGCAGGGCATCAAGATGGGTGCCGGCGGCAACACCATGCAGGTGTGCATGACCAAGGACATGGCCGAGCGCAACCAGATGCCGATGAACAGCGACTGCAAGACCACCAGCCAGTCGCGCAGCGGCAACACGGTGAAGATGGCCTTCGCCTGCACCAACCCGCCCTCCAGCGGCGAGGGCGAATACACCATGATCGGCTCGGACGCCTACAAGAGCCGCTCGGTCATCAAGGCCGTGGTGAACGGCAAGCCCGACACCATGACCGTCGAAGGCGGCGGCAAGTGGCTGGCGGCCGACTGCGGCAACGTCAAGCCGATGGTGCCTGCGAAGCAGTGAGCTTCGCGGGCCGGCCGCCGAAGACGGCCGTGCCCACCCGCACCATCGTCGCGCCGGCATGGACGGCGGCCTCCAGGTCGGCCGTCATGCCCATGGACAGCGTGTCCAGCGGCAGGCCGGCCGCGCGCAGCTGGTCGAACAGCGCCCGCGCCCGCAGGTGCACCGCCTTCTGTGCGGCGAAATCTTCGGCCGGCTCGGGAATGGTCATGATGCCGCGCAGCGCCAGCCGCGGCAGCGCCGCCACCGCGCGTGCCAGCGCCAGTGCGTCCTCGGGCGCCACGCCGGCCTTGCCGGGGCCGCCGTCGATGTTCACCTGGATGCACACGTTCAGCGGCGGCTTGTCCGCCGGGCGCTGCTCGGCCAGGCGCTCGGCGATCTTCAGCCGGTCCACCGTGTGGGCCCAGTCGAAATGCGCGGCCACCAGCCGGCTCTTGTTGCTCTGGATCGGGCCGATGCAGTGCCACTGCAGCGGCAGGTCGGCCAAGAGCGCGATCTTCTCTACCGCCTCCTGGATGTAGTTCTCGCCGAAGGCGTGCTGGCCGGCGGCATGCGCTTCCCGCACCGCCTGCGGGCCGAAGGTCTTGGAAACCGCCAGCAGCGTGACTTCGGTCACGGGCCGATGCGCCGCCGCACAGGCGGCGGCGATGCGCTGGCGAACGTGCTGGAGGTTGCTCCCAATCGTCGTCATAATGGTCCGGCCAATGTCGAGCGTCGTGTGAGAAGAGGGATTCGTGGATATTACCCAGCTGCTGGCATTCAGCGTCAAGAACAAGGCTTCCGACCTGCACCTGTCGGCCGGCCTGCCGCCCATGATCCGGGTGCACGGCGACGTGCGCCGCATCAACGTCGACCCGATGGACCACAAGCAGGTCCACGCCATGGTCTACGACATCATGAACGACTCGCAGCGCAAGCAGTACGAGGAGTTCCTGGAGTGCGACTTCTCCTTCGAGATCGAGGGGCTGGCGCGCTTTCGCGTCAACGCCTTCAACCAGAACCGCGGCGCCGCCGCCGTGTTCCGGACCATTCCCTCGAAGATCCTCACGCTGGAGCAGCTGAACGCGCCCAAGATCTTCGGCGAGCTGGCCTTGAAGCCGCGCGGCATGGTGCTGGTGACCGGGCCCACCGGCTCGGGCAAGTCCACCACGCTGGCGGCGATGGTCAACCACCTGAACGAAACCGAATACGGCCACATCCTGACGGTGGAAGACCCGATCGAGTTCGTGCACGAATCCAAGAAGTGCCTGGTCAACCAGCGCGAGGTCGGGCCGATGACGCTGTCCTTCGCCGCCGCGCTGCGCTCGGCGCTGCGCGAAGACCCGGACTGCATCCTGGTGGGCGAGATGCGCGACCTGGAAACCATCCGCCTGGCGATGACGGCGGCGGAAACCGGCCACCTGGTGTTCGGCACGCTGCACACCTCCAGCGCCGCCAAGACCATCGACCGGATCATCGACGTGTTCCCGGCCGAGGAAAAGGAAATGGTGCGGGCCATGCTGTCGGAGTCGCTGCAGGCGGTGATCTCGCAGACGCTGTGCAAGACCAAGGACGGCAGCGGCCGCGTCGCCGCGCACGAGATCATGCTGGGCACCTCGGCCATCCGCAACCTGATCCGCGAAGCCAAGGTGGCGCAGATGTATTCGGCCATCCAGACCGGCAACAGCTTCGGCATGCAGACGCTGGACCAGAACCTGACCGACCTGGTCAAGCGCAACCTGATCAGCCCGGCCGAGGCGCGCGGCAAGGCCAAGATCCCGGACAACTTCCCGGGCTGAAGCCAAGAAAGCACACCATGAAGGGCGTTCTCGACCTCCTGCGCCGCGCGGCCCCGCGCGAGGCCGCGGCGCAGGACTCGTCGCTGTTCACCACCGCCTTCGCCGACCAGGGGGTCGATCCCTCGATGCTGATTCCCTGGGAGGCGCGCGCCAACGAGGTGGGCGCCAAGCGCCTGTCGGGCGCGCGCGGCATGGTCCAGCTGCAGGCGCTGTGGGCGCGGGACAAGTACATGAGCCGGCTGGACGCCGAGGCGGTGGCGCTGCTGGAGAAGTTCTTCGACTTCGCCAGCGTGCATGCCGACCGCGACGTCATCCGCCAGGAGGAGTACGGCAACTTCATGATCGTGGTGCTGTCGGGCAGCATCGCCATCGACCGCTACCAGCCCTGGGGCGAGCGGATGCGCCTGACCGAGGCGCGGCCCGGCGACATCCTGGGCGAGATGTCCCTGCTGGACAGCGGCATGCGGTTTTCCAGCTGCATCACGCTGACGGAATGCGACATCGCGGTGCTCGGCGCCGAAGCCATGGACCAGATGATGCGCGACCAGCCGCAACTGGCCGCCGCGCTGGTGGCGCTGCTGGCGCGCAAGCTCTCCATGCGCCTGCGCATGGTGGGAGCCCGCCTGTCCGAGCGGTGATGAACTGAACACGAAAAGCGAAGGAATCCAGCGCCATGGAACGCGATCAGGCCAGTAAATTCATCAACGACCTGCTCAAGCTGATGATCAGCCGCAACGGCAGCGACCTGTTCATCACGGGCGACTTCCCGCCGGCGATCAAGGTCGACGGCCGCATCACCAAGGTGTCGCCGCAGCCGCTGCAGGGCGGCCACACGCTGGCGCTGGCGCGCTCGATCATGAACGACAAGCAGGCCGCGGAGTTCGAGCGCACCAAGGAGTGCAACTTCGCGATCTCGCCGCCGGGCATCGGCCGCTTCCGCGTCAACGCCTTCGTGCAGCAGGGCAAGGTGGGCATGGTGCTGCGGGTGATCCCGCAGACGCTGCCGACCATCGACACGCTGGGCATTCCGCAGGTGTTGAAGGAAATCGTGATGTCCAAGCGCGGCCTGTGCATCCTGGTGGGCGCCACCGGCTCGGGCAAGTCGACCAGCCTGGCGTCCATGATCGACTGGCGCAACGAGAACTCCTACGGCCACATCATCACCATCGAGGACCCGGTGGAATTCGTGCACCCGCACAAGAACTGCGTGGTGACGCAGCGCGAGGTGGGGCTGGACACCGACAGCTGGGAGGCGGCGCTGAAGAACACGCTGCGCCAGGCGCCCGACGTGATCCTGATGGGCGAAATCCGCGACCGCGAAACCATGGAGCACGCGGTGGCCTTCGCCGAGACCGGCCACCTGTGCATGGCCACCTTGCACGCCAACAGCGCCAACCAGGCGCTGGACCGCGTCATCAACTTCTTCCCCGAGGAGCGGCGCGCGCAGCTGCTGATGGACCTGTCGCTGAACCTGAAGGCCTTCATCTCGCAGCGCCTGATTCCCAAGCAGGACGGCAAGGGCCGCGCGGCGGCGGTGGAGATCATGCTGAACACGCCGCTGATCTCCGACCTGATCTTCAAGGGCGAGGTCTCCGAGATCAAGGAGATCATGAAGAAGAGCCGCAACCTCGGCATGCAGACCTTCGACCAAGCGCTGTTCGACCTGTACGAGAACAGCATCATCACTTACGAGGATGCGCTGCGCAACGCCGACTCGGTGAACGACCTGCGCCTGCAGATCAAGCTGAACAGCCAGCGCGCGAAGTCCTCGGACCTGGCGGCGGGTACCGAACACCTCGCGATTGTTTAACGCTCACTCTGAAAACACTGCGTGTTTTCAGAGTGCTTCGATCAGATGCAAAAAGCCGGAGTGAATCCGGCTTTTTGCATGAGGAGACCGCGCTGCATGTTATTTCGCGCGGTCTGGAAGGCGGCCGACCGGCGGATCGCGCGAAACAACGTGCAGCGCGATCCCTCATGCGGGGAGGAGCCGGCTTTGCCGGGCCTCCCCGCACCAATCAGGCACTCTGAAATCGCGTAGCGATTTCAGAGTGAACTCAGTTCGCTGCGAAGCAGTAGAACTTGCCTGCGCCGCCGGTGCGCACCAGCGCTTCCTGGTTGCAGCCGGCCGACGGGTGCGAGAAGTTCCAGGAACGTGCCCAGTTCTCCGGCATCGGGCCGTTGCGGTCGTGGTGGCCGACAATGGCCGAGCCGTCCGCGCCGCTATGGGTCCAGGCCTTGCACGTGGTGTCGCCCTGCGGCGAGAAGGCGGTGCCGTCGGAGCGGCTGCCGGTCAGCATGTCGTGCTCGTTGGGCGTGTCGCCGCGGCCCTTGATGGGGTTGCCGCGCTCGTCCAGCGCGGTCTCCTTGCCGATGTTGTTGCCGTCGTGCAGGTGGTCCAGGTTGCGCGCGATCAGGGTGCCCTTGGCGTTGAACCAGGGGCCGCTGCCGATGCGGTCGCGCGCATTGATGGCCGGCACGCCGGGCGCGGTGCCCGCCGGATTGGTCGGCGGCACGCTGAGGTAGGCGCGCCAGGTCCGGCCGCCGGCGCCCGCCGCGCCCGCCAGCCGCTGGCAGTGCGCATCGGCGCCCGCCAGGCCGCCCAGGTCGCCGCCCTTGCCGCTGCCCGCGCTGGTGACGAAGAAGCTCATCGGGCCGGTGGCCGGCGCGGCGGCGGTGCCGCCGCCGGAGGGGGCGGTGGTGCACGCGGCAAGCAGCGCGAGCACGCCGGCGGCGGTGGCGGCAGCGGCGAACGTCTTGGTCATGGCAGATTCTCCAGGCGGTTGTGGTGAACGGATTAAGCCGCACCGCGCGCCCGGGGGCCTTCAGGGTGTTCCCCAAAGACTTTCTTCGCAAGGCCGTGTCCCTACAATCGCCGCACGCCCAGGAGCAGCAGCATGCCTTCAACCAATCCCAAGACGTACGAATCCACCCCGCCCCGCAAAGTCGCCTTCCTCGGCCTCGGGGTCATGGGCTTCCCGATGGCGGGCCACCTCGCGCTGGCCGGCCACAAGGTCACGGTCTACAACCGCAGTGCCGACAAGGCGCTGGCCTGGTGCGGGGAATTCACCGGCGGCTCCCGCCCGACGCCGCGCGAGGCGGCCGCCGATGCCGACATCGTGTTCTGCTGCGTCGGCAACGACGACGACCTGCGCGCCGTCGCCCTGGGGCCGGACGGCGCCTTCGCCGGCATGAAGCCGGGCGCGATCCTGGTGGACCACACCACCGCGTCGGCCAACGTCGCGCGCGAGCTGGACGCCGAGGCCCGCGCGCGCGGCCTGGCTTTCGTCGACGCGCCGGTCTCGGGCGGCCAGGCCGGCGCGCAGAACGGCCTGCTGACCGTCATGTGCGGCGGCGAGGCAGCGGCCTTCGATGCGGTCAAGCCGGTGGCGATGGCGTTCTCGCGCGCCTTCACGCTGCTCGGCGCGAGCGGCGCCGGCCAGCTCGCCAAGATGGTCAACCAGATCGCCATCGCCGGGCTGGTGCAGGGCCTGTCGGAAGCCATCGCCTTCGGCCAGAAGGCCGGGCTCGACATGGAGCAGGTGCTGGAAGTGATCGGCAAGGGCGCCGCGCAGAGCTGGCAGATGGACAACCGCGGCAAGACCATGATCGCCGACAAGTTCGAGTTCGGCTTCGCCGTCGCCTGGATGCGCAAGGACCTGGGCCTGGTGCTGGACGAGGCCAAGCGCAACGGCGCGCGGCTGCCGGTTACGGCCCTGGTGGACCAGTTCTATGCCGACGTGCAGGCGCAGGGCGGCGCCCGCTGGGACACCTCCAGCCTGATCCGCCGGCTCAGGTAGGGTCGCTCAGCTGCGCGGCGCGCTGGCCGGCTGCGCGGCCCGGGCGGGCTGGCGCAGGTCGGTTTCGCTGAGCGGCTCGAACAGCCGCACCACGCGTGCCACGCCGCCCACGTTGCGGGTGATCTGCGTCGCGCGGTCCGCTTCGCGCGGCGTCACGCGGCCCATCAGGTAGACGATGCCGCGCTCGGTGACGACGCGGAAGGCGTTGACCTGCACGTCGGCCGCGTCCACCAGCAAAGCCTTCACCTTGCCGGTGATCAGCACGTCGTTGGAACGCTGCGTGAGCGTGGTGTTGCCCATCACGGCCAGCTCGTTGAAGACGCCGCGCACGTTCTCCACGCGCATCACGACCTGCTCGGCTTGCTGTTTCGCCTGGTCGTTCGGCACCTCGCCGGTCAGCAGCACCTGGCGGTTGTAGCTGCTCACGTTGATGTGGGCGCGCTCGCCGAAGGCGTCGCGCAGGCTGCTGGCCGCGCGCAGCTCGATGCGCTCGTCCTCGAGCTGCGCGCCCGAGGTGCGGCGGTCGGTCGCCACCAGGGCGGTGCCGGCGGCGGCGCCCACGATCAGCGGGGCGCACGCGCTCAGCACGCCCGCCAGGGCCGTGGCCGCCAGGGCGGCGAGCAGCAGGCGGGAGGAGGAATGGCGCAATGTCATGTCGGGGGTTCCTGTTCTCCGAGAAGTTGGGCGTCCACGCCGTCGCAGATGCAGTGCAGCACGAGGATGTGGACCTCCTGGATACGCGCGGTCCGCTCGTGCGGAACGCAGATGTGCACGTCGGTCTCGCGCAGCCGCGCGGCCATCTGGCCGCCGCCGCGCCCGGTCAGCGCCACCACCGACATCTCGCGCTCGTGCGCCGCGTCGATGGCGGCCAGCACGTTGGCCGAGTTGCCGCTGGTCGACAGCGCCAGCAGCACGTCGCCGGCCTGGCCGAGGGCGCGCACCTGCTTGGAAAAGATGCGGTCGTAGTCGTAGTCGTTGGCGATGGCGGTGAGGATCGAGCTGTCGGTGGTGAGCGAGATCGCGCCCAGTTCGGGGCGTTCGCGCTCGAAGCGCCCGACGAACTCGGCCGCGAAGTGCTGGGCGTCGGCGGCCGAGCCGCCGTTGCCGCAGGCCAGCACCTTGCCGCCGCTGGTGACGCACGCCAGCACCGCCTGCACGGCGGCGGCGATCGGCTTGCTGAGGGCCTGCGCCGACTGGTACTTCAGGTCGGCGCTGTCGATGAAGTTCTGCTGGATGCGTTGCTCGAGCATGGTCCGCGATGATAAACCGGGTGTCCGCGGCCGACGTTGCGTGACGTTACGGGCGGCGCTGGCCGTCCGCATCGCGCCCGCGTCCGCGTTCACCGCCCCGCGGAGGTCCGCTGGCCGCATCCGCGGCGGCTGACGCGGCGGGACGAGCGCGCGGCCCGCGCTGATCGGGCGTTGCCGGACCGGGCGTGCCCGGCGCTGCAGCCTCGGCAGGCGGCGGCGTGCTGGCTGCCCGCGCCGGCGGAGCCGCCCGTGCGGGCGCGGCTGCCGGCGCCGGCGCAGGTACGGGCGCGGCTGCCGGTGCGGGTGCAGGTGTAGGCACAGGCGCCGCGGCGGGAGCCGGCGGCGGGGCGGGCCGGGCAGCCGGCGGAACTGCCGGTGCCGCGCCCGGCGTTGGGGCGACCACGGGTGGCGACGCATCCTTTGCGTCCCGTCCGCGCTGGCGTCCAGCGGCCCCGGGCCCGGGGCCGGCATTGGCAGGAGCCGGTGCCGCAGCGGCCGAAGCCGGCGGCGCCGGGCGTGCAGCAGGCGCCGGTGGTGCTGCGGGTGAGGCGGGCACTGCCGGCGTGGTGGTGGCCGGCGTCGGGGGTGTGGCCGGTTTCGCTGGTACGGCCGGTACAGCCGCCGGAGGTGCCGCAGGCGGCGCGGACGCAGGCGTGGCAGGCGACTCGCCACCGCGTTGCGGCCTGGCGCGCCGTTCGGCGGCGGCCGACGACGCGCCGGCGGGCTTCTGCGGAACGGCGACCGCCTGCGTTTCCGGCACCACCTTCACCGCGGCGGCACTGGCCGGTGCGGCCGGCTTGATGGCGGCCACGGCCGCCGGGTCCAGCGGCTTGCCGGCGTTGGCGGCCAGCGCGCCCTGCTTGGCGGCGAACGAGGGCGGCGGCGGCGGCGGCGCGACCTGCGCGACCACCGGGCGCGCGGGCGCGGCCTCGGGCGGCCGCGCGGCGGGCGCCGCTGCGGGCCCGACCACGCTCACCTGCTGCGGGACCACGGGCGGCGCGGACATGACCGGCGCCCGGCCGATGTTCTGGTCGGTGATGCGCACGGCCTGGCGCGCCACGGGTTGCGACTGCGCGAACGCGGCTGCGAGCACGGCGATGATCGCCCCCGGCACCTGCTGGTTGGAATAGGTGGCGTTCGCGCTGCGGTTGTCGTAGTAGCCGGCGACCACCTGGCGGTCGACGCGCGCATTGCTGGCATTCACGCTGTAGAAGTACTCGCGGCTGGTCGTGTACGAGGGGCGGTACACGTCGCGCGGGCCGAGCGGGAACCAGGCCACGGTCGAATTCGCGGCGCCGGGAGAACCATTGCCCACGAACGCCACCAGCGCCGGCGCATACACCGCACGCGTGTTGGCCGGGCCGGGGACCCAGGCCCAGCTGTTGTCCACGCGCGTCCAGCGGCCGTAGTGCGACGGCGCGAATCCCCAAGGTGCTTCGTCGATCCAGGTCCAGCCCCAGGGCTCGACCCACGACCAATGGCCGTCGCGGTAAGGCGCCCAGTCGGCGGCCACGCGGCGCGGCACCCACACCGGGCCGAGTTGCGCCACGGTTTTCCAGGTGCCGAACTGGTCGAGGTCTTCGTAGCCGATCATCTCGGCCGAGACGAAGCGGCGCGACGGCGAGTTGTCCAGGCGGCGGTCGCGGTCGGCGGCCCATCGCTCGAACTCGTCCGGCGCGCGCAGCGCCACGGTTTCGTAGTCGTCCAGGCCCGCGCCGTAGAAAGTGAAGCTCTGGCGCTCGCCGACGACAAACGCGCGGCGCTCGCCGAACACCTGCGCCAGCCCTTGCCGGACGGCAACAGTGGTGGAATCGTCCCGCGCGTTCACGTCGATGCGGTAGCTGCCGGGGCGGCGGATGGAATAGGCCAGGTTGGGCGTGTCGATCTCCACGACCTGCCCACGGTCGAGGCGGCGCACGCGCACATGCAGCGTGCCCTGCGACAGCTGGATTTGCGTGGTGCGGTCATCGAGGTTGAGCAGCGTGAGGCTGGTGCCGCCCGCGGCACGGAGCGCCACGGCACCCATCTGCAGTTCGGCACGCGAGCCGCGGTCGACCCACAGCCGGTCGCCGGTGATGAGCGGGCGGTTGACGATCGCGCGGCCCCAGTCGCGTTCGCCGCCGGGCGAGAAGCTGGTGTTGCCGCTGACATAGGCGAGCCGCGCGACGCGCGTGGGCGGATCCGCGAGCGCCGTGCCGGAAAGCAGCGCGAAGGCCAGAAGCGAGAGCAACGCACGAATGCGGGACAAGGCCATGAATGATGTCTCCTGATGGGCAAGCGGGTGCGCCCGACGCTGAGCCTGCCTGCTTTCCGGCCGGCACGCCGTCAGGAAGCAGGCCGTCGCGTTGTGGGCGCAGTCCGATGGCTTTGGCAGCCGTGTCGCTTTTTGCTACCTGTTTGGCAGCCTGGCGGCAGGAAGTCGCGGTGCCCTCCTATTGACGGGGTCCGAAGGAACCCGGCACACTGGCAGGCCCTGCGCCCAACCCCGGTGCGGAACCCTGGAGCGCGGCCGCTTACCCCGTGGCACACGTTCCTTTTCCCAACTCAGTCAGCGCGACACAATCGCGCGGAGTCATTGCATGAGCCAGCCCCAAGCCCTGCGCTTGCACGTGCCGGAGCCCTCTGGGCGGCCCGGCTGCGCGACCGACTTCTCCTATCTCCACGTGTCCGAAGCGGGCGCGGTCCGCCGGCCCCCGGTGGAGACCAGCCATTTCGACACCAGCGACCTGGCCTACAGCCTGATCCGCGTGCTCGACCGCGACGGCAAGGCGGTCGGCCCCTGGGCGCCCGAGCTGTCCACGGCCCAGCTGCGGCGCGGCCTGCGGATGATGATGAAGACCCGCATCTTCGACGCCCGCATGCTGCTCGCGCAGCGCCAGAAGAAGACCTCGTTCTACATGCAGAGCCTGGGCGAGGAAGCGATTCCGGTGGCGCACGACATGGCGCTCGACCGCGCCGACATGTGGTTCCCGTCGTACCGCCAGCAGGGCATGCTGCTCGCCCGCGAGAGCGACGTCAGCATGGTCGAGATCATCTGCCAGCTGATGAGCAACGAGCGCGACTCGCTCAAGGGCCGCCAGCTGCCGGTGATGTACTCGTTCAAGAAGGCCGGCTTCTTCACCATCTCGGGCAACCTGGCCACGCAGTACATCCAGGCGGTCGGCTGGGCCATGGCCTCGGCCATCAAGGGCGACACCCGCATCGCCTCGGCCTGGGTCGGCGACGGCGCCACCGCCGAGTCGGACTTCCACACCGCGCTGACCTTCGCCCACGTGTACCGCGCGCCGGTGATCCTCAACGTGGTCAACAACCAGTGGGCGATCTCCTCCTTCCAGGCCATCGCCGGCGGCGAGTCCACCACCTTCGCCGCGCGCGGCGTCGGCATGGGCATCGCCTCGCTGCGGGTCGACGGCAACGACTTCCTGGCCGTCTACGCGGCCTCGCGCTGGGCCGCCGAGCGCGCCCGCGCCAACCTGGGCCCGACCCTGATCGAGTGGGTCACCTACCGGGGCGGCCCGCACTCCACCTCGGACGACCCGTCCAAGTACCGCCCGGTCGACGACTGGGAGCGCTTCCCGCTGGGCGACCCGATCGCGCGGCTGAAGACCCACCTGGTCGGGCTGAACGCCTGGTCCGACCAGGAGCACGAGCAGGTCACCAAGGAGCTGGAAGCCGAGATCGCCGTCGCGCAGAAGGAAGCCGAAAGCCACGGCACCCTGCTGGACGGCCGCATCCCCAGCGCCGCCACCATGTTCGAGGACGTCTACGCCACCATGCCGGAACACCTGCGCCGCCAGCGCCAGGAAATGGGAGTTTGAAATGCTGACCAAGACACGCGATACCCAGGTGCCCAGCGCCGCCGGCAACAAGAAGCCGATGACCATGATCCAGGCGCTGCGCTCCGCCATGGACGTGATGATGGAACGCGACGACAACGTGGTGGTGTTCGGCCAGGACGTCGGCTATTTCGGCGGCGTGTTCCGCGTCACCGAAGGCCTGCAGGCCAAGTACGGCAAGTCGCGCTGCTTCGACACGCCGATCAACGAAGGCGGCATCGTCGGCACGGCCGTCGGCATGGGCGCCTACGGCCTGCGGCCGGTGGCCGAGATCCAGTTCGCCGACTACTTCTACCCGGCGGCCGACCAGCTGATTTCCGAGGCGGCGCGCCTGCGCTACCGCTCGGCCGGCGACTTCACCGCGCCGATCACCGTGCGCATGCCCTGCGGCGGCGGCATCTACGGCGGCCAGACGCACAGCCAGAGCCCCGAGGCCTTCTTCACCCACGTGTGCGGCCTGCGCACCGTGATGCCCAGCAACCCGTACGACGCCAAGGGCCTGCTGATCTCGTCCATCGAGTGCGACGACCCGGTGATCTTCCTGGAGCCCAAGCGCCTGTACAACGGCCCGTTCGACGGCTACCACGACCGCCCGGTCGTGCCGTGGTCCAAGCATCCCATGGGCGAAGTGCCCGAGGGCTACTACAACATCCCGCTGGAGCAGGCAGCCGTGGCCCGCCCGGGCAAGGACCTG
Source organism: Pseudomonadota bacterium (assembly GCA_040384685.1). Lineage (GTDB taxonomy): Bacteria > Pseudomonadota > Gammaproteobacteria > Burkholderiales > Burkholderiaceae_C > Ramlibacter. The sequence goes on along the minus strand of JAZKIV010000012.1, from coordinate 96,023 downwards.
ACGGTGGTGACCTACGGCACCATGGTCTGGGTCTGCCGCGCGGCCGCGGAAGAAGCCGGCGTCGACGCCGAGATCATCGACCTGCGCTCGCTCTGGCCGCTGGACCTCGACACGGTGCTGGAGTCGGTGCGCAAAACCGGCCGCTGCGCCGTGGTGCACGAAGCCACCAAGACCAGCGGCTTCGGCGCCGAGCTGACCTCGCTGGTGCAGGAGCACTGCTTCTACCACCTGGAAGCGCCGATCGAGCGCATCGGCGGCTGGGACACGCCGTACCCGCACGCCCAGGAGTGGGCGTATTTCCCCGGCCCGTCGCGCGTGGCGGCGGCGTTCAAGCGCGCGATGGAGGCTTGATCATGGGTCTGTACGCAATCAAGATGCCCGACATCGGCGAAGGCATCGCCGAAGTGGAACTGGTGGAGTGGCGCGTGAAGATCGGCGACACGGTGGCCGAGGACCAGATCCTGGCCGACGTGATGACCGACAAGGCCACGGTGGAAATCCCCTCGCCGGTGTCCGGGAAGATCGCTTCGCTGGACGGCGCGCCGGGCCAGCTGATCGCGGTCGGCACGGCGATCATCCACCTGGAGGTGGAAGGCGCCGGCAACGTGAAGGGCGGCCTGCCGGCCGCGGCCGAAGCCGCCGTCGCGACCGCTGCCGCGCCCGCTGCCGCTGCCGCCGCGGCGCCAGCCAAGCCGGCCCCCGTGGCCGAGAAGAAGGTCGCGGCCGAACCCGCGCCGGCACGCCCGGCCAGGAGCGAGCCGCCGACCTCCTCGCCCGCGCCGACGCGCACGCCCGGCGACAAGCCCATCGCCTCGCCGGCGGTGCGCAACCGCGCCTGGGAGCTCGGCATCGAGCTGCGCTACGTGAACGGCAGCGGCCCGGCCGGCCGCATCACGCACGAAGACCTGGACATCTATCTCGCCGCGCGCGGCCAGGCCGCCCCGGCCGGCGGCGCCAACGCGCCGCGCTTCGCGCAGCGCCAGGGCGAGGACGCCATCCCGGTGATCGGCCTGCGCCGCAAGATCGCCGAGAAGATGCAGGACGCCAAGCGCCGCATCCCGCACTTCAGCTACGTCGAGGAAATCGACGTCACCGAGCTGGAGGCGCTGCGCCGCAAGATCAACGACAAGTACGCCAAGGAGCGCGGCAAGCTCACCCTGCTGCCGCTGCTGGCGCGCGCCGTGGTGCTGGCGGTGGCCGAGTTCCCGCAGATGAACGCGCGCTACGACGACGACGGCGGCGTGGTGGTGCGCCACAAGCCGGTGCACCTGGGCATCGCCGCGCAGACGCCCAACGGCCTGATGGTGCCGGTGCTGCGCCACGCCGAGGCCATGGACCTGTGGAGCTTCGGCAAGGAAGTGGGGCGCCTGGCCGAGGCCGCGCGCACCGGCAAGGCGGCACGCGAGGAGCTGTCGGGCTCCACCATCACCATCAGCAGCCTGGGCGCGCTGGGCGGCATCGTCACCACGCCGGTCATCAACTACCCCGAAGTGGCGATCATCGGCGTCAACCGCATCGTCGAGCGGCCGATGTTCCGCAACGGCAACGTGGAAGCGCGCCAGCTGATGAACCTGTCTTCGTCGTTCGACCACCGGGTGGTCGACGGCATGGACGCCGCGGAATTCATCCAGCACATCCGCGGCCTGCTGGAAACACCGGCGCTGCTGTTCGTGGACTGAGGCGACATAGAAGAATGAAGACGAAAGAAACGAAGCTGCTGGTGATCGGCGGCGGCCCCGGCGGCTATGTGGCCGCCATCCGCGCCGGCCAGCTGGGCATTCCCACGATGCTGGTGGAAGGCGAATTCCTGGGCGGCACCTGCCTCAACGTGGGCTGCATCCCGTCCAAGGCGCTGATCCACGTGGCCGAGGAGTTCGACAAGGCCAACCATTACGCCGCCAAGTCGGCGCTGGGCATCCACGTGGAGTCGCCGCGCCTGGACGTGGCGCAGGCCATGAAGTGGAAGCAGGGCGTGGTGGGCAAGCTCACCGGCGGCGTGGGCGTGCTGCTGAAGAAAGCCGGCGTGCAGGTGGTCAAGGGCTGGGCCACCATCGTCGACGGCAAGACGGTCGACGTGGCCACGCAGGAAGGCGAGCCGCTGCGCATCACATGCGAGCACCTGCTGCTGGCAACGGGGTCGCAAGCGGTCGAGCTGCCGCACATGCCGTTCGGCGGGCCGGTGGTGTCCTCCACCGAGGCGCTGTCGCTCACCGAGGTGCCCAAGCACCTGGTGGTGGTGGGCGCGGGCTACATCGGCCTGGAGCTGGGCATCGCCTGGCGCAAGCTGGGCGCCGAGGTGGCGGTGGTGGAAACGGCGGACCGGATCCTTCCGGCCTACGACGAGGAGATCACCAAGCCGGTGGCCGCCACGCTCAAGCGCCTGGGCATCGTGCTGCACCTGCAGTGCAAGGCCGAAGGCCTGGCCGGCGGCTCCGACGGTGTGCGCGTGCGCAGCATGAACGCCGACGAGTTCGTGCTGCCGGCCGACAAGGTGCTGGTGGCGGTGGGCCGCAAGCCGCGCACCCAGGGCTTCAACCTGGAAGCGCTGCAGCTCGACATGGACGGCCGCGCGGTCAAGGTCGACGCGCAATGCCGCACCTCGATGCGCAACGTCTGGGCCATCGGCGACCTCACCGGCGAGCCCATGCTGGCGCACCGCGCCATGGCGCAGGGCGAAGTGGTGGCCGAGGTGGTGGCCGGCCACAAGCACCGCTTCGCGCCGGCCGCCATTCCCGCCGTGTGCTTCACCGACCCCGAGGTGGTGGTGGTCGGGCAGACCGCGCAGGAAGCCGGCAAGCAGGGCCTGGAGGTGGTCACGGCGATGTTCCCGCTGGCCGCCAACGGCCGTGCGCTGAGCCTGGAGGCATCGGAAGGCTTCGTGCGCGTGGTGGCCCGCAAGGACAACCACCTGATCCTCGGCTGGCAGGCCGTGGGCCACGGCGTGTCGGAACTGTCGACCGCGTTCGGCCAGTCGATCGAGATGGGTGCGCGGCTGGAAGATGTCGGCGGCACCATCCACGCGCATCCGACGCTGGGCGAGACTGTGCAGGAAGCGGCGCTACGCGCGCTGGGACGCGCGATTCATATCTAGCGGTCCCTAGGTCAAAAGAAAGCCGGAAGCACCGCACCATGCGGACTTCCGGCTTTTTTGTCGCGTGCGAACTGCTGACCCATGTCACGCCTGTAGGTTTCATCGCACGCGCCACCCCCGCAAATGACGACGCCCAGGCTGGACTGTCCCGACACGAGGTCTGGTGTGGGACTGACTCCGTCGCAGTGGCGGCTCACTATCCTCGAGATCGCTGGCCCCAAAGAGAGCCTGCAGTTTTAGTTTCATAAACAAGCTCTAGGAGAAGTCACATGTCTGCCATGAAAAAAATCGCCGGTCTGATCGCTGGTGCATCCGCCGTTGCCGTGTTCGGTGTCGCCATCGCACAAGGCGTTCCGCCCAACCCGTTCGTGTCCAACCCCGCCCTGGGCGCCGGCCAGCAGAGCACCCACCTCACCTCCATGGGTGAGACCGGCGTGCCGGGCTTCGTCGACCAGGTGCAGGCCGCCGCCATCACGCCGGTGCCGCAAGTCGCCGTCGTGCAGCCGGCTCCCGAGCCGATGGTGCAGGCGCAAGCCCCGGCGCCGGTGGAGCAGCAAACCATGGGTGCCGCGCCGGCTGAACCCGCTCCGGCCCCGATGAAGGTTGCGAAGGCCGACCGCGGCTAAGCCGCGACAGGCAGGGAAGGCCTCGCCGCCTTCTCAGCTCGCATCGAAGGCGGCGCGCAGCCACTGCACGCCGCCTTCTTCTTTTTCCATCGTGACCACGTCGAAGCGGCAGGGCGGCATCGCACGCAGGCTCAACAGGTAGTGCCGCGCGGCGAACACGATGCGCCACTGCTTGGCGACGCCGATGCTGGCCGCGGCGCCGCCATAGGCGCCGCTCGCGCGGCCGCGCACCTCCACGAACACCAGCGTGCCGTCGGGCTCGCGCATCACCAGGTCGATTTCGCCGCCGCCGCGGCCGGGCGTCCGATAATTGCGCGTCAGCAGTTGCAGCCCGTGCGCCCGCAGGTGGGCCAGGGCGCGATCTTCCGCCGCGTCGCCCGCGGCCTTGGTGGTTCCGGCGCGTGCCGCGCCGCTCTTGCCTGGGAATGCCATTGAGCGCCTCGTTCTCCTCCGCCCTGGGTGCCGCGCGCGAAGCGGCGGCAGCGCAGCATTATCCGCAGCCGGCGCTGTACGTCGTCGCCACGCCCATCGGCAACCTGGCCGACATCACCTTGCGCGCGGTGCACGTGCTGCAGCTGGCCGACGCCGTGGCCTGCGAGGACACGCGCCACACCCAGGCGCTGCTGCGCGCCTACGGCATCGACAAGCCGCCGGGGAGTCTTTTGGCCGTGCACCAGCACAACGAGGCCGACGCCGCGCACGCGGTGCTGCAGCGGCTGCGCCAGGGCCAGCGCGTGGCCTATGCCAGCGACGCCGGCACACCGGCCGTCAGCGACCCGGGCGCGCGCCTGGCCGCGGCGGTGCGCGAGGCCGGCTTTCGCGTCATCCCGCTGCCGGGGCCGAGCAGTGTCACCGCCTTGCTGAGCGCCGCCGGCGCGGTGGACGACAGCGGTGCCTTCGTGTTCGCCGGCTTCCTGCCGGCCAAGGCCGGCGAGCGCGAGCGTGCCGTCGGCGCGCTGGCGGCCGAGCCGCGCGCCGTCGTGCTGCTGGAAGCGCCGCACCGCATCGAGGCGCTGGCGCGCGCGCTGCAGGTGCTGGGCGAGCGCGGCCTGACGGTCGGCCGCGAGTTGACCAAGCAGTTCGAGGAAATCGCCACCCTGCCGTGCACGCGCTTCACGCAGTGGCTGGGCGAGTCGCCGCAGCGCGGCCGCGGCGAATTCGCGCTGCTGCTGCATCCCCAGGCCGTCGCCGGCCAGGGCGAGGCGGACGCCGAGCGCGTGCTCGTGCTGCTGCTGGCCGAGCTGCCGCTGAAGAGCGCGGTGAAGCTGGCCGCGGAGATCACGGGGACGTCGCGCAACACGCTGTACGAGCGCGCGCTGCAACTGCGCGGCGGCAAGCCGGAGCAAGACCCGGCAGGCTGAGCGCGGCGCCGCGCCGCCGCACAGATCCTCAGATCGCGATCGGATCCACGTCCACCGCCCAGCGGATCAGGCCCTTGCCGCGGCTGGCCTGCAGTACCGGCTGCCATCCCGAGAGAAACCGCTGCAGCGCCATGCGCGATTCGCTTTCCACCAGCATCTGCGCGCGCTCCACGTTGGCGATGCGCTGCACGCCCATCGGCACCGGGGAATAGACGGCGACCTGCTGGGCCGGGTCGAGCTCCGGCGCCGCCTCGGCGGCGGCCGCGAGGAACAGCTGCGCCGCCTCCTGCGTGCGGGCATCGGCGCGCAGCAGTGCCTGGTAGGCGAACGGCGGCATGCCGGCCTGCCTGCGCTCGCGCAGCTGCTGGGCCGCGAAGGCCGGGTAGTCGTGCCGGCGCAGCGCATCGAACAGCGGGTGGCGCGGATGCCAGGTCTGCACCCACATCTCGCTGCCCGCCGCCTGCGCCGCGTCGCGCCCGGCGCGCCCGGCTGCCTGCATCAGCAGCGAGAACAGCCGCTCCGGCGCGCGGAAGTCGCCGGAGAACAGCGCCGTGTCCGGGTTCACCGCCGCCACCAGCGTGATGCGCCGGAAGTCGTGGCCCTTGGTCACCATCTGCGTGCCCACCAGCACGTCGACCTCGCCCGCATGCACCTGCGCCAGCTGCAGCTCCAGCGCGCCCTTGGGCCGCGTGCTGTCGGCGTCCATGCGGGCGATGCGCACCGGTGTGCCGTCGGGCCGTGCCGCGTCGGCCAGCAGCTCGGCCAGCTGCTCCTCCAGCCGCTCGGTGCCGCGGCCCAGCGGCGCGATGTCGACGTTGCCGCAGCTCGGGCAGGCGCGCGGCACGCGGTCGGTCTGGCCGCAGTGGTGGCAGCGCAGCGTGCGGTCGATCTTGTGGAACACGCGGTAGGCGCTGCAGTTCGGGCAGTCGCTCTTCCATTCGCAGGCGCCGCAGGCCAGCACCGGCGCGTAGCCGCGGCGGTTCAGGAACACCAGCGACTGTTCGCCGCGCGCGATGCGCGCACGGATCGCCTCCAGCAGCGCGCCCGAGAACAGCGTGTTCTTCGGCTGCAGGTTCATGTCGACCAGCCGCACCGCGGGCAGCGCGCCGTCGCCCACGCGCGCCGGCATGTCCAGCCGCTGGTAGCGCCCGCGCTCGCAGCCGTGCCAGCTCTCCAGCGAGGGGGTGGCCGAGCCGAGCAGCACCTTGGCGCCTTCCCTGCTGCCGCGGTAGACGGCCAGGTCGCGCGCCGAGTAGCGCGCGCCTTCCTGCTGCTTGTAGCTGGGGTCGTGCTCCTCGTCGACCACGATCAGGCCGAGCCGCGGCAGCGGCGCGAACACCGCCATGCGGGTGCCCAGCACGATGCGGGCGACGCCCAGGTGCGCCGCCAGCCAGCTTTTCAGGCGCTGCGGGTTGGTCATGCCGCTGTGCAGCGCCACCACCGCCGCCTCGCCGAAGCGCTCGACGAAGCGCTGCTGCAGCTGCGGCGTGAGGTTGATCTCCGGCACCATCACCAGCGCCTGGGCCCGCGGGTCGCGCGCCAGCAGCCGCTGCACGGCCTGCAGGTAGACCTCGGTCTTGCCGCTGCCGGTGACGCCGAACAGCAGGAGCGGCCCGGGCTGGTCTTCCAGCTGGGCCAGCACGCGCGCCTGGTCTTCGGTGAGCGCCGGGCTTCCGGCGGCGGCGGACGCATCGCCGGCCTGCATCGGCCGCTTCAGCCGCCGCGCCAGCTGCTCCGGCTGCAGGTCACGCAATTGCGGCGGCAGTGCAGCAAGCGCGACCTCGCCGAGGCTTCTCTGGTAATAGTTCGCTGCGAAGGTAACGAGCTGCATCCATTCGGAGGCCAAAGGAGGGATACCGTCGAGGCTGGCGGCCACCGACTTCTCCTGGACTTCGGAGGGCAGCTCATCCGGTAACCCATCGGTATTCCAAACCACGCCCAGGACTTCGCGCCGGCCCAGCGGCACGCGCACCAAAGTTCCTGGTGCGAGTGGAAGCTCACTCCGGTAGGTCAGGGGTCCGGCGACCGTGCTGTGGCCCGGGGTGGGCACGACAACCGCGACTCGGTGTGTCATGAAGGAGTCGCTTTACGTCCCGGACTTGAAGCGCAGTTTCGAAAAGGCGGCTAAGTCCTTGATTCTAATTGCCTTTGAAACCAGTCCACGTTTTCTGTGGATAACTTTGTTGATAGAACCCCGCCATGTCCTGCCAGGCCTTGAAAAATCAGGCCTTTCGCCACGCTGACCGGAAAAGTGGCAGGAATCTAATTCGTTCAAAATCAACGACTTGCGTGCGCTATGGGTTTTGTAGCGCAAGCCATGCCGGGGTGCTCGGCAGGTTGCGCCGCAACATGGGTTTTGTGCATAAGTCAAGCTGGCTGGCAAAGTTTTTGCGAAAGCATTCACCTAGGGTCCTCCCGGATGACAAAGGCTCAGCTTGAGCCAGGGCTTTCGCGCAGCGTCCTGGAATGCCCGTGCACCGCTTCCACCAGCGCCTGCACGTGCTCCGGCGGCGTGTGCTGGCTGATGCCGTGGCCCAGGTTGAAGATGTGCGTCGGGCCTTCGCCCGCGCCCTGATGCGGCGCGCCGAAATCGTCCAGCACGCGCCGCGCCTCGGCCTGCACCTGCCCGGGCGGCGCGAACAGCACGGCCGGATCCAGGTTGCCCTGCAGCGCCTTGCTGCCGCCCACCAGGGCGCGCGCGCGGCCCAGGTTGACGGTCCAGTCCACGCCCAGCACCTCGCAGTCCAGGCCGGCCATGCGATCCAGCCACAGGCCGCCGCCCTTGGTGAAGACGATGCGCGGAATCGTCTGGCCGTCGTGCGTGCGCCGCAGCTGCGCCAACACGCGCGCCGTGTAGGCCAGGCTGAATTCCTGGAACGCGCGGTCGGCCAGCGCGCCGCCCCAGCTGTCGAACACCATCACCGCCTGCGCGCCGGCGGCGATCTGCGCATTGAGGTACTGCGCCACCGCGTCGGCGTTGACGGCCAGGATGCGGTGCATCAGGTCGGGGCGGCTGTACAGCAGGCTCTTCACGCGGCGCCAGTCGTCCGCCGAGCCGCTGCCTTCCACCATGTAGCAGGCCAGCGTCCAGGGGCTGCCGGAAAAGCCGATCAGCGGCACGCGGCCATTGAGCGCGCGGCGGATCGAGCCGACGGCGTCGAACACGTAGCGCAGCTTGTCCATGTCGGGCACGGCCAGCTTCGCCACCGCGGCCTCGTCGCGCACCGGGTGCGCGAGCTTCGGGCCTTCGCCTTCGGCGAAGCTCAGGCCCAGGCCCATCGCGTCGGGCACGGTGAGGATGTCGGAGAACAGGATGGCGGCGTCCAGCGCGTAGCGCTCCAGCGGCTGCAAGGTGACTTCGGTGGCGTAGTCCACGTTGGTGGCCAGGCCCATGAAGCTGCCGGCGCGCGCGCGCGTGGCCTTGTATTCGGGCAGGTAGCGGCCGGCCTGGCGCATCAGCCACAGGGGGGTGTAGGGCGTGGCCTGGCGCAGGCAGGCACGCAGGAAGGTGTCGTTGCGAAGGGGCGCGAAAGGCATGCCGCATTGTCGCAGGCGGGCGCCCGCCGCCCCTATGATGGCGGCCTTGCGCGCCGGGGCGCGCCACGGGGGCGGCGAAGCGGATGGACGGCAATTTCCAGCAGGCGCGCGAGTTCTTCCTGCGCGGCGTGACAGAGTTCGAGGCCGGCCGGCTGGAGCCGGCCGAGCGCCAGTTCGCGGCGGCGCTGGCGCTGGTGCCGGGGCGGCCGTCCACGCTCACCAACCTGGGCGTGGTGCGCCTGCGGCTCGGGCGCGCGGAAGACGCGCTGGCGCTGCTGGACGAGGCGCTGGCGCAGGAGCCGGACAACACCGAGGCATTGGGCCATCGCGCCACCGCGCTGGCCGAGCTGGGCCGCCACCGGGAGGCGCTGCACGACTTCGATCGCGCGCTGGCCGCCCGGCCTGAGGCGCCGACCCTGTGGGGCCTGCGCGGCAGCGTGCTGCGCGAGCTGGGGCGGCATGCCGACGCGGCCGAATCGTTCGAGCGCGCCATCCGCCACGGCGGCGACCCGGAACTCAACGGCTATTTCCTGGCCGGCCTGGGCCGCGGCGAGGCGCCGCGCGGCGCGCCCCCGCACTACGTGGAGTCGCTGTTCGACGGCTATGCCGCGCAGTTCGACACGCACCTGGTTCATGCGCTGCGCTACGACGCGCCGCGCATCCTCGCCGGCCGGCTGGCGGGCCTGGGCCGCCGCTTCACGCGCGCGCTGGACCTGGGCTGCGGCACCGGCCTGTGCGGGCCGCTGCTGCGGCCGTTCACCGACGCGGTGGACGGCGTGGACCTGTCGGCCAGGATGCTGGAGCAGGCGCGGCGGACCGGGGCGTACGACGCATTGCTGCAGGCCGACGTGGCGGCGCATCTCGCGCGGGCCACGCAGCGCTACGACCTGGTCGTGGCGGCCGACGTGTTCATCTACGTCGGCGCGCTGGATGCGGTGTTCGAAGGCGTCGCGCGCTGCATGCCGGCCGGCGTGTTCTGCTTCACCGTGGAAGCCGCCGGCGAGGACGAAGGCATGGTGCTGCGGCCCAGCCTGCGCTACGCGCACTCGCGCGGCTATCTGCGTGTGCTGGCGCAGCGGCATGGCCTGCGTGAACTCGCCGTCGAGGAGCGTCCGATCCGCGAAGACCAGCAAGCACCGATCCCCGGCCTGTTCGTCTGGCTGGAACGACCTTGAGCTTCGCGGCCGGCTAGTCCTGCTTGCCGGCATGCACCGCCCGCAGCACCTGCTCCAGGTGCTGGGCCGCGCCTTCCAGCCGGCCAAGGCTGCCGCCCTGCACGAACGACACCGCCATGGGCAGCTCGAACCCGCCGGGCCGCAGCGCCCGCAGCTGGGCCCGCCTGGGCTCCGAGCGCAGATGCCGCAGCGGCAGCAGGCCCAGGCCGTAGCCGGAGGCCACCAGCGAAGCCTGCAGGTGCAGGTTGTGCACCTCGGCGGCGATGTCCATCGCGGCGCCCTGTGCCTGCATCGCGTCGACCAGCGCCGCGCGCAGCAGGCAGCCGGTCGGGTTGAGGACCCAGCTCTGCCCGGCCAGCGCGGCGAGTGAAGGCAGGCGGCCCAGCCGCGCCGCCTTCGACGCCGCGATGACCATCGTGTCGCGGGCGATCACCCGCGTCGTCAGCGGCGCGGGCGGAAGCTGTCCCTGCGGCATCAGCACGACCGCCGCATCCAGGTCGCCGGAACGCACGCGCTCGAACAGGGTCTGGGTCAGGTCGCTGGACAGGCGCAGCTTCACTTTTGGAAACCGCGCGTAGAGGCGCTGCACGGGATCGACCACGCCGGCATCGGCCAGCGCATGCGCCAGGCCGACGCGCAGCACGCCGCGCGGCTCGGCGTCCGGTGACACCCCCGCGCTCATCTCCTCCACCTGGGCCAGCACCTCGCGGCATTGCTGCAGCACCGTGCGGCCGACCGCCGTGAACCGCGGCGGCTTGACGGTCCGGTCCAGCAGCACGGCGCCCAGGCGGGATTCCAGCCGCTGGACCATGCGGGTCGCCGCGGACGGCGTCAGGCACAGCTTGTCCGAGGCCCGCACGAAGGACCCGGTTTCGGCCAGCGCCACCAGCGCGCGCATTTCTTCCAGCACAGGACACCTCCGGCATGTTCGTCGTGCCCCTGAGGATATTGCAGTTCCAGCAACTTCATCGTGCAGAAGTTTCGTTTGCCGCGTGATGCGCCGCTGCCTACATTGCGGGCAACAGGAGTGAATGCATGCCAAAAGCAATCGTTGTCGACCAGCCCGGCGGACCCGAGGCGCTGCGATGGACCGAGGTCGAGGTCGCCGCCCCCGGGCCCGGCCAGGTGCGCCTGCGTCAGGAGGCCGTGGGGGTCAACTACATCGACGTCTACCACCGCAACGGCTACTACCCGCAGCCGCTGCCGTTCATCCGGGGCCTGGAAGGCGCCGGCGTCGTCGAGGCGGTGGGACCCGGCGTCACCGCGCTGCAGGTGGGGCAGCGCGTCGCCTACGCCGGCGCCGCCGGGGCCTATGCCGAGCTGCGCGTGGCACCGGCCGACCGGATGATCGCGCTGCCGGACGCGATCTCCTGCGAGCAGGGCGCCGCGATGATGCTGCAGGGCATGACCGCGCAGGTTTTGCTCAAGCAGGTCTATGCCGTGCAGCCGGGGCAGACCATCCTGGTGCATGCCGCCGCGGGCGGCACCGGGCTGCTGCTGTGCCAATGGGCGAAGGCCCTCGGTGCCACGGTGATCGGGACGGTGTCCAGCGAGGAGAAAGCGGCGCTCGCGCACAGCCACGGCTGCGACCACCCCATCCTCTACACGCGGCAGGACTTCGTCGCCGAGGTGCTGCGCATCACCGGCGGGCAGAAGCTGCCGGTGGTCTACGACTCGGTCGGCAAGGACACGTTTCTGCGCTCGCTGGACTGCCTGCAGCCGCGCGGCACCATGGTGAGCTTCGGCCAGTCCTCGGGGGCGGTCGAGCCGATCGCGCCGATCGTGCTGTCGCAAAAGGGCTCGCTCTACCTGACGCGCCCCTTCCTGTTCACGTACATCGCCTCGCGCGCCGAGCTGGAAAGCTGCGCCGCCGACCTGCTGGCCGCGGTGCAGGACGGCACGCTGCGCATCAACGTCAACCACCGCTACCCGCTCGCGGATGCGGCGCGGGCGCACACCGACCTGGAAGCGCGCCGAACCACCGGTTCGACCGTGCTGCTGGCCTAGATTCCGATTCACCTGGAGCAAACCATGACCAAGAAAGCCGTCGTTTCCAACAAGCTCGCACCGCCCGCCGGGCCGTTTTCCGCCGGCGTCATCGCCGGCGACTTCATCTTCGTGAGCGGCCAGATCGGCCAGGACCCCGCCACGGGGAAACTGGTGGAAGGCGGCATCGAGCGGCAGACCGAGCGCATCTTCCTGAACCTGGCGCTGGTGCTGGAAGCCGCCGGCAAGTCCTTCGCCGACGTGGTGCGCGCCGGCGTGTACCTGACCGACATGTCGCAGTTCGCCGCGATGAACGCGGTGTACGCATTGCACTTCGACAAGCCGTACCCCGCGCGCACCACGATCGGGGTGGCGGCGCTGCCGCTCGGCGCGGCCGTCGAGATCGACCTGGTCGTCCAGGCCTGAGCATGCAGCTGCGCTACTACATCACCGACGTCTTCACGCCGTCGCCCTTCGCGGGCAACCAGCTCGCCGTGCTGCCGCAGGCCGACGGCCTGTCCGACGCCGGCATGCAGCAGATCGCGCGCGAGTTCAACTTCGCCGAGACCACTTTCGTGGTGCGGCCGTCGGACCCGCAGGCCGATTGCCGCGTGCGCATCTTCACGCCACGCGCCGAGCTGCGCTTCGCCGGGCATCCGACCGTCGGCACCGCCTGCGCGCTGGTGCGCGGCGGCCACTTCGGAAAGCCCGATGCCGGCAGGACCGAGCTGGTGCTGGAGGAAGGCGTGGGGCCGGTGCAGGTGGCCGTCGAGCGCGCGGGCGGCGGCTTCACGGCGACGCTGACGGTGCATGCCCAGCTCGAGCAGCCGCCGTCACCCACCGTCGGTTGCGAAGAGATCGCCCGCGTGCTGGGCCTGCCGTTCGCCGACGTGCTGGAGACCTGGGACGCCGGCATTGGCGTCAACTACTGCTTCGTGCGCCTCGCTTCACCGCAAGCCGTCGACCGCGCCGCACTCGACCACGGTGCATGGAGCCGGTCCCTGGCGGAAAGCTGGGCGCCGCAGGTGTTCCTGTTCGCCGATGAACCAGGCGATGCCACGAAGTTGTACGCACGCATGTTCGCGCCGGCCCTGGGCGTACCGGAAGACCCCGCCACCGGCAGCGCCTGCGGCGCGCTGGCCGCCTCGCTGGCGCAGCGCGCCTGCAAACCCGTCGACCTGTCGGTGGTGCAGGGCGTCGCGATGGGCCGGCGCGGCGAGATCCGTGCCGGCGCTTCGTTCGACGCGGGCGGCGCGCTGGTGGTGACGGTCGGCGGCGCCTGCGCGCACGTCAGCGAAGGAACGATCGACGTTCCCGCGGACTGGCTGTCCCGCTGAGGAACGCCGCGCGCCTCAGCGCACCGCCTTGCGCAGCGCCTGGTCCAGGTCCCAGGCGATGTCCTCCACGTCCTCGATGCCCACCGACAGCCGGATCATGTCCGGGCTGACGCCGGCGCGCTTCAGCTCGTCTTCGTTGAGCTGCCGGTGCGTGGTGGACGCCGGGTGGATCACCAGCGTCTTGGCGTCGCCGATGTTGGCCAGGTGGCTCAGGAACTCGCAGGCGTCGATGAAGCGCTCGCCGGCGCGCGTGGGATCGTCGGCCTTGATGCCGAAGGTGAGCAGGCCCGAGCAGCCGGGGCGGCCGTCGATGGTGCGGAACTGCTTCTTGGCCAGCGCGTAGTCCGGCGAGGTGTCCAGGCCCGGGTAGTTCACCCAGGCCACCAGCGGATGCTCGCTCAGCATCTCGGCGATGCGGCGCGCGTTGCGGCAGTGCGCCTGCATGCGCAGGTGCAAGGTCTCGATGCCCTGCAGGATCAGCCAGGCGTTCAGCGGCGACAGCACCGCGCCGAAGCTGCGGTTGACTTCCATGCGCGCCTTCATGGTGTAGCCGAAATCGCCGAAGGTCTCGTAGAACTTCACGCCGTGGTAGGCGCGGCTGGGTTCCAGCATCTCGGGAAATTTCTCGCGCGCCAGGCCCGAACCCCAGTCGAACTTGCCCGACTCCACCAGCACGCCAGCCATGCTGGTGCCGTGGCCGCCCAGGTACTTGGTGGCGCTGTGCACCACGATGTCGGCGCCGAAGGCGAACGGGTTGCACAGGTAGGGGCTGGGGACCGTGTTGTCGATGATCAGCGGCAGGCCGTGCTCGTGCGCGATGGCCGCCACCGGTTCGATGTCGAACACGTTGACCAGCGGGTTGCCCAGCGTCTCGCCGAACACGGCGCGCGTGCTGGGGCGGATGGCGCGGCGGAAGTTGTCCGGGTCCGCCGGGTCGACGAAGGTGGTGGTGATGCCCAGCCGCTCGAAGCCTACGCCCAGCTGGCCGATCGAGCCGCCGTACAGCGTGGAGGCGGCCACGATGTGGTCGCCGGCCTTCAGGATGGCCAGCAGCGCCGTCATCTGCGCCGCCATGCCCGAGGAGCAGGCCAGCGCCGCGCGGCCGCCTTCCAGCGAAGCCACGCGCTCCTCCAGCACCGCCACCGTGGGGTTGCTGATGCGGCTGTAGACGTTGCCGAAGGTCTGCAGGTTGAACAGGCTGGCGGCGTGCTCGGCCGAGTCGAACACGTAGCTGGTGGTCTGGTGGATCGGCGTGGCGCGCGCGCCGGTGGCCGGGTCGGGAATCGCGCCGGCGTGGATGGCGCGCGTGCCGAAACCGTAGTCGTGGTCCTTGTCCATGGCAGCGCTTTCAGTAGAACAGTTTCTGGGGCCGGCGCGCCGACAGCACGCGGGTGTTGACGCCGGCCCAGTTCAGGCCGCCGAACAGGCGCGCATGCTCGATCTTCACGCAGCGGTCCATCACCACGTCGAGCCCGGCGGCGCGCGCCTTCGCGGCCACCGCTTCGTTGACGACGCCCAGCTGCAGCCACAGGCATTTCGCACCGATGGCGATGGCCTCGTCGGCGATCGGCGGGATGTCCTCGCTCTTGCGGAAGCAGTCGACCATGTCGATGGCCTCGCCCTTGGCGGCCAGCGCTTCGGCGGCGGCCGTCACGCTCGGGTAGCAGCGCTCGCCGAGGATCTCGGTGGCGCCCGGGTTCACCGGCACGACCCGGTAGCCGTGTTCCTGCATGTACTTGGCCGCGAAGAAGCTGGGCCGGTGCCATTGCGGCGACAGGCCGACGACGGCCAGGGTCTTGCAGCTGCCGAGGATGCGGCGCAGTTCCTGGATGGTGCTCATCGCCCCAGTGTACGCAGCGCGGCCGGGACCGGCTACGGAGTGGGAATGACTAGAGCGTCGCGACGGCGGCGCGCAGCTCGTCCTTGCTCAGCACCTCGGTCAGCACCAGCGGCGCGCGGCCGGCCCGGTACAGCACGTAGACCGGCACGCCGTTGCGCCCCAGCTGGCCCAGCGCCGCCGTGATGGCCGGGTCGCGCCGCGTCCAGTCGGCGCGCAGCAGGGCCACGTTCCTGGCGCGGAAGCCGGCGAGCACCTCGTCCTGGCCCAGGGTGGTTTTCTTGTTGTACTGGCAGGTCACGCACCAAGCGGCGGTGAAGTCGACGAACACCGGCTGGCCGGAGGCCAGCAGCTGCTCCACGCGGCCGGGTTCCCACGGTTGCCACGGGCCTTGCGCGGCACTTGCAGCCGATGCCGGCGGCAGGCGCGTGACCGCCGGTCCCGCGATCCAGGCCATCGCCGCCAGGCCCACGACGGCGATGGTGCCCACCACCGCGCGGCTGCGCCCCTGCAGGGTGAAGGCCCAGATGGCCATGGCGAGGGCCACCAGCAGCGCGAGCAGGGCGCCCGCGCCGTCGATGCCGCTCTGCTGGCCCAGCACCCACACCAGCCAGGCCACGGTGCCGAACATCGGGAAGGCCATCAGCCGGCGGAAGGTGTCCATCCACGCGCCTGGGCGCGGCAGGGCGCGCGCCACTGCCGGCACCCAGCTGGCGACGAGGTACGGCAACGCCATGCCGAGGCCCAGCACGGCGAAGATCGCCAGCGCCTGCACGGCGGGCAGGCCGATGGCGAAGCCGAGCGACGCGCCCATGAACGGCGCCGTGCAGGGCGACGCCACGGCGACCGCCAGCATGCCGGTGAGGAAGGAGTCCACCACCGGGTGCCGCGCCTGCAAGGTGGCGAGAGACGAGGGCAGCATGCCGCCGAACTCGAACACGCCGGCCAGGTTCAGGCCCAGCACGGTGAAGAGCGCCGCCAGCACCGCCACCACGGCCGGCGACTGCAGCTGGAAGCCCCAGCCCAGCTGTTCGCCGGCGGCGCGCAGCGCCAGCATCGCGGCGCCCAGCACCAGCAGCGACACCACCACGCCGGCGGTGTAGGCCAGCCCGCCGATGCGGTGGCCGCGTTTGTCGTCGGCATGGCGGGTGAAGCCCACCACCTTGATCGCCAGCACCGGGAACACGCAGGGCATCAGGTTGAGGATCAGGCCACCCAAGAGCGCGCCGAGCAGGGCCGCACCGAAGCCGAGCGGCGCCGATGCGGGAACAGCCGCTGCCGCGTTGTTGCGCAGCGCCTGCTCCAGCGCGGGCGAGGGCCCGCTGACGGCGGCCACGGCCGGCCACGATCCAGCCACCTTGGCCTCGACGCGCCAGCCCTGCTGCCCATCGACGGCAAGCACCAGGGGCAGCAGCGCCGGGCTCTGGCTGCGCTGCGCCGCTAGCGGCACGCGCAAGGTCCAGACACCGTTTCTCCAGACCTGCGTGCCGGCCGCGGCGGCTTCGACGATCTCGGGGGTTTCGGGGAAGAAAGCCAGCGGCCGGCCTTGCGCCAGGGAGGGCAGGCCGGTGACGCTGATCTCCAGGTCCCGATCCACCACGCGCGCCTGCGCCGGGGTGGGCAGATCCTTCGGCTGCGCGGCAAAGGCCTGCTGGAACGCGGCCGAATGCAAGGCCGTGCTGCTGCGCACCGGAATGCTCAGGCTGAAGCTGCCTTCCTCGGGAATGCACTCCTGCTTGCACACCAGCCATTGCGCCTTGAGCTGGATGTCCAGCTGGGCGCGCAGCAGCGAGGGCTTGAAGTCCGGCGCGATGGTGAGCGGCACCGGCAGCAGCACCGTGCCTTCGTAGCCGTAGTTGGCCAGCGTGCCGACCGGGATTTTCTTGGGCAGCGGCCAGGCGACGGCGCCGGCCGTCACGCCCGCGGGCAAGGTCCATTGCAGCTGGGTCGGCAGGCCGGAATCGCCGGAATTCTTCCAGTAGGTGTGCCACTGCGGCTGGTGGGTGAGCTGCAGCCCGACCCATACCGGCTTGCCCGCCTCCGCGCCTTCGGGCGCGTAGGCCACCAGCTCGGCGCGCACGCGCTCGGTGGTGACCACGGCCTTGTCCTGCGCCAGGGCGGATGTGGCCAGCAGGCTCAACCCCGCCAAAGCGGACAGGAAAAGGGAGTGGATCTTGGACATTGCGCCTTTGGGAGCGGGCAGGACGTTACAAAGTTCCTGCCTCGGCTTCAGCTTCGGGCCAAAGGCGCGGGAACAGAAAACGCAAGGCATGCTGCGGCAAGCCGAAGCGCACCCGGCCTTGCGGCGAATCCGATTTCAGCAAGCCGCGCCTCACCAGCGCACCCAAGGCGTTGGTGGCGCTGCGTTCGCTCATTCCCAGCATGGACTTGAATTCACCGCGGGTGATCTCCTCGCCACTGAGAAACAGGTAGTGGATGGCGCGCAGCGCTTCCTGCCGGACGCCGGATTTCAATACCGTGGCTTCGTAGACCAGGCACGCTTCGATGCGGTCCTTCATCGTCCCGAATTCCAGCAGGCCCGCCATGAAGCCCACCTGGTCCAGGCACACGTCCAGGACGTAGTCGATCCAGGCGACCAGCGCCTGCTCGCTCAGGTTCCCGCGTCCGTCGAGATCGCCCCTGCGCGGCACGTCCGCTTCGGCCAGCAAGGCGTAATAGCGGTCAGTGCTCCGCGCGAATCCCCGCAGCGGTGACCACAGGCCGCCGGTATAGCCCAATGCCGCCAGCAGCGTGTGGGTGTGCAGCCGCATCACCCGGCCGTTGCCGTCCACGAACGGGTGGATCCAGCCAAGCCGCTGATGGGCCGCGGCCATCGCGACCAGCGCCGCCTCGCCGCGCCGTACGCCGGCATAGAAGCCTGCCCAGCGTGCCAGGAAGGCAGGCACGCTCGCATGGGAGGGCGCGATGTGCTGGCCTACCTTCACTTCGCGCTGCCGCAGCGCGCCGGGAACGATGGGCTCTTTCTCGGAGGTGAAAAGGTCCTTGGCCGGCAGGCCGCCGAACAGCTCGCGGTGCAAATCCTGGACCGCAGCGGGCGAATACAGGGCGCGTGCACCTTCCTCTCCGCGATAGCTCTGCTCCGCGCGAATCTCGGCCTCGATGTGCGCCACCGCCAGCCGTTGCCGCGCCGCGAGATCCGCGTTCTTGGAGAAGTCGCGGCGCAGGGCCTCTTCGATTTCGTGCGGCCGTGTGTGCTGGCCCTCGATGCGGTTGGTGTAGTAGGAGTTCATGCTGCGCAGCAGGGTGCGCAGCTCGGGCGGCACATGCGTGCCGCCCAGGGTGGTGGCGCGCCGGGAAAGGTCATGCGCCTTGGCGAGCAACGGCTCCATCCGCGCTTCGGCTGGAAGCAGCGGTTCGAATTGATGGGGTTGGTTGTACACGCCAAATTTTGCCAACTTGGCAATGCTGTAAATGGCTGACTATAAAGAAGAAATAAAGAAACTACGGACTTTTTTGCCAACCTGGCTGCCAGCTTCCGCCTGGGACGTGTCCGGGGTTACGCGAAACCCAGCACGATGCGCCGGGTGGTCGCGCTCTTCTTCTCGATCTTGGTCACCACCACGCCGCCGATTTCCGCCGTGTTGGCCACGTGCGTGCCGCCGCAGGGCTGCAGGTCGATCTGTTCATCGGTGCCGACGCGGATGGTGCGGATGCGCCCGGTGCCGCGCGGCGGCTGCACCGACATGCTCTTGACCAGGGCCGGGTTGGCGTCCAGTTCCTCGTCGCTGATCGAGCCCACCGTGATCGGGTGCGCCGCCGCGACCAGGCGCGCGATGCCGGCCGTGAGCGCTTCCTTGTCCAGCGGATCGGTCATGTTGAAGTCCAGCCGCGCGTATTCCGGCGTGATCGAGCAGCCGTTGACCAGCTGCGGCACCAAGTGGCACAGCAGGTGGGTGGTGGTGTGGAAGCGCATCAGCCTGTGGCGGCGCTCCCAGTCGACGCGGGCCGTCACGGCCTGGCCGGGCGCAAGCGTGGCGAGCAGGTCTTCCTGGCCGGGCGCGGGCACGTGCACGATCTCGCCGGTCGGCTTGCCTTCGGCATCCTTGCCCTTGCGCGTGTCGGCGATGCGCAGCTCGCGGCCGTCGGCCAGCAGCAGCACGCCGGCGTCGCCGGCCTGGCCACCGCCAAGCGGATAGAACACGGTGCGGTCCAGCACGATGCCCTGCATATCGATGCGGGCCAGGGCGGCGGGGCATTCCCGCAGGTAGGCGTCTTCGCGGAACAGCTCTTGCGTCATGGCCGCGATTGTCGTGGTTTCGCTTCAACCCTGCTGCAGGCCCAGCGGCGGCGGCCGGCGCGCCACCACCTGCGTCTTGACGATGGAGCTGTTGGTGTCCGCGCGGTCGGCGATGCGGTCGAGGATCTCGTCGAGCTGTTCCATCGAGCGCACGTGCAGGCGCGCGATGAAGCAGTCGTCCCCCGTCACCTTGTCGCATTCGCTCAGCTGCGGGATGGCGGCGAGCATCTTCTCCACGCTCTTCAGCTTGCCGGGCAGCGGCCGGATGCGCACCAGGGCCTGCAGGGTGTAGCCCAGCGCGACCGGGTTCACGTCCACGGTGTAGCCGCGGATCACCTTGCGCTCCTCCAGGCGGCGCAGGCGCTCGGACACGCCCGGCGGCGACAGCTTGGCGCGCTGCGCCAGGTCCTTCAGCGACATGCGCGCGTCCTTCTGCAAGGCCGCGACGATGGCCCGGTCGGTGGCGTCCAGCATGATCTTCAGCCTTTCAGCGATTTCACTTCAGAAAAAAAGGAGAAACCCGACTCCTGCTTTTGAAGAAGCATAGCGTGCGCGCGCCCGCCACGGCAAACTTGCCCGCATGAATACATTGCAACGCGGCACGCTGGAAATGACGGCGGCCATGGTCATTTCCGGCACCATCGGCTGGCTGGTGGTGCGCTCCGGCCAGGCCATCCCCGACCTGCTGTTCTGGCGCTGCCTGTTCGGCGCGCTGACCCTGTTCGCCTTCTGCGCGGCGCTCGGCCTGCTGCGGCCCATTCCCTGGCGGCAGGCCGGGCTCGCCGCCGTCGGCGGCGTGGCCATCGTGGCCAACTGGCTGCTGCTGTTCAGCGCGTATGCGCACGCGTCGATCTCCGTCGCCACGGTGGTCTACAACACGCAGCCGCTGATGCTGGTGGGCCTGGGCGTGCTGTTCCTGCGCGAGCGGCTGGCCCGCGACCAGATGGGCTGGCTGCTGCTGGCCTTTGGCGGCGTGCTGCTGGTGGCGCAGGCGCGCTCCGCCAACCTGCCCGCCGGCGCGAACTACGGGCTGGGCATCCTGCTCGCGCTGGGCGCGGCCTTCCTCTATGCCATCGCCGCGCTGGTCGCGAAGAAGCTCAAGGGCTTGGCGCCGCACGTGATCGCGCTGGTGCAGATGGTGGTGGGCTGCGTGCTGCTGGCGCCCTGGGCGCTGCGCTCGGGCCTGCCGGCGGACGCGACCGCGTGGAGCAGCTTCGCCGCCATCGGCGTCGTGTACACCGGCGTCATGTACATCCTGCTGTACGGCGCGCTGCAGAAGCTGCCGACGCCGCTGGCGGGCGCGCTGTCCTTCGTGTACCCGCTGGTCGCGGTGCTGGTGGACCATGTGGCATTCGGCGTGCGCCTGGGGCCGATTCAATGGGTGGGCGCGGCGGCCATCCTGGCCGCGGCGGCGGGACTGCATCTACGCGCGCAGCGTTCCCTGGCGAAGGCGGCGGCACAGTAAGGTCACGTCGGTCGGGCGTTTGGCTGACGCCCTGCCGCGCTGGGGCGATGGCACACTGCCGGCCATGCGCGCTTCATCCTTTCTCGTCGCCGGTGCCGTGCTGCTGCTGGCCGCCTGCGGCGACACCGCGCGGCTGCCCGAAAGCGCGTCGCAAGGCGCCAACCCGCAACTGCCGCCGCCGGCCAAAAGCCTGCTGCCCACGGTGCACATCGCGCCGGCGCAGGGCTGGCCCGAGGGCCTGCAGCCGCAGGCGGTGGCGGGCTTCCAGGTGACGCCGTTCGCGCGCGGGCTCGCGCACCCGCGCTGGCTGCACGTGCTGCCCAACGGCGACGTGCTGGTGGCCGAGAGCGACAAGCCCAAGCCGCCGCCGGACCAGGAGAAAAAAGGCGTGCGCGCCTGGATCGAGAAACAGATCATGAAGCGCGCCGGCTCGGGCGTGCCCAGCGCCGACCGCATCACCCTGCTGCGCGACGCCGACGGCGACGGCCGCGCGGAACTGCGCAGCGTGTTCCTGCAAAACCTGCACTCGCCTTTCGGCATGGCGCTGGTGGGCGGGCAGTTGTACGTCGCCAATGCGGATGCCGTGGTGCGCGTGCCCTACACCGCGGGCCAGGCGCGCAGCGACGCGACGCCGGTGAAAGTGGCCGACCTGCCCGGCGGCCTGAACCACCACTGGACCAAGGGCCTGGTCGCGAGTCCCGACGGGCGCAAGCTGTACGCGAGCGTGGGCTCCAACAGCAACGCGGCGGAGAACGGCATCGAGCGCGAAGAGGGCCGCGCCGCCATCTGGGAAATCGATGTCGCCACGGGAACCAGGCGCCTCTACGCGAGCGGCCTGCGCAATCCCGTCGGCATGGCCTTCGCGCCCGGCGGCACGGTGCTGTGGGCGGTGGTGAACGAGCGCGACGAGCTGGGCAGCGACCTCGTGCCCGACTACCTGACCTCGGTGAAAGAGGGTGCGTTCTACGGCTGGCCCTGGAGCTACTGGGGCAGCCACGTCGATGCGCGTGTGCAGCCGCCGCGCCCCGACATGGTGGCCAAGGCCGTCGCGCCCGACTACGCGCTGGGCAACCACGTGGCACCGCTCGGCCTGGCGTTCTCCGACGCGCGCATGCCCGCGCCCTACGCGAGCGGCGCCTTCATCGGCGAGCACGGCTCGTGGAACCGCAAGCCGCGCAGCGGCTACAAGGTGGTGTTCGTGCCCTTCGATGGCCAGGGCAAGCCGGGCGGCGCGCCGATGGACGTGCTGACCGGCTTCGTCGGCAAGGACGGCGATGCGTATGGACGGCCGGTCGGTGTCGCGTTGGACAAGGCCGGTGCATTGCTGGTGGCGGACGACGTCGGTAATGCTGTGTGGCGCGTCGCGCGCCAGCCGTGACGCGGGGACGCGTGGCTACACTCCCCCATCTTTTTCAAGGAGCATTCCCGTGCGTTTCGCTGTCTGCGCCGTGGCCCTGGCCCTCATCTCTTCCATCGCATCGGCGCAGCCCGCGCCGGCCCCTGTCACCACCAAGAGCGGACTGGTCTACCAGGCGCTGAAGGAAGGCACGGGCACGGCGCCCCTGGCCACCGACGTGGTCAAGGTGCACTACCGCGGCACGTTCCAGGATGGCCGCGAGTTCGACAGCTCGTACAAGCGCGGCGAGCCCACCGAATTCCCGCTCAACCGCGTGATCCCGTGCTGGACCGAAGGCGTGCAGCGCATGAAGCCGGGCGGCAAGGCCAAGCTGACCTGCCCGCCCGCCATCGCTTATGGCGAGCGCGGCGCCGGCGGCGTGATCCCGCCCAACGCCACGCTGAACTTCGAGATCGAGCTGATCTCGGTCAAGCACTGAGCACGCGCGCTCAGGTCGTCGCCACCAGCAGCTCCTCGCCGCTGCCGGGCGGGTGCAGCCCGTCGGCCCTGCCGGCGAAGTAGCGCGCGCCGAGGTCGCCGGAAGCCACGTGCCGGGCGTCGGCGAAGCCCGCGTCGCGCGCCATCGCCACCATTTCCTGCGGCGCGAAAAAGCTGAGCCAGGGCGTGCCGCCGGCCCGCGCGCCTTTCGCGGACTGCTCGAAGCCCATGCGCACCTCCGGGTCCGCGAGCTCGAGCGGGACCAGGAAACTCATCACGAAGGTCGATCCCTTCGCCAGACCCGCAACCTGGCGCAGCGTGGCGCCGATGGCCGCCTTGCTGAGGTACATGCTGACGCCGGTGGAAGACACGATGGCCGGCCGGCCCGCATCGAAGCCGGCGTCTCGCAGCCGGTCCCACCAGCCCTCGCCGGCTTCGAAGTCGACCGGCACGAAGCACGGCCAGTCGGGAGCCGCGAGACCAAGCTCCGCAAGCCTCCGGCGCTTCCAGGCCTGCGGCTTGGGCTGGTCGACTTCGAACACCTCGAGGCGCGACGCCAGCTCCGGCCGCCGCTGCGCGAAGGTGTCGAGGCCGGCGCCCAGGATCACGTACTGACCGACGCCGCCAGCCAGTTCCTCCAGCACCAGGTCTTCGACGAAGCGGGCGCGCGCCACGATGGAGGCGCGGAACAGTTGCGTGTGCAGCGGGTGCATGTCCGGCCGCTGCCGCCAGTCGTCGGCCGGCGCCGCCAGCCGCAGCCCGACCTCGTCGTCGATCACGTGCGGCGGCGCGTCGACCTGCACGTGCATGGCGCGCCAGAGCGCGACGCGCAATGCGGTCGACTCCGGGCCGGCGTCGGCGCTCTCAGGATCGATGGCCTGCTTGCTTTGCATGGGAATCTCTCCTGTCGAAACGTGGGGAACGTGGAATGCGCGTGTGCCCGGAGCGCGCCGAGCCGGCCAGCATCGCGATGCCCGCCGCGCAGGGCAGCGCGACCAGCAGGGCGACCGCTGCCCAGCCGCCGCGCGCCAGGGCCACGCCGGCCAGCGCGGGGCCCAGCACCAGGCCGATGTTGTTGCCCTGCATCATCAGACCGGTGGTCGTGCCGGCCAGCTCCGGCCGCGGCGCGTGCTCGGGCACCTGGGCGAACAGCGCGGCGGGCAGCAGGCCGGCCACGCCGCCGAAGGCCAGGCACAGCGCATAGCGCAGCTGCGGGCCGGCGTCCAGCAGGAGCACGCCCGCGCCGCTCGCCGCCAGCAGGGCGAAAGTGAGGCCGACCAGGCGCATCGGGCGCACGCCGCGCGCCAGCAGCCAGGCGCCCGCGAGGTTGCCGCCCGCGCCCGCCGCAACGGCCCAGCCCGCCAGCCGGCTGGTTTCGGCGGCATCGCGGAAGCCGGCCTGCGCGAGCAGCGCGGGCAGGAAGCCGACCAGCGCGAAATAGGCGGTAGTGAACAGCAGGAACAGCAGCGCCAGCAGGCGCGGGCCGGGCGAGCGCACCGTGTCGCGCAGGTCCGCCGCGAGAGGCCGCTGCAAGGTCGCCTGCGCGCCGCGCGGCACGCACGCCAGTACGAGCATGGCAAAGGCGAAGGCCAGCACGCCGCTCAGCTGCCACAGCGCCTGCCAGCCATGCGGCAGCACGGCCGGCGCGGCGACCAATGCCAGGCAGATGCCCAGCGGCATGAAGGTGCTCCAGGCCGCCAGCGCCGCGGCACGCGAGCGCTCCGGCATGGTGGCCGCGATCAGCGCCGGCGCCGCGACGGTGGTCGCCTGGAAGCCCAGGCCTTCGAGCACACGCATGGCGAACAGCAGCGCAACGTTCGGCACCAGCGTGGCGGCGAACGCCGCCGCGCCCTGCAGCAGCAGCCCGGCGATGGCCACGCGCCTGGCGCCCAGCCGGTCGGCGGCGCTGCCCGCGGCCGTGCCGATCAGTGCGCCCACCAGCCCGATGGCCGACAGCAGCCAGGACGCGGCTTCGAGCGAGAGCTCCAGCGAGCGGCGCACTTCCTCCAGCGCGGCCGGCGCCTTGCCGACCTGGAACGCGGACACGATGCCCGCGCCGATGAGCAGCAGCGCCGCCGGCCAGCCGGCCAGGAGCGCGTCGCGGTGCGGGGTACTGCTCATCCTTGCTCGCTTCTTTTTGTTGGAACGGCCAATGTGCCGGCGGCCTGTGATCGTGTGAAGCCACATAATTTCGCTCGAATCGATCTACGGAAGCGATCAATGCTGGACGCACTGACCCTGGGCCAGATCCGCACCTTCGTCGCCATCGCCGACGCGGGCGGCTTCCGCGCGGGCGCGGCGCGCCTGAAGCGCGCGCAGTCCGCCGTCAGCCACGCGGTGGCCGCGCTGGAGTCGGAACTGGGCGTGCAGCTGTTCGACCGCGCCGGCCGCCGGCCCGTGCTCACGCCGCAGGGCCGGGCCCTGCTGGAGGACGCGCGTGCCGTGCTGCTCAAGGTCGACGCAATGCGCGCGCGGGCCCACGGCCTGGGCGCGGGGCTGGAACTGCAGCTGCCGGTGGTGGTGGACACGATGTTTCCGTTGCCCATCGCCTGCGAGGCGCTGCGCGCGATGAACGAGGCTTTCCCCTCGGTGCAGGCCGACCTCGCGGTCGCGCCGCTGGGCGAACCGGTGGCCGCGCTGCTGGACGGCCGCTGCACACTGGCGATCACGGTCGGCGAGGAATTCAAGGACCGGCGACTGGTGCTGCAGGCGCTCGCATCGGTGTCGGTGCTGCCGGTGGTCGCGGCCGCGCACCCGCTCGCGCGGCGCATCCGCGACGGGCTGGAGCCCGGCATCGACGACCTGGCGGATCACCTGCAGATCGTGCAGGCGGACCCGTCGCCGCTGACGCAGGGACGCGACATCGGCGTGCTGTCGCCGCGCACCTGGCGCGTGCGCACGCAGGAAGCCAAGCACGCGCTGATCGTGGCCGGCGTGGGCTGGGGACGCCTGCCCGGCTGGCAGGTCCAGGCTGACCTGGACATGGGCCGCCTGGTGCGCATTCCGGCGCAGGCCTTCGGCCCGCGCGGCGAGGCGCGGCTGCAGGCCTACCTGGCGCACCGCAGCGACCAGCGCCTGGGGCCGGCCGCGCAGATGCTGCGCGAAGCGCTGGTCGCCGCCGTGCGCGCCGCGCGCGGCGCGGGAACGGACGCGCCGCGGCCCGCGCTCTGAGCAAAGTGGGCGCGCGTGTATTCCTACAGCGGCGCGCGGGCGCTGCCGACGAACCCGAACGCCGCCGCGCCTATCTTGTGGAGAACCCCCAAGGAGATCCATCCATGAGCCAAGACACCCAGCGGCAGGACTTGTCCGGCCTGCGCGTCGCCATCCTCGCCTGCGACGGTTTCGAGCAGGTGGAAATGACCGAGCCGCGCAAGGCGCTCGAAGCCGCCGGCGCCACCACCAGCCTGCTGTCCATCCACGCCGGCAAGGTGCAGGGCGTCCACCACGACAAGCCCGGCGACAAGTTCGACGTGCAGGCGACGTTCGAGCAGGCCGACCCGGCCGACTTCGACGCCGTGCTGCTGCCCGGCGGCGTGATGAATGCCGACCATATCCGCATGAGCCTGTTCGCGCAGAAGTTCGTGCAGGCGCTGGATGCGCAGGGCAAGCCGGTCGCCTTCATCTGCCACGCGCCCTGGCTGCTGGTGTCGGCCGGCCTGGTGCGCGGGCGCAAGCTCACCAGCTGGCCTTCGCTGCAGGACGACCTGCGCAACGCCGGTGCCACCTGGGAGGACCAGGAGGTGGTGCGCGACGGCAACTGGGTGTCCAGCCGCAAGCCGGCCGACATCCCGGCGTTCAACAAGGCGATGGTCGACCTGTTCGCCACGGTGCACGCTCCGCACGCGTGACGAACGGCCGCGGGACGGCCAGGCCCGCCTGCTAAATTCCCGGCAACTGTGTGTTGCCGGGAATTGCCATGGGCCTGTGGATGAACACCGTCTTCGTGGAATGCGACGATGCCGCGCGCGTGGCGGACGCGGTTGCGGACGTGTTCGCGGCCGAAGGCATGTGCGCCTGCGGCACGCCGCCCGCGCGCGAACGCCTGCCGTACGATCCCATGCAGTACGGTACCGGCGCGGACAACGCCCTGTGGGCGTGCGCCTTGTTCCCCGGTGCGCAGGCCTGGATTGCGGTCAAGACGGCGCCGCTGGAACTGCTGTGCGAGCCCGGCGCGCGCACGGGCGAGATGCTGCTTGCCGCGGTCTGCCGCGTGCTCGGTTGCGCCGCGGTCGCGGTACATCTCTACGACAGTTCGTCCATGGTGCTGGCCGAGGTGTCGGCGCGCGGCGAGGTGGACGTGTCCGGCGTGAACCCGCAGTCCGACGATCCGCTGCACTGGCAAGGCTTCGAGATCGGCGAAGACAACTACATGCCGCGTTCCAGCCGCCCCGAGCTGCAGCCATTGCTGCTGGCGCCCAGCGCGGAAACCCAGGCCACGGCCATGGTGGACCTGCTGGGCGGCGCCAACGCGCCGCATTGCGACAATCTCACTTCCGTGGTGGCGCTGGTCCAGTGCCTGCCGGTGGAAGCAGTGGGCGCGCGCACCGTGTATGCGGCGCGCCGCCCGTGAATCTCTCTCGATGAAGAAAGGTCAGGACATGAAGCGTTCCGCGTCTGGATGGAGCCGCCGTGCGGCGGTGGTGGTGGCATTCGCGCTTGCGGCGGGCGGCTTCGCCGGCCCGCTGTGCGCACAGCAGGGCGACCCGGCGGTGCTGAAGGCGGCTGCCGCGCAGAAGCAGCCGCTCTTGGACACGCTGAAGGAATTCGTCTCCATCGAGACCGGCAGCCGCGACATGGAAGGCATCAGCAAAGCCACCGAACTGCTTGCCGCCAAGCTGCGTGCGCTGGGCGGCAGCGTGGAATTCATCGAACCGCAGGAAGCCACCACCTACCGCATGGCCGACACGCCCGAGAAAGTCGGCCGCATGGTGCGCGCCACGTTCCGCGGCACCGGCGCGAAGAAGATCCTGCTGATCGCGCACATGGACACGGTGTACCTGAAGGGCATGCTGGCCAAGCAGCCGTTCCGCATCGACGGCAACAAGGCCTACGGCCTGGGCATCTCCGACGACAAGCAGGGCGTGGCGATGGTGGTGCACCTGGTGGCGCTGCTGAAGTCGCTGAACTTCAACGAGTACGGCACGCTGACCGTTCTGGTGAACTCCGACGAGGAGATCAGTTCGCCGGGCGCGCGGGCGCAGATCACGCAGGCCGGCGCCGAGCATGACGCCGTGCTGTCGTTCGAGGCCTCGCGCGCCAACGACGACAAGCTCTCGCTGGCCACCAGCGGCATCGCCTCGGTGGAGCTGAAGGTGGAAGGCCGCGCCTCCCACGCCGGCGCCGCGCCGGAGCGCGGCGTGAACGCGCTGTACGAGCTGTCGCACCAGATCATGCAGATGCGCGACCTGTCGAAGCCTGACGTGGGCCTGAAGCTGAACTGGACGATCTCGCAGGCCGGCACCAACCGCAACGTGATCCCCGCGCACGCGACGGCGCAGGCCGACGTGCGCGTGCTGCGCGTGGCCGACTACGACGCCATCGAGGCGGCGGTGCGCGATCGGGTGAAAAAGCAGCTGCTGCCCGAGGCCAAGGTGACGGTGGTGTTCGAGCGCCGCCGCCCGCCGCTGGAGGCCACCGCCGCCAGCCGCAAGCTGGCCGCGCACGCGCAAGCGATCTACGCCGAAATGGGCCGCAAGCTGACGGTGGACGACCAGCCCGAAGGCGGCGGCACCGACGCGGCGTTCGCGGCGCTGAAGGCCAAAGGGCCGGTCATCGAGCGCTTTGGGCTGCCGGGGTTCGGTGCGCACTCGGCGGACGACGAGTGGGTGCTGGTGGATTCCATCGAGCCGAGGTTGTACCTGGCGGCGCGGGTGGTGATGGATGTGGCGCGGGGGAAGGGGCTGTGAGCATGGGAGGGGATTTCTACGCGCTGACGGATGCACAGCTGAAGCGGCTGCTGGAGGGGGACCTGGCCTATGAGGATTTTCTCTACGACGGACCGGGTGAACAGCCTCGCGAATGCCTGTCCACATTCGAGCATCTCTGGTACGAGCTGAGCCAGGTTCTGGCGGAAGAGAACGCCTGCGGCATGGAGCAGTCCGACGTGATTCCGGAGATGTGCGGCTACTCCTTTTCGGCCGATGTCTCGCGGACGGCCGGCATGCTCGAAGCGCTGGAGGCGGACGAGATCAGTGAGAGATGCGAGAGCCTCGGTATCGAGGCGCCCGTGGAGGACGTTCGCGAGGCGGTGCAGGCGTTGGCCGCGTTCTATCGGCGTGCCGCTGCCAGTGGCGACGCCGTGCTGTTCCGCGTGACTTGAGCAAATCTACGCGATGACCCGCACAGCCGCTGTTGCATCCCGCGCCCGCTCATCCGGGGCGGAACGCGCGCGCGGGGTGAGCGGCATCGGCGCCGCGGCCGACCCGCTGTACGACAGCCCGCGCATGGTGGCGCAACGCCGGCAACTCACCAGGTCTTTCGGGCCGCACGCCGTGGCGCAGCTGGGCAAGGAAGGCGAGGGAGAGCAAGGCGATCAGGACCGCGAAGAGCAGCGGCTTGTCGTCGCGCAGCAGAACGCCGTGCGCAACCAGCAGCTGCTGGAGCATGTATTCCCCCAGTTACCCCGGCGTGTGCAGCAGTACCTGGCATGGGTGCAGTCGCGCCTCTCGCCCCAGGAAGACAGCAGTGTCGGGGCGCTCGTGGCCAGGCGCGAGCCCAGTCCGGCGCTGCTGCAGGTGTTCGGCATGGATTCTTCGCTGTTCGCGTCGATCCTCGTCGGCCTGAAGGTGATGCCCAGGACCGAGGCGCTTCCCACGACCTTGCCCGGCATCAGGCAGCTGTTCTTCACCCTGGCCAGCACGCGGTACGGCCTGTCCGGATCGGTGCGGCTGCTGGAAGGCGGCGAGCCGGCGCCGGTGGAAATCGAGCACGGCGAGCAGCGCGGCGTGGAGCATGTGCAGAGCAGCTGTTACGCGGCCAGCATCCTGAACCTCATCGCCGCGGTGCCGCCCTACCGCCAGCTGTTCGACAACAGCCGCAATCCCACGCAGCCGGACAGCGAAGCGCGGTTGCTCCAGCGCACCATCGCACCCCTGCTGCGCACGCTGGGCAGCGACGGCACGGTGCGGGCCGCCGAAGTGAGGGGCTTGCTGCACCTGCTGAACGTGCTGGGCCTGCTGCACGGCGGCGAGGACGCCTTGGCCGGGCAGCAGGATGCCAGCCAGGTGCTGATGGGCATCCTGCAGCGCGTGCAGCCGCAGCGGGACCAGCTGCTCACGGCGCACGGCGTCGCCTACGACAACCCCGATGCGCAGAACCGCAACGGCATCCGCCTGGAACGCCAGGCCGTGCTGCAGCTCACCGCGGTGGGTCACCGCACGCTGGAGCAGGCGCTGGCCGCCTACTTCGGCATGGAGCGCCGCGACCGCAATGACGTGGAGAACCCGCACACGGCCATCACGCGCGCCGTGTCCTTTCCGCAGGTGCTGTCCATCGGCATGCTGCGCCAGGACGGCAGCGACCACGTCGACATGCCGCAGGTGTTCCGCATCCCGGCGACGATCACCGGCAACGGGCGGCCCGGGCCGCGCTACCGGCTACAGGCCTTCATCGTGCGCAACACCTTCTCGCACCACAGTGGCGGGCACTACGTGTCGGTGGTCAACGACGGGCAGGGCAGCTGGTTCGAATCGGACGACATGGGCGGCAAGCGCAAGCCGCGCGAGGTGGGCGTGTTCAGCCCGCGCACGCGCAGCGTCGACGTGAGCAGGCATGCGGTGGAGGACCACCCCGCGCCCGCTTACGCGCTGGCGACGCTCTACACCTATGTGCGGGACGAGGACCAGCGCGGCGACGCGCCGGACCGCGTGTCGTTTCCGGGAGCCGAACGGCTGGGTGAAGACGCCCTCGCGCGGTCCGTCTTCGATTCGGTGGAACCCAAGGACAAGGACGAACGCCAGCGGCTCACGCGCACGTTCCTCAACAGGGGCGGCTCCGAGTGGGAGGCCATCGACCTCATGCGCAGGCTGCGCAACAACAAGCACCTGGCCGACGCGTACGAACTGGCCCTGGACACCAACCGCGGCCGGGACCGCAAGGGCAAAGGCAAGGACAAGAACAAGGACTTGTCCGACGACGACTTCTACCTCAATTTCAAGCGCCAACCCACCAGCACGCTCCTGGACTGGGCCAGGACCCTGCCGGAGGAAGTCCGGCGCGGCGAGAAGGACAGCGCCGAACAGCTGGAAGCGGTGAGGGCCATCCTGCGCGAGCGCGAGAACGCACTGCTGGGCGAGGACGACTACGGCCTTCTCTTCGCCGAAGAGAACAAGGCCGGCGTGCGGCTGGAAATCTACGGCACGGCGAACGTCACGAAAGCGCAGGCGAAGCTGATCCCCTGGATGGACGGCGTCAGCCGCGCGCTGCTGGGCTCGGCGTTCCTCGCGAGCCGCAAGCCGCCGCTGAGGATCCGCATCCGGCTGCGGCCCACCGTCACCGCCGACATCGCCTCCACCCACAGCGAGGGCAGCCGCATCACCATCAACCTGGACGATTACCAGGTGACCGACTTCACCGTGGGCCAGACCATCGGCCTGCTGGCGCACGAGATCGGCGTGCATTCGCTGGACAGCTCCACGCTGTCGGAGAAGGAACTGCAAGCCGAGGAGAAGGACAAGAACAGCAGGCAGAAGGGCAAGCACGGGGGCGAGTCCTTCACCATCGTGAAGGACCCCAAGCTGGAGAAGCAGCAGGACGATCACCTCACCATCGGCCGCGGCAT
This sequence comes from Pseudomonadota bacterium, assembly GCA_040384685.1. GTDB lineage: Bacteria > Pseudomonadota > Gammaproteobacteria > Burkholderiales > Burkholderiaceae_C > Ramlibacter. The sequence goes on along the minus strand of JAZKIV010000012.1, from coordinate 64,737 downwards.
CCTGGGACAGCTGAGCGCTCTGCCGCGCCTGAACATGTACGAGAGCACGCTGATCTCGCTGCTGGAGGCACTGCCGCCGGGGCGGGACAGGTGGGAAGCTGCGGCGGCTTATTGCATCGACATCGCGCGCATCCTGGTGAACAACGACGACCCGACCGAGTTGATGGAGAGCAACAAGATCTCGCAACTCTGGACAGCCCGCCAGCTCTCGATCACCGCGGCGAACGAATGGCTGCGCATGCAGGCCAAGCATGCGGGCAACGCCGTGGTGAACTCCATCGAGATCACCGCCTGGCAGATTTTCGAGGCGCTGTTTGCCTTGCTGAAGGTTTTGGACAAGGTGAAGAAAGAGGCGGGGAAGAAGAAGTAGCGCGGCAATGGCGGTGGCGCTGGATCTCAGCCGGAGTGGCCCGTCCTATCATTCCCGCCTGACCACTTTCGAGGAACCTGCATGGCCGACGAGCTCGTCTTCTACACCAACCCCCAGTCGCGCGCCCGGGTGGTCCGCTGGATGCTGGAAGAGGTGGGGCAGCCCTACCGGACGGAAGTCCTGCAGTACGGCACGACGATGAAGGCGCCCGAGTACCTGGCCATCAACCCGATGGGCAAGGTGCCGGCGATCCGCCACGGCAACACGGTGGTGACCGAAGGCGCCGCTATCTGCGCCTACCTGGCGGACGCGTTCCCGCAGGCCCAGTTGGCGCCGCCGCCCGGCAGCCCGTTGCGCGGCCCGTACTACCGCTGGCTGTTCTTCGCGGCAGCGCCGATGGAGTCGGCGATCACCAACCGAGCCCTGGGCTTCGAGGTGCCGCCGGAGCGCAAGGCGATGGCCGGCTACGGCAGCTACGACGACGTGATGAATGCGCTGGAAACTGCGGTCGGTCACGGCGGCTATGTGGCGGGGGACCGGTTCACGGCGGCTGACCTGTACCTGGGGGCGTACATCGCGTTTGCGCTGCAGTTCGGCACGATCGAGAAAAGGCCGGCGTTCGAGCGGTATGCGAAGCTTGTGACGGAGCGGCCGGCGAATGCGCGGGCGAACGAGATTGACAATGCGTCGATGGCGGCGGCGTCGCCCAAAGCTGGGTAGCGCGGCGCGTGCATTGGTTCCGGAGATGCCCGCGTGGCCGCCAGAGGTGTCGTTTCTGCACCGCGGCTTGGCTGCTGCGGCGCCGGCGCATAGCAGCGGCGGATCCTGTTGAAGGATATCTCCAACACCTGGGCCATGCAGCAACGCATGTGGTCCGCACCCAGGGCACAGCCGCAGGAACTGCCCGCAGCCGTGGCGCGGCGCGAATTGGTGCAAGGTATGTACCTTCAGGAGGACATGCGGCCGGCGGAAGAGCGCGCCAATGAGGCGACCCGGTTCACCCGCACGGCGATGCTGAATTTCAATCAGGTCGGCAAGCAGGGTAGAAAGCTAGCCCAGACCTGAGCGTCTCGCGCATGACTGCCAGGTCAACCTTGGCTAAATGGCGTCGTATCTGATGTTTAGGAACTCTTTTACTTCATCGTTTTTGGGATGGGAGCCGTGGCAATAATGTTTCCCTCGCTCCCCGCCACCACTTCTTGCTCTTTGAGAAAAAATGGCTGCTTAAGAGGGTCTAACGCCTCAAGGATGCCCTGTACAGGGAAGTGCGACCGGTCGACAAGCCACTTGGCTACCGTTTGATCATCGTCGTGCACGAGAGCAATTCTGCTTGGCTGCTTGCCCTTGGTGGCAACAATGGACTTAACGATGTTGAAAGTGGCCAAGAACAATTGCATAAACTCACCCGAGTACGGAAGGGGGCAGTAGATTAAATTGTCGTCCTTTTTCGGCCCTTCCTTTGACCGTTCCTCCGGAAACAAAGCAACACGCAATCCGGGTGCACGCTCAATGTCACGGCGATTTGTTTTTAGTGTCGTGCCCACCCATCTGTCCGGGCCCGGGTTACCAACAAACAGATCCGCTTTCCAGAGCCCCCGGATACTTGAGGGAAGCCGCTCCATGTGGATTCGGCTATTGTGTGCTCGTACAATATTTTCTAGATGCGGCTTAAGGCGTGCAGGTTTTCCCCGCTTCCCCACTAGTACGCGGGAGTCATCTGTGAGCGCGCCTTTTGCCGTCTCCAACACAGATGCGGGACCATGCTTTTCAATGCCGAAGAGGATCGACTCGGCACCCCCTTTCACTCCGCAAAATTCTTCGAGAACGCTTGAAATGATCGGGTGAATGGCCGGATCACGTTCCTGAATGCACTGATGCACTGCGTACTCGAAGCAGATGCCGTGATCGCCGGCGTGTTCTATGTAGATGCGCGTGAACATCTCAAGTGTAACGCCATCATAGCCTCCAGCTTGTTCTACGATATGTCGTTTAGTAGATAGAAGCATGGCCGTGAGGATCGGAATGACCATTGCATAGCGCGCCCGAGTGGCTTCGGCGATCTGATCTTGCTGAATTTGAAGTGTATATTTCACTAGACCCTCTTCGGAAAAATCGCGTGTCGCAAATGTCGCAAATTCCGCCGTTAAAAGTTCTTGCGTTCGGCACTTGCTACAAGTGTGAAGGATACTCGCTCCATGAATATTGCACTCCAGCAGTTCAACAATTTTCCGGAGCTTCTCATTCTTGAACTTAGAGCCGACATATTTGCGTTCATACGGCGGATCGGTGTGACACAGGACAATATTGATTTGAGGCCATTGATGAATGCGATTGTTGCTCGAATGTATTCAGAGGACTCCGTCGAGGAGGCCATTGAGGAGTTTGTGTCAGGTCCGGATTTGGCGGACTTTTACATTAAGAGCGTGTCAAAAGAAACGCTGGCTATGGCGGTTTCGGACCTCTCTATCGCTTTTTTTCGTTCACTCCAAAGGCATCGCTGCTATGCTAAGAATGGAGTTCTGTATTACGCCTTTGAAAGCTTCTTACATAGCGACGTGGTACTGCGTCGAGTGAGGCCCGACAACTTGCGTATCTCTCGGTTTGAGATTTAGGCGTGCTGTAAACCCGCGATCACCTACCCGGCAACGCCGTCTTGTACCTCACCTGCTTCAACGCAAAACTAGACCGGATCTTCTCCACCCCCGGAATCGGCGTCAGCTGGTCCAAAATGAAGCGCTCCAGCGCCCCGATGTCCTGCAGCACCACGCGCACCAGGTAGTCGCTCTCACCGCTCATCAGGTAGCACTCCATCACCTCGTCGTGCTCGCTCACGCGGCGCTCGAATTCGGCCAGCGCTTCCTTGGTTTGCGTCTTCAGGCTGATGTTGATGAACACCGTCAGGCCCAGTCCCAGCGCCTTGGCATTGGCGATTGCCACGTAGCGCTCGATCACGCCCGCGTCCTCCAGCGCCTTCACCCGCGCCAGGCAGGGCGAGGGGCTCAAATGCACCTTGCGGGCCAGCGCCACGTTGGTCAGCGCGCCGTCGCGCTGCAGCTCTGCCAGGATGCGGAGATCGATGGTGTCCAGTTGCATGAAATGCCGCGCGCTGTCTGTATTGCGGAATTTTATGCTGCCCGGCCGCTTGCATCAGATTCTTTCAAGAGCCCATACTGCGGCAATGTGTCTACAGTGGCAGGCATGACCGACCACAGCATCACCCGCTACCTTGCCGCCGAGTCGGGCGACGTCGATCCGGCCGAAACCGCCGAATGGCGCGACGCCTTCCTCGCCCTGGTTGCCACCCACGGCCCGGCGCGCGCGCGCTTCATCCTGGACCAGCTCGCCGTGCTGGCCCGCAGCCCGCACGTGGGCTGGTCGCCCGAGCTGGTGACGCCCTACGTCAACAGCATTTCGGTGGAAAACCAGCCGGTGTTTCCGGGCGACCTCGCCATCGAGGAAAAGCTCTGCTCGCTCATGCGCTGGAACGCGCTGGCCATGGTGGCGCGCGCCAACGCGATCTATGGCGAGCTGGGCGGCCACATCGCCAGCTACGCCAGCGCGGCCGATTTGTTCGAGGTCGGCTTCAACCATTTCTTCCATGCACGCAACGCCTCGCACGGCGGCGACCTGGTGCTGTACCAGCCGCACAGCTCGCCGGGCATGTACGCGCGCGCCTTCCTGGAAGGCCGGCTGCAGGAAGCGGACCTTGCGCACTTCCGGCAAGAAATCAGCGCCGTGCGCGATGGCGCGCAGGGGCTCTCCAGCTATCCGCACCCGTGGCTGATGCCGGACTTCTGGCAGTTCCCCACCGGGTCCATGGGCATCGGGCCGATCAGCTCGATCTTCCACGCGCGCTTCATGCGCTACCTCACGCACCGCGGCCTGGTGAACTGCGAAGGCCGCAAGGTGTGGGGCGTGTTCGGCGACGGCGAGATGGACGAGCCCGAGAGCATGAGCGCGCTCACGCTGGCCTCGCGCGAGAAGCTGGACAACCTGGTGTGGGTGGTCAACTGCAACCTGCAGCGCCTCGACGGGCCCGTGCGCGGCAACGGCCGCATCGTCGACGAGCTGGAAAAGCTGTTCCGCGGCGCCGGCTGGAACACCATCAAGCTGCTGTGGGGCAGCGACTGGGACGGCCTGTTCGCGCGCGACACCACCGGCGCGCTGGTCAAGGCCTTCGCCCACACGGTCGATGGCCAGATGCAGACCTTCGCCGCGAAGGACGGCCGCTTCAACCGCGAGAACTTCTTCGGCCAGAACGAGGAACTGCAGCGCCTGGCCCAGGGCATGACCGACGAGCAGATCGACCGGCTCAAGCGCGGCGGCCACGACCTGGTGAAGATCCACGCGGCCTACCAGGCGGCGGCCAATCACCGTGGCCAGCCCACGGTGATCTTCGCCCACACCAAGAAGGGCTACGGCATGGGCACGGCGGGCCAGGGCAAGATGGGCACGCACAGCCAGAAGAAGCTGGACGAGAACGCGCTGGTCGAATACCGCAACCGCTTCAACCTGCCGCTGTCGGACGAGCAGGCGCGCAACATGAGCTTCTACCGTCCGCCGGCCGACAGCCCCGAGATGCGCTACCTGCACGAGCGGCGCGAAAAACTCGGCGGCTTCCTGCCGGCGCGCCAGACGCAGGCCGACACCGTGCCGGTGCCGCCGATCGCTTCCTACGCGCAGTTCGCGGTGGCCGCCGGTGGCAAGGAGATGTCCACCACCATGGCCTTCGTGCGCCTGCTGGGCAACCTGATGAAGGACAAGGAGCTGGGCCCGCGCATCGTGCCCATCGTGGCCGACGAGGCGCGCACCTTCGGCATGGCCAACCTGTTCAAGCAGGTCGGCATCTATTCCAGCAGCGGCCAGAGCTACGAGCCCGAGGACATCGGCTCGGTGCTGTCGTACCGCGAAGCCATGGACGGGCAGATCCTGGAAGAGGGCATCAGCGAGGCCGGCGCCATCGCCAGCTGGACGGTCGCGGCCACCAGCTACAGCGTGCACGGCTTCGCCATGCTGCCGTTCTACATCTACTACTCGATGTTCGGTTTCCAGCGCGTGGGCGACGCCATCTGGGCCGCCGCCGACCAGCGCGCGCGCGGCTTCCTGATCGGCGCCACCTCGGGGCGCACCACGCTGGGCGGCGAGGGCCTGCAGCACCAGGACGGCACCAGCCACGTGGCGGCCTCGATGATCCCGAACTGCAAGGCCTACGACCCGGCCTATGCCGGCGAGCTGGCGGTGATCGTCGACCACGGCATGCGCGAGATGCTGATCGAGCAGCGCGACGTCTTCTACTACGTCACGGCCATGAACGAGAACTACGCCCAGCCGGACCTGCCGGCCGGCGTGGAGGCCGACCTGATGCGCGGCTGCTACCGGCTCGGCGGCTACGGCCCCGCGGGCCAGCTGAAGGTGACGCTGCTGGGTTCGGGCGCGATCCTCACCGAGGTGGTGAAGGCGGCGCAGCAGCTGGCCGAGGAAGGCATCGCCAGCGAGGTGTTCAGCGTCACCAGCTGGAGCGAGCTGGCGCGCGACGGCCTGGCCTGCGAGAAGCGCATGCTGCGCGGTGAGGAGGCGGGCACGCCCTTCATCGCCGCGCAGCTGGGTGCCGAGGGCGGCCCGATCGTCGCCGCCACCGACTACGTGCGCACCGTGCCGGAAAGCGTGCGCGCCTTCATTCCGCAGGGTCGGCGCTACGTCACGCTGGGTACCGACGACTTCGGCCGCAGCGACACGCGCACGGAGCTGAGGGAGTTCTTCGGAGTGAATGCGGCGAACATCGCGCGCGTGGCGAAGCACACGCTGGGCTGACTTCCTCCCTCTCCCCCCGCGGGGGGGGAGAGGGCAGGGGTGAGGGGGCGCGCGCCAACCTCCCACCCTCACCCCAACCCTCTCCCGCCCTGCGGGAGAGGGAGGACTTCAAGATATCAGTCCGCGTAGCCCGGCAGCACGATCTTGCCGATCGTGCCTGCGCTTTCGATCAGCGCGTGCGCCTTCTTCAGTTCCGTCACGCTGATCGGCCCGAGCACCGTGCGGGCGGTGCTGCGCAGCGTGCCGGCGTCCACCAGGCGCGCCACTTCGTCCAGCAGCTCGCCTTGCCGGTGCATGTCGGGCGTGCCGAACACCGGGCGGGTGAACATCGACTCCCACACCAGCGCCAGGCTCTTGCGCTTCAGCTTCGTCGCGTCGATGGACTTGGGGTCGTCGATCACCGCCAGCTTGCCCTGCGGCTTCAGCAGGTCCACCAGCGCGTCGAAATGCCGGTCGGTCTGCGTCAGGCTGGCAGCGTAGTCCACCTCGGCCACGCCTAAGGCCTGCAGCTGCGCGGCCAGCGGCTGGCTGTGGTCGACCACATCATGCGCGCCCATCTCCAGGCACCACGCACGCGTCTCAGGCCGCGAAGCGGTCGCGATCACGCGCAGGCCGGTGAGCTGCCGGGCGATCTGCGTCAGCGCGGAGCCGACGCCGCCCGCGCCGCCCATGACCAGCAGCGCCTGCCCATGGCCGCCGCCGCGCGCCACGCCCAGGCGGTCGAACAGCAGCTCCCAAGCGGTGATGCTGGTCAGCGGCAGCGCGGCGGCGGTCACGTCGTCGACGCTGCGCGGCGCCAAGCCGACGATGCGCTCGTCCACCGCGTGCAGCTCGGCGTTGCTGCCGGCACGCGCCAGCGAGCCGGCGTACCAGACACGGTCGCCCACGCGGAAGCGCCGCACCTCAGAGCCCACCGCCCGCACCTCGCCCACGGCGTCCCAGCCCAGCACCTTGGCGGCCGCCGGTTCCGCCGGAACACTGCGGCGCACCTTGGTGTCCACCGGGTTGACGGAGACCGCGCGCACGCGCACCAGCAGGTCGCGCGGGCCCGGCGCGGGCGCGGGCAGCTGCAGGTCGAGCAGCGATTCGGGATGGTCGATGGGCAAGGCCTGGTGGTAGCCGACGGCTTTCATGGTGGGGTTCCTGCGAAGTGGGTTGAGAAAGCCCTCGATCCTAGGGAATCAAGCATGGATTGATAATTCCGTCGATTCCTACAACAGTTTCAAATGAGCTTTGAAAGCCTCCTCGACCTGCGCGTGCTGGTGGAAACCGCGCGCGGCGGCACGCTCACGGCGGCGGCGCGCACCCTGGGCGTGACGCCGGCCGCCGCCAGCGCCATGCTCAAGCGGCTGGAGGCCCGCCTGGGCGAGCGCCTGTTCGAGCGCTCCACCCGCGCCATGCGCCTGACCCCGCAGGGCCAGACCATGCTGGACTACGCCACCCGCGCGCTGGAGCTGCTGCAGGAGGGCGAGGCGCAGCTCGCCGCGGAAAGCCGCACGCTGGTCGGCACGGTGCGCATCGCGGCGCCGTCGGACCTGGCGCGCGTCGTGCTGCTGCCCTGGCTGGACGACTTCGTGGCGGAGCATCCGGGCGTGCGCGTCGCGCTGTCGGTCACCGACCGCGTGCAGGACATCATGCGCGACGCGGTGGACGTGGCGCTGCGCTACGGCACGCTGGCCGATTCGCGGCTGGCCGCGCGCACGCTGTGCACCACGCGGCGGGTGCTGTGCGCGGCGCCCGCCTACCTGCGCGGGCGCAAGGCGCCGCGCACGCCGCACGACCTGGTGGACCACAACTGCCTGACCTTCCATCTCGACCAGCGGCGCTACACCACCTGGCGCTTCGAGCGCGGCGGCGAGCGGGTGGAGGTGCGGGTCGACGGCGACCGCGACGCAGACGACGCCGCCATCACCCGCCAGTGGGCGCTGGCGGGCGCGGGGCTGATCTACAAGTCGGAGCTGGACATGCTGCAGGACATTCGCGCCGGCCGCCTGGTGCGCGTGCTGCCGCAATGGCAGGGCGAGCCCTATGCGCTGAACGCGGTGCTGCCCAGCAACCGCTTCATCCCGGCGCGCGTGCGGGCGCTGGTGGACTTCCTGGCCGAACGGTTCGAGCGCTTCGCCGGCCCGCGGGCTAAGAAAATTCCCTAAGGCCGCGGCGGCCCAACTGCGCAAAAGTGCCTAAGGGCCGTTAGGAAACTGTCTTATCGCGCTCGCGGCCCATTCCCGGAAGAATCTCTCCCATCGGTGCAACAACCCGCACCCCGGACATCACAGGAGAAGAGCCATGGAAAGAACGCACCGCATCATCGTGTCCCGCATGCTGATCGCCGCCACCGTGGTGCTGACCGCCATCAGCTGCTGGACCGTGACGGACCGCATGAACCAGGCCGCCGGCGGCGACCTGGTGGTCAAGGCCCAGAGCGACAAGGCCTGACGCGGGCCTTCCTCAGTAGCTGTACACGCCCCGGCCGCTCTTGCGGCCCAGGCGGCCGGCCGCCACCATTTCGCGCAGTAGCGGGCAGGCCCGGTACTTGGAGTCGCCGAACTCCCGCAGGTAGACCTCCATCACCGCCAGGCACACGTCCAGGCCGATCATGTCGGCCAGTGCCAGCGGGCCGATCGGGTGGTTGCAGCCCAGCTTCATGCCGGCGTCGATGTCCTCCGGAGTCGCCACCCCCTCGGCCAGCACGAAGAACGCCTCGTTGATCATCGGCACCAGGATGCGGTTGACCACGAAGCCCGGCGCGTTCTTCACCGTGATGGGCGACTTGCCCAGCCCCTCGGCCAGCGCCTTCACCGCATCGTGCGTCGCGTCGCTGGTCTGCAGCCCGCGGATGATTTCCACCAGCGCCATCATCGGCACCGGGTTGAAGAAGTGCATGCCGATGAAGCGCTCGGCGCGCGAGGTGGCTGCGGCCAGCCGGGTGATGGAGATCGACGAGGTGTTCGACGCGATGATCACCTCCGGCGCCACCAGCCCATCCACCTGCTTCAAGATGCGCAGCTTCAGCTCCTCGTTCTCGGTGGCGGCCTCGATCACCAGTTGGGCGACTTTCAGGTCGTCGTAATTCGTCGAGCCCTTGATGCGCGCCAGCGCCGCGTCCTTGTCCGCGGCGGTGAGCTTGTCCTTCTTCACCAGCCGTTCCAGGCTGCCGGCCACCGTGGCCAGGCCCTTGTTGACGGCGTTGTCCGAAACGTCCACCATGACCGCGTCCACACCCGCCACGGCGCACGCCTGCGCGATGCCGTTGCCCATGGTGCCGGCGCCGATGATCCCCACCGTACGAATGCTCATGCCTTGCTCCGCAATTGAAAAAAAGATGACGGGAATGGTACAGGGGCGCCCATGAGGGAGAACGCAATGGAAGTCGATTACATCGTGGTGGGCGGCGGCTCGGCCGGCTGCGTGCTGGCGGCGCGGCTGAGCGAGGACCCGTCCGTGCGCGTCGCGCTGCTGGAGGCCGGCCCGCCCGACAGCAGCGTGCTGATCCACTGCCCGGCCGGGCTGGCGCTGATGGCCAGGAACGGCAGCGCCAACTGGGGCTTCCAGACCGTGCCACAGCCCGGCCTGAACGGCCGCCGCGGCTACCAGCCGCGCGGCAAGGTGCTGGGCGGCTCCAGCTCGGTCAACGCCATGATCTACACGCGCGGCCACCGCGCCGACTACGACCACTGGGCCGCCGAAGGCAACGCCGGCTGGGGCTGGGACGAGGTGCTGCCGTATTTCCGGCGCGCCGAGCACAACGAGCGCGGCGCCGATGCCTTCCACGGAACCGGCGGGCCGCTCAACGTGATGGACCTTCGCAGCCCGAGCCGCTTCGGCGAGCTGTTCGTCGAGGCCGGCAAACAGGCTGGCCATCCGGTGAACCGCGACTTCAACGGCGCCGAGCAGGAAGGCGTCGGCCCTTACCAGGTGACGCACAAGAACGGCGAGCGCTACAGCGCGGCCAAGGCCTACCTCACGCCGAATCTCGGGCGGGCGAACCTGCTGGTGCACACCGGCGCGCAGGCCACGCGCGTGCTGGTGGACGGCCACCACCGCGCCATCGGTGTGGAATACCGGCAGGGCGGCGAGGCGAAGCAGCTGCGCGCACGGCGCGAGGTCATCCTGAGCGCGGGCGCGCTGCTGTCGCCGCAGCTGTTGATGCTGTCGGGGATTGGCCCGGCCGATCACCTGCGTGAACACGGCATCGCCGTGGTGCACGACCTGCCCGGCGTCGGCGCGCAGCTGCACGACCACATCGACGTGGTGCAGGTGGTGGACGCGCCGCACCTGAAGGACCTGTTCGGCCTGTCGGGCGCGGGCCTGTGGCGCGCGCTGCAAGGCATCTTCGAATGGCGTTCGCGGCGCAGCGGCCTGCTGACCACCAACTTCGCCGAAGCCGGCGGCTTCATCCGCAGCGACGCAAGCGAGCCGATCCCCGACCTGCAATTGCATTTCGTCATCGGCAAGCTGGTGAACCACGGGCGCAGCACGGTGTTCGGCCACGGTTATTCCTGTCATGTATGCCTGCTGCGCCCGCAAAGCCGCGGCAGCGTGCGGCTGGCCAGCGCCGACCCGTTCGCGGCACCGCGCATCGACCCGAACTTCCTGGCCGAGCACGGCGACGTCGAGCGGCTGGTGCGCGGCTTCAGGCGCATGCGCGAGCTGCTGTCGCAACCGGCGCTGGCCTCGCTCGGCGGGCGCGAACTGGCGAATTCCGCCGCCGCGCAAAGCGACGAACAGATCGAGCGCTTCGTGCGCGACAACGCCGACACCATCTACCACCCGGTCGGCAGCTGCCGCATGGGCAACAGCGCGACGGACGTGGTCGACGCGCAGCTGCGCGTGCGCGGCATCGAGGGCCTGCGGGTGGTCGACGCGTCCATCATGCCGCGCATCGTCGGCGGCAACACCAACGCGCCGACCATCATGATCGGCGAGAAGGCGGCCGACATGATCCGCGGCTTCCTACCGCTGAAGAAAGTCCAGCCGGGTGAGGGCCCAGGCGCCGCAGCCGACCAGGGCGAGCGCGCCGGCGCGGCGCACGAACGCCTGCACGCGGCCGCTGGAGCGAACGCGGCTTAGCCGTTCGATGGAGAACGTGAGCGCCGTGAAGTAGGCGATGTTCAGGGCCTCGAACAACAGGCCCAGCAGCGCGAAGCCTTCCAGCCAGCGCTGCGCGCGCGGATCGATGAACAGCGGAAAGAAGGCGCCGAAGAACAGGATCGGCTTGGGATTGGTGAGCGTGAGCAGCAGGCCGCGCGCAACGGCGTGCCTGCCGGCCGGCCGGTGTTCCGGTGCCGCGCCGGCCTGCGGGCGCCACATGCGTGCACCGAGGTGGATCACGTACAGCGCGCCGGCGGCGGCCAGCGCATCGACCACGCCGCTCCAGCGGGTCACCAGCGCTGCGACGCCGGCCGCCGAGAGGCCAATCAGTACCAGGTCGCCCAGCACGATGCCCAGGGTGGTCAGCGCGGCGCCGCGCCGGCCTTGCTGCGCCTCGCCCGCCACCAGCAGCGTGGCCGGTCCCGGCACTAGGATCACGAAGGCTGCCGCCGCGAGAAAGGCCCAGACGTGGTGGATCGGCATCAGGCGGTTGGCGAGGTCGCGGCCTGCGCCCGCAGGGCCTCGATGTGCTGCACGATGAAGCCGTCCAGCCAGTCCGACGTGTTGCCGAAGCGGTGGCCCGCGGCGCGTGCGCGTGCCGTGTCTATCAGGTGTGGCGCCGGGTAGTCGAACGGGCTCAGCTCCGACGGCGTGAGCTCGCTGCGCACCGGCCGCAGCTGCTCGGGCACACCGGCCAGCGCGCACACGCGGCGGTAGATGTCCACCGACGTCAGCGCGCCGTCGTCCGCCGCATTGACCGGCCCGCGCAACGGCGCGGTGCCGGCCCACAGCAGAAAGGCCACGATGCCGGCCGGGCTGGTGAACGAGCTCGCGCCGGGCGTGGCCGTGTGCCACAACGGGCGGCCCTGCAGCGCGCGCTCCACATAGTCGCGCAGCCGGCCGGTGAAATCGTCGGGGCCGGACAGCACATGGGCGATGCGCACGCTGGTGAAGGGCAGGCGGCCGTCCTGCTGCAGGAAGGCTTCGGCCTGGCGCTTGCCGCGGCCGTACGAGACCTCGGACAGCTCGGGCGCATGCCAAGGATAGGCATGGTCCACGTCCACGCGGTCCAGCGCCACGCCGGTTTCGGTGAACGGCCGGCCGGTAGGGACAGGCAGGCCGCGATAGACCTCGATGGTCGACGACATGACGTAATGGCCGACCTTGCCGACGAATACCTCCGCCGAAATGGCGGCGTCCAGCGGGCTGTAGCACAGCTGGTCGTAGACGATGTCGTAGCGCGCGCCGTCGAACGCGGCGCGCATCGCATCCGCATTGCGCCGGTCGACGCGGATGCGCCGCACCGCATCGCCGAAGTCGTCCGCCGCCCGGCCGCGCGTGGCCATGGCCACCTCGCAGCCTTGTTCCAGCAGGCCGCGCACCAGCAGCTTTCCGAAAAAGCGCGTGCCGCCGATCACCAGTACCCTTGTGGGCATGAAGCCATCCTTTCGTGAAAATCCGCCGGGCGATGGTCGGCCGGCCGGGCGTTCCGCACAAGGCGCCGCGGCCGATGCTCAGGCTCGGGATTTCGAGGGCTTGCCCGGGCGCATCGGCCTGGCCGGCCTAGTGGAGTTCGAAAGCGTGGCGCGGCACGGCAGCATCGCCCTCGCCGCCGAGGAGCTGCGCAGGAGCCCGGCCGCGGTGAGCCAGCAGGTCAAGCAACTGGAAGCGCGCCTGGGCCTCGCGCTGGTCGACCGGCGCGCCCGCAGCATCGCCATCACCGGCCAGGGCCGTGCGCTGGCGGCCACCGTGGCGTGCCTGCTGGACACGCTGCGGCAGCAGGTGCATGCGCTGCGGCAGGACGACCCGGAGACCACGCTACGCCTGACGGCGACGCATTCGCACGCCATCAAGTGGCTGATTCCACGCCTGCACCGCTTCACCGGGCGCCATCCCGCCTTCGACATCCGCGTGGAAGCCAGCGACCAGGTGCTGGACCTGCAGGACGGCCGCGTCGATGCGGCGCTGCGCTACGCGCTCGCGCGCGACGACGATCCCGCGCTGCTGTACCGCGAGCAGCTGGTGGTGGTGTACAGCCCGCAGCTCCCGCTGGCGGCCGGTCCGGCGATGGAAGCCCTGCTGCGCCACCCGCTGCTGCACGAAGGCTCGCCGCAAGGCTGGCAGGCGTTGCTCGCGGCCACCGGCCACACGGCGGCGCACCGCGACTTCTCGCGCAGCTACAGCCACGGCGGGCTGCTGGTGCAGGCGGCGGTGGCGGCGCAGGGCGTCGCCCTCGTGCCGTATTCGCTGGCCTGCGAGGACCTGGCGCAGCAGCGCCTGCTGCTCGCGCCCTGCGCGCCGGTGCCCTCGGCCTACGGCTACCGCCTGCTGCTGGCGCAGCCGCAGGCGCGCAAATCGCTGCTGCTGTCCGAATGGCTGCAGGCTGAAGCGCGCGACACGCTGCGCTCTTGTGACGTGCTTCACAGGAAGGCGCCGGACCCCGCGAAAAGCACCGCTGCTTAGCAAGTATTTAAGGTTTCGCTAAGCATTTCTTCAGAACGCGATGCGGCCCGCGTTCCTAGACTTCCTTCACCCGCAAACACACGCAAACACGAAGGAAGAAAACATGAACATCGACATCAAGGAACTGGACAAGGTCGCCGCCGCGCAGGCACCGCGCTTCGACATGTACGGCGGCATCCACAAGGCGCTGCGCGCGCTGATGGCCGACACGCTGCTGGCCGTGGGCCGCATGGATTGCGAGGACAACCTGGAACTTGCGCAGACCACCGAGCGCGTGATGCGGCTGCTGGACATCTGCGCCGGCCACCTGAAGCACGAGAACGACTTCATCCACGCCGCCATCGAGGCGCGTGCGCCGGGCGCCAGCGACCGCATCGGCCACGAGCACGCCGAACACCTGCGGCACATCGCGCAGCTGGGCGACACCGTCGCCGCGCTGCGTGCCGCACCGGCGGACCGCGCGCCGCTGGCCAAGGCGCTGTACGCCGAGCTGTCGCTGTTCATCGCCGAGAACTTCCAGCACATGCACGTGGAAGAAACCGCGCACAACGCCGTGCTGTGGGCGCGCTACACCGACGCCGAGCTGGTGGCGATCCACGACGCGCTGGTGGCATCCATCCCGCCCGAGGAGATGATGTTCACCGTGCGCTGGCTGGTGCCGTGCATGAACCCGGCCGAGCGCCTGGGCCTGCTGTCCGACATCCGCGGCAAGGCGCCGGCGCCGGCCTTCGAGGCGATGCTGAACGTGGTGCGGCCGCACCTGGGCGAGGGCGAATGGGCCAAGCTGGCGCGCGGCCTGGGCCTGCCGGTGGCGCCCGGCTTGGCCACGGCCTGAAGGCTCCTGGCCGGCTTCAGCCCCCGGCCAGCTGCACCGGCCGGTGCAGCACCAGGCGGAAGCGCCCGCGGCCGGTTTTCTCGATGCGCAGGTGCTCGCTCTGTTCGGCCAGGCGCCGCTGCAGCAGCAACAGGCGCGCCTCCAGGTTGTCGCTGACGTCGGGCAGGCCCAGGCTCGGGTCCAACCGCAGCTCGCGGTTGCTGAACTCGGTGCGGCCGCTGCGCTCGTGGTCGTTCAGCAGTTTCCACAGAATGGCGCCGGCCACGCCCTTGATCAGGTAGGCGCCGTTGACGAACACGCTGTCGTTGGCGGCGAAGTGGCGCACCACCAGCGGCTGGCCCTGGCTCGGCGCCTCGGGCTGCGCCGGCGCGGACGGCACCTCGGCCGCTTCGGTGTTCGCCTGCAGCAGGTCGATGGCGGCGCCGAGCTGGCCCGCCACCGCCACGAACACGTCTTCGTCCTCGAAGCCGAACTGCAGGTCCTGCGGGCTCTCGGCGAACAGCACGCCCAGCAGGCGCCCGGCCGACAGGATCGGCACGGCGATCTGGCTGTGCGGCTCGGCCAGGCCGGGGTAGGGGATGTCGGTGACCGGCTCCAGGTCCGGCACGTTGGCCTCGAAGCTGCTGCGCATGGCCTGCGTGTACAGGTAGGCGCTGGTCATGTGGCCGATGCGCACGGGCGTGCGCTCGCGTGCGGCGACGCCGATCACGCCCTGTCCCACGCCGATTTCCGAGCCCACGCCGGAGGTGGCGTAGCCCGCGCTCGCCACCGTGTACAGGCGCTGCGTCTTCGCGTCGAGCATCAGCACCATGGCGTGGCGCACGCCGAGGAAGTCCGACAGGCTGGACAGCACCGCTGCCAATGCTTCGTCCAACGAGGTGGCGCGCGCCAGCCGCTCGCTGGCGCGGCGCATGCCGTTCAGGTGGCCGATCTTGGCCGGCGGCGCCGGCAGCGGCTGGCCTTCGACTTCCTCGGTGTGCGTGACCTCGTACACGTCGGAGCCGAGCAGGCGGAACACGCCCTGCATGCCGACGTGCGAGGCGATGCCGGCCAGCTGCGCCTTCATGCCCTCGAACAGCGGGCCTTCGGTCTCGGTGCGCAGGTAGCGGATCTGCAGCCGGTAGAACGCGGCCGTCTGCGGATGCAGCAGCACGGCCGTGGCGTGCGGGTTGGCCAGGATGTTCTGCCGCGTCTTGTTGAAGAACTGGAACGACAGCGCCACGTGCCGCTCGTCCACGTAATACACCTGCGAGATGTAGGCCACGTTGGGCATGCCCTGCGCGTCGCAGGTGGCGACCACCGCCGGAATCGCGCCTTCGAAGCAGGCGCGGATATCGTGCAGGCCGATGCCGCCGTCGGCGGTCAAGATGCCCGTCATGCCACGTTCCCCAGCTGCGCGCCGGCGCGCGGGCCGGGCGTCTGGTCGAAGGCCTGTTCGGGGCGGAAGCTGACCGCCACCAGGTCGTCCAGCCGGTGCGCCAGCATGGCGCGCGTCATCGGTGGCGGATGGCCCACGCGCTGGATCTCGTTTTCCATCGAGGCGAGGTAGCGCGCGAGCTCGGGCAGGTCCTCGGGGCCGGCGTTGCGCAGCTGCGCGCGCGTGGCCTTCAGCTGCACCGTGCGGTGCGTGCTGGGCTCGCTGAACACCACGGCGATGTGGCCGGTGGCGGCGATGTCCTGCAGCAGCTGGCGCGACTGCGTGCGCGCCAGGTACACCGTGATGTCGCCGCCGTCGGCCGACACCGTGCTGCCGACCGCGCGCATCACGCTGGGGCGCAGCGCCGCGTCGCGCGAGGACACGATGACCGACACGCCGCGCACCATGGCGGCGAGGGTGTCGGGCGGCAGGCGCGGCGGCTTGGGCATGGTGTCAGGCGGCAAAGCGCTTGCGCGTGAGCGCCAGCGCGACCCAGAAGGCGACAACGGTGTAGGCGGCCAGCACCAGCAGGTGGCGCACCGGGTGCGCCGGCCACTGGTCCATGAACATCGGGCGCACCAGCTCCACCGCGGCGGTGAGCGGCAGCCACTCGGACACGGCGCGCACGGCGGCCGGCAGCTGCTCGCGCGGAAAGAACACGCCGGAGAGGAACATCATCGGCGTGAGGAACAGGGTGAAGTAGTAGGTGAAGAAGTCGTAGCTCTTGGCCAGCGCGTTGAAGATCAGGGCGATGCAGGAGAAGGCGATGCCCACTGCCAGCAGGATCGGCCAGGCGACCAGCAGGTGCGGGCTGTAGCTGATGCCCAGCACCAGCATCACGCCCAGGATGGCGGTGACGGTGAACACCGCCTTGAAGCCGGCCCACAGCATTTCGGCCATGACCACGTCGTCCAGCCCCACCGGCGCGTTCATGATGCCGTCCCAGGTCTTCTGCACGTGCATGCGCGAGAACGCCGAGTACAGCGCCTCGAACGAGGCGGCGTTCATCGCGCTCATGCAGATCGAGCCGCTGGCCAGGAACAGGATGTAGGGCACCTGCGTGCCGCCCAGGCTGACCTGGCCGACCAGCGTGCCCATGCCGTAGCCGAAGGCCACCAGCCAGATCAGCGGCTCGGCGATGTTGCCCACCAGGCTGGGAATGGCCAGCTTGCGCCACACCAGCAGGTTGCGCAGGAACACCGGCCACCAGCGCATGGACAGCGCGGGCGGGCGCCAGTGGGATGCGGCGTCGTTCATCTAGCCATCCTCCCGGATCTGGCGGCCGGTGAGTTTCAGGAACAGGTCTTCCAGGTTGGCCGGCCGGTGCAGGGTGCGCAGCTTGGGGTTCTCGCGCGCCAGCGCTTCCAGCAGCGGCCTGGCTTCCTGGGTGTAGAAGAACACGGTCTCGCCGCTGACCTCGGTGCGCGCGGCCAGCCGCGCGAGCGGCGACTGCGCCAGGGCCAGCGCGCCTTCGCCGTAGGCCTCGACCACGTCGGGCTCCAGGTGTTTGGCGATCAGCGCGCGCGGCAGGCCTTCGGCGATCTTGCGGCCATGGTCGAGCACCAGCAGGCGCGTGCACAGCCGCTCGGCCTCGTCCATGAAGTGGGTGGTCAGCAGGATCGACTTGCCCTGCTGCAGCAGCAGCTGCAGCCGCTCCCACATCAGGTGGCGCGCCTGCGGGTCCAGCCCGGTGGTGGGCTCGTCCAGCATCAGCAGCTTCGGGTCGTTGACCAGCGCGCGCGCCAGCGACAGCCGCCGGCGCATGCCGCCGGACAGCTCGCCCGGCTTGGCGTCCGCCTTGTGTGAGAGTGCGGCGAATTCCAGCAGGCGCGGGATGCGCTCGCGGATGACGCTGTCCTTCATGCCGAAGTAGCGGCCATAGACCAGCAGGTTTTCCGCGCAGCTGAAGTCGGGGTCCAGCGTGTCGAACTGGCTCACCACGCCCAGCTGGGCCTTGATGGCCAGCGCGTCGCGCGGCATGGCCAGGCCCAGCGCGCGGATCTCGCCCGCGTCGGGCACGGTCAGGCCCAGGCACATGCGGATGGTGGTGGTCTTGCCCGCGCCGTTGGGCCCGATCACGCCCAGGCATTCGCCCGGTGCGATGTGGAACGACAGGCCGTCCACCACGGCCGTGCTGCCGTAGCGCTTGCACAAATTGCGGGCGTCGAGAAGCGGTTCGCTCATTCGGATGGGGATGCTCTGGCTATTATCCTGGCATGTTCCCGCCGCTTCCCATCCAACAACAATACCTCCTGCCCAAGAAGCTGCTCACCGTGCTGATGGGCAGGGGCGCCAGCCTGCGCATGGGCGCGCTCACGCAGTGGGTGATCCGCAAGTTCGTGGCGCACTACAAGGTGAACATGGACGAGGCGGCCGACCCGCGCCTGGAGAGCTACGAGACCTTCAACGATTTCTTCACCCGGCCGCTGCGCGACGGTGTGCGGCCGCTGGCCGCGGCGCCCTTCATCTGCCCGGTGGACGCGGCGATCAGCCAATACGGCCCGATCGAGCACGACCAGATCTTCCAGGCCAAGGGCCACAGCTATTCCACCCGTGCCCTGGTCGGCGGCGACGCGGTGCTGGCCGCGCAGTTCGACCACGGCCACTTCGCCACGCTGTACCTGGCGCCCAAGGACTACCACCGCATCCACATGCCCTGCGAGGGCCGCCTGAAACGCATGATCTACGTGCCGGGCGACCTGTTCTCGGTGAACCCGCTGACGGCACGCCACGTGCCCGGCCTGTTCGCGCGCAACGAGCGGGTGGTGTGCGAGTTCGAAAGCCTGTCCGGCCCGATGGTGATGGTGCTGGTCGGCGCCACCATCGTGGGCAGCATGGCGACCGTGTGGCACGGCGTGGTCAACCCGCCCCGCACGCGGGACATCCGCGAGTGGCGCTACGACGACCAGAACGTCGTGCTGCACAAGGGCGAGGAGATGGGACGGTTCCTGCTCGGCTCCACGGTGATCCTGCTGTTCCCGAAGAACGTGCTGACGTTCACGCCGGATTGGGCGCCGACCAAGGCCGTGCGGCTGGGGGAGGCGATGGGGACGGTGTACGAGGGCGAGGGGGCGCTTTAGGGAGAGGAGGCCAGGAAGGGGTTGCGTATGCGCAAGCGGTCATCGACCAGCAGCCCGTCTTGCATGTCCTCCGACCAGAGCGTCGCGCAGTCCGCCAGCAGCGCGGATGCGACGATCAGCGCGTCGTAAAAGCTGAAGCTGTGGCGCGACGCAAGGCGTACGGCCTGCTCGTGTGTCTCCAGCGTCAGCGGATGCACGTCGCAGGCCGCTTTGAAGACCTCCAGGGCCTCTTCGACCTCGTTCCATTCCAGGCCGGATTTGCGGCGCGCGACGTTGGTGAACTCGTTGAGCACCTGCACGCTGATCCGCGGCCGCTCCAGCAGCAGTGCCTCCGCACGGTCCGCCTTGGCTGCGTCGGCCGAGATCAGGTATAGCAGGACGTTGGTGTCGATGAACGCGTCAGCGGCCATTGGCGTCGCCGCGGTCGAACTTGAAGTCGGCCGGCAGTTTCCCGCGCAGGCGCCTCAGCCTGGCGAGCAGAGCCGCGGCCCCCGGCTTTTTCCGCACGGCGAAGGTGCGCTCGCCCGCGACGACCACCTCGACGTCGTCGCCTTCGTTCAACTCCAGCACTTCGACGACCGACGCCGGCAGCCGGATGGCGAGGCTGTTGCCCCATCGGGAGACTTGCACTTCGGCTCCTTGGTTGGATATACGAATTGAAATGTATATCTTTAGCGTTGATGCTTCAAGGTCAACACTGGCCCACACCCGCCACCGTCCGATGCCACAGCCTCTGAGCGTGAAAAGAAGCAACGCCTACTGAAACGCCACCTCGTCAAAGCTACGCAGCTTGCGCGAATGCAGCCTCTGCGGACCTTGTGACCGAAGAATCTCGATGGCCCGCATCCCGATGCGCAGATGCTGGTCCACCCGTTCCCGGTAGAACTGGTTGGCCATGCCAGGCAGCTTGATCTCCCCGTGCAGCGGCTTGTCGCTTACGCACAGCAGCGTGCCGTACGGAACCCGGAAGCGGAACCCGTTGGCCGCAATGGTGGCGCTTTCCATGTCGAGCGCGACTGCACGGCTCTGGCTGAAACGGCGCTGCGGCTCGTTGCCGGGCAGCAGTTCCCAGTTGCGGTTGTCGGTG
Source organism: Pseudomonadota bacterium (assembly GCA_040384685.1). GTDB lineage: Bacteria > Pseudomonadota > Gammaproteobacteria > Burkholderiales > Burkholderiaceae_C > Ramlibacter. Next base: position 44,583 of record JAZKIV010000012.1, on the reverse strand, counting down.
CTCGCCACCGTGCCGGTGCGCATGACGCGTTTCAGGTCCGCGCCCTGGTAGCCGGTGACGTCGGCCACCGCGCGCTCCAGCGCCACCTGGATCTCGGCCAGCGCCGGGATCGGCACCCACAGCGGCAGCTCCTCGTCCAGCACGTGATCCTCGCGCACGTAGCCGTGGGCCAGCACGTAGTCGCCCAGCTGCTGGCTGTTGCGCAGGCCGGCGCAGTGCCCCAGCATCATCCAGGCGTGCGGGCGCAGCACCGCGATGTGGTCGGTGATGGTCTTGGCGTTGGCCGGGCCGACGCCGATGTTCACCATGGTGATGCCGCCGTGGCCGGGGCGGATCAGGTGGTAGGCCGGCATCTGCGGCAGCCTGGGCGGCGGCGCGCCGAACTGGTCGACCGGATACGCGGGCGAACCGACGCGCCGCGTCACCACGTTGCCCGGCTCGACGAAGGCCACGTACTCGCTGTCGGGCCGTGCCATCTCCTCGTGGCCCAGGCGCACGAATTCGTCGATGTAGAACTGGTAGTTGGTGAACAGCACGAAATTCTGGAACCAGTCGGGCGCGCTGCCGGTGTAGTGGCGCAGGCGGTGCAGCGAGTAGTCGACGCGCGCGGCGGTGAACAGCGACAGCGGCTGCGCCTCGCCCGCGCGCTTGCGCCAGGTGCCGTTGGCGATGCCGTCGTCCATGCTCTCCAGGTCGGGCAGGTCGAACAGGTCGCGCATCATGGCGCGCCGCGCCGGCGGCATGTTGCCTTCGATGTGGTCGTTCTCGGCGAACGAGAAATGGATCGGGATCGGCTCGTGGCTGGTGCCCACCTCCAGCTCCACGCCGTGGTTCTGCAGCAGCAGCTGGAACTGTTCCAGGTAGTAGTCGGCGTACAGGTCGGGCCGGGTGAGCGTGGTTTCGAAGCGGCCGGTGCCGGCCACGAAGCCGTAGCTCAGGCCCGAGTTCTCCAGCACCGCCTGCGGCACCACCGTGTCGGTGTGGATGCGCACGAAAGGGTAGCAGGCGCGCACCGCGCCCGGCAGCGCCTCGCCCGCCACGAAGCGCTGCATGGCTTCGCGCAGGTGGTTGATCTGCTGCGAATAGATCGCATGGACCTGGGCCAGGGCGGTGTCGGGATCGGTGTGGCGCGTGGGCGCGATGAAGGGCGGCATGAGGGGCATCGGCCTATTGTGCAACGCACATCCGAGGCGTCTGGAAACACCCCTCGCGGGTGCGAAGCCGTCCTACAAGGTGTAACGCCCACGCCTGACGTTACAAATTCGGGCCTCCTGCCAAAGTCGCTTCCATCAAGAAACGCCAACGACAAGCACAAGCAAACCAAGGAGTCCAACGAATGACAACAGCAACGATGGCCAATCCTTTTGCCCTGATGGTCGATCCCGCGCAAGTGCGCCAAAGGGTGGACGGATCCGAGCAGCTGAGCAAATTGAGCCAACGTCAATGCCATCCGCTGGACCGCGCCGTGATCCGCTGCGCGAGCGCCGAAATCGCCGCCTACGACGCCAAGATCGACCGCACCACCATCTACCTGCCCCCCGAAGAAGACAAGAGCACGCCCGTGCTGCGCAGCTACGGGCGGCGAATGAACTAATCACGTTGAAAAGTCGCTGCGCGACTTTTCAACGTGATCTAGTCAGTGTGAAAGGACCGGCGGAGCCGGCTCCTTCCACAAGAGGGACCGCACTGCACGTTGTTGCGTGCGATCCGTCAAGGCCCAAACCCTTCCCCTCAGCGATCAACTAGCTCGTGCGGCGTGTCGGCACGCCTTGCGGCGCCGGGCGCCAGGGCTGGGTGGCTTGCTGCTGCTGGCGCAGCCAGATGTCGTGATCCCGCTTCCACTGGTCGGCCGTCAGCTTCTGGCGGCGCTCCCAGGCTTCGCGTTTCGCGGCTTCCTCTTCGCGGCGTGCCTGTTGCTCTTCCCGCGCCTGCTGCTCCTCGCGCCGCGCCTGCTCCTGCCGGCGCGCCTGGTCCTCGCGGCGTGCCTTCGCTTCGCGCTGTGCCTGCTCCTCGCGTCCGGCCTGCTCCTGCAGGCGCGCGAGCTGCGTGCGCCGCTCCTGGGCGATGCGTTCCTCCTCGGCGCGCCGGGTGGCCGCCATCGACGCATCGGCCAGCCGCTTTTGCTCCGCCGCGCGCTTCGCCTGCGCGATGCGCTTGTCTTCGGCGGCGCGCAGGGCCAGCTTGCGCTCCTCCGCCGCGCGCTGCGCGCGCAGCTTGCGCTCGTCGTCCGCGCGGCGCGCCTGCACGCGCTGCGCCTGCTCCGCGCGCTGTGCCAGCAGCCGGCGTTCCTCTCCCGCCTTCTGCGCCTGCAGCTTGCGCTGTTCCTCGGCGCGGCGCGCTTGCGCCACGCGCTGCGCGCGCTCGGCACGCAGGGCTTCCTTCGCTTCCTGCGCCGCTTTCGCCTGGCGCTGCGCTTCGCGTTCGCGCTTTTGCGCCAGGGCAGCGAGCGCGTTCGCATTGGCGATTGCGGCAGCATTCGCGTTCGGCTTGGCCGGGACAGCGGCGGCGGGCGCGGGCGGAGCGATGGCGGCCACAGGTGCCGCTGCGGGCGCCTGCTTCACGACGGCCGGCACGGCAGCAGGAGGCAGGGCCCCGGCGATCGGCCTGGCGACCGCCGGGGCGGGCGCTTGCGCGACGACCGCGGGTGCTGCCGGTTTGGCCACGGCTTGCATGGCTTGCACAGGCTGCACCACCGGGGCTACCGCCGCCGCGGCTGCCGCCACCGTCCGCACCGCCGAGGGCTGCATCTGTGCCTGCGCCTGCACCTGCACCTGCGCAGGTGCCACCGGCTTCAGCGGCACGGTCGGTTCGCCGCGGAGGCGCGCCACCGTCCAGCGGTCGAAGTCGTCCGCCGCCATGAAGGCCGGCGTGGGATTGCGCGCCAGCGAGCGTTCGCGGAAGGTCAGGCGCTGGCCGGCGCGCACTTCCTGGCTCTCGCCGCGCTCGCCGTAGGCCATGGCGGCACCGCTGATCACGGTGACGCGGGTCGTGCCCGCCTTGGTGTCCACGTCGACGCGGTAGTCGCCCGGCTGGCGCAGCCGCAGCGCCAGCTGCGGCGTGCCGATTTCCAGCAGCTCGCCCGGCGCCATGCGGCCCACGTGCGCGGCCAGCGATCCTTGCGTCAGCGCGAGCTGCATCGTGCCCTCGGGCGCGGGTTCGACCGACAGGTGGCTTTCGGCGGCCAGGCGCAGGGTGTGCGCGCCGGACTGCAGTTCCGCGCGCGAGCTGCGGTCGGTCCACAGGCGGTCGCCGCGCTGCAGCGGCCGCTGCGCGCGCGCGTCGACCCATTCGCGCTCTCCGCGTGGCGACAGCGCGGCCGAGCCTTCGACGTGGTGGAGCACGGCGGCGGGCACCGACACCACCTGGGCCGGCGCGCAGGCGGCACCGAGCAACAAGCCCGCCGCGACCAGGCATTGCAGCAGCCGGGCGCGGCTGTGCGTGGGAGAGTAAGCGTCCATGGCGTGTATGAACGCACAAGCCCGTCAATGGATGGCAAACGCCTTGTAAAGCGCGGCCGTTGTGCGACTTATTCCTGAGCTTGCGTGCAAACTTCCAACTGGAGCTCAGCCATACGCCTGGCGGGCCGCGTTTAGCGCTTGACAGGCTCGCGCATGGTGACGAATTCCTCGGCCAGGGTCGGGTGGATGCCGACCGTGGCGTCGAACACCGCCTTGGTCGCGCCGGCCTTCATCGCCACTGCGAAGCCCTGCACGATTTCGCCCGCGTCCGCGCCCACCATGTGCAGGCCGACCACGCGGTCGGTCGCGGTGTCCACCACCAGCTTCATCAGGGTGCGCTCGGTGCTGCCGCTCAGGGTGTGCTTGAGCGCCTTGAAGTCCGAACGGAAGATGGTCACCTCGCCGTATTTCTCGCGCGCCGCTTCCTCGCTGTAGCCCACGGTGCCGATGTTCGGGTGCGTGAACACCGCGGTGGGGATGAATTCGTAACTGAGGCCGCGGCGGCCGTCGCCGAACAGCCGGTCGACCAGCACCATGGCCTCGCCCAGCGCCACCGGCGTGAGCTGCACGCGCGAGGTCACGTCGCCCAGCGCATGGACCGACGGCACCGAGCTGGCGTAATGCGCGTCCACCTTCACCGCGCCGCTCACGCCCTGCGCCACGCCGGCCGCGTCCAGCCCCAGGCCCGACACGTTGGGGATGCGGCCGGTGGCATACAGCACGGTGTCGGCCATGACGGTGCCGCCGTCCTGCAGGGTGACGCGCAGGCCGTCGGCGGTCTTCTCGATGGCGTGCACGTCGGCGTGCAGCCGCAGGTCGACACCGTGCTTGCCCATCTCGGCGGCGACGAACTGCCGGATCTCGCCGTCGAAGCCGCGCAGCACCTGCTCGCCCCGGTACAGCTGCGTCACCTGCGCGCCCAGGCCGTTGAAGATGGAGGCGAATTCGCAGGCGATGTAGCCGCCGCCCACCACCAGCAGGCGCCGCGGGAACGGGTCCAGGTCGAACATGCCGTCGGAAGTCACCACCAGTTCGCAGCCGGGGAAGTGCGGCACGCTGGGCGTGCCGCCGGTCGCCACCAGGATGTGGCGCGCGGTGCAGCGGCGCGCGCCGCCGTCCATCTGCACCTGCACCGCCTGCGCGCCGTCCAGCCGCGCCCAGCCGCGCAGCGTCTCCACGCCGGCGGTGCGCAGCAGGTGCTCGTAGACGCCGTTCAGGCGGGCGATTTCCTTGCGGCGGTTGGTTTTCAGGCGGTCCCAGTCGAAGCGCGGCGCCTCCAGGTCCCAGCCGAAGCCGGCCGCGTCGCGGAAATCGTCGGCGAAATGCGCCGCATAGCTGTACAGCTTTTTCGGGATGCAGCCCACGTTGACGCAGGTGCCGCCCAGGGCCGCGGCTTCCGCCAGGCCCACGCGCGCGCCGCGCTGCGCCGCCATGCGGGCGGCGCGCACGCCGCCGCTGCCGCCGCCGATGACGAAGAGATCGAAGTCGAAGCCGCTCATGGCGGTGTCCTTTCTGGCATGAATTCCTTGATGTCGCCGCGGATGAAGTCGATGAGGGCCCGCGTGCGCACCGGCAACAGCCGCGCATGCGGGTAGACGATATGGATGGGTCGCGGCGGCGGTTCGAATCTTTCTAGCACGATCTTCAGCTGCCTGCTGGCCAGGTAGGGCGCCACCTGGTAGGAGAAGAACATGCCGAAGCCGGCGTCGGCGACGCAGGCCTGCACGGCCGGCAGCACGTGGTTGAACTCCAGGTTGCCGCCCACCGCGACGCGGAACTTGCGGCCGTTCTCGGTGAAGTCGCCCCAGCTGCCCGGGCGGTCCACCCGGCGCAGGCAGTTCAGGCCCTGCAGGTCGCGCGGGTGTTTCGGCGTGCCGAGGCGGCGCAGGCAGGCCGGGCTGGCCACCACCACCCGGCGCACCTCGCCCAGCGGCACCGCCACCAGCGACGAGTCTTCCAGCCAGCCGATGCGCACGCCCAGGTCCATGCCTTCTTCCAGCAGGTTGGTCACGCGGTCCAGCAGCACCACGCTGCAGCGCACCTCGGGGTAGCGCGCAACGAACCGGGTGACGGCCGGCGCCACGTACATCTGGCCGAACGGCACCGGCGCGGTGATGGTGAGGTGGCCGGCCGGCACCGCCGCCTCGGTGCGCAGCGCGGCCTCGGCGTCGTCCACCGCGGCCAGCACGTGGCGGCAGCGCTCCAGGTGCTGGCGGCCCTCCTCGGTGAGCGACAGGCGGCGGGTGGTGCGGTTGAACAGGCGCACGCCCAGCTGCGCCTCGTAGGCGGCCAGGGCGCGCACCACGGCCGGCAGCGACGCGCCCATGACCCGCGCGGCGCCGGTGAGGCTGCCCTCGTCGGCGATGCGGGCGAAGGTCTGCATGGCCTTGAACTTGTCCATGGCGCGGGATATTACTGCGTGAATCGCAAGAGTGATGTGAGTTGTGCGGCATTTATTCAAGCACGCGGAGTAAACACAATGGCGGTCACACAAACGCAAAGAGGACGCACCATGAGCAACACCGCACCCAGCCAGCCGATCAAGCTGCACCGCATGCGCCTGTCCGGCCACTGCCACCGGGTGGAGCTGTTCCTGTCGCTGCTCGGGCTGCCGTACGAAACGGTCGACGTCAACCTGGGCCAGCGGGAGCACAAGAGCCCCGGGTTCCTGCGCATGAACCCCTTCGGCCAGGTGCCGGCGATCGAGGACGGCGAGGTGACGCTGGGCGACTCCAATGCCATCCTGGTCTACCTGGCCAGCCGCTACGCGCCGGGCGAATGGCTGCCCACCGACCCGCTGGGCGCAGCGCGGGTGCAGCGCTGGCTCTCGGCGGCGGCCGGGCCGCTCGCGTTCGGGCCGAACATGGCGCGGGCGATGGTGCTGTTCAAGCGCGAGGGCGACCCCGCGCCGATGGTCGAGCGCAGCCACCAGCTGCTGGCCGTGATGGAGCAGGAGCTCGCGCAGCAGCCCTTCCTGGCCGGCGAGCGCCCGACCTTGGCCGACATTGCCCACTACAGCTACGTGGCGCGCGCGCCGGAAGGCTTCGTGTCGCTGGAGCCGTACCCCGCGGTGCGCGCCTGGCTGGAGCGCATCGAGGCGCTGCCGCGCTTCGTGCCGTTCGCGCGCAGCGCGGTCGGCCTGTCCGCCTGAGGCGAAGGGGGAGAACCGGCATGGCCGCGCCCACCTTCCACGACGGCGAGACCGCGCTGCAGCGGCGGGCCGGCTCGTACGAGCGCATGGTCGTGGCCGGCCCGCGGGTGATCCGCGACTTCATGCCCGACCAGCACCGCGAGTTCTTCGCGCTGCTGCCCTTCCTGCTGGCCGGCAGCGTGGACGACACCGGCCAGCCCTGGGCCTCGGTGCTCACCGGGCCGCCCGGCTTCGCGCAGTCGCCCGATCCGCAGCTGCTGCGCGTCGGCGCGCTGCCGGGACCGCACGATCCGCTGGCCAACCGGCTGCGCGAGGGCATGCCCATCGGCCTGCTGGGCATCCAGCCGCACACGCGGCGGCGCAACCGCATGAACGGCACCGTGGCCGCGCTGGACGACGGCGGCTTCAGCGTGCGGGTGGGCCAGAGCTTCGGCAACTGCCCGAAATACATCCAGGCGCGCGAGCCGCATTACCTGCCGGACGCGCCCGCGGCGGCGGCGCCGCAGCTGCTGACGGCGCTGGACGCGTCCGCGCGGCGCACCGTCGCGCAGGCCGACACCTTCTTCATCGCCACCGCCCATCCGCAGGCGGCCGGCGGCGGCGAGCCGGCGCTCGGCGTCGACGTGTCGCACCGGGGCGGTCCGGCCGGCTTCGTGCGGGTGGACGCCGCCGGCGTGCTGCGGGTGGCGGACTTCGTCGGCAACGGCTTTTTCAACACGCTGGGCAACCTGGCCCTGGAGCCGCGCTGCAACCTGCTGTTCATCGACTACGCCAGCGGCGAGCTGCTGTCGGTCGTCGCACGCGGCAGCGTGGAGTGGACCGGCGAGGCGCCGCCGGAGGGCACGGCGCTGACGGCGCGGCGCGTGCGCTTCGAGGTGGTGCGGGTGCTGCGCACGCCGGGCGCTCTGCCGCTGCGCTGGACCTGAGGGCGGGACCCGGGCGCGGGCGCCGCGGCGGCCGCGCGCGACCCGTTACCATCGGCGGGTCATGACCCAACTGACGCATTGGTACCGCCTGATCGGCCAGACCAGCATGGCACCGCTGCGCTGGCTCGCGGCCTGGGCGCGCATCGTGTTCTTCGGCGCGGTGATGCTGGTGCGGGTGCTCACGCCATCGAGCTACGGGCCGCAGACGCGCTACAACCTGGCGCGCCACGTCTACCTGGACACGGCGCCGATCCTGCTGTGGTTCACCGTGCTGATCGCGCTGTTCACGCTGATCATCACGCGCATCGTGGTGGTCACGGCGCAAAGCTACGGGCTGTCGCAGTACGCGCTGGAGATGGTGATCCGCGTGCTGGTGATCGAGCTGATCCCGCTGACCGCCGCGCTGTTCGTCGCGCTGCGCTGCACCATCCCGAGCGGCGCGGCGCTGGTGGAGATGCGCCGCATCGGCCACTTCCGCACCTTGCGCCGCGACGGGCTGGACCCGGTCGCCGTCGAAGTGCTGCCGCGCCTGCTGGCCGGCGTGTTCTCCTGCATCACCCTGGCCGCGCTCAGCTGCGTGGTGGCGATGGTGCTGGCCTACTACGCGGTGTACGGCTTCACCCTGGCCGGCATTTCCGACTACACGCACACCTTCGGCCGCGTGTTCACGCCGCCGGTGTCGCTGATCTTCATGCTCAAGACGCTGTTCTTCGCGCTGGCGGTCAGCATCATCCCGATGGCCTCGGGCCTGAACGACGTCGAAGGCGACGGCTCGCGCGAGAGCGCCGCGCTGCAGGGCCTGGTGCGCATGTTCGGCGTGCTGCTGATGCTGGAAGCGCTGTCGCTGGTGGGCAACTACATCTGACCATGGCCGAGGAACCCGACGCTTCTTCCCACTCTTCCGGGCCGCCGCAGGCGCCGCCCGCGCAGCCGGAAACCGCGGTGCAGAACTCCGAGCCGGCGGCCAAGGCGACGCAGGCGCAGGTGGAGCACCTGGAGACCAAGGCCGCCGTGCTGGTGGCGTTCACCCTGGTGCTGGTGCTGGGCGCCGTGCTGTTCCTGCTGCACGCGCGCGGCGTCTTCGAGCCCAAGCAGGCCCTGGTGCTGGTGGCCGATGATGCCGACGGCGTGGCGCCGGGCATGGACCTCATCTTTTCCGGTTTTCCGATCGGCCGCGTGCGCCAGGTGGACCTGACCGACAAGGGCACCGTGCGCATCTCGGTGGAGGTGCGCAAGGAGGACGCGCGGCTGCTGCGCACCTCCAGCGTGTTCACCCTGGTGCGCGGCCTGGTCGGCGCGGCGCAGCTGCGCGCCTACAGCGGCGTGATGACCGACCCGCCGCTGCCCGAGGGCGCCGAGCGGCCGGTGCTGCGCGGCGACGCCAATGCCGAAATCCAGCGCGTGATCGGCGCGGCGCGCGACGTGCTGGACAACCTGAACGAGATCACCGGCCAGAGCTCGGAGCTCAACCGCACCATCGCCAACCTGCAGGCCTTCAGCCTCAAGCTGCAGGGCAAACAGGGCGCGCTGCACGCGGTGTTCGGCAACGAGCAGGACGCGCGCAAGCTGGTGCAGGCGATCGAGAATGCCAACGCGGTGATGACGCGGGTGGAGCGGTTCACTGCCAACGCCGACCGGCGCGTGTTCGGCGCAGACGGCCTGGCCAGCGACGCCCAGGCCAGCGTGCGCCAGTTCAACGCGCTGCTGGCCGATGCGCGCGCCAGCATGAAGCGGGTCGACGCGGTGCTGGCCGAGGCGCAGGCGGTGGGTTCCAACCTGCGCAGCGGCACGGCCGACCTGGGCAGCCTGCGCAGCGAGGTCGAGGCCAACCTGCGCAAGATCGAGGACATGATCAACGACCTGAACCGCAAGTTTCCTTTCGCCAAGGAACGCAAGATCGAGCTGCCGTGATGAAAGCGCTGTTCGTCCTCGCTCTCGCGGTGCTGCTCGCCGCCTGCGGCAGCAAGCCGCGCCAACCCGACTGGCTGGTGAATGCCGACGGCGCGCAGGACCGCTTCGAGCGTGCCTACCTTTCCGGCAGCGACCGCGTCGCGGCCGCCGAGTTCGTGAAATTCCGCGCCGAGCTGGCCAGCACCGCCAATCCGGCGCTGGTGGCGCGCGGCGAACTCACGCGCTGCGCGGTGCAGCTCGCCAGCCTGCAGCTCGACCCGTGCACCGGTTTCGAGCCGCTGCGCGCCGACGCCACCGATGCCGAGCGCGCCTACGCCGATTTCCTGGCCGGCGGGCTGGCGCCCGAGGGCGCCAAGGCGCTGCCCGAGGTCTACCGGCCGGTGGCGGCGAGTGCTGCCGGCGGCGCGGCGCTGGTCGAGGCCATCAAGGACCCGATCTCGCGCCTCGTCGCCTGCGCGGTGCTGCTGCGCACCGGCCGCGCCGATCCGCGGGTGCTGCAGATCGCGGCCGACACCGCATCCGGGCAGGGCTGGCGCCGCGCCGTCGTCGCCTGGTTGGGCGCGCAGGCGCTGCGCGCCGAGCAGGCCGGCGCCACCGACGAAGCGCAGCGCCTGCGCCGCCGCATGGCGCTGGCCGCGGGCGAGCGCTGAACGCGCATGCCGATAATGCCCGCATGGCGGCGGGCACGACGAACATGCAGTTGAAGGTGGGCGAGCTGACGCGCCGCACCGGGCTGACGGTGCGCACGCTGCACCACTACGACGCGATCGGCCTGGTCAAGCCCTCGGGGCGCTCCGAATCCGGCTACCGCCTGTACGGCGCCGAGGACGTCGCGCGGCTGCACGGCGTGCAGGCGCTGCGGCAGCTGGGCATGCCGCTGGCCGACATCGCGGCCCTGCTGGACGGCGCGGGCAGCCAGCCGCAGGCCATCGTGCGCGAGCAGATCAAGGCGCTGGACCGGCAGATCGCCCAGTCGCGCGAACTGCGCACCAAGCTGGCGCTGATCCAGGAAGTGCTGCTGGAAGGCAAGCAGCCCGGCACCGACGACTGGCTGGAGGCGCTGTCGCTGATGGGCACCTTCGGCAAGTACTTCGGCGCCGGCGAACTGCGCGCCATCATGCAGGGCTGGACCGTCGTGCAGGACGAATGGATGGCGCTGATGGCGCGGGTGCGTGCCGCGATGGACGCGCGCCTCGCGCCCGACGCGCCCGCGGTGCAGTCGCTGGTGCGGCAATGGATGGCGGTGGTGTACCGCGCACTCGACGGCGACTTCCGCCGGATCGCGCGCTGGGACGAGATGTTCCGCAACGAACCCTCGGCCCATGGGCGCAGGGGCGCCCCGCCGACCGACATGATCGACTACGTGCGCCAGGCGGCGCAGCTGCGCATGCAGGCGCTGGCCCGGCATTTCACGCAGCAGGAGCTGGAGCGCTTCCGTCCCGCACCGGAGGAGCACTGGCGCGCGGTGCAGGAGGAGGGCAGCCGCCTGCTGCTCGCCGGCCACGCGGCCGGCAGCACCCAGGCCCGCGCGCTCGCCGCCCGCTGGCTCGGGCTGCTGGACGGGCTGGTCGGCCACGACCCGGTGCTGCTGCGCAAGCTGCTGCATGCCAACGCCGCCGAGCCGCTGCTGGCCGCCGGATCGCCGCTCGACGCCGACCTGCGCGCCTGGCTGCTCGCCTCGCTTGACCCTCACGTGACGTGAGGCTCTAGAGTCGGCTGCATGGACACGCCGACCGCTGCACCCGCCCTTCCTGCCGCCGCCCACCGCCTGCATGCGCTGGACAACCTGCGCGCGCTGATGATGTGGCTGGGCATCGTGCTGCACGTGGCGGTGATCCACGTGGTGCGCGCGTCCCCGCTGCCCTGGCGCGACGAACAGCGCACGCGCGTGGCCGACCTGCTGCTGGCGGCCATCCACGCGTTCCGCATGCCGGTGTTCTTCATCCTGGCCGGCTTCTTCGTCGCCCTGCTGCTGCAAAAGCGCGGCCCGCGCGGGCTGGCGCGGCACCGGCTGCTGCGCCTGGGCCTGCCGTTCGCCCTGTTCTGGCCGCCGGTGTTTGCCGCCGGCGTGCTCTGCGCGCTGCTGTTCATGCACCGCATGGTGCGCGGCACCTGGGGTGTCGATCCGGGCCTGATGGCCGGCGCCACCTCGTTGCCGCGGGGCCCGAGCACCATGCACCTGTGGTTCCTGTGGATGCTTCTGTGGTTCAGCCTCGGCACCGCAGCCGTCGCGGCGCTGGGGCGGCGCATGCCCCGGCGCCTGGTGGACGCGGCCGGCGCGCTGCTGCAGCGGCTGGGCGCGGCGTGGTGGGGTTTCGCCGTGCTGGCGCTGCCGCTGGTGGCAGCCGCCTGGCGCTATCCCGACGGCCTGCTGACGCCCAGCGGCGCCTTCCTGCCGCCGCTGTCCGAGTGGCTGCACAACGGCCTGTTCTTCGCCTTCGGCCTGGCGCTGTTCCACCAGCAGTGGACGCTGTTCGACAGCTTCCGCCGGCGTGCCGCGGCCTATCTCGCCGCCGGCCTGCCGTTCTTCCTGGCCACCGGCGTGCTGATCGAATCGCATGCGCACCCGGGCTGGATCGCCTTCGCCTACAACTGCACCAGCTGGCTGTGGAGCTTCGCGCTGATCGGCTTGGCGCTGCGCTGGCTGGCGCGGCCGAACGCGTGGCTCGCCTACCTGGCCGACAGCTCCTACTGGGTCTACCTGGTGCACCTGCCGCTGACCATCGGCTTCGGCGCACTGCTGTACGGCGTGCCCTGGCCCGCCGGGTTGAAGATGATCGCCAACATCGCGGCCACCACCGCGGTCTGCCTTGCAAGCTACGCGCTGCTCGCGCGCCATACCTGGGTCAGCGTGCTGCTGAACGGCAAGCGCCATCCCCGCCGTCCGAACGGAGTTCCCGCCCATGCCGCCTCCCGCTGACGCCCGCGCCGCGCTGCTGCGCGACCGCAACTTCGCCTGGCTGGCCGGCGGCAGCGCCGTGTCGCTGCTGGGCGACCAGTTCACCTTGCTGGCGCTGCCCTGGCTGGTGCTGATGATGACCGGCGATACCCGCGTGCTGGGCACGGTGCTGGCACTGGTCAGCGTGCCGCGCGCCATCTTCATCCTGGTCGGCGGCGCGATGGTGGACCGCCACTCGCCCAAGCGGGTGCTGATGCTGACCAAGCACGTCAACACCGTGCTGCTCGGGCTGCTGGCCGGCCTGCTGTTCGCCGGCGCGCTGACGCTGCCCTGGGTCTACGCGCTGTCGCTGGGCATCGGGCTGGCCAGCGCGTTCAGCATTCCGTCGGGCACGGCGATGCTGCCGCACGCGGTGCGCGCCGAGCAGTTGGCGGCCGCGAACGGCGTGCTGCTGGGGCTGCGCCAGCTGTCGATGTTCGCCGGCCCGCTGCTGGCCGGATTGCTGATCGCGCTGTTCGGCCAGGGCGGCGGCGGCATGCCCGACGCCCGCGGCGTGGCGGTGGCGTTCGCCTGCGACGCGGCCAGCTTCGCCTTGTCCGCCTGGACCCTGTCGCGGGTGCGCATGCAGGGCGCGGCGGCGCTGGCGCCGCGCGCGACCGCGCCGGTCTGGGCGTCCATCGGCGAGGGCCTGCGCCATTTCTGGCGCGACGCCGAGCTGCGCGTGTGCTTCGCCTACTGGGCGGCGGTGGCGGTGCTGATCCTCGGCCCGCTGCAGATCGCGTTGCCGGTGCTGGCCAGCAGCCGCCCGGGCCTGGGCGCCTCCGCGCTTGGCCTGATGGTCGGCGCGCACGGCGCCGGCACGCTGGCCGGCATGGCGCTGTCCGGCAGCGGCCTGCGCCCGCGGCTGGGCACCCTGGGCATGACCATGCTGGCGGCCGATATCGTGATCGGCCTGCTGTTCGTCCCCATGGGCCACGTCACGGCGGCCTGGCAGGGCGCGGCGCTGATGGCCGCCGTCGGCGTGCTCGGAGGCTTCATGCAGGTGGCGGTGTTCACCTGGATGCAGCGGCGCGTGCCGGGCGCGCTGATGGGCCGGGCCATGAGCCTGTTCATGTTCATCTTCATGGGCCTGGTGCCGATGGCCTCGGCCGCCACCGGCTGGCTGATGCATGGCGTGACGCTGGAGCAGCTGTTCGCCGGCTGCGGCATCGCGCTGGCGGTGCTGGCCGCGCTGGCGGCGGTGGCCTCGCCGATGCGGCGGCTGCGCGATCCGCTGCCGGCCGACGCGGCGGCGGCTTGACACAGGCGTCAGGCGCTCCTCCTCAATATGGGGGACGACAAGTGCCGCGAGCGTATGTACCGTACCCCGCTCAAGCACCCGAGAGAGGGAAGGGATCTTCCGTACCGCAAAAGCAGGCCAGAGGCTTGCCAGGACTATCAATTCTCAGAGGGATGCGTGATGCCCACAAAAGCGGAAATTCTCAAGAAACTCCCGAAAAACGAAGCCTTCCTGCAGGCCTGCGCGGTCATTGCCGCGAATGACGAGGAGATCGATTTCGGCAGTGCGCGGCTTTCGGTGCGCGACCAGGCATACAGCATGTCATGGCAAATTCTGAAGCCCGATGGGTCCACGAATGTGATCCATCACAAGTTAACGGTCGACTATGACGGGAAAGCGCAATCCGTCTACTTCGATGACCAGAATTGCGCCTATGTCGAGGCGGACCCCGCGCCCGGTACGACTGCAAAGCTGAAGTGGCCGCCGAGCTGGTGGCCAGGTGGTGGCGGCGGGGGCGGCGGCGGCGGCGGCGGTGGATTCTGCTGGTTCAATTGGTCCACATGGAGGCCGCAGAGCAATTCTTGCGACTACAGTTTTTTCTGCTTTCTCAGCAACCAACGGGCGTTGTTTCAAACACAGACCCGCTTCTGCACCACGAACCCGAACAACATTCAAACGCGGAGAGTGAAGTTGCACTGTGGCTGCTAGCTGCTGAGCCTCGGCCGATTGCCCATCCCGGAGCGCGCCTCACGGCGCATTCCCCTCACTCCTGCGCGAGCAATCGCTTCGCGTTGAGATAGGTCGGCACCTCGACCCACAGGCCGTCGACCAGCGCCCGGTCGTCGCCGCGCGCGCGGGCCGCCTCGAACGCCGCGACCAGCCGCTGCGCCTGCGCGCGCTCGCCGACGCCCGGCACCAGCGCTGCGGTGATGGCCCGCACGTGGTCGACCCGCACCAGGCTCTTGGCGCGGTAGCCGAGCCGCCGCGCATAGCGCGCTTCCCGGGCGGCGCCGTCGGCGTCGTTGAAGGTGTAGGGCGCGTCGATCGGCTCGATGCCGGCGGCGCGGCACTCCAGCACGAAGCGCCGCCGTGCGTGGTCGAGCTCGACGGCTTCGCGGCTGCGCTCGGCCTGCAGGTCGGCCGCCAGGTCTTCGGCGCCGAGCAGCGCATAGCGCACCCGCGCGCTGGCCGCCGCCATCTCGCGCACCGTCACCACGCCCAGCGCCGTCTCGCAGATCGGCAGGATGCCGATGGCGCCAGCGGCGACGCCGGCGGCGCGTTCCGCTTCGGCGATCGCCTGCTCCAGCGCGACGATGTCCGCCGCGCCGGCGGCCTTGGGGTAGGCGATGAAGTCCGGCCGTGCCGCGACCACGAACGGCAGGTCGAGCGGGCCGTCGTCGGCCAGCCGGTTGATTCGCACGCAGACCCGCGCACCGGCGGCGCGCCAGCGGGCCATGAGCGGCGCCGCCAGCGCGCGCGCCTCGGGCCGGCGCTGCGGCGGCGTGAAGTCCTCGAGATCCTGGATCAGCACCGACGCACCGCAGGACGCCATCGCGTCGTGCACCGCGGCGTCCGCCCCGGGGCCGAAGAGCCAGGTGCGCAGCACAGGGTTGGCGCAAGAATGCATGCCGCCAGTATCCGCCAGACTTGGCGGCTGCCTTGCCGCTACGACATGTCCGGCTCCACGGCCGAACGCTTCCGCGTCAGGCCCAGTTGCCCGCGCTCCCAGCGGATGCTCAGCCCATTGATCGCACCCGTCGTCCGTTCGAGGTTGCCGGATGCCATCGACTGCACGATCAGCTTGGAGACGCTGGAGCCTTCCGGATCGTGCGCGTCATGGCCGATCCGGCCGAGGATGTCCATGGCCTTCTCGATCGCATTCTTGTTCAGCTCGCTGTCGTTGAGGTCGATGTTGCCGGAGATGATGGGCTGCAGCTCGGTCAGCATCGTCTGCACGCCGGTCTGGTCCAGCCCCTTGGCCTCGTTCTGGTTGCGCATCTGCTTGTAGAACCCGCCCACCGTGAGCATCAGGCGGTTGTAGCTGCGGCGGATGCACTGCTCATGGAACTTGCAGGCCTCGGTTTCCTCGACGTCGCCGCGGATCACGGCGCAGATGGTCGCCGCCGAGGACAGGGCGCCCAGGCCGGCCATGTGCACGCCGGTCGAGAAGAAGGGATCGATGAAGCCGGCGGCGTCGCCGGCCAGGCGGTAGCCGGGGTCGCTGAATTTCTCGGCGACATAGGAATAATCGCTCCAGGCTTCGACGGTCTTGCTGATGTGCGCGCCCTCCAGCATTTTCATGATCGCGGGGCAGCCCTGGACGCCGCGCATGTAGACGGCATTCAGGTCGTTGTTGCATTCCTTCTTCCATTTCACGAAGGTGTCGCGGTGGATCACCACCCCCACGCTCAGTTCGCCGGAATGCAGCGGAATGGTCCAGGTCCAGCCCAGCCCGCCCTTGATCACCTCGAGGAAGAACACCCCCGGCTGCTCGGGCTTGTAGCTGCTGTAGTTGCGCCAGTAGTTGCCGATGGCCACGTTGGCGAAGTGCTCCTGGAACTTCCGGTTGTTCAGGTATTTGGCGGACAGCAGTCCGTTCAGGCCCGATGCATCGACCAGAAAGTCGAAGGCGGTGGTCCCGCTTTCATTGCCGCGCACCCAATCGAGGGCCTCGGGCTGCTTGTCCTGCGTGAACCTGATCGCGCTGACCCTGGTTTCCTCGAACACCGCGGCGCCGCTCTCGGCGGCATGGTCCAACAGGATCTTGTCGAACTCCGAGCGGATGACCTCGTAGCTGTGCCTGTAGCGGCTCAGCCGGCTGAAGTCGAGATACCCGGCTTCTCCCTCGTCCTTGACCTTGAAGTACGCACCGGGTTTGGGGATGAACCCATGGCTGCGGACCTTCTCCAGGACCCCGGCGAAATCCAGCAGCGGCATGAGCGAGGTCAGCAGCGATTCGCCGATGTGGTACCTCGGAAACTTGTCGCGCTCGAACAGCGTGACCTGGATATTTTCCCGGGCCATCAGCGCGGCGGCCAGCGAGCCCGCCGGACCTCCACCGATGACCGCCACCTTGGTGTGACCGGGGATTTGCGTTGTCATTTGTCAGACTCCCTCGCCTGTCGGCGCATGTCCTAAAAAAAGTCCGTGTTCTCGAGGATGCCCTGCCTGACGAAGAAGCCGGCCGTGCGCTCGAACCATTGCTGGTGGTACTGCCGGCGCGCCGGGTCGTTGCGCAGCCGGTTGCGCAGGGCGGTGGCGTTGGGCAGGCCGCTGGCCGCGACCAGGCCCGCGTCCTGGTAGGCGGCGGGGTTGTACATCAGCCCGATGAAGTAGGCGAAGATGCGCTGGATCTGCAGGCACACGCGCGGCGCGGCCTGCCCACTCTCGTCCTGCGCCAGCAATTGCCCATGCAGGTACCTGACCACCTCGCGCCCGAAGGCGATGTGGCGCGACTCGTCCACGTGGTGCTGGTGGTTGATCTCGCGCAGCAGGTCGGGCACCTTCGCGTTGCGCCCGACCTTGCTGTTGTAGAAGTCCACGTACTCCTCGAAGATCAGCGTGCTCGCGAACATGTACAGGTCCTGCTCGAGAGGATCGCCGGTCTTGGCCGGCGGCATGGCAATCGACGGGTAGATCTTGCCGGTGTAGTCCAGGCAGAACTTGGCGAAGAACCACAGGTGGAAGTTCTCCTCCGCCACGAAGAAATGCAGGTACTCCGAAAACACCCGGTAGCGCTTTTCGTAGATCGAGCGCATGAGGAACTCCAGCGCCCCCTTGATGCCGTGCACGTTGAGGCTGAAGAAGTTGATGCACTCCCAGTGGCTGAGCGCGATCGCCTGCTCCTCGGTCAGCTCGGCGTGGAAGGCGGTGCCGTAGGTCGTGAGCAGGTCCTCGTCGCACCATGGGCGGCTGCGGTCGATCTGCGCGGGCCAGTCGAAGCGCACGTAGGGGTCGTACTGGTGGCGCCGCGACAGCTCGAAAAGCCGCCCGAGCAGGTCCGCGTTGAAGGCGGGGGCCGGCGCGTTCATGACGCGGGCGCCAGGTCCGGCTGGGCGAGCACGCCTGCCAGGGCGGCGCGCGCCTGGCCGGCATCGCCGAAGCGCTCGCGCAGCATCGCGATCCAGCGCTCCAGGCCGAAGGCCACGCAGCTGCTGTGGATGGCCGTGTCGTCCAGGCTGATGTCGAACTTGCGGCCGAAGTAGTTGCGGTGGTAGTTGAGCGATGCCACCGCATGGCCGTCGAACACCACCTCGCGCTTGGTCGGCTGGATCTGCGCGAAGGTCGCGACCGCGCCGGACATGTCGAAGAACGGATCGGAGGCCACCTCGTAGCCGAACGGAATGTCCAGCGCCTGCATCAGGCGGTCGACCAGCGCGGAGCCCTTGTCGATGTGGTGCTTGGCGTCGTCGGCCGAGCCCAGGCAGACGTATTCCTTCATGGTGAAGTTGAAGCCGCGGTAGTGGTCCAGCGGCTTGTCCTCGTGGCGGAAGCACCTGGCGATGCAGCCGACGACCCGCGGCGCGGACAGGGCCTGCCCCTTGAGGTCCAGGTAGACCTTGTAGCAGGTGGCGGGCAGCAGGCTCATGCTGGTGGACGACGGGCTGTAGGCATGGCTGAGCGCCTTTTCGCCGACCGAAAACAGCTTGCGGTCGCCTTCGTCCACGGCGCACATCAGGCAGGTCAGGTGGGGGAAGTTGCGCGCATAGCCGAGCGCATCGAGTTCCTCCACGCTCAGCAGGCTGTCGAATTCGATGAAGTCCTCGGGCGGGAGCCGGAACAGCGCGTCGAGCACCGCCTCCAGGTCACGGCGCACGTGGTACCAGTTGCCAGCGATGTTCATGGCACACCTTTCCTTTCACTGGCGGGAGAGTTCGGCCGTGAGCAGCCAGCTGCGTGCGATGCCGGGAACGTTGCGCGGCGCCAGCTGGTAGGGCCAGCGCGGCCCGCCCGCTCCCTCCATGCCCGGTTCCTTGAGATCGAGGACGGTCCAGCCCAGGTTGGCCAGAAAGGCTTCGGGCTCGTCGGTGCCGAACTGCCACGGCACCTGCTCGCGCCGCAGCGACGCCAGGAACGGCTGGCTGAAGGGGCTGCGCAGCAGCGAAGCGCTGATCATGTCCACCACCATGCGGCTGCGCGGGGCGCTCAGGCTGCGGCAGGTGTCCAGGACTTTCTGCACCTGCGCCTGCGTCAGGAAGAACAGCAGGCCCTCGACCAGCCACAGCGTGGGCTGGGTCCTGTCGAAGCCCGCATCCAGCAGTGCCTGGGTCCAATCCAGCG
The DNA here is from genome assembly GCA_040384685.1 of Pseudomonadota bacterium. Taxonomy (GTDB): domain Bacteria; phylum Pseudomonadota; class Gammaproteobacteria; order Burkholderiales; family Burkholderiaceae_C; genus Ramlibacter. The sequence goes on along the minus strand of JAZKIV010000012.1, from coordinate 25,679 downwards.
TCAGGTCGACCGGCACCGGCACGCGCGCGGCCTTGGGCGAAGCCTGCGCCGCATCGAGCCGGCGCGCCTTCTCCTTCAGCAGCGCCGCGTGGTCCAGCTCGAAGATGCGGGTGTTCTGCGGCCAGTCGAGCCGGAAGGCACGGGCGTCCATGCCCGCGGCGATCAGCACGACCTGGCGGATGCCTGCGTCCACGGCGGCAAGGATTGCGTCGTCGAAGTAGCGGGTGCGGATGATGACGAACTCCTTCACGCCGCCGCCGCGGTGGCGGTCCAGCAGGGTGAAGCCGACGGGCTCGGCCAGGTGGCGGGCCAGGCCGTCCTGGAACAGGGCGTCCTGCGGACGCTCGGTTTCCATCGCGCGGATCGCGGCGGTCCATTGGGCAGTCAGGGAAACGGGTTGCATGTGGATGGCTCCTTGTCAGGGGTTCGGTGGCGCGCCGGCGGGGCGGCGCTGGAAGCGGCTGTGCAGCACCAGCGTCATCAGCGGTTTGTCGGCGCCTTCCAGGGTCAGGCTGCCTTTTTTCTTGATCGTCACGATGCTCTTGCGAAACGGGTTGGGCACCAGCTCCAGCACCTCGACGGCGCCGACCAGCACGTCGCCCGGGCGCACCGGGGCATACCAGCGCAGCTCGTCGACGCCCGGCGAGCCATCGACCTTCGCGCCGGGCAGCAGGGTCCGCACGTACAGGCCCATCCAGGCCGATGCGATCTGCCAGCCGCTGGCGATCAGGCCGCCGAAGGAAGAGTGCTCCCCGGCTTGCTGCGACAGGTGGTAGGGCTGCGGGTCGTAGCGCGTGGCGAACTCAATGATCTCCGCGGCCGCCAGGCTGCAGCTGCCCAGCGCGAGGATGTCGCCCTTGCTGTAGTCGTCCGCATAGATCCGGCTCATGGCTTCTCTTGCACCTCGCCGGCGAAATACGCGAGCCGCATGTTGTCGACGGTCCTGAAGTTCTCGAAGTCGATGGCGTCCAGCGCGATCTCCTGGTTGCTCAACTCGGCAACCAGCATGACGAGCTCGACGAATCGCAGCGAATCGACCAGCCCGCTCTCGAGCAGGTCGTCCGTATCGCTGAAGGCAACCGGCTTCTTGTGCCCGGCGGCGATGAACTGGCGGATTTTCTGGATGGCATCGTTCATGGGTGTTCCTCTCTTCAGGTTGGATCGGGACGGCTCGCGGGCAACGGCTGTCGCCTCAAGCCGAATAGCGGAAGCAGCGAGGCCGCCAGCAGGAGCGCCGCGCCGAACAGCAGGGAATCGCCAAGCGTCGTGCTGTCGCCGATCCAGCCGGCGGCCACCGGCCCGATGGCCTGGCCCAGCGCGAAGATGATGGTGAAGAAGGTCATGCTCTTGGCGACGTTGGCCGGCGCCATGCGCTGGCGCAGCAGCACCGCGACCGACGAGGGCGCGATGAACAGGCCCAGGCCGAACACCGTGGCCGACACCAGCAAGCCCGCGGCGTTCGCGGCGAACAGGGGAATCAGCGTTCCGGCCAGCGTCGCGGCGCAGCTGGCGGCGAGCGTGAGCAGCGGGTTCCAGCGGTCCAGCGCGCGGCGCCAGGCGAACGGCGACAGCGCCACGCTCGCGCCCAGCACCAGCCAGACCAGGGTGCTGAAGCGCCAGGACCAGCCCTCGTTGCGCAGCCAGGCCAGGATGAAGGTCATGTAGACGATGTAGCCGGCCGCGAACAGGAAGTAGCTGAGCATGGGAGCGAGCAGCCCCTGCAGCGGCAGCGGCGTGGGCGAGGGCCGGTTGGTCGCGCCGTGGCTGCGCTTCGCCTCCCACAGCGGCCAGATGGACAGCAGCACGGCCAGGGCGCCCAGCAGCGTCCATGCGCCGACCCAGCCGCCGGGGCCGGTGGCTGCCAGCAGCGGATTGACCGTCAGCGCCGACAGCGCGATGCCGATGCCGGCGCCCGCGAAGAACAGCCCGGTGGCGGTGGCGCGGCGCGCCGGCGAGCTTTCGTAGCGGTTGGCGATCAGCGCCCCGCCGCAGGCAAACACCCAGGCCGCGCCCACACCCGACAGCAGCCGCACCACGGTCAGCCAGGCGATGCCGGTGTCCACGCCGGTCACGAGCAATGTCAGGAAGGTGAGCCAAAGGCCCCACACGAACAGGCGCGAAGGCGGCACGCGCCGCAGCAGCAGATAGCCGCTGCCCGCGCCCAGCACATAGCCCAGGGCATTGGCCGTATTGAGCCAGCCGGCTTGCGTGTAATTCCAGCCGAGTTCGCTCATCATCGGCGGCAATAGAAGGGCATACGAGAAGCGCGCAAGCCCATTGCCCACCGCGACCGCCAGCCCCAGCCCGAATGCGGGCCACAGCGACTCTCCATCACCCTGCGAATCTCGAACGACCATTTGCGCTTGTCTTCCCTCCCGGAGCCCGCAACGCACACACGGAACTCACGCCATCAACTTACGCAAAGGGGTCGCTCTTCGGCGCTGAATAAAAGCCGTAAAAATGTATCTTGTTGAGCCTCGTAATTACACGTTTGCGATGTGTAATTTTATTGATGAAAAAAGCAATTCAAATGAATTAGGCGGATGGAAAAATGAGAGAAATTGGCTCCGTAGCCGCACCGGAGGCGAGTCTTAATTAAATCAGCGTCGGCGCATTGGTTAATCTCGCCGTGCCATAAGGGAGCTGATTCGCATCGCGGCGGCGAGGGCGTGCGCAAAGAAAAAAGCCGCAGCGTGGCTGCGGCTTTTGATCCGGCCAAAACACCCGGAAAACGCGCGAGCGTTTTCCGGGTGAAGGCCTCAGGGCTTCGAAGCCGTCGGGAACGGCCAGGCGGCCTGCGGGTTCAGCGTGGTTTGCGCCGCAGGAGCAGCCGGTGCAGCGGGCGCAGACGCGGCCGCGGCAGGCTTCGCAGCAGGCGCTTTCGCGGCCTTCTTCGCGCCGCCGCTCTTCTTCGCAGCCGCTTTCTTCGCCGCCGGCTTCTTGGCGGTCGCCTTCTTCGCGGTCGCCTTCTTGGCAGCGGCCTTCTTCGCCGGAGCCTTCTTCGCGGCGGTCTTGGCCGCAGCCTTCTTCGCCGCCGGACGCTTCGCCGCGGCCTTCTTCGCCGCCGGACGCTTCGCGGCAGCCTTCTTGGCAGCCGGACGCTTGGCAGCGGCCTTCTTGGCCGGCGCCTTCTTCGCGGCAGCCTTCTTGGCGGCCGGACGCTTCGCGGCGGCCTTCTTCGCCGGGGCCTTCTTGGCCGCAGCCTTCTTCGCAGGGGCCTTCTTCGCGGCCGCTTTCTTCGCAGTTGCCATTTCTATCTCCTGATCAAATCGATCAACACATCAGCCAAAAAAGCACTCCGCGCTTGTTGGTCGCGCGAAGCGATCCGTGCGGTTGGGCCGAAGCCCAGCCTCACGAACACCGTTGCCCGTCACCGGCTCGTTGGCCGGTTGTCATGGCCCCGGCCTCTGGGGGCCGGTGTGCCATGCGGGCGAATCCAAGCTCATCGCAGTTGCCGTTCAATCCCACGAAAGGGCGCCACCCGTCTGGTATTCGATCACGCGGGTCTCGAAGAAATTGCGCTCTTTCTTCAGGTCAATCATCTCGCTCATCCACGGGAACGGATTTTCCTCGTTGGGGAAGAGCGCTTCCAGGCCGATCTGCGTGGCACGCCGGTTGGCGATGTAGCGCAGGTAGCCTTTGAACATGGAGGCATTGAGGCCCAGCACGCCGCGCGGCATGGTGTCCTCGGCATAGCGGTACTCGAGTTCGACGGCCTTCTGGAACAGGACCTTGATCTCGGCCTTGAATTCCGAAGTCCACAGCTGCGGATTTTCGAGCTTGATCTGGTTGATGAGGTCGATGCCGAAGTTGCAGTGCATCGACTCGTCGCGCAGGATGTACTGGTACTGCTCGGCGGCGCCGGTCATCTTGTTCTGGCGCCCGAGCGCCAGGATCTGCGTGAAGCCGACGTAGAAGAACAGGCCTTCCATCAGGCAGGCGAACACGATCAGGCTCTTGAGCAGGGTCTGGTCGGCCTCGGTGGTGCCGGTGTGGAAGTGCGGGTCCATGATCGCCTGGATGAAGGGGATCAGGAACTGGTCCTTGTCGCGGATCGACGCGATCTCGTTGTAGGCGTTGAAGATCTCCGCCTCGTCCAGGCCCAGCGACTCCACGATGTACTGGTAGGCGTGGGTGTGGATCGCTTCCTCGAAGGCCTGGCGCAGCAGGAACTGGCGGCATTCGGGCGCCGTGATGTGGCGGTAGGTGCCCAGCACGATGTTGTTGGCGGCCAGCGAATCGGCGGTGACGAAGAAGCCGAGGTTGCGCTTGATGATGCGGCGCTCGTCTTCGGTCAGGCCGTTCGGGTCCTTCCACAGCGCGATGTCGCGGTTCATGTTCACTTCCTGCGGCATCCAGTGGTTGGCGCAGGTGGCCAGGTACTTCTCCCAGGCCCACTTGTACTTGAACGGCACCAGCTGGTTGACGTCGGTCTGGCCATTGATGATGCGCTTGTCGGCCGCGCTGACGCGGCGGGCCACCGCCGGTTGGGCGGCTGCGGACGTCGTGGCCGCCGGCGCGCGCACGGTGATCTGGGGAGCCGGGGAAGAGAAGGAAGGAACGGACGACAAGGACGCGAGGGAGAGGGTGGCGGCGGGCGCCAGGGGTGAATGCTCCGCCTCGCGGTTCGCGATGAAACCGCTCGCAGCATTTGACGGTGTGGGCGTGACTTCGTCGTCCCAGGTCAACATAAGTTTTCCAGTGCTCGGATTATGTGAGCCCTCGATGTCGAATGCAAAGTGTTCATTCACATCGAAGGCGCATTTTGTTGCTTGATTGCATCGGCGTTTGTCGGAGAACGCCGATACCTCTTCACTTCATTCGCCTCATTGACACGCTTCGCACGTCGGGTCGTCGATCGCGCAGAACTTGATGTCGGTGGCGGGCGTCGCGCTGGACGGCGCTTGCGCCGCCTCCATCTGCGCGCGCGCGGCGGCGGCTGCCGCGTCGAGCGCGGAGGCGGAGCCGTTCGACACCGCGTTCAGCCGGCCCGACTGCACGGTGGATTTCTCGGCGTGCGTGGCGCTGGTGGTGCGCAGGTAGTAGGTGGTCTTCAGGCCGCGCAGCCAGGCGAGCTTGTAGGTCTCGTCCAGCTTCTTGCCCGAGGCGCCGGCCATGTAGATGTTGAGCGACTGCGCCTGGTCGATCCACTTCTGGCGGCGCGCGGCGGCTTCCACCAGCCACACCGGCTCGACCTCGAAGGCGGTGGCGTACAGCGCCTTGACCTCCTGCGGCACGCGGTCGATCGGGCGCAGCGACCCGTCGAAGTGCTTCAGGTCCATGACCATCACCTCGTCCCACAGGCCCAGGCGCTTCAGGTCGCGCACCAGGTAGTGGTTGATCACGGTGAACTCGCCCGACAGGTTGGACTTGACCGACAGGTTGCCGAAGCACGGCTCGATCGAGGCGTCCACGCCGATGATGTTGGAGATGGTGGCGGTCGGCGCGATGGCGACGCAGTTGGAGTTGCGCATGCCGTCGGCGGCGATCTTCCTGCGCAGCGCGTCCCAGTCGAGCTTGGCCGAGCGATCCACTTCCACGTAGTGGCTGCCGCGCTGGGCCGCCAGCAGGTCCAGCGTGTCCAGGGGCAGCACGCCCTTGTCCCACAGCGAGCCCCTGTAGCTGGAGTACTTGCCGCGCTCGCGCGCCAGCTCGGTGGAGGCCCAGTAGGCGTGGTAGCAGACCGCTTCCATCGACTGGTCGGCGAATTCCACCGCCTCGGTGGAGGAGTAGGGGATGCGCAGTTCGTACAGCGCGTCCTGGAAGCCCATCACGCCCAGCCCGACCGGGCGGTGCCGCATGTTGGAGTCGCGCGCCTTCTTCACCGCGTAGTAGTTGATGTCGATCACGTTGTCGAGCATCCGCATCGCGGTGGTGATGGTCTTGCGCAGCTTGTCGTGGTCCAGCACCTTGGCGCCGCCGGGGCCGCCCGCGCCGTCCTTCAGGTGGTTGATCAGGTTGACCGAGCCCAGGTTGCAGACCGCGGTTTCGCTGTCGCTGGTGTTCAGCGTGATCTCGGTGCACAGGTTGGAGGAGTGCACCACGCCCACGTGCTGCTGCGGCGAGCGCACGTTGCAGGCGTCCTTGAAGGTGATCCAGGGATGGCCGGTCTCGAACAGCATCGACAGCATCTTGCGCCACAGATCCGATGCCGGGATGGTCTTGCTCGGCTTGATCTCGCCGCGCCTGGCCTTCTCTTCGTAGGCCAGGTAGGCGGTCTCGAACTCGGTGCCGAACTTGTCGTGCAGGTCGGGCACGTTGGACGGCGAGAACAGCGTCCAGTCGCCCTTTTCCATCACCCGGCGCATGAACAGGTCGGGGATCCAGTTGGCGGTGTTCATGTCGTGGGTGCGCCGGCGGTCGTCGCCGGTGTTCTTGCGCAGCTCCAGGAATTCCTCGACGTCCAGGTGCCAGCTTTCCAGGTAGGCGCAGACCGCGCCCTTGCGCTTGCCGCCCTGGTTGACCGCCACCGCCGTGTCGTTGACCACCTTCAGGAACGGCACCACGCCCTGCGACTCGCCGTTGGTGCCCTTGATGTGGCTGCCCAGCGCGCGCACGCGCGTCCAGTCGTTGCCCAGGCCGCCGGCGAACTTGGACAGGAGCGCGTTTTCCTTGATCGACTCGTAGATGCCGTCCAGGTCGTCCGGCACCGTGGTCAGGTAGCAGGAGGACAGCTGCGAGCGCCGCGTGCCGCTGTTGAACAGGGTCGGCGTGGAGGACATGAAGTCGAAGCTCGACAGCACCTCGTAGAACTCGACGGCGCGCGCCTCGCGGTCGATCTCGTTCAGCGCCAGGCCCATGGCCACGCGCATGAAGAAGGCCTGCGGCAGCTCGATGCGGGTCTTGCGCATGTGCAGGAAGTAGCGGTCGTACAGGGTCTGCAGGCCCAGGTAGTCGAACTTCAGGTCGCGTTCGGGCTTGAGCGCGGCGCCCAGCTTGCGCAGGTCGTACTGCAACAGCTTCTCGTCCAGCAGCTCGGCTTCCACGCCCTTCTTCACGAACTCGGGGAAGTTGTCGGCATAGGCCTCGGCGCGGTCCTGCGGCGCCACGTCGCGGCCCACCACTTCCTTGAAGATGGTGTGCAGCAGGAGGCGCGCGGTGACGTAACTGTAGTCGGGGTCCTTCTCGATCAGCGTGCGCGCGGCCAGGATCGAGGCCTTGTAGACCTCGTCGATCGGCACGCCGTCGTACAGGTTGCGCTGGGTCTCGGCATAGATCGGCTCCGGCTGCACGTCGGCGCCCAGGCCGCGGCAGGCGTCGGCGATGAGTTCCTTCAGGCGCGCCGTGTCCAGCGGCACGCGCTGGCCGCGGTCCAGCACGTGGAACACCGGCTCCTGCGCGGCGTCGGGCTGGCCCTGCTTGGCGCGCTCCTGCGCGCGGCGCTCGCGGTACAGCACGTAGGCGCGCGCGACTTCGTGGTGGCCGCCGCGCATCAGGCCGAGTTCGACCTGGTCCTGCACGTCCTCGATGTGGAAGGTGCCGCCGCCCGGGCGCGAGCGCACCAGGGCGCGGATGACGGCCTGGGTCAGCTGGTCGACCTGCTCGCGCACGCTGGCCGAGGCCGCACCCTGGGTGCCGTGCACCGCCAGGAAGGCCTTCATCATGGCCACGGCGATCTTGTTCGGCTCGAAGGGAACGACGGCGCCGTTGCGGCGGATGATCTGGTGGTGCGCCAGCGGGTTGGCGGCGGTGTCGGTGGCGGGGGAAACGGAAGAGAGAGTAGAGAGAGGGACGGCGTGGGCGCCAGGTGTGCTCAAGGCAGTTTGCATCAGGATTCCTCGGCTGCGGTTATTTTTTGCGAGCGGCGGAGTGTACCGCCTGTGGTACGCCGAGGCACTATATATAGGGTCTGGAGGCATTTCAAGCACTATAGGTAGTGGTTGTCCTGGGGGAGCAGGTGCACATCCCTGTGGATATCAGGTGCGCAGCGCGCCACGGCCGGGCACTATGCCGCGCCGTTGCGTGGGTGTGCATCCACAAGCGAGTCTTGGCGCGGCTTCGCGCGCGATTTCGCCGCGCAGGCCGCGCAGTGCCGGTGTGAAAAAGTGTGACGTGCCCGCGGCGCGCGGCGCCGCAATCGCACGCTACGCGGCGAACCAGTCGCGCGGCCAGCCAAGGCTTGCGCGCAACAGCGGCCAGTCGAAGCCGCTTCCAGGATCGGCCTTGCGCCCCGGCGCGATGTGCTCGTGGCCGGCCACGTGGCGGATCGGGTAGCGCTGGCCGACGGCGGCGCACAGGCCGGCCAGCGCCTCGTACTGCGCGAACTCGAACGGCTCGCCGTCCAGGCCTTCCAGCTCGATGCCGACCGAGTCGTCGTTGCAGTTTGCGCGGCCGCGCCACTGCGACGGGCCGGCATGCCAGGCGCGCTCGTCCGCGCTCACGAACTGCCACAGCTCGCCGCCGCGGCGAATGTAGAAGTGCGCCGAGACCTGCATGCCGGCGATGCTGCGGAAATACGGATGGGCGTCGAAGTCCAGCGTGTTGGTGAACAGGCGCTGCACCTCGTCGCCGCCGTACACGCCCGGCGGCAGGCTGATGGAATGCACCACGATCAGGTCGACGCAGGCGCCCTCGGGGCGCGCGCCGACGTTGGGCGACGCCAGGCGGCGCGCGAAGCGGTACCAGCCGCCGTCCCACAGCGTGGACACCGCGCCCGGGTCCGCGGCAGGGTCAGCCGGCCGTGTCATCGGCGTCCTCGGCGCCGGCATCGGCGGCGCTGTCGCTGCCGGGCACGGCGATCTGCAGCCGCGCGATGCGGTAGCGGATCTGCCGCAGGCTCAGGCCCAGGCGCTGCGCCGCGGCCGTGCGGTTGAAGCCGGTGTCCTGCAGCGCGCGCACCAGGATCTCGCGCTCCTGCTGGTCCAGGTAGGCCTGCAGGTCGCCCGGCAGCGCGGCCGGCGCGGCGCGTTCCGGCGCGGCCGCGGCCGCGCCGGCGGATGCCGCCGGCGGCAGCTGCGAAGGCACGAAGTCCATCTGCAGTTCGTCGCCGTCGGACAGCGCCACCGCGCGGTGCAGCAGGTTTTCCAGCTCGCGCACGTTGCCGGGCAGCGGATGGGCGGCCAGCTGCGCCACCACCTGCGGCGCCAGCTTGGGCGCCGGCATGCCCGACTCCTGCGCGATGCGCGCCAGCAGTGCCTCGCACAGCGCCGGCAGGTCGTCGCGCCGTTCGCGCAGCGGCGGCACCATGATGTCGATCACGTTGAGGCGGTAGAACAGGTCCTGGCGGAAGCGCCCGGTCGCCACGTCGGTGGCCAGGTCGCGGTGGGTGGCGCTGACGATGCGCACGTCGACCGCGTCTTCCTGGATCGAGCCGAGCGAGCGCACCTGGCGCTCCTGGATGGCGCGCAGCAGCTTGGACTGCATCGGCAGCGGCAGGTCGCCGATCTCGTCGAGGAACAGCGTGCCGCCGCGCGCCGCCTGGAAGTAGCCTTCGCGGTCGGCCGTGGCGCCGGTGTAGGAGCCCTTCTTCGCGCCGAAGAACTCGGCTTCCAGCAGCGTCTCGGGGATGGCGCTGCAGTTGACCGCGACGAACGGCCCGTCGGCGCGGTGGCTGCAGCCGTGGATGGCGCGCGCCACCAGTTCCTTGCCGGTGCCGGACTCGCCGCGCACCATCACCGGCGCCATGCTGCGCGCCACCTTGCCGATGCGCTCCTTGACCGCGCGCATCGTCGGCGACTCGCCGACCAGGCGCTGCAGCGCGGCCTGCGCCTGCACCGGCCGCTCGCCGCCCGCGGGCGCGCTGTTGCCGGCGCGCGCGGCGGCCAGCGGCGCGCGCGGCCGTGCGGTTGCGGCATCGGCCACGGCCGAGGCCACCACGGTGCGGAACTGCTTCAGGTCGACCGGCTTGGTGAGGTAGTCGAAGGCGCCGGCCTTGAGCGCCTCCACCGCGTTCTCGGCCGAGCCGTAGGCGGTCATGACGATGCAGCGCTCGGCGCGCTGCTGCTGCGCCATGCGCTGCAGCAGCTCCAGGCCCAGCCCGTCGGGCAGGCGCATGTCGGTGATCACCGCGTCGAAGCGGCGCCCGTCCAGCAGGTTCCAGGCCTCTGCCAGGGTGCTGGCGGCCTCCACGCGGTAGCCTTCCCGCAGCAGGGTGAGCTCGTACAGGGTGCGCAGGTCGGGCTCGTCGTCGACCACGAGCACTTGCGCGGCGGATGCTGCGGGTTGGGCCATCACGCGCCTATTGTGTCAAACGGCGGCGCGGGCACAACGGCCGGCGGCACACGGAAGTGGATGAAGAAGTCGTTGCCTTCGCGCGCGCCGCCGGCGCCGTCGGCCCCGCGCGGCGAGCGCCGGTAGCCGATCGAGGCGCCGTGGCGCTCGCACAGCTCGCGGCAGATGTACAGGCCCAGGCCGCTGGAGCGGCTCTCGGACGAGAAGAACGGCTCGAACAGGTGCCGCTGCACGCCGTGCTCCATCGGCTGGCCGTCGCTCCACACGCGCAGGTCGACCTGGCCGTTCGCCGCCGAGGTTTCCACGCAGATCGAGTCGCCGGCGTCGCCCGCGTAGCGCAGCGCGTTGTCCAGCAGGTTGACCATCACGCGGCGCAGGTGGTCGGCCTCGAAGGCGACGCGCGCGTCCGGCGCGGCCAGCGCCAGCCGCACGCGCCCGGTGGCCTGCATGTGGCGCGCCCACTCCTCGCAGGCCGCGGCCACGGCGGGGTCCAGCTCCAGCCAGGCCGGCGGCGTGCCCTGCTGCTGCACCCGGGCGATGTTCAGGATCTCGTCGACGATGCGCGCGAGGCGCTGCGCGTTCTGGCCCACCAGGGCGCTGAGGCGGCGCTGCGCCGGGTCGGACAGGTCCTCCTCCAGCAGCGCGTTGGCCTGGGCGATGGCGGCCAGCGGGTTGCGGATCTCGTGCGCGACGGCGGCCGACATGCGGCCCATGGCGGCCAGCTTCTCCGTGCGCAGCCGCGCCTCCATCTCGCGCAGGTCTTCCAGGAACATCACGCACAGTCCTTCGGACAGCGGGTCGTGCGGCGGCGTGAGGCGGGTGCGCACGTGTACCAGCAGGCGCTCGTCGCCGGCGCGCGCGAGCGCCACCTCGGCCGTCTGCGCCTGCTTGTCCAGGAAGGTGCGGCGCGCCAGCTGCGCCAGCGGCCGCCAGGCGGGCTGCGCATTCAGCGCGAACGGTGTGGCCAGCGGCGTGCCCTCGCCCAGCAGGCGGCGCGCCGACGGATTGGCGGTGTGCACGCGCTGGTCGGCCGAGACCACCAGCACGCCGTCGCCCAGGGTTTCGATCACCAGCTCGTTCACCTGCGCCTGCATGCGCACCGCCATGCGGCCGCGCTGCGCGGCGCGCTCCTCGCGCGCGAGCCGTGCCGCCAGCTGGTTGGCCAGCAGCGCGATGGCGAAGTAGCCGATGCCGGTGAGGCCGGCCTGCAGGAAGCGCGAGGCGTCGGTGCCCTGCTGCAGCGCCCAGATCCAGGCGTCGCCCAGCAGCAGCAGGGTGACGCCGGCGGCCGTGCCCAGCGCCAGCAGCGGCGAGCCCATCACACCGGCGGTGAGCACCGGCAGCGCGAACAGCGGCAGGTAGTTCAGCCCGGCGGCCTGCAGGAACTGCAGCGTGGAGAACGCCAGCAGGTCGATGCCGATGGTGGAGACCCACTGCGGATCGAAGGCGTTGCCCGGCGGCGCCGGCTGGGTGAGGGTGCGCACCGCCAGCGCCGCGGTGAGGTAGGTGGCGCACAGGCCGATCAGCCAGCCGTTCACCGTGTGCGGGCCGCCCAGCACGTACAGCACGGCGAACACCACGGTCAGCACCAGCGCGATGGTGACGCGCGCCGTCATGAAGCCGCGCCACAGGCGATGGAAGGCGGAGTCCTCGGAGACGTCGGCCGCCGGCGCGGGCACGACGTTGCCGAAAGACGACGGGGTGGCGGCCAGCGTCAGCCCCCCGGCGCGCGCAGGCGGTGTTCCTGGCTGCAGTAGAGCCGGCCGTCGCCGCCGGCCACCGCCTCGCCGCGCGGCAGGTGCACCGAGCACACCGGGCAGCACACCATGTCCTGCGCGCCGGCGGCCTGCGGCGCGGCGCCGGGGCGCGCTTGCGTCTGCGATTGCGCCTGCGCGATGCGGCCGTTGCGCCACCACATATAGACAACCACCACGAGCGCGAGGATCAGCAGGTATTTCATGGGTCAGGCGGCGCGGCGCAGCAGCACTTCCAGCACGAAGCGCGAGCCGACGTAGGCCAGCAGCAGCAGCAGCGAGCCGGTGTAGAGCACGCGCACCGCCTTGCGCCCGCGCCAGCCGAAGCGCGCGCGGCCCAGCAGCAGCGCGGCGAAGGCGCACCAGGACAGGAGCGAGAACACCGTCTTGTGGTCCCACTTCCAGGGCCGGCCGTACAGCGATTCGCTGAAGAAGAAGCCGGCCAGCAGGGTGGCCGACAGCAGCACGAAGCCGGCGGTGGCAAAGCGGAAGGTCAGCCGCTCCAGGGTGAGCAGCGGCAGGCCGGCATGCGAGTCGGCGGCCTGGCGGAACTGCCGCTCGGCGCGCGTCATGAGCCAGGCATGCACCACCGACGCGGCGAACAGTCCGTAAGAAGCGATGCCCAGTGCCCAGTGCAGCGGCAGCCAGGCGGAAGCGCTCGGATGCAGCGCGCTGCCGGGAAAGACCAGCGCCAGCAGCACCGCGGCGGCGCCCAGGCCGGCCAGCGCCCAGCGCGCCTGCAGCTGCGGAAACAGCCGGGTTTCCACCGCGTACACGGTCAGCACCAGCCAGGCGGTCATCGACACCGCCGGCGCGAAGCCGAAGCGCGGCTCGGCGCCCAGCACGCCCCAGGCCAGCAGCGCGCCGTGCAGCAGCCAGGCCACCAGCAGCGCGCCGCGCGCCGCGCGTTCGCTCAGCCGGGCGCTGCCGGCGGCCGGCAGCGCGTAGGCCGCGGCGGCGGCGAACGCGAGCACCGCACTCGACGGGGACGCACTGGCTAGAATCATGCTCTCCAGTTTAAGGGCGGTTGAGCGTTTGGCGTTCAGCGTTGAGCGAGCCGCCCCGCCGCAGGGCTATTTCCCGCTCGACGCCGAGCGCTCAACGCTCAACTTCCCCATGGCCTCCGCACTCTCCGACAAACTTTCCCGCCTGGTCAAACAGATGCGCGGCCAGGCCCGCATCACCGAGGACAACGTGCAGGACATGCTGCGCGAAGTCCGCATGGCCCTGCTGGAGGCCGACGTGGCGCTGCCGGTGGTGCGCGACTTCATCGCCCGCGTGAAGGACAAGGCGCTCGGCCAGGAGGTGATGGGTTCGCTCTCGCCCGGCCAGGCGCTGGTGGGCATCGTGCAGCGCGAGCTTGCCGCCACCATGGGCGAGGGCGTGAGCGACCTCAACCTGGCGACCCAGCCGCCGGCGGTGATCCTGATGGCCGGCCTGCAGGGCGCGGGCAAGACCACCACCACCGCCAAGCTGGCCAAGCACCTGATCGAGAAGCGCAAGAAGAAGGTGCTCACGGTGTCGGGCGACGTCTACCGGCCGGCCGCCATCGAGCAGCTGAAGACGGTGACCGCGCAGGCCGGCGCCGAGTGGTTCCCGAGCACGCCCGACCAGAAGCCGGTGGACATCGCCCGCGCGGCCATCGATTACGCTCGCAAGCACTTTTTCGACGTGCTGCTGGTGGACACGGCCGGCCGGCTGGCCATCGACGAAGCCATGATGCGCGAGATCCAGGAACTGCACGCCGTGCTGAAGCCGGTGGAAACGCTGTTCGTGGTGGACGCTATGCAGGGCCAGGACGCGGTCAACACGGCCAAGGCCTTCAAGGAGGCGCTGCCGCTCACCGGCATCGTGCTGACCAAGCTGGACGGCGACTCGCGCGGCGGCGCCGCGCTGTCGGTGCGGCAGGTGACCGGCGCGCCGATCAAGTTCGCCGGCGTGTCCGAGAAGATCGACGGGCTGGAGGTGTTCGACGCCGACCGGCACGCCGGCCGCATCCTGGGCATGGGCGACATCGTCGCGCTGGTCGAGCAGGTGCAGGCCGGGGTGAACATGGAGGCGGCGCAGAAGCTGGCCGCCAAGGTCAAGAGCGGCGAGGGCTTCAACCTGGAAGACTTCCTCTCGCAGATCCGCCAGATGAAGAGCATGGGCGGGCTGTCCACGCTGATGGACAAGCTGCCCGCGCAGATGCAGGCCAAGGCCGGCGAGGTCGACATGAACAAGGCGGAGCGCGAAATCCGCCGCAAGGAAGGCATCATCTGCAGCATGACGCCGCAGGAGCGCCGCAAGCCCGAGCTGATCAAGGCCACCCGCAAGCGCCGCATCGCCGCCGGCGCCGGCGTGCACGTGCAGGAGGTCAACCGCCTGCTCAACGAGTTCGAGCAGATGCGCGACATGATGAAGAAGATGAAGGGCGGCGGCCTGATGAAGATGATGAAGCGCATGGGCGCCGGCAAGGGCGGCGGCGGCATGCCAAAGCTGCCGTTCTAAGCCCGGCCAAACGGACCTTGTAGGACGGGGCCTTCACGGTGTGGGCGCTCAGTCCGACGTGTTGCAGGGTTCTGCAGAGCTGACAGCCGAGCATGCGTACCGAACAATCCATCGTCTGACCGACGAGGAATTCATGTTCCATTCAAGGCAAAGGGCCCGCTTCATCCTGGCGCTCGCGTTCTGCGCAGTTGCCGCGGTGTTTGCGCAGGCGCACGCACAGGGCATCGGCCAGGGCCCGCTTGTCACCATCAAGCTCGCCGACATGGGCGGCGAGTCCTCTTCGCCCGACGTGCGCCACATCGCCGACTGGGCGGTGAACTCGGGCGACCACGCGGGGCTTCCGTTCGCCATCGTCGACAAGCTCGATGGCCGGGTGTTCGTGTTCGATGCGCAGGGGCGGCTGCGCGGCGCGACCACCGCCCTGGTGGGATCGGCGCGCGGCGACGAGGCGGCGCCGGACATCGGCACCCGGCCGATCTCGGCCATCCGGCCCGAGGAGCGCATCACGCCGGCGGGCCGCTTCAACGCGGTGATGGGCAAAGGCCCCAAGGGCGAGGACATCCTGTGGGTGGACTACGACTCGGCGCTGGCGCTGCACCGCGTGGTGACCCATGTGCCGCAGGAACGCCGCCTGCAGCGGCTGCAGAGCAAGGTGCCGGCGGACCGCCGCATCACCTACGGCTGCATCAACGTGCCGGTGCAGTTCTACGACAACGTGGTGCGCACGACGTTCGGCGAGGCGCGCGGCGTCGTCTACATCCTTCCCGAGTCGCGGCGCGCCCAGGAGCTGTTCGGCTCCTACGAGGTCCGCGGCACGTTCCCGCAGAACCCCGCATCGGCACCGCCGGCCGTCCACTGATTTGCCGCCGTGGTGCCTGCCTGCAGGCCGCTCCCCAATGAAGAAACCCGCCTTTCGGCGGGTTTCTTCATGGCGTGACCGCGTCGATCAGTTGCGGTACGGACGCGGTGCCGGGGGAGGAGCCGGCGGGGGCGGAGGAGGAGGCGGCGGCAGCGCGACCGGCGGGGGCGGAGGCGGCGGCACATACACCGGCGCGGGCGGAGGCGGAGGAGGCGGCGGCGGTGCAGGCGAGATCACGCGCGTGGGCGCCGGCGGCGCACCGAAGCGGTACACCAGGCCGACCGAGGCCATGTCGACGTAGCCGCGGTTGCGCACCGGGTCTTCCAGGCGGTAGCGCTCCAGCTCGCCGCGCACCGACAGCTGCGGCGTGAAGGCGTATTCCACGCCCAGGCCCACCTTCGCGCCGACATCGTTGTCGCGGCGCGACCCGTAGTTGGGCAGGACACCCGTGCTGCCGCTCGACGAGCGCGAGCGCGAGTACGCGGCGCCGACACGCGCGAACACGGAGAACCGGTCCGACAGCGGCAGCATGCCGACCAGGTCGAGGTTGATGCCGTGGAAGCGTGTGCTGCCGTTGAACGTGCCGCCGGCCGTGGTGTAGCCGTAGTCGAAGCGGCCGAGGTCGAACCAGCCGGCCTCGATCGCGAAGTGGCGGTTCATCTGGTAGCCGCCGTAGAGCTTGTAGCCCTTGTCCCGGTTGTCTTCGCTGGTGCCGGTCACGAACGCCGGGGGCACGGCGAACATGGGACCCTGGTCGAAGTCGGCCCGCGTGGTGCCGACGTTGCCGCCGATGTACCAGCCGGGGTAATGGTCTGCATAAGGCTGCGCAAAGGCGACGCTGCCTGCGGTGGCGGCGAAGACCGCCAGCCCGACGGCATTGAGCCGCCAAGCGATGGAATAACTCTGTCGTGATGTCAAGGTGATCTCCCAGTCCAAGAGTGACGAAGTATGCGGAGATGCAACTGGCGCCAGGGCCGAGTGAGCTGTTGTGCGCGCAAATACAACAGCCGAATTGCAACTGGTTCTTGTTGGCTTGCGCACTGTCGAGCCAGCTTCGCGGCGCTTCTATACTGGACCGCATGAACATCGTCGACTCCTTCGCCGACATCTCGCGTTTCGTCGCGCTGCGCCGCGACATCCACCAGCATCCCGAGCTCGGTTTCGAGGAGCACCGCACGGCGAAGATCGTGGCGGACCTGCTGCGCGAGTGGGGCATCGAGGTGCACACCGGTGTGGCCGGCACCGGCGTCGTCGGCGTGCTGCGCTGCCGGAACGGGAAGGGCGATGGCCAGCGCGCCATCGGCCTGCGCGCCGACCTGGATGCGCTGCCTCTGCAGGAAGAGAACCGCTTTCCCCACCGTTCCCAGCACGACGGCCGCATGCACGCCTGCGGCCATGACGGCCACACCACCATGCTGCTGGCGGCGGCCTGGCATCTCGCGAAGGCGCGCGACTTCAGCGGCACCGTCAACTTCATCTTCCAGCCGGCCGAGGAGATGGGCAAGGCCGGCGCCTTGAAGATGATCGAGGACGGCCTGTTCCAGCGCTTTCCCTGCGACGCCGTGTTCGCGCTGCACAACTTCGCCGTGCCGGTGGGCGGCTTCGCGCTCAACCATGGCGCGCTGATGGCGTCGAGCAACACCTGGCGCGTGACGCTCACCGGCCGCGGCACGCATGCCTCGATGCCGCACACCGGCATCGACCCGGTCGGCGCGACCATCGACCTGGCGCAGCAGCTGCAGTCGCTGGTGCCGCGGGTAGTGAATTCCACCGAGCGCGCGCTGCTGGCGGTGACGCAGCTGCAGGGCTCGGACGCGCCCAACGTGATTCCCGACAAGGCCTGGGTCGGCGGCACGGTGCGCACCTTTTCGGTGGATGCGCTGGACCGCATCGAAGAAGGTGTGCGCCGGCTGGCCGGCGGCATCGCGCAGGCGCACGGCTGCGAAGCCGAGGTGTTCTTCCGCCGCGCCTCGCCGCCGGTGGTGAACCACGAAGCCGAGGCGCGCTTCGCCGCGAATGTGATGCGCGAGGTGGTGGGCGACGCGCAGGTCGACGAGAACTACCCGGCCGTGATGGGCGCCGAGGACTTCGCCCACATGCTGCGCGTGAAGCCGGGCTGCTACGCCTTCATCGGCAACGGCGACGGCGGCCACCGCCTGCCCGACCATGGGGCAGGGCCGTGCATCATCCACAACACCTCGTTCGACTTCAACGACGAGATCATCCCCATCGGCGCCAGCTACTTCGTGCGGCTGGCACAAAGATGGCTGGAGCAGGTTTGACGACCAAGGAGTCCGCATGACGTTCCGCCGCATCCGCACCGCTGTCCTCGCGCTCGGCCTGGCCGTGCTCGCCGCCTCGCCCGCGTTCGCGCAGCGCGTGATCCGCATCGTCGTGCCGTTCGGGCCCGGTGCCGTACAGGACACGGTGGCGCGCACCTTCAACGCCGAGCTCGGCCAGGCGCTCGGCGCCTCGGTGGTGGTGGAGAACCGGCCCGGCGCCGGTGGCTCGGTCGGCACCGGCGTGGTGGCCAAGTCGCCGGCCGACGGCAACACGCTGGTGCTGGCGGCGGCCAGCCACACCCTGGCCGGCCACCTGTACAGCAAGCTGCCGTACGACCCGATCAAGGACTTCACCGGTGTGGCCTACATCGGCAGCTCCGGCTATGCCATCGCGGTGCCGGGCAACCTGGGCGTGAACACGCTGGCCGAGTACGTGAAGCTGGCCAAGACCAAGCCGGGCCAGTTCAACTACGCCTCGGCCGGCAACGGCAGCGCCACGCACATGGGCATGGCGTACTTCCTGGCGCGCGCCGGCGCGGAGATGCAGCACGTGCCGATGAAGTCCACCGGCGACGCGGTCAACGAGGTGCTGGCCGGCCGCGTGCAGGGCGTGACCTCGTCGCTGATCGGCCTGGTGCCGTTCAAGCAGGACGCGCGCATCAAGATCCTGGCCTACACCGGCACCCAGCGCTCGCGCTTCATGCCCGAGCTGCCGACGGTGGCCGAAGCCGGCGTTGCGAACTACAAGTTCGATTCATGGATCGGCGTGCTGGCACCGGCCGGCATGCCCAAGGCCGAACTGGACAAGCTGAATGCCGCCATCAACAAGGTGCTGGCATTGCCCGAAGTGCAGGAACGCCTGACGCGCCTGGGCGTGGAGACCGGGCCGGCAATGGCGACCGACGAATTCCAGAAGCTGCTGCGCGCGGATTACGAGAACGCGGGCGTGCTGGTGAAGGCGTCGGGCGCGCGGATCGAATAAAGAAAAAAGAAGCGGCGCGGCGCTACGCCGCCGCCGTCTCCTTCACCACCACCTCGCCGCGCAGCGAATGCGGCCGTGCCTCGGTGATGGTGACGTCCACCATCTGCCCGGCCAGCCGCTTCGGTCCCGCGAAGTTGACGATGCGGTTGCACTCGGTGCGGCCCATCAGCTCGTTGGCGTCCTTGCGCGACGGGCCTTCCACCAGGATGCGCTGCAGCGTGCCGACGCGCGTTGCGCTGATGCGCTGCACGTTGGCTTCCAGGGCCGCCTGCACCTGCTGCAGCCGCTTCAGTTTCACGGCATGCGGCGTGGCGTCCGGCAGGTTGGCTGCCGGCGTGCCGGGGCGCGGGCTGAAGATGAAGGAGAAGCTGGCGTCGTAGCCGACGTCCTCGATCAGCTTCATCAGCTTCGCGAAGTCGTCCTCGGTCTCGCCGGGGAAGCCGACGATGAAATCGCTGGACAGGGACAGCTCGGGGCGCACCGCGCGCAGCTTGCGGATGATGGACTTGTATTCCATCGCCGTGTAGCCGCGCTTCATCGCCATCAGGATGCGGTCGCTGCCGTGCTGCACCGGCAGGTGCAGGTGGCTCACCAGTTTGGGCACCTTCGCGTAGACGTCGATCAGGCGCTGCGTGAACTCGTTGGGGTGGCTGGTGGTGTAGCGGATGCGCTCGATGCCGGGCATCTCGGCCACGTACTCGATCAGCAGCGCGAAGTCGGCGATCTCGCCGGCCTCGCCCATCTTGCCGCGGTACGCATTCACGTTCTGCCCGAGCAGCGTCACTTCCTTCACGCCCTGCTCGGCCAGGCCGGCCACTTCGGCCAGCACGTCGTCGAACGGGCGCGACACTTCCTCGCCGCGCGTGTAGGGCACCACGCAGTAGCTGCAGTACTTGGAGCAGCCTTCCATGATGCTGACGAAGGCCGAGGCGCCGTCCACCCGCGCGGGCGGCAGGTGGTCGAACTTCTCGATCTCGGGAAAGCTGATGTCCACCTGCGCGCGTTCTTCGCGCGCGCGCCGCGCCAGCAGCTCGGGCAGGCGGTGCAGGGTCTGCGGGCCGAACACCACGTCGACATAAGGCGCGCGCTCGACGATGGCCGCGCCCTCCTGGCTGGCGACGCAGCCGCCCACGCCGATCAGCACGCCCTTGCTCTTCAGGTGCTTCACGCGGCCGAGGTCGGAGAACACTTTTTCCTGCGCCTTCTCGCGCACCGAGCAGGTGTTGAACAGGATCAGGTCGGCCTCGTCCACGTCCTGCGTGGGCTCGTAGCCGTCGGCGGCGCGCAGCACGTCGGCCATCTTGTCCGAGTCGTACTCGTTCATCTGGCAGCCGAAGGTCTTGATGAACACCTTGCGGCTCATTTCGCCGCTCCCATGGCGCGCGCCGTGAAGATCAGGTTCAGCAGTTCGACAAAGCGCTTGTAGCCCTCGGGGTCGCCAAGGCGGGCACCGCCCACCTTGCTGTATTCCTGCGCCGTGAGCAGCCAGACCTCGTGCACCTGGCCGGTGGTGCTTTCGCGCCTGTAGACGGTGTAGACGTTGCGGCCGATCAGGCTGCCCGACAGCAGCAGCATGTTGTTCACGTCGTGCACGCGCACGCCCGGCGTGAAGCGGTCGGCCTTGCCGTCGATGGTGATGGTGCCGTTCATGTCCTGCACGGCAAGGATGCCGGGCTTCACGTCGGCGGGCACGCTGCGCTCGACGACGACTTGCGACTGGGCGAGGCTTGCGCAAAAGAGGCTGAAGGCCAGCAAGGCCCAGCGGAGACAGCGGTTCATGGTGTAGAGCCAGAGGCTGTGGGGGAGGAGCTGCGATTCTAGCTTTCGCAAGATGCGCTGCCCGGCTGCTGCGCACGCACAGCACTTCGGGAAGCCGTCCGACAGGCCGGGGCCGGCACGGCTGCTTCACTGGAGGCCGCTCAGCCTTGACGTCCCTCGATGTTCGATCTCCAGATTCCCTGGTGGGAACTCGTCGTTCGCGCCGCCATCGTCTACGTGGCCCTGTTGGTCATGGTGCGCCTGACCGGCAAGCGCACGGTCGGCCAGTTCACGCCGTTCGACCTGCTGGTGATCATGCTGCTGTCTGAAGCCGTGAGCGACTCGCTGCGCGGCGGCGACGAATCGCTGACCGGCGGCCTGATCGTGGCGGTGACGCTGGTCCTGCTGGACGTGGGAATCGCCCTGACCACCGCCCGCAGCCGAAAGCTCGACGCTGTGCTGCAGGGCAGCCCGGTGCTGATCGGCCGCGACGGTGTGATCTACAAGGACGTGCTCAAGCAGCAGCGCGTGCCCGAGGCCGACATGGACAAGGCGCTGCGCTCCGCGGACTGCGCGCTGGAGGATATGCGCATGGCGATCCTGGAGGCCGACGGCAGCATCAACATCATGAAGCGGCAGTCCTAGGGTCGCGGTTCGTTCGGCCGCATGGGCTTGGGCCCGATAATCCGCCGCATGACCTGGCCGCTGGACAACGCAAGCATCACCCACGGCATCCAGCTCGCGGTGGCGCCGGTGTTCCTTCTCACCGCGGTGTCGGGAATGATCGGCGCGGTCGCCGGCCGGCTCGCGCGCATCATCGACCGCGGCCGCCAGCTGGAGGAGCGGGCCCTGTCGTCGCAGGACGCGGCGTTCCTCGCCTTCGCGGACAACGAACTGGTGCAACTGCGCCTGCGCGGGCGCCTGGCCAACGGCTGCATCGCACTGCTCACCACCTGCGCCTTCCTGATCGGGTTGACCATCATCCTGCTGTTCCTCGGCGAGACGGCCTCGTTCCGCGTCAGCGCCTGGGCGGTCGGCGGCTTCCTCGCCGGCGTGGTGAGCTTCCTGTGCGCGCTGCTGTGCTTTCTGGCGGAAACCGTGATCGCCACGCGGCTGCTGAATTTCCGCCGGCCGCCGCCGCGGGACTGATCACGACTGCCTAGAAACCGAGCCGCGCGCCGGCGCCCAGCAGGGTCGCCACGCCGAGCGCCGCGAAGATGGCGGCGGCCACGCCGTGCACCAGTCGCATGGGAATCTTCGCGGAGAGCTTGTCGCCCGCAAACACGGCCGGCACGTCGGCCAGCAGCATGCCCAGCGTGGTGCCGGCCACCACGGTCCACGGGTCGGCGAAGCGCGCGGCCATGGCGATGGTGGCGATCTGCGTCTTGTCGCCCATCTCGGCCAGGAAGAAGGTGACGAAGGTCGCGCCGAACACGCCCAGGCGCTGCGCCGCCGCCTGTTCCTCTTCCTCGATCCTGTCGGGAACCAGCGTCCACGCGGCCATGCCCAGGAACGACAGGCCCAGCACCCAGCGCAGTGTCTGCGGGCTGAGCGCGGTGGTGATCCAGGCGCCCAGCGCGCCGGCCATGCCGTGGTTCAGCAAGGTGGCGGCCAGGATGCCGGCGACGATCGGCCAGGGCTTCTTGAAGCGCGCGGCGAGCAGGAAGGCGAGCAGCTGGGTCTTGTCGCCGATTTCGGCGAGGGCGACGACGCCGGTGGAGACGAGGAGGGCTTCCATGGGGTTCCAGGCCGGGCGGATGAACCGATGACCGCTCGCGATCCCCCGGCGAGCGGATCGAAGCGGTCAAAGGTCTTGCCAGGCTGGGCTGCTGCGCGCGCCATGGCCATGCGGGCCAAGTGTGTTGACGCGAGCCTCCTTCGGTGAGGAAGGAGCGGCTACTCCCCAATGACGGGTATTTGGTGGCGCTTCAGGGATTCGAACCCCGGACCTGCGGATTATGATTCCGTCGCTCTAACCGGCTGAGCTAAAGCGCCAAAGCCTTCGATTATAGCGAAGGCCGGCGAGGCCAACGAGCCCCGATGTTCGCGGCAGCAGCTCGCCTCATCACCGCGCGGCTGCCAGCTTGCCCAGCTCCTCGGACACCAGCCGCACGATCAGCCGGTCGAGGGTGTCCACCGAGTAATTCTTCACGTCGTGCACGGTTTCGCGGCCCGGGCCGCTGGATGGGTCGTGGGCCTGGGCGTAGGTCAGGAACACGAAGTGCCCGCCCGTGTACTGCGCGATCTGCCGCTGGATGAATTCGCCCTGCCGGTCCAGGCCGCTGGCGCCCACGCTGAACACCTTGATGCCCTTGCCCAGCGCCGCGAGCATGTCGTCGTCGTAGTGCGGCGCGCCGTAATCCAGGTGCGGCGGGGCGTCGGCCAGCAGCACCACCAGGCGCGTGGTGTTGTCGCCGCGCCAGCTGAGGCGGTGCACCGCGTCGTGCAATGCCTCGTTCATGGCCTCCGGGTAGTCGCCGCCGCCGGCCGCCTGCAGGGGCAGCAGCGCATCGCGCAGGAAGCCGCCCACGTCGTCGGTGAAGTCGTGGCTGCGCAGCACGAAGGCGTCGCCGCGATCGCGGTAGGCCACCAGGCCCAGGCACAGGTCGGGCCGGCTGGGCATGCGCGCCACCTCGGCGGCGATGCTGCGCAGGCTGGCCTTGAGCTTGCCGATCTCGTCGGCCATCGAGCCGGTGGCGTCGATCAGGAAGACCAGGTCCAGCTGCGCGCGCGACGGCGCGGCCGGTGTGTCCAGCACCACCTCCACCGCGCTCTTCTGCCCCCGCTGCAGTTGCGCGCCGGCCTGCGCGCCCTGCTTGCGCACCAGCACCTGGTAGCCGGGCGAGCGCATCGGATCGAACGCGTTCGGGTGCAGCCACACGCGGCCGCCGGCATCGCTGCGCGCCCACATGGCATGGCCACTGGCGCCGAGCACGGCGACTTCGGCATCGGCCACGCCGCGGCCGGCGCGGTCCTTCACCTGCAGCAGGTAGCGCTCGCGCACGTCGCGCGGGCGGTGCTCCACGCGGGTGCGGTTGCGAAACGCGAGATAGCTGTCGAAGTCGGCGTTGTCGTCCACCACGCCAGCCGTCACCACGCCGCCCGGCGCGGGCTGCTGCTGCGGCAACGGCTGTGGCTGCGGGGCAGGCCAGGGCGCGGCGCTGCCGCGATGCCGGGCCGTCGCATCCGCGGCCGCACCTTCGGCACGCGCCGTGGGCGCGGCAGGCGCAGCAGCCAACGCCGGCGGCGGCTCGCCGGCCGCGGCCGACTTGGCCGGGCGGTCGCGCAGGGCGTGTTCACTGGCCGCGTTGCCGCCCTGCGGCCAGCCGGGCACCTCGCGCGTGGCGACCGGCCGTGAACAGTGCGTGGCCGACGGTGCCTGGAAGTTCGGCACGCTGCGCACCACCGGCTGTTGCGAAAACCACTGGGGCTGCTGCGGCTGCGGCTCGGGCCAGGGCATGGGCGGCATCCGGGCGGTGGCGCTGCAGGCGCCCAGCAGCAGCTGGGCGGCCAGGGCGGACGCGATGAGGCGGGTGACGGGGCGGTGCATGACGATTCTCCTTTTCGTGGCTGGTGCATGCTGTTACGTGCGGGCAGCCGTCACGGGGCTGCATCGCTAACCCCGATGCCCGGCGTGCGCCGTACAACGTGATGTGACAATCCGCCCATGCCACGGCCGCTGCCCGACATGCCCGACGAGGACCTGATGCAGGCCTATGCCCAAGGCGACGTCGCCGCGTTCGAGGCGCTCTACGCGCGCCACGAAGCGGCGCTGTACCGCTTCGTGCGCCGCGTGCTGGGCGGCGCGCTGGCCGCCCAGGCCGACGAGGTGTTCCAGGACACCTGGCTGCGCATCGTGGCCGCGCGCGCCACCTTCGCCCCGCGCGGCGCGGCCTGGCGCACCTGGGCGTTCACCATCGCGCACAACGCGGCGGTGGACCGGCTGCGCACCAGCGGGCGCGAGGTGGTGCCGGACGGCGACGGGGACGACGGCGCCGACGCGCTGGGCTGGCTGGCCGCCGAATTGGACTTGCGGCATCCCTCCAGCGAGGACCAGGCCTATTGGCGCGCCGCGGGCCGCCAGCTGCTGCAGTGCCTGGAAGGCCTGCCGGACGCCCAGCGCGCCGCCTTTTTGCTGCACCACGAGGACAACGCCAGCGTGGAAGACCTGGCCGAGCGCCTGGGGCTGCCCTTCGAAACCGCCAAGAGCCGCCTGCGCTACGCGCTGCAAAAGCTGCGCGGCTGCATGGGCCCCTATCTCGCGGAGATGGCGCGATGACCGGGCTGCGCGACGCACGCCTGCGTGAAGCCCTGCGCGCGGCGGCGGACGAGGGCAAGATGCAGCCGGCGGACAGCACGCGTGCGGCGATCCATGCCGCGGCCCGCGCCGCGGCGGCCAAGCTGACGCCGCAGCGCGCCCCAGCGCGCCCTGCCTGGGCGCGCTGGTTCGGTGGCGGCGCCAGGCCGTGGAATGCCGCCTTTGCCACCGTGCTGCTGGCCGGCGTGGTGACGCTGCTGTGGCGCGGCGAGGAGCCGCCCGGGGTGCGCAGCGAGACACCCGTCATGGCCCAGGCGCCTGCGGCGCCGGCCGCGGCTGCGGCACCAGCAGCACCGGCGCCACCGGCGCCACCGACGGCGCAGGCCGCGAAACCAGCAGCCGCAGCCGCACCGCCATCGCCTCCGCCTGCCCGCACGCCTGCGCCCGCCGTGCAGCGCAAGGCCGAGCTGGCCGATGCGGCCAAGCCTGCCGCAACGCCGGCCCCGCCTGCGCCGGCGGCTGAAGCGCCTCCTGCGGCAAGTGGCCGCGCCGGGCCAGCGCCGGCACGGGACGAGGCGACCGACGCCCTGGCCGCGGCCGAGCGCTCGCGCGAAACGCGCATGGCCTCCACCCAGGGGCCCCGCAGTGCCCCGGCAGCAGCAGCCCCGGCGCCGGCAGCCGCCCCCGCCCCAGCGGCACAGGCACCTGCCAAGGCAGGGCAGCAGGAGGCGATCGTGCCTTGGGAAGGCTGGAGCGAGCTGCGGCTGGACAGCGAGGGCCGCTCGGTGGTGCTGTCGCGTGGCCGCGCGCAGGCGCTGGCGGTGCTGGTCAACCAGCTGGCCCGCAGCGCCACCGGCAACGAGCCGCTCTACGGCGCGCCCGTGGCGCGCATCGAGCTCAGCCGCCGCGGCACGCTGCTGGGCGTGCTGGAGCTCGGCGGCGAGCAGGTGCGCTGGCAGGCCGTGGGCGAGCCGGCCGGCCACCGCACGGCGCGGCCGGATGCGGCCACGATGAAGGCCGTGCGCGAGGAGATCGGGCGCCTGCTGGCGCAATGATCACTGGTGCTTGAACTGCGCCTTGCGCTTGTTCACGAAGGCGTCCATGCCTTCCTTCTGGTCGGTGGTGG